>CBDCFT010000060.1:0-14966 GCA_965216365.1 Arenicellales bacterium | reverse complement strand
TGTTGGGCGACAGCATGGAACCCGAATTCAAGGATGGAACGATTGTCATCGTGGAACCGGGTGTTTTTGTAAATGACGGCAGCTATGTAGTCGCGCAACACAACGACGAATACGTGTTACGCCAGCTCGATCTTCAAGGTGAACGCTGGTTTTTAAGGCCCTTAAATGATGAATACGAAACGGTTGAAATTCCTGGTCTGGACGCTATTCGTGGCCGCGTCATTCAACGCAGCGGACGAAGACAGTCCGAACGGAAATCTTACTTAACGAGCTGATCACAACTCCGACCACATGCGAACCAGATTGGTGTAAACGTGATCAATCTGAGTAGTTTCGGAAGCGTTTGGTGACTCTGCCAACAATTTTTCACGCGCCTGATGCAATTCAAATAATAATTCACGTTGCGCCGGGTCACGCACCAGACTTTGCACCCAAGTGACGGCGACCAGTCTTTCGCCGGACGTAACTTCCTTGACACTGTGCAGCGTCGATGCGGGATACAGAACGGCGTCGCCGGCGTCATATTTAATCACCTGTTCACCGGCGTGAGTTTGAATCGTCAAATCCCCGCCTTCGTAGTCGCCGGCGTCGTTTAAAAAGATCGTTATTGCGATGTCCGAACGATAACGCGGACCGTCACCCATAACAGGGTCGTCGATATGTTGTCCGTAACTCATGCCTTTGCGGTAACGCACATAAAACGGCGCCGCCACGCCATGCGGTAATGCCGCTGCGTTGTATAACTGATGCGTAATTAACCTGGACATCACAATTTGGTTCAGTTTGTCCTGAACTGGCGCATCCTTTGGCAACTCTTCGTTGGTTTTATATTGACGCGCAACCTTCCCTGCCGATAGTTTGCCGTCAATGAATTCGGCGTTTGACAGAAGAGATTGAATAGTCGATAAATTCTCAGCGTCTAGAACATCGGATAGTTTTAGTAACATGACTATTGATTTAAACCTGATTCGCGAGCGAGTTCGCTCCTACCTGGATCTTATTGTAGGAACAGATGGCAACCGCCATGGATGACGGAAGTGCTGGCAATGCAGGAGCAATTGGCAGTCTCGCGAGCATCTACAATGCTTAGGTTGCTAAGTCTAAAGCGCGTGTAGCTCAACAAACGATTCAACATGTGGTGCGCATTGATCACCAAAATCGTGATGTATGGCAACAAGGTGCTCTGCAACCTCCTGCCAATGTTCCCGACCGCGCCGGACGGTGGTTTTCAAGGGTTTAAGATCGTGGTTTTCCAGCCAGGATTTGTATGCGTTATCCAAAGCCGGAAACATCTTTTTTCGCAATGGATGAAAATGAGCAAAATAGAAATGGATGGAAGGAATATTTTCGCCGTGCAACAGCGCAGGTAATGCCGAAAGGCAATCGGCGAGGTTATCCCGCACTGCCCTGGCGATTATTTCTGCAGGTTGGCTATTCAACTCAAACAACATGTCTTCCCACGCCGAACCCAGCAATTCGCCGGCTACGATCTCGCCGACTTCATGCAAGATGACATTCTCGATTTCATCCTCGGTGATCGTATCAACGGTTCGTTCGACATCAGAGTTCAATCCGTGACACTGCATGGCACGAAACATAGCGTTGTGCGGTTTATGCCAACGCCACTCGTCCACCATTTCCCAGATCATGCGCCGTAATGATTCGCGCCGAACAATTATCGTCCGGCCCTGCGACATGGCCGGTGGCGCGGACAACTCACGTGCGAATTCTCTTCCTGTTATGTATAAATCGTACGCGGGTGTTTTTTCATGCGCGAGTTTTTCCGCCAATACAAACACCGGCTTACCACCACGACCATAACCGGCACTGTATACCAGTTCTTCACTAGCCAATTTATTATTAAGCTCACCATGATCGAAGGCGTCAAACACTTGACCGTCATAAAACAAAGACTGGTAATCCGACTCAAGCAAAGACTCCCAATAGGTTTCTTTTTGTTCGACCCAGGCACCAACATCACGATGGCTGAGTTTTTCGCTCAACGGAATTTCGAACGACCATCGGTAATACTCGCGCATGCGCAGCAAATAAATACACATGGCGTAGTCGCCGGCATGATGCGCGTCGGAAATTTCACAGTTTTCCTGCGCCAGGGCAATGAGTTGCTTTACTGCTGGAGTCATAAGTTGCGCGCACCATACAAAAGTATACAAACCAGACGATAACACGATGAGGTAAAATCCGCATCGTCACGCATTCCTAAATCTGTGTACCCGTTGATTCTCGTCCGTCCATGAAACTGCGCATCCATGACAAGTGGCTGAACAAACGCGACGCGTCTATTGAAGAAAATGCGACTTCGCTAGCGTACACGATATGGCAAATTGCGCTGACCGCTACCAAGAATCTCTACATAGAAGATTTCGAATTCGACAACGACGAACAACGTCTGGGCGTAATTGCGGAATACCAGATATTCCTGATTCACTGCAGCGACAGACTGGCATTCAATCGAATGGACACGGATGCACGCGCCCTGTTTGTTACCACGCTGGCAAAAGAGAGCGCCCGTCATTTACAACGTAACAAAGAAGATATCCTTGGTCGTGGCGATTACAAATCATCATTTCTGAAGCGATTAAACGAACGTAATTCAGAATATGCAAAATGCTCGTTTGACGATGACAAACCTGGCTACGCATTGCTGCGCACTTTTAGCGAAAAAGTGCAGAATATTATGGGTTCTAGCCAAACCAACCGCTGGGTTATCGATCAAATTATGGAAATCGACGGCCCGGAAACCGTAGATTATTTGTCAAGGGCTATGGGGAATCTGTTCAAAGCGTATATGCAATAACAGGATTGAATAAATTTGGAAGTTCATAAATTAGCTGGAAGTTTTATTTTGTGTGGAATTGGGTGTTATTTTCTCGCAAAAGCGCACGAGAAAAGTCGGCGTTATGGGCGGCGATAGGACTACTGACCGGGCCAATAGGAGTATTAATACTATTCTACTTAACCTCTACAACTCCAGCAAATGCAGAAGAATCTTTCAAAGACCGGGTCGAGTTCTTTCAGGGACTCGGAATATTAAGAAATAAACGTAATGATCTGATCAAGAAAACAGTTAACAAGATATCGAAGGCTTACCGTGAGGACTGGGAAACAGAGTTCAATAATAACGATCCGCTGGCTGATTTGATGTTACTTAAATACAGCGATGCAAAAGTATGGTGGGAAGATACGGAAGCTGATGTTTTGCCGGGTAACGCAGTGTATGAAAATACGATTACCGAGTGGGCCAACATATCGAATGGCGTGCTTTCTCCAAGAAATATTAAAGAAACCTGGGAATCAGATACCGGCCCCATAACCATTACATTTGAACTACAAGAACAGGAAAAATCTATTCAACCAGAGTACCTGGATGACTATATCGACACTAAGATTTTGTTACAGATAAATAAGTTGATAAAAAATTCAAGCAAGCAATTCGAAATGTATGAGCCGTTCGATCAGACTGCGTTTGTCATTTGTCTTACCAACAGCGAGAAACGCGCCTTGAAAAAACGCGGGTGGCAGTTTGCCTGGTAACAAAAGTTGTTTTTATTGCTAATTTTTAACCCAGGACTCAGCGGAAGTTGTTTGTTTCTCTTTACCGTCTTCGTAGCCGGCAGTATAGGCTTCGTTCACGCGTTGTTCTTCGCGCTCAGGATTACCCAGGTAACCGCCAATCCAGCCCTGTATATAATCCGGGTCGACTTTCATGTTTTCGAGTTGGTCAATCGTGTTGTAGTAGCTCTCTTCCAAGTTCATATCTCCATGTAAATCAATGCGTGAAATATTTGGGTATTGTCTGGAACAACTGATCTCAACGTCGGTCATTGCGAGGCAGGACGCCGAAGCAATCTCTTGCAACACAGTCCTAAACTATCCAAATCACCTTGTTATTCCAAATTCAATCCACCCGCTTTCCGGCTGCTATTATTTCAAGTTTTAGCGTTGAGCTACAACTTTACGGTCTATTTCTTTGTTTATAGCTATATTAAGCACACCTATCGACCTGCACCGTCACTGCCACAACGGTAACGTACAATAGAACCCAATGCAGTCCAAAGAACCCTCCCCTGTTACCGAAATAAACCCGGGCAGTTTTATTTATGAAATACCGAACGCACTGAGTGCGGCGCAGTGTTCCGATATGATCAAACGATTCGAAGCCAATCCCGATCAACAGTATGCCGGGCGCATTGGACAGGGAGAAAGCGAGCAATCGGAAATTAAAAAATCCACGGATTTACGTATTTCCGGTCGCGAAGGCTGGAAAGACATCGACCGGATATTGCTTAACTCATTAGGCAATAGCCTGAATTGTTTGTCGGCGATTCATCCTTATTTCGCGAGTAATTCTTTCAAGGATATGGGTTACAACCTGCAACGCACAAATCCGGGGGAATACTATCATTGGCACGTGGACAGCGGCCCGGGACAGTTCAGCCAGCGTCAACTGGTGGCCATCTGGTATTTGAACAATGTCGAAGGAAACAATGGCGAAACGGAATTCTATTTCCAAAATATCAGTGTGCAGCCACAAACCGGCAAACTGATCCTGTTTCCACCATTCTGGACTCACGTACATCGCGGCAAGGTTTTAACATCAGGCGTGAAGTACATTGCGACAACCTGGGTCTGTTTCAGTTAACCTCATAAATCAAAATCGCAACTTGAACGCTACTAACCATGTCTGACTCTACATCCGCCGAAAAACGTGTGCTAAACGCCGTACGCAAGGTATTAACACGAATTGCCAGGGAAACAGCGGTACCGCGCGGCACGCGCCACCCGTTATCCGACACTACCATTGATGACATGAAGGCCTGTCTTGCATTGATCAGCGCCCGGGAACGCGAACTCGATAACGTCGAAGGAACTCCCTCCAAGACAAAACCTTATTTTATTGACGAGCGTAAAAATGAAGACAAAATAACGATCAAACTGGAAGACACCGGCTTAGCGAAGAAACAGTAATTATTATTTTCAGCTCAAAGACCTGCTTCGGTAATAAATAACCGCGACACCAGGCTTTCCACCGGCGCAAAGTCATCCGACAACCCGGTGATCGATTCCATCGATGTTCCCGTACTGACGGTCGGTTCGGTGGCTCTAAACCACATCCGGTCCATACCCGATTGCGCGATTATCGTATCCGGAAATATTTTACGGTCCGTGGCTGACAACACATAAGTCAATCGCGTCGTTTGTTCCGGCGGCGGTTCCATCCACACATCTACATAATTGAATTCACTTTGCAGGGTTTTTATGAATGCCTTAACTAAGCGAGGATTGGGAAACATATCGACCACGTTTAACAAATAAAGCCCGTCTTCGGAAAGACGTGATTTAACCAGTTGAGCATACTCTCGCGTGGTTAAATGATATGGCACGGCCAGATCGTGGAATACATCTGTCACGATAACTTCAAATTTTTCTTCATCCAGCCGGTGCAATACCTTGCGCGCATCTTCGTGAAATATACGCATGCCATCGGTGTTCACAAACATTTGCGCAGCTACCGTTTCCGTCACCACGGGGTCGATCTCTGCAACGGTGATGCTCGCCCCGGCATACTTTGAATTCAACGCGCGCGGATGAGTATATGCACCACCGCCGCCAAAAAATACATTCAGACGTTGTAGATGCGGCTTGTCAAAATAAAGCGCCATCAACTCATCCATCGCATGCACGTAAGGCACCAGCAACAGTCCAGGGTCTTGTCGATAGTTCGTGCTATGGGTCATGTGATCCAACACTAAAGACTTCGCCGTACCATCGACCCCGCCATCAGTGTCCACCACGCGAATACAGTAATAACGACTCTCTTTTGTACAAGGATTAACGAAGCCCTGCATCAGCTGTGCGACAATCCCCGTCACGCACAATAAACCTATCGCAACGGCAAAAACACGCCAGCGTTTGACAAAAAATGGCAACGCCAGCGCTAATAATACGACCGCTGTGCCGAGAATAATTCGCCTAGTGCCGAAAGCCTGAACCAGCCAGTAACCGGTTACAAATGTACCGGCGATACTGCCCAGTGCAGCCAGCGCGTGCATACGGCCGACGACGTGTCCCGCCCGTTTATCCACCGCAAGCACCAGGGTTGTCAGCAGCGGTGTGATAATCCCGAGCAACACAGCCGGAATAAAAAACAAAATACTGACATAAACAAAACTCGCGCTGAGCAGGCTGATGGAGCGGGCTTGCAGGAAAGGTGCAGCGAGCATCAATATAGCGAGAATGGCCAGAGTAAACACCGCACTCAAACTGAGCGTTATTCCAACCGCCAGTTCACCGGCACCCGCATCCGCCCAACGTCCGCCGAGCCAGTTACCCAGTGACAAACCCGCCAGAATCACGCCGATAATCGATGTCCAGGTGTATAACGAAACGCCGATATAAGGCGCCAGCAAACGCCCGGCAACAATTTCCAACACCAGCAAACAGGCGGAACTGGCGAACACGACAAAACCGAACCACGCGCTGCGCGATTTTCCTATATCCACTTTGGGTAGTGATATCGATCGTGAATCCGTCACTGTTTGACTTGATTTACCCCAGTCGTTTCTCTATCTTTGATTTTATTGAGCATTTATCGATTATACGAAACGTCAATGCTTTTGTATTATCGATATGTTAACTGCGATCCAGATTTACCATTATTATTGGAGGTTTTCATGGAAAGGCTAACCGTAGTTTGTTCGCTGTTCCTGGCGACGACGTTATCCGCAAACGCCGACACCATACGCGATCCGGAAACGCATTTTTTTCAGCAAAGTTTTGGCGACTTGCAGGAGGAAATCACCATCGCGCAGGATGAAAATCTGTTTGGTTTAATGATCATGTTCGAAACCAACGATTGCCCGTGGTGCGAACGCATGAAAAAGACCGTGTTAAACCAGGCTTCCGTGCAGGATTTTTATCGTAAAAACTTTCGCATTCTGACGCTGAACATCGAAGGCGATACGCCTATCGTGGATTTCGCCGGTCAGGAAATAACAGAGAAAGAATTTTCCTTAAAGCACAACCGTATCCGCGCGACGCCTGCATTTTTGTTTTTTGATCAAAACGGCGAGCGCGTCATGCGTTTTACCGGAACCACTAAAGACCCGCAGGAATTTTTATGGCTTGGCGAGTTCGTCGCCGATGGTCACTATCAAAAAAGTAAATTCCCAGTGTATAAACGTCAGCAGCGCGAGGCGCTGGAACAACCAAGCTAATTTACATGGTGCATCGCGAGTGGAAGCACGCTTTTGCTCGTGTGCTGGGCGGGTTTTGGTCGTCAGCTATCGCGGGTTTGGCCTTGTTTGTTGCACAGACGAACGCTGATGAAACGACTGCTATTCCAAATCCACTTTCTTTAGAAACCGCACTGTCATTTGCAGGTAAGTCACAACCCCAAATCAATCTGGCGCGCGCATCACTTGACAGCGCAGCATTAAAACTCGATCAAACCAAAACAGGCTATCAGCCGACCGTCTATCTCGACCTCGTGCCACGCGCTGCCCAACGCACGGCGGATCCGGATTCCGATCTGTTTAACGATAGTTTTGTCCGGATTCGCGCAACCCAGCCGATCTATGATTTCGGCCGTACCCGTGCGCAACGTTCATCCGCCCAGGCGAAATTGTCAGCGCAGGAAACGCTTTGGGCCAATGCGAAAAATGCACAACAAATCGAGATCATTGCCCGCTACTTCGACGTGCTGTTGGCCGATTTGCGCTACCTGATTGACGATGAGGAAATGACGCTGGCCTTTTTACGTTATGACCGGCTACGCGAACGACGCGAGTTGTTCGACGGCGAATCCGAAGTGGATGTGCTGGAAGCGGAGACCCGGTATCGTGAGCTATTTGTTGTTCGGACTAATTCTCAACAAAAACAGCAATATGTGCGTTTATTATTAGGCAACACGTTAGGTTTTTATGGCGAACGGCCGCGCGACCTTGAAGCACCGGATCTATCGTTTTGGCTTGACCGCGAGATGCCTGAATACGATGTGTTAGTCGAAAAAGCCTTGCAGGGTAATCCCGACGTGTTAGTTGCAAGACACCGCGTAGCATCGGCGTCGTCGAATGTGGACTTTGCAAAAGCTGCTTACAACCCCTCTTTGTACGCGGAAGTTGAGCTGTCCGAATTCGAACGCGCCACCGGTTCACGCGACGATATTCGCGCGTCGCTCAACCTGGAAATTCCGATTTATCAGGGAAGCAGAAAACGTGTCGCACGTTCGATTGCGGAAATCGAACTGGAACAGGCGCGCGCGGAATTGCAACTAACGGAAAACCGGGTCCGCGAACAGTTGTTCGAGGTACTGCAAGCCCTGCAAACCGCGAAGCTTGAGAAAAATGCCGCTGAAGTTCGCGAGTCCTACCGTGATCTTTACCTGGATCGCAGCCGGGCGCTTTACGAAATGGAGGTGCGAACCGATCTGGGTGACGCGCAGGCTAAATTGCTGGAAGCAACCTGGCTTTCAACCAGAGCCGACTTTCGCATTGCCGCAAACTGGGCAAAACTGGATGCCCTGCTCGGCCAACCCGTAACCCTTCAATGACTCGATTAAACACGATCATGACAACGCGTACCTTGTTTTGTTTATGTTGCCTATTGGTAACGACCCATGTTTCCGCACAAACATTCGATGCTATCATCGACTGGGCAAAACGCATCGAACTCGGACCACTGGTCAGCGGCACCGTGGCCGAAGTCAACGCGGATGTTGGCGACTTCGTTAAACAAGGAGCCGTATTGTTGCGATTGGACGATAAACCTTATGCCACTAAGTTAGCAATACGCGAACATCAACTTGCTAGCAGTACGGCCACGCGCGACGATGCTAATGATGAACTCGCGCGGCAACAGGAGTTATTCGATATCGGCTCGTTATCAACCGTGGATCTCGATAAAGCCATATTCAACCTCGCCCAGGCAGAATCGAATTACCAACAAGCGAAAGGCGCACTCGACCTGGCAAAACTCGATCAATTGCATACGACCGTGACGGCACCATTCGACGGCTGGGTTGTCGAACAAAATACGACGATCGGACAAAAGATCAATTCATCCATGAATGTGCCGGTATTGTTTGTTATCGCCGAGGCGAACGAGTACGTCGCTAAAGCGAGCGTTGCCAATGAAAATTTACAAGGTCTGAATATGAATCAAAACGCGGTTGTCGTAATCGGCGATAATAGATACCAGGGAAATGTTGTGATGACGGAAAGCGCTGGCATCGGCGAATCCATGATTTCGATTCGTTTTAACACGAGTGACGATTCCTATTTGCCCGGCACACCGGCCAAAATTGAAATTGAATAGTTAATATTATCTGGAGATAGTTCAATGACATATGGTTTTAAAGCGAAAATCGAAGGTGATGTACCCAACGCGGTGGAAAAAGTAACCAATGCACTACAGGACGAGGGGTTTGGCGTGCTGACCGAAATAGATGTGCAAGCCACATTGAAAAAGAAACTGGATATTGACCGGCGTCCTTACCGCATTCTGGGTGCGTGCAATCCGGCACTGGCTAACCAGGCGCTGGAAGCGGAACCCGACATCGGCTTGCTCCTTCCCTGTAACGTTGTCGTACAGGAAGAAGAAGATGGATCGACATCAGTAGCATTCATTGACCCGCATGCGATGTTAAGCGTCGTTAAACGTGACGACATCAATTCACTCGCAGAGGAAGTTCGCGCACGTTTGGAAAAAGTGCGTGATGCGGTTGCGGCGTAATTGCGCTAATTGAAATCGCCGGTTATGAAGCCCGCTTGATTCATGATTTCAGGATTCGGCAAACCTGGCGATAGACCGGTTCACGACGAACGACTCTGTTGATCCCCCCTCGCAAAAAACTGCATCGAATCAATCGCGCCTTTTTAGCGCTGGGATTGCTGATGATTACTGCTTTGGGTCAATCAGCGCACGTCGCCGGTAAAGAGTTGACAGAGTTCAAGCGCATTCCAACACAATTCATCGCAGCGCTGGGCGACCCAGGAGCAAGCTCCGGCGCCAATGCTCAACTCTGGGGTCTGTGGCTGGTCGATCCCGGACCGCGCGGTGTACGACTGGATGATTACGAAAAGTTAAAAGCAGCCGGTGGAATCGCACCGGCACGGTGGAAGTTCGACAGCACCGACTGGTGGCTGGAGGAAAATGGATTGATTATGGAGCAACCGGATTTCCCGCTCCCTGCTGGTAAATACATGGTTACCGGTGCGCGCGAGGTGATGGCTGTGCTGACAATTCATCCCAAAGGCGCGGATGGAACTCAGCGGTGGCAACTCGACGACGGCGCAAAACTCTACGATGTCACCCACCTGGCGTGCCGCTCCGCACGCTACACACCAACAACAAGCGACAACTCATGTTCACCGGCCAAGGCGCAACAGTCTGCATTCCGCGTAGCACCCGGAGCCGCAATGCCCCCCGTCGACGGCTGTAACAAACAAGACTACGCGGTTCTGTTCGTGGTTGGCGTGGCGGTGGAGAACTGATTGCGGCCATCAGGTGAGATGCTAGGATGTTTCCACTGTGCGGACCCAAAACCAGATGAACTCGCTCAACTTACTGTACACCCGCCGTTTTCTCAAAAGAGCAGAATCTTTACTTACTGTGGCCGAGTAACCTGACTCAGTTACGTTCTTCAAGCGTAGCGCGCTCAATCCAACTTGCGCTTCAGTAACTGTTCCCGCACTACTCTACCCAGTCCATCCCTGGTACCGTTCGCAGAAATAGCTCCTATTAAAGTATCGTTCGACTACGAATTAAATTTCGTCTGAAGGTTTAATAAATACTCCAACAACAATTCTTACAAACCAAATCGGTAACCGTGATTCAAACAACGCCGCTCGCAACGCTAAATCTAACGCATCTTACAAAACCTGGTCTTAGAATGTTACGGTAGCAACTGACAGGTTTATTTTTATTACACGTACATGCCATGTTCTTAAAGCCACCAAAAACCAGGTGTTTGCCGGGATATTGCTTCCTGGGGGTACTGACATGTCTGATGTGCGGCGTCGCGTATGCCGATAAGGTTAAGGTCGAAATCAACGGCGTTGACGATGAAATACGCGACAATGTCGAATCCTATCTGACTTTCTACCAAAACGTACAAACAGCGGATAACGCACCCTCTTTTTTTAACAAAAACGGAGCACCGCGAATCGATCTCCCCGAGCAACTGATAAGACGCGCACATCAACTGGCACCGCAAGAGATACGTCAATCAGTTCAGCCTTTTGGATACTATGATCCAGTCGTTCGTTCCGACTTGCGTCGCACAGACAAAGGTTGGCTGGCGCAATACGGTATTGAGCTGGGACAACCCACTATAGTAAAGAATCTCGATCTGCGCGTCACTGGTGAAGGCAGCGATAATGAAAATATCAAGCGTGTGTTATCAACAACCCGAATAACCACGGACCAACGTTTATCTCATCGCGATTATGAAAACACCAAGAAAGCACTGCTGGATGCGGCCTACACCAACGGTTATCTGGATGCGAAATACACTCGCAGTGAGTTACGCGTGGACACCGAATCCCATACGGCACAGATCACGCTGATACTGGATACCGGCCCGCGATTTTATTTTGGCGCGGTAAGGTTTGAACAATCCGTATTGCGTTCAAAACTCATCAAACGTTTCGTGCCCTTTCAATCCGGTGATCCGTTCGATTCTTCACAGATAATCCGTTTGCAATTGGATCTGGAAGACACTGAATATTTCAGCGACGTTGATGTTCAGGCACAACGCGAACAAGCGATTAATCAACGCATACCCGTCGTGGTCAGCGCAACACCGAACAAACCAAGACGTTATACGGCCGGTGCAGGCTTTGGTACGGACACCGGGCCGCGTATCAATCTGGGCGCAGAATTTCGCCGGGTCAATCGCCGCGGTCACCACTACCGTGCGGATGTACGCGCGTCGTCTATCGATTCCTCGATTAACTCGCAGTACCAGATTCCCATTCGCCAAGTGACAACCGATAGGCTGGCGTTAACCACCAAACTTTCGCGCGAAGACGTTGGTGATATCACAACCGACCAGGCTTTGTTGGGCATCAGCCGCAACGAGCGGTGGCGTGGTTTTCAACGACAACTGTATCTTAACTATGAGCAGGAAGATTTTGACATCGGCCTGGGCAACCAGACATCGGAGTTAGTTATACCGGGTGGATCCCTGACCCGGCAGATTGCAGACGATGCTCTGTTTCCACGCCGAGGTTTCAGTCTGCACCTGGATTTGCACGGCGGTTTAAACAGCGTGTTGAGTGAAACAAACTTTTTACAAGGCTTTGTTTCCGCGCGCGCAGTTTGGCCCTTAGGCAAAAAAGCGCGATTACTGGTGCGTGGGGAATACGGCGCCACCGAAGCCGGTGACTTTGCCTTGTTACCGCCGTCGCAACGATTCTTTGCCGGCGGTGATCGCAGCGTTCGTGGTGTATGCTTATCAACAATTGTCGCCTGAGAATGATGCCGGTGACACAATCGGCGGCAAATACCTGTTTGCCTCCAGCATTGAATTGGACTATTTTGATTCGGGGAAATTACGGTGCCGCGGTGTTTCTTGATGCGGGCAATGCCGCCGACGACCCTTCCCCTACGCTCAAAAAAGGTGTCGGTATCGGCGCCCGTTTATCGTTCACCCATCGGCATGCTACGACTGGATTCGCCGCATCCACTGGACGACGATGATCGCAGCGTGCGCGTGCATGTCATATAGGTGCTGACCTGTGAGCCGGTTTCTATTGCGTTTTGGTTTGAGCGTGTTGATCACGCTGACGTTGCTGCTGGGAGCATTGTTTTATCTGCTCAATACCGAGTCCGGCACACGCAATTTATGGCGCATCGCGCAGGTGGCGGTCGATGACACTGTAAAAATCGGGGGGATAAAGGCCGGTTGCTGGGTCCGCTTGAATTAAACGATATCGAATTTACCACCAAAACCACACGAGCGCGGGTTCGTCACCTGCTCATCAATTGGGATCCTGCACAACTGCTAGACAGCAAGATTTTAATTCAAAAACTCGGGTTGCGTGACGTGCACTACACGATACTGGGCAGCGCTGACGGCTCTACTGACCTGGCTAGTCAGTTACAACGCCTGAAGCTGCCGTTTTCGTTGCAGGCGAAAAGTATCGCAGTTGAGTCTGTGGATATTCTCTCGTCCCCCGGCGCCCAAACCGTTCGTATCGACCAGGCCAATGCGGCTTTAGTATTAACGAGGATGGAATCGACGTTGCACAGCTGTCCATCGCCGGGCCTGACTTAGACGTTAACGGAAATGCCCGGCTCGGCTTGTCCGGCGATTACCCCGTAGCAGGTAAGATTAATTGGCAAGTGCAACCGGCAGGATTGGCTGCGGCAACCGGTAACCTCAATCTCAGCGGCAACCTCAATCGCTTGCTGGTTGACTTAGATGTAACACCGCCTTACCAAGTAAATGGCACAAGTTATTGCTTCCGATTTGATGACCCAAGCACGGTTCGAATTCAACGTCGATGCGCAGGATGTTTCCTAGTGGATATCAACGCCGCCTGGCCTGCTATTGTGTTAAGCGCCAAGAGCAACGGGCAAAAAACCGCGGCCGGCGACTACACAACTCTGCATACCGAGTTAGCGGCCGTCGGTGTGCCACAGATTGGATCGCTCACGGCTACGACCGCTGCACGGATTAACCGGGATGAATAGTCTTAACGAATTTGCAAGCAGACACACCAGATCATCCTCTGAGCATTGTGGGTACTGGGCGTGTCATATTGACGGAGGATATTCCACAACTGGATTTTAAGACAACCTGGCATGACCTCGCCTGGCCACTGGAAGGTGACGCGCTAGTGAGCAGCAAGACAGCACACCTCAGTATTAAAGGACCTCTCACAAAACCATCCTTCATACTCGACGGCGAGATCGATAGAGCCGGACAACCTGTGTTGGTAAAAGCCGACGCCGAACTCGATCGATCCACTGACCGACTTGGTGTGCAATTGGACGCGACGCTAAATCAACTACGCTGGCCATTGAACGGCGGAGCGATTATAGACAACGCTAACGCCGAGTTGCAGGTAACGGCACCCTGCCCGAGCTTACCAATCAAATTCAAATCAAACTGGGCGACTCTGACAACGCCCCAACATTCAACGCCAACGGACTGCTGGATTTATCCAATACCGCACAACCGCACTTTGATTTCAACGGCGAATGGCGCGGCCTGCGGTGGCCACTGGACACGACGGATGCCCTGGTACGCAGCGATCACGGCACTGTGCAAATAAACGGAACGCCTAATAATACAAGCGCGCGCTTCGACGCCAAGATCGATGATCATGGCCACATCAGCGGCACACTCGAACACACGGACGGCACGTTTGACCTGATGACGAAATGGCAACAGTTGGCGTGGATACACGGCCCCCAACCATTGCTTAGCGAACAAGCCAACGCGCAATTAACAGGGAAACCGGATGACTATCGCCTGCAACTCGATGCGAGCCTGGCCACCGGAGACAGACAAATCCAACTATCGACTAATGGACGCGGTAATTTATCCTCGCTTGAGTTGAAGGAAATCGATCTACACGCGCTGCAAGGCGTTATCGCAGGCAACGGCGAATTCGCATGGCAACCCGAACCACGGATGAGCATCAGCCTGAACGGAAAAGACTTGAATCCCGCGACATGGTGGCAGGATTGGAATGGCCGTATTGATGCCGAATTGCACGGCAAGGCCAGTTTTGTTAACAAACAATTCACGGTCAGTGCATTTCAATTGGATGCCACCGGTGAACTGCGCGATTATCCCCTGCAATTCAACACTAAAGGAAACTGGCAAAGCGGTACTGCTGACATTGAACAACTACAACTGCAATCAGGCAATCCCGAGTGCAAGCGCAAGGCCGTGCCGGTGATTCGCTGGACCTGCAATGGCAGGTGGATAG
>CBDCFT010000059.1:0-114606 GCA_965216365.1 Arenicellales bacterium | reverse complement strand
CCGTAATAATGACGATTGTTATCGCCAATCGCGGCCAGCGGAGCATTCGATGTTGATGCTAGAACAGTGAAACCCTCGGGCGGTTCCACAACATGGTCACCATGACTCATCCAAACGTCGAGTTCGGCTCTTTTTTAAGCTTCTAAATAAAGCGCTGTCGCCATGCAGGCGTACATTAGCGTGCCCATACTCCTGGTGATCTGCAGTATCCACTATTCCGCCCAATTGCGCGGCCATGGTCTGCATGCCGTAGCAAATGCCCAGCACGGGAACGGCTAGATCGAAAACGATCTGGGGTGTGCGTGGCGTCTCAGTGGTAGTGACGGTTTCCGGGCCACCGGAAAGGACGATTCCCTTCGGCGCAAACGCTTTTATAGAATCGGGTTCAACATCGTAGGGATAAATCTCGCAATAAACATTCGCTTCACGAATATTGCGTGCAATGAGTTGCGTGTACTGTCCGCCGAAGTCCAGAATCAGAATCCGGTCGCTGTGAATCCGCGAATAACTCATGCAACGACTTTCCGAACAAACCCGGAGAAGCGACTAATTTTCACGGTGTATCTCAAAATAGCCGGGAAACGGCATGCCGGAATACGACTAGTACTCGCGCTGATAGTTGGGAGCTTCCTTCACTATGGTCACATCATGCACGTGACTTTCGCGAATACCGGCGTTACTGATGCGCACAAAGTTTGACCTCTCACGCATATCCTGCAGGTTCGCGCTGCCCGTATAGCCCATACTGGAACGTACACCGCCTATCAATTGATGAATGATATTAATCATCGGACCTTTGTATGGCACACGCCCTTCTATGCCTTCAGGCACCAGTTTATCGCTGCTGGAAACACCCTCCTGAAAATAACGATCTTTCGAACCCTGTTGCATTGCACCTAAGGAACCCATGCCACGATAGCTTTTGTAGGAGCGGCCCTGATACAGTTCGATTTCGCCGGGCGACTCGTCGGTGCCTGCAAATAGGCCACCAATCATGATGCAATGTGCACCCGCCGCCAAGGCTTTTGCGATATCGCCGGAAAAACGAATACCGCCATCCGCGATCATCGGTACATCGGTGTCACGCACGGCGCGCGCTACATTCGTAATTGCCGTAATTTGCGGCACGCCGACGCCAGCCACCATGCGGGTCGTGCATATCGAACCCGGGCCAATACCGACTTTGACCGCATCCGCGCCTGCATCCATCAAATCCCGCGCGGCGCGTTCCGTTGCAATATTACCGGCCACCACATCGACATGGTCGTACTCGTCTTTAATCATCCGCACACGGTCGATGACGCCCTTGGAATGACCATGCGCCGTATCCACCACGATTGCATCGACTTGTGCTTGCACCAATGCAGCGACACGCTCATCGGTGTCCGCTCCGACGCCGACTGCTGCCGCAACCATTAAACGTCCGCGTTCATCCTTGCAGGCATTGGGGTATTCTGTGGATTTTTGAATATCCTTGACCGTGATCAGGCCTTTCAGATCGAAATCATCGTTTACAACCAGAATTTTTTCGATACGGTGTTTGTGTAATAAATTCTGTACCTCGTCGCGGCTCGCATTCTCTTTCACCGTCACCAGCTTATCCCGTGTTGTCATCACGCTGCTGACCGGCGCATCGAAACGGGTTTCAAAACGCAAATCGCGGCTGGTCACTATACCGGTCAACTTGCCATCATCTAACACAGGCACACCGGAAATGCCTTTTCGCCGGGTCAGATCGAGCACCTCCTGCACCGTCGTACTGGCGGTAACCGTTATCGGATCCTGTATCACACCGCTTTCAAACTTCTTTACCCGGTTGACTTCTTTGGCCTGTCGTTGTGGCGGCAAATTACGGTGAACGACACCGATGCCGCCTTCCTGGGCAAGACAAATGGCGCCACGGGATTCGGTTACGGTATCCATTGCGGCGGACACCAGCGGAATTTTTAGGTTCAGACGCCGGCTAAACCGGGTACTCAGGTCAGCATCGCGTGGCAGGGTCGCGGAATAAGCGGGGACGAGCAGGATGTCGTCAAATGTGAGGGCCGATTCGATATTTTCCATCGCCGGATTATACGGATTGACATTCGCTTCGTAAACTAGATATTGTGGTTCGATTCCACGGTAACCCCAATTTGTTGAGATTTTTGTCAGTTTATGGATTTTCATCTCACCGCAGACAACCGCCAAATTTATCGCGTAAGCGAACTCAACAACGAAGTTCGCGGTTTACTCGAAATGAACTATCCGCAAGTGTGGGTCGAAGGCGAGATTTCCAACCTCGCGACACCGGCTTCGGGCCACCGGTATTTTTCACTCAAAGATGAAAATGCCCAGATTCGTTGCGCCCTGTTTCGCAACCGTCGCGTGGCGGGTTCCTGTAAACCGGCAGACGGCATGCAGGTGCTGGTGCGCGGAAAAGTCACTCTGTATGAAAATCGCGGCGACTATCAACTTGTCATCGAGCACATCGAGGAAGCCGGTGAAGGTGCGTTGCGCCGGGCATTCGAAGCCTTAAAAAATAGACTGGCTCACGAAGGTTTGTTCGATAGCGAACGCAAACTCGCTATCCCTGATACTTGTCGACGAATTGGCGTTATTACTTCGCCCAGCGGCGCCGTTATACGCGACATTCTCACCACGTTTCGTCGCCGCTTTCCTGCGTTGTCGGTTCTTGTTTTCCCGGTGCCGGTACAAGGGAGCGAAGCGGCCCCAAAAATTGTTGAAGCCATTGAACTCGCGAATGAGCGGCAGGATTGTGACGCGCTGATCCTCGCTCGTGGCGGTGGCTCGCTGGAAGACTTGCAGGCTTTTAACGATGAATCGGTAGCCCGCGCGATTGCACATTGCTCTATTCCCATCGTATCGGCAGTCGGACATGAAGTCGATTTCACCATTGCCGATTTAACGGCAGACGCACGCGCGGCCACACCGACAGCAGCCGCGGAATTGTTGTCGCCGGATCAGCGGCAACTGATCAGTCAGCTCATAGCAACGCGACGGTCACTATACACATCACTTAAAGGCGAGCTTCAACGCGAAGCGCAATCCGTCGATTGGCTGACCCGGCGCCTGATTCATCCACGTCAGCGTCTGGCATCGTTACGTCAGCAACTCGATGCTAACGTCAAGCAATTACAACTGCTACAAAGCAATAAACTAAACGAGCTGCGGTTTGTGTTGTCGAATAACCTGGCCGGTCTGCGGCACAACTCTCCCAAGTCACAACTCGCGCAAATAAAATGGCGTCATAAGACCGCCAGCGACGGATTAGTACAACAAATAAAACATACGTTGTCTGCGTACACTCAAAACCACACGTTATTATCCACCCGGCTTGGCAGTGTCAGTCCGTTGGCGACACTCGGCCGGGGTTATGCCATCGTACGCGATATTGAAACAGACAACGTCCTGCGCGACGCTAACGAAACGAAACAGGGCCGGCGGGTCAAAGCCGATCTGGCGCAAGGGCATTTAATCTGCACCGTGAATGAAACCTGTTCCTAGTTCGCTGATCGCCGTTATTTTTATCGCTTACGGCACTCATGCAGTAGCGTTTTTACCTGAAGCTAATCCCGTTCCCGGTGGTGTTGCCGTCGTGCCACTGGTCAGGTCACAGCTTGAAAAACCACAAGCTTGGTTCGGACAACGCCGTCTGTTGGTCACTCAGGAAGCGGGTATCTGGTATGCCGTTATCGGACTCGGGATCGATCAGGTGCCCGGGCGCTATATTGTAAAATTCAGCACGGACTCGTTGCGCGAAACCACGCATTCATTCAATGTCTACACCGCGCGATCCTCCAGCAAAAAACCGGAAGATAGTGTAGAAGAAGAAACGGAATTCCTCGATGCTCTCGCGCGGCGGTGGACGCAAGCGGACACCGTCACACTGCCCTTGCAATCACCCGTCCTGAATAGCGCTACCCAACCTTACACGGACAATTCATTTTTCGGATTGGCCTACGAATTGCCGGGAGATAAGCAAGTGCATGCACCGGCGGCAGGTACGATCGCGCTGTTGCAGGAGCTGGAACAAACCGGCCTCACTCTGGCGATTGATCATGGCCAGGGATTGATCAGCCTGTTTTTCAACCTCGATGAGGTATTAGCCAAATCCGGGCAAACCGTGTCACCGGCCGAAGTGGTAGCCATTGCAACGGCGAGAGATGATGACAATAAACGAACTTTGGTTTGGGTCGTTTTGTTGAATGGTAATCAGATTAACCCTGGAATCCTGATGTCCAGGCCGCGTTCTACGCGTTAGCCCAATTCATTCAACAAAAAAAATGCTAACGTGATTTCTTTTTAGTTTTTTTCCGGGTGCGCCCGGCATAAGGATTATCGCTCTGGCGAAAACGAATGCGTATGCGGGTACCGCTTGCCTTACATGCCTTGCCAAAATAATTCGACAGGTAACGCCGGTACGATGCCGGAACGCCCTGCACCTGGTTGCCGTATATTTCGATGGTCGGCGGGTTGACACCGCTTTGTTGTGCATACTTGAGCTTGATAGGACGGCCGCGATACACCGGTGGTGCCAACGCCTGCAGCGCGTTGCCCAGATAACGATTGATCAGCGATGTCGGTAATTTCAGTATCGCCGACTCGAATGCCCGCTCAACCGCCGGAAGAATTTCGCCGACTTTACTGCCGTGCAACGCGGACATAAATACCACGTCACAGGGTGGCAAAAACGGTAACCGCCGTTCAATGTCCGTACGGATACGTTTGCGTGCAACCTCTTCAAGTCCGTCCCATTTATTGACTGCCAGGACGATGGAGCGCCCGGCGTCGAGAATCATGCCGCAGATGGCCGCATCCTGTTCGGTAATGCCCTCGTGGGCATCAAGCACCATCACCGCCACGTTACAGCGATCTATCGCCTGGATGGTTTTTATTACGGAATACTTTTCGATATTCGCCTGTATACGTGCTTTACGCCGTACGCCTGCGGTATCAATCAACAGGTAATGTTTGTCGCCACGCGCCAACGGAATCGACACCGAATCCCGTGTCGTGCCCGGGCAATCCTGCACAATGACACGTTCTTCGCCAAGCAGACGGTTTATCAAAGTCGACTTGCCAACATTTGGCCGGCCAACTATAGCGATAGCAGGAATAGCTTCGTCGATTGCGGTTTCACCGGCGATCTCGTCCTGACACACCGGAACATCTTGCAACACCGACTGCATCAACTGCTCGATGCCATCGCCACGTTTTGCGGAAACGGCAAACGGTTGCCCCAGACCCAGCCGCTGAAAATCGGCAACCGCGGTTGCCGCGTCGACCCCTTCCGTTTTATTGACTACAACGCTAACTCGTTCGGCATGTGAACGTAACTGTGCCGCGATATGCTCGTCATAAGTTGCGATACCATCGCGCCCGTCCACTATCAGAAAGACCCGATCGGCGTCATCTATTACCTGTTTAACATGCCAATCGATGGCAGCTTCCAGATCATCCTCGTCGTGGCCTAATCCACCGGTATCGACAACGATAAACGATTTTTCGTCCAATGCGGCATCGCCATACAAACGATCGCGTGTTACACCCGGTTGATCATCCACCAGTGCTGTACGCGAACGGGTCAGCGCGTTAAAAAGCGTTGATTTGCCGACATTGGGACGGCCCACCAACGCGACGACGGGTTTCATTGATTCTGTCAGTTTCAGTAAACGGCTATGTTACCGCGCGCCGGACATGGCGCGGTAAGGCTACAGGATGAAACGATGTTACTGCGTCTGAATTTTATATGCGTTTAACACGCCGTTGCGACCCTGTGCGTAGAGTGTATCTTCATCCCACAACGGAGTAGTCTGTATGCCATCTTTGGCAACCCGCAGCTGCGCGGCAGCCTCGCCGGAATCTTTGTCGATCAAATACAAAAAACCTTCTTTATCGGCAACAGCAACATGCGCATCAGTCGTTACCGTGCCACTCGGCCCGCGATGAGATAACCAGTCTGCCGTCCATTCGATCTCACCGGTACTACGGCTGATGGCGAGTAAACGTTCCTTATCGTCGATTGCATAGATGCGGCCAGAGTCGACACTGAAGTCCTTGTGTGTCGATATTTCTTTCGACCAGATAATCTGACCCGTACGTACTTCAATTGCGGTCAGGTTTCCCTGATACACCGCGACGTACATGGTGTCGCCGTCGATTACCGGGCGCGCATCGATATCAATCAAACGATCGATTTCGTTTCGTCCGCTGGCCTGCCCCACCGGCAGTTCCCACACCACGCGCCCACTGGCCAATTCAATCGCCGCCAAGCGGCCATTGGAAAAACCGGCCACTGCGTAATAAGATACCACCAGTGGTTCGGCGGTGCCGTGCAAGGTCAGGCTTGGCACCGTTTGCCGGTACGACCAGTTACGTGAACCGCTGGTGACGCTCAAACCGATCACTTGACCGTCCACGGCCTGGGCCACCACCACTGCGTTGCCGATGACCGGCCGTGCCAACACTTCGGCCTTTAACGCGGTGCGCCATCTTTCCGAACCGTCTTCTGCGTCCAGCATAATTATCTCGCCGTCGTCCGTTACCAGCGCCGCCAAACCGCCACCATAACCGACTCCCGCATTGATGCTTTGTTTTAAGTTGATGCGCCACAGCCGCTTGCCCGTTTTACGATCAATCGCCTGAACACGACCTTCGGGCGAAGCGACCAGCAAACGATCCGGGCCAATCGCTGGAACAATGTTGGCGAAGGATTTTTCAAAATCGCCCACTTTATGTTTCCAGATGCGTTCCACGTTGACGCTCTCGCTCGCCACCGGAACGGGATCCGGTTCAACGATATCCTTCTCATCTTTTGACTTGAATAACCCGCAACCGCCGGCACTGACAACAACAATAATGACGACAAGCTGCCTGGTCAGAGTCCTTAACAGATTCGCGGATGACATGGATCGACTAAACTTTACTGAGCTGCCGCATTGGCTTTATTGATTTTTTGCTGAAGAATGGACGCATAAGAAGAACCAGCGCTAAGTCCGCTCAGCGCCTTGTCGTATGCCGTAGCGGCTTCACCGTTTCGTCCCAGTGCATTGAACGCATCACCAAGCAATTCCTGATACTGCGGTTCGAAAGCGCCGGCATCCGCATTTTCCAACAGCGTTAACACCTGTTCCGGTTGATTTTCCGCCAAAGCCAGATAAGCCAAACGCACCTTCGCCGTATGTATCATAGACGCACTGCTCGAATTGTCCATTATCCACTGCAAATGTTGTTTTGCGCCCACATAATCTTTTTCTTCCGCTTTGATTTTCGCCAGATACAAAGACGCCGATGCGGCATAGGGCGCACTCGAGTAGTCACTGACAATTTCCTCGCCGGTCAGCACTGCGCTTTCCTGGTCATCGTTACGAAAAGCCTGGCTCATTTGATCAAACAAAGTAGATGCCGTTTCCGCCTGATTGGTCCTGTAACTCTGCCAATAATTGATACCCAACACACCGATCAGTCCCAGCACGATCCCGCCGATAACAGCGGAGCCATTTTTTTTCCACCATTCATGTGCGCGATCCAGTTGTTCGTTGTCTTCGTGTGGATTAACCAATTGCTTACCCTTTAGTCGTTAATGCTTTTTAAATACAAGATTTCTGTCGACTCACGCGTCAACCCGTGTTTTGATATAGTCTACCACTTGTTCTTTTGCCACCATCTCCTGCTGGCCATCGTCGCGCAATGATTTTACGGTAACTATTCCTCGTGACAATTCGTTATCACCTAGTAGCAACGCAAATTTAGCCATGCTTTTGTCCGCACGTTTCATCTGCGATTTCATACTGCCACCACCACAATGCATGATAGTGTTTACATCGTGGTCACGTAGTTCTTCCGCCAATCCCATACCTGCTTGTAGCGCTACCTCACCCAGCAACACCAGATAGACATCAGGTTCATTTTTCCAATTTAACTCTTTGTTTTGCGCCGCCAGCGCAATAATTCGCTCCATACCCATGGCAAACCCCGCTGATGGTGTCGACTGACCACCGAGCTGCTCGATCAAACCATCGTAACGTCCACCGGCACAAACCGCGTTCTGCGCACCGAGTTTATCCGTTACCCATTCGAAAACAATGCTTGAATAATAATCCAACCCGCGCACCAGCCGTGAGTTCACACAATAGTCAACCCGATTCTCATCCAGATACACGCGCAAACCGTCAAAGTGTTGTTTCGCTGCATCGTCCAGATAATCCAACAAGTTTGGCGCGTCGTCCAGAATCTTCTGGGTTTGCTCGTTTTTGCTGTCCAGTATGCGTAAAGGATTACCCGTTAACCGTCTTTGACTATCCGCATCAAGACCGGATTGGTGTTGTTGTAAATAGTCCACCAGGTCGGTTTTAAACTGTTGCCGGCTAGCGGCTGAACCCAGACTGTTAATTTCCAGCGTCACGTCAGTGATACCCAGTTTTTTCCACAATCGCTCGCCGAACAACAGAATCTCTGCGTCAATATCCGGCCCCGGCCATCCCACCGCTTCGATACCGAACTGGTAAAACTGCCGGTAGCGTTCCTTTTGCGGACGTTCATGGCGAAACATGGGGCCGAGATACCACAAGCGGGCGGGTTTTTTGTAGAACAAACCGTGTTCAATGCCGGCGCGCATGCAACTGGCAGTCGCCTCCGGACGCAATGTTAGTTGATCGCCATCATTGTCGACAAAGGTATACATTTCCTTTTCGACAATGTCGGTGTATTCGCCAATAGAACGTTTAAACAATTCGGTTCGCTCAACAATCGGCAGTCGAATCTCTGAATACCCATAGGCTTCGGTTAGTTCACGTATCGCCTGCTCGACGCCGTGCCAGATGTCTATCGACTCAGGCAATAAATCCTTCATGCCTTTTATGGCTTTAATCTGTTGGCTCATCTGCGGCGCCTATTAATCGGATGGGTCGCGTTAATCAATCGTGTTCGTTACGGGTACTGCTTCACGCTGTTGCTTCTTCAATTGCGTGAACATTTATTTCAGGGGATGCGATTATTCTAAATTAAACAACTCGCGTGTTTGCTCCGCGTTGGGGAAATTCGTACGCAGCTGGTTTGCGTAATTTTGCGCCACATCCCCAGCACCGAGTTGGCGTTCAATCTTTACCGCGTACAACAGGCTATCCGGTGTTCCGGGGCTGACCGAAAAAAAACGTTCCATAAATGCTCTCGCAGATAAATACTCTTCACGGTCGTAACTGATCTTAGCCATGTTATACAACGCGGGTGGTAATTGGGGGTTTATTTTCAATGCACGACGAAAATATTCCTCCGCCTTGTCCGTGTCGCTGTCCATCAGGCACACACCAGCGGTCATGGCGGCCACATCGGGACGCGGATTCAGCTCATCCGACAGTGCCATTTCCAACTGAGCCAGCCCTGCACTGGATTCCCCCTGCCGGCACAAATGCGCGCCATAATCACGCCGCGCTGCATGATTGTTGGGATCCGATTGCAGCGCGCGTTTAAAATGCTTTTGCGCGACATCAGGCTTTTTTAAACGAACATTCAACAACGCCGCGATATAGTTGGCTTCAGAATGATACGGGTCAATTGACAAGGCTGTTCCCAATTCTTTTTGCGATGTATCCAACTGGTTACGCCGCAGATAATCCAGCCCGAGCTGCACATGCAAATCCGCCCGTTTGTCATTGTCCCATTTCTTGACCGGCGGCGTGGTACAAGCCGATAGCGATACAACGCTGAAAACGAAAATGGCAACAAGAAACGAACCCCTCATTGCAGATTCACTCTGGCCGTCGTTCGGGCCGACCGTTTGGTACGATCAGTAAATTGACCGGCCAGTTGCCCGCAGGCGGCATCAATATCATCGCCACGGGTCTTGCGGGTGATGGTCACGATGTCATTGGAATACAAAATATCGCGAAACTGCCCAATCGCATCCGAAGTCGATCGTTTGAATTCAATCCCAGGAAACGGATTAAACGGAATCAAATTTATTTTTGCCGGAACATCGCTCAGCAAATGCGCCAACTGTAGTGCTTGCTTTGGGCTATCGTTAACTCCATCAATCATGGTGTATTCAAATGTGATTCTGCTGCGTGGTTGGTTGTGCACATAACGCCGGCAGGCATCGAGCAATTCCCTGATCGGGTACTTGCGATTCAACGGCACTAATCGATTACGCAATTCATCCGTCGATGCATGCAACGATACTGCAAGACTGACCGGGCATTCCTCACGCAGTTTTTCAATTCCCGGTACGACACCGGCGGTACTGAGCGTAACACGGCGACGCGACAATCCAAACGACAAGTCATCCAGCATCAGGCGGATGGCACTGACCACGTTATCAAAATTCAACAATGGCTCACCCATACCCATCAATACAATGTTACTCAGCGGTCGTTCGTAACCGTCGTGGCGCAGGAGACGGTGCGCCAGCCACACCTGGCCAATAATCTCAGCCGTAGTCAGGTTACGGTTATACCCATGCAACGCAGTCGCACAAAACGTACAGTTCAAAGCACAACCCACCTGAGATGAGACACACAACGTGCGCCGGTCTTCGTCCGGAATAAAAACCGTCTCTATGCCGTTATTATCGTCTACCTGCAACAGCCATTTACGCGTACCGTCACTGGAAATCTGATCACGCGTGATTTGCGGCAGCTTTATTTCAGCTTTATCAAGCAGACGTTGACGCAATTCTTTGCTCAGATCGGTCATGTCGGAAAACTCCGTCACCCCACGATGGTAAATCCATTTCAACAACTGACCGGCGCGATAATTGCGCTCACCCATACCCGCCACGAAACCCTGCATGGCCTGCGGGTCGAGTTCGAGCAAATTGGTACGCTCAGTTGTAATCATCAAAACGGATTATCAGCCGTTGCGAGTCCGCGGGCAGATCTGATCGTTGTCAAAAAAGAATGCAATCTCGGTTTTAGCCGTTTCCGGCGCATCCGAGCCGTGTACCGCGTTTTCATCAATTGAAGAAGCAAAGTCAGCCCGAATCGTCCCCGGCGCTGCTTCGGCCGGATTCGTTGCACCCATAACCTCACGATTTTTGCTGATGGCGTTTTCCCCTTCGAGTACTTGCACAACCACCGGGCCGGAAGTCATAAACTCGCATAAATCGTTGTAAAACGGTCGTTCTTTGTGCACGGCATAAAAATCCTGCGCCTGTTGCTTGCTCAAATGCACCATGCGGCTGGCGACAATACTTAAGCCCGCGGATTCTAGGCGCTCACACACTTTGCCGATCAAATTCTTGCCCACGGCATCAGGCTTGATAATAGAGAAGGTTCGTTCGACCCCCATAAGAGACAACTCCTAAAGTAGATAAAAGAATGCCCCACGAATGGGGCGGTTAACCGGGCGCTATTGTAACGCCTATCGGATTGGCAAAAAACCTTCTTAGCGCTTACTGAGCCGGCGATTCAGCCAGTAACGCGCCCTGCTCAACCGACTTTAGCATCACATCCAACCATTCGCCGTCGCGTGCGCAACCCGATACTTGTACCGGTAAGTAATTATCCAGTCGCGCCCGCAAGTAGCGGGAATTTTGCTTTTCATGTCCCTCAACCAAAACCCGGGCGCATTGCCCAACCCAGCGCGCCAGAACTCTCTCTTGCACGCGTTCACCTGCTTCGCGCACCAGACGTGCGCGCAGTTTACGTTCGGCTACGGGCACCTGCCTGGGTATGCGTGCGGCCGGTGTTCCGTGCCGTTCGGAATACGGAAAGACATGCGGATACGAAATCTCCAGATCGTCTATCGCCTGCAAAGTATCCTGAAACTGATCGTCCGATTCGGTCGGGAAACCCGTCATCACGTCGGCGCTGATGACCAGATCAGGCATACATTCGCGCATTATACGAATGCGTTCGTACACCAGTTCGCGGTCATAACGCCGTTTCATACGTTTGAGAATCAGGCTATTCGCGCTTTGTAACGATAAATGCAAATGCGGGCATATTTCCGCTTGCGCGGCCATGAACCGAATCAATTCATCCGTCAAATGTGCCGGGTCGAGGGAGCTTAAACGAATGCGAAATTTCGAGCCAAGTCCGTCGGCCGGTTTCGGTGATCTGCGCCAGCAAATCGGTCAGATTCATCTTGGATTCGCCAGTTAAGGAGAAATCCTCGCCGTATGAACCCAAATCGACACCGCATAACACGATTTCCTTGTAAACCGTTAAGCAACAAGCACTCGATCTGACGTTTAATTTGAGTCGGCGGCAACGACCGGCTGGGGCCGCGCGCCCGATGAATAATGCAAAAGGTACAACCCTGGTTACAGCCTTGTTGCACTTGGGCAAAAGCACGCGTATGTCCGTCAAATCCGGTCAGTAATTCTGACGGCAGACTGATATGTTCATCCAGATCGTCTACCAATACCTTGGGCAGTTCTCCGCGCTGGTATTTTGGCAATAGGGCGCGAATATCCAGCTTGCTACCGTTGCCGACGACCAGGTCAACACCGGGGATATCGGCACAGGCCTCGGGTTCCATTTGCGCGTAACAACCGGTGACCACCACCATCGCTTCAGGATTCTGCCGTATCGCACGCCGTACTTCCTGCCGCGCCTGCCGCTCGGCCTCACGCGTCACGGTACAGGTGTTGATCACATACAGGTCAGCAGATTCGCGTGCGTTAACTCGATTCCAATTGTCGGCGCCAAGATGTTGCGCGATTAACTCCGATTCGAATGCATTCACCTTGCACCCGAGAGTAGACACGGCAACACGGCGAGCACCGTGTCTTTGCTCAGGCAAAGCCACTTCAATGGATTGCATGGTATTGGAATTTCTTAAGGTAGGAAACTTAGTGCGCTATCGCGCAATAGCGAAGATGTTGCAATTGGATTTCGTTAGCCGACGGTAAAACTCTCACCACAGCCGCACTCGCCCGTCACATTCGGGTTTTTAAAGAAAAAGGATGAAAAAATGCCATCCACGCGAAAATCGATCTCGGTGCCATCGATCACATCCAGCCGTTCACTGTCGACAATCACTTTGACGCCGTGGCTTTCAAATACCTTATCCTGTTCCGCTATCTCGTCGGCATAATCCACGACGTAAGCCAGGCCCGAACAACCAGTAGTCTTCACACCAAGACGCAGACCCTCGCCCTTGCCACGGTTAGCCAGATAATTCTTAACGCGGTCAGCCGCCGCCTCGGTCAATGTCACAGCCATAAATTACTCCGCAGTCAAACTGTAGATATGAGTACCTAACTCATTAAATTCAAGGGCATTTTAGCATAAAACCGTCGCTCGCTCAGGGGCGGCGCTGCTGAACGGCGCTCAGTATGCCGCGAAATATATTCACTTCTTCCACCGTCAAATGCGCACGGTTAAACACCCGAATAATCTTGCGCATCAGTTTGACCGAGGAAGTGGCCTTGATAAAGTCAATGTCATCAAGCGTCGATTCAAGATGTCGATAAAAACCCTGCATCTGCGCATCGTTTGCCGGGAGTAGGTCGGCATCCACAGGTGCTTCCACGATTGGCGCTTGTAAACTCTGCAATCGAATCTCATAAGCCATGAGCAACACTGCACTGGCAAGATTCAGCGATGAAAACGCCTGGTCACTAGGGATGCGAACCAGAAACTGGCAACGATCGATTTCTGCATTTTTGAGACCACGGCTTTCACGGCCAAACAGAATGCCGGCCTGCCCCACCGTGCTTGCATCGATCAGCTTTGTTGCCGCTTCGCTAGGCGGCAGACCGGGCCAATCCACCGCACGCGAACGCGCCGTGGTCGCGACCAAAAAATCACAATCGGCAATCGCTTCGTCCAATGATTCGGTCACGACGGCTTCATCCAGCACCCAGTTTGCCCCCGCCGCGCGCGCATACGCTTCCTGCGCCGGAAAGACCTTGGGTGAGACCAGGTACAAGCGACACAAACCCATATTGGCCATGGCACGGGCGGTCGCACCGATGTTACCCGGGTGGGTCGGCTCGACCAGAACGACCCGGATATTTTCATTAGACATTGAATTTAATCTTTTGACTCGGGATAAATCGCTTTTCGGTTTCGTTTTAGTGCCTGCATCGCTAGAATCGCTGCACCCATCACACACACCATGTATTGTAACCGCCAGCGCACCTTCAGGCTGCAACAAACGGGGCTGCAGATGTTTCGCAAAAAATCATGTTACGGAGATAAATAATGCATCCCATGTTAAATATCGCCATCAAGGCTGCCCGTCGCGCAGGTGATATTATGCTGCGCTACTCGGACCGGCTTGACCGGATCAACATCGAGGCCAAAGGCCCGGCCGATTTCGTGTCCGAGGTTGACCGCATGGCGGAAAGCGAGATCGTGCATATTCTGCAATCGGCATATCCCGATCATGCCATTTTAGCGGAGGAAAGCGGCGAACAAGGTGACAACGAATATCAATGGGTTATTGATCCATTGGACGGCACCACCAACTACCTGCACGGTTTTCCCCACTACTCGGTATCCATCGCGTTAATGCACAAAGGCATCCCGGATCAAGGTGTGATTTTCGACCCGGTACGCAACGAATTGTTCACTGCATCGCGTGGCAACGGTGCGAGTCTGAATAACCGACGCATACGCGTGAGCAACGTTAATCGTATGCAAAACGCACTCATCGGTACAGGATTTCCGTTCAAGGCCATCCAACGCGTCGATGAATGGATCGAGGTTTTTCGTGCCGTATTGCCTCGTACCAGCGGTATACGTCGGGCAGGTTCCGCTGCACTGGATCTCGCCCATGTCGCGGCGGGCCGTTTCGACGGCTTTTGGGAAATGGATCTCAGCATCTGGGATATTGCCGCCGGTTGCCTGTTGGTGCAGGAAGCGGGTGGCCTGATAGCGGACTTCGACGGCGAACAACAACATTTACGCAGCGGCAACTTGGTCGCGGCCAATCCAAATATTTTTCCCGAACTGATGGATATTGTAAAAGCGTCGCAAGCATAACGGGATACGCGCACACGTTACCCAAACAAGTTGAATAAAGCCCCGGATAAAACACTTGATCCATCATTAGCGGCGCACACGCCAATGATGCGTCAATACCTGGGTATCAAATCCGAGTATCCGGATACATTATTGTTTTATCGCATGGGTGATTTTTATGAATTATTCTTTGACGACGCCGAACGCGTAGCAAAACTGCTCGACATTACACTCACCGCGCGCGGTCAATCGGCCGGTCAACCCATTCCGATGGCGGGCGTGCCCTTTCACAGCGTGGATCAATATCTTGCCCGGCTGGTAAGACAAAACCTGTCCGTCGCCATTTGCGAGCAAGTCGGCGACCCGAACACATCCAAAGGCCCGGTAGAACGCAAAGTGGTGCGCGTGCTAACACCGGGAACCTTAACCGAAGAAGACCTGCTGCAAGATCGCAAGGAAAACCTGCTATGCGCCATTTTTCCTGCGCGGACTCAATTCGGGCTGGCCGCCATGGAACTATCCAGTGGACGTTTCTTTGGCAAGGAACCCGACGGTCTGGATGCGTTGCTCAACGAATTGGAACGGCTGCAACCGGCGGAACTGCTGGCACCGGAACAATCAGACCAGTTCACGGTGTTACAACAGGCAACAATGCAAACCCTGCAACCCACACCGGACTGGTATTTCGAATCCAGCCGTGCACAGGACATTTTGCGCGCGGAGTTAAAGACCGCTGATCTGACCGCGTTCGGTTGCGATTCTTTTCCGCAAGCCACGTCAGCCGCCGGCGCATTGTTGCAATATGTAAAAGACGTGCACAAAGGCGTGATGCCGCATGTGCGTGAAATCGTATTCGAACAAAACAATGATCAGCTGGTTATAGACGCGATCAGCCGCGCTAATCTGGAGATTGAAACAAACCTCAGCGGCGGCAACGAACACACTCTGGTGGAGCTGTTCGATCACTGCACCACGCCGATGGGTGGCCGTCTTATGCGGCGCTGGTTTCACGGGCCGTTACGCGACCATCAACAACTGCGTTTGCGACACCAGGCCGTTGAAATTGTGCTTGAGAAAAACATTTGCCCTGATTTACAGAAGCCACTAAAGCAAATCGGTGACATGGAACGCATACTCGCACGCGTGGCCTTACAAACTGCCCGACCACGCGATCTGGTGCGTTTGCGCATGGCGCTGGAAGCAGTACCCAGCATCAGTGAACTATTGTCGAGCCTGGATTCACCGCATATTAAACAACTCACGAAACGAATCCACCCGTTTCCTAAGGTTCTAGATCTTCTCACCCGGGCGATAGTAGAGGAGCCACCGGCCACTATTCGCGATGGCGGTATGATTCGACGCGGCTTCGATGCGGAGCTGGATGAGTTAACCGGTCTGCGCGATACGTCCAGTGAATTTCTACTGGAATTGGAAATCCGTGAACGTGAACGCACGGGTATCAAAAACATCAAGGTGCAATACAACCGCGTGCACGGCTATTACATCGAAATTCCGCGCGGTCAATCCGATCATGCTCCCGACGACTATCTGCGCCGGCAAACGCTTAAAAATGCCGAACGTTTTATTACCGAAGAGCTGAAAGTCTTTGAAGACAAAATTTTAAGCGCCCGGGAAAAAGCCCTGGCGCGCGAAAAGTGGCTTTACGCCGAGTTACTTAAACAACTATTACCCGACTTGCCGAAGCTCCAGGCCTGTGCATTCGCTTTGGCTGAAATGGATGTGTTAAATAACTTTGCTGAACGCGCCCAGGCACTGAATTTAGCCAAACCCGAATTTACCGATAGCAACCGTATCGACATCAAGAAGGGGCGGCATCCGGTTGTCGAATTTGGGTTGCAGCGCGATTTTATTGGTAATGATTTAACCCTGGACGACAAAACCCGCATGCTGGTCATCACCGGCCCAAACATGGGCGGGAAAAGCACTTACATGCGCCAGGTTGCACTGATTGTTTTGCTTGCCCACACCGGCTGTTTCGTTCCGGCCGATAGCGCCGTCATCGGCCCGGTTGATCGTATTTTTACCCGCATCGGGGCAGCGGACGATTTATCCGGCGGTCGTTCGACATTTATGGTGGAAATGACCGAGATGGCGCATATTATTCGTAACGCGACCGCGAACAGCCTGGTACTGGTCGATGAAATCGGACGCGGCACCAGTACATTCGATGGTTTGTCGCTGGCCTGGGCCTGCGCCAGCGACCTAGCTAATCGCGTACGCGCCTTTACGCTGTTCTCGACACATTATTTCGAACTCACTAGTCTGGCGGAACAACTGCCGGCAACGCTCAATGTTCATCTGGACGCAGTCGAACATGGCGCGGATATCGTTTTCTTATACTCGGTAAAAGACGGCCCGGCCAGTCAGAGTTATGGCTTACAGGTCGCTCGACTTGCCGGTGTTCCGGGTGATGTGATTGACAACGCCCGGCAAAAACTCGCATCGCTTGAGACAGGCTATGTTGAATCCAGCAGCAACAGTCAGCCAAAACATCAACTGACATTGTTTGACGGCGATCATCGCGAACGATTGGCCGTGGATAAGCTCAAGTCGCGTCATCCCGATGAGATGACACCACGTGAGGCTCTGGAATTTCTATACGAGATCAACAATCTGATTAACGAATAATCGGTCGCTATTGCGGATTTACCCGCGTAACGTGAAACCCTACAATACCGCCCTTTGTGTTTTCAGATTACTAAATAGGAGTACGTAAATGACCTATGTGGTCGTAGAATCCTGCATTCGTTGCAAATACACCGATTGCGTCGAAGTTTGTCCAGTCGATTGTTTTCATGAAGGACCGAATTTTCTGGTAATCGATCCTGACGAGTGCATCGACTGCAGCCTATGCGAACCCGAGTGTCCGGTGAATGCGATTTATGCCGAAGACGATCTTCCCGACGACCAGCGTCATTTTCTCGAATTGAACACCGAACTCTCGCAAATCTGGCCCGTCATTACGGAACTAAAACCCGCCCCAGAAGACGCCGCCGAGTGGGAAGATGTGAAGGAAAAGTTGCAGTATCTGGAGAGGTAGGTTTTAACACACTTCGGTGGAACGTGTTCCGCCCTACCGTACTGGAAACGACATCAGTGCGAGCGTAACAATCTCTCAATAGTTTTCAGCCATCGTTGATCGGCAGTCAGTTTTTTCTATCTGCCAAAAGTTGATCCCGTTTGCAGAGAGCTGAGCGCCGATAGCCGAACGCCAAATCCTAATTCAACCCAACCCGGGTTAAAATTTCATTGGCGGGCAAATAACCCGGCAATACATTGCCGTCATCGAAAATGATGGTGGGGGTGCCGCGCACTCCGACTTCCTGCCCGATACGGTATTGATCGGCGACGGGATTTTCGCAGGTCTTGGCCTCCGGCACTTGTCCTGATTTTGCTAAAGTCATGCTGGATTGCTGGTCGTCCGCACACCAGACGGATACAATCTTGTTATAGCTTTCCGAGCCGATGCCTGCACGCGGGAATGCCATATACCGAACTTGCAGACCGGCTTCGTTCAAGGCAGGAACTTCGTTGTGCAACTTGCGGCAATAACCGCAATCGACATCGGTAAAAACCGTGATATGACGTTGCGCGGATTCCGGACCGAATACCACCATTTGTTCCGGCGAAACGCCCGCAATGGCTTCGGTCATTTTCTCCGCTTTCAATTCATCGGCGAGACTGACCTGGCGCACGGTGTCATAAACGTCGCCTAGTAAGAGATATTTGCCCTCCGCAATAGCGTAAAAAGTTCGCGAACCGACCGACACCTGGTACACGCCCGGCATGGGTGATTCCGCAATGGCGCTGATCTTTGTGCCCTCGGGTAATATCGATTCAAGATTCGCCGACACTCTGTCAGTCGCTTCATCCGCTGAATTTACACCTACAGGTAAGAAGGCCACTATAAATAACAAAAATAATTTTTTCATTGCGTTTCCCGTGCTGAAGTCATCTGTATTCAAAACTCTTTAATCTCGAAAATTCACAAACTGCAATGGCAACCCTAAATCCTTGTCACGCAAACTGGCAATAATTGACTGCAAATCGTCACGCTTTTTACCCGACACTCTGACCTGCTCGCCCTGAATACTGGCTTGAACTTTCAATTTAGTCGCTTTGACCAGCTTCACCACCTGTTTCGCTTTTTCCTTATCCAGACCATGTTTGATCCCTATATCTTGCCGCGCCTTGCCACCCGCCGCCGGTTCCACTGCTTTCTCTTCCAGACAACCGAGATCAATCTTCCGTTTCAATAGTTTTGCATATAATATGTCTTTCACCTGTCCGACTTTAAATTCATCATCAGCGTGAATGGTTAACAATTTGTCTTGAAGCTCCACGCGCGCATCGCTGCCCTTAAAATCAAAACGGTTACCCACCTCACGATTCGTTTGGTCGATAGCGTTATTCACTTCCGGCCAATCCACTTCGGAAACAACGTCAAGTGACGGCATTATGCAAACAATCCGGTAAATTTGAGTATGGTCAAGGTATTTAGTTCCTGTGTTCAGTCACTTGGACATGGTGTGTTAAACATTGTTAACATTGAAATTGTGTGAATTACACTGGAATTCTCCATCCTGTGCAGCTAGTATTGCTGCGCGAAATCATATCAATAAACTATTGTGTCTACACACAATTTTTTTAAAAATATTGTTAACCGTCTGATCGGGCCGGCACCCGCGGGGTGTTTCGGGGCGGGACCCATCCTGTTGTTAGCTGTTGGATTATTGTTGTCTCCGCAGGTTTTCGCGGAAACGGTATATGTCTATGACGCGCCGGACGGCTCCAAGCTCATCACCGATAAGCCGAAAAACGGCGGCGGATACAAACTGCTCAAACGCTACCAATCCAGTTTCGGGTCCTCTTCCGGTCAATCATTGCGCGCAAGAAAGTCGCGCTACGACCCCATGATTGAAAAAACCGCCAGCAGTTATGGTGTGGACACCGCGCTGGTCAAAGCCGTGGTGCATGCCGAATCGTCATTCAATCCGATGGCGGTATCACACAAAGGCGCTACCGGTTTGATGCAACTGATGCCCGGTACGGCACAACGCTATGGCGTGAACAATCTTACCGATCCTGATCAAAACGTTGATGGCGGTGTGCGTTACCTGCGCGATTTACTGCAAATGTTCCGTAATGATACCCAGCTTGCCGTCGCCGCATACAATGCCGGGGAGAATGCCGTGATTCGATTCAAAGGCATACCGCCCTATGATGAAACCCAAAACTACGTGCGCAAGGTTTTGCAGTTGCACGAAAAGTATCTGTCAGCCAAGTAACTTCTTTTTCTATCCTCGTTTTTTACTATCCTCATTCGATCTTACTCTAAAGAATTGAATAAGCAATAAAAATAAACTTGGCCGTAACGCCGGCGAACAACCCCGCCACTAAATCGTCGATCATAATACCCGTACCATCGTGCACGTTCTCGTCCAGCCAACTTATCGGCCAGGGTTTAAGAATATCGAAAACACGAAACAAGAAAAACGCGACCACCACGGACAGGATGGTGACATCAAGAAATATCATGGTAATAAAAAAGCCGACAAACTCATCCCACACGATGGATTTATGATCGTGTATGCCCAACGCGTCGGTTGTGCGACCGCACAACCAAATCCCAATAACAAAACTTGCGATGACCGCCGTGATATACCACCAGTGCGGCATCTGCTTCATTAACAAACAAATCGGGATACTGATTGCCGTTCCCAATGTGCCCGGCAGTGTCCCGGCCAGGCCCGTACCAAAACCCATGGCGAGAAAACCCGTTGGCGTTAGAAACGCCTTGCGCAAATCTTCCGCTGATGGCTGACCTGTTTCAATCAAAATGGTTGTATCCTGTTTTACTGCTTTCCCACGCCATTCCATTTTCGTCAATAAACCGCGCGCCAGCTTCGCTCGTAACATCGCCCACTTTTGTTATCGGCAGATCAAGTTCTCGTGCAATGTCTTCGACAGAAGTTTCCCGCTCTTTAGGGCAGGTAAAACACAGCTCGTAATCGTCGCCACCGCTAATCGCTAACTCAATTTCGTCACTGCCTGTGCCGGCATTTTTAAAAGCAGGCGATAGCGGTAAATCTTTTAAATTCATTTCCATACCTACTTCGCTTTGTTCGCAGATGTGTCCGGCATCTGCCATGAGTCCATCGGATATATCGATGCACGATGTCGCCAGTCCAACCAATCGTTGACCCAGTGCGACCCGGGGGGTGGGCCGGTGTAAACGTGTCAACAAATAAGATTTGTCCGCATCTGACAACTCGCTGGCGGCGCTGGCTTTGTCGCGATAGAGTCGCAAACCCATTGCCGCGTCACCCAGATAGCCCGACACGAACACTGCATCGCCGGCCTGCGCGCCGGAACGTGTCATCGGCTCGTTTTCAGCGATCCATCCGGCCGCGGTAATGCCAATATTCAACGGCCCACGACAGGTATCGCCACCTGCCAGGTTCATTTCAAACTCATTAAGCAATTCAAACACACCATCGCTGAAACCTGTTAACCAACCATCGTCATCGTTCGGCAGAGTCAGGTTAAGCAATGCCCACGCCGGTGATGCGCCCATCGCGGCAAGATCGCTTAAGTTTACGGCCAATGCTTTATAACCGATGCTCGCAGGATTGATCGTCGCCGGAAAATGAACATCCGCGACCAGCGTATCCGTTGCGACAACCAATTCATGCCCCGGCGGACAGGATATGATTGCCGCATCGTCACCGATGCTTAGCTTGACTGAACCTGTTCCTGGATTATTGCGACGCTTAAAGTAATTGTCGATCAGCGAGAATTCATTCAAATGTTTGCCGGTTCCTTAGCTGTTGCTGGGACGCATTTGATTACCCAGCTTATCCAACACGCCATTGATGAAACGATAACCGTGTTCCGCTGCGAAGGTTTTCGCCAGTTCCACTGCTTCGTCAATAATCACTTTTAGTGGAATGTCTTTCTCGTATTCGATTTCGTACGCCCCTAATCGCAAAATCGCGCGCTCCACCGGATCGACCGAATCGAGTTCACGATCGATAAATGGTTTAAGGTTGTCTTCGATTTCCTGTCGATGCAGCGGCACCTGGCGTACCAGGCGTTTAAAATACTCCAAATCCGCGCCTTCAAAATCATGGTCAGCGATAAAATGCGTTTCGATGTCACAAGCCGGTTGCTCGGTTAAATCCCACTGATACAGCGCCTGTACGGCGTTGCGTCGCGCTAAGTGACGGTTGCCTGCCATTGTATTGTCCCGCTCACGCCCGACATCAGGACTTTTTATCGAGTTGCCGTATCACATCCAGCGTTTCCAACACAGCTAACGCTGAATCGATACCTTTGTTGCCGGCCTTGGTGCCCGCACGTTCGATCGCCTGCTCTATGGTATCGACCGTTAGCACACCAAACCCGACCGGCACCCCACTCTCCAGACTGGCTTGTTGCACACCGCGCGCGCATTCACCGGCCACGTAGTCGAAATGCGGTGTCGCACCACGAATCACACAGCCCAGCGCCAGGATTCCATCGTAGTCATTGGACTGCGCCATGTGTTTGACCGCCAATGGAATCTCAAAAGCGCCAGGCACTTTAACGCAGGTAATATTTTCATCATCAATACCGTGTTGTCGCAGAACTTCTACAGCGCCTTCCAGCAAACGGTCGGTGATAAAACTGTTAAACCGTCCCAGCACAATGCCTATTTTTATATCCTTTACATCGCTGGATTGAAAATTACCGGTAATCGTTTTCATTGTTTATGGTTATAAGTCTTTTTTGTCGGAAACGTAATCAACGATTTCGAGTCCAAAACCGGATAAAGCATGCGCTTTGCGGGGGGTACCCAAAACACGCATTTTACCAACACCGAGATCGGCCAGAATCTGACTGCCCGCACCCAAGACACGCAAGTCACCGGTCGGCTCGTGCGCCGATGTTTCGTCTTTGTCCTGACGATGAGATGCGTGGATATGACTCAACAAGGTTTCTTCGCCTTCATTGTAATCCAGCAGCACAACAACACCGGATTCTCCCTGCGACACGGCTTCCAACGCATCGTTGACCGGCCAGGTATGGTCACCGCGGGCATCCGCGAGGACATCATAAAGTCCATAATGCAGATGAACCCGAACCAGCGTTTGTTGTTCACGCTTAACCTTTCCCTTCACCAACGCAAGATGCGAGTTTCCGCTGACCACGTCTTCGTAAATCACCGTATCGAACTCGCCGAAACGGGTTTTAATCGTACTTTCCGCACTGCGTTGTACAGTCGATTCGTTTTGCAGACGGTGTTTGATGAGATCGGCAATCGTGCCGATCTTGATCTCATGCTGCCTGCCGAACTCAAGCAGGTCTTCCACCCGTGCCATGCTACCGTCATTGTTCAGGATTTCACAAATAACACTGGCCGGTTCAAATCCACACAAACGCGCCAGATCGACACCGGCTTCGGTATGACCCGCACGGGTCAACACACCGCCGGGCTGCGCCATGACCGGAAATATATGACCCGGTGTAATAATATCTTTGGGCGCAGCGTCGGCCTTAACCGCGGCCTGCACTGTCACCGCGCGATCCGCCGCCGATATGCCGGTCGTGACACCCTGCGATGCCTCGATGGATACGGTAAAGTTAGTCGAGTAGCGTGCGTTATTGTTCTGCACCATCAGCGGCAACCCGAGCTGCTGACAACGCTCTTCCGTCACGGTCAGGCAAATCAAGCCACGCGCATGAGTAGCCATGAAATTGATATGCTCGGCTGCCACCCGTTCCGCTGCGATAACCAGATCACCTTCGTTTTCGCGGTTCTCATCGTCAACCAGAATCACGAATCGCCCGGCGTGATAATCGCCCAGTATGTCGTCGATACTGCTCATGCGCGACGCGGGATTGAGCTGTGTTACATTTGATATTGCCATTAGATGTTATCCGTCGTCGTTAATTCCGGCGATGCAATATTGCTGTCGGGTTATTCTATATGACCCTTTGGTCTACGTCTTGCTATTGTTGAGCAATCTTTCCAAATAGCGCGCAATCATATCGACTTCGATATGAACTGGTTGCCGGATATTTAATCCTCCCAATGTTGTAACCTGCATCGTATGCGGCACGATGTTGACACCGAAGTACGTCTGATCGCCATCGTCGTCAACATCGTTGACAGTCAGGCTGATGCCGTCTATGCAAATCGATCCTTTCTCAGCAATATATTTGCCGAGTTCGCGGTCAACTGAGAAAGTCATGCGTGTTGAACGTTCGTCCTTTTTCGTCGCCGTCAAAACACCTAAACCATCAATATGGCCGGAAACAATATGACCGCCGAACCGGGTATCCGGCAGCATCGCCAGCTCAAGATTAACTTTCTGGCCGGGTTGCATCGAACCGAACAGGCTTCGCGCCAGTGTTTCCACCGAAACATCGAAACGCGCCGCGCCATTCGTTAATTCCACGACGGTCAAACAAACACCGTTAACGGCAATGCTGTCGCCTATTGCAATGACCTGCGATGTCAAACTAACAAGATCAACCTCAAGCGATAAGTCGTTACCGTGATGGGTTACTTCGCTTATCGTGCCCTGGGATTGAATGATTCCGGTGAACATTTACTGCCCGCTTTACTTAGCTGGCCGCGCAATAATTCGCAGGTCATCGCCCAGTTGGCGCATACTGCTGATATCCAGTTTTATTGTTTCATTTAGATGTTTCACCCGCGGCATGCTCAATATGCCGCGACCGTCATCGCCGAGCAGGCACGGTGCGAGATAAATAACGAACTCATCAACCAGACCCTGCTCGGCAAACGCGCCCGCGAGCTGCGCCCCTGATTCAATCAATACTTCATTTATTTTGCGGCGGCCCAGTTCGAGCAATAAATCCGCTAAATTTATTTTTCCATCATCGTTACCGGTAGCCAGAACTTCCGCACCCGCTTTTTTATATTTTTCATGTTGCGACACATCTTTTATTGTCGTAACGACCAGAACGTTTCCGGGTTCGTTCAACAACCTTGCGCTTGCAGACAGACGAAGTTGCGAATCCAGAATGACACGCAGCGGTTGACGTTTCAATCCGTCGATACGCGCGGTGAGTCTCGGATCGTCCGCGACTGCGGTATTGATACCGGTCACAACAGCGCAACTGCGCGCGCGCCACTGCGCCACGTCGGCACGTGCTGCCGCGCCGGTTATCCATTTGCTCTCCCCCGATGCCATCGCCGTTTTGCCGTCAAGACTCGCCGCGCTTTTGACCCGCACCCAGGGAAGGCCTGTTTGCATGCGTTTAATAAAACCGGGGTTTAAACTTTTCGCCTCGGCTTCGCAACAACCGTTGCTCACATCGATACCGCTGTTCTTCAGTTGAGATAAACCCTGTCCCGCGACTTTTGGGTTCGGATCGCTCATGGCGCTGACAACACGTTTAATACCTGCGGCGATAACTGCATCGGTACACGGTGGCGTGCGCCCGCTATGACAACACGGTTCCAGCGTGACATACGCCACCGCATCTTTTGACTTGTCGCCTGCTGCGCTCAGTGCGTTGACTTCGGCATGGGCTTCGCCGGTTCGTTCGTGCCAGCCTTCACCGGCTATTTCGCCGTTATTCACGATGACACAACCGACACGGGGGTTGGGCATGGTTGTGAATAAACCGCGCTGCGCGAGTTGCAGTGCGCGGACCATAAAGCGGTGATCGTCGGCGCTGAATTGCGCCGAAAAATTACTCGGAGGATTCGTCATTCGCGGAATCCGCCGCGCCCTGGGGTAATAACGAAAGCTGGCGTTCCAATTCCGTTGCCGACAACTCGCTTTGTAACTTTTCGACCTGTTCGCTGAATGCGTTCAGATCCTCGAAACTGTGATACACCGACGCAAAACGAACAAAGGCGACGTCATCCAAACGCCTGAGTTCCCGCATCACCATCTCGCCAATGACCTGACTGGGCAATTCGCGTTCACCCCGTACCATGATCTGATGCAGGATACGATTGACCGCAGCTTCGACCGCTTCGGTATCGACAGGTCGTTTTTCAAGTGAACGGCGAATACCGCGACGCAATTTGTTTTCTGTGAACGGCTCGCGACGACCGTCGCTTTTAATAATTTGCGGAAGCCTTAACTCGGAACGTTCAAAAGTGGTAAATCGTTCGCTGCATTTTTGACATTCACGCCGTCTGCGCACGGTCTCACCGCCATCCGCCAGGCGCGAATCGATTACACGAGTATCATCGGACGAACAGAATGGGCAACGCATTGCACGAAGAACGTTTGCGTGACGTCAGTTAAGGCAGGGCGTCCAGATCCGCCCCTTCCTTTTCCACTGGAATAAAATCCTTGTGCGATACACCCAGCAGATAGGCGATGGGGCTGGCGACAAAGATTGACGAGTAGGTACCGACCAAAACGCCGATAAACAACGCGATGGCAAATCCTCTGATAACCTCACCACCAATCAGCAGCAGAGTCAGCACGACCAGTAAAGTCGTCAGCGACGTTAACAGGGTCCGACGCAGTGTCTGATTGATCGATGCATTCAACGTATCGCGGGATGAGCTGCGGCGCATTTTGCGCAGGTTCTCGCGAATGCGGTCAAACACCACGATGGTATCGTTCAAGGAGTAGCCGATAACCGCCAGCACCGCAGCCAAAACGGGCAATGAAAACTCGAATTGAAATAACGCAAATAACCCAACCGTAATCAATACGTCGTGCGCCAATGCCGCGACCGCACCCGCGCCATATTTCCAACTGAGAAACCGCGCCCATACATAAAACATGATTCCAATCAACGCCCATACCATGGCCCAGGTGCCCTTCTCCGTCAGTTCATCACCCACTTGGGGGCCGACGAACTCGACCCGGCGCATTTGCACGCTGCAATCGGTCGCGCTGCCACCACTGACGCATTGCTGCACACCGCTCTGCAATCCCTCGACAAGCCGTTCACCGTAGGGCGCACGCAGGGCCTGCATGACGTTGTTACTGATCTCGGCAGTCTGCTGGGTTTCGCTGATGGGAAGACGTATCAGGACATCGCTGGCCGTGCCAAAATACTGCACCGTTGCGTCAGAGAATCCTGCCTGTTCCAGCGTACTGCGCACTTCACCGACATCGACAGACTGTGAATAACCGACCTCGACCAGGGTGCCACCGGTAAAATCGACGCCGAAATTCAACCCACGCACTGCGAGCGCGCCGATGGAAATAATCAACACGATTGCCGAAACAATAAACGCGATACGGCGTTTGCCGATAAAATCAATTTTTGTATCTTTTTTAATTATTTCCATGGTGATATTAAATCGCTAGCTTTTCTACCCGTTTGCCACCGTAAATTAAATTCACTACACCACGGGTCACAATTATTGCGGTAAACATGGATGTGAGGATGCCGATGCTCAGAGTTACAGCAAACCCTTTGATTGGCCCGGTGCCAAATCCGTAAAGAATGACCGACGCGATCAACGTTGTGACATTCGCATCGACAATAGTAGAAAAAGCACGATCATAGCCCACGTGAATACTCGCCTGGGGCGAGTTGCCATTGCGTATCTCCTCGCGTATGCGCTCAAAAATCAACACGTTCGCGTCCACCGCCATACCGACGGTTAGTACGATACCCGCAACACCGGGCAGGGTAAGCGTCGCCTGGAACAACGACAACACCGCTACGATCAACACAAGATTCAATGCCAGCGCGATATTCGCCACCCAACCGAACGTTCGGTAATAAAGAATCATGAAAATAAGCACCAGAATAAAACCAACGGTGACGGCGCGCTTGCCTTCGCTGACATTGTCCTGACCGAGGCTGGGGCCGACGGTGCGTTCTTCGATAATCTGCACCGGCGCGGCCAGTGCACCCGCACGTAACATCAGAGCCAGATCGCGTGCTTCGTCGACACTGTCCAGCCCTTCAATCTGAAAACGCTTGCCTAGTTGATCGCGAATGACGGGCGCGGTAATGACATCTTCGATATACGAAACGTCGCGCACCTGATTGCCCTCGTCATCCAGCACTGGTTGACCGTTTTCATCCATTCTCGGTTCGCTGACCGTTTCCTGGTAGATAACGGCCATGCGTCGACCGATGTTTTCGCCCGTGACCTTCTGGTTCTTCTTTGCCGCAATATCGTCCAGCGTGATACTGACAATCGGCGTACCCTGCTGGGTATCCAGACTCGCGGCGGCGTTGACGATATTGTCACCGGAATAAATGAGGCGTTTTTTAAGCAGAATTTTCCCGCCCCGTCGATCATCGTAAAACTGCGAACCCGGTGGAGCGGAACCCGATGATGCCGTAAGACCGCTGTTTTCCTCGTCCACCATTTTTATTTCTAGCGTCGCCGTACGGCCGAGAATTTCCTTGGCCCGGCCGGTATCCTGAACACCGGGCAATTGTACGACAATGCGGCGATCTCCCTGGCGTTGCACTACCGGCTCCGCCACGCCAAGCTCGTCGATACGATTGCGCAGAGTCGTCATGTTTTGCTCCAGCGCAAATTCCATGAGTTCTTTGACTGCAGTCTCACGCATTGTCGCCGACAACACCGTTTCGCCGTTTAACTCGGCCTCGGAAACAGACAGCTCGGGTAGCTCGCGCTCAAGAATAAAGCGGGCGCCCTCGATATCTTCGGCGTTACGCATACGAATAACAATACCGCCATCAGGTAACCGATTGACGCTGCGATAACGAACCGACTCCCCGCTGGAGGTCTCGTTCTCTTTTAACGTGGTTTTAATATCGCCAACATAATTCTCTTCGCGATTTTTGATGGCGCTGTCCATGTCCACTTCCATCAGAAAGTGCACGCCACCGCGCAGATCCAATCCAAGATACATGGGCTGCGCACCTGTAAACTGCAACCAGGACGGTGTCGCCGGTAACAAGGCCAGCGCGACGGTATAGGATTTATCGAACTCGCTTTGCAACAAATCCCGCGCGGCAAGTTGGTCATTTTCGTTATTGAAGCGCAGCTTAATATCGGCTTCGCTTAACACCGCACCTTTCAATGCGATTCCACCCTCACCTAACGCACCCTCGGCGCGTTCGAGGATGCTGCTGTTAACTTCAGTCGTGCGCGTACCCCGAATTTGTATACCCGGATCGTCGCCGAATAAATTGGGCAAGGCGTAAAACAATCCCGGTACGACGACCAGAACGATAATCAGGTATTTCCACCAGGGGTATTTGTTCAACATGGGTTTGTTTACTTGGGTTTCTTGACCGTGCCTTTAGGCATCATTTGTGCGACCGCATGACGTTGCACTTTGATATTGACATCGGTGGCCACCTCCAGCGTGACGAAGTTATCGCCGACTTCGATCACTTTGCCGAGCGTGCCACCGTTAGTGACAACCTCGTCGCCTTTTTGTAGCGCCGCGACCATGTCCTTGTGTTGCTTGGCGCGCTTTTGCTGCGGGCGAATCAATAAAAAATAAAATAAGACAAATATCAAAACTAAGGGCAACAGGCTGACCAAACCGCCACCGGCAGGTGCGCCTGCGCCTTGGGCAAAGGCATCAGATATAAAGAAATTCATAAACTTATCCTGGTTTTTTAAACTGTTATTCGAGCTGCATACGAGCGCGGGGGCCGATTATGCCACAGCGGACACGGAATCACCGCGCATCGCATGGAAATTCTTGGCGAATTGACTCAATTGCCCCGCGGCAATGGCCTCGCGCAGGCCCCTCATGAGTTCCTGGTAGTAATGCAGGTTATGAATAGTATTCAGGCGCGCACTCAGCATTTCATTGCTGCGAAACAAATGACGCAAGTAGCTGCGGCTGTAGTGCCGGCAGGTATAACAACCACAGGCGTCGTCTATGGGTTTGAGATCTTCCGCATACGCTGCATTGCGAATCTTGATGTCGCCGTGACGGGTGAACAACCAGCCATTGCGCGCATTGCGGGTCGGCATAACGCAATCAAACATATCGATGCCGTATTGCACACCGTGCACCAAGTCTTCCGGCGTACCGACACCCATTAGATAACGCGGACGTTGCTCTGGCATTTTTGGCCCGATGTACTCTAGCACCCTGACGCATTTCGTCTTTCAGTTCGCCGACGGACAAACCGCCTATGGCATAGCCATCGAAATCCCATTTCCAGCCAGGCCCTGCAACGACTGCTCGCGTAGCGCTTCGTGCATACCGCCCTGCACGATGCCAAACAAGGCATTTCCCGACTTGTGCGCCGTTTTGCAACGCTCGGCCCAGCGCAAGGATAGTTCCATAGAGTATTTGGCCATGGCCTCGGTCGCGGGATAGGGTGTGCATTCATCAAACACCATGACAATGTCCGAACCCAGTTCCTGCTGGATGCGCATGGATTCTTCCGGTCCGAGGAATACGGTGTCGCCATTGATTGGCGACTGGAAACGCACGCCTTGTTCGGTAATTTTACGCAGCGTAGATAAGCTGAAAACCTGGAATCCGCCGGAATCGGTCAATATGGGTTTATCCCAATGCATGAAATCATGCAGGTCACCGTGTTTTTGAATGGTTTGCGTGCCGGGGCGCAACATCAGGTGAAACGTATTGCCGAGAATGATTTGCGCACCGCATTGTTCAACTTCTTCCGGTGTCACCGACTTGACCGTGCCGGCAGTGCCGACCGGCATAAACGCCGGCGTGTCCACAACGCCACGTTCGAAAGTCATGTGGCCACGCCGCGCCTGACCGTCAGTATTAAACACTTCGAATTGCATGGGAGTCAGTGATTGACTAATCGATGCTGCGTTCGATCCACATGGCATCGCCATAGCTGTAAAAACGGTAGGCGTTATTCACCGCATGCTGGTAGGCAAGCATCACCCGGTCCCACCCGCCAAACGCACATACCATCACTGAGCAAAGTCGAGCGTGGCAAATGAAAATTGGTAATCAATACATCGACAACCTTGAATTGATAGCCCGGTGTAATAAATAAATCGGTTTCGCCATGCAGCGGCATAATTTCATCGGATCCAACCGCGGCACTTTCCAATGCCCGTACCGATGTTGTGCCAACCGCAATAATACGCCCTCCCTCGTCCTTTCGTTTGTCTGATCCGGTCAATCAGTTCTTGACTGACCGAAACGACTTCGCCATGCATACGATGTTCAGAAATATTCTCCGTACGGACCGGTTGGAATGTTCCCGAACCCACATGCAGAGTCAAAAACGCAGTGCCCACCCCCGTCTTGTTGATGGCGTTGAGCAGTTTGTCATCGAAATGCAAACCTGCTGTTGGCGCCGCTACTGCGCCGGGTTGGCTGGCATAAACGGTTTGATAACGCGATTTATCCTGACCGTCCGCCACCCGGTTAATGTATGGTGGTAACGGCACCAGACCGTGTTGCTCAAACAATTGTTGTATTGAACTGTATGCACGGATAATAAAAAACCCGTTGCTCCGCGCCTCGACTGTCAACGATTGGCCGCTATCGAGGTGAATCAGAGTTGCCGGTTTAGGCGGTTTACTGGCTTTGATCTGCACCAGCGCCATCTGTTCGCCAAGAACTCTTTCCAACAGAATTTCGATCTTGCCACCGCTTTCTTTGCGCCCGTAAAGCCGTGCCGGTATCACGCGCGTATCGTTAAACACCAGCAAATCGTTCGGACGCAGCAAACCGGGCAGATCGGTAAAAAAGGCATCGGTGATTTCGGCATTTTCAGGATTCATAACCAGCAGACGGCTGGCGCTGCGTTGCTCCGGTGGGTATTGCGCAATCAACGATTCGGGTAATTCATAGTCAAAGTCATCGACCCGCAGCGCGGTGTCGGCTTCGAATTCCGTTATGGCCTGGCTGGATGCTTGTGTCACGTGTTTAGAATCAAATCGTTGCAATTCAGACTGCAAGTGTGTTTAGAATCGCGCTGGCCTTCCCATGCCGAGGTGGCGAAACTGGTAGACGCGCCAGACTCAAAATCTGGTGGTGGCAACACCGTGTCGGTTCGAGTCCGACCCTCGGTACCAATATTTTTATTGTTCAAACGCTCAACTCGCAAAGGCGGGTCAGGCAAGGGGCTCGCCTGACCTTACGATAACTTCAAATTTATATGCGGTTTTCCGGCAGCGGATTCAAGAAATGCCGGCCATTTTTCACACGGGTCAGATAGTCCAGTAAAACGTTATAGTCGTCGTCGCTATCGACCAGATTGATGTCCGTCGCATTGACCATAAGCAACGGTGAATCTTTGTAACTAAAGAAAAACCGCGCGTAAGCATCGCACAGCCGCTCCAGATATTCCGGCTCGATACTGCGTTCGAAATCGATTCCACGACGACGCACACGTTGTATCAGAATATCCGCCGGCGCCTGCAGATAAATGACCAGATCCGGTTGCGGTACATTGGGTGAAAGCTGTTTGAACACTTGCTCGTAAAGATACAGCTCATCGTCTTCGAGATTGCTTTCGGCGAATAACATGTCTTTTTCAAGCAGAAAATCCGATACCCGGCGTGGGCTGAACATGTCGGTTTGGCGCAATTGCTCCAACTGCCGCGCGCGCTGAAACAGGAAAAACAACTGCGTGGGCAACGCGAACTGGCGTGGAGACTGGTAAAAACGTTCCAGAAATGGATTATCGGCAGGTTGTTCCAGCAACAAATCGCATTCGAACGACTCCGCCAAGCGCCGTGCAAGACTGGTCTTGCCCACGCCGATGGGGCCTTCGACCACGACGTAGCCTGGCGACGGCGCGAGGAGATTTTGCACTTGCGCCGACATTTACCGGTAGTTTTTTCTGCTGGCTGTATTCATTCCCACCACCTCATTCTAGCAGTTTCATAGCTGACTGCTTCCACCCTTTGTACTGATATAATTAAAAATCTATTCCAGACAAGGTTTTTCATGAAACTACTTTTTGATTTTTTTCCGCTCTTGTTGTTTTTTGGAGCGTTCAAACTCTACGGAATTTATATCGCGACGGCGGTCGCAATGGCCGCAGCATTCGTGCAGGTATCCATACATTGGTTACGCAACCGGCGGTTTGAGACGACTCATCTGATTACTCTGGGGGCTATAACCGTCTTTGGCGGCTTGACTTTAATATTGCAAGATCCGGTCTTCGTAAAATGGAAACCTACTATCGTGAACTGGATATTCGCGGTTATTCTTCTGGGTAGCCAGGTGTTCACGAAGAAGCCAGCCATCCAGTATCTAATGGGTTCACAGCTCGAATTACCGTCGCCGGTATGGACTAAGGTTAATGTCAGTTGGGCGTTGTTCTTTATTGCCCTCGGAATTCTGAATCTATACGTTGCATTTTACTACCGTGCAGACCTGGACGAACAAACACGAACGGATATTTGGGTAAACTTTAAAGTATTCTGGTTAATGGGACTGACATTTGTATTTGTCATCGCGCAAATGGCATTTCTGTATAAGTATCTCGTCGTAGAAGAGGATAACGGAGAAAAATCATAAGCTTATAGGCTATTATTTATTTCGATTATAAGATTAGGCTGGGTAAGCGGGACGCAAAAAATTCATACACCTTTCCTACTGGAAAAGAGTAAATTATTTCGCCACCGCCCGTTTGCGAATAATGCGGTTCGCGGACTCACCAGCACCCTACGACTGTTGTGATTGCCAGGAGCAGAACGGCGAAGCAATAGATCGATTCGCGACCAAGGTCGCTCCTACCAGCAAATTTTGTGTTACTGAATGCGAACCAGCCCTTCCCCACCGGCGGAGAAGGAACAAGCCCTTCCCTGCCCAAGTTGGAGACTGAAGTTAATGCCGGTATTTTTTAAGCCGCTTTACGACTGTCGCTGACCAACTGCCTCAACACATACTGCAAAATCCCGCCGTGGGCATAGTAATCCCATTCCTTAGGGGTATCGATTCGCACGTCGACTTTGAACTCGGTAGTCTTTCCATCTTCACTGACTGCGGACACCGATAATTTTTTCGCACCCATTTTCAGCCCTGTGATGGAATAGCTTTCCTTGCCCGTCAGACCCAGGCTGGTACGCGATTCACGCTGCTCGAATTGCAGCGGCAGAACACCCATGCCGACCAGGTTGGAGCGGTGGATGCGTTCAAAGCTCTCGACAATGACCGCACGTGCACCCAGTAATAAGGTACCTTTGGCCGCCCAATCGCGTGACGAGCCGGTACCGTATTCTTTTCCGCCGATGACGATCAAGGGCGTATTTTCTTTCTGGTAGCGCATGGCGGCATCGTAAATCGTCATTTGCTCGCCACTCGGTTGATGGCATGTCCAGCCACCCTCGGTACCTGGCGCCAGCTCGTTACGCAAACGCACATTAGCAAACGTGCCGCGCATCATGACTTCATGATTGCCACGGCGTGAACCGTAAGAGTTAAAGTCGGTCTTGGCGACGCCGTTTTCGATCAAGTATTCACCCGCAGGTGTATCCGCCTTGATCGCACCAGCGGGAGAAATATGATCGGTAGTAATGCTGTCGCCGAGAAACGCCAGGACCCGAGCATCTTTGACTTCGCGCAAGGGCTCCGGTTGTTTGGACATACCAACGAAATAAGGCGGATTGCGAATATAGGTCGAATCTTCATCCCATTCGAACACGCTGGAATCCGGCGTTTTGATCTTGGCCCAACGACTGTCACCGGCAAACACATCCGCGTATTTGCTGACAAACATTTCGCGCGACAAGGTGCCAGCAACGGCATCGTTAATATCCTGTTGCGATGGCCAGATGTCTTTCAGGAATACATCGTTGCCATCCTTATCCTGGCCGATAGCGTCGTTACCCAGATCGATATTCATGGTTCCCGCCAGTGCGTAAGCCACGACCAAAGGTGGCGATGCAAGAAAATTCATACGCACGTCGCCGTGCACACGGCCTTCGAAATTACGATTCCCGGACAGGACGGAACAGGCAATAAGATCACCTTTGTGAATGCCGCGGCTTATCGGATCGGGCAACGGCCCTGAATTTCCAATACAGGTCGTACAACCGTAACCCACGACATCGAATCCCAGTGCTTCCAGATGAGACAACAATCCCGATTCTTTTAAGTATTCCGTTACGACCTGCGATCCCGGCGCCAACGAAGTTTTTACCCAGGGTTTAACCTGTAACCCGCGCTTGACCGCATTTTGCGCGAGCAAACCGGCGCCCATAATGACATCGGGGTTCGAGGTATTGGTGCAACTGGTGATCGCGGCAATCACCACATCGCCATCTTTAAGTTCAAATTCCTGGTCGTCCAATGTCACATTCTGCGCCTCTCCGGAGCGGGACAAATCTGCACGCATGTTTTGCATCGCATCGCCGATCGTGTTTTTGGCTGAACTCAGGCCGATGCGATCCTGCGGCCGTTTCGGTCCTGCAATACTGGGTTCGACAGAACCCATATCAAGCTCTAACACATCGCTGTAATCGGCATCCGCCATGCCGGTTTCGCGAAACATGCCCTGGCGCCGCGTGTACGCTTCCGCCAGATCAATTTCTTCTTCGCTGCGGCCGGTCAGGCGCAGGTAATTCAAGGTCTCACTATCGACTGGAAAAATACCGCAGGTCGCGCCATATTCCGGCGCCATATTGGCTATCGTGGCTTGATCGGCCAAGGACAAATGATCCAAGCCATCGCCAAAAAACTCCACAAACTTGCCGACGACACCTTTTTTGCGCAACATTTCCACCACTGTAAGCACTAAATCGGTCGCCGTAGCACCTTCCGGTAGCTTGCCGGACAATTTAAAACCTACGACTTGCGGTATCAGCATGGAAATCGGCTGGCCCAGCATGGCAGCCTCGGCCTCGATACCACCAACGCCCCATCCAAGCACACCCAAACCGTTAATCATGGTGGTGTGTGAATCGGTGCCAACCAGCGTATCCGGATAAGCCTGTAACACGCCGTTGTTTACCTGACTGAAAACGACTTTGGCCAAGTATTCGAGATTCACCTGGTGCACGATGCCGGTCGCAGGTGGCACTACGCGAAAGTTTGCAAATGCGTTTTGACCCCAGCGTAAAAACGAATAGCGTTCGCGATTGCGGCTGTACTCGACTGCTGCATTTAAATCCAGCGCCTTATCCGAACCGTAGTGATCGACCATTACCGAATGATCTATAACCAGGTCCGCGGGTGACAACGGATTAATTTTTTCCGCGTCGCCACCGAGCGCGACCATCGCTTCGCGCATGGCGGCGAGATCGACAACCGCGGGTACGCCGGTAAAATCCTGCATCAACACACGCGCGGGAGTAAAAGAAATTTCCGTACTGGGTTGCGCTTTCGGATCCCAGTTCAATAATGCTTCAATATCGGAAGCAGTGACATTTTCTTCATCTTCCAAACGCAACAAATTTTCCAATAAAATTTTTTGCGCATAAGGTAACTTTGTAAGATCCGTTCTATCTGCCAATTTTGATAGATCAAAAATTTCGTATTTTTTTCCGTGAACTTCCAGCGAGTCCCGCGCATCAAAACTGTTTGTCATTTAAATCCTGTGCCTTTTATTTGAATATTTACGCCAGGCGCTATTCTAACCCGGAAGCCGTAACAGGTGCAGGCCGGATCGCGTTTCGGAGCCGATCGGGCATATAAAGATACAAGACTTTAAAAAATTCCGACGTCACCACGCGTAGCATTCCCAAGTGCCGCGCCCAGTTCAAATCCCGCATCATTGCCTGATAAGGTGTAACACGCACAATCACGGCTATTGATGGGTCTTTCGTTTTGTCAGCCAGCATTCGTACCCGCCGCGCATGATAATCGGAAGTCACCAGAATTATGGATTGCATGTCTTGTGCACGTGCGTAGTCGAAAATCGAAGTTAATTCTTCAGCAGTATTTTTGTACTCGCCTTGCGCGATACGCATGGCATCCAATGGAATTGACTTTTGCAATGAATCGACCTGCTCGTATCGCACTGACCCGTAACCTCGTTTTTCCTTGGCCAGTTTTTGCACGCCCTGTAAATCTTCAAACCGCGAAAAAATTATCAGAGGCGAATAACCTTCGTGATACAAGTCCAGCGCCGCCCAGATTCGAAACGGGTATTCGCCGTCCAAAACGAATATGGCATCCGCTTTTCGCAGCTCATCCTTATACGGAAGGAAACAATCGATTACGAACAGCACGGCGACGGATAAGAAAACCAGGGCGCATAACAAACCGATGGTGATAGTAATTCGCTTCAATATAAAATAACCCGTTGGACAACAGTTTGCCGATATGCGTAAAGATAGCTTAAAAGAAACATTATTCACGCCCCATTTTGGCGTCAGTATTGATGGCTTCCAGATACCAACACAAAACTCGCAGACTGTTGCAGCGTATTTGCGGAAAATGCTCGATCAACACCTTGTCGTGGTGGTCAGAAATCAGTCGATGTCCGCAAGCCAACTTCGTGACCTCGTCGCGCATTTCGGCCCACTGTTTTGCCATCATGCGGATGAAGGTGTGATATACGCAGATGGTCTTAAAGAAGTGCTGGAAATGCGCAAAGAACCGGATGGCGAGCGGCTATTTGGCGGATCGGATTGGCACGCGGATGTCACCTTTGAAAAACCGGCGGCCTACGTTTCAGCGCTGCACGCAAAAGTAATCCCATCCGTGGGCGGAGACACCGGATTCGCCAACACGATTGCGGCTTATGCTGCGCTCAGTAGCGGAATGCAGGCCGCGCTGGACGGGCTCGCAGCGGTACACAGTTATGACGGACCAGGACAACCCGATCATCCAAGCCAAACCGCGATTCACCCGGTCATTCGGCAACATCCAATATCAAACAAGAAAGGAATCTACATCAATCGAATGTTTGCGACTCGATTTTTAAATATGACGGAAGATGAAAGCCGACCATTGATTAATTTTCTCGACCACCATATTTCCCGGCCGGAATTTACTTTCAGGCACCGATGGTCGCCGTTCGACCTCGTACTCTGGGACAATCGCTTTACACTGCACTATCCTGTTAACGATTTTACCGGACACAGCCGGTTACTCATTCGCTGCACGGCGCTGGAATCGTAACAACAGGAGCAACGCTGGATTAACCTTAAGCGCACGTTGTCCTGCGCGTAGTTAACTCCATGGTTTAGTCGCCATGACGGTGCGACTGCAGATTCATTGCTCTTTCCACAGCCAGCTTACGTCATTTGAGTCTGTACAGTCCTCAAACGATTTGACCAGATACTCGAAGTTCTTCTCTTCGTCACTTATATCAATCATCTTGGGAAATGGAAATTTATACACAAAGTCCCTGCATCAACCTGGTCCCCCGCCGCCCGAGTTATTCACTAGTACTCCCACATGTTTTCCGTCTGGCGAAACTTCATAAGTCACAAGATAGTACTTATCTGTGCTGATGTACCGGCAAAAAAATAAAACCCCCAGCAACAAAGCAAAAATAATTGTGAAAGCCATTGTTTTTAACATTTATCCAAAAATTAGGCTAACCCTCCAGTAATCCAAGCAACTGCTGTTCATCAAGCACTTCTACGCCTAACGTTTCGGCTTTTTGCAGCTTAGAACCGGGGTCGGCGCCCGCGACCACGTAGTCGGTATTTTTGGATACGCTGCCGGTTACTTTCGCACCCATAGCCTGCAGACGTTGTTTTGCTTCCTGCCGGGCAAGCGTAGACAAAGTACCGGTGAGCACAATGGTTTTACCCGACAACGCGCTGCTGGCTGGTGCGTCCGTCACCTTCGGTTTCGGCCACGTCACACCAGCCTGGATCAGTTGCTCGATGACTTCTTTGTTATGGGTTTGATGGAAGAAAGCGCGAATACTGTCCGCCACGATGGGGCCGACATCCGCCACCTCCAGCATTGATTCTTCGTCGGCCTGCATAATGGCTTCCAGAGAACCGAAGTGTTCGGCCAGCGTCTGCGCTGTGGTTTCACCTACCTGCCCTATGCCCAGCCCAAACAAGAATCGAGGCAATGTCGTGTCTTTGCTTTTTTGAATCGCGTCAATCAGGTTCTGTGCGGATTTTTTGCCCATGCGTTCAAGTGCGCTCACCTGCTCAACCGTCAACGAGTAAATATCCGCGACGGTATCGATCAGTTTTTCGTCGACCAGTTGATCGACTAGCTTGTCGCCGAGACCTTCGATATCCATAGCCCGGCGTGACGCAAAGTGTTTTATGCTTTCACGGCGTTGCGCTGAACAAATCAAACCGCCACTGCAGCGACCAATAATTCCCGCACCTTCAAAAACAATATCCGATTCGCATACCGGACATTGGGTCGGAAATTTGAATGCCTCGGTTTTCCTCGGGCGCTTTTCCTTAACGACGGATACCACTTCCGGGATCACATCACCGGCACGACGAATAATCACACTATCGCCGACGCGAATATCTAGACGTTCGATCTCAGCCTTGTTGTGCAGGGTTGCATTGGACACCGTGACACCGCCCACGAATACCGGCTGCAAACGCGCGACTGGTGTGATCGCACCGGTACGACCGACCTGGACTTCGATTTCACGCACGACGGTCATTTCTTCTTGGGCCGGAAATTTGTGTGCCAATGCCCAGCGCGGCGCGCGGGAAATCTGTCCCAGCCTCGTTTGCAGCTCGAGACTGTTCACCTTGTAGACAACCCCGTCCACTTCATAAGGTAACGCTTCGCGTGTCTGCAGTATTTCCTGGTAACGTTTCAGGCAATTCTCAACACCGTTCACTAACCGCACTTCAGGGCACACTCTTAAACCCCAACCGCGAAAAGCGTCAAACATCTGCGCCTGGGTCTGCGGCACCTCGCCTTGTTCTACGCGACCGATACCATAGAAGAAAATCTCCAACGGACGTTTTGCGGAAACTTGCGGGTCGAGTTGCCGCAAACTGCCGGCAGCGGCGTTGCGTGGATTAACGTACAGCTTCTCTTGCGCCTGGCGTTGCGCCTCATTCATTTCATCGAAGCCTTTGCGTGCGATAAACACCTCGCCACGAACTTCGAGAACTTGCGGGTAATCTTTGCCCATCAAGCGTAAAGGAACAGAACGTATCGCGCGTGCATTAGCGGTAACGTCTTCACCGGTTACACCGTCGCCACGAGTTGCACCACGCACCAATACACCGTTTTCATACAATAAGCTCAGCGCGACACCGTCGAGTTTCGGTTCGACAAAATACTCGATCTCGTCCTGCTCGAGCCGCTCACGTACACGGCGGTCAAAATCCATGACCTCTTGATCGGAAAACCCGTTACTGAGCGACAACATGGGAACATCATGCCGAACTTCAGCGAATCCGGAAGCGGGTTTATTACCTACCCGCTGGGTTGGAGAATCCGGGGTTACCAGTTCGGGATGTGCTTCCTCAAGCGCCTGTAACTCAAGAAACAGACGATCATACTCGCTATCCGGTACCGAAGGATCATCCAGCACATAGTACCGGTAATTATGTTGGCCGAGTTCCTCGCGTAAGCGCTGGACGTGCTTTTTATCTTTCGCGGTGACGGGCATGCGGGATTAAAATAGTCGCGCAGCAATGCGCCCCCCAGCCACTATTCCTTCGCTACGAAGTTCCGCAACATAATTCAGAATCTGTTGATGAATGGCATTGATGCCACGCTCGGACAGCGGATTTTGTTCACGATCAACCAGTTCACCATTCAATCGTTCGCTGATACTTCTGGCCGTATGCGCCATATCGAGAAACACGTCGGCCGGTTGAAAATTTGTCGGCAGACTCATAAACAACGACAGGCCTTGCGTTCGCAAATTGTCCATTTGCTCAGGGTCGAAATTACCTGGCGAGTACAAATTCGCCATGCTATACAGATTGCGTGGCCCCATAACGTCTGCAATGTTCTTGTGATAAATATTCATACGTCCCAGTTCGAGTCCGAACTCCGCGGCACACTGATCGATCACACAGCCATGAAAATCCAGATCTTCGTTTGCAACAACATTCAATACGACCAGAGTGTCGAATTCCTTGCACAAACCACGCAGTTCAACGGCGCGCTCCAGCGCATCGTCAATAGACATGGAAAACTTGAACGTGCGTCCCAGGTCTTCCGCGAGTCGCAATACCAGCGATGAAAACTTAGTCAACTCGCTTTCGGTTACCGGGCCATGCCGATCTGCTAGCTGTATGGACAAGGCCAACTCGGCGTATTCGCCGCCGTACGGTTCCTGTTCCAGATCCCGCCATTCACCTGTTTCGATGGAGCGCGCAAGTATGCGTAACGGTTTTTCCAGTTCGTACTCGTGTTGGCGAAAAATACTTAACGCATCGTCCCGCGCTACCGGGTTGTCGCCGGAAATCACTGCGCCAAAATCGATATCCAGTGTATCCGCCTCCAAGTCCTGCGGCTTTAAAGACGGAAACTGATGATCGCCTAATACGGGTTCCGATTCGTCATAGAAATCGCCAGCGTGGACCAAATCGACAGATTCGTCAAAGTCAAATCCCTGTTGAAAATCCTCGACTGGAATCAGTTGCGCTGATTTCCGACGCGCACGTTTTTTGCGCGCACGCCGTTCAAAAGACGGCAATTGGATTTTTCCGCCAAATCGCGTGAGCAACCGATTGACAAACCCTACTATGGTTGCGCGATAGGATGCCACAACCACAACCCCCAGCACGCCGATTCCCACGATCAGCAGAGCTGTACGTAATTCCATATTAAGTGATTGCCATTTACTGAACAGCCATTTCCAATGCTTGTTCGATGTCCACCGATACCAGGCGGGAAACGCCCGGCTCGCCCATGGTAACGCCAACCAGTATATCTGCAAACTCCATGGTAATTTTATTATGCGTAATAAACATCAGTTGCGTATGTTCCGCCAGCGACTTCAGGGTTTCGCAATAGCGCACGACATTGGCGTCATCCAACGGTGCATCGACCTCATCCAGCAGGCAAAACGGCGCGGGATTCAATTTAAAGAACGAAAATATCAGTGACACCGCGGTTAACGCTTTTTCCCCGCCGGACAACAGATGAATCGTACTGTTGCGTTTACCCGGTGGCCGCGCCATGACCGTTACCCCCGCGGATAACATGTCGTCGTCGGTTAACTGCAGTGTTGCGCTGCCACCGCCAAACAGTTTCGGAAAAAACTCGCGAAAGTTCTGATCCAGTTGTTCAAAAGTATCTCTGAATCGTTGCCGGGTGTCCTTGTCAATTTTGCGAATAACACCCTCAAGTGTCGTCAATGCTTCGATCAGGTCTTCATGTTGTTTGTCCAGGTACTCCTTACGTTCCGATTGTTCTTCGAATTCTTCAATCGCAACCAGATTCACCGGCCCAATGCGTTCGATACGCTTGGTGACGCTTTCCAGCTTTTCTTTCCAGACATCTTCCTCGGCTTCTTCGGGTAACTCGTTCACCAGGGATTCGACGTTGTAGCCCGCGGTTTGAATCTGCTCGCTGACATTCTGTGACCGCACCACTAATTCCTGGCGAACCAGGCCCTGCTGCTCCACCTTTTCACGTGCCGCCGTCACATCCTGTTCCCGCGCGGAGCGTTTTTCGGATAAACCACGCAACGCTTCTTCCTGCCGTGAAAATTCTTCCCGTGTATTGCGCAGCAACTCCTCGCTCGCTAACCGTTGTTCCAACAATTTTTCCAATTGCTGAGTCAATTCGGCGGCGGGGTCATCGGATTGCGACAGTATTCCATGCAACTCGTCGCGTCGCTGGCTAACCTGCTGAATTTGACGTGCCAATCGTTCGATCTGTTCCTCGGCTGATCGAATCGTGACATCCAAACGATGATGCTCCAAGGCCACGCTATGACGATCGTCCTGCGCCTGGCTCGCAGCATCGCGCAGTTCGTTTAATCGAGCGCGTATGGCATCGCGTTCATCGATCAACGCATTGGTTTGTTGCTCGCGGCCTCCGGAAACCATTTCCGCCCGGGCCAGAAACTCCTCGGCGCCGGAAAGACCTGCGTGACAACTGTCGATATCGCTATTCACACCGTCGATTTCATCACGCAGTTGATTTTGCCGTGCTGTCATTTCCTCATGGCGGGCCTGCTGCGCGCCTAACTGACTGTGCAGTTCCGCACGTTGTTGCGCCATTTCCCGGTGCGCCGCACGCGCTGTGTCCAGATTTTTTTCGTGCTCCTGCAACTCGTTTTGCCGGTTGGTTTGATCGCTCACCAAATCATCCAGAGCGGGCTGCATCTGTTTTACCTGCTCGCTTAGCCCGTCAATGGTCTTCGCGCGCTCCAGGATATTCGCGTGTTGTTCGTTTTTTTGTGGTCGGTGCAACCAGTTGCGCCCTACCAACACACCGCTGCGCGTGACGATGCATTCGCCATCGTGCAATCGATCGCGGCGCCGAATCGCCTGCGCCGTATTTTCAGCCACCTGCACACCGCCCAGGAGTGAATTGACGCTTACATCCTGTCCGCTGACTTTGGCCAGCAAACTGTTTTCCGGCGCGCTGGATCCTTGTGTATCGCCGGGTTGAATCAGGGTAATACCCCGATCGGTAGAATCCAGTTCGTTTGTCGGTACCTGATCCAACGAATGAACGCAAAACGCCGCCAACCGGTCACCCAGGATCGCATCCACCGCCTGCTCCCAACCTGCCTGCACAGACAAACGCGTGGTCAAACGCGGGGCATTGGCAATTCCCTGGCGCTCCAACCATTGACGATAATCGTCGTCATCTTCATGCATGGCGGCATCCTGTATTTCCTGTAATGACTGCAAACGCGCGCTGATTTGCTGCAACTCACCACGATGATCGTCCACCTGCTGTGCCGCATGATCCGACAGTTCGCGTAAACGCCTGACCCGGCCTTCCAACTCTTCCAATTGTTTTTGTTTCTGATCGAATTCAACATCGAAACGGGCGACTTGTTGTTTGGTCGTTTCCGGGTCGTCGCTGGACAGTTGTTGCTCGAGTTTTTCCCGTTCGCTGCGAAGATGACTCAGACGCTGATTCAGTTGCGCAATCTGTTGCTGAATCTGTTCTACTTTAGCCGAATGCCGCACCTGTTGCTGGGCCGGCTCGATGGCTTCCCGGTTAAACTGCTCCCAGCGGTTCTCCCAGTCACGGTTTTGCTGCTCCGTCTGCGCCAGAGTCTCGTTGGCCGCGTTCATTGCTTCGGTCAATCGTTCGAAACGCGGATTGATCTGTTCCAATTCATTGCGCGCCGCGCTCAGCGCCTGCTGATCCCGCGTCGACTGGGTCTGCAACGACGCCACTTCCTGCACCAGCCGTTCGTATTCCGCCTGCTGACGCTTATGGGTTTCGTGCGCATGCTCAATATTCTGTTCCATGGTCGCAACATCGGCGCTGATGCGATAAAACTCGCCCTGCACCGTATTCATTTTTTCCTGGGCTTCGGTTTGTTGCGTGCGTTGCTGCTCTATCTTTGCTTCAGTCTCACGTTGCGCCGCAATACGCCCTTCCAGCTCGGTTTTCAGATGCGATAGTTGTTGCTCGTGGTTGGACAAATCGTCGTGCAGCGTCTTCCAGCGCAGCGCCAGCAACTGGGCATGGACGAGTCGTTCTTCTTCTTTCAAAACTTTATACCGTTGTGCGGCCTGGGACTGACGTTTCAAACGTCGCAACTGGGTTTCCAGTTCGCTGCGAATATCCGCAACTCGCTCAAGATTTTCGCGGGTGTGGCGAATACGGGTTTCCGTTTCCCGGCGGCGGTCTTTGTATTTGGAGATGCCTGACGCCTCCTCGACAAACAAACGCAGATCGTCCGGTCGGGCCTCGACGATGCGGCTGACCATACCTTGTTCGATAATGGAGTAGGAACGTGGGCCAAGCCCGGTACCCCGAAAAATATCGGTGATATCACGGCGCCGGCAGCGGGTACTGTTCACAAAATACTCCGACGTACCGTCGCGACTTAAGGTGCGTTTGACGGATATTTCCGTGAATTGCGAATAGGCATCCGGAGCGCGCCGGTCGGTGTTATCGAATGTGAGTTCCACGGCGGCCTTGCCCACCGGTTTGCGTGAGGTAGAGCCATTGAAAATGACATCGGCCATGCTGTCGCCACGCAGGTTCTTGGCGGACGCTTCGCCCATCACCCAGCGTAGGGCATCGATAACATTTGATTTTCCACAACCGTTTGGCCCTACAATCCCGACGATGTTTGCACGCACTTTAAGCGTAGTCGGGTCTACAAAAGACTTAAAACCAAAGACGTGTATAGTTTTTAAACGCATTAACCAACCAGTTGTGAGTTGAACCCTCCATAGTTCGGGTTGGACGCGAAAACTACCACATGAATTGTGAATTGCATACGACAATTTTCATAACAGGAATGCACCCTAAACTTGCACATTTTTGTTCGAGCGCTTTGTTAAAATGACGCAGGTAAACTTCGTTGCCCTTTACCGGCAAATCGGGTATAAAGCCCGGTTTCATTTTTCCCGACCGCCCTTGAATCCGTTGTCGATTCGGGCACCGGCAAATACATTCGATGGAGTATTGAAATGGCAAGCGCAGCCAAGAAAAAGGTAGAGTCTGATTTAATTCATGGAGTTAAGCCGTATAAGGCGAAAAAGCGTGAGGAATTCATGAATGAAAACCAGCGTGCTCATTTTCGCACTATCCTGGAATCCTGGCGTAGCGAGCTGATGGAGGAAATGTCGCGCACGGTCACCAGCATGCAGGACGAGACAGTAAACCACCCCGATCCCAATGACCGCGCCAGCCAGGAAACCGATATGTCGCTGGAACTGCGCAGCCGCGACCGCGAACGAAAATTGATTGCCAAGATTACAGAATCATTGGCCAGCCTGGACAGCGGCGACTACGGCTGGTGTGAAAAATGCGGTATTGACATCGGTATTCAGCGGCTTGAAGCCCGCCCGACAGCAACGTTGTGCGTGGACTGCAAAACCCTGGATGAAATGCGCGAAAAACAAATGGTGTAGTCAACAGTTTTACCCGTAGTCACCCCCCATAACACCGCTTAAACCCCCAGGCACTTCCAATCGCCCACTTCGATATTATCGTCCGTAACGCGGACATCGCGCGGCCCGACGGTTCCACCGACGCTGGCGACGTGGCGATCATGGATGGCAGAATTGAGCGTATCGACTCGAATATCAGCCAGTCGGCGACAGAAGAAATTGATGCGGGTGGCCGTTTGCTCCTGCCCGGTGTCATCGATCCGCAGGTGCATTTTCGCGATCCCGGCGCACCCCATAAGGAAGACCTGGCCAGTGGCTCCCGTGCTGCAGTCAAAGGTGGCGTTACCAGTTTTCTGGAAATGCCCAACACACGCCCGACCACCACGACCCAGGAAGCCCTGGACGCGAAGCTCGCGCGTGCGGCAGATGTGTCGGTCGCCAACTACGGATTCTTTATCGGCGCGACACCGGACAATCTGAACGTTATCAACAGCGCATCCCCTACTTGCGGCATCAAAGTGTTCATGGGTTCCAGTACGGGCGATCTTCTGGTCTCGGAACAATCCGATCTGGATAAAATTTTTGCCAATGGCGAGCGTTTGATCGCGGTTCATGCCGAAGACGAACAACGCATTCGCTCTCGCACGGCACAGTTTCTTGAAAATATCGGGCCAAACCCTGACCCCGCTATGCACTCCCAGGTGCGTGACGTGGAATGCGCCGTGCTCGCGACGACGCTGGCGCTGGAATTGTCGAACAAATACCAACGCCGCCTGCATATCCTGCATTTATCCACCGGTGCGGAAGCCGACATGTTGCGCGAAAACAAACCTGACTGGGTCAGCGCCGAAGTCATCCCGAACCATTTACTGCTTAATATTAACGATTACGCGGAATTGGGTACGCTAGTGCAAATGAACCCGCCGATTCGAACACCTGAAGACAATGAAAAGTTATTTCAGGCGCTGCGCGATGGTGTGATTGACATTATCGCTACCGATCATGCACCTCATACGCTGGAGGAGAAGCAGCAACCCTACCCCAAAGCGCCTTCCGGCATGGCCGGGGTAGAAACGTCTTTGCCGCTGATGCTCACGCAGATGAAACGCGGACGGTGCACGCTTGAACAGATTCAAAAATGGATGTGTCATGGCCCGGCGCAACTTTACGGTATTCCGAATAAAGGCAAGATACTGGAAGGATGGGACGCCGATTTAACCGTTGTCGATTTCGAGAACGAGAAACCCGTACGCAACGAGGATATGTTCACCAAATGCGGTTGGACGCCCTACGCTGGTCGTATGTTAACGGGATGGTCACAGTGGACTATTGTCAACGGGAAAATTGCTTTTGAAAATGGACACATCAGGGAATCGACTCGCGGTAAGGCGCTGAGCTTTAAACCACACCACTGATCCCTTCACTTGGTCATCGTTGAGCTGGCAAGTACTCGGTTAAGTAACGTTGAAAAGCGAGGCGCGGGTTTCTTCAACCCGCGCCACAGGCTACGTCACATCACGCTGCCTCTAACTGACCGACATCGATACCCAGTGCTTTAGCAATGCCTTCGCCATAAGCCGGGTCAGCCTGCAGGCAATGACGAATGTGCCGCAACTGGATCTCTTTTGGCGCATCGCCAATCGAGCCAGCGGTATTATCAAACAAAGCCTGTTGCTGTTCCGCACTCATCAGCCGGAACAAGTCACCGGCTTGCGAAAAATAGTCCGTGTCTTCGCGTTGGTTCCAGTGATCCGCTGCACCCTGTAAATCGAGCGGCGGTTCGCGGTAGTCCGGCTGCTCGGCCCATTCGCCCTGGTCGTTTGGCTCATAGCCCAGAGTGCCGCCGTGGTTACCGTCGACTCGCATGGCACCATCGCGGTGGTAGTTGTGCACCGGACAACGCGGTGCATTAACCGGGATAAGATTGTGATTGACCCCAAGCCGGTAGCGTTGGGCGTCACCGTATGAGAACAACCGCCCCTGTAACATCTTGTCCGGCGAGAAACCGATACCCGGCACAACATTGGCCGGATTGAACGCCGATTGCTCGACTTCGGCGAAGAAGTTCTCCGGATTGCGATTCAATTCGAGCTCACCTACTTCAATCAGCGGGTAATCCGCATGTGGCCAGATCTTGGTGAGATCGAAGGGATGATACGGCACCTTGGCGGCGTCTGCTTCCGGCATGACCTGTACCTTGAGCGTCCATTTCGGAAAGTCACCGTTTTCGATACTGTCGTAGAGATCGCGCTGGTGACTTTCACGATCCTTGCCAATCAGTTCTTCCGCTTCGGCATCGGTGAGATTCTTGATGCCTTGTTGGGACTTAAAATGGAATTTAACCCAATACCGTTCATTATCGGCATTAATAAAACTGAAAGTATGACTACCAAATCCGTGCATGTGCCGGTAGGTGGCCGGAATACCACGATCACTCATAACAATGGTAATCTGGTGCAGGGCTTCGGGTAGTGAAGTCCAGAAGTCCCAGTTGTTCTTGGCGCTGCGCAGATTGGTGCGCGGATCACGTTTAACCGCATGGTTAAGGTCCGGGAACTTGAGCGGATCGCGCAGGAAAAACACCGGCGTGTTATTGCCCACTAGATCCCAGTTGCCTTCCTCGGTGTAGAACTTTACCGCGAAGCCACGAATATCGCGCTCGGCATCGGCCGCACCGCGTTCTCCGGCAACAGTGGTAAAGCGCGCAAACAGCTCGGTTTGCTTGCCGACTTCGGAGAAGATCTTGGCCCGCGTGTATTGCGTAATGTCGTGGGTTACGGTGAAGGTGCCATAGGCCCCTGAACCTTTAGCATGCATGCGCCGTTCCGGAATGACTTCCCGATCAAAATGGGCGAGTTTTTCCAGGAACCAAACGTCTTGTAACAATTGTGGCCCACGTGGTCCGGCAGTCATGACATTTTGATTGTCGGCAACCGGACAGCCTGCGTTGGTGGTAAGTTTTTTGCTCATGTTAAAGTCCTTGAATAGTTAATGGTGCGTCGTCAGCGCAGACTCGCCATCGATGAGGGCGCAGATGCATCAAAAAGAACATAGATGGACAAAATCAGTCGCTGTGTCGATTACCATATGAGAGACTCAATCATAAATCCAATATATTATTATCATTTTTATAATAGCTAATAGCTATTATTTATTTTTTCAGATTGACACAACTGTCTGCCGATTGCCGGTACAGAAATAAATCCCGACGCTCGTGATCATTATCAAATGCCGACCATTTGTTCGTTGCAATAACGAAAATCTGCGAGCAAATTGCCTATGAAAATGAACGCATCCAGGAATCCGCAGGAAAACACCCAGCGATGAATCAAAACATCGATATTTCGGCACTACGTGACGAGGCAGAACCGTTCCGCGCGAGCTGGTGGTGCCGCGATCCACATGTGCAAACCCTGTGGCCGGTACTGACCAGGCGACAGCCCCGGATTGAGTATCGACGACAAGGTCTGGAATTGGACGACGGTGATTTTCTTGATCTCGACTGGAGTGGTTCACCCGAGAACGCCGTCAGTATGGTTTTAATATTGCACGGTCTCGAGGGCTGCTCTCGCTCACATTATGTCCGTGGCATCGTGCAGGCACTCAACAAACACGGTCACTGTGTCGTAGTCATGCATCATCGCGGTTGCAGTGGCGAACCCAATCGCCTCACCCGTGGTTATCATTCGGGCGATACCGGTGACATTGAGTATGTGGTTTCGTTGCTCAGGCAACATTACCCGGAATCTCCTCTTGCAGTTTTAGGTTATTCGTTGGGCGGTAATATCCTGCTTAAGTGGTTGGGGGAAAACGATCAGCACAAACCGGTTTACGCAGCGGTTGCAGTGTCGGTGCCGTTTGAATTGGAAATCGCGGCGCGAAAATTAGAGTATGGGTTTTCCAGGATTTACCAGCATTATCTGATGCGGCGCATGAAAGCATCTGTACAGCGTAAATTTGCCGGTCGGGAGGGAGCGGTTGATCTATTAAAGCTTAGTAAGACAAAAACTTTTTACGAATTTGATGACTTATTCACCGGCCCGGTACACGGCTTTGAAAACGCAGACGATTACTATACTCGATCAAGTTGCCTGCAATATCTCGGCGGTATTCGGCAATCCGCTCTCATAATTCATGCTGAAGATGACCCGTTCATGTTACCGAACAGTGTTCCGGCACCGGCTGAAATCTCAGACACGACAACATTAGAAGTGAGTAAAAACGGCGGTCATGCCGGTTTTATATATGGAGCGTCACCTCTTACACCACGTTACTGGCTGGAGCGGCGCATTCCGGCTTTTCTTGCGGAAAACCTCGCGGTTGGATGAGTTGGAATTAACTTTCCAACATCAGTGTAACCGGTCCATCGTTAACCAGCGATACCTTCATATCCGCGCCGAATCGCCCGGTTTCGACCCGGCCGACACCGCTATTTCGCAGTTCGTTAACGAATTGATCGAATAATTTTGTTGCCAGTTCCGGCGCCAATGCCTGGGTGAACTCGGGCCGCCGTCCCTTGCGCACATCGCCATACAATGTGAACTGAGGCACCGCCAAAATGGCTCCTTCGATATCCAATACCGAATACTGGAATCGCCCTGCAACATCGGAGAATATCCTGAGATTAATTACTCGCTGCGCCATCCTTGCTAAATCCACCTCTGCATCGTCACGCCCAAAACCCACCAGCAACAGAAAACCCTGATCGACCTTGCCAATACTTTCACCATCTACTTTAACGCCGGCGGAGGTAACTCTTTGTATCAATACTTTCAGTAGGTTATCCTCATTTTGTTTAGTAATTTGTGAGTAGCTGATTTATATCGCATATGTCTACACTGCTTTTACTATAGTTAATAACTACACCAAATGCCGCTTCCTAATTTAAGACAGTCGCTTCTCCCGCCAGGACAAGGAATGTTTTGACCCTCTCCCCTCGGGAGAGGGCTGGGGTGAGGGGACAAGGCAACGCGACAATTTAGAACAAACGACATCCAATAATTTTTATAATCGCGAACCACACCGCTCGTGAAAGGATTCAACTGGATGCCTGCCTTCGCAGGCATGACATCGTTTCCGGTAGGAGCGACCTTGGTCACGAACAAGTTAGCCTAAAATGATATTCGCGACCAAGGTCGCTCCGACAGCTATAATGATGATTGGACGCAAATAAAAAGGAGGCTATTGCCTCCTTTCTTTGAACTAAACGCAAGCAAGCGCTTGGCGTGTTAGGCCGCCTCTTCTTCGAGCGCTTTGATGCTCAATCGTATACGGCCTTGTTTATCGACTTCCAGCACTTTGACTTTTACCAGGTCACCTTCGCTCAGTTTATCGCTAACATTGTTCACACGTTCAGCGGAGATTTGCGAGATGTGAACCAGGCCATCGCGACCGGGCAGGATATTGACGAACGCGCCGAAGTCCATGAGTTTGACCACTTTACCTTCGTAGACCACACCCACTTCTACATCAGCAGTGATTTGCTCGATGCGGTGTTTGGCTTCTTCCGCAGCGGCCTGATCGATGGAAGCTATCTTGACCGTGCCGTCGTCTTCGATATCGATGGTCGCACCAGTGCCTTCAGAGATCGCGCGAATGGTCACACCACCTTTACCGATAACGTCGCGGATTTTATCCGGGCTGATTTGCATGGTCATGACGCGTGGTGCGTAAGCCGACATTTCGTCCCGCGGCGCGGATATCGCTTTGTTCATCTCGCCAAGAATATGCAGACGGGCGTCACGCGCCTGATCCAAAGCCTTTTCCATAATCTCACGGGTAATGCCTTCGATCTTGATATCCATTTGCAGGGCAGTCACACCATCAGCCGTACCGGCCACTTTAAAATCCATATCACCCAGATGATCTTCGTCACCCAGAATATCGGTGAGCACGGCATAACGGTCACCTTCCTTGATCAAACCCATAGCAACACCGGCCACGGCGGCTTTGATCTGAACGCCGGCGTCCATCAATGACAGACTGCTTCCACAAACCGTAGCCATGGAACTGGAACCGTTGGATTCAGTGATCTCGGAGACGATACGAATGGTGTAAGGGAAATCGTCATCTTGCGGCAGAATGCCGGCAACGGCACGTTTGGCAAGTTTGCCGTGTCCAATTTCTCGTCGTTTTGGAGAACCGACCCTGCCCGTTTCGCCGACACAATAAGGTGGGAAGTTATAGTGCAATAAGAATTTGTCCCGTGTCTCGCCTTCCAGCGCATCAATAATCTGCGAGTCACGTTCCGTACCGAGTGTGGTCACAACAATCGCCTGGGTTTCACCCCGGGTAAAACACACGGAACCGTGGGTTCGCGGAAACAAACCGGTTTGGATACTGATCGGACGCACGGTGGTCAGGTCACGACCGTCAATACGTGGTTGACCATCGAGGATGCGCTCGCGAACAGTCCTCTTTTCAATGCTCTTGATCGCTGTCTTGTAGGCGTCGATCTCTTCAGCCGGTGTCTCTTCATTAGTGAGTTGTGCCAGCGCGCTTTCGCGAATTTCGCTCATCTTGTCCTGACGTTGTTGCTTCTCAGGAATACTGTAGGCATCGGCCACCGTGTTACCCACTGCGGATTCGACGCTAACCTGCACCGACGTATCTTTTTCGGGCGCCTGCCAGTCCCAGGCTTCGGTACCTGCTTCCGCGCCCAATTCGCGAATAGCATTAATCGCAGTTTGCATTTGCTCATGTCCGAACATCACCGCGCCTAGCATCTGCTCCTCGGTCAGCGACTTGGCTTCTGACTCGACCATCAATACTGCATTGTCTGTGCCGGCCACAACCAGATCGAGCTGAGACTCGTTGTTTGTTTGCTCTAAACTTGGATTCAGAACATATTGCCCGTCCACAAATCCGACGCGGGCGGCGCCGATAGGACCATTGAACGGAACACCTGAAACCTGCAGGGCTGCTGAAGTACCGATCATGGCAACGATATCGGGATCAATTTCCGGATCCATGGACATGACGGTGGCAACGATCTGCATCTCGTGGGTAAAACCATCCGGAAACAACGGTCGAATCGGACGATCGATCAAACGACAGGTCAGAATCGCTTTCTCGGATGGCCGTCCTTCACGCTTAAAAAAGCCGCCTGGTATTCGTCCGGCGGCATAGGTTCGTTCTTCGTAATCCACGGTCAGTGGCATGAAATCCACATCGCGTGGTTCGCGACCGGCTACGACGCTGACCAACACGGTCGTGTCACCCATCTTCGCCAACACGGCTCCCGTTGCCTGACGAGCAATCGCGCCCGTCTCCAGACGCACCTCGTGTGCGCCATACTGAAAACTTTTTACTACATTAACCACTTGTGATTCCCCTGTGCGGGACGTGGAGCCGGCGTTTTACTTACGCAGTCCCAGTCGATTGATTAAGGTTCGATAGCGTTCGATGTCCCGGCCTTTGAGATAGTCGAGCAACTTGCGCCGCTGATTCACCAAGCGCAACAAACCTTGGCGTGAATGATGATCGTGAATATGTGATTTAAAATGGGAGGATAAATCCTGAATACGCGCAGTCATCAACGCGACCTGAACTTCGGGTGATCCTGTATCACCCTTCCCAGTTTGATAATCCTGGACAATTTTCGTTTTGTCCTCTGCCGTTAAAGCCATTTGATTCCTCGTGATTATGTAGATCGATTACGTTTGGCGCATTGCCGTTTCAACACGGCGCGATTTCGCCAATCGCTTCCCAGACGCATTGGTCTCAGGGGTGCGTATTCTAACCATCCACCCGTGCCGTCTCAACAACAATTTCCCTTAAAAAACAATGTATTTATACCCTTACAAACAAGCGCTTAGGAGTAACACGGCCGTCATCCATGACCTGACCCAGACCCAGAAATCCTGCACCGCACGAATACAGCCGCACCCAACCGCTTTGCTGGCAGTGATCCGCCTTTACCGCCTGACCGCGGCACAGGTAGTAGGCCGCATCGGTGGATAACTCAACGCCGGGCAAATGATGCAAGCCTTCATCGCTCGGCAAAAGCAACCCACGCCGGTCTTCAATCGTGGCGACCGCTTCCAATTGAGCGAGGGAAATAGCATTTTCGACACTCAGATTGCCGACCTCCGTACGCCGTAATGCCGCCACATGGGCGCCACAACCCAATGCATCGCCTATGTCGTTGGCCAGGCTGCGCACGTAAAAGCCGCTGGAACAACGGATATCCACATCCAGAAAAGGTGCTTCATATTTAAGCCAGCGCAACGCGTAAACCGTCACCTGGCGTGGTTCGCGTTCAACCTCGATACCTTGCCGGGCAAGTTTGTATAAGGGCTGACCATTGCGCTTTAACGCCGAATACATGGGTGGAATCTGTTCGATTTCACCTTCGAATTGAGCCAATACACGAGCAATGTCCTTGTACTCCGCGCTAACCTCTGTGGTGTTTGTGACCTTACCTTCGCAATCTCCAGTGTCCGTCGTTTCACCCAGTTTTAAGCGGGTTTCATAACGCTTATCCGCACCCAGGAAAAAGCTGGAAATTTTTGTGGTCTCACCGAAACACAGGGGCAATAAGCCTGTTGCTATGGGATCCAGACTACCGGTATGACCCGCTTTTTTCGCCTGCAATAATCGTTTCGCCTGTTGCAGAGCGCCATTCGATGTAATGCCACTGGGTTTATCCAACAACAATAAACCGGATATCTTGTTACTTACAGGTTTCACCACAGGTGACTCGGACATATCAGCCGATTTGGCGCATTGGGTCATGTGTGGTTGCCATCCCGCGAACGCGCTTGATCGATAAGATTCGACATGTGTACGCCCTGCTCTATAGTGTCGTCATAACGAAAAGTTAACGCCGGGGTATAACGCAACGCAGGCGCGCTGCCCCAGTTGATGGCGCAAAAAACCGGCAGCGCGATTTAACACGTCCACAACAGATTCTTTTTCGGTGTCATGCTCGAGTTCGGACACAAAAACAGTCGCATTCTTCAAATCCTTAGTGATTTTGATACCGGTTATCGACACGAGAGTAAGCCGAGGGTCGGACACATCGCTGGCTAAAATAGCAGCCAGCTCGCGTCGGATAACTTCACCCACTCGCCGGGTGCGATCCACTTCGCGTGGCATATTCGTATTACACTCGAATCGGGTTACGAGTATTACAGAGATTGTTTGATTTCAACCGTTTCGTACACTTCAATCTGATCGCCTTCGCGCACATCGTTGTAATTTTTAATGCCAATACCGCATTCGAAACCGGACTTGACCTCGTTAACGTCTTCTTTGAATCGGCGCAACGAATCGATCTTGCCATCGAATATGACAACGTTGTCGCGTAACACCCGCACCGGCAGGTTACGCTTCACAAAACCTTCGCTGACATAACAACCGGCGATGGCACCCATTTTGGGAACGCGAAATACCTGACGCACATCCACAAGACCGACGTGTTCTTCCTTGAATTCGGGTTTTAGCATGCCTGTCATGGCTGCTTTCACTTCGTCCACCACATCGTAAATCACGTTGTAGTAACGAATGTCGACGCCTTCGCTTTCGATCAAACGTCTTGCCGCCGCATCGGCACGCACATTAAATGCGACGATAATGGCATCCGAGGCCATAGCCAGGTTGACATCGGATTCGTTGATACCGCCAACCATACCGTGCACGACTCTTACATGGACTTCGTCCATGGATAATTTTTCCAGCGCGTCCGTCAATGCTTCCACCGAACCTTGTACGTCCGCTTTCACCAATAAATTCAGCGTGCTGACTTCGCCTTCACCGATACCGGCAAAGACATTTTCCAGCTTGGCTTTTTGTTGCTTCGCAATCTTTACTTCTTTGAACTTACCCTGGCGAAATAAGGCTACTTCACGCGCCTTGCGTTCGTCGCTGACCACGGTGAAGTCATCGCCCGCCACCGGTACACCGGTTAGACCCTGAATCTCGACCGGGGTGGATGGCCCGGCCTGTTTAATTGGTTTACCGACTTCATCAATCATCGCCCGCACCCCGGCCACTCTCTCGACCGGCCAATAAAATATCGCCTTTGCCCAATACGCCGTTTTGTACTAGTAATGTGGCAACGACACCACGGCCTTTGTCGACACGTGCTTCGACCACGACACCGGAGGCGTTACCTGAGTCAACCGCCGTCAAATCCAGCACTTCAGACTGCAACAACACCGATTCCAACAGCGTGTCGACGCCTTCGCCCGTATGGGCGGACACCGGAACCATTAATACGTCACCACCCCATTCCTCGGCGATGACTTCATGCGTAGTGAGTTCCTGCTTTACCCGCTCGGGGTCCGCTTCGGGTTTATCCATCTTGTTAATGGCGACCACAATCGGCACTTCGGCGTCACGCGCATGGTGAATGGCTTCAACAGTTTGCGGTTTTACGCCGTCATCCGCCGCGACCACCAGAATGACAATATCGGTAACCTGCGCGCCACGGGCTCGCATGGCGGAGAACGCTTCGTGACCCGGTGTATCGAGAAAAGTCATTTTTCCATGGTCAGTCTGCACCTGATACGCGCCGATATGTTGCGTAATGCCGCCGGCTTCGCCCGCGGCTACCTTGGCTTTGCGGATATAGTCCAGTAACGAAGTCTTACCGTGATCGACATGACCCATTACAGTGACTACCGGCGAACGTGGTTTCTGGTCACCTGCTTGTGCTGTGTCATCCAACAGCATGGATTCCGGTGAATCCGCCGCGACAACTTTGGCGACATGACCCATCTCTTCCACCACGACACTGGCGGTGTCCTGATCCAATACCTGGTTAATCGTCACCATACTCCCCAGTTGCATCAGGGTTTTAATAACCTCCGCCGCTTTCACCGACATAGCCTGCGCCAATTCCGCAACGGTAATCGTTTCTGGAATCGCAACCTCATGTACTACCGGCGCGGTCGGCTTTTCAAACGCGTGTTGTGTACCGAGTTGTGTCGTGACTTTATGCGGTTTGCGTGGCATTTGCTTTTTGCGGCCGGCCCTTTTTCTCCGCCGCTACATGCAATTCATCGCGTTTGCGCCGGTCTTTTGCACGCTTGCCGCTTGGCTTGTCCGCTTCTTTCGGTGTCGGCGGTGGCGCCGCTGGTTCCGGTTTTTCTTCGGGAGCAGCAACTGGTTCCGGTGCTGCAACAACTGGTTCTTCCACGATCTGTTCTGCCGCAACCTCTTCCGGTGCCGGCTCCGCTTCGGCTTCAACCGGTGCAGCTTCCTCGGCGGGTGCTTCTACCGGTTCAACAACAGGCTCGGTTTTTGCCGCGTCGGCGGCTTCTTTCACCTTTTCTGCCTCGATTCGCGCGGCTTCCTCTTCCTTTTCCTTCTCGGCTTTTACTTTCGCTTCTTCTTCCGCAACCCGTTGCGCTTCGGCTGCTGCAGCAGCTTCGGCTTCTTGTACCGCTTGCTCTTCCAGGTCACTTCGCTTTACAAAAGTACGGCGTTTTTTAACTTCGACATGGATCGTACGTGAACCACCCGTACGTGTGGTTTGTTTAATCTTGTTACTGGTTTTGTGTTTGAGCGTAATCTTGTTGCGATCGCTGGTTTTTGACTTGTCATGCGCACCACGTAAATGACCGAGCAAAGCCATTTTCTCTTCGTCGGAAAGAAAATCTTCTGTTGCTTTGCCATCAATTCCGGCATCCACGAGTTGCGCCAATAACTTATCGGGCGTAATCCCGATTTGATCGGCAAAATTCTTGATACTTACTTCCGCCATTTATTCAGACCTCTATCGTCTACGCCGTGGATTCTTCAAACCACGGTTTACGGGCTATCATGATGAGTTCGCTGGCCCGCTCTTCATCGATACCTGTCTCTTCAACCAATTCATCAACCGCATGTTCGGCTAACGATTCACGGTCACGAATACCTTTACTGGCAAACAGGTGCGCAGTTTCTTCGTCCATGCCTTCCATTTCCAGCAAATCGGCTTCCGGCACGCCCATCTCTTCCTGTGCAATCGCACGGGTTAACAAACTGTCGTTCGCACGGCTGCGCAGCTCGTCAACCAGGTCTTCATCGAACTCTTCTACATCCATTAATTCCTGTTTGGGGACATAGGCGACCTCTTCAATGGACATGAAGCCTTCCTGCACCAGGATGCTGGCTACATCTTCATCGACGTCGAGTTGCCCCATCAACTTTGCACGGATTTCATCGGCTTCGCGTTCGGATTTTTCCGCCGCCGCTTCATCGGTCAAAATATTGATCTCCCAACCGGTCAAATCGGAAGCCAATCGAACATTCTGTCCGCCACGGCCAATGGCCTGCGAAAGTTGCGACTCATCCACAACAACGTCCATGGTTTTTGACTCTTCGTCCACGATAATGGACTCCACTTCCGCCGGCGATAACGCGTGGATCACAAACTGGGCCGGATCGTCCGACCACTTGATGATATCGACCCGTTCGCCGGCAATTTCATTGGATACGCTTTGCACACGCGAACCACGAATACCGACACAAGCGCCCACCGGATCAACCTTGGGGTCTTTGGATCGCACCGCAATCTTGGCGCGCGCACCCGGATCACGTGCAGCCGACAAAATCTCGATTAAACCCTCGCCCGCTTCGGGTACTTCAAGATTGAACAATGCAATCAGTAATTCCGGCCCTGTTCTATTCAAAAATAACTGCGGGCCACGCGGTGCCGGCCGCACATCTTCCAACACGCAGCGCACACGGTCACCGGGGCGCAGATTATCGCGTGGAATCATACCAGACTTGGTCACGTAACCTTCCGCACCGCCCAGATCGACTACCACATCGCCGCGTTCGAGACGACGCACCACGCCGCTCAGCATCTGGCCTTTCTTGTCCTGGTACTCCTCAACAATCTGTTCGCGCTCGGCCTCGCGCACTTTCTGCATGATGACTTGCTTGGCAGCTTGCGCGGCAATGCGTCCGAACTCGACCGGCTCCAACGGTTCTTCGATAATGTCACCGGCATCAATATCGGGATAGTCCACACGGGCTTCGCTGACACGAATCTGACGCTCTGGAAACTCGATTTCCTCTTCGTCAGCCATCACTTCCCATTGACGAAATGTATCGTAATCGCCGGTTTCGCGATGAATGGACACCCTAGCCTCGATATCTTCCGCATGCTTTTTCCGCGTAGCGGTGGCGAGCGCAGCCTCGATAGCCTGGAAAATGATTTCCTTTTCCAGGCCTTTTTCACGCGACACGACGTCCGCCATCAACAAAATATCATTGTTCGTCATCTATTCACTCCGCGCTCATCAAGTCCAATTCAACGGCATAAGCCGATACTGTTGCACATCAACCATTCACTAAAACTGCGGATCAAGCCGTGCCCGATCCATATCGTCAAACGGCAGGTCATACACCTCGCCGTCTACATCGACCTGCGCCATCTCATCCGTCACACCGGTCAGCTCGCCGGCAAAGCGCCGCCGTCCCATGTGATAGTCACGCATCGCCACTTTCACTCTTTGTCCAACCACACGTTCAAAATGCTCCGGCTTCACCAGCGGCCGATCCAGCCCTGGCGACGACACTTCCAACGCATACTGACCCGCGATCGGGTCTTCCAAATCCAGCACCGCGCTGATCTGCCGGCTGGCATCGGCACAATCGTCCACTGTGATGCCGCCGGGCGCATCGATATACACACGCAACACGGCGCTGGCACCACGACCGGCCATTACCACATCGACCAACTCGTATCCCACCGCTTCCACGGCAGGCTCCAGTAAGTCTCGAAGTCGGACAGTACTCACAGCCGGCATCACTCTTTACACCATAAAAAAATGGGCTACCGCCCATCTTGTTTTCCAAACTGGCCTTTGACCAGCGTCACTATTCCCAAAAAACGCAAAACCCCGCACGCGCGGGGTTCTACTTTGCTCGTTCTGGCAAATTGGTAGCGGGGGTAGGATTTGAACCTACGACCTTCGGGTTATGAGCCCGACGAGCTGCCAGACTGCTCCACCCCGCAGCACGGAGGCCGGAGTCTACTCCGACCGCATTACGATTTCAAGATAGAAATGGAGTGTAGGTGCCTGATTTGGCGTTGCTTTAAGAGGGCCGCTTTCGGGCCTTGACCAGCCGCCACCAATCTTTGTACGAAGTGTTTATTCAGACTAAACGGGCCTCCAAGAACCCACCGTCTGCTCATCATCTTGATAATTTAATAAATCCGGAGGCTATCGGGAATTCGCTAGAACTTCTTCAACCTGGTGAAACTCGATCAATGCGGCTTCCAACTGCTCAACAATTTCCGTCACTAATATATCCGGAGCAGGTAAATTCTCAGTGTCATCCAGAGACTCATCCTTCAGTCAAAAAATATCGAGGTTGATTTTATCGCGGGCGATGAGTTCATCGTATTTGAAAGACTTCCAGCGGTCGATTTTTCTGGATTCGCGGCGTTTGCTGCGGTCATCCGCCTTGCAACATTGGATGAATTCGTCAAAATCACTTACCTCCAGCTTGTTCTGCTTCAAGATCTTATGAACGTTGGTTCTAAAGTCGTAGACCCAGAGTTTTTTGGTCTAGGCAGTTTTTGAAGCGGGTTTGGCGTCAAAGAAGATGACGTTGGCCTTAACACCCTGGGCGTAGAAGATACCGGTAGGCAGTCGCAGTAATGTATGGAAATCCGTCCGCTCCAACAAATTCTAGCGCACCGTTTCGCCAGCACCGCCTTCGAAAAGGACGTTATCCGGCACTACCACGGCGGCTTTGCCATCGATCTTGAGCATGTTGGCGATGTGTTGTACGAAGTTGAGTTGTTTGTTGGAGGTGGTGGCCCAAAAATCTTCACGCTCATAGACCAGCTTTTCCTGTTCTTTTTTGCCGGTCTTTTCGTTAATCACGGTAATAGAACTCTTCTTACCAGATGTCGCCTTTCACGTCTGCGGGTAAAGTAGACCAGTGCTCCTTGTCGATCATCTTGATCAAGCGTTCCAACTTGGCGGGGTCCTGGATTTTGTTTTGCGCCTTGCGAAAGATTGTGCCTAACATACCACCTTGTTTACCCAGGTTTTCCAGAGTGTGGCGGTATTGATTCTCCAGATCATCACCATCTTCCTTCACTAATTTATCCCACGCATACTTCCTGGGAACTTTGGTTTCCTGGCCCGACTTTTCGCTTATCGGCCATTTTGAGAAAGATTAAATACGTAATCTGCTCAACATAGTCCCCATATCCTACTCCATCATCCCGAAGTACATGGGCGTAGTTCCAGACTTTGTTGACTATTTCTGTTGCTGACATTGTTAGTTATCTTGAACTGAGCCAAACCGTTCTACTGTTAAAATAATTTCATTTGTTATCTCCTCTAACTCAATCATTAGCTGTGGAGATATTTCCAAATGACCTTCATATTCCGCAAGGTTTCTCGCATTATAACATTGATCAAGTATGCGCCACTTAACACTATCCAAGCCTACTGTGTGCTGCAAACATTGAAAGACCAGATAGCGATTATTAGAACGATAACCATGCCAACGCATTGCAGCTAATGATATCGCATAGGCCACCCCGTACAGCAAAGTAAATCTCCCTTCTTCTGAAAGTCCAGGAATCGATGCATCCTGCATATTTCGCTTAGCTGCAGCGATCATGTCATCAAATTCTTTTTGGCCCGCTGGCTCTTTTTTTAATCTCTAAGGGTCGAATTCCCCGCCCCTTGGGGCGAGATGGAAAGCTACATTATCAATACCCCGTAGCTTGCTGCGGGGTAGTTTATTTGGCCAATATTGACTAAATTATCCAGGTTTTCTAATGTCATCTTCACTTCCCTTGATCATTATTTTTGGCTGCTCCATCACACGAGTAATAAAACTATTTCCCTTTTTATACTTGGCTATAAAATCTTTTCTTTCATAGATAGTCGGGTTGATTGTTCTTTTCAAAGACGCTTCTAACGATTGCAGCGCTTCCATAACTAAACCATACTGTAGTCCCTTTCCCACAATCATCAAATCAATATCACTGAATTTCGTCTCTATCCCTTTAGAAATTGAACCGTAAATAAAAGCAAGTTCAATATTCTCATCAAAGATTTTCAATCTTTCCTTAATCTGATCAGCAATACCAAAAGACTTTTTAACGATGCTGACCAACTCTGTGAAAATGAGACTGTTTTGATTCGCTTGATAATGATTTTGATTACCCTCCTTGGTTACAGATAACAAACCCGCACTGACAAGCCGATCAAGTTCCCGGCTTACAGTACCTCGCCCCATTGATACCCAACGCATGATTTCGTTAGTGTAAAAACGCTTGTCCGGTTTACCGAAAAGGAGTCCTAACACTTTTTGCTGCGTTTTAGTAAATAAAGCATCGCCAATAGAAGTCGCTTGCATCACTTCAACCATCATCCCCAAAATGGGTACTATAATCCCCATTTTGGGGTTTTGCAAGCATTAAAATCTAACCCGGAAACGGTCTCAATTTTCTTGTTTTCATCGACTGTTGAAAAATGGGCGGAGGTCTTGTACGTAGCCTTAAAGTCCTTATGCTAACTCATTGTATTCTCTACTTGCGTATTCCGGTGACTATGAACAGCGATCCTGGAGCATCGTGAACATCTGAATATGTAACGCATCACGATAAGTTGTTTTTAACTTAGGTGTTCATGATGAGCCAAATCTATCTCTTATTCAATTACCCCTTTTTGTCCAACTTATGCTGACGGGGCACAGCCGAAATCACCTGCTTTTAGATATCCCATGCTATGTTTTGTACTTTTTATGACTCATATAGAGCTGTTTCGTACTATATATAGATCATCTATAGCAAAACCCCGCGCCATATTTGCGCGGCTTAGCCCCACAATGGAACAGCATTGGAATGACATCTGCGCGGAGGCAGAATTGAACGACGTGGACAAAAGGCTATAGTGGAGAAGGCGGTTCCTGAATCCCTTCTCTATCGAGCACTAGGTTAAGCAACCTGTTGGAGTAATCTCTTTCTAAAGGTAGAGATTCAAGCCGAGAAACGGCAAAACCGCATCCTGCTCAGATGACTGCGTTTTTAGCGTCTTTTCGTTTAGCCCGCAAGACCGCTGACGGCGCTGCGGCAGATGTTCAGTAGTGCGCCCACCCAGGGCATAATAAGCAATACCACCAATGCATTGATGGACAACACCACGCGCATGTCGCCGCTGGCGCGAAACGCTGACTGGTCAGTCGCATCGTCGAAATACATCAGTTTCACCACACGCAAATAGTAGAAGGCACCAACTACAGCAAATAACACCGCGACGACGGCGACCCAAATCAAATCGGCACCGATCACCGCTTGAATAACCGAAAGTTTTGCGTAAAAGCCAACCGTCGGTGGCACGCCGGCCATGGAAAACATCAACAATAACATTAAAAAAGCATACCAGGAGTTGCGCTGATTCAGACCACGAAAGTCGTCCAACTCTTCGGCTTCAAAACCGCTACGTGACAACAGGATAATCATGCCGAACGCGCCCAGACTCATGACCGAATAAACCAGTATGTAGAACAAGGCGCCGCCATAACCACTCTCGTTGCCCGCGAGAATACCCAGCAGGAAAAATCCCATGTGGGAGATGGTCGAGTACGCCAACATGCGCTTGATGTTGGTTTGTGCGATGGCAACAACATTACCGATTGCGATAGACAAGATCGCGATAATAATCAACATATCGCGCCAGGCACCGTATAAATCTTCAAAGCCACCCACCAGCAGGCGAACGATCAAAGCAAAGGCAGCGAGCTTTGGTGCCGCGCCCAGATACACGGTCGATGATGTCGGTGCACCGTGGTACACATCGGGTATCCACATGTGAAACGGCACCGCGCCGAGCTTGAATGTCAAACCGACTATCACGAATACCAGGCCAAAAATCAGTGCGATATTATCAGGTGAAATACCGGCGATGGCTGCATGGACGGTTTGAATTTCCAGACTACCGGTCATGCCGTAAATAATGGAAAAACCATAGAGTAGAATCCCCGATGCCAGCGCACCGAGTACAAAATATTTCATCGCCGCTTCGGTAGCCAGAGATGAATCGCGCTGAAACGCAACCATGGCGTACAGGCAAAGCGACAACAATTCCAGACCCAGGTACAGGGTCAGGAAATGATTAGATGAAGCCATTACCATCATGCCGACAACACCGAATAGTCCCAGCACATAATATTCGCCACGGAACAAATCACGTTCGCGGGCATAGTCGCGGGAATAGACAAACACGCCGATGGTAATGAGATAGATGCCGATTTTGATCAGATCGGACAAGGTGTCATCGACGAACAAACCGTTCATGATGATATTGCGCTCGTGGGAAAAACCACCCAATGTAAAAACCAGGGCTAACACTAACGTAGCAATGCTGACAATGTACGCGAGGATTCCTTTTTGCTCTTCGCGCGCATAAAGGTCGAGTACCAGAACAGCGCAGGCCGCCAGCGACACGAATATCTCAGGTAGCATTGGCCAGAAATTTATAGTCATTTCTATAATTTACTCACCGCGGTTTGCGCGATTAAATTCTCGACCGATGCATGCATCACTTCGAGAATGGGAAACGGCCAGATACCCACGATTAACACCGCTGCCGCTAACAGAGATAAAAACAAGATTTCGCGACCGTCAATATCCGTCAATCCGGCGACTTTTTCGTTCGCCACTGCACCAAAAATGACCCGGCGATACATCCACAGAGTGTACGCCGCGCCGAATATCAATGTGGTCGCAGCCAACACGGCATACAACGCATTAACCTGGAATGCACCCAGTATGACCAAGAACTCGCCGACAAATCCCGAAGTGCCTGGCAAACCGCTGTTGGCCATGGCAAACAGCATCATGAACGACGCGAATACCGGCATGGAATTCACCACGCCGCCATACGACGCAATTTCTCTTGAATGCAAACGCTCGTAGAGCACGCCGACACACAAGAACAATGCGCCGGAAATAAAACCGTGAGAGATCATTTGCACAATGGCGCCTTCCATGCCCTGGGCGTTGAAAACGAAAAAACCCAGGGTGACAAAACCCATATGCGAAATTGATGAATAAGCAATGAGTTTTTTCATGTCTTTTTGCACCAGTGCCACCAGCGCGATATACACAACGGCGATGAGCGACAGGGTGATCATAAACCAGGACAGCGAATGACTGGCGTCAGGTGTAATCGGCAGACTGAATCGAAGGAAACCGTAACCACCCATTTTCAACATGATGGCTGCCAGAATGACCGAACCACCGGTCGGCGCTTCCACGTGCGCATCGGGTAGCCAGGTGTGCACGGGGAACATCGGCACTTTGACCGCGAACGCCGCAAAGAAGGCGAGAAAAATTAAAACCTGGGCCGTGTGTCCGATTGGCGTGGCATGGAAATCCAGAATACTGAACGAACCACCGGACGAGTGATACAAAAAAATCAAGGCCACCAGCATCAATAAGGAGCCGAGCAAGGTATACAAAAAGAACTTGATGGTAGCGTAAACGCGATTACTGCCGCCCCAGATGCCGATAATCAGGAACATGGGAATCAACATCGCTTCCCAGAACACGTAAAACAAAATCGCATCCAGTGCGCTGAACACGCCGATCATCAGGCCTTCCAATATCAAAAAGGCCGCCATGTATTGCGCGACTTTGTATTCGATAACACACCAGGCCGAAATAATGACGATCAACGTTAAAAACGTCGTCAATAAAATCAATGGCATGGAAATACCGTCAATACCGAGAAAATATTGAATATTGAAAGCTGACACCCAGTTCAGTTGTTCCACGAATTGCATGTCGGCCGTTTGCGTATCGAACTGGGTGTATAGCGGAATGCTCAGCGCCAGGGTTGCGATAGCAAAACCCAGACTCAGTTTGCGGGTAATCGACGGATTCTTGTCGTCCGCCGTCGCCAGTACCAGGATTCCACCCAGAATCGGTAACCAGATAATTGAACTGAGTAAGGACATGTGCTTGTTATCTGGCAATAAAAACAGTCATGATCACAACTAATCCTATGATCATGGCAAATGCGTAGTTATAAACGTATCCGGTTTGAATTTGACGGATTACACTGGAGGCCCAGGCAACAACACGTGCTGAACCATTGACCACGAAGCCGTCAATAAACCGCATGTCGGAGAATCGCCATAACCAATCGCCAAGTTTGCGCGCACCGTCGGCAAACACGGTTTGATTGAACTCGTCGAAACCGTATTTTTTATCGAGTATGTTATGCGCCCAGGCAAACTGTTGCGCGATCTTATCGGGCAGGTCCGGTTGCTTGATGTAACACCACCAGGCAAACACAATGCCGAGTACGGCGAGCCAGAATGGCACGGTGAAAAATGCATGACCAATGGTTGCGAGTATCAAACCAAGTCCATGCGCGGCGCCATGCCCTTCTCCGTGTGCCAGGCTGTTGTGTTCATCGAGAACGAAAATCGAACGACCAAAGTATTCGCCGAACACCATGGGTTCAAAAAATATCGCACCGACTATTACGGAAGGAATAGCCAATAAGATCAAAGGTAATGTCACTACCCAGGGCGATTCTTTGACATGGTGTAATGTGTGTTCATCCATACGCGGTTTTTGATGAAACACCATGAAGATCAAACGGAAACTGTAAAACGCAGTGACAAAAACACCAATAGTTAACGCGATATATGCGAAACCAGAACCGGCAATTTCCGACCCTTGCACGGCGACGATGAGTGTTTCCTTGGAAAAGAAACCGGCGAAAGGTGGAATACCCGCGAGCGCCAGACTGCCAATGACGGCCGTGATGTAAGTGATCGGCATCAGTTTGCGCAGTCCGCCCATTTTGCGCATGTCCTGCTCATGGTGCAGGGCGATAATCACCGAACCCGCGCCGAGGAACAGCAAGGCTTTAAAGAAAGCATGTGTACCCAAATGGAAAATCGACACCGCGTAAGCCGACGCGCCCAGACCCGCAGTCATGTAACCCAGTTGCGACAGGGTGGAATACGCCACGACGCGTTTGATGTCGTTTTGCACCAGGCCAATCAAGGCCATGGATATGGCGGTTATCGCACCGATAATCATGACCACCGACAAGGCGGTTTCGGAGAGTTCAAACAAGGGCGACATACGCGCCACCATGAAAATACCTGCCGTAACCATGGTCGCCGCGTGTATTAACGCAGAAATCGGTGTCGGGCCTTCCATTGAATCGGGCAACCAAACATGCAATGGCACCTGCGCGGACTTACCCATTGCGCCGATAAACAACAACAGGCACACAACTGTCATCCACTGCCATTCGGCGCCGAACAACTGAACGGTTTGCGCAGCACCCCCTTCGCTTGCCGCCATTTCAAATACGGAACGGTAATCCAGCGAACCAAACAAATAAACAATCGCCGCTATGCTGAGAATAAAACCAAAGTCGCCGACACGATTCACCAGAAACGCTTTCAGATTGGCAAAGACGGCGCTGTCTTTTTCGTACCAGAAACCGATGAGCAAATACGACACTAGACCGACCGCTTCCCAACCGAAGAATAATTGCAGAAAATTATTCGACATGACCAACATGAGCATGGCGAAGGTAAATAACGAAATGTAACTAAAGAATCGCTGGTAACCCGGATCGTCGTGCATGTATCCGATGGTATAGATGTGCACCATGAACGAAACAAACGTGACCACCACCATCATGGTCGCGCTGAGTTCGTCAATCAGAAACCCAATCTCGAAGCTCATGCCGCCGCTGACCGCCCAGGTGTACACCGAGCCGTTGAACAGCATGCCGTCCATGACGGTCACCCAAACGAATACGGATAATGCGCATGCTATTCCGACCGCACTAATGGTAATTCGATGCGCGGCGCTACGCCCTATCTGCTTGCCGAACAAACCGGCGACAATAGCCGCCACAAGACAAATCAGAGGAATGGCAAGATAGATAGTCTTCATGCGCTAACCCTTCAGACTATCCAGGTCTTCCACGTTAATGGTGCGCCGGTTACGGAACAGAACGATCAATATGGCAAGCCCAATCGCCGCTTCCGCTGCCGCTACGGTGAGCACAAAAAATACGAATATCTGCCCCGCAGTGTCTTGCAAATAGTGCGAAAACGCGACGAAATTCATATTGACCGCCAATAACAACAGTTCAATGGCCATCAGAATAACGACGAGGTTTTTGCGATTAAGAAAAATTCCCACCACGCTTAAGGCAAACAAAATCGCGCCCAGAATAAGATAATGCGATAGCGGTATCATTCCGTCTCACCTCCACGCGCAGGTTCTGAATCTACCTTCACGATACGTATGCGATCTTCACGTTTTACTCTGACCTGATTTGCCGGATTCTGGTATTTCGTGTCCGGCCGACGGCGCAGGGTCAGAGCAATGGCCGCGACGATGGCGACCAGCAAAATAATACCGGCTATTTCAAAGGGATAAACATAATCCGTGTACAGCAATTCGCCCAGTTCCTTGGTGTTGCTGTAACCGCTTTCATGCGGCGCGGGACGTGGCAAACGATCGCTGCTGAAATTCGCCGAACCCAACACCAGCGCCATCTCGACCACCATCACGGCCGCAATCGCGGCGCCGACCGGTAGATAACGGGTAAACCCTTCGCGTAAACGCGCGAGATTGATATCCAGCATCATGACCACAAACAGAAACAACACCATCACTGCGCCTACATAAACCAGCACGAGCACGATGGCCAGGAACTCCGCTTCGAGCGTCATCCAGATACAGGCCGCACTGAAAAATGCCAACACTAAAAATAGCGCGCATTTCACCGGATTTCGCATGGTGATCACCATGGTGGCGGCAAACACCAGGACGGCGCTGAATAAATAAAATGTCAGCTGGGTGAAGGTCACTTATTATTTTTCTGGCGGTATAGAGTTAATATTTTTGATTCGTATTCTTAAACTGTGTTACCGAAACGCTGCGTCGGTCTGGCGTGCCGCGGCAATATCGGTTTCGTACTTGTCGCCGATCTCAAGCAACTCCTGTTTGGTGATCACGTGCTTGCCGCGTTCTTCAAAATGAAACTCGTGTATATCAGTCATAACAATGGAATCCACCGGACAGGCTTCTTCACAAAAACCGCAATACACGCATTTGAACAAATCGATGTCATAACGCGTGGTGCGCCGGGTGCCGTCGTCGCGTTCGTCGGATTCAATCGTGATGGCCAGCGCGGGACACACAGCTTCACATAGTTTGCACGCGATGCAACGCTCCTCACCATTAGGGTAACGGCGCAAGGCATGCAGCCCACGAAATCGCGGCGATTTAGGCGTTTTTTCTTCCGGATATCTAACTGTAATCTTGGGAGCAAATAAATTACGGCCGGTCACCATTAAACCGCGCACCAATTCCGTCAACAGGAAGGTTTGAAAATAACGTTTAATCATTGCCGTCATGTTTTACTCCTCATCGCTAACGGAAAAGGAAATCCAGCGGCGTATAAAATCGCGCCACGCCGATCACCACGATCCACACGATGGTGATCGGGATAAACACTTTCCAGCCCAGACGCATTATCTGGTCATAGCGATAACGCGGAAATGTCGCGCGAAACCACAAAAAACAGAATAAAAAGAATGCGGTTTTACCGAGGAACCAGACGATATTGAACGCGCCCAAATCCAGCGCGGCAATCGGCGGCAACCAGCCGCCAAAAAACATGATAGCGGTTAAGGCGGCAATCAATATGATATTCGCGTATTCAGCCAGAAAAAATATGGCGAATGTCATGCCAGAATACTCGACGTGAAAACCGGCAACGATTTCCGATTCGCCTTCGGCCACGTCGAATGGCGCGCGATTGGTCTCAGCCACGCCGGAAATGAGATAGACCAAAAACAACGGAAACAGTGGAATAAAATTCCAGCTAAAGAACGTCGCACCGCTTTGATTCAAGACAATGTCACGCAGGTTTAAACTGCCTGCCACCATAAGCACGCCGACCAGAGCAAAACCCATGGCGATTTCATAGGCCACGATTTGCGCGGCGGAACGCATCGCGCCAAGAAACGCGTATTTGGAGTTCGATGCCCAACCGGCGATGATGACACCGTATACACCCATGGAGGTCAACGCCAGAACATACAACAACCCGGCATCGATATTGGCTAGCACCATGGTATCGGTAAACGGCACCACCGCCCACGCCGCCAGTGCCGGGGTAATCGCCAGCGCGGGCGCGACCACGAACAGGTAACGATTGGCGTTGGACGGTACGATAATTTCTTTGAACAATAATTTCAAAGCGTCCGCTATGGGTTGCAGCAAGCCCCACCATCCCACCCGGTTGGGTCCCATGCGTAACTGCATATAGCCGATCACTTTGCGTTCGGCATAAGTGGTATACGCCACAGCCAGCATCAATGGCGTGACAATCAACACTATTTTTAACAGGCTGATGGATAACACCTGCATCCAGTGAGGAAGCCAGCTTAAATAAGGTGTTAAAAATTCCGTCATGACTGCCCGCTCACCTTAACCGAAACCGCGCCATCCAAATCCCGTGTTACCGCATAACCCGCTGGAATATAAACGCTGCTGGAAGGAACGCGTTCGTCTTCAACCACATCTAGATCGACACTGTATCCGTTCATCTGAATTGTCGCTGATTTGCCTGCGGTTAAGTTCAGAGCGGCTAACGATTCGCTGTTTACACGCAAGGCAGGCTGGGGATTGTCTTTGGTCGCTTGCAGCGGTTTTGACCGGCGCACAATCGGATCAACCGCATACAACGGTGTATAAGCAATGCGATCAATGCCATCATCGTTCTTACGGGCAGACGGTGCTGGAACCTTGAGTTCTTTTGAGCGTACTGAAACGCTTTGCCGGTCTTGCAAACCGGTTTCCGCCAAAACATCTTGTGATGAAACCTGGTCGAACCCATCACATTTAAAAAGATTGCCTAATACACGAAGTATTTTCCAACCCGGACGCGCCTCGCCTTTTGGTGTTACCGCTGCCTGAAAGCTTTGCGCCTTGCCTTCGCAATTAACAAAAGTACCCGATGTTTCAGTAAACGGTGTCATCGGCAGCAACACGTCGGCAAAATCCATGTTGGCGCGAAACGCACTCACCGAGACAACGAATTCGGCCTCGTTCATTGCCCGGCCCGCCGCCGCGCCACGCAGACAATCCAGTTCCGGTTCCGCGCCAAACAGCACAAAACCTTTGCACGAACCGTCCAGCATCGCATCCGCGCTCTTGCCCTTGACCACATCAGTCGAGCCGCCTGCACCACGATGCGCAACACAACCCGCGAGATGCGCGCCCGCAGAATTCGCATCGGCCAGTATTCCCAACTTTGCACCGCAAGCATCGCCGATCCACTCGCTGATCGCTTTCAATGCGGCAAAGTCAGAATGCTGATGCGCTATCGAACCTAGCAATACCACGGCATCCCCGCCCTGTTCCGCCAGAGTATTTGCCATCGATGTTTCGACATCGTTAACACCTTCATCACCCGCCCATGCCGAAATCTCCGCAGGCACATCGACATTCTTGGTTTGACCCAATGCAACGGCTACGCGCGCCAGCGAAGACGCCAATTGCGACGACGGAACGATATTTTTCGCCGATGTCTTGAAATGAAATTCATAGTCCAATGGATTGATCACCATGACAGCGGCGCCTTTCAGTGCCGCTTTACGCACACGCAATCCAAGCAGTGGCTGGTCTTTGCGAATATTCGAACCGAGCAGCAGAATAGCTTTTCGCGTTTCCAACTCGGCAATAGGAATTTCCAGACCAGGAAACAAAGGTGCGGTTTCATCATCGGAAAAATCGATTTGCCGGAGCCGATGATCGACGTTACCAACACCGAGCGAGCGAAATAACTTTTGTAACAGATAAAACTCTTCGGTGGTGCAAATGGGCGAAGCCAGCGCGCCGATACCATCCGCGCCGTGCTTATCGATCACACCACGCAAACCGTCCACCGCAAAGTTCAACGCACTTTGCCAATCGGTTTCCTGCCATTTGCCATCCCGGCGAATCATCGGCATCGTTAAACGTTCATCGGTATTCAGCGCCTCATAACTGTAACGATCGCGATCCGCAATCCAGCACTCGTTGATCGCGTCGTTATGGCGCGGCAACACGCGTTTGACTTCGTTGCGCAATGTTTGAACGGTCAAATTAGTGCCGACGCAATCGTGCGGACTGACACTGTCGTGATTGACCAGTTCCCAGGCACGGGCAGAGAATCGGTAAGGTTTCGATGTCAACGCGCCCACTGGACACAAATCAATGGCATTGCCCGACAACTCCGAATCCACAGTTTGTTCGATATAAGTCCCGATTTGCGTATGCTCGCCGCGACCGGTCGCACCCAGCTCCATGATGCCCGCCACCTCCTGACCGAATCGCACGCATCGTGTGCAATGAATACAACGGGTCATCTCCGTTGCAATCAAAGGACCAATGTCGTGATCGTCGGCAACGCGTTTTTTCTCGGCGAAGCGCGACACGTCGTTGCCGTAGACCATGGCCTGATCCTGCAACGGACACTCCCCGCCCTGATCGCAGATCGGACAATCCAGCGGATGATTGATGAGCAAAAACTCCATAGTCGCTTTTTGCGCATCCATAGCGTAATTGGAGTGTGTGAAAATTTTCATACCGTCCGTAACAGGAGTAGCGCATGCCGGCATCGGCTTGGGCGCTTTCTCGACCTGCACCAGGCACATGCGGCAATTTGCCGCGATTGATAGCTTCTTGTGATAACAAAATCGTGGAATATCGATTCCGGCATCATCCGCCACCTGGATAATCATGGTGCCGGGTTGCGTTTCGAACTCGCGACCGTCGATTTCGATTTTTATCGGGTCAGGCATACTATACTTACGCCGCCTTCTGTTGTGCGCCCGGAATCATGGCGGCAAATTCGTGTCGATAGTGCTTCATAAAGCTCTGCACCGGCCAGGCCGCTGCATCACCGAGTGCGCAAATGGTTCGTCCCTCGATGCGATTTGCCATGTCCACCAATAGATCAAGATCCTCAGGTTGACCACGGCCGTTACGAATACGATTAATCACACGATACAACCAACCCGTGCCTTCGCGACACGGCGTGCATTGACCGCAGGACTCGACATAGTAGAAATAAGAAATTCGCTCCAGCACGCGCACCATACACGTGGTTTCATCCATCACGATCACGGAACCCGCACCCAGCATGGAACCCGCTTCCTGCAGCGAGTCGTAATCCATGTTGGCGGCGAGGATTTTTTCCGCAGGCAACACCGGCACCGACGAGCCGCCGGGTATAACAGCTTTTAGTTGTTTACCGTCACGCATACCGCCGGCCATTTCCAGCAAGTCCTTAAACGATGTGCCCAGAGGTACTTCGTAATTGCCGGGCCTGGCGACGTGACCACTCACCGAAAATATCTTACTGCCCCCATTATTCGGCGGACCTAAGTCAGCAAACCACTGCGCACCCTTGCGCATAATAGTCGAAATCGAGGCCAGTGATTCGGTGTTGTTAACCGTGGTCGGGCGACCAAACGCACCAACCTGCGCCGGGAACGGTGGCTTGAACCGTGGTTGCCCCTTTTTGCCTTCCAGCGATTCCAGCAGGGCGGTTTCTTCGCCGCAGATATAGGCGCCGGCGCCACGCGAGGTAAAAATCTCGATATCGATGCCCGAACCCTGCAGGTCTTTCCCTATTAGACCGGCATCGCGCGCTTCTTGCAGCGCTGCTTCGAAACGTGTGTAGGGTTCATAAAATTCGCCACGAATATAGTTGTATGCCACGGTTGCACCCATGCTGTAAGCGCCTATGGCCATACCCTCGACCAGCGCATGCGGGTTAAAACGCAGTATGTCGCGGTCTTTGCACGTTCCCGGTTCGCTCTCATCGGAATTACACACGAGGTATTTTTGCCCCGGCGCATTACGCGGCATAAAACTCATTTTCAAACCGGTCGGAAAACCAGCTCCGCCACGGCCACGTAACCCGGATGTTTTTAACTCTTCGATAATATCTTCCGGCGGTGTTTTTTCCTGCAGAATCTTGCGCCAGGCCGAATAACCACCCTGACTTTCATAAGCAGCCATTGTCCACGGCTGGTCAACGCTCGGATCGGGCAAACAAACATGCAGTCCCATACGATTACTCCAACCCGTCCAGAATGCCGTCGATTTTCTCCGGCGTCAGATTTTCATGATAGTCATTACCGATCATCATCATGGGTGCGGCAGCACAGGCAGCGAGACACTCCGACTCGTATAAAGTGAAACGGCCGTCTTCGGTAGTCTCACCAAATTTAATACCGAGTTTGTTTTGCAGGTGATCCACCACATCGTCCGATCCGCATAACATGCAGGATATATTCGTGCAGACTTTTATTTTGTGACGGCCGGCAGGTTTGGTATCGTAGTGATCGTAAAACGTCGCGACTTCGTAAACCTGGATCGGTTCCAGTTCCAGCAATTCGGCCACCGCTTTAACAATATCATCGCTGACCCAACCGTGTTCATCCTGGGCGTAACGCAAGGCTGATTTTACAACTGCTTGCTTGGTCGGATACTTGACGAATTCTTTTTCGATTTTCGCCACGGTTGCGTTGGACAACACTTGATTCATCAGCGGTCAATCTCCCCGAACACGATATCCTGCGTGCCGATTATCGCCACCATGTCGGCCAACATATGTCCGCTGGACATTTCATTCAATGACGCAAGATGAGCAAATCCCGGTGCGCGGATTTTCAAACGATATGGTTTGTTCGCACCGTCTGAAATGAGGTATATGCCAAACTCGCCTTTGGGTGCTTCCACCGCCGCATACACTTCGCCATCCGGCACGCAAAACCCTTCGGTAAATAATTTGAAATGATGAATCAGCGATTCCATGTCCTGTTTCATGGTAGTGCGTTTGGGCGGTGCGATTTTCTGATTTTCCACCATGACCGGGCCTGGATTCGCACGTAACCACTCGACGCATTGACGAATGATATTGTTTGACTGGCGCATTTCTTCGATACGCACCAGGTAGCGGTCATAGCAATCGCCGTTGACACCAACAGGAATATCGAAATCCATTTTGTCGTAAACCGCATAAGGTTGTTTCTTACGCACATCCCAGGCAAAACCCGAACCACGAATCATCGGGCCGGTAAAGCCGAGTTGCAACGCACGTTCCGGCGACACTACACCGATATTCACGGTGCGTTGTTTCCAGATGCGGTTGTCCGTTAACAGGGTTTCGTACTCGTCGACGCGTTTTGGAAATCGCTCGGTAAACATCCAGATAAAATCCAGCAACGACCCTTCCCGTGCTTCGTTCAAACGAGCGACATCTTTATCGTTGTGCCATTTCGAAGCCTCATACTTCGGCATAGTGTCGGGCAAATCGCGATACACCCCACCCGGACGATAATAGGTCGCGTGCAAACGCGCACCGGAGGCGGCTTCGTAGCAATCCATCAGATCTTCGCGTTCACGAAAACAATACAGGAACACCGTCATTGCACCAACATCTAAAGCATGCGCGCCCAGCCATAACAGGTGATTCAGGATGCGTGTGATCTCGTCGAACATGACGCGAATGTATTGCGCGCGTATGGGTGGCGAGATTTCCAACAGCTTTTCAATCGCGCTGACATAACCGTGCTCGCTACACATCATGGACACGTAATCCAGACGATCCATGTAACCGATGGTTTGGTTGAATGGTTTGGTTTCGGCTAGTTTTTCCGTGCCGCGATGCAGTAACCCGATGTGCGGATCGACCCGCTCTATCACTTCGCCGTCCATTTCCATAACCACACGCAATACACCGTGGGCCGCAGGATGCTGCGGGCCAAAGTTCATGGTGTAGTTACGGATTTCAGCCATTGCCGGATTGTTCTGTCGCGGCAGCGCTGTCACGAATCATACGCGGTACCAGCACACGTGGTTCGATGGTAACCGGTTGATAAATTACCCGACCTTTATCCGCGTCGTAGCGCATTTCCACATGTCCTGAAATGGGAAAATCTTTTCTAAATGGATGGCCGATAAAACCATAGTCGGTCAAGATACGGCGCAAGTCCGGGTGGCCTTCAAATACAATACCGAACAAATCGAAGGTTTCGCGCTCATACCAATCCGCTGAATGCCAGACACTGACGACGGACGGCAAGGCGGGAAATTCATCGTCCAGCATGACACGCAAGCGCACGCGATGATTTTGACTGACCGACAACAGGTGATACACCACAGCAAAACGCGGGCCTTGATGACGGCTGTTAGTGTTGTCGATGCGGTCACCCAGGTGTTGTTGCGATGAACTGGAACCCACCCAGGGTTTGCCGCCTTCATCACACCCGTAATGCGAATAGTCGACACCACAGATATCGATCAACTGCTCGAACTGCAATTCAGGATTGTCCCGCAACAGGGTACACACATCGACCAGGCGGTCGCGCACTATTTCAATAGTAAGTTCGCCCAATGCAATCGTCGATTCACTGATCGCATCACCGAGTACGCTGTTTATCCTATTCGATAATTTTTCAATCTTGGGCATATTTGCGCGAGGCTAAACAGGCATTAAAAAATGAGCGAGCGACGGCAAGACGAGGCGAAAATGCGCGAAAAAACGGAGTGTATGTGACAATACATGAGTATTTTGAGAGCATTTTCAACGAAATATTGACTAAGCGCAGCCATTTTTTAGCGGGCAATTGTGTTGGTGCGTTTAATCTTCTTCTGCAACTGAATAATCCCATACAAGAGCGCTTCCGCTGTCGGCGGGCAGCCCGGAACGTAGACATCCACCGGCACAATGCGGTCACAACCTCGAACGACTGAGTACGAGTAATGATAATAGCCACCGCCGTTAGCGCACGAACCCATTGAAATGACCCAGCGCGGTTCGGGCATTTGGTCATACACCTTGCGCAAGGCCGGCGCCATTTTATTAACCAGCGTACCGGCGACAATCATGACATCGGATTGACGTGGGCTGGGACGGAATATAATTCCGAAACGATCAAGATCGTAACGCGATGCACCGGCGTGCATCATTTCCACGGCACAACAGGCCAGACCGAAAGTCATTGGCCACATCGCTCCGGTGCGCGCCCAGTTGATGAGTTTGTCCAGCGAGGTGGTGGCGAACCCCTGGTTCAATACTCCTTCTATCGGCACGGCGTTACTCCCATTCCAGCGCCCCTTTCATCCATTCATAAATAAATCCGACCACAAGAACGGCCAGAAAAATCATCATGGCGATGAAACCGAATGAGCCGATTTCATCCAACACGATAGCCCACGGAAAAAGAAACGCGATCTCAAGATCAAAAATAATGAACAGGATGGCGACCAGGTAATAACGCACATCGAATTTCATGCGCGAATCTTCGAAGGCTTCAAAACCGCATTCGTAAGGCGATAGTTTTTCATCATCCGGTTGGTGTGGACCCAGCAAACGACCCAATGCCAACGGTACAACACCAATGACCGCGGCAACACCGAGAAAGATCAATATTGGAACGTAGTTTTCAAGCATTCAGTTATTATAATGTCATTGACGGTTAAATACCGGATATCCCTGGTGCCGAAGGCCGGACTCGAACCGGCACGGCTCGCGCCACCGCCCCCTCAAGACGGCGTGTCTACCAATTCCACCACTTCGGCTGTAACCCGTACCATATCCTAGCATGGCGACCTAACCATGAACGTCGTTGTCGCCGCTTTGGATCGAAAACTATTGACTTTCGCCGGACGGTGCCGACGGAACTTCAGATCCCTGATCAGTTTCCGTTGTTTCGGTTTGAGGCGTTTCAGGCAACTCCGTCTGGGTTTCCACCGCAGGCAGATTTTCCGTCACACTGCGGCGTTCCGTGCTTTGGTTGTAAATGTACGCCAAACCCAAACTGGTGAGAAAAAAGATAGTCGCCAATATAGCGGTCGTCCGGCTGAGAAAGTTGGCCGATCCCTGCGCACCGAACAGGCTTTGCGAACCGCCGCCGCCACCGAATGCCGCGCCTGCATCCGCACCACGGCCTTGTTGTAACAATACCAGCACAACGATAGCCACCGCGACTAATACATGAACTACCAATACCACGTTAATTAACATTCTGCTTCCTTAACCTGCCGCTTGGCAGATCGCTAAAAATTCGTCTGCTTTGAGTGAAGCGCCACCGATCAAACCACCATCGATATCCGCTTGTTCAAATAAAGTCGCCGCGTTATCTGCTTTGACACTGCCGCCGTATAATATCCGCACGCTTTCTGCACCTGCATTCGCACCGGCCAGTCTGTCGCGCAAAACAGCGTGAACCGCCTGCGCCTGCTCCGGCGATGCAGTTTTACCCGTGCCAATCGCCCACACCGGTTCATACGCAACGACCGCGTTCTTGAATTGATCCGCGCCTGCTGCCGTTAACACGGCATCCAGTTGCCTTAACACCACCGCTTCAGTAGCATCGGACTCGCGTTCGTCCAGCGTCTCACCGACACACACGATGGGTGTAATGCCATTGTCGATTGCGGCCACGGTTTTAGCAGCCACCATTGCATCGGTTTCACCGTAAATATGACGCCGCTCCGAATGTCCAAGGATAACGTATGTGCAGTCGAAATCCTTCAACATTTGCGCGGATATTTCACCCGTATGTGCACCCGAGTCGTGCTCGTTCATGTTTTGCGCGCCCAGCTTCACCTTGCTCGACTCAATTACGACCGTTACCGCCGGTATCAGGATCGACGGTGGGCACAACAGGACTTCGGTGTTTTCACCGCTAATTTCATTACATACCGTTTTCGCCAAATCCAGTGCCGACTGCCGGTTCATGTTCATTTTCCAGTTGCCGGCAACCAGGGGCTTTCTCGAATGTTGGGTCAATGAGGTCCTTTACGCAGTTGAGATCAGGGGTGAAAAATCGGGCCGGATGTTACCGGCGCATCGGCAATAAAGCAACGAATATCCGGGTTAGATCAAGTCAGCCCAGCGACTTGGCTGTCGTTTCGACGGTTTGTGCCAGTTGCCGGGTTATTCTGTCTACCTGTGATGAATTGTTACCCTCGACCATCACACGTATCAAAGGCTCTGTCCCTGACGGCCGCAGTACCACACGACCATTGCTGGACAATTCGGATTGCGCCTGTTTGACCGCATCGCCAACCGATGCGCAATCAATAATCTCGGCGGTTTGCGATGACTTTCCGTTCTCGAGACGCACGTTAATCATTTTCTGCGGAAACTTTTCCATGCCGGTTTTCAAGTCATTCAACGATTTTCCCGTATTCACCATCACCTGCAATAATTCCAAGGCCGCGATGATGGCATCGCCGGTTGTCGTCTTATCCAGGCAGATAATGTGCCCTGACGTTTCACCGCCGAGTTCCCATTGTTCCACGGCAAGCTGCTCCAACACGTAGCGATCGCCTACCGCCGCACGCACGAACGGTATATTCGCCCGCGCACAGGCTTGCTCAAGTCCGAGATTAGTCATCAACGTTCCCACCAGGCCGCCATTCAATCTTGATTTTTTAAGCCGATGCTGAGACATGATATAGAGAATCTCATCGCCATCGACAATTTCTCCCATAGCATCGACCAGAATCAGGCGATCACCATCCCCGTCCAGCGCAATGCCGATATCTGCCTGGGTTTCCAATACTTTGGCCTGTAACGCCTGTGGATGGGTCGAGCCGCATTGTTCGTTGATATTGAAACCGTCGGGTTGATGCCCGATCGCCGTTACGTCAGCACCCAGTTCCTCAAACACATTCGGGGCAACGTGATAAGCAGCACCGTGAGCACAATCGACCACCAGGCGCAGCTCCTTGAGCGTCAAACGATAAGGCACAGTGCTTTTGCAGAATTCAATATAACGTCCGGCGGCATCTGCGAAGCGCTCGGCTTTGCCCAGCGACGCGGACTCGACAATACTCATGGGTTCACCCATTGCCTGTTCTATTTCCAACTCCACATCGTCAGGTAACTTCTGACCTTTCGCTGAAAAGAACTTGATTCCATTATCAAAATAAGGATTGTGCGATGCGCTGATTACGATCCCGGCCTGGGCGCGCGAGGTACGCGTGAGGTAGGCGATGCCCGGGGTTGGCATTGGCCCGATAAGGGAAATATCAACACCGGCGGCGGACAGACCGGCTTCCAAAGCGGATTCGAGCATGTATCCCGAAACCCGCGTGTCCTTGCCAATCAAGATGCGCGCATTGGACGATCCTGCACCGAGTACGCGCCCGACCGCCCAACCGAGTTTCATTACCGTGGCTGGCGTGATGGGTTCGTCACCCACCCTACCGCGAACGCCGTCTGTGCCGAAATATTTCCGTTCCACTAGCGCGAACTAGCTTTTTCTAACGCAACACCGCAACCCGCTGAATGTTTCCTATTAGGCTTGATCGCCAGCCGGCTCGTCCATACGAGGCTCGATCGGCGGTTTTGGATCGGTTTTACTCTCAGGTGTCGATGAACCCTTGTCCGAATCATCCAGATTTTCAGGTGGTTTCGGGGTTCTACCTTCCATAATAGCGTCAATTTGCTCGGCATCCAGTGTTTCCCATTCCATCAGCAATTTCGCCATGGTTTCAATGATGTCGCGTTTATCCTCAATGATTTTACGCGCTCTGGCGTACTGCTCTTCAATAATACGCGTGGTTTCGGCATCGACTTTTTGTGCCGTCGCGTCACTTAGATTGCGATGCGTTGAAACATCGCGACCCAGAAAAACCTCGGATTGATTGTCACCGTACACTCGTGGACCGAGGGCATCACTCATGCCCCAGCGCGAAACCATTTTCAGCGCCAGTTCGGTAGCACGTTCAAAGTCATTGGACGCTCCGGTGGTCATTTGTTTCATGAACACTTCTTCGGCAATACGCCCACCCATGAGTACGGCGATATTAGACAGCAAATACTCGCGGTCATGAGAATAACGATCTTCCTCGGGCAACTGCATGGTCACGCCCAACGCGCGACCACGCGGAATGATGGTAACCTTGTGCACGGGATCCGTGTTATCCAGACTACGCGCAACCACGGTGTGACCGGACTCGTGGTACGCCGTGTTCAAACGTTCCTCTTCCGGCATAACAATTGAGCGGCGCTCGACACCCATGAGCACCTTGTCCTTGGCCAGTTCAAAGTCTTCCATGTTTACCAGCTTTTTGCTGGCACGTGCGGCAAACAATGCCGCCTCATTCACCAGATTCGCTAGATCTGCGCCGGAGAAACCCGGTGTACCGCGTGCTATAACATTGGCGTCAACATCGTCTGACATTGGCACTTTGCGCATGTGTACTTTAAGAATCTGCTCGCGACCACGAATATCCGGCAGCGGCACGTGCACCTGGCGGTCAAAACGTCCTGGTCGCAATAAAGCGGGGTCGAGCACGTCAGGCCGGTTGGTCGCAGCGATAACAATCACGCCTTCACTGCCTTCGAAACCATCCATTTCCACCAGCAACTGATTCAATGTCTGCTCGCGTTCGTCGTGTCCGCCGCCCAGACCCGCGCCACGTTGACGCCCGACTGCATCAATTTCATCGATAAAAATGATGCACGGTGCGTTTTTCTTGGCCTGTTCAAACATATCGCGCACCCGTGAAGCACCGACACCGACAAACATTTCGACAAAATCCGAACCTGAAATGGAGAAAAACGGCACCTTGGCTTCACCGGCAATGGCTTTCGCCAGCAGGGTTTTACCCGTACCGGGACTGCCGGTCATGAGTACACCACGCGGTATACGTCCGCCCAGTTTCTGAAACTTGGAGGGGTCGCTGAGAAATTCAACCAGCTCACCAACTTCTTCCTTGGCTTCCTCAACACCGGCCACATCGGCGAACGTGATGGTGTTCTTATCTTCCGTCAGCATGCGCGCGCGGCTCTTACCAAAACTCAGCGCGCCACGACCACCACCGCCCTGCATCTGACGCATAAAGAATATCCAGACTCCGATCAATAACAGAAACGGGAACCAGCTCAAAAGAATCGACCACAACAATGAAGGCTGTTCTTCCTCTTCCGCGTTGATAGCGACACCGTTTTCCAGCAAATCCGTCACCATGTGATCGTCGCCCGGTGAAAGCGTCTTAAACGTCTCGCCATTGACCTTGGTGCCAAGAATGGTCTCGCCGCGGATAGTGACTTTTTCAACCTGACCCTGGGTGACCAGGGTTATAAATGTCGAATAAGGGATCGGCGGATGTTTCGCGTCCTGACGTGGCCCGAAATTGTTAAACACCGCCATCAGCACCATGGCGATAACCAGCCACAAGATAAGATTTTTGGTTAAATTATTCATACAAAGTAATGTTTAATGAATTGTCTAGTTAAGACTGGTTTGCGCGAGCCTTTGTTCCGCCCAACCAATGAACCTGAACACCATTTTCCTATGCGATCAGCGTTAACACAAGTGAATTCACTCTCTTTTTGACGCGCTTAAGCGTTTAAATCCTCGTGCCAGCAAATATATTTCACGGCTTTGTGAACGTGACGAACGCGGTTTACGCATCGTAATTTTTGAAAACTTTCGCTCACACATTCTTCGAAACTCGTTCGCGCTTTCACCTTCGAACACCTTTGCCAGTAATACGCCGTCGGCTTTTAGCACCTGCTCACAAATATGCAACACCGATTCCAGCAACTGCAAAGCGCGCGCATCATCGGTCGCCTTCACACCTGTGATATTGGGGGCGATATCGCTGATTACAAGGTTTGCCTCGGTACGCTTATATTCATGAAGAATTGGTAATGTTTCCAGTTCGCTAATATCGGACTGGATGGCCACGACACCTTTTGCGTTAACCGGAAGCAAATCAACCGCAACCACCAAACCCTTTGCGCCGACTTTTTGCCTGGCATACTGCGACCAACTACCCGGTGCGGCGCCGAGATCGAGCACGGTCATGCCGTTTTTTAACAAGCGATCTTTTTCGTCGATTTCAATTAACTTATACGCGGCACGAGAGTTATAACCTTGTGTGCGCGCCTGTTTAACAAACGGGTCACGCGACTGGCGTTGTCTCCAACGCTCGCTGGACGCGCTTCGTTTTGCTTTACTCATCGCCGCCTGAATAAGAACATCGATAGTTTGCTACTATGCTTGGAATATTAAATTTCAATACGCAAAGTGTATGCAATGGAATTAACCGGCAAACAAAAACGTTATTTACGCTCATTGGCCCATCACCGCCAGGTCGTTGTCAGTATCGGACAAGCCGGATTGACCAAAGTCGTATTGGCGGAAATCGAAATTGCGTTGAGTCACCATGAACTCATCAAAATAAAGTTGTCGGATGATGATAAATCTGCGCGTAAAAAGACCGCGCACAATATTTGCCAGCAAACCGACGCCACCGTTATTCAGCAAATCGGGCGTACCGTGTCCATTTATCGTCCGGCGCAAGAACCCAAAATAGCGCTTCCCTGATTTATCCGCTCTGGCTATCCAGCACACGGCGTGTGTGAAACACCTGGGGCGAAAATCCCCGACCATCGATATTCACACTGCGTTTCAGAACAAATTCGAATAACAGTGGATTATGCTGATGCAATTCCATCAGCGGTTCGACTGCATTTTCCGCTAACAATCCGGCTTTGACAAAACGCCGGATCGAAAAAATCGCCATCACCGCCGGTAACGGATAATCCGAACCGTTAAGCAAGCGGTCGTGCCATTCCTGTTTTTCCAATAGTACTCGTACCACGTCCGGGTGGCGGTTGCGTTGCATTATCGCCGACATCTCGCCAAACAGTAAGCTGTCATATTTTTCATCCTGCATCAGACGTATAAATAAACTGAAACTGCTGACATGCGGTCCGTTTTCGCCTTGATCGCTGTCGATGTTTTCGCCAATAGTTGCACAGTGCGCGGCAATAACACGAACTCCATGATCAAGCGCCCGTCGCAATAACAACGGATTGCCGTATTCATGCCCACCGGGAACACTGACCGCGTGTTCGGCGCCGGTATGCGTTAGCAGAGGCATATTGAGCGCTGCCAGGCGTTGATAAAAGGCATCGCATTGCGACGAGGACGGATCGATGCCCTGTGCGGGAGGTAACCACTTTATCGCGCGCGCACCTGCAGCATGAACATCGTCCAATTCATCCAATGCATCCTCACGATATGGATGAATCGATGCAATCCATTCAAATGATTCGGAGTATCGTTCAGCCAGGCTTTGCACATACGCGTTGGGCACATGAAAAAAACTGTTTTCTTTAACAATCTGACCGTTTTCATCGTGGTAATAATCCAATGCCAGCAATCCAAACTTAACCCCTGTGGGAAAATTTGCATGTAAATGCAGCATTCGATTAACAAAACCCACATCCACCTCGCCGTTTTCATCGACACAACCGGCATTGAGATAGAACTTGCGCTTTAAAAACGCGATGGGATGCGAGAGTTTGTACATGTCGGGGTTTACTACGATACCGCCGCCGCTATCGCCGGTTCCCGCGACGTGCGCATGGCAATCCCAAACCTGGGTTGGGTCGATGTCTTGCCATGCCGCCTGAACCAATGCGTGATTGGCCAGATGCGACGGAAGACTCTCACCCAAGCATGGATTCCATATCCCATGCTCAAATGCATAACGGCTGCCCGCCCAAGTGGCAACTACACCGCCACCTAAAATCGACAACATCGTTCTGCGTTTCATGTAGGATTAAGTAACCAGCTGTAGTTATCTATTAAATTGCAAATGTGTTTCATTCTTCTCGGATTAAAGGCACACCCGGATTTTCCATTCATCCTAGCGGCCAATCGCGACGAATTCTATGGGAGACCGGCTAAAGAAGCAGGTTTTTGGCAGGAACACCCTGAGATTCTCGCGGGTCGCGACCTGGAAGCTGGCGGAACCTGGCTGGGTATCAACCGTTCAGGCCGGATCTCGGCATTAACCAATTTTCGCAATCCGGGTTCGCATGATCCTAAACGCGAGTCGCGCGGCAACATCGTCACAAACTGGTTAATCAGCGACGTGACAATTGAGAATTATCTGTACGGTCTTGACGCAGATCGATCGAAATACAACGGATTTTCATTGTTAGCCGGCAATCTGGAGCGGATATATTTTTACTCGAACCGCTCGGATACCAGCCCGGTTCTGTTGGACGAAGGTGTTTTTGCACTGAGCAACCACTTACTCGATACGCCCTGGCCAAAAGCCGTCAATGGCAAGCAACGGTTCGAGAACATCGTCAATTCGGAAAACAACGATTTGACCCAGGCGTTGTTGGAACTCTTATCGGATAAAACCAAAGCACCCGACGAACACTTGCCCGACACCGGTATAGAAATCGAACTGGAGCGCTATTTGTCGCCGATTTTTATCGAAACACCAGACTACGGCACGCGCTGCTCAACAGTCATTCTTGCCGACGAAAGCGGAAAAATTGAATTGACCGAACGGACTTACGGTGACGGTAGTTGTAACCAGGTTCACTACAACATCGACAGACGCTCCCTGGACTGAGATTATCGACGCGGGTAGTTGTTATCCACGTATGATTTTTGAAACTTATACCACGTCAGCGCGTCTTGCTTTAATGCCGCCAACTGCATCTTGCTGAACTGACTACTTATATTTATCCGCTCTTGCGGATCTGCGTCGAGATCATAGACATACGTCAAATCGTACCTTGGGCGGTAAACAAATTTTGTGCGCTCAAACAGTATCCCCAGTTTAAAATCCTGGTAAACATTACTCATGAAAAGTTTATCGCGTGCGCTTTTTGAGAATATATTTACTGACTGATTGATATCGTCAGGCAGCCCCATAAGGTAAAGGAGTGTTGTGGGAACATCTTTTAGTTGAAAACGCCCAGTTACATCAGTTCTTTCTTTGATTATTTCGCGATTGTGAATAATGAATGGAATTCGCATGGAGTGTTCATACAGGTAACTGCCATGGCCGCGATCGAAATTCTCGCCTAGGGCTTCACCGTGATCGCCGAATATCACCAACAGGGTGTCATCCAGCTTGCCCGCACTCACCAACCCCTCAACTAACGATGCCAATGCATCATCCACTTGACGCAGACAATTATCGTACTTGTCTACCAAATTTTTCTCACCGAAGGGTTTTACTTGCGCGTCATAGGGCATGTGCGCGCATTCCGTCCACAGCAGGCCAACAAACGGCTGATTCGATTCATTCACCCAGCGCAGAAAGCTTTGCACAAGCCCACGATCATCGTTTGACAGCGACTTGTCCTCCTGCAGTGTCTCCAGCGAAACCACGGGTTGATCCACATAGTGAGTAGCCGCAAGAAAGAAGTCCTGCAACCGGTCCCCGCCATAGGGTTGCGCTGTACCTTGATAAAATCGCCTTTCCTGCTTCAACACCCGGGTGAAAAACGTGTCGTGCCCGTCGATGCGACGAGGCTCCCACGAAATAGGTATTAACCTCGGGTCAGGCATGATACCCAACGTCAGGGCCGCCATGGCCTTACTGCTTCTCGGTTGCATCACGTAGGCATTCTGAAATACCAGCGAATTCTCTGCCAACCGGGTGAGTTCCGGCATCGGCTCACGACTGTAGCCGTACAACCCAAGATTGCGGCGGCGCACCGACTCCATGACAAAAAACACGAGGTTCTTACCTTTCGCAGCACCCTTGAGGCTTTTATACTTCAATGGAATTTCGCCGGTCTTTTGTGCAACGAACTTAGAAGTATCGATGTCCTTTATTAAATCAAAGTCGTCAACACCATTTTGATTTTTGGCCACGGGTTGCTGCAACAGCCATAGCGGCGACGCCACGGATGGTGAAAAATCAGCAGGTCGATTGACGGGTTGATGAGCAACCAAAGCGAACGGAACTAAACACAGGGAAACCAGCGCCATCGACCAGGACACGCGTTTTGCCGGCTCGCTAATCATCTTTTGAATACGCTTTGCAAACAGGTAAAGCACGCCCATCACACAAAATGCAACGAGTGTCTGAACGCGAAAAAACAAATCCAGAAATTCGTCACCGACACGCGCCATTTTCATCGCCTGAAAATGGTGAGGCTCCAAAAACGAACCCCAGAAAAAATATACATAACCCGACAGCACGTAATAAATTGAAACTAATACGGTTCCAACACCCACAAAACAATAGACCAGCACCCGAACACGTCCTACTAGACTGTTATTAAGTTTTCCGTTATCCGATAAAGTGATCACAAAAAGACTGAGTGAAATCGCAAGACACAGAGCCAGATCCGGCGCGTACGTGAAAATTAAATCTTTCCCATCGAGAGCCTGGTTGAAATAAAACAGAACAATGATGGAAACGAAAGATTTGACCACCACTACGGTCAACACTAAAAAAATGAATCCACGAACACCGTGGTGTCGCAACCAGTCGTTACTCGCCGTCAGGCTAAAGTTTCCAGGGACCTCGAAAAACAAATAGCGCACGGATAACAAAACAAAAAAATATACGAGTGGCTTGTCTAAACCCGTAGCGGAAATGCTAAGTTCATTGAATTCCAGTTCAAAACCGCCCGTTAGCACTACGGCCAAAACAAGCGCCAGCGCAAGCAGCACCAATAAATCAAGCAGAGTTCGCACGAGTAAGCACACGGCTTTATCGAATTTCCATCAATAAACTGGGTCTTGGAACATAAAACCTGAAGCAATTAAACTTAATAGCGGATTACTAATCTTACCCCATCAAGAGTAATCGAGTGTGCTGTAAGTACGTCCGGGGCCTGACATTGATTCCAGCTGCACCGACTGGAAAGGAACAAGGTAAGGCGGAGTTATTCTTTACGCCTCTTATCCTTCAGTCTTACAGACAGAAGGAACATCTTCTGCGTTCCATTCGTCAAACAACCCGGATGGACGGTTTTGCAGGTTACCGACAAATAAAACGTCCCGCCAACGATTATATTTCGACGATAGTTCACTACAAGTTTTGTCCCGGATTCCATTTCACTCCGTTCAGTCTGCGCCTGCTAGCCCCGTTTAATTTTTTTCAGAAGTTTCTCTGGATCTTCAGGCTTCTCAAGACCTGCAACTTGTTCAAAGTAATCAATAAACTGTGTGTAGCCCTGTTCTGTTTCCGCTTCCTGCAAGACGATAACAGTTAGTTTAGTTAGAAACAATCCTTTGTAAGCATAATCCTGCTAGTTAGACAAAAACTCATATTGCCTTTGCGTACCAGACATCCCTTTAACAGAATACGTCGGTTGGCGTCCCCTTCATCGTCTCACAGATATGCCCCGAAGCAGGGTGAACGTATCCGCCGAATGATTGACCAATGGTTCTAGATAGTTCTGCACTATCATTTGGATTTAGCCCATCCACACCAGAATTCGCTATGGCAGACCTAATACTTTTTCTGGATACTGTGTCTCTTTTTTGACTTGAAAGAAAAGGATTTTCTGGTTTATCAAATTCTTCCTGAAAAAAATTCCTCAAATACTTTTTATGTAATTCTGTGCACTTTGAACTATTTGTTATCGGTAGAGCCAAAAAAACGAATATCCTCCCGAAATTCATCTAAAGTCCTAAATATTACGCCTACTTCTTGTGTCAACCCTGTCGATCAATACGAACCAGAGAGGCAGTTCAATCCGCTAATATATCGAGCCACAATCTGAATGATCGCGATTTCCAAACATCCTTTTTGATAGCGCAAAGTCGGTCTAGTCGTGGGAATTATTTAGTACAGGAGCAGGTACTTGCATTTCGAATTTCCTAAAACACATCGCGAGGAAATCATTTGTCTCTCGATACAGATGCATGTAATTCAATGCTCCATATAACACGAAGTGGAGAATTCGGAATAAGACAAATACAAGGCTGGAGAAACTACTGGGAAAAAAACGGTCATTAGCGACTCCGGTTTGCTGAAATAACAAATAACGAGAAATATACTTTATATCGCATTCCTTACTATCTGGTAGCTAACGCTCAATACTTCGTAGTGACGCAATCCACCAGGGGTTTCGACTTCGACTTCGTCGCCTTCGAATTTACCGATGAGAGCGCGGGCGATGGGTGAGCCGAGGGAGATCTGTCCTTGAGCGATATCGGCTTCGAGGTCGCCGACGATTTGATAACACACTTCACTGTCCTGTTCTTCGTCAAACAATTTGACGGTTGAACCAAAAATTATTTTGCCGTCGCCGTTCAGCGTTGCCGGGTCAATGACTTCCGCCAGGGAGAGCTGCGATTCGAGTTCTGCTATACGGCCTTCGATAAATCCCTGTTGATCACGCGCCGCATCGTACTCGGCGTTCTCGGAAAGATCACCGTGTGAGCGCGCTTCCTCTATGGCGGCAATCACCTTTGGGCGATCTGTGCTTTTCAGACGCTTGAGTTCCGCCCGGAGCTTTTCCGCTCCTTTTATTGTCAACAACACCCTGTCCATTCAATTCAGTTGCTCATGCAAATGTTGTAACCGGTTTACTCCTACCTCGCCGGCGTTACGATGCGCCTCACACGCTGCGCGCGCACCCGCCAGTGTCGTGAAATAAGTTATTTTATGATTCAAAGCTTCACGCCTAATCGTATACGAATCTGCCAGACTTTGCTTGCCCGCCGTCGTATTTATTATTAAGTCGATTTCGTCGTTCTTGATCATATCCACGATATGTGGGCGGCCTTCTACAACCTTGTTTATGGATTTTGTCTCCAGTCCGGCAGCACGCAAATTATCCGATGTTCCGTGGGTTGCCACCAAATCAAAACCATTTTCCGCCAGGTAACGCGCGATATCCACCACATTCTTCTGGTCGTTTGGCTTTACGCTGACAAATACCGCGCCGGAACGCGGAATATCGGCACTGGCCGCCTGCTGTGCCTTGCCAAATGCATCACCAAAATTCGCGCCAATACCCATGACTTCCCCGGTACTTTTCATTTCCGGGCCAAGCACAGTATCAACGCCGGGGAACTTTATAAACGGAAACACGGCTTCTTTGACCGAATAGTAATCCGGCACGATCTCATTCAACACGCCCTGCTCTTTCAGTGTTTTACCGGCCATACAGCGGGCGGCGACCTTGGCGTACGGCCGCGAGGTCGCCTTGGACACAAACGGAACGGTGCGCGATGCGCGGGGGTTAACTTCCAGCACAAAAATGTCGTCACCTTTCACCGCGAACTGCACATTCATTAGCCCAACGACATTCAGCGCCAGTGCCATCTTGCGTGTCTGCTCGCGTAATTCGTCCTGTATGGATTGCGGCAAACTAAACGGCGGAATCGAACAGGCGGAATCGCCTGAATGCACTCCGGCTTCTTCAATATGCTCCATGATGCCACCGATGACAACATCCTGACCGTCACATACGGCATCAACGTCAACCTCAATCGCGTCGTTTAAAAAATCGATCCAGCAGTACCGGCGATTCGTTCGATACATGAATCGCACGGCGCATGTAATTCTCCAGATCGTCGCCACCGTGCACTACCTCCATTGCGCGCCCACCGAGAACATAAGACGGACGCACTACCAGTGGATAACCAATTTCCTCTGCAAGTTCCAGCGCCTGTTCAGGAGTTGATGCAAGACGATTGGCCGGTTGTCTGAGATTTAACTCGTGTAATAATTTTTGAAAGTGTTCACGATCTTCCGCCTGATGAATAGATGTCGGCGATGTGCCGATCACCGCAACGCCAGCCGTCTCCAATCCGCGCGCGAGTTTTAACGGCGTTTGCCCGCCGTATTGCACGATTACCCCGTCCGGTTGTTCCACATGCATCACTTCCAGCACATCTTCCAGAGTCAATGGCTCGAAGTACAAGCGATCCGACGTATCGTAGTCGGTCGATACGGTTTCCGGATTGCAGTTAACCATAATGGTTTGATAACCGTCTTCACGCAATGCCATGGAGGCATGAACGCAACAGTAGTCAAACTCGATACCCTGGCCAATACGATTCGGTCCGCCGCCGAGAACGACAATTTTCTTAGCCTGTTGCGGTTCGGATTCGCACTCGTGCTCGTAGGTGCTGTACATATAAGCAGTCGGTGTCGCAAACTCCGCGGCACAGGAATCAACGCGTTTATAAACCGGTCGCACCTGCAACTCATGGCGTCGCGCGCGCACCTGCGCTTCGCTGCAATTCATCAGGTACGCGATACGTGCGTCTGAAAATCCCTGCCGTTTCCATAGCAGGAACTGATCTTTATCGGCGTTTTGTAAATCGCACTCGACAATTTCGCGCTCGGTGCTAACGATGTCCTCAATATCAGCCAGAAACCACGAATCGATACCGGTGAGCTGCTCGACTTTTTCAATGCCCATGTCATGACGAAACGCATCGGCGACATACCACAGGCGTTCCGCACCCGGCACACGCAGTTTGCGTGACAGCAACTCTTCTAGTTCGCCAGCACTCAGACTCGCATCAACGCACGTATCAAATCCGTGCGAACCAATTTCGAGACCTCGAATAGCTTTTTGCAGTGACTCCTGAAAAGTCCGGGCAATGGCCATGACTTCGCCCACGGATTTCATTTGCGTGGTCAATACGGCATCGGCCTGTTGAAATTTTTCAAAATCAAATCGCGGAATCTTGGTAACAACATAGTCGATGGTTGGCTCGAACGACGCTGGTGTCGCGCCACCTGTAATGTCGTTTTGCAACTCATCCAGAGTAAACCCCACAGCAAGCTTGGCCGCGACTTTCGCGATGGGAAATCCTGTCGCCTTTGAAGCCAGCGCCGAGGAACGTGACACCCGCGGATTCATTTCAATCACCACCATGCGCCCGTTCTTTGGATTGACCGCGAATTGCACATTGGAGCCACCGGTGTCCACACCGATTTCGCGCAGGATAGCGATGCTGGCATCACGCATGAGTTGGTATTCTTTATCCGTCAGCGTTTGCGCCGGCGCGACCGTGATGGAGTCACCGGTGTGCACACCCATTGGGTCAAAATTCTCAATGGAACAAACGATAATGCAATTATCCGCACCGTCGCGCACCACTTCCATTTCGTATTCCTTCCAACCCAGCATGCACTCTTCGATTAATAATTCGCGCGTGGGCGAAGCATCCAGACCGCGCTGACAAATATCGGTGTACTCTTCGCGATTGTAAGCGATACCGCCACCGCTGCCACCAAGCGTAAATGACGGACGAATAATGGCGGGAAAACCGATGTCATTCAGCACGGCATAAGCGTCTTCCATGCTGTGGGCCAACGCGCCGCGCGCGGTTTCAAGGCCGATGGTTTCCATAGCGTTTTTGAATCGTTCCCGATCCTCCGCTTTGTCGATCGCATCGCGGGTGGCGCCGATCATTTGCACGTTATACTTTTCCAATACGCCTTCACGCGCAAGATCGAGCGCGCAGTTCAACCCGGTTTGCCCACCCATGGTCGGTAATAGTGCACAAGGCCGTTCTTTTTCGATGATCTTTTCCAGCACCTGCCAGCGAATCGGTTCGACATAAGTCGCGTCGGCAAACTCCGGGTCAGTCATAATGGTGGCAGGATTCGAGTTCACCAAAATGACGCGGTAGCCTTCATCGCGCAAAGCCTTGCAAGCCTGCACACCCGAATAGTCGAATTCGCAGGCCTGACCGATAACAATCGGACCCGCGCCTATGATCAATACGCTGTCGATATCGGTGCGTTTAGGCATGCACAGTCCCGGTTCCAACCGTCATTTCCTGCGTGATGCCTTTGTGGTTTTCCATCAATGCAATAAAGCGGTCAAACAATCCATCGATATCATGCGGGCCGGGACTGGCTTCCGGGTGACCCTGAAACGAAAATGCGGACCGGTCTATCCGTTCCAAACCCTGGATGGTGTTATCAAACAACGAACGATGGGTAACACGCAGATTATCCGGGACATTGTTTTCATCAACAGCGAAACCATGATTCTGGCTGGTGATAGACACGACACCGGTGTCGAGATTTTTTACCGGATGGTTAGCACCATGATGGCCGAATTTCATTTTCATGGTGTCTGCACCCGAAGCCAGGGCCATCAGTTGATGCCCCAAACAAATACCAAACGTCGGCATACCTGTTTCGATAATTTCCTGAATTGCCTGGATGGCGTAATCGCATGGCTCCGGATCACCGGGACCGTTGGACAGAAATACGCCGTCAGGTTGCATGTTCAACACCTCGTTACTCGGAGTTTGCGCGGGAACGACAGTGACATGACAACCGCGTTGAGATAACAAACGCAAAATGTTGTGCTTGATGCCGAAATCGTATGCGACCACCTTGAAACGCGCTGGGGGCGATGATGCATATCCTTTTGTCAGATTCCAGACACTGCCATCCCAATCATATGGCTCGTTTACACTGACCTCACGTGCCAGATCCATGCCTTGCAAACCGGGAAACGCCTTGGCGGCGCTTAGGGCGAAATCCACATCGATATTTTCACCGGCCATGATGCAACCGCTTTGCGCGCCCTTGGAACGAATCAAACGCGTCAACATGCGCGTATCGATATCGCTGATTGCAACCCGCTTGTTGTCATTTAAGTATTCAGTTAAGGATTTCGTCGCACGCCAGTTACTGACCCGTTTCGGGTAATTACGCGTGATCAATCCTGCGGCGAATACATCACGCGATTCGACGTCCTCTTCGTTAACGCCGGTATTACCGATATGAGGATAGGTCAACGTGACGAGTTGCCGGGCGTAGGACGGGTCGGTGAGAATTTCTTGGTAGCCGGTCATGGCAGTATTGAACACAACCTCGCCAACAGTTTGTCCGGCAGCGCCGATAGATTGCCCGCGAAAAACAGTACCGTCTGCCAGTACCAATATTGCGAGAGCCGAACCCATTAAGCGAGGTTCTTCCCGGATTTAACGGTCAAAAAAAAGGAGAAATCGGTGGGATTTCTCCTTGGGGATGCTTGCGATTTTAAACCTGTCATTTCAGGTCGCGAATTGTAGTCATGCGCGACTGTCTCATCAATCTATTTTGTAATTTATTCTCGATTTATTCTAATTCGAGCACATCATTCATATTGAACAAGCCTTTATCCCTGGCCGCAATCCAGCGCGCGGCGCGCACTGCGCCATTGCCGAAAGTCATGCGACTAGACGCGCGGTGGGTAATTTCGAGTCGCTCACCCACGCCCGCAAACATCACGGTGTGTTCGCCGACGATATCGCCTGCCCGTACCGTCGCAAAACCGATAGTGGTGCGACCGCGTGCGCCGGTAATGCCTTCGCGGCCATAAACGGCACACTCACGCAGATCGCGGCCCAGGGCATCGGCGACGACTTCTCCCATTTTGAGCGCCGTTCCTGAAGGTGCATCGACTTTGTGCCGGTGATGCGCTTCCATGATTTCTACGTCTACATCATCGCCCAAGGTTTTCGCAGTAATTTCCAGCAGTTTGAGCGCTAAGTTCACGCCGACACTCATGTTCGGCGCCAGCATGATTGCGGTCGATTCCGCCGCGGATTCGATTTGCGCCAGCTCTTCTGGCTTAAATCCGGTTGTGCCGATAACCATATTCTTGCCGTGCGTCGCACACAGATCTGCGTGCTCCAGCGTCGCCTGGATACTGGTAAATTCGATCAACACATCGAAGGTATCTGGATCGAGATCCTGCGAAATAATCACACCGGCATTACCCACACCAGCCAGTTCACCCGCATCCTGCCCCAGGGATGCGTTGCCACTGTGTTCGACGGCACCAGTCAGCCGCACACCCTCGTCCACACTGGCAGCTTCAATTATGGTTCGACCCATGCGCCCCGCCGCACCGGCTACTGCTAGTCTAATCATTGGTTAAGCGCCTTCTGTGTTGCCATATTTTCTTTACAATACATCCGGACACCTTACTGAGCGTAGCTCCGGCAATCAAGCGGCAATGTCGAAATATCCAGCGGTAGACTTTTCTCGACTCGACTTTGATCAGGCGCGACAACTACAAGAACAGTTGAGTCACCAGGTCGTTACTCATGATAAGTTTAACGAAGTTAATTTCGTTGCCGGTCTTGATGTGGGATTCGAAGGCGAGGTCGCACGCGGCGCCGCCGTTGTTCTGTCTTATCCCGATCTCGCATTGGCGGAATCCGTAATCGCACGCCTACCGGTTCAGTTTCCATACGTACCGGGGTTTTTATCCTTTCGCGAAGTGCCGGTATTACTGCAAGCCCTCGAAAACCTGACTATTACCCCTGATTTAATTCTTTGCGACGGTCAAGGCATAGCTCATCCACGCCGTTTCGGCCTGGCCTGTCACATCGGCATCACTACAAACATACCTTGCATCGGCGTCGGCAAAACCCGCTTGATTGGAACTTACAAAGAACCCGGCAACGACAAGGGGGATTGGTCTAAGCTTGTGCACAAAGACGAACTGATCGGTGGAATCCTACGTACCAGGACAAATACCAAACCCGTCTATGTCTCAATCGGGCACAGGATCAGTCTGCACAGTGCGATTAAAAAAGTTCTCGCGTGCTGCCCGAAATTCCGCCTGCCCGAAACCACACGCCTGGCGCATAAACTGGCTTCCGGTTAAAACAACAACGCCTTAAATATCAGTTGTACAAACAAATAAAATATCCCGCGGCACGTGTTTTTTCAATTCCTGCATACAAAATGCACGAATCTCATTGTCCAAGTCCTGCTCATAACTCACCATTGGAATCGTCGTATCCAGCGGCCCATGAAATAAAGGTTCATCGGGATATAACTTAACGATTTTCTTGTAGTAACTCTTAGGCAAGCGAAACGAGCCGAGACTCACTGAATGCAGTCGGTCAATGTCCAGTGTATCGAATAACTTATTATAGAGATCGCGATAGTCTTTCATATAGTTGTCGTAATAAATCAATGGATCAAGCCGCAGGCCTACTGGCCAACCGGCTTGTTGCAGCTCGCGAATTGCATTGATGCGTTTATCCAGTTTTGGAACTTTGTGCTCCAGGGCTGCAGAAATGTGTTGCGGTGTAAAGCTGAACGCAACGACGACGTTTTGCAGCGGCCGGGTGGCCATTAAGTCACGTATTTGAGTGCTTTTGGTTCGCAGTTCCAAAAATGCATTCGGGTTGCGTTCAAACAAGGGCAAGATGTATTTAACGAATTCAGTAATCGGCTCCATTGCCAGGCTGTCGCAATCGTATCCCGAGAAAAACCAGATTTCTTCATTGGGATAATTGTTAATCGTTTTTTCAATCGCCTGCGCAAAGTCTTCATAGTTTACAAACAACACGTAGTGCGCCGAATTAAACACGCCTTGCAAATAACAATAACGGCAATCGTACAAGCAATTCAACATATGAGAAAAATAGAAATTTCTTTTGCCACCGACACCGTAGCCATCCGGTGCCGATAATACAAAGTTATCAAACTTCCCGGCCAGGATCAGTGCGGGATGTTGCTTTTGTAAGCGAAAATTCTGCGCTTTGCGATTAAATATCTCACCGTAGCGATCGCATGATATGCGTGATGCCGTGGGAAAACGCTCCAGTATAGTTTTAGTGCGTGGGTGGTTGGCGACTCCTGACTCAATGTATATTGACTGAATCACATTCCTGGAATCACCGTGTAAAAGCGATGGGAGTGACTTCTAGTTTCCTGCTTATGCAGGTTAGCACATCACTTGCGCTTACGCTGGCACGATTAAAGTCTTTGACGGTTTCCATCGAAACGTCGACACCACGCGCGTGACAGGCCTTCAATAAATCGTTCAATTGATGCCGCTGGGTTGCCGTAAAATGCCATGCACCGATCAATGCTGCGAACGTATCGTTTTCAACATCAGGCAAACTATTGTGCAAACCGTTCAAAGCGGATGCTAATTTATCTATGTTATCCATGTTGTCCGCAATCAACCTTTCAATCCTTGACGCGTTAATGGATTCAATGGTTTGCTGACGATTATCTGAAATGACTTTAATACATTGCACCAGCTCGCCGGAAGCGAAACGCGTCGCGGTTGGATAGTAACCGGATGCTTCCATGTCGAAAGCTGTTTCCCCTTGATAGTCCGTTTGTGGCGCATCAACTGTTATCAACGCACCTGTACGACAGGTGTGCTTGTAAACGATTGGCGGATACCAGTTTTCGCCGGTTGTCTTGTCGGTAATGCGATTGATTAGTATTAATTCGCCGACGTCTAGATCAGCATAGCCTGCAACACCAATGTTTAACCATTTTCCAGATGACTCGTTACCCAGCGCCTGCAAATAGGCTACTGCAGCCGCCGCATTCACTTTACCGACACCGGAGATGATTAAACGCATCTCATCATTTTGATAAACCGGAAACGATTGCCCGGTGGCCGAACGCTGCAAACTGAAAAAACGCCGAATCGGTTTTGCCTCGCAAGCGAGCGCAACAACGATATTCAACATCAGGCGGCTACACCTGTTAAACCGGCTTCATACCGACTTAGTAGGGTTTGATATTGTGACATCATATCGATGTTGCCGCGCTTTTCCGCCCCATTGAGCAAAATTTGCATTTTATGGATTAACATTTCAAGTGTCGCCAAGTGATCCTGGTCGTTAAGACTTCCTGATTCAAGCGCTTTTTGTAAGGCCTGCACGCGAAAACGATCCATGCCCCAATAACGTCGCGACAATTGACCGTCATGACCGCCGTATTTCACAATCAACTTTTCATCGACATAAGCTACCGGCAATTGACTGCATACCCGAAGCCACATGTCGTAATCTTCACAAGCAGGCAGCGCTTCGTCGAATAATCCGAATTCATCGAACAAGGAACGATGCACCAATACTGATGAAGGCGAGATAACGCACAACGGCAAACATTTTTGGTAAATCCAGCCACCGGACTTTTCATGTTTGTGCATGGCGTTGACCCGACGACCATTGCGAATCCAGATTTCATCGCTATGACAAAGCCGCATACCGGCTTGGGATTGCAAAGTTTTAATCTGTGATTCCAGCTTGTGCGGTAACCACTCATCATCGGAATCCAGCAAGGCAATCCAGTCGCTAGATGCGGATTCAATGCCCCTGTTCCGCGCCGCACTGACGCCGCAATTTTCCTGCGCAATGACGGTAACCTGGGAATGATAATCCTTCAGCAATTCCAACGTGTGATCCGTGCTGCCATCGTCGACAACAATAACTTCTTTTACCGGATGGTTTTGCGCGAGCACCGAGTTCAACGCTCGCGCAAGAGTGTGCGCCCGGTTAAATGTTGGAATAATGACTGATACCTGAGTCACAAAACGTCCGAGCTTCAACCAGAATTGATCGCGGCAATCCGCCTGGCTAAATTAACTCTTTCACCCCATCCCGTTCTTCGAGCAGTTCAGTTTCCGTAGCACGCATTTTTTCACGACTGAAATCATTGACGTCAAGACCCTGTACGATAGCGTACTCGCCATCGGAACAGGTCACCGGGAATGAATAAATAATTCCCTTATCGATGTCGTAACTGCCGTCACTCGGAATCGCCATGCTGACCCAGTCGTTATCCGGCGATCCCAACGCCCAAGTGCGCATATGATCTATCGCCGCCGAAGCTGCGCTGGCCGCACTCGATGCGCCACGCGCTTCGATAACCGCTGCTCCACGTTTTTGTACGGTCGGGATGAAATCCTGTTCCATCCACGCACTATCGACAGAATCAACTGCGGGTTTACCATTGATCAACGCATGATGAATATCGGGATATTGCGTAGCGGAATGGTTGCCCCAAATAGTCATTTTGGTAATGTCAGTTGAAGCCGCGCCGGTTTTAGACGCAAGCTGACTGATGGCCCGATTGTGATCAAGCCGCGTCATGGCAGTGATATTTTTCGGATCGATATCCGGTGCATTGCTGGCGGTAATCAACGCGTTGGTATTCGCGGGATTGCCGACGACCAGTATCTTGATATTGCGGCTGGCGTTATCGTTAATCGCTTTACCCTGCACTGAAAAGATCTGCGCATTAGCCTGCAACAAATCCTTACGCTCCATACCCGGACCACGCGGCCGCGCGCCCACCAGTAAGGCATAATCCGTATCGCCAAAACCGATGTTCGGATCGTCCGCGGTCATTACACCGTGTAGCAACGGAAACGCACAATCTTCCAGTTCCATGACCACACCGTTTAATGCATTCATCGCTGGCGGAATTTCCAACAGTTGCAGAATCACGGGTTGATCCTGGCCAAGCATGGCGCCGGACGCAATTCGAAATAGTAAACCGTAACTGATTTGTCCCGCGGCGCCGGTAACCGCGACTCTGACCGGTGGTTTCATTGGTTAGCTCCCAAAAATGATGAAAAAACAGGGTTCCGGATACGTGGCGCGTATCCGATAAAATTCTGAAGCGGAGTTTACAAGTCCGTGCGCATCACTACAAATCCGTTATGTGTCCCCCATGCAATAGTCGTCAACCCTGACCAAAGGTTTTTCCGCCCGATGCCAGGTATTCGACTTCCTGCGTAGTCGACTCGCGACCAAGCGCTAAATTCCGATGTGGGAAGCGTCCGAACTGCTGGATAATATCTAAATGATCTTTGGCATACTGATAATTGTTCTCCAGCACATCCTTAAATGCAGGCATCGATTCGCGTGCTAATTCAGCAAAATAGTAAACAGATTCGTTTTGCACTTCGAGTTCTTCGCAGTGCTGCAACGGCATTAGCGCGAAAGCACGCTCAATGGGATGTAGTTCAATCAATCGACCGCTGGCAATCAAATTCTGGCAACGCGCGAGAGAAAGTGCGTCAAAGGCGAACGCCTGAGCAGTTCCGCGATATATATTCCGTGGAAACTGGTCAAAAAGAATAATCAAAGCCAATGCGTCACGCGCAGTTTCGACCCATTCATCGTATTGGCCCTGTGCCGCGGCATCGATATCGTCTTTAAAGTGCGTGTTTATTGCTTTATCAACTTCTGGCGAGGATTGAAACCAGAATTTGTTGCGTTCTTTTAGACACTCCGGATTTTCGACGACATCGTCAAACCAAAACTGCAAAATTTCATCAAATTTATTTTTCATGTATTCCGCAATATTTTTCTAATGCGTTATGCGCCGAACATCGGTTACGTTAGGCACACGTGCAATTCGTCCCAACACCTGACTCAGTTTTTCGATATCGGGTATATCCAGTGTCAACGTCATATAGGCAAGGCTGTCGGATTTGTTCGTTTTGAGATCGACTGCGCGCAGACCAATGTTCGCGTCGGTTAAGACCGTGGTAATGTCATTTAACAGGCCGGTGCGATCATAAGCTTTCAACGACACATCCACGGGGTAAGTCACATCCTGCTGCTCACCCCACTGGACTTCGACAAACCTGTCCCAATGCGCATCCTGCAATCGCAGCATATTGGCGCAGTCCTGTCGATGAATCGTCACCCCGCGAGTACGCGTGATATATCCGACAATATCGTCACCGGGTAAGGGTCGGCAACAGTTCGCCATTTGCGTAAGCAGGTTTCCGACACCCACAACCTCAATGCCTTGTGACGAAGCCGGTCGCTTTTGAGTAATCGGCGTAATGGGTAACGCGGACTCAGGCTTGGTGGCGAGTTGATTTTTCAACGAAGACACCGCGCGCGAGGTTTTTAAATCACCACAACCGATTGCTGCGAGAAAGTCATCGACTTTTTTATAGTCGAGATGTTGCGCCAATTTGTCAAAACTTACATCGCTTACACCCAGCCGGTGCAACTCGCGATCCAACGCCGCACGCCCCGCCGCCACATTAGTGTCATAGTTTTCTTCTTTAAACCATCTGGCGACACGCGCCCGCGCTTTGGACGTACGCAGGTAACCCAGATGCTGGCTTAACCAATCGCGGCTTGGCCCGCCTTTTTTAACAGTAAGAATCTCTACCCGTTCACCGTTTTGCAACTTGTAATTCAGCGGCACTATTTTGCCGTTCACTTTCGCACCACGACAACGGTGACCGACTTCGGTATGCACTGCATAAGCGAAATCCACCGGCGTCGAATCTTTTGGCAAATCCAGCACCTCGCCATTTGGTGTGAACACGTAAACACGCTGATCGAAAACGTCATTGCGAAAATGCTCCCGCACCTCGGATGCTTCGGGTAACTCATCACGCCATTCAAGCAATTGACGCAACCAAAGGACTTTGTTGTCGACGCCTTGATCCTGTTTGACGTTTTCTTTGTAACGCCAGTGAGCGGCCACACCGAGTTCATTGTGTTCGTGCATTTCATGAGTACGAATCTGCACTTCGACAACCTTACCCGCCGGCCCTACCACCGCTGAATGTATGGACTGATAATTATTTTCTTTTGGTGTCGCGATGTAGTCATCGAACTCACCCGCAATGTGGTGCCAGCGGGTGTGAACCACACCCAGCGCCGAATAACAATCGGCCACCGTGTCCACCAAAATTCTAACCGCCCGAACATCGTATATACGCTCGAAATCGGTATCCTTGCGCTGCATTTTTCGCCAGATGCTGTAAATATGTTTTGGCCGTCCCAGCACTTTCGCGCAAATTCCGGCTTCATGCAACGCGGCGCCTAATTCCGCTACAAAGGATTTAATGTACTGTTCACGATCAACTCTGCGTTCGGCCAACTTGCCGGCGATATCGTGATAGCTATCGGTATACAGATAACGCAACGCCCAATCTTCCATTTCCCACTTCAACTGCCAAACACCCAGACGGTTCGCCAGCGGTGCATACACATCCAGTGCTTCGCGCGCACTGCGTCGACGAATATTTTCCGGCGCGTTTTTCGATGTGCGTAATACCTGCAAGTGCAAAGCCAGTTTGATCAGCACGACTCGCACGTCATTCACCATGGCAATCAACATGCGACGTAAATTCTCGGCGCTCACATCGCGTGACGAGGCTGCTTCACCACTTAACGCCGGCATGAGCGACATTTGTGCCGCGCCGATCGCGAGATCCGTGATCTCGGTGCTGAACTTTTCTTTTAGTTTTTGCGCATTTATTTGTAAATCATTCCCGCCAGCACAAATGATTGCCGCCGCCAGCGCTTTGTGATCGAGTCCCAGTTCGCGCAAGATTGCGGCGCTGCCACAACCCAAATCAACTGCCCATTGCGACGATTGTGCCGTTTCCTGCGAATTGGCCAGCCACTGCACGGCTTCGCGAATGATCAGCGCCTGCTTATCAGACAGACCTTCGCACAATTCACTCGATACTCCGGAGTAATCAGATGCTGTGATCTGGGAAACGATGTTGGCCACGAAAATTCTTCGAAATAAAATGAAAACGGCCGGCGAACACGCTGCGTGTTCAGCCGGCCGCTTATTTTATCACTTCGCGGCTTGCCCGCGTGTTTATGCGGTCAATTGACCACCAGTTTATAGTCCGGTGTTGGGTTTAACGGGCAGGAATAAACATACTCGCCGGATTTCAAGGTGATCTCATAGTCGAGCGTCTTGCCGGTAACCAGTCCACCACCGGACACACTGGGCAATATGGCCCGGTTAGCCAGACCATCGCCACGCAACCAGAACCCCAAAGAATAAGGGACGTTTTTATTGGTCACACGAAATATGTAGTCACCTGCGGTCAATTCGATGGTCTTCGATTCGGCGAGACGCTGATCGCCACTTTCCTTGTTAATTTGTTCGCAATCTTTCTGGTTTGTTGTTACAAACTCATGATCAACGTCGTTTTCGCTTTCCAAAAACTGGCAGCCCACTTGAGTGAGAGTAATGACCGTAGATTCCGCCCTGGCCTGAAGCGACACACTAAACACGATCATAAAAGCCGAACCCATTGTCAGTGATTTAAACAAGAACTGCACTTGATACTCCCGATTTCTATGTTCAAAGAAACCTCAAGATATTAGTTCAACTACCCGAGGTAAAGTTCCGATATCAGATTGTTATTGATTAGTTATAACTGCTTTCGGCTATCGGCATTCAGCTTTTAGCGTTCAATTGTAAGAGCAAGCTTGCTCCCACAAAAATTATTAAATCATTGCAAGGCGGGACTCCCGCTACCCCATGTTATTGCAAGCACAAAGTTTTAGATATCTACCCTCTTTAAGACGCCAAGGTTTCTCATAAAGTTTGGAGGAATACACAATTGTTTTGCTGAGCGCTAACGGCTAATAGCTGATTTAGTCCATCGCGGCGCGGACCTTCTCCAGTTGTTTGTCGACTGATATATATATATAACCGGTCAGTTCGAGTGTGCGGTCTTCAAACACGTCGACGTCAGGATGGTCTTTTTGCCATTGTTCTATTTCCGGATCACGATGCCTTATGAGGGATTCGATTTGCGGGCGGAACAATTCAAACATGGCGGAAATCCATCGATTCACCGGCCAGGAAGGGTAAGCATGATCCATCAAAAATCCATCTATCATGCCGATGACATCTTCCGCCTTGTACCAGGCTTCGGCAGTTACCCAACGATTGGTCGCGAACAAACCGATGGGGTAACCTTGTTTGTCCATGGAGATGGAAACGAGATGCGCTAATGCGTCTTTACCTCTAGGCCATTCCACGTCGCCATCGTAAGGAACCGGCTCGACCCCTTGATGCATACCGCCCGCGCGCATGAAAGTATGAAAATGGCCGTGCTCACCGGGAATGCCGCGATGCGAATGATAGTAATACTGGGAAAACGTTTCCGGATCGAACACGTCGCCTTTCGGATAGTGGTTTAGCTGGATGAAATCACCCTGCCCTTTGAGCAACTCGCCAACAATATTGGCGTTGAATTTTCGCAACACACGGTAACATTCGTTGATCTCAGCGCCGGCTGCGAGCATGCGCTCCAACGTTTCATCGTCGAACTCCGCTAAATCCGGCAAACTGAGTTCCGCGGGGGGATGTATTGTGACTTTATCGTTCATTCGCGTACCAATCTAAATCCTATCAGTATATGTTTTAACTCTAACGGGCGGCTGTGGCGCGCAGCGGGACGGCATACACCACAACCCTTGTCATCCCAGGAACCGCCTTTGACAATCGCCCGCTTATTGTTACTCATCGTCGCAGTCCATTCAAACACCTGGCCAGCTGCGTCCTGTAACCCGAAGGGGCTTGCGCCTGTCGGGAAACTTCCGACCAGAGCCGTGTCAAATTGACCGTCATCGTGACTGTTTAAATTCCCGGGATCGAACTCATCACCCCAGGGAAAGCGCCGGCCATCGGTTCCACGCGCGGCTTTTTCCCACTCCACTTCGGTCGGCAAACGCCAGATCTGGCCGGTTTTTGCCGACAACCAGCCGGCATAGGCCTCGGCATCGCTGTGCGATATTAAAACTACCGGATGATTATCGCGGTCTTGGGGCGGCATGCCATCGATCCAGGCAAAGCGTCGCGTTGATTTATACGGGTGAATCAAGCCGTAAGATTTCCAGGTTTGCTCATCGACGGCCGGCCCGGGATGGCCGGTATCTTTTATAAATGCAGAATACTGTTGGTTGGTAATCGGCGTTTTTGTAATTGAATACGCATCGGTTCGTCGTTTGCCACGCTTGAATTCCCGGTCATACCACCGTGCGCTGCGGGTTCGGTCGTGGCCGTACGCCGCTTCATCCAATTGATAGGCCGCTTCGCGCTCAGCAGAATCCGACCCAAAAATAAACTCCCCGGCGGGGATGGCTATGACTTCTGGAATATCAATATTTGTTGCTGAGATTGATGACAGCGCGACTAACTTTTCAAAGACAATAAAATCCGATGACTGCGCTTCCTCTAACGCTTGTTGATGCAACGAACGCGCCGGTTCTTCAACATTGCCCGCTAATTGATTTGTATAAAAGCGTTCGTAAAACGCATCGGGTTCAACACGAATCTGGAATAATAATTTTTCAGTCGCAGACATCAACTCATGCCGATACGCAAAAATCGCTTTTTGCCCCGGCCCAATGCGGGTATCGAATGTTTCGCTGCGAATATTCAACGGCACTTCGCGTGCTATCACATGCTCTTGCGTTGTTGCTTCAATCGCATCACCGAATTGGTCGATTTGCGACATAGTGACAACGACACGGGGCGTGACATAGGTCGGAAAATTGTGCCCGGTTCCAGAATTTTCGACCGTTAGACGGGTCGCCACGGTTTGATTTTTAACCGTCGGTGTGGAGGTCGATACGGTAATACCGCTTGCCACCATGTCTTTGTTGTGTATTCCGCGCCAGATATGCCGCCGGTCGAGCATGTGACAGTCCTGACAGGACACGCCCTCTTTTGCGTAGCGGCTGGCGCGCCATTCGTTGTAGGTGTTCTCCAGCAGTTTTCCGTTCAACGCATAGCCGTCGTCAGGGAACTGATGACAGCTACTGCAAAAACGCGCATCTTCGAATGCATTGGACACCGTCCAGGCCTGGTGTGGAAATTGTGCGGCGTTCTCGGCGGAAGGATAACTGCCGTCACGACGCGGCGGGCCAAACCACTCATAGTCACGCACATGACATGCAACACAAATCAAACCCTGGTCGTGCAGACCTGGATTAGGAGGTACCTGACCGCTTCGATTCGTTAATGCTTCGACCAGACTCTGTGACTGTTCGGCTAATGGTGCGTGGCAACGCAGACAATTGTTGTTGAGCGAATCCGCATTAGGCGCGTAACTGATAAGTTGCGCCATAATTCCCGGCCCCATCGCCAGCGCATGACGACTGGTTTTCCAATCGTTAAATTGCGCCGGATGGCATTGACCGCAGGTTTGCGGTGCCAACGGTTGTGCGTAATCATTCCAATGTTGTGGTACTTCGCCCTGAGCAGGCAACGGATGCAACCAGTGTTGATTGAGGAAAGCATCAATTGAATCAGTGCCGGTGTCACCTGCGTCAACGGGACTCGCAACAAATCCAGACATATTGATTAGCCAAAAAAAGAAGAGAAGGTGTCTACACCTTCTCTTCATCGCTTCCTCAGGAGCGCGTCCGCGACGCGTCCCCGGCATAGGGTATGTAACTAACCCGATTAAGATGCCGCGCAAGGATTACACGGGTTGCATGGATTACACGGGTTACAGGGATTGCACGGATTTGCCGCACAAGGATTACACGGGTTACAGGGATTCGTCGCCGCACACGGATTCGCCTGATACTGCTTCTGCACTTGCGCCGAATACGCTGTTAACGCGGCCAGCTCCTGCGAATCCCAGGGCAATGCCTTGCCTTTCATAGGCACCAGCATGCAAAACTGCACCATTTCATCCAGGTGAATCGGACCCGTACCCGCCATTTGCGTCGGCATGGCAATCGCATGCGGATAAGGCTCGGCAAATGTCGCATTCATCAGCGCCGTTCCGCCCTGATGGCACGTTCCACACGCCAGACCGCTGGTGCCAATGCTGGCATCGTTCCACAGTGCCTCACCCTGCGCCACCAAACTTTCGTCGTAGCTCACAGTTACGCCACCTGGCCGGATAAAGTCTGATGTCGACACTTTACCAGCGCCACAAGGGTTGCAGGGATTACATGGATTGCACGGGTTACACGGATTTGCCGCGCAAGGATTGCAGGGGTTACAAGGGTTGCAGGGATTCGCCGCGCAAGGATTGCATGGATTACATGGGTTGCAGGGATTCGCTGCACACGGATTGCATGGATTACACGGGTTACAGGGATTACAAGCCGCTGCTACCTGTGCTGCACATGGGTTTGCGCCTGCACAAGGATTTTGCGTAGCGCAACCGGTCTGGGCCACGCTCATTCCCAGCGCAAAAGTCCCGGTGACAATTGCCAGGTTCAGCTTGTTACGTTTTAAATGGACTGGCTGTAAAACTGTTGCCATTGAATAATTCCTCGTCTGCTATTTTATGATTGTGACGCGCAGGGATTACATGGATTGCAAGGGTTGCACGGATTCGCCGCGCAAGGATTACACGGGTTACAGGGATTACAAGGATTAGCCGCACAAGGATTGCATGGATTACACGGATTGCAAGGATTAGCCGCACAAGGATTGCATGGATTACACGGATTGCAAGGATTAGCCGCACAAGGATTGCATGGATTACACGGGTTACATGGATTGCAAGGATTGCACGGGTTACAAGGATTACACGTAGCGGCCAGTTGAATCAGGCCGGAACCGGCAGTGGTCTTGTTGTAGTTGCAACTTTTACCTTCGCCGGCATAGGTTGTCTGCGCCGCGGTTACACCCAGCGCAAACGCGCCGGAAACCATGGCTAGATATAGAGGTTTTCTTTTCAAGTAGAGCGGTTTTGTTGGGCTGGTCATTATGACTCCTCCTCTTCTGTCGGCCGCTCGCAAAAGCGGCGCAAGTTAAAAGTACAAACAGCTACATTGCATAATATTTCGTCAGGCAACTATGCCGTTCGCGGCTCAATAAATCATTCATCGAATTCCGTTTCGCTCGAGTTCCAGTACATCTCCCTGCCCAATGCGATCAAGCTTACAAAGACTCAAAAACGCGTCTGGACTGGCAACTCGGACATTAGGCTAGCATCTGAGTTCCTCAAAGTAGATACATTTGTTTCACAAATTCATAACGATAAACCCTGCATGCTCCTCTCAGCTTGCACCCAATTAGTAGTAAAACGACCTCTCAGTAATAATGTCTGGTGTTATTGTTTTTCTTATTATTTGCTTTAGTTATTAACGACAACCAATTGTTTATAAAAAATATATTTTTATTGGAAAAACGACGAACCCACCAATATGGTATGATATTCCATCCGGTTCAGGGTGTCGCGACCGGACAAAACCACTTAACTCTTAACGCAAGGGAAATCGTTATGTTCGAATTCAGCGCTTTTACCATTATTGTCGTCGTACTCGCGATCATCGTACTCAAGCTGGGTATTAAAACCGTCGACCAGGGCATGGAGTACACCGTCGAACGCTGGGGACGTTATACCAAAACCCTGCCGCCCGGTCTGGGCATTATCATTCCATTCGTGGACAGCATCGGCCAGAAGATGAACATGATGGAACAGGTGCTTGACGTTCCCTCGCAGGAAGTCATTACAAGAGATAATGCGTTGGTCAAAGTCGACGGCGTAGTGTTCTTTCAGGTGCTTGACGCCGCCAAAGCCGCCTATGAGGTGAATGACCTGGAACGCGCAATTCTCAATCTCACCATGACCAATATACGAACCGTACTTGGTTCAATGGATCTGGACGAAAGCCTGTCAAAGCGCGATCAAATTAACGCCAGTCTGTTAACCGTTGTAGACGAGGCAACAACGCCCTGGGGTGTTAAAGTGACGCGAATCGAAATCAAGGACATCGCGCCACCCACCGACCTGGTGGATGCTATGGCGCGGCAAATGAAAGCTGAGCGCGACAAACGCGCGGCAATTCTGGAAGCGGAAGGCGCCCGGCAATCCGAAATCCTGCGAGCGGAAGGTGAAAAACAAGCCGCTATTCTAGAAGCGGAAGGGCGCAAGGAAGCCGCATTTCGTGACGCCGAAGCACGTGAACGTGAAGCCCAGGCCGAAGCAAATGCAACCAAGTCTGTTTCGGAAGCGATTGCCGGTGGCGATGTACAAGCCATTAATTATTTTGTCGCGCAAAAATATGTCGATGCCCTGGGTCAAATCGGTTCTGCGCCCAATCAAAAAATGTTTTTCCTGCCGGTCGAAGCATCCAGTGTTATCGGCTCCATCGGCGGCATCGCGGAAATCGCGAAACAGGCATTTAACGATAAGAAAACCGAATCATGAAATACCTTGAAGTGATGACATTCTGGCACTGGTGGATATTCGCGCTGGTGTTGTTGATTCTGGAAGCGTTTGCACCGGGTGCCTTTTTCCTCTGGATGGCCGTCGCCGCTGGCGTGGTGGGCGTGCTAGTACTCATCATGGCCGACTTGAGCTGGCAGGCGCAATGGTTGAGTTTCGCCGTGTTGTCGGTTCTATCCATCGTGTTCTGGCGTATTTACCAAAAAGGTAAACCCACAGTCACGGATCAGCCTGCCCTCAACCGGCGTGGCGAACAACTGGTTGGGCGACTGGTGACACTGGATGAACCGATTGTTAACGGGGTAGGAAAAATAAACATTAACGACACTACCTGGAAAATACGCGGCACAGACATGGCGCAAGGCACACAGATAAAAATCACGGGAGTCGATGGGACGGTGTTATTGGTAGAACAAACTTAGTGCTCTCAGCATGAAACACGATCTCGCTTTCCTGCACACAGCGAGCGCGCATGTTGATACGTTTCAACAATTAGTTAATGAACTGGCACCCGGCTTCAATACACATCATGTAGTTGAAGAGAATCTACTGCAGGACGCGCTGGCGCAAGGGGGAATCGACACCGCGCTTCAAGTGCGTATCGAATCGGCAATGAATGATGCCGCTACAACTGGATCAGGTGTCGTGGTATGTACCTGCTCAACCATCGGTGGAATTGCTGAAAACATGACGGCGCGGTCATTTTTACCCATGCGTATTGACCGGGCAATGGCAGATACGGCCGTCAACTTCGGCAAGAATATTCTGTTGACGGCTGCGGTGGAAAGCACACTTGCACCAACTCGCGCCTTGTTAGAAACCTCCGCGCACAAAGCAGGTGTACGTGTTGAAATTCACGACTTGTTGATTAGCGATGCATGGCAGGCGTTTCAATCCGGTGATACCGACAGCTACATTGATCTAATCGTAAATAAAATCGCCGCTAATATTTCTGATATTGATTGCGTTGTATTAGCCCAGGCTTCCATGGCGCCTGCCGCTGATCGATTGGACGACATCGGTACTCCAATTCTGAGCAGCCCGCGTCCTGGGGTTGAGGCCGCGCTACGTGAATTGAAGATTTCTCAATGAATAATTTCTTTCTTCGTTTATGTTGTACACGCCTCACTTAACGCTGCTTATTAACACACAAAAACCTCATAAAGTAGGAGCGACCCCTGCCTACGCAGGGACATGTATTAGTCGCGAATAGATTTTTATCCGAGTATATACTTCAACCGAGACTTACTCTTTTTAAACGATCGCAAAATTACTTAGCCGACAAGCTGGCTCCTATCTGATCTCCGTCTATTCAAAATGATCCATAAATGTCGTATGTCTTACTGAGTCCGTTCGACTCCGCCCAGAGCAGGCTCCACCAATCATTCAGTTAAAACAATCGTGGCGAGGCGCCGCTCGTAAAAGATAACGAGGCGCCACTTCTAAAAGATAATTAGCCCTTCAATAATAAAAACACCGTTCAAACTTTATAGATGAACCAATCTGCTCCCGCCAGTTGGCGCAGCCACGTTACGCCAACATTGAAACTCGCGTTTCCAGTGATGATGGCGCGCGCGGGCATACTGGTGCTGGCGACTGTCGATACCGTCATGAGTGGACACGCCGGTGCGAATCAGATTGCCTGGTACGGATTGGGTTCAGCATTGCACATGCCATTTCTACTCATCGGTATCGGCATGCTGTTAGGCACATCTGTTATTACCGCGCAGAGCGATGGTGCGGGACGTTCGCATGAATGCGGCGCGGTGCTGCGTGTCGGGCTGATTCATGCTGCGATCTACGGTGTTTTTGTCATGATCGCCTGCCAGTTTGGCGAATGGTTTTTATTGTTGACCGGCCAAACACCTGAACTCGCCGCCGGTAGCGCGAATGTGTTGGTGCAGTTCGCTTGGGGACTACCCGCTGCCCTGCTCTTTTCCACCACCATATTTTTTCTTGAAGGTTTGCATCGTGCAATTCCCGGCATGGTGATTATGGCTATCGCCAACGTGTTAAATGCCGGTCTCAACTGGTTACTGATTTACGGTCATGGTGGTTTTCCCGAGATGGGCGCCGCCGGTGCGGCCCTGGCGACAACCATCGTCCGCTGGTTTATGTTTGTCAGCGCCCTGGCCTACGTCTTTTTTGTTGTCGATCGAAAAAAATATGGCCTGGCTAATGTCGCGTTGGATTTACGTGCGCTGGGAAAACGATTTCGCGCCATTGGTTATCCGATGGCGCTGGGACAAGGATCCGAATCCGCTTCTTTCGCTACCATGGCGATTTTCGCCGGCTGGATTGGCACGACTGCCGTCGCCGCCTGGACTATAGCCGGCAACGTACTCGCCATGGTATTCATGTTTGCACTCGGACTCGGCACGGCGGGTGGCATTCGCGTGGCCAATGCAACGGGGCGGCGTGACCATGTTGGTGTATATCGCGCCGGTTGGACTGCGAGCTTTCTCACTGCGATTGTTATCGGGTTGATCTCAATCCTGGTTTACCTGTTCATCGGCCCGATAGTTTCAATGTACGGTGCGGACTCCACCGTTGCTATTGCGGCGGTGGCAACGTTGATCGTGTCGGTCTTTGTGCTCGTGCCGGATGCCTTGCAGGCTGTGCTGGTTGGCGCATTACGCGGCGCATGGGACTTTTGGCCGGCAACGATATTGCAATCGATTTGTTTTTGGTTGGTGATGGTGCCGTTAGGTTATGTCCTGGCCGTCGTCTATGACGGCGGTGCGCCTGCGCTCATGGGCGCCGTCGGAATCGGTGTCGCACTGGCGACACTGCTTTTAGGCGCGCGCTTTGAATGGATCTATCGAAAACGGATCAGTTGATTTGCAATTCACTGACCTCATGAATAACACCCGCCTGGTGTAATTCATCAAGCGAGGGCACCCACATTGAAGTAGGCGAAACACCATTCACCTTTTGCAGAAACTGGTTGTCGATTCCTTGCAGCAGAAAAAAATCAAAGTCCTTTTTTAGTTCCTTATCGACATCCAAAAAAGGCAGTATATACTTCGCGTCCAGTTTATACCGGTGGAAACCCAACTCCGCCCCCGGCCCTAATATACGCCGTTCGCCACCGGCAAATGCAATGGTGCAAGCGGAATAACATTTAGCCGGTGCGTAAGTTGTCAACGCCCCGTTTTTCGCTATTTTCGCTATTCCGCGCGCTTCAAAAATACGCCCGCCGTCACTTTCAAGAACTATGGTTGTTATATCCGGGTGTTTATCGATCAGACTCGAAAGCTCACGGGTTACGCCCGGATCGAGGGATCCCGTCACGTAGGCAACTCCTTTTCCGCGCAGCCGAACATGATACGTCTTTTCCTTTTTAATCGCCGCGAGTGCCATTTCTTTTTCATATACACGCACGGAAAAGAACAGACGTGTCACATTCAAACCATCCACAAAAATTGCCACGATACCTAACACAACTACTGCTTGGGCACAACGAATCCAAATCGTGTTTTTATGATCCCGTAACGATTGTTCGCAAGAACGCAGCACACCTACCGCTTGCCACGGATAGACCACCAAACGAAAAACAAGGAAACTGATCAAGGCTGTGACAAACAAACGGCCCGGCTGATCCACCACCGAATTTCTGAGCAGCGTTTCGGTGATATGGATCACCACGTAAACACCGATCAAGTTAACCCAGAACGCGATACCCAAAGGCAAGTCGCCACGCCAGTGCCGACGAATGTAGCCCAGGGGTTTTTGAATACTCACATCGAGCGGGCGTTTGACTTATTCAACGTTGATGTCTGATATTTCCACAGTCAACACGTCATCACCGCGCGGCCAGAGAATTTCATCGTCGACCTCTTTGTTGATGAGAAGCCTGGCCAGAGGCGACGCCCAACTGATGCGACCCTGTTCAATGTCGGTTTCGTCTTCGCCAACAATGGTGAACGTATACTCGGCATCACACTCGTCAATCAATCTGACTGTCACCCCGAATCGCACCTTCTGCGGAACGCTGTCCGGCACGTCGATTGGAATCGCGCGGGCAATGCGTTCCCGGTAGAAGGATAAATCACGCTCAATTATTTGCTTCCTGCTCTTGCTGTCAACGGCTTCGAGTGACGCAACCGCCGTCAAATCCCGCTCAAGTTCCACCACTCTTTGGTGCAAAGCGTCTAAGCCGGTCTGGGTGATGTAATTCGGCAGATCACTGTGTAGCCGCTGGGGGATGTCGTCAACGACATCATCGCCGTCAGGCTCTTTGACAAACGCGCGGCTCATGCAACATTTAATCCAGGAAGTAGTCGAGTATACCGCTCAGCAAATCCAGACCACCCACGGTGCTCGATTTGGGCGTGTGCGCATCGCGCCAGCGACCTGTATTGTGATCGATTTTATTTAGCAACACGCTCGTCTGGCGCTGTTGGGCTTCGCGTTTATCCTGACGCAACTTAGACTTGGTCAAGCCTCCTGATTTAATCCAGCGGACGATGTTGTCGAGTTCACCGTGATCAAACCAGATTCCGTCCTGCGTACACACATCAATAATGACACCGCTGCCACGGCCATAATTTTTTCGATGCATGAATTTTTTGCAAATCGGACAAGGCTGGTAAAAACGCTGACCCGGCGAACGCTTTGTATCCTGGGCCGAGTTAAGCGCAAGACGCGAAAACGTATCGCCCATTACGGCTTTTTGCTGGGCGCGTTGTTCTAGTACTTCAAACACGCCGCGATCCAGCCACAACCCCGCGCAGGTTTCACATTCCAGAACGGAAATTCGGCGCTCGCCTAAAAGACGGCTGCTGAGCTTGCTGTCGTCCTCGCACTTTGGACAATCGTGCTCGCTTGGCTCTCCTGCCGAACCCTGGGGGGTAATAGGCGTGGCGCAATGATGACAAAACTTTGCACTATCCGAGATACGAGCCATGCATTCCGGACACATGGTATGCAAATCCTTTTCATGCAAGGTAAAGTCCGACTCACAATAGCGACATTGTCGTTCACCGGCACCACGCGGCCCGCCACAGGACGAACAACGCACAACGGAAGCATCGTGAGGTTGTGCGCGCGGGACGGAAATAATTTCACCACAGGAACAATGAAAACGGCTGCCGACGCTGTGATTGGTCGCGTCGTACTGACGACCGCAGTCATCACACGCCAACAGTAACCGCAATACATCGCCCATATAGAGATTACTCCACGCGCTTCCAGGTTTGCGTGCGGCCTAAAGCTGCGACACCGATAAATCCGCGCACATTCAGTTCATTACCAGCGTCATTGACAGTCAATTTGGATTTATAGGTTTTTCCTTTTTTTGGATCCAGAATATGACCGCCGTTCCACTCGTCGCCATCCTGCGTCAAATCCCACAAGATAGTCATGCCGACAATCGGCTGGTCTTTGCGCTCGCCTTTGCACTTGTCACACAATTTGTTTTTACCACCTTCGGGTTCAGTCAGAATCTCTAAAACTTTACCCGTCAACACACCATCCTGTTCCGTTATCTCGACAACGCTTTTCTCCTGTCCGGTTTTATCGTCGATGGTTTTCCATGTTCCAACCGGAGATGTGTTTTGCGCAAATACAAAGTTAACGGCAACTAATGCAAGAGTCGTAACACCCGCAATTATTGTTAATTTCATTGAATCACTCCTTGTCAGTTATAAGATTGAGTTCAAGAGTTCAATTACAAGGGTTTGCATTCGATACTGAAATCGACGTGATAATGTTCGTCATGCCTGACCCATGAACGCTTTTTCGACAACTGTATATTATCTCTTATGTAAGAACCGTATTTCGATTCCTTTAAAGAAGTTTGCAATTACAGTAATACATATCACTCGCCTTCGAATGACATCAAAGCGGACGCATTCACACCGGTATCACGCAGTTTTTGCGCCCCGCCCAATTCAGGCAGGTCAACGACAAATGTACAACCGACGACTTCAGACTGCGCGTTTTCCAGCAAACGTATCGCGGCCAGGGCGGTTCCGCCGGTGGCAATCAAATCGTCAACTATTAAAACACGTTCGCCCGGCTGCACCATGTCGGTATGAATTTCCACACGGTCTGTTCCGTATTCCAACTCATAATCTTCGCCCATCGTATCCCACGGTAATTTCCCTTGTTTGCGAATCGGAATAAAGCCTACGGACAATTGATGCGCAACCGCACCACCGAGAATAAATCCGCGCGCTTCGATACCCGCGACTTTGTCGATCGCGGCGCCTGCGTGCGGTTGCACCAACTCATCAACGGTTTTACGAAACCCGCGCGAATCCTGCAGCAGGGTCGTGATGTCACGAAAAATAACGCCTTTGCGCGGATAATCCGGGATACTGCGAATCAAGCTGCGTAATTCCATCAGCGACCTCCCGCCACGTCGCTTTGTACATCCGGCGTCGGCTCG
>CBDCFT010000058.1:0-22019 GCA_965216365.1 Arenicellales bacterium | reverse complement strand
TGGCAATCGATAACATGGACGACACTCGGCGTATGGAGATGATTTCACTAGTCAATCAACTAACCGGTCATCCCGATGCGGACGATCCCTCCAATCCTCACTGTACTAACCCGACCACGCCGGCAACATGTATAAGCGGGAGGCTAACGATTCGAACGGCGACCCAGCAGGCGAAACTCCTCGAGACGGGGGCGAACCGATCCCCGTTGTCAGAAACGTTGTGGGAATCATTGCTGTATGTGGGCGGAGAAGGAATAGATTTCGGCGACAACCAATTTCCAACCGGACCCGATCCCGGCCCACCGTTAAGTCCAGAGTTTTATGATGCAGACGCAGAAGATGATACAGCGCTTGGAGACTATCAGTCACCGTTTACCATCAACTGCCAACAAGCATTTATAGTAATTATTACCGATGGTGAAGCAACTAACGATAGCGATGCTAACAACGCAATAAGTTCTTTGTCGGCAAATCCAAGTGACGACGGTCAAGACATCGAATCCGACAACGAAGGTAACGGCCTACTCGACGAGTTGGCGGGTTACATGTTTAACAATGATTTATACGACGGCCAGGATGGTATTCAACGCGCACGTATCTATACCATTGGCGTTGGTATCACCGCGGGCTCGGCTGAGGAAGCATTACTCATGGACACTGCGGATGCGGGGCATGGTATTTATATTCAAGCGGATGATATTCCAAGCACGGTAACAGCGTTACAGACCGCAGTGAACGATGTCACAGCTACCACCAGTTCATTCGTCGCTCCGACATTGTCCGTTAATGCTTTTAACAAGCTGTTCAATCGCGACGAGGTGTATTTCGCCTTGTTCAAACCGGATACCACTATCCGCTGGAACGGCAATATCAAGAAATTCAAACTATGTAATGCGGAACAAGCTAACGCAGGAACCTGCGATTTTGGTGAGGTAATCGACGCTAACGACACGCCAGCCATTGATCCTGCCACGGGCCGAATTGTCGACACCGCGGTCGATCTTTGGGGTGGCGGCAATCCGAGTGGTGACGAGGTTACACTCGGCGGCACTGGCTCGCAAATTCCCACTCCAACCAACCGCAACTTGTACGCCTTCAGCGAGGATTATACCGACCTGGTATTTCCGGTGAATCTAACAACCTTCCCGGTAGAGACCAACGACGCGAACAGCCAGTTGTACGGTTCAGCTAATCCCAACTCGCCATCGGGTGGCGATCCATCGGTCCTCGGGCTGGATGCGGCCGCCACGCAATCTGATGTCGATAGCCTTATCAACTGGATGTTGGGTCAGGATTCATACGATGAAGACGATGACAGTGACACCACTGATCTGCGTTGGACTTTTGCCGACCCACTACACAGTCAACCCGTCGCCGTAACCTATGGATTCAAAGCGGCGGTGGACGCCGATAACGATGGTGAGTTGGATCCACCCGAGCCGGTCGTAAAACTATTTGTGGGAACCAACGACGGTCTCATCCGCATGATTAACGACGGAACTGGCGCGGAGGAATGGGCTTATATACCGCGTGAACTACTAGTCAAAACAAAATGAACTCGCGCAGAACAGTGAAATTTCGACAACAAAATTCTATGGCGTGGATGGAACACCCAGCTTCTGGATTGCCGACCAAAACAATAACGGCGTTATTGAACCAAATGGCCACGGATGGCTCCGCGGGCCACTGCCGACGACGAATTCGTATACATGTATATCGGAATGCGCAGGGGCGGCAAACGCATCTATGCATTTGATGTTACACCCAACGGCATATTAACCGACGACACTACAGGGCAAATCCAACCCAAACTACTCTGGGTTATCGACGGTGACATCGATCCCGACTATGCCGGCCTCGGCCAAACCTGGTCGCGTCCGCAGGTGACGAGTGTCCGATTTAATTGTAGTGGCCAAGCATGCGACGACAATGACGCTACCACCGACGACAGCGAAGCACGCACCGTGTTGATTTTCGGGGGTGGTTATGACTCAAACCAGGACGACACGATTAATGACCCCGCAGGTACCGGCACCGATTTGGTGGGCAACGGCATTTACATTGTTGACCCGGAAGACGGCACACGAATCTTGTGGATTAGCAACACCGGCTCCGGCGCCGACCTGGAGCTAGCGAACATGGATTTCAGTATTCCATCGAATTTGACCTTGGTCGATGGGAGCGCGGACGGTGAAGTAGACCGTATTTATGTTGGTGACACTGGCGGACAATTATGGCGTATTGATTTGGCTGAAGACCTGGATACGAATTCTCCTGGGGACTCCGCCGGGGCCAGACTCGCGGACATCGCCTGCACAGACGGCACCCGACCCGATTGCACGGGCACCAATGGCACCGATGTACAAGATCGTCGAAAGTTCTTTTATCCGCCTGATGTAACGTTCGTACGCGATTCGGTGTTTACCGACCCCAGTAATGACGATGCGAGTATTTATGATCTTGTCACTATTGCCACTGGGGATCGCGCCGATCCGACTGACAAACATACGGAGGGTGACACAGCCAACATGCAAGAGGCGGTGCACAATCGCATATACGCAATAAGAGATTTTGTGCCCAACGATATCCTGAACTCGGCAACGTATCCTATCTGCCTGAATGCAGGAATACTCGGGAGTTGTAACGGCCCCATTACCGAAAGCGATTTGTTCGACGCGACCAGTGCGGCCGGCACAGCCGCAAACACTCGAGCAAACCGAAGGGTGGTTTATTGGCTTGCGCGAAAGCACGCCGATTAGCACACCTCTCGGAAACAGCACATGGGTGGGTGAGAAGAGTCTCGCGAGCACATTGATTTTTGCGAATACGCTGTTTGCGACGACGTTTGTCCCAGCCAACGACGACACCGCGTTACAGACGTGTTCTAAAGATGAAGGCTTAGCACGCGTGTTTGCACTGGAGATATTTACCGGAGATGCGGCATTGGCAAACGAGTTCGCTGCATTCGAAGCTGCAAATGGTGTCTCGAATTCACCGAACACACCGGGACCGAATCATCGTGCGTTAGGAATTGGGGGTGGTATCCCCTCCGAAGTTACTATCGTTATACGTGAAGGCGGTGTAACGGGATTAGTTGGCGTGAGCGGCGGCACCGCGAGTCCACCGGTGGAACCCTCTGGAATACCGCGCTTCGATACATTCTGGCGCCAGGGCGCGCCCGCCCAATAATTTGGGACACAGGTCTCTAGATTTGTCGATATGAGGTCGAATTTAAAAAACAATGCGGGCTTGACGCTTATCGAACTCATGATTGTCGTCGCTATCGTTGCAATATTGGCCGCCATTGCCTATCCCTCATACCAGGATCACACAAGGCGCGCCCGACGCACCGACGCTAAGATTGCGCTAACCGAAATGGCAAACCTGCAGGAAAAATTCAGATCGATTAATCTGAGTTACACTACGTCAATCGGCGCTTTGCCTTATCCGGGCGTTTCACCTGAAGGTTATTACAATTTGTCGATTCCAACAGCCGCGACAATATTCGTGTTACAAGCCATCGCCGATCCGGCCGGGCCACAGGCTGACGATACCGGCTGCACCACCCTCACACTTAATTCACTCGGTGTTCAAACCCCAACCGACCCCGACTGTTGGGGCCGGTAAGTAATTTCCCCTCCCCCTAACCCCCTCCCACAAGGGGAGGGGGAATCTGATGGGCAAAGCGATAAATTTCAAAATCAGAAATTCCTTCCCCCTCGATGGGGGAAAGTTAGGAAGGGGGTGAAACTAAATTCCTTCCCCCTCGATGGGTGAAAGTTAGGATAGGGGGTGAAACTAAATTCCTTCCCCCTTGACGGGGGAAGGTTAGGATAGGGGGTGAATAATGCCACGCAAATAAAATATCCAAAATCCACAGATTCAAGTCAAAAGAGATAACTTCGCACAGAAAAATACCCAAAATGAACCCATTGACGCAGCGAGCTAGGCAACTTCGCAAAAACATGACGGATGCAGAAAAGCGTTTGTGGCGTCGACTGCGCACAAAGCAACTACATGGATTCAAATTCCGACGCCAATGCGTCATTGGGTCTTACATTGTGGATTTCGCCTGCTATGAAGCGAAATTTGATTATTGAAGTCGATGGCGGCCAGCATGCAGACAACGAACTCTATGACCGTCAACGCGATCAAAAACTCGCGGCACAAGGATTTCGCGTCTTACATTTTTGGAACAATCAAGTACTAAACGAAACCGATGGAGTGCTGGAAGTCATTACCTGCGAATTGAAAACTCAGAAGCAAATAATTTACCCCTCCCCGTAACCCCCCCCAAGGGGAGGGGGAATCTAAGGCTAAAGATTATTATTAAATTTCAACATTTCGATTCCTTCCCCCTCGATGGGGGAAGGTTAGGATAGGGGTGAATGAAAACGATTCCTTCCCACTTGACGGGGGAAGGTTAGGAAGGGGGTGTAATAATAATTCTAATTCTTTCGACCTAAGTCCCCTTTCGCGCGAATACAAAACATTCGCGAGCGGTGCGGTTCGCGAACTCACCAACACACGACGACCAGTGTCATCACGAGGCAGAACGCCGAAGCAATCTCTCATATAAGATAAAGAACAGATCGTCACGCGGAGCCTGCCCTAAACGAGGTCGAATGGACTCGCAATGATATTTTTTGATTTTATCTTCCTGTACAAATAATAAGTGAGCGAAGGATTCGGATTTATCTATCGCGTAAAGCCGCTTTCCTCTATTGGTCCTGGCGTGTGTAGCTTTCCTAATCTTGTTTCAGTACAGATGAGCGGTTACTTTTCGTCGACCATCGTACTATTTAGACGATTCATCCAAAAATCTGTGTGCTAGAAAACGACAAAATCGATTCCCACTTATGACAAAATTCGTCACTAAGTATGTATCTGAGTAATTAACCGCGAATTGCAAATTCCTGTGTCTATAGTACTTATCTCCATGTTAGATAAGGGATAATTTGACCTCCGATAAACGGTTGGTGTTTTGGCACACGTTCTGCTTACTTTAAAAGTCAATCACTATTTGGAGTCAGAGAAATGCGACAGTTCTATTACGATAAAACAGAACAAAATGAGCAGTTACAAATTGTAAAATGTTTTTTAAGATTTGTAGATACTACCGATTATCAATTAATTTGTACCGTTAAGTATGAATTTAATACCAATTATCGGAACTATGCTTGGTTGACAACTTTTACCGCCTACTCTTATACTAATCGCAGGTGGAATAACCCAGCAATAAGGACAGCTGGGTTATGGGTGACAATCCAAGACATGTTGAGCCAATTTTTGTCCATGCGGTGTAAGAACCGTTAGGGGATTGTTTATGAGATTTGAAAAACTTGGGGTAACAAAGAACTTAAAAGCGATACGGCCAGTGCAAAAGTGCAGCGGTGTTTCGTTGTTGGAGGTTCTGATTACGGTTGTCGTACTGGCGGCCGGCCTCCTTGGCGTAGCGAGTATGCAAATCCTGGGGGTACAACACAATCAAGGGGCGAATGCCCGAACTCAAGCGTCGCTACTGGCTTACGACATCATGGATCGCATGCGCAACAACTATGACGCTTCCGCCAGTTACAGTAAGGTTTTTACAGATGTTCCAAGCCAACCGGCTGGCACCGAGAATTGTGCGCTGACCGCATGCACCCCCGCGCAAATTGCTGCCTATGATTTGTATTACTGGGATAAATCGGTCGACGAATTGTTGCCGAATAGCGAGAACGCCATCTCCTACACCGATACCACCAGTGGTGCGCGAATTTTCACCATCCAGATTCGCTGGCAGGACTCCCGGCGTGGTGATGAAGACCAGGATGGCGACACGGATGAGCAATACAAAACCTTTCAGTACAAAGGTGAATTATGAGCCACAATAAAAAACGCATCATTCCTAGTGCAAACGGTCCCCGTCGGTCGCGTGGCGTTTCTATTATCGAGATGATGGTATCGGTCGCATTAGGCCTGATCGTCGTTGCCGTGATGGGCGGCAGCTATCTCAGTAACAAACGCACCTTTCAAACCAGCTCTCAAACATCGCGCATCCAGGAGAACGCACGCTTTGCAATGGAACTTATTCTTAAAGACGCGCGTATGGCGGGTTACGTGGGTTGTTCACAGGACATGAACAATCTTCTGGACGAAACCGATCCAAACTACAGCCCGACCTTATTTGACCCACAGGCCGCAGCCAGTGGGTGGGAATATTTGGGTACAGCACCGACGGACAGTTATACCGTCCCCGATCCGTGGACGCCAGGCAGCGGCTCTGCATCCGATTGGCAGAATGGAGCTGCACCTGCTGAACCACTGGATTCAAACCTACTTCCCTTCGTAATGCCGGGGACAGATGTTTTGGTGATTAAACGACTTGAAGGTCCTATTGTCGCGACACCGGCCAATAACAACAATCCCAACAGTAATAGTCTGAATTTGAACCAAAACAGTGACGTTTTACAGGGCACTATTGCGTTAGTCACCAATTGTGGTGGTGGTGATTTGTTTATGAACGTTTCAAATGACGATGCGACCACTATGAGCAAAGGTGCAGCTACCGGAACGAGTCCTGGAAACAAGTCGGGTCCGTCAGGGAAGTGGAGGCAAAAGTATGTTGAGAGTGATGAAATATTTTTATTGTCTTCCAATGCCTACTTCATTGGTCAAGGCGTGAGTGGAGCACCGGCTTTGTTTCGGCTGGAGTTCGACCGAGGTATCAGTGGACTCGGCAACCCGATAGAACTTATAGAAGGCGTCGAGAACATGCAACTACTGTTTGGCGAAGATACCGACGGCGATGGCGTTGCCAATGGCTTTGTTACCGCGGCCGTACTAAGCGATCCAACCCAGGTCGTTAGTATCCGCGTCAATATGCTGTTCCGCAGCCTGGAAGAGACCCAAGATGTGGCCGACTCAACCATACAATTCGATCTTACCAATGGCTTGATGATTCCCGGCGGGGTAACACCCGACGACGCGAGCATGACGCTGAATCCGCACGACGACCGCCATATCCGTTATGTCGCTTCGAACACCATCAAGTTGCGTAACCGTGGACTGTAAGGGAAGGGCCAAGACTATGAATGTGTGTAGAAAATACAAACCGAACAACAAACGTCAATCGGGTGTTGCGCTCCCGATCGGCTTGATGCTTTTGTTAGTGGTCACTGTGATTGGTATCGGCTCGTTCCAAACCACAGTGATGGAAGAACGCATGTCAGGCAATCTGCGAAAACGTTCCGTAGCCTTGCAAGTTGCCGAAGCGGCGCTGCGTGCGGGAGAACGCGAAATCGTTACCAAGAAAAACATTCACCAGCTCGTTTTCTATAAGAATGGGTCCGACGACTCCAATAAGAAAGTCAACAATGACGGAGATTTATGTGGTAGCGGAAGCGGTGGCGTGTCCTACGGCTATTGTCTGCCGGCGAAACATGATCAGTCTTACAATTCAGGTGCCGCACCCGGTGACAGTAACTTTTTGTATGAGCGCTGGGAAGACCACAATAAAACTGGCAGTCTGGATGTTTGGCGTACCGCCAATCGCCATATTGTGTTTACCGAGAATGTCACTGCCGACATTCCCGTTGAAGTGAAATACATTATCGAATTCGTCGGCTATGTGCCCGGTGGCGACCCGGATCCCGTATTGGGTAGACCGGTGTCAAACTGCGACGCTAACAAAGACGGCGTTGCCGATGCTCCCGAGTTTCGCGATTGGCCGTGGTGTCCGAGTGATTTACCGATGTACCGAGTGTCGGCGTTGGCCGAAACCGACGATAAGACACGCGTAATGTTGCAGTCGACATTTAAACAAGACATTTTCTAAATTTTAATGATTCAATTTTTGGGGGTTTCATCATGAAAGAAAAATTAATAGGGATCGCAATGGCGTTTTTAGTGCTTTTCGCGCCGCTGCACGTGAACGCCGCACAATTCAAAACAACCATCGCATCTATTACCGAGGACGATGTTGTTACAAAAGACGGTAAAGAGTACAAGTTAGTTCTTCGCCGAACACATAAGCACAAACGAACAGTTTATTTTTACGAGACGCGACCGATTCCTTTTGAAGAACTACTTGGTGTGGGTTATATCGATCAAGCGCTAATCACAGTCGACGGAAATGTGATTACACGCATCGATGTACTGCATATAGAAATGTAGGGGGTTTACAACAGATGAGTACAAACATGAAATTATTGTTATCCGTTGGCGTCGCCAGCCTGACATTGTTAGCATCAGTAGCAACCAAAGCTGAAGTCGCGACTGACTTCGTCAGCATTCCGCCTACATTGGCCGATAGCGCGGATCCAAATGTATTAATCGATTTATCCGTAGAAACGCCCATGCAAGGCGCGGCCTATAACGATCAACCGGATGCCGTTACCGGTTGTACCGGTCGCGAAGACTCAACACCGGGTGGCAGCAACGATCAACTCGTAGGTGTGTGTTACGACCCAGCAACGGAATACATTGGCTATTTCGACTCCAACAAGTGCTATGACTACAACAGTACTGGCGGGTACTTTGAGCCTGACAATCCGGTTGGACCTGATCACACGTGTAGTGGCGAGTACAGCGGTAACTTCATGAACTGGGCCTCGATGTCCGCCATTGATATTTTCCGTATGGCACTCACCGGTGGACATCGAGTAATAGACACGGCTACGCAAACAGTTCTCGCAAGCACTGAACTTGATACAAGCCGTAGTTTTGGACACAGCTGGTATCCATTGAAAAAAATCGATGTGAATCATCCTGATTTTCCAGTCGATCCGAGCACCGTCACACCCTACAATGAAAACGTACTGTGGGTAGTCAGTCATGACACACGCATTGATTTTGAAAGAACAAAAAATGCTAGGGACTTAGACGCCGATCTCAATGTTCACGTAGAGGTGTGTGACGTATCAGAGGGCTTAGAGGCAAACTGTAATGCGTATGGCACAAACTACAAACCGGAAGGTTTAATGCAAGACAACGCGCATCGCATGCGTTTTGCGGTAATGAGCTATCTTTCCAACCCGACCGCGGGTGGTGCTAGTGGCGATCACGGACGTCATGGCGGCGTGTTGCGTAGTAAAATGAAATACATCGGTGAACTTCGCGCTGCAAGCGGCGGAGGCTTGGAAGCAAACCCGAACAACGAATGGGACCCGGTGACAGGTGTGTTTGTCACCAACCCTGACCCCTCGGAAGCGAGCGCCAGTGGCGTTACCAATAGCGGTGTCATGAACTACATTAACAAGTTCGGCGGCAACGGATACAAGATTTATGATCCTGTAGGCGAATTATTCTACGAATGTTTAAACTATTATAAAAATCGCGGTCCGACATCGGATTTTACTGCGGGTCTAACCGCGGACGAAAAAGATAACTTTCCTGTTATCACAAATTGGGACGATCCCATTGTATTCCAATGTCAGAAGAACTTTATTATCGGCATTAACGATGCCAACCCTTGGGAGGACAAAAAGCTTCCGGGTACGGCCGTTACATCTCAGTTCGAACCTGGATTATCTCCCCCAATTGTAGGGTGGCGATCAAGTAGTAATGATTGGGGTAATCCGAATAACGCCGATCCTGATATCAATGTCACTACGCTGACCAATACTGTGGGCGATTTACAAGGTATCACGGGAACCATGCGCAATGTCGGTTGTGTACCCGGCGACTGCGACATGATTTCAGCATTTCCAAAAATGGTAAATGAGTTAGGCCGGACTTTTGGAACTGCACCTTGGGCTCCTAAAGAAAATTCCTACTACGTCGCCGGGCTGTCCTACTATGCCAATTCAACCGATCTGCGTACAGGTCCTGGTATGGAAGGTCGTCAGACTGTAAGAACATTTATGGTCGACACACAGGAATATAGTGCCAACCCGTTGGTGGGCGAAATGAATATGTTATGGCTGACGGGTAAGTACGGTGGGTTTAAAGAGATTGATTTTGTCGACACGAATGGCGATGGTAATCCATACGAACCCAATTTAGCCTCCGAGTGGGATGCCAATGGCGACGGCGACCCAGACAATTACGTACTCGCCAGTCGGCCCGAACGTTTGGTTTCCGGTCTACAAGAAGCTTTCTTAACCATTGAGACTCGTGTTAGCGCGGGTAGTGCGGCAGCCGTTGTGGCTAATTCGGGGTCGGGTATCGGTCAACTGGTGCAAGCGTTGTATCAACCTACAGTCAAAAATGAATCTGAGGGTCAGCAAATTAGTTGGACAGGAATACTTCATTCGTTCTTTATTGATAGCCGTGGATTTCTCAGAGAAGACACCAACCAAAACAATCAAATGGACGACTATAACACTGATTATGTTCTAACTATTCAGTTTGATGAACAGTTGGAACGTACTCGTGCAGAACGCAAAATATTTGACAAAGACACTCTTACATTTACCCATGTTGACTTTGTGGAATTAACGCACTCAGCGGCAAGAGACATAGAAGCAACGGGAACACCCCGACCGGGTGTGGTCAAGTCAGTTTGGAATGCACGGGACGAATTAGCGAAACTCGATAACGCGAGTATTGGTATTCAGAGGAACTATACCTCTCAAATTGATGCAACAAACACTCGCTACATCTTTACGGGCTTAGATACTGATCTTGATGGCTTCGTTACTTCAGCTGAAACATTTAGTTTCACTGCGGGAAATATAGATAGCACAAATTTTCGGTTTTTTGATATCGCCGCCGCCGTTGACGAGACCCTTGCTCAAGATGTGGTCAATTGGGTACGTGGCCAAGAAGGAATTACTGGTTTCCGTAGTCGCCTTATCGACATTGACGATGGTAACAATGCCGAATTACCAACACCAAACGACAATGAAATATGGCGACTGGGCGATATAGTACACTCCACACCGGTTGTCGTGGGTGTACCACAAGAAGGTTTCGGCCTCTCTCAGGGAGATGACACCTATGCGGCTTTTGTATCCCAATACGAAAACCGCAGACAAATGGTTTACGTTGGCAGTAACGGCGGAATGGTCCATGCTTTTAATGGTGGATTTTGGGATCCAACAATATTGGGATACAAAACACAACTAACCGGCGAAGTGCCACACCCGCTAGGCTCAGAGGTGTGGGCTTATGTACCGGGGAATCTCGTTCCGCACTTACAATGGTTAACGGATCCAGCATACAACCATATTTACTATGTTGATGGCCCACCCATTGTATTCGATGCCAATATATTTCCAAATGATGCGGTGCATCCGAACGGTTGGGGTACGGTACTGGTTGTAAGCCTGCGCTTTGGTGGTAGCCCCATAAATATTGACACTGACGGTAATAGTGTGGATGACTATACGACACAATCGGCGTATGTCATTTTTGATATTACCGATCCGGAAAGTCCGCCCGAGTTGATAGCAGAAATTACCCACCCGCAGCTTGGGTTAACATCTAGCCGGCCAGCTGTTGTTTATAATCGTGTACCGGGAGTGTCAAATAACTGGGCAGCTCCTACGACCAATGAATGGTATCTGGTTTTTGGATCTGGCCCCACCGTAATTGCTGATGCGACCAGCACCCAAAATGCGCGCATGTTCATGTTTGATTTGAATACAAAATCATTTGTCACTGGATTTGGGGCACCAACAAACGGTCATGATACCGGATTTACAAATAGTTTTGTTGGTGACATTGGCGCCGCGGATTGGAATAATGACTTTGTTCACGACGCCGCTTATTTCGGCACTGTCGGTGGAACGGTTAACTCACCCACTGGTAGTCTACAACGAATACGTCTTAGCGATAACTTCAGACAGGTCCTGATCGACCCGAGTCAACCTTTTGTGTCGCGCCCGAATTTTGCCAGATCTACAACAGGCGATCGGTGGGTCCACGCTGGCACTGGCCGATTGTTCGTTAAGAGCGATTCGGAGTCCACGCCACAGCAGTCATTTTATGGAATCAAGGAACCTAAAGATTCTAACGGGGATCAAACCTATGGAACAGTAACCAGGGCTGATCTTCAAGACGTCACTAACGTACAAGTGTTTCAGGGCGGTGTATTAGGAGATCCTGACGGTGTGTTGTTACCGGATGTTGACGCATCCGGAGGAGATTCCTTTGATGTATTACAACAACACATCGCCGATAGCCATGACGGCTGGTACTTCGATTTCACTGCTAATGGTGTAACCGGAAGTACGCGGAACCTAAACGCCGCAATCCAGGTTCAGAATCTATTGATCTTTACAGACTACGTGCCGAGCTCTGATATCTGCCTACCGGAGGGAAACAGCGGGCTGCACGTACTCGATTTTTCCACTGGTGTTGCTTCTGCGCATGGCGAATCGGGAGCTTTAGGTACTGATTCGTCGACAACAGTAACTGTAACGGACCAGGTAACGGGCCAGGCCTCGACAGCAGAATTACTCGTAGATAGGGCTGATTTAGGGCGTGGCCTTGCATCAGAGCCCGTAGTGCATCACGGCTCTGATCGTCCGGATGTCGTTACCATATTAGATCATGATTCAACCGGCGGTGTAGATCAAACTGAAGTTACACTACCACCCGCACCAGGTGGCCGTGCGTCCTGGCGCGAACTCGAACTGCAATAAAGGAATATAAAAATGAACATGAAAAACAATGCAGGAATGACCCTGATCGAACTGATGATTGTGGTGGCTGTCATCGCGATCATCGCCGCGATCGCTCTGCCCTCTTACCAGGAACAGGTAAAACGAACGCGACGTGCGGATGCCTATGAGGCGCTGCTAGATTGCGCGGCAGATCAGGAACGCCGCTACAGCGCTAAGGGGGCGTACGCTGACACCGCAGCTGCAAAAGCGGATGCGATGTGTGGTTATAACTCGGTTTCCGATGCGTTCGAATCGTCTAATGATGACTACGTGTTGACTATTGCGGTTGCAACCACGACGGCATTTACAATCAATGCAGCACCTGCGGCCGGTGGACGACAAACAGGTGACACGCAATGCGGCACGATCAGTATCGATCACGTCGGCAACCGCACCGGCTCTGATGCAAGCTGCTGGAAGAAATAGTGCTGGGGCTATTAGTTCCACACCCCCATCCTAGCCTTCCCCCTCGAGGGGGAAGGGAAAGTTTTTATTGTCATCCCAACTTTCCCCGGAGGGGGTTAGAGCCTGCTCCTGCGCAGGCAGGAGGGGAGGGAATACTATAAACAACTTATTATGATTGCTGATTCCACCCCCCCCTTCCCTGGCCTTCCCCCAAAAGGGGAAGGGATTACAGTCATCCTCCAATCTGGAGCATTCCCCCTCCCAAAACGGGAGAGGGTTAGGGGGAGGGAACGCGAGAAACCATGTAGCTAATCTCGCTTAGCTAGAAAATTCCATCCTATTGAATCCACAATCAGTAGCACCGCGCCGATTGTAATGGCAGCATCGGCGATGTTGAATGCAGGCCAATGCCAGTGCTTGTAAAAGATGTCGATGAAATCGACGACGTAGCCATAACGAAAGCGGTCGATGACGTTGCCAATCGCACCACCGAGAATAAGCGATAGCGATACTGACAGTTGTGGGTTACCTGCACCAATGCGCCATAAGGCAACGATAATTCCTACTCCAACTGCCACCGCCACGACGATAAAAAATACATTCTGCCAACCACCGGCGTTGTTCAAAAATCCAAATGCTGCACCGGAATTAAATACCAAAACCAAATTGAAAAATGGTAGTACTTCTATAGGTGGTTCGTTAAACAGATGTTCAAGGGCAAGCGATTTTGTGATTTGGTCAGCGGCAATAATCACCCCCGCCAAACTCAATCCAATTGCTATCATTGCTATCCGTGGCATTGTTAGCAATTCAAATGAAACGGGTTCGTAGTCAGAGGACAAGCGGCGATATACCTCCTAACGCGAACAGAGTAGGAGCGACCTTGGTCGCGAAGTGTTTTACTGTATCCTTCAACTCGTTCAGAATGACAAGATTTAAATTGGAATACGAATAGGCCATATAGTGATGCAATACAATCCATACAATGCATGAAGCGCTCTTTCGCGACCAAGGTCGTTCCTACAGTTGGTGAGATTGCTTCAGTTGGTTCAGGATGACAAAAATCTCGTCCTATCGTTCTAAATGAACGGTAACGATTGGAGTACCCAGTCAAAAACCATCGCGGCGGGGCGCCGCTCCCACACCTACATTGGACATTCATAATCAAACCCAACCCACTTAAGCACGGCTGGTAACTCTAGGTTGCCAGGCATTTTTTTGCATCTTCAACATCTTGTGCTATCTGTTTTTTCAACTCGTCCACGCTTGCGAAATCTTTTTCATCTCGTAGTTTTTTCACATAAGCTCCACTTCGAGACGCTGCCCGTAAATTTCCTGATCAAAATCGAACAAGAACACTTCTAATAATAAATGTTCGCCATCGACGACCGGGCGCGTGCCTATACTCGCAACTCCTGGCAATCTATCCAGCGATAAACCACTTACTTTGACAGCAAAAATTCCATTCAATGGTGGTGGACGTCTCTCGAGATTTATGTTCGCGGTGGGAAAACCCCACTCGCGTCCGCGCTTGTCACCATGCACTACGCGCCCACTAATGATATACGGACGGCCTAACAGTCCTTTCGCACCAGATAAATCGCCAGCCATCAAACAAGTACGTACCCTGGAACTACTTACACGGGCGCCATCGACTACACATGTCGGAATCCTATCTACGTCGAAACCGTCATGGGCCGCGGCATCTTGTAGAAAAGCGAAATCACCGGCCCGGTCTTTACCAAATCGAAAATCATCACCGACCAGCAAATAACGCACTCCGACACCATCAACCAGTATCTTTTGCACAAACTCGCCGGGCGACATTTGGGCCAAAGGTTGACCGAAACGTAAACACAAAACGCGATCAACGCCTGTTTCGCGTAGTGCCTCTACTTTTTCACGAAAACTGGTTAACCGTCTTGGCGCTTGATCGTGGCGAAAATATTCCTGCGGGTGTGGTTCAAACGTAATAACGGTAACTGGCAGGTCGGTGCCTAGTGCCCTGATCTTTGAGCTGCGCGATGATGGCTTGATGGCCTTTGTGCACACCGTCGTAGTTTCCGATTGACGCAACGCAACCGCGATGATGATCGCGCAGATTGTTTATCCCCCGAATGACTTCCATCTAAATTACAAACTTATGCATATTTGGCATCGCGAGCTGAAACAAAGGCAATATTTTTCTTTTTGTCACTACGAGGTTGCTTAATTGCTGTGCAATTCGCAATGACGTTGTTTCACTGGTTTCCATCCTTGGGTAGGAGCGAGCTTGCTCGCGAATTGCTTTACTGGATCCTTCGCGGCGTCCGTCCTGAGCAACGCCGAATGGACTCAGGATAGCAACATTTTCGCTTTTATCATTTCGAAAGAAAATCAGTAAGTGAATAGTCCATGGACCCGCTATTTCGCGACCAAGGTCGCTCCTACGACAAGTAGTGTTACTTCGATTTGTTAGCAATAACAAGCATTCCTTGTTCAAATTGTCTCAAGCCCATTCTGGTGCCAGTTCGTCAATTACTTCCGGTAGGGGTCGTCTTCCACCGTAACCCGAATCGTATTCATGGAAGTAGGCCAGTTTTATTTCCGGGTACTTCCAGCATAAATAGCCATCACCGGTATCAAAGTCGACCAACCATAAACCATTTACTACCAGACCCAGTCGCTCCATTTTTGCAACCCAACGCCGCACGATTGCTTCGTAACTTTTTTCAACCCCGTTAATACGCGGATCGGTCGGCAATGTGTTCTCGAATTGACGTCGAACAGGCACCAATTCTTCATACGCTGCCGCTGTAATTTTACGCACTACCGGCAACAAGGCTTGCGCTTCTTCCAACGTAAAAACCCGGGTATTTTTTACCGGGCCAATTTGCGGAATGATGTCAGTTGCTGCAAGCATTTTCTATATACGCAAAAATTGCATAGAGTGCGTTGGCCTAACGTAACTCACTGTAAAAAAGGATTCTCCGCGGACTTCCGGGATTACAAGTCCAACTGGATACCGGTCTTGCATCCTTAACTCTGTTGACGATACATCCCTGTACCACTTCTCACAGGAATGGCGACTCAAAGACATATAGTTACATTTTTGCAACCGTGCTTACCCGTTTAAAGGTGGGATGCGATGATATCTATTTCCTTCCCCCTTAATGGGGGAAGGTTAGGAAGGGGGTGAATTAATTTCGCATCCCCTCCCCCTAACCCCCTCCCGCAAAGGGAGGGGGATTTTACATCACAATTTCGATCAGTCTTACCATTCACGAAACTAACTCTTACTGTATTGGTTATCCCAATCATATCGCAGTAGTTTACTGAGTTTTAATCAAATGTCTCGGTCGAATACCAAATGCCAGTATACACAAAACATAGATTGCAAATCCTGAAGTCACCCAAAATGCCAAACGACCAATGCGTTCAAAAATACTATTGACAAACCAGCTTTCGATTGTTCCCGCGCCCCACCAGAGAATCACACCCATTAATATGCTGGCCGTCATCACCTGTAAAAGGAATTTCCACCAGCCAGACTGGGGTTTATATGACACCTTCGCGATGCAACTGCGTAAACAACAAATACGAATTAACAAAGGCTGCGACGGATGTTGCCAGGGCAAGCCCGACATGACCAAGATTGAAAATAAACACAAACGACGCACCGGCGACGACGTTGACTATCATGGCGATCACGCCAATGCGCACTGGGGTCTTTGTGTTCTGTCGAGCATAAAACCCGTTCGCCAGGACTCTTACGGCTGATAACGCAACCACACCCACTGAAAACGCTATTAAGCTTTTAGATGCCATGATTGCATGGTGTTCGGTAAACGTACCGTGTTGAAATATGGTGACCAGCAACGGCCCAGCCAATGAAATCAAACCTGCTGTTGCCGGTGCGGAAACTAAAAACACCCAGCGCAACGCCCAATCAAGCGTTTTTGAAAATTCTTCCGGGTTATCCGTCGTATGTTTTTTCGACAAGTCCGGCAAAATAGCTGTCGCTAAAGCGATACCAAAAACACCGAGCGGGAACTCCATCAAACGATCGGAATAATAAAGCCAGGACACACTGCCGGTAACTAGGAAGGACGCAATAACGGTGTTGATGAGCAAATTAACCTGAGCGACCGAGGTACCGAATATAGCCGGCAGCATAAGCCGGTAGACTTTACCAACGCCTTCTAATCCTGCTTGGTCTTGTGGCAATTTTGTGCGCAAGCGCGGTTTAGGCAACAATTTTTCTTTGCGCAAAAACGGAAGCTGCACGGCGAGTTGCACGACGCCGGCCACTAACACGCCTAACGATAGTGCAAGTGTCGCATTAGGCATGATAGGTATGAACAGGAAAACCGACGCAATCAAACACAGGTTTAATAAAACTGGCGTCGCTGCCGGTACGGCAAAACGATTGCAGGTGTTTAATATCCCAGCAGACATCGCCACCAGCGAGATGAAAAATAAATACGGAAAAGTCAGTCGGAGCGCGTCGACAGTGAGTTTGTATTTCTCAGGTTCATCGGTAAAACCGGGCGCGAGGATAGAAACAATGATTGGCGCGCCAACCACACCCAGTGTCGAAACGACAAGCAGAACCAGGCCGAGACGCCCAGCCATTTGGTCGAGAAAAACTTGGGTGTCTTGGCTCGGATGATGGGCGCGCATCTCGGTAAACACCGGCACGAAGGCCACGGAGAATGCCCCTTCGCCAAAGATTCGGCGAAAGAAATTGGGAATCCTGAAGGCGACGAAGAATGCGTCGGCCATCTGCCCGGCGCCGATGGCATGGGCAAACACCACATCACGCACCAAACCGCTGATGCGCGACAACAGGGTCATGGACCCCACGATAGAGGTGAATTTGAGCAGCTTACGCGACATTATTCATAGCACCCCTGTGGGCGCTCTCGCCTGGCCCTGTATATTCGTCTAAATACCGCCAAAATTCGGCGCTTCGGGCTTGAGAAATAACTGAAAAATAAGGATAATCCGCCCCCTTTCCGCCGCCGGCGGGTTCATTGTTAAGAGGTTTCCCCAATAAAATCTAATCATGGCTAATATAATCCAGGCCCGTAAACGGGTTCGTCAAAACGCAACACACCGCGAGCACAACGTGAGTCAACGCTCCGGTATGCGCACGTCGATCAAGAATTTTGTAAAAGCGCTGCAGGCGAAAGATGTCGAAGCATCGCAAAGTGCTTACCGTGCTGCCGTATCGCAAATAGACAAGGCTGCGCGCAAGGGCTTGCAGCACAAGAACAAGGCCGCGCGACTCAAGAGTCATATGAATAACAGGTTGAAGAAACTCGCGACCGCTTCCTGAGTGTCACTCGCGCACGGATTGCGTCTGTTCGCGCCCTATCGCATTCAAGGGCATATCTCATAGTACAACGATCATAGTAAGACTATATTGTCCCGGTGGATGAGTTCAGGCTCATCCACATAGCCCAGGGCTTTTTCAATTTCGCTGCTCGGCTTACCCAGAATTTTTTGCGCTTCTTCCGAGTTGTAATTCACCAAGCCTCGCGCAATCTCCCGCTGCTGCGTATCAAGACAGGCTACCAGTTCGCCGCGCGCGAACTCGCCGCGCACCTGCGTTACACCCACGGGCAACAGGCTACGCCCTGATTCACGCAACACACGCACGGCGCCATCATCCAGTACAACGCATCCTCGCACTTTCATTTGTCCGGCCATCCATTGTTTACGTGCCGCCAGACGTTCGCGATTGGGCAAAAGCAATGTTCCGCAAGACTCATCATTTTTTATCCGTGTTAAAACATCGTCTGTCCTGCCGTTAGCAATAATGGTTGCTGCACCGGAGCGCGCTGCTTTTTCCGCCGCCTGCAATTTGGTCAACATACCGCCGCGACCAAGACCGCTGCTTGGACCCGCCATTTTTTCCAACGCCTTATCGCCTGCTTTGGCTTCGCTAATCAACTTCGCATCCGGGTTCGTGCGCGGGTCGCTGTCATACAAACCATCCTGATCGGTGAGAATGACCAAAACATCTGCTTCTATCAGATTAGCCACTAATGCCGCGAGCGTATCGTTATCGCCAAAACGAATTTCCTCAGTCACCACCGTGTCGTTTTCATTCACTACCGGCACAACCCTTAAGTCGAGCAACGTGCGCAGCGTGCTACGCGCATTCAGGTAACGCGAGCGATTGGCCATGTCCGCATCGGTTAACAATACCTGTGCTGTTTTCAGATCATGTTCCTTAAACGCAGACTCATAAGTTTGAACCAGACCCATTTGACCGACCGCGGCGGCGGCCTGCAGTTGATAAAGTGCACGCGGTCTGTTCGCCCAACCTAACCGCTGCATACCTTCCACGATCGAACCTGACGATACCAGCACAACGTCATCACCGTTATGTCTTAACTGTGCAATTTGCGCGACTAATCCGTGCACCAGTTCCTTGTTCAATCCGGACGTCGGATCGGTCAACAAAGCACTGCCGATTTTTATCACCCAGCGCCTGGATTTTGACAGGTTATTTGATTGAGTCATGACGCCTTGCGTGCTTCTCTTTTGTCCAGCCATTGCATAATGTCGTTACACAACGGCTTACAACCTTCTCCGGACACTGCCGAAACAACGTAAACCGGCGCTTTCCATTGCAGTCGTTTAATCAATGCCTGTTTAACGGTTTCAATTTTTTCCTTTGGCAATAAATCAGACTTGTTTAATACCAACCAACGGTCTGACTGCGCCAAATCATGATCGAATCGATTCAACTCGGCCTCTATTGTTTTAATATCGTGCGCAATATCATGATCGCTTTCAAAAGGCGCGGCATCCACGACATGCAACAGCAGACGTGTTCGTCTAAGGTGGCGTAAAAACTGGATACCTAGGCCCGCGCCATCTGCTGCGCCTTCGATCAAGCCGGGAATGTCAGCTACGACAAAACTTTTCCCCAAACCAATATCCACCACACCCAGTTGCGGATGCAACGTAGTGAATGGGTAATCCGCGACTTTCGGCGTGGCACGAGAAATGGCGCGCAGCAATGTGGACTTGCCGGCATTGGGCAAACCCACCAGCCCAACATCTGCCAATAATCTAAGTTCAAGTTGCAAACGCCGTTCGTCGCCCTCGGCTCCCGGGATGGTTCGCCTCGGTGTTCGGTTGACGCTTGATTTAAATCGTGCATTGCCGACTCCGCCACGACCACCCGCGGCGACCAACATTTTTTGATTGATGGTCGTCATGTCTCCGATCAACTCGTCAGTATCGGCGTCGCGTACAACTGTTCCTGTCGGAACTTCGACTATGGTATCCGTACCACGACGACCACTACGGTTTCCGCCTTCGCCACCGGCACCGTTTTTCGCCTTAAATTTTCGTGTGTAACGAAAGTCCGCCAGCGTATTTAAACCTTCCCGGGCAACCAGATACACGCTGCCGCCGTCACCGCCATTGCCACCGTCCGGCCCGCCTTTAGGAATATATTTTTCCCGGCGAAAGCTCAAGCAGCCGTTTCCGCCCTTGCCGGCGGTTACGGTGATAATGGCTTCATCAACAAATTTCATTTCGACGAATACTTCTTAGCGTTCCCGGGTGAGTAGACACAAAAAACCCCGCGTTGAATTCAAGGCGGGGTTTTTACCTAAGCTGGCATGTCCGTCTCTTAGAGCATGCGTTTATCCCGCTATGACACTCACGGTTTTACGCTTTTGCGGCCCTTTGATATCAAATTGCACCTGACCGTCAGTCAAGGCAAATAATGTGTAGTCGCGACCCAAGCCGACGTTGCGGCCCGGATGAAATTTCGTACCGCGCTGGCGCACGATAATATTACCGGCCAAAACCTGCTGTCCGGCATAACGTTTTACACCAAGTCGTTTAGACTCTGAATCGCGGCCATTACGTGAGCTACCGCCTGCTTTTTTATGTGCCATAACTAATCTGCCTTATCTATGCTTTCAGTTTATTTTGGACTGACTACCCGCCAATAAATCTTTTGCCTGTTGTACCCACTCTTCCCGTTCAATTCGGCCTTTGAAACTCAGTTTCTCGTCGATCGCGGGAATCTCTTCGTCGGTTAAATTTGCAATCTGTTCAATGGTCGTAAAGCCCAACGCATTCAACTTTTCCGCGATAACCGGGCCGATACCGTTAATCTGTGTCAAATCATCCACAACGACTTCGCTTGATTCCGGCCCGACCGGCGCTGTGGCTTCGGCTTTATTATCAGGCTCGGACTTCGCCGGGGCAGACGCATCGCCGATACCGACAATTTCAAGTTCAGTGTAATCCTGGCGATGACCTTGAGTACGGCGATAATTTTTACGCCGCTTCATCTTGAACACGCGAATCTTCTCGCCACGCCCATGGGAAAGCACTTTCGCCGTGACCGCAGTGTTCACCGTAGGTGTGCCTACTTTCACATCACCGTCGTTGGCCACCATCAGTACCCGATCAAAATTCATTGTCTTTCCAGCGTCTAACGCCAGCTTTTCCACCTTGAGCTTGTCGCCCAAGCCGACGCGATATTGTTTGCCGCCGGTTTCTATTACCGCATACATCGTAAATTCTCCAGTATAATCAGGTGCTTATAACGGCCTGGTCAGGCCGTGGCGAGTCCGTAAAGAGCGCGCGATTTTAGCTGCCGCGGGCACTGAGGTCAAATAAATGTGCCTTTGATTTTTGCCGCATTGTGCGTGATAACTGACTGAAATTACGGCACAAGTTGTATTCTCTACCCTGATACCACAAGTGCCGCCGAATATGTCGTACTTATGTCGAACTATGGTGCCAAATAGCAGACATTTTCGCGCTGTGTAGATTGAACTAAGCAAACCACCTGCGTACACTTCGCCATCCGCGAGTTCTGAGCGGAGATTAGCGTGCGAAAGCCGTGCGGCATCCCGAAACAGCGCGCTCCAAAGTAATTCTCAGATCGACTCGCTACCTACCACCATCGGGGTGTAGCTCAGCCTGGTAGAGCACTGTCTTCGGGAGGCAGGGGCCGGAGGTTCAAATCCTCTCACCCCGACCAATTAGATCAATCAG
>CBDCFT010000057.1:0-50821 GCA_965216365.1 Arenicellales bacterium | reverse complement strand
CTTATCTATTCTTCAGGGACGACTAGATAAATGAGCAAAAGCCATCCGGGAATTTGTATCGCCCAAAAACCAATCCCGTGTTTATTTTCTGTAGTCATGTTCGGCGTCCCGTTTTCAATGCCTGCTTGATTTCGATAATCTCACCACGCCAATAGGTAAAAGTGCCTTCTTCCAATAACCACGCCACTTCGCCACGTTTCGGAATGCGATAGGCCCCGATCCGGGTGTAGTCGAAGAATTCTCCTTCCCACACCGTCGGTACCGAATCTTTGCCAACAGTTCGCGGGCGGTCGGGCGCATGAATTCGAACGATGTCACCGTGTTTATCGAAAAAGAGATCGACCGATGCGTTATCGATGTTCACAGTGACGGTATGGTCATCGATCATAGTAAATTGCAAGTGTGGGTTGTTGAAGATCGCAACGGGGTTCCACACCAGTTCCGCGATGTATCGCATCAATTCGCCCTGGTCGAGTTTGGCTCCGACTGCGCTGACCAGTGGAATAGAACCTAAAAGACGGGCAGTCAAATATCCGTCACCATTAACGTAACTGTCGGTAACGACAATGTTGATCAGTGGCGCAACTTTGACTTTGGCTAACCAGAAAAATCCCGGTTCATGCACGGAAAAGTATTGATCCGCAGTCAGTGTTTGCCATCGTGAGTCAGGTTTCATGCGTATTTCGCCATGCTGACGAATGTGCATGATTTCAGGTGTGTCTTGATATTCAGGTATTGCGCGTCTGGCATAACTACGCACTGGTTTCGGCAAGGTGTCGACGTCGACCGAAGCCACAGAAGAATTAGTTTTAAGACTTTGTATAGAATCGTTTACGCGTTTTTGAAACTGTGACAGATTCCAAAAGTGAAGTGTTACTAAAACGAGATAAAGCAATGATCAAACCAGGCCAAAACATTTTCTTAGTCTTTCCCTTTACGGCGCCGGACAACGGCGAGTAATCCATATTTGCGTGATCGATAAAATCAAAGTGCCGAATAACAAAGCAATAGACACAGGTAAACGAAATTCGGGATGTCCGAGAGCAATAAAAAAGAAGTGAATGCAAAAAGCGAAAATTCCGGCAGCGGCCAGAAGATAGGAAAACATTTTTGCATGTGCTTCCCAGCGACAAACTTGCTGGAAACCGTACAACACAACGATTACCAATAAAAAATTTAAAACCAGGAAAAACTGTATTCCTCTTGGAATCCGAAATAACGTCCACTCATGCCAGTATGCCGAGTCCATCTCATGGGTTATTAAAACAGCGGTATTAAGCAAGTAAAGCCACAAAACGATTCTTTTATTATTTTCGAAACTCACGGCTGGCAAATAGTAACTGGAAAATAGTAATAGGTTTCGCGCTATATGCCGCTGCGGTCAGCAGATTCTGCTAAGCCACTAGGACAACGGGGCAGTGGATAGCTTCCAGTGTCTGGATATCGCAATCGTCTGGCGTGGCGTCGCTTTTAGGCATTACGAGCAGCCCGCATTCGCCGGCTGCGATTTTCTCTAAGCTCGCTTTTAAGTCGGAGTCGATAGTGTCGTAAAGAACTCGATGTCCATTACTCAAAATATCAGCGGATTCTTTTTTCAATGCTTCAGTAGCGTTGTTATCACTCGTAGGTAGCAGGACCAGCAGATCTGTTCCCAGGGTCTCGGCGAGATTGGAAGCGAGTAACAATGCCCGTTCGGACTGCGCACGTCCGGTGTAAGTGACATAGACCGGTGCGATATTCAGCAATGGTGCGCGTACGAGACCCGGTTTGTGTGATCTAAACGGGGCGCTTAGGGACACGCGCTTCGAAGTAAACAAAAACGAAACATCTGCTTTAGCTCGTATGGCTTCGGTGACGTAGTTACCACGTACCACACGCAGGTTGGTTTGCACCTGTTTTTGTTCGCCAAAGGCTTGCATTAGCTCGCGTAATCGTCGCGTTTGTGTCTGCAATGCAAAACTAAGGGTCGGTGTGTTTAGTGTGCGCGCCTCACCGCTCGTTCGGTCCAGCTCTTTGGCAAACGGCAGTCCTGCCAGATTCAACAAGTTCCTGTCTTCAACGAACAATGTTTCTAATTGTGCCTGCATGCGGGCAGCCAGGTTTACCGCCATTTCTAATGGTGCCAGGCTGCGCGGCGACGCATCCACCGCCACTAAAATTCGTTTTACTGAAAATTCATGTGTTGGATTCATTTTTTTCCTGCCGCACTTCCCCTGGTTTCGTCGTCATCTTTTTGTCCAAAACGTTTACGGGTATTCGCAAGATCAATCATACTCTGTTCGACTTTCCCGTTAATGGAGTCTGCCGGGAAGTCGCCTTGCATATCACGTTCACCCGCTGTGACGCCGGTTAATATCTCGATGGCCTGGTCAACCGTTTCCACGGCGTAAATACTAAACCGGCCTTTGCTTACTGCCTCAACAACATCTTTACGCAACATCAGATGTTTTACGTTGGATGCTGGTATCAGAACACCTTGTTCACCGCTAGGTTCATTTACGGAACAAACATCAAAAAACCCCTCAATCTTTTGGTTAACACCACCAATAGCTTGAACCTTGCCCAGTTGATTCACCGAGCCGGTCACCGCGAACTGTTGTTGTATCGGTATTTGCGCAAGAGTCGAAAGCAGGGTGCACAGTTCGGCCAGCGAAGCACTGTCTCCATCCACCATACCGTAAGATTGTTCGAACACCAGGCTGGCGGAGAGTGACAGGGGGTGTTTGGTGGCGTAGCGCGATGCTAGGAAATTCGAAAGAATCAAAACACCTTTCGAATGTATTTTGCCACCCAACTCCGTTTCACGCTCGATGTCGATAACTTTACCGTCACCTAATCGAGCGGTCGCGGTAATACGCGATGGTTGGCCAAAGGAAAAATCCCCCAAATCAATTACGGACAGACCGTTAATCTGGCCGATATGCGCACCGGATGTGTCAATGTTAATCGTGCCGCGTTCGATGGCTTCATAAATATGCGCACGTACTCTGTCCAGACGTTGAATCTTTCTGTCTATAGCTTCTTGTACCTGCGCGGCGGATATCGTTGACTTGTTCTGTTCGCCAGCCCAGTAATTTGCTTCTTGCAGTAAATCGTTAATGCTGCGCAGGTGAACTGAAATTTTTTCCGCGTCGCCTGCCAGTCGCGCAGTATGTTCGATAAGGCGCGCCGTACCCTTGTTGTCGATTGGTCTTAAGGAATGTTCTTGTGCGAGGCTCGCGACAAGCCGGGCAAAGTCTGCACAACTATCCGGGTCACGTTTTAGCGTGTCTTCAAAATCAGCGGCTACTTTGAAAAGGTCGCTGAATTCGGGATCAAAACGGCCAAGCAGGTAATAGAGCATTCGATCACCGAGCAAAACCACTTTCAAGTCGAGTGGAACCGGTTCGGGTTCCAGCGAAATGGTGCTGATTAAGCCAAGACTGCGTTCCAGTGGTTCAATGCGAATCTCTTTGGATCGCAGTGCACGTTTGAGACTTTCCCAGGCGAAAGGTTGGGTTAACAGATGACGTACGTCGAGAATTAAATACCCACCATTGGCCCTGTGCAAATCGCCGGCTTTGATCAGTGTAAAGTCGGTAACCAGGGTACCCATTTGGGATTGGTATTCGGTGCGCCCCATCAGATTGCTGTGCGTTGGCAGATCCTGGTAGACAACCGGTGCCGAATTTTTGCTGCTGTGATCAACGATCAGATTGACCTTGTAACGTTGCAGAGCGGCGGCACGGGATTGTGCACCACCACCAAACAACATGGGTGTTTCCGGCTCGGCACGAAAATCTTTAACATGCTCGACAATATCTTCCTCCGCCGCGTTTAAATACTCAACGACTTCGGCCAGGTCTTTGTTCTTATCTTTGATGACATCAATCAAGGTGGTTTACGGCGAGACGCGCGATTTGGCGATCGATCTCCTTAACTTTCTCTCTGGTTTCCTTTTGCCATGCGGGGAACTGCCGAATGATGCGTTGCATTCGTTTTTGCAGTTCGGCTACGGCATTTTCTATGCGTTGTTTTTCGTCATCGGGTAATTTTTCGAAGCGGTCAGGCCGAATGACTTCATTATTTTTATCCAGCGGAGCAAAGGCGAAACCGGAAGGTGTATGGATGAGCTGCACGTCCTGTTTCTTTGCATCATCAGCCAGTTCGTTTAATGCTTCGTCACGACGCGTTGCAAAATCCTGTTCGAGTTTGTCGATCTGTGCTTGGTAATCCTCGCTTTCGAAGGCGGTCGGTATTGCGGTGCTCAAATCTTCCGTCAATTGATCCATGTCTTTGCGCAAGGCGATGCCACGGCCGGCGGGTAATTGTAGTGCATTGGGTTTGTGTGGTTGATCGAAGTTATACACGTAACACCAATCCGATGGTGTCGGTTTGTTTTGTGCCTCGATCTCGAGAATATGGCGTACCACTGTGTATTTGCCGGTACCGGCCGGCCCAAGTGCAAACACGTTGTAACCGGGGCCGGTGATTCGAGTTCCGAAATGAATCGCATCGAGCGCACGCTCCTGGCCTACGATACGGTTGTGTTCAGTGACTTCGTCAGATGTTTTAAACGGAATATGGGCGAGATCGCACTCAGCGTAGAGTTGTTCAACTTTCAGCGGAGCGATGGATGTCTTCGTCATATCGTTCTCAGAGTTAATAATCGGCTTCCATATTTGAATATCAGTGAAGATTTCAGAGCCTGATAGTGATCTATTGTTAGAGTGTCAGGCATGATCTATGTCAATTTTCACCCTAATGGCGCAACGGTGGTCACAATGTCTATCGGGCGCCTTAAGTACATATTGTTGACCCGGGTCAAGTACATGAATTACTTGAGCCTTAAACTGTTATTGCTTTGTTCTGGTTGATTGAGCAGGGCTATTAAAACGTATTGTTCGTAATCAGCAATCTAAGCGGTAAACAGGAGGTAAAACGATATGAGAGTCGGCGAGATATGTAATCGAAACGTAGTTGTCGTTGAAGGCGATGCGTCAATAGTCGAAGCCGCGAAACTCATGCGGAAACATAATGTTGGCGATGTGCTCGTGGTGGAGGCGCTTAATCAACCGCAAGCCCCTATTGGTATTGTCACCGATCGCGATATTGCGGTTCATGTCGTAGCTGATGAGGTGGCTCCGGAATCAATCGCCGTAAGAGATGCAATGAGCTTTGATCTGGTAACGGTAAATGAAAACGAGGGCGTGGTTGAAACTATTACGCTCTTCCGGCAACGTAAAATACGTCGAATTCCAGTCGTCGATAATCAAGGTATTCTTGTTGGCATTTTAACGGTGGATGACGTTATCGACCTGGTGGCCGAACTGCTTTCGGATATTGCAAAATTAATCGCCCCCTAAGCAGGTTTGTTGACTCATCCACCAGTCTGGAAACCCGGCAATTGAATCGATGACCGCGTTTGGTTCGATTCCCTGCGTTAGATCGCTTGGTTTGAACTTGCCTGTCTTTACTAAAACTCCTTGTAGCCCTGCGTCGAGTGCGCCTTTAATATCGCCACGTATATCGTCACCAATCATGACGGCTCGATTGGTTGAAACGCCTAACAATTCGACGGCGGAATCAAAAAATTCCCGGGCGGGTTTACCAACGACGACGGCCTTAACGCCGCTTGCATGTTCCAGCGCCACGACAAACGGTGCTACGTCCAATTGTAACCTGCCTTGTGTATGCCAGTAGCGGGTCATGCCCAGTGCCATTAGTGCCGGTTTCGGTTCTGACATGAGTAACCGAAATGCTCGATTGAGTTTCTCGAATGTCCAATCGTTGCCCAGATCCCCGATGACCACGACGGCGGCACCGCTTTCCAGTTTCTGATCCAGGATTTCCAGGTCTTGAAATTCTGATTGTGTGCTCTCAGTAACAAAAAGCGCAACCGGGCCGTTGGCGTGCTGTTTTATCCAATGATTTGCTGTTACGGCGGGTGTCAGAATTCGACCTTCGTCGGTCCCAATCCCCGCGCGAGCCAGTTTTGTGACGAGATCTTTTCGTGGAATAGAGGAGGTGTTGGTCACGAACAGGTGTGGAACATCGTGCTCTTGAAACCACGCGATAGTTTTTTCAGCGCCAGGGATTACCTGATCGCCCTGGAATATTACGCCGTCAATATCAAATAGTACTGCTTGCACCATGACGATCTGCTAATCAGGTTGGTGGTGTTTCAGCTTTAGTATTTATCGTAATATCTACATTCCCGGAGTCCTTATCTCTAATGCTTTCTGAGAATAAATAGATTCCACCCACGCCGATAACAGCGCCCAGTGTTACGCAAGCGACGCGACTTCTTTGACAAAGGCTTTGTGAATTTTTGTCTAAATACAAGGCGTCTAACTGCAATGCACTTCTTTTCTGGTGGTTTGTAGTATTGTGAAGTGGAATAGTCACTAAAGAGTTTCTTTTAAAGCTTACAGGGGTGGACTCATTTTGTGACCCAACAGGAGCTATTCCAAGGCTCAACTGCGAGTCTGATTTCGGACCGAACCCAAGTCTGAATTCAAGATAAACATGATTGGAGTCGGCAAGCACTGGCGACAGCGTACATAAAATTCCAGTCATCGTTACGAAAAACCTAAGATGTTTTTTCATCGACGTGGCCGATACTCGTCAGAAATGAATGCTGGATTCTATTTTCTAATGCTATGGGAAAAATGAATTGATCTCAGTCAAAGTATGCATATTGTAGCTGACTATCGATTCAACATCTCAATAAAAGGGTGGTGGTCTCGCTGTTCGCAGCGTGATAAAAAGAAAATCAGAATCCAGTTAAAATCAGAATCAACCCCCATCTCCGTCAACCATGCGTCGTGGAGTTTGTAAGCTTCCCACTCCGTCTTTTGCCAGCAAGGCCATTCTTTGTTGGTGTATTGAGCGCAGTGGATCAGCTCATGCAGCAATACACCAAGATGCCTGGTATTTTCACCATCCCAATCTTTATCAAGATAAATAGTGTTTCGCTCCTTATCGTAAAGTCCTTTTAGCGGCTCGTGAAAAATGATCTTATGGTTTTCATAATCGATTGCGTCACCATGGGTCTTGAAGACAATTTTTGGTGGATTGATGGCTATGGCCGTGACATCGTAGTCAGTGTTTTGATCGATCCATATCAACAGTTCGATGACGAGTCGTTGATCAGGTGAAGGCGCTATCGATTGTTTCTGATGCGAAAAGGCGTTGATTCGGTTGCGAACGAGAATACTGTGAGTAATAGAGTGATCGAACAGAGCCTGAGTGCAGATCTCTTACCGTCAATCATAATATCGGTCAATCTCAGAACAATCCCGCATCCATTAGAATTTGTGTGGATTTGCGTGCGTTAACCATAAGCGCGTTAATCACTTTTGCTAGTTCGGCGTCCGTTACATTGCGCGGCGCTATTTCCTGTTTGATGGCGTATCGCGCGGTAGCTAAAGCGACACGTTCATGCGCATCCCACTCGTTCATTCTGGGAAGTATGTAATCCACCGACAATCCTTTCTCTTCTGCCACGTTTGCGAGTTCATCAGCGGCCGCAATCGCCATTTCGTTGGTGATGGCTTTGGCACGCGCGCTCAACACGCCACGAAAAATACCGGGAAAGCACAGTGAATTATTGACTTGATTAGGGAAGTCGCTGCGTCCTGTAGCGGCAATAACTGCACCTACGCGTTTTGCTTCCTTAGGCCAGATTTCGGGTTGGGGATTTGCGCAGGCAAAGACAACGGGATCGGAAGCCATGCGTTTTATCCACTTGGTGCGAATAGTGCCGGGTTGCGGTTGCGAAAAAGCAATCACAACATCAGCTTGCTCGAAGGCTGTACCGACATCATCTTTTAACTTATCGGGGTTGGTTTCCTGGCACACCTGCCATTTTCTATGCAATTCGTCACGATGTTGCGCAATATCGCTGCGGCCGGAATGCAGTAGTCCTTTGCTGTCACATGCGACGATATTTTTGGGATCGACGGCGGAGGCTTTTAATAACTCGTACACAGCCGCGTTGGCTGCGCCCATGCCAATCATCACAATCTTGATGTCGCTTAGTTTTTTGCCGACTATTTTTAGCGCGTTAGTCAGTCCCGCAAGCAATACGGTTGCGGTGCCTTGTTGATCGTCATGCCACACCGGTATCGATAACTCTTCGCGTAGTGTCTCGAGAATATCGAAGCATTTCGGTTGCGCAATGTCTTCCAGGTTGATTGCACCAAAAGAAGGTTGTAACGCTTTCACCATATTGATGAAGTCTTCCGGGTTTTTTGAATCCAGACAAATGGGTACAGCATCTACGCCGCCGAGATACTTAAACAATAGCGCTTTTCCTTCCATCACCGGCAAGCTGGCCAGAGGGCCGATGTTACCCAGACCTAAAACACGACTACCGTCGGTTACTATGGCAATCGTGTTAGCTTTATTCGTATACTCGTAGGCGAGGGCAGGGTCTTTCTCAATTTCAAGGCAAGGCGCAGCGACACCAGGTGTGTACCAATTGGAAAAATCGTCTAGGCTGCGAATCGGACAATGCGGCATGGTTTGCATTTTGCCATGGTACTGCCGGTGCAGTTTTAGCGCAGTCTCGGCCCGTGTTTTGTCGTCGGTAGGGTTCATATACTTGTCCGTTTTCGGTCTCAAGCATAGGACCACTTTGGTGGGAGATATTGACCCAGGTCATATGTTGTTATTGATTGTTACTCAATAACAAAACGTCCATTTATCTTGACTGTTGTATCACAAATTCAATCCGACAATTCCGAATTTCTCACAGGCGATCCCGCTACCCGGTAAACTGTAACTTTTTTGATTTTGGATAAGCGCCATGCATTGATTTGCCTTATGACGCAAATAAACTGACGCTGTCAGGGTGATGGGTGTCACGTCCATGTGACCGATCTCCATCCTTTGTCGCCCCCGGTACAACAAACCCAAATCGCAACTCACTTTTACCAAAAAATATTGTTACTAGTAATCCGTATAAACACGTATATTGATTGTGGAATTCTTGATCAATATCAAGTTTTACAGGCGCGACTAAACTAGAATTGAAGCCATCATCTAGAGCGTCCATGGGAGAACTGCTTTGGAATCGAACGATGAACTGAGGCCAATCGTGTGTGTTGTGGAAGACGACATACCCGTTCAGCAGTCACTTAAGTTATTGTTGAAAAGTCATGGAATTGAAACGCGAACGTATCCCTCAGCAGAAAAATTCCTGGAGGAGCGCGAAACGAATGGGTGTAGGTGTTTGTTACTTGATTTCTCACTTCCTGGAATGAATGGATTGGAGTTGCAAAAAACACTCCACGAACGTTGTGATAAGACACCGGTCATTTTTATAAGTGGTCATGGCGATATTCCAACGGCAGTGAATGCCGTTAAATCTGGCGCGATCGATTTCCTGCCTAAACCATTTTCCGATGAGGAACTAATTAAGCGCATCCAGGAGGCGTTCAAACGGTTCAACGAAACGCATCAGCGAGAAACCGAGATATCGGAGAATCTTGTTCGGCTGCAAAGCCTGACCAAACGCGAAAAGGAAATCCTGGACCTCGTTGTACAGGGGTTATCCAGTAAGGAAATCGCGCAGCATTTGAGTCTGAGTCATCGAACCGTTGAAACCCATAGAACCCGAATTATGAGTAAAATGGACACTCGATCCTTGCCTGATTTGGTGGCCAGGGTTCTGTCTTGTCAAACAGCAGAATCCACGCTCTAGCACAACCTTATTGTGCGGCTCAGGAAAAATTGTCCGCGGGTTATTTTTGATGGGTTTTACATCGCCCCGTTGTTGGCGGGCGTAGTGTCGAGTCGCACGTGGTAAAGCTCACTTTTGTGTTTAGTCGAAGGTATTAACATTTGCCAGCTACACAGACGATTCCAGAAACAAAGCCGAATGTGACGCAGCAATTGTTGGGAATTGCACACGACCTGGTTTTGGAACTTCATCCGGGTCGCAACGTTACCGACATCGATCTTGAAAGTGTGGTGGATCGTGACCTCGGAATCGATAGTCTGAGCCGGGTCGAGTTGGTCATGCGTATTGAGCGCGCATTTGAAGTGCAATTGCCGGAACACACGTTCGCTGTTGCCGAAACCGTTTCAGATTTACTCCGTGCGGTGCAAAACGCGGCACCACATGTTGCAACGTCTTCCGACGAGGCTATTGAAATTGTCAGCGGCAGTGCCACGCTACCCAGGCAGGCAACAACACTGGTCGAGATGCTGGATTGGCATGTGCAGCGTCATGCGGATCGACCCCATATACGATTGCATAAAAGTGATCGTGAAGATCATGTCATTACCTACGGCGATCTGTATTCGAGTGCACGCACAACAGCCTCGTCCTTGCAAACTCTTGGCATTGAAAAGGGTGATCGTGTGGCGATCATGCTTCCGACCAGTTCAGCCTATTTCGATTCTTTTTATGGGATCGTGTTGGCGGGAGCCGTGCCGGTACCTATTTATCCGCCCGTGCGTCGCAGTCAGTTGGCGGATCATCTGAATCGACAAAGCGCCATTTTAAGTAACTGCCAACCCAAAGTGCTTATTACGGTTTCGGAAGCCAAGACATTGGCGCATTTGCTTAAAGTGCAAGTACCCGTCCTGCGACGTATCGTTACACCGGAAGAATTGCTGCAACCCGATGCTGATTACCAGGCTCCTGTGGTAAACGATGACGATATTGCGTTTTTACAGTACACCTCGGGCAGCACGGGTAATCCCAAAGGCGTGGTGTTGACCCACCGTAACCTGCTGACGAATATTTTTGCCGATGGTGAGCACATTAAGGCGAATGACCAGGATGTGTTTGTGAGTTGGTTACCGCTTTATCATGATATGGGTTTGATTGGTGCCTGGTTGGGCAGTCTTTTCTTCGCAGTACCGCTGGTATGTATGTCCCCACTCACGTTCCTCGGCCGCCCGCAACGCTGGCTTTGGGCCATACACCGCTATCGCGGAACACTATCGGCTGCACCGAATTTTGCCTACGAGTTATGTCTCACCAAAGTGAGGGATAAAGACATAGAAGATTTGGATCTCAGTTCCTGGCGCGTGGCGTTCAATGGTGCCGAGGCGGTGAGTCCGCAGACAGTGGAACGTTTTACGCAACGATTTGCGCATTATGGGTTTCGACCGGAGACCATGTATCCGGTGTATGGATTAGCTGAATGCGCGGTCGGGCTTGCTTTTCCGCCACTTGGGCGGCCACCGCTTATTGATCGAGTGGCGCGCGAGCCGCTGGCGAGTCACGGACATGCGATTGCGGTAAGTGAGAGCGATGAAGATGCAGTTCGTTTCGTAGCGAGTGGGCGGCCATTAGCGGAACATGAAATTCGCATTGTCGATGGGCAGGATCGAGAGTTGCCAGACCGGCAGGAAGGACGGCTTCAGTTTCGCGGCCCTTCGGCAACCAGCGGGTACTATCGTCAGCCGCAAGCGACACGCAGTTTGTTTCATGATGGCTGGTTGGATTCCGGCGATCGCGCGTACATGGCGAGTGGCGATATTTTTATAACGGGGAGACAAAAGGACATCATTATTCGCGCGGGACGCAACATATATCCGGAAGAGATGGAAGAAGCGTTAGGCCACATTGAAGGCGTGCGCACTGGACGAGTCGCTGTCTTTGGCAGCGACGATCCCGATTCCGGTACGGAGCGGCTAATCGTAGTTGCCGAAACGAGACTGCGCAATGAAGAAGAGAGAGTCAAGTTAGTCAAAAAGATTAGCGCTTTGGCGAATGATCTTGCCGGTACACCTCCCGATGACGTAGTGCTTGCACCAGCGGGTACGGTACTCAAAACATCGAGTGGAAAGCTACGCCGCAGCGATTGTCGTGCGTTGTATGAGCAAAATGCCATTGGCAAAAAAAGATCAGCATTGTGGTGGCAGTTGGCACGGTTAGGACTGCATGGGACGAAACCTCAACTCATGCGCTTCAGTAAACTTGCCAGCCGTCATTTGTATGCCGCATGGTGTTGGATAACCTATGTTTTGCTGGCTGGAGTTACCTGGTTGGCCTTGTATGTGTTGCCGAATGTACGCTGGCGTTGGAAATTCATGCACAATGCCGCTCGCTTTCTGGCGAGGATTACCGGCACGCCTTTCCATGTCACGGACGTTGAGAACATGGTTGCCGATCGGTCTTGTGTATTGGTAGCTAATCATGCCAGTTATCTGGATGGTTATGTGATGGTGGGTGCGATACCGACTCCGTTTAGTTTTATCGCCAAGGCCGAGTTAACGCAAAAACCTATAGTGCATGGATTCTTAAAACGTATCGGTACGTTGTTTGTCGAACGCCTGGACAAACAACAAGCTGCCGAAGATGCCAGACGAATAGCTAGCGTCGCGCGCGGAAATCAACCCATGATGTTTTTTCCCGAAGGGACGTTTAAACGAATGCCGGGTATCTTGCCGTTTCGCATGGGCGCATTTGTGACAGCGGTTGAGAATAATATCCCGGTTGTTCCTATTGCGATTCGCGGTACACGTTACATTCTGCGCGCTGAATCCTGGTTCCCTCGCCATGGGTGTATTACCGTCAGCATCGGAAAACCGATTTACCCTGATACGGTTTTTGATGGTCACGATGCGCGTTGGGCGAATGCTGTCAGCTTACGAGACAAAACGAGACAATACATCCTGCAACACTGTCGGGAGCCTGATTTGGCTAATCCCTGAGGGACTATTTTTTTAAGCCGATGACGATGAGGAAAGACGGGGCGAGTTCACCCCGGCCGGCTTTGTCCAGAAGCTGCTCGGCGATTTGTCCAATCACGGAGAGTGACCCATTGAAAAATACCATGCCTAGCTGCAAAGTCACTGGCGCGTCGGTAAGCGGGTTTTGCGTATTGCGGTGGACAGGTGGTAAAAACACCATCTTGATTTCGCCCACTTCCGGCGGAATGGAATCGCAGCCACCGCCAGGGGCAACGAATGCAAAAAATTCCTCTGCGCCATGCAGGGTCACACTCTCTTCTATTAATTCGACATCACCTGCCTTGGCAGTGAATTCAACGGTGAGAATAGGGTTCATCAGCTAAATCGACCTTTTTTCAATAAACACTCGGATCGTAATTATTTAAGCATCGCTTATTGTTGATATCGGTCAATTTCATTCCGGTTTTATTCGATACGATTAAATGAAGATTGTCGTATCGATATGGTTTCCTATGTGTAACTTGAATCTAGCGAATAACTCACTATGGCGTGTGGGCAGTGCGCTGTTAGTTGGCATGATGGTTTTATTCTGTAATGCCCTGCTGGCTCATGATGCGGTGCCCAAACAAGTGTATTTAGTTGTGGAGAAAAATCGCCTTATAGCATCAAACACCAGGCACAGCCGATTTGATGAGTTAAAACTGAAGCCACAGGAGAAGCTAATTGAAAAAGCAGTTGGTAATGCCGTTATTGTCGCAGTCACAAACGAGCGAATTCTGGGCTATGGCGTTTCGGCTGGCTGGCGCACGTTATCGATACTGAATGAGGAAAAAGCGAAACAAGTTTCAGTTCAAGACTACGCTACGTTGGTAATAACTAACAAACGCTTACTGAATTTCAGCGGTAGAACCGGTCGGTGGGCGCAACAACGACACAGCGTCCACTGATGTTTTAGTCTTTTCGTTGAACATTACATTCGAAGAATTAAGTCGATAGTCGGATTATCGAATTTCCTTGCCAGTTTGCGATGGTGATAGGCTGCCAGCGTAATAAATAACCCAAACATTATTAAAAATGCTGCAATTATCAACGACAACAGTGGCGGATAGATTGCAATCAACAATCCCGCAATAATTAATACGATGCCTGTGAGCATGATTTGACGCCTTTGAATGGGGTGACGCACGATATAATAGTGTTCGGAGTCAATTCGAGGTTTGATCTCGATCAAAATTAGTGTGGCGGACATGTCCTAAAGTACCGCGATAAGGGGCTTTACAAAGACTCAATCAACAAATTAACTGTTATTGCACATAAACACCGTGGTCAATATAAAACGCATAGTCCTGGATGTCTTAAAACCGCATCAGCCAAGCGGTCTTGAATTTGCGAGTAAGATTGCCGAAGCAACAAACAATAGCCAGGTGCGACTGACCGTTAATGGCGTAGATGAAAAAACGGAAACAGTTGTCATCGAAATAAGTGGTGCGGATTTACAATACGAATCCATAGTCGCTGTTATTGTGGCTATGGGCGGCTCCGTCCACAGTGTCGACGAAGTCGAGGTGCAAAACCGCGTATCGGACTCAGCTTGAGTGACTCAGGACTGTGTTTGGTCAATTAGTTGCGCTGCTGCGAATGACGAGGGCGCATCTCATTGTGCGTCGCTATATTGTTGTAAATGGTTTCGACGGTGCTCTGACCATGCTCGGTTTACTGGTTGGCTTTTATGTGGGCGATCAAGTCGGTTTAAGCGCAATAATTAACGCATGTATCGCGGTTGCCGTTGCTTTAGGCGTTAGCGGTATTACCAGTGCATATCTTAGTGAGGCTGCCGAAAAGCAGGCGGAGTTGCGCGAGTTGGAAGGCGCTATGTTGGCGGATCTGCAGGAATCCGCGTACGGTAAAGCGACGCGCATCTTGCCTTTTGTTGTTGCTTTAGTAAATGGACTGGCTCCCGTGTTGTTTTCTTTATTAATCATAGCGCCGTTGTTGTTGGCAAATTGGTGGTGGAGTAATGTAATCCCCGTTACACCAATACAAGCTGCAATCATGGCAGGCCTGCTTGTGATTTTCTTTCTGGGCGTGTTTCTCGGCAGAGTCAGTGGTGTGTTTTGGCTGTGGTCAGGGCTGCGCATGTTGCTTGTGGCCATAGTCACCGCGGCACTCATATTTCTCCTTAGTCCGGGTGCTTAGCCGGTCTTCGGTGTTTGCTGCAGTTCCTCAATGATGCATTGCCGGTTATTGATGCACGTCAATAGTCGTCGCGTCTGCATCGTTAATATACTTCTACAGATCAAGTATATGTCGATGGAGACTTAACCTGGAATCCATAAGAATGTTTAGCCGAATTTTAAAAATTGCGGTTAATGTGATACCAATTGCAAAGAGAAGTGGAGGTCGTTGACAATGAAACAAGCAGATGTTGCGGGTACCGCGGGATTGGCCGCGCTGGCGATATGCGATGCGTTGATAAAAGAGTTGCACAGGAAGAATCTGCTGAGTAATGATGAGATTCGTGAGACGCTTGATTTAGCCATCGAAGATGTTAAGGACAAAGGTGAAAAGGGTGGTGCAGCGGCGAAACTGATTTCGCATTTACAGTCGATATTTGCTTAGCATTGGTTCGTAGAAAAAATCGCCAGGCTTAGTTTTCGGTTAAAGTGTCCGCGGTATCCAAAATAGTTTGCACCCAGAACACACAAACTAATCCGAAAGGCAGATAACCGGCATAACCCAGGGCCGGCATTTCGAAGATGTGGAAGCGTTGTGTGTACGGTATGGTGTATTCCCAGTGGGCGAGACTGTACGCATTCCACATTTCCCAAAACACGCCACAGATAAGACAGGCGAGTGCGGCGCACCATGCTTGACGCCAATCGCCCCGTTCCATTCGTTTTAATACTCCACGGGTGCCGATCGCGATTTGCAGCCCCACGATCAGCATGACCGGGGCAAGCCAGACTACCGGATACATGAAACGAGGCCACATACTCATTGCGCTTAGCAATAATGCACTCAGGCCGATCAGGGTTCCTGCAAAAAGCCGTGATCGAGGTAACCTTAGCCTGACAAAATTGTCCAATCCCGCGCTTACTCTTGAAAACGTTGTCAACCATTCGGTTGTTCCAAGTACCGCCGGAAGTACTGTGCTGAAAGGTAGGGTCGAAAACACAAAATAGCGCCACGCGCTGAATTCGCTGATGCCCACGTAATGCCAATTGCCGGAAAACCGATTGAGGTATTCAAAACTCCACCACAGCAGCGCGCTCAGTGGAAACAACATGAGAAAGTAACGTGTACGATGAGTCAGCATGCATTGTCCGGTTCGTTGATAGGTCAACGCATTCACAATTGCGATGTATCCAAGCCATAGAGGCGTGAAGGTGAATTCCTGTAAAGGGGCGAACCAGTTAAAACGGGTCCACGCCAATATCCAGCAACCCCCAAGCCAGATCACACCAAGCCAACCCCATGCAGGAAATGCATTAGGTGTATGTGACGAGGTTGTCGGTTTGGTAGTACGAAAGATCTTGATTAGAAATGGTGAAACCGTCATTACAATGAGCAATAAAATGACACTGAATGCTATCCAGGAGAAGTTGGCCGTTTCCCGGCGAACAGGTATCGGTGGAAGCACGAGGTAAGGCAAGATGGTTTCGTCGCAGATCCACACTCCAATTAGCGGCGCAGTGAAAACGATGAATAAGTACAAAAGTAAACGTAGTGGTTTAGTCATGCTAACGGTGTATCCCGTTTGGGTCTTGCTGATAGCATCCATCTTAAGCAATCCGAATCGGGTCTTTTCCGACATAGGTCAATTTCAGAATTAAGAGCCAGTATCAATATACGGTTGGAACGAAATCCGTATGAACAATTCAACAAACAATTTGAATTTTTCCCGTCATCGACTGGTCGGTTTTGTTGCGGGACCGATGGCAGCATTGTTTATCTTGTTAACACCGCCGCCGGCTCAATTGTCTGTGCAGGGTTGGTGGGTTGCAGGTGTTGCCCTTTGGATGGCGATCTGGTGGATGACGGAGGCATTGCCACTGGTCGCAACCGCATTATTGCCGGTCGTTATGTTTCCGTTACTCGGACTCAGCGATATCGCGGTAACCGCCGAAAAATATGCGCATCCGTTGATATTTCTTTTTCTTGGCGGATTTCTCATGGCGCGTGCGTTAAATGTATGGGGTTTGGATCGACGACTCGCGCTAAAGGTGATGAGTATTGTCGGGAGTAGTCCGCGCCGATTGTTGGCGGGGATTATGTTGGTCACTGCTTTTCTGAGTATGTGGGTCAGCAATACAGCCACGTCAATGGTAATGCTGCCGATCGGATTGTCGATTGTGGCGACGTTCTCTGAATATCGAGAACAAGATGTATCCCGTATTGCGCCGGCCGTGTTGCTGGGGATTGCCTATGCAGCCACTATCGGTGGCATGGGAACCATAATCGGTACGCCGCCCAACGCCCTGTTTGTAGCGTTTATGGCGGATACCTATGGCATCGAGATTAGTTTTATATGCTGGATGTTAATTGGTGTGCCGATGTTGTTGCTCTTGTTACCGCTCGCATGGTTTATATTGAGCCGGGTGTTTCATGTCGAAGTTCAATCATCGCAGCAAGCGACAAATGCAATCATAGCCAATTTGACTGCGCTTGCATCCGTTTCAATAGCCGAACGACTCGTCGGTGGTGTGCTCATTCTGGTAGCGGTATGCTGGGTATTACGTCCTTTACTCGTGTCGGTGTTTCCGGGATTAAATCTGTCCGACGCAGGCATTGCCATGACCGGTGCGTTGTTGATGTTTATGTTTCCGGTCAATCTCACGCAGGGCCGGTTTATTCTTTCCTGGAAAGAAGCCTCTACAATACGTTGGGATGTGCTTATTCTATTCGGTGGTGGGCTGGCACTCGCATCCGCAATCGGCGAATCGGATTTGGCGAATTGGATCGGAGCGCAACTGATCGTTCTGGGATCATTGCCAATGCTACTGTTGTTAATAGCAATCGGTGTGCTCATCGTATTCGTTGGAGAACTCGCCAGTAACACGGCAATGGCGGCCGTCTTCTTGCCAATAGCGGGTGCGACAGCGTTGAGTATGGGTGAACCGGTCATTGTATTGGCCCTGCCTGTTGCACTTTTCGCCACACTAGGTTTTATGCTCCCGGTGGCGACCCCGCCAAACGCAATCGTTTTTGGTAGCGGGGCAGTCGAGATGCGGCATATGCTCAAAGCAGGAATCATCCTCGATATTGTCGGTATTGTCGTCGTTTCTCTCGCCATTATGACTATCGGTCAGTGGTTGTTTGGCATCAGATAAACAGCGGTTGAATTATGTCGTCTAATCGTTTTGTGATCTTTGTCAAGTTTTACATCTGCATTTTCGCGTTCAATGTCTGGCATTGATGACGGGATATCGGAATACTCCAACTGCGTTTGAAGCGCAAAGAGGCGAATCTTATGAGCGATGACCTGAAAAGTCCTGATTCAGACGAGGCGGGATTATCGGAAGAACTGGATCCCATACGTATTAGTCAAACTCGGTTTGAAGATGCGGCCGCCTATATTACCGGGTTACAGAGAGGGCTGATGGAGGACTTTGTCACACCGAAAAGAACCATCAGCGTGTGTTTTCCGGTCGAACTTGATGACGGTTCAGTAAAAACGTTTCATGGATACAGGGTCTTGCATAATACCGTCTTGGGCCCGGGCAAGGGCGGCATACGTTACCACCCGAATGTGAACCGTGAAGACGTGATTGCACTGGCCGCTTTGATGACTTGGAAGTGTGCTTTGATCGACGTGCCCTTCGGCGGTGCCAAGGGTGGCGTCACCTGCGACCCTAAAAAACTGAGTGATGCGGAAACCCGGCGAATTACACGTCGTTTTATCAGCGAACTCGGCGATAACCTGGGGCCTTACACGGATATTCCGGCACCGGACATGTACACAAACCAACAAACCATGGCCTGGGTGTATGACACCTATCATATGTTTCATCCGGGTACTAACAGTCGTCCCGTCGTCACTGGCAAACCGATTGAGTTGGGCGGTTCGCTGGGGCGGGAGCAGGCGACGGCGCGCGGTTGCTTATACGCTGCCGAGCGATACTTGCAACGCAATAAGCCGTCTGACGTAGGCGGTATTGAGGGCGCGCGTGTTGCGATTCAGGGTTATGGTGAGGTGGGCGCGGTTGCTGCACAGTTATTTCAAGCGTCCGGCGCGCGCATTATCGCCGTGAGCGACTCCCAGGGCGGTATCTTCGATGCAGATGGTCTTGATCTCGAAAAAGTCGATGGGCACAAGCGAGAAACGGGTACTGTTGTAGGTCTTCCGGACACACAGACTATCACCAATGACGAATTGCTGATGATTGATTGCGACATTCTGATTCCCGCGGCGTTGGGTGCACAGATACGCGGTGATAACGCCGATCAGGTATCGGCACGATTAGTGGTTGAAGCGGCCAATGAGCCGGTAACCCCATTAGCAGATGAGATTCTGATGCGTAGAGGCATCAGCGTTTTACCGGATATTTTGGTGAATGCCGGTGGCGTGGTAGTTAGCTATTTTGAATGGGCGCAAAATATCGCTAACGAGCAATGGAGCCTGGATACCGTTAACGAACGTTTGCGCTACAAGATGCATCATGCAGTTGATAAGGTTTTGGATCGTTGGACGCAACTCGTTGAATCGGACGATCCGCAAAAACCCAAAGGAGCTGTCTCGGCTGACTTGAGAACAGCAGCCATGGTGGTTGCCACCGAGCGTTTAGCACGTGTCACATTGCAACGTGGAATCTGGCCATGAACGTATCGCGCTCGCTCGCATTTGGGATAAACAAGCCAGCCGTTTTCGTTATGCGTCGTTGGAGAACGCGCATGGATGCTTGGCGAATTTTAATTATTGCCGCGATATGCCTTTCTGCATTACTCGTGTCCTGCAGTCCGACGCAAACGATTGCTGAATGGCGCGATGAAACCATTAACCAACGTTATAGAAATATACTTATTGTTGGTGTTTCCAGAGAAGTCATTCTCCGGCGCTTGTTCGAAGAGAATTTTGTAAACAAATTAAAACAAATGAGTGTCAATGCGACGACCAGCTTCAGCATCATGCTTTCAGAACAAAAAATTTCCAAACAAACGGTGAAGGCCGCCATACAAGGTAGGCGTTTCGACGGTGTGCTGGTTACACATTTACTGGGCGTGGAAGAAAAAGAAGTGTATCACCCGCCACGCTATCGTCCAATAAGAGTACCCTATTATCGTCACTACTACCGGTACTACTCCCGCGTGTTTGATTATGTGTACGAACCGGGTTACTACCAGAGATACAAAGTCGTGAAGCTGGAGACTAACCTCTATGATGCGGACACGGAAGAAATCGTCTGGTCGATGCAGTCTCATACCATTGACGGAGATAAACCCGAACATGTTATAAATTCGGTCATCAAGAAAACCTTAAAGATGATGCAGAAACAGCGGCTCATCTAATATGCAGCGCATTCTTATTGGCATAGGGCTGATCATTGTGTTCATAGGTATATGTTGGCCCTGGATTCAAAAAATCGGCTTCGGACATCTGCCGGGCGATATCGTTGTCGAACGGGAGAACTTCCGTTTTTACTTCCCCGTCACCAGTATGATCGTGGTCAGCGTCGTGATATCGGTAATCTTATGGTTGTTGCGTAAATAGGTTCTGGAACTTCAGGGGGCAAGAGCGATCAAGTCGTTGATGCGCGTCAATTTTTTCCGGTGAATAGTATGTAAATATTGACACAACTCCAGACATAAGAGGTGATCGGTATGATGACACAACGATTGACGGATTTCCTTGATGAGCGCCATGTACAGTACGAGACGCTAACTCACCCGACTACTTACACCGCGCAAGGCACTGCACAAGCCGCGCATATTCCTGTGAAGGAACTCGCAAAAACCGTCATGGTCAAAATGGACGACAGGATGGTGATGGCCGTGCTTCCGGCGAGCTATCGGGTAGATCTTGAATTGTTTAAGCAGGCGACGGGCGCAAAAAAAGTCGAGCTGGCCTTCGAATCAGAATTCAAGGAATTGTTTCCGGAATGTGAAATCGGAGCGATGCCGCCGTTTGGCAATCTTTATGATATAGAGGTGTTCTGTTCACCCTAGCTCGCAAAAGACGATGAGATTGCGTTTAATGCGGGTTCGCATGAGGAGTTGATACGTATCTCGTACAAAGATTTTGTTAACCTGGTATCGCCATCAATAGTCAGGCTTTGCAACGGCGATTACAACTGACGGCCTAGTTTTTTACTTGTTTGGCCTTTAAGTGTTCTACATGAATGATTAAGGTGTCGACAGTCTCCTTGAGCAGGTCAAGTTCCTCTATCGTTAAATCGTCGAGTTTGTTCCAAGTTGTATTCAATTGTATCGATAATTCGTTTTGCTGGACGGAGCAGTGGGCGCATAAAGTAAGTTGTAACGGTTGCCACGATGGTTCCAAAGAACAAGATGGAACCGATAACAATCCATAGTCCACCGATCAGCCTTGCAGCCCCCGAATGCGGTGTGTCGGCAATACCCGCTGTGGAGAAGGCGGCTACGCCCCAATACAAAGCCTGATCGAAAGAAGTTATAGTGGTATCTTCAGTGCCGTTTTCAGCGATGTACAAAGCCGTCGAGAAAACGAACCAGGTCAAAACTAAAAGAAGTATCATTTTTAGCAACGGTGTATGCGTCAACACGTCTTTGACGAATCGTTTAGCCCGTTTGCGTTGTTCCGGTCGTTTCATTGGATTGTGTTCATTGCGACATTGATTTAGACAGCGTTACTCTTGACACCGGTACGCGATAAAATTCTTGCGTCCGTCAACTATTTCGCCGTCGGAAACGATGGTGTCGGCATTCATCTCGACTGCTTCCAGAAAAGCGAGTCGCTCGAGTTCTTTTTCAACTTTGGCGGTTTTTCGATTGACTCCTAATATTTTGGTTTTCGTGTACGTTGAAATCGTCCCTACGCGAGTGCAATCGAGCACCCGGTCAGCCGGTACGACACGAACTTGTTCTGCTTCCGGGGTGGTTCGTCCCCAGGTACAAGAAGACAAGGCGGCTATGAGAAACGCGCACAAGAGCACAATGGTTCTGTTGGGCTTGCGATTTAGTGCCTTGAGTCATGATGGTCTCCTCTGTCGCCTTTGAACAAAAGTGTCAGCGGATTCCCCTGTGCTCACTTTGATCGATATCAACAATTGTGCCCGACTACGGGTTCGCTTAGCGCTTTGAATGAATCGGCTTTTGATTAGCGAATAGCGATTTATTTGATATCGATCAATTTTCACAACAAGGGATTGAGTAACTTTAATACATTGTTCTCATCATCAACGGAGTAAAGAGATGGCAAAAAAACGGAAGAAGGTTGCAAAAAAAGCGAAGTCCAAGGCCACCAAAAAGGCCGCTACCACGCCGGCACCGGTTGCTGAGCCGGAATTGCTGAGTCCTATCACCGGTTTGCGCAACCAAATTGAGGATGTGTTTGATAGATACTTTCATCAATGGCCGGATTTGTGGTCGAGACGTGGGCGTTTATGGGATTTCGATCAGGATTTTGGCTCGAAATTTTTCGAGCGTGCGCCGACAGTAGATATGAGTGAAACCGATAAAGGCTATGAAATATCCGCGGAGTTACCGGGCATGGACGAAGACGATGTCGAAGTTACGGTTGCCGGCGATATGCTCACTATTAAGGGTGAAAAACGCGAAGAGCACGAAGAGAAGAAAAAAGATTATCATCTTAAAGAACGCCGGTTCGGTAAATTCCAACGTTCTTTGCATATGCCAAAAGACACAGATGCCAATAAAGTGCAGGCGTCTTTCAAGAAGGGCGTTTTAAACGTGGAGCTGCCGCGAAAAGGCGGCGCCAAGAAGAAAGGCCGAAAAATATCGATCACGAAAGGATAGCGGCGTAGATTGCAGGTTGTAAGTAGTCCTTTCAAATGTCCGTTCGATTCAACTTCCGGTATCTTTCTTTAATTCATAGGCTTACCGAGGTATTTTTAATCCTGTCTTTTGCGCTGGTCGCATTGCCTGCACCAGCGCAAGAAGGTGGACTCGAAAACTTGCGCCAGACCGGCAAAGCCTTTGCACGAGTAGCGCGTGCGGTTTCGCCTTCGGTGGCTTATATTCAAGTGGAAAGTCGGCCGGGTGGATCGATGCAATTCCACTCTCCGTTTGGTGAACGATGGCCGTTCGATGAGGAGTTTTTCAAGCGTTTCTTTGGCGATGAATTTCCCGGGACGCCGCGTCAAGAGATACCTCCGGATGAACAACGGGTCATAGGTCAAGGGTCCGGTTTCGTGTTTGCGCCCAGCGAAGCTGAATCGAAGGATCTGACCTATATTGTGACCAATAATCACGTTGTGGCAAACGCCGACAAGATCACGGTCAAGTTTCAAGATGGACACGAGTTTGATGCCGAAATCAAAGGTGGCGATTCCAAATCCGATGTCGCCGTGATTGAAGTCAAAGAAAACGGTTTGCCTGCATTACCGCTGGGCGATTCCGCAAAACTGGAAGTCGGTGAATGGGTGGTGGCCATTGGTAACCCGTTCGGGCTGAGTCATTCTCTTACGGTCGGTGTCGTCAGTGCAAAGGGACGTACACGCGTGGGTATTAGCGACTACGAAGATTTTATCCAGACGGATGCGGCCATCAATCCTGGAAACTCCGGTGGCCCCTTGGTTAATCTGGATGGTGAGGTAGTCGGTATTAACACGGCCATCTTTAGTCGTAGCGGTGGTTACATGGGGGTAGGGTTTGCCATTCCGATTAATCTGGCGAAAGTAATTGCCAACCAGTTGATCGAGCAAGGTGAAGTGACACGCGGTTTTCTCGGTATTGTCATCCAACCATTGACGCGAGAACTAGCGCAGTCATTCGACCTGGAGGAAGCCCAAGGTATATTGATTGCGCAAGTTACCGAAGGCTCGCCGGCAGAAAAAGCGGGCTTGCGTCAAGGGGACGTTATTGTGTCGTTTCGAGATCAACCGGTTAAGGACGTCGGTAGTTTTCGTAACCAGGTATCGCTGACACCACCCGGTAGCCAAGAGCAGCTCGTTGTTGTTCGTGACGGAAAGAAAAAGACCATCAGTGTTACCATCGGTACGCTCACCGAAGAGAAAATCGCAAGTAAAGACACAGGCCCAACACAAAAAATTGATGAGTTGGGGCTAACGGTACAGACACTAACCGATGAATTGGCCGAAATGTTTGAAGTGCAAGCGGGTCAGGGTGTTGTGATTACCGCAGTGGCGCCTGGTTCAATAGCCGCACAAGCCGGCATCGAATCCGGCATGGTTATTACCCAGGTTAACCGCGAACCGGTCACTAAAGCTGAGGAATTTAAAGAGCTTGTTAACGCGAGCCGTGATGAACGCCGTCTGTTGTTACTCGTGCAAAAGGGTGACACGCAGCAATACGTCGTACTGCGCTGGTAACAGACTGCGATTTGCAGAATATACTCAAGGCTCGGATAAAATCCCGAACCTCCTGCAGCGAATAGTACCGTTTAGCAATCTTCCTGGCCGCTTACACCCATCATAAAGAAGTGATCAGCAGTGTGATCGCGCAAATAGTCAGCAGTATTCCAAACCCTGTATCCAAATCCAACATTCTCCTTTCCCCTTTGCTTGTATAACTACTATATATCAGGAATTAGAAGGGAAAATAATCCGTGCAACTACTTACACAAAATCACTTACGCATTGGTTTACACCCAGTGGATTTCTTCAAGCGTCAAATCATGAAATTCATTATACGCAAAGGAGGCGGGCCAACGGATGCCAGTCAGGACTACGAGTTTACTGACTGGGATGCATTGGCCAAGTTCGTAGATTCGTTTATTGATACAGTCGGCGCGTGATTTATTACTTTATTTAGTAGAAAACAAAGGAGAGTAGATGATGGACCAAGCACTACGTAAGCAGATTATTTCAATCATCGACGACGTGCAGGATATGACTATTGCGACTGTGCGCGATGACGGTTACCCCCAGGCAACAACAGTCAGCTATGTTAATGATGGCCTTACCATTTAATGATACCGATAGGTGGAAAATCAGTTCACAACACCATGGACGTAACCGAAGCCTTGCAGGCGGTAAACATTATGCGTCCTAAACTCGTAATACCTTGTCACTACAATTGTCTGGGGTTATTCACCAACAAACTCAATCATCGCTGATGACAAGATGTTTAAAAATGAAGTGGAAAGAACCGGCGCCAGATGCAAGATTCTGCGTAAAGGAGAATCAGTCCAAATTTAGATTCGAACGACACAACCAAAACTCCGTTTTTCGTGAGTCTGTTTTTGATGTTCGTCAACAAACCGTAGGTTTTGGTGAAATAGATTACTCTCAAAAGGAGTAGTCAATTGAAAAAGAAAACCATCGGAATTGTAGTAGTTAGTGCCGTTGTTTTCGGCGTGGTGGCATGGAATGCGATGCGAACCAAGCCGATAGAAGTAACGCTCACGTCGGTCGAGCGTGGTGATGTCCGTTCCACTGTATCTAACACGCGTGCAGGAACGGTGGATGCCTGCGACCGTGCTCGCATGGCGCCAATATTAGGTGGACAGATTGCCGCTTTGCCGGTCGCAGAGGGCGACAAGGTGAAGGTGGGGCAAGTTCTGCTGGAACTATGGAACGCAGATGTTCGCGCCCAGGTGCACCTGGCGGAAAAGGAACGTCTGGCTGCTGAAGCTCGGGCTGACGAAACTTGCACTGCGGCTGAGGTTGCACAGCGCGAAGCCGGTCGTATTGACCGCTTGCAAGCACAAGGTCTAACGTCTGAAGAAAGGGCGGATTTCGCGCGCGGAGATGCGCGTGCAAAGTCGGCTGCCTGTCAAGCCATGCGCAGCATGATCGAAGTGAGTGATGCCAAGGTTGAACTCGCGCAAGCCCAGTTGGAACGGACTATCGTGCGCGCACCATTCGACGGCACGGTGGCCGAGATCAACGGCGAAGTCGGTGAAGTGGTGACGCCATCACCGGTAGGCGTTGCCACACTGCCGGCTGTCGATTTGATCGACAACTCTTGCATTTTTGTTACTGCTCCAATCGACGAAGTGGACGCACCAGATATTCGTGCAGGCATGAAAGCTACTATCAGTCTCGATGCATTTCGTGGCCGGATGTTTCCCGCAACGGTAAGACGCGTGGCGCCTTATGTGCTCGATCTGGAAAAACAGGCGCGTACGGTGGACATTGAAGCCGAGTTCGATGAACCTTCCGGTAACCTGTTACCCGGTTATAGCGCCGACGTCGAAGTCACTCTCGACGTGCATCGCGACGTGTTGCACATTCCGACACAAGCTGTCCTCGACAATGACCGCGTACTGATATTGAATGGCGAAGGCGTTCTTGAAGAGAAAACCATTCAAGTTGGGTTGCGCAATTGGCAGATCACTGAAGTAACCGACGGTCTGGCAGAGAACGATAAAATCGTCTTATCAATCGATCGGGTCGGCGTGATTGCTGGTGTAGCTGCAGTCGCCGAGGATGAGTAACACGACAGAGCGATGTCGCTGATCAAACTCAAGGACATTCAACGCGTCTTCCAGGTCGGGGACGAACAGGTGCATGCTTTACGGGATATCGATTTAATAATCGAACACGGCGAATACCTGTCGTTAATGGGGCCGTCCGGTTCGGGTAAGTCGACTTTACTGAATATGCTTGGTCTATTGGATCGACCAAGCAATGGCTTGTTTGAATTGGACGGGCGCGATACGACCACACTGAACGATGTAGAGCAGGCGCAGGTACGTGGCGGAAAGATCGGTTTCGTGTTTCAGTTCTTTCACTTGGTGCCGCGCCTCACCGCCTTCGAAAATGTCGAATTGCCGCTGATGTTGGCGAGTGTATCTGTCGCCGAGCGACGCAAACGCGTAGCGGAGATTTTGACCGAAACAGGTCTCGCTGATCGAATGGATCATCGACCGGATCAGTTATCCGGCGGTCAACGTCAACGTGTCGCTATTGCGCGTGCGACAGTCACCGAACCGGAACTGATTCTTGCCGATGAGCCGACAGGTAATCTCGACAGTAAATCCGGTGCGGATGTTATTAACATTCTTGAGCGTCTAAATGAAGCTGGGATTACACTCATAGTCGTTACCCACGATATGGACATTGGGCAGCGCGCACGCCGCCGACTGAAAATGATCGACGGCGTTATCGCCGCGGATATTCGCGAGGATGCGGCGTGAAGTCTATCGATGTTATTCGATTCTCATTTCATTCGGTCGAGCGAGCGCCGGCGCGTACGGCACTTATTCTTTTGGCGATGGCAATCGGTGTAGCCGCCGTCGTGTTACTGACCGGGTTGGGCGAGGCTGCGCGACGTTATGTGATCGACGAGTTCGCATCCCTTGGCACTAACCTCATCATCGTTTTACCGGGCAAGTCCGAAACGACGGGTGGATCTTTGAGTGCGAGTGTGGGTGGCACAACGCGGGACTTGACGATTGAAGATGCGTTTGCGCTGACGCGACATCACAGCGTAACGCGTGTTGCGCCCATTGTCGTTGGTGCTGCGGGGGTGCAGTATGCTGGACTCGAACGTGAGGCTCCGATCTTGGGTACGACCAGCGAGATGCTGACCATTCGACACTGGCGTATGGCGCAGGGCCAGTTTCTACCGTCCAGCGAGTGGGCGCGTGGGTCGGGCGTTTGTGTTATTGGTGGCAAGATCGAGTCAGAGCTTTTCGGCAGGTACTCGGCGATAGGGAAGTGGCTACGAATTGGCGACAGTCGCTTTAGAGTGATTGGCGTGGTGGCCTCCGAGGGTCGGTCTATCGGTGTCGACGTTGAAGAGGTGGTTATGGTCCCAGTCGCTTCGGCAATGGCGTTGTTCAACACACAGACTATGTTTCGTATCTTGGTCGAAGCTGCTTCGCGTGAATCGATTCCCGGCGTAAAAAAATTTGTTACTAACACGATCACTACCCGCCATCATGGTGAGGAAGATGTCACTGTTATTACTCAGGATGCCGTGCTCGACACCTTCGACCAAATTTTTACCGCGTTAACCATGACTATTGGTGGCATCGCGGCCATCAGTTTGGCGGTAGCTGGCGTGTTGATCATGAACGTCATGCTGGTCGCGGTTTCCCAACGCACGAACGAAGTCGGTCTGTTAAAAGCCGTCGGAGCAGCGCCGAAACAGATTATTACGCTGTTTCTGACTGAGGCCGCGTTGCTGTCGTTGTTCGGTGCGTTGATCGGATTGGGTGCCGGGCTAATCGGCAGTTGGTTGGTGTCGTATTTTTATCCCGACCTAAATTTGACACCACCGCTTTGGGCGGTGGTCGCCGGTGTCGGCGTGGCGATGGCAACCGGGTTGCTATTCGGTATTTTGCCAGCACGCCGGGCCGCGCAACTGGATCCTGTGTTAGCGCTCGCGCAACGATAAACGTTATTCAAAATGCTCATTCGTGATTTTGTTAAGTTGACTGTCAGTTCAATCGTTGCTCACCGTACACGCACATTACTGACCACGTTGGGTATTGCGATCGGTATTGGTGCTGTCGTTTTGCTGACATCGATAGGCCAAGGCGTAAACCGTTTCGTCATTACACAATTTACGCAGTTTGGCACTAACTTGATGAAGATTCAGCCTGGCAAGATTACGACTATGGGTGGTTCGCTGGGAGCGATTAACACCGTTCGACCGCTATCGATTGACGACACGCTAGCACTGGCGCGATTGTCTTATGTTGAGGCAGCGGTCGGCTTTTCGGTAGGCAATGCGGAGGTTGAAGGTAATCAGCGTCAGCGTCGTACCATGGTCTATGGCACCGACCCTGATTTTCCGAATGCATTTACCTACCGTGTTTCGTTAGGCAGCTTCCTGCCCGATGACGACCCACACACCCCACGACCCACTGCAGTGCTCGGCAGTAAAATGCGTGATGAATTATTTGGTGATCTTAGTCCGCTCGGTGAATTTGTTCGCATTGGGGGTAACCGCTATCGCGTTGTGGGTGTGATGGAGTCGAAGGGACAGATGCTCGGATTCGACCTGGACGATACTATATATATACCGACGGCGCGGGCGATGGAATTATTCAATGACGAGTCGTTGAGTGAAATCAACTTGTTGTACGCGGAAGACGCACCCGTTGATGAGGTCGTGGCAAGTGTCGAACGTTTGTTGCTCGCCCGGCACGGCAGTGACGATGTCACGGTCACTACGCAGCAACAAATGATGGACGTGTTGGATTCGATCCTGCGTGTGTTGACTCTAGCCGTTGGTGGGTTGGGCGCTATCTCATTGATCGTCGGCGGGATCGGTATCCTTACCATCATGACTATCGCTGTGCGCGAGCGCACCAACGAAATCGGTCTGGTTCGGGCGCTGGGCGCTACACAACGCCAGGTACTGAACTTGTTCCTTGGCGAGGCTGCGGTGTTGGCCGCTCTCGGTGGTGTTGCCGGTTTGGTGATCGGTGTCGGTGGTGCCCAGCTACTTCACTTAATAGTGCCAGCGTTGCCGGTACACACACCGCTGCTCTATGTCTTCTTGGCTGAAATAGTAGCGATCATTATCGGTCTTGTTGCCGGCGTTCTACCCGCACGTCGCGCTGCTGCCATGACACCAGTGGACGCGTTACGAGCGGAGTGAAGTTATGCGCTCTCGCGCATAACGTTTACTGGTGATAAATTAAACTATGAGACGGTCGGTCCGATCAGATTCAGTATGTTTCCCGGACTCGTCTATCGGATGAATTGTTAAAAGGAAAATCGTCGCCGAAATCAGTTGGACCGTCATCATTCTCATCGAAAGGGAAATTGTCGGGAAATAGATCGGCGCCACACAATGCATTGTCGGCGCAAAAAACGCCGGGTTTGTTGGGTAGTTGCACCCACGGTGATGCACATTGGTTGGTGGCTACCAGGAATTGGTTTCCATTCGGGGCTCGACAACACACTTCAGGAAGGTCAGCCCTAGCGGTAGGTGTCCAATCTGCCGGACAAGGCTTGGGGTCGTTTTTATCCACGCAGAAGTCATCATAGATGGCACCACCTGGACCGCGGCAAAACAGGAGTCTGTCATTGGGTCCGCCAATTTCAATGTCACTGCTAGAGGAGCCACCGCCACAACTGTAGATAAACACAGACAGGAAAAGCACCGCGATGAGACTTGTCAATCGAAACAGCGTTTTCATGAATAAACCTCCATAGCGTCGCTCAAGCTATAACATTGACCCGTCGGTCTTAGTACCGAGAGACTAAATTCTCCGTCGAAATAAAACCTAACGCGATATCCGCTCACTATCGGCGAATTTAGTAAATCGACAATACGCTAACTCCAAGATGACTCATTGATTGAAATCAATGGAACGAGACTTTGCTGCAACATTATTTGTGCAGGAACAAGCGTTTTGGCACGCGGTGATTTGATGTGCGTCAAAACGTGACTTGGTTATCTGTGTTATCAATAATCGTATGCGTGAATGCCATTCAACATTACTTCCGTAGTTAATGTATGCATCGACTGTAACTTTATGATAAAGGTGAACAATGAGTAACGTACCGCAATGGAACCAATTACCTTCCGCTGCGCAAAGGGATCTTGCGCGTTGGAAAACCTGGTATACGGGCAACTTCAACAATGAGAAAGCACGCCTCACCTTGCTTAACGTTTATCTTAAGCTGAAAAAGGGCAATTTGTGGCGCTATGTAAAGGGTCCGAGCAGCCAGCGCATGGGGCAAGGCAATATCGAGTTTCAAGCCACCAACGTTAGCGCGCTTAAAGCAGCGTTGAAAAGTAGGAACGATTTTACGGGTCCGGACGATTCGGCAGATGAATGGTCTGCACGCGAACACAAAGTGTTGGCAACGCTACACTTCAAACACAACAAGGATTGGGGGCATGCGGTGGATGAAGTGCAAGTTCATGTCGACACATTTGGTTTGCGTTCTTTGTTATTTCATGGTCACACGCTCGAGGGATACAAAAACCCGTACGGCATTCGAAATATGTTGAACCAACAGGGTTATGACAAATCCGTTTTGTATGGTAAACCCGCTCCTTCAGTGCAACGAATCACCGTACCGCCGATCAATATTACGGTAAGAAAACCGTTACCTAAATTGCGAAAAATTCAGCCATCTGTTCCATCCGGCATTATTCCTGGACCGGATATTGGAAAAATTCTAAATAGTTGGAAACTGGGTCAGGCGCGTAAGTACATTTCTCCATTAAAACCGCATACTGCCGGTGTTCCGCCAGCTTACCGGCACAATGCCCCGCACTGGAAAATTCCACGAGGACAGAAAAACCCGTTTCCATCCAATGTACCACCGCTGTCGATGCGCCAACGGCAAAACTGGCTTCGTCAATATTATAAAGCCAACCCGATTGCGGCCCAGCGTGCACGCAATGAAGCAAAAACCATTATCAATCATGCTCATTCCCACTTAGGTGCACTGTCACCCTCGGTGATGCAAGATGCGCGTCGACGTCATATTCCCATTGGTCAAACGAATCCGTATCCATCGCAAGTCTCCCAGCTTCCGTTAGGCCAACGACAAGGCTGGCTAAGAACTTACTATCGGGTAAACCCGCGTGCGGCCAGCCAAGCGCGGCATGATGCCAGGACCATTATCAATTTGGCGCATACACATCTGCGGTAATTCGTTAACAACGCATGCATTGATTCGGTTTCTTGATTGAACAAATATCCTCGGTATTGCACTGCCGTTTAGGTTTTATTTTCGCGGTCCTCAGGGTTACCAATAGATAAATCTCGCCGGCGGGAATACTTTTCAATGTGAGGCAGCTTGTCTGCAAACTCGATCCAGGGCAATTTATGGCTCCAATATGCATGTGCGTGAGGCGTGAATCGTTCAGGATGATCAAAAAAACCGATTGTTATGTAGAGTTCATCTCGCAATCCTTCATCTAAATAGCTAATTGACGTTCCACAATCCGCACAAAATGTCCGCACAACACCCTTTGTTTTCGAAAAAGCTTTGGGAGTGCCCTTTAGTAGGACGAATTGGTCCGGTCTTACCCCTACCCATACGTTGAGTGGTGACCCAATAGCTCGTCGACAATCATCATCGTGATCAAAGCATATCCAAAATGGCCTGCCGTGAATCTCTGCGATTATTTCGCCGCAGAAACATTTCCCAGTCTCGATGGTTTCTTTCATGTATAAGCGCTCATACCAATAATTCAGGCAATCTATCAAGAGTCTGACGAAGCAGCAAACCGCGTAGAGCTGGATACGGAATGACGATTATTTGATCCAGGTTAATATTTTGTTCAATTAAAGCGAGCACAATTGTATGGATTGAATTTTCGCTATTCGACTGGAGGTAAGTCATGCACGGACGAAAATTGATCTCGGTCTTATCGATAATTTTCATTATCGCCATATCAATAGCCCTTTTGATTTGGACAACGGCGGTATCCGCTACGTCGCACGCAGCTGAGGGTGACGTGAATGAAGCCGGTGCGACTGTCGAAATTACCGCGGACAACGCTGCAAATATTCACGCCGCTGGTGCCCGCGTGAACATCGGTGGTATAGCCAGGGATGATGTGCGGGCGGCAGGTGCAATCGTAAATATCGATGTGGAATCCGGCGGCAATCTGCATGTCGCTGGTTCGCAGGTAAATATAAACGGTAAAGTGACTGGTGAGGCATGGCTTGCCGGTGCGGAGGTGAAAATCGACGCCGTTACGGGTAAGGCCCTTAAAGCCGCGGGTGCCTGGATTGAGGTTGTAGAAAGCAGCGAGGTAGGTGCGGAGTCGTCTTTGGCCGCCGCGTTGATCGAGTTTCGCGGTGCGGCAGGAAATAACCTGAAACTGTACGGCGACGAAGTCGTATTTTCAGGACAAGCGTCCGGTGACGTAACAATAAAAGGCCGCACGGTGAGCGTTGCCGAGGACGCGAGCGTTCAAGGCGGGCTAACGATTCAATCGGTCGAAAAGGCGGATATTGCGCCTGCCGCCACAATTGCCGGCGACATCACACAAACCGCTCTTACCAAAGAGGACTTCGATAAGGGAGAGGGTGCGTTTGATGGCATCGGTGGCGCACTGGTTTTTGCTATCGGTGTATTTTTATTTGGACTCATACTCGTTGTACTCGCACGCAGCTCTGTGGAACAAGGGATTTCCGTGCTTCGTTCACATCCGGGCAAGAGCATCTTGTGGGGTCTCTTTGTCTTTATTGGATTACCGCTTCTCGCGATTATTTCTTTGGTTACAGTGGTTGGTATTCCGATTGGGGTGACTGTGTTATTGACGTTACCCTTCTTATTCTTGCTCGGCTTTACGGCGACAGCATTTGGATTGTCGGACTGGCTTTTGAACCGGAGCGGTGAACCCAAAACAATGGGACCACGCCTGCTTCTTTTGGCAGTCGGCGTGATTGTAGTCATTGTGCTAGGTTTTGTTCCTGTTGTTGGCGGCTTAATAATTATTTTCGCCTTGTTGTTTGGGCTTGGAGCCGCGGTAGTCACAATCGGCCAACGTTTCAGTAACAAATACACCGAACTGCCTGTGTAGTTGCGACGTAAGAAATAATCGCACTTCAATTGCATCAGTGCTGTGAAATTTTATTGTAGTTTCCATTTGTTGCTTGCGTGCGATAGATTATTTAAGTTAAATGTTCACGAGGTATTATTTAGGAGAGAAATCCATGATAGTGGAATCGTTACAAAAAATTCTCGTTATTAGTTTGTTCTTAAGCATGATCCCTGTGTCGGCTGATGAAGAACTCGCGAAAAGAGAACAGGCAGCTAAAGAAGTAACCACCGCCTTTGTTAAAGAACTCGGTGGGACTCTAAAATCAGAACTGGAAAAAGGTGATGTGCAAGTCGCCATCGCGGTTTGTCGTGATGCCGCGCCGACAATTGCCAATCGCCTGTCGCTGGAAAATGGATGGAAAGTAACGCGGGTTGGAACACGGGTGCGGAATCCAATGATCGGCACACCCGATATCTGGGAACAAGGTGTGTTGGATCAGTTTGAGCAACGCGCTGCAGCGGGTGAAGAGTATTCCAAGATGCTTTTCTCGGAAATAGTGACTGAGCCTAATGGCCAATACTACCGTTTCATGAAACCCATCGCTGTCGCACCGCAATGTCTAGTCTGCCACGGTGATGTGGGACAAATTCCTGACGCTGTAAAAGCCGCGTTGAAAACACACTATCCCCACGATGCAGCCACCGGTTACAATGAAGGCGATCTTCGCGGTGCTGTGAGTATAAAGCAGTCTTTGTTCTAACTCGCTCAGGATAAGTAAACTGGCTTTGCTTCATATCCGTGCTCCTGTTACCGTCATCATTTGCGTGACCATTTCAATGCAGGTGATGGCGCTCGATCTGCATTTACTGTGGGAAGACCGGTGTACCCAGTGTCATGAAGAAGCCGGGAATTTTGCCCGCGAGTTTCTTAGCGAATCAGATGGACAGCTTGTTGGCAGTCAGTCGGACAGGGATATTAGGGAGTTTTTACGCAACCATTACCTTATCGATGAGGAAGTCGATAGGGTCTATTCAATGTTGCTGACCCAGGCCACAAGCGAGACTCGATTTAAAGACCAGTGTAGCACTTGTCACTCCAAGGCCGCGGAACTCGTACGGGAAAAGTTAGTGCGCGAAGATGGCGAGCTGACCGTCGCTAAAACCAAACAACCCATAGCAACGTTTCTGCCGGACCATGGCGGGATACAGGGAGACGATGAATTGGAATTTTTTCTTGATTTGTTAAACCGAATCGATCGAGAGATTCGTGGACCGTAGACTCTAAGAGACGGATTATGTCATCACAACATCCCAAAGCCGCAACGTACCAAGCCAGGGAAACATTACTGGACGGGCGAATGTTGCACATCCGTCCCATACGCCCGTCAGATAAGGCCGCATTGGTGGCGGGTTTAGAACACTTAAGCGCGCAATCCGCTTATTTTCGTTTTTTCCAACGCAAGACTCACCTCACTACTAAAGAACTGGAATACTTTACGGAGATCGATTTTGTGAATCATGTTGCGTTGGTTGCAAGCGTTCTCAATAATGACAGACAGATACCGGCCGGTGTCGGCCGTTATATCGTGTTGGATCATGCCACGAACGCCAAGGTGGCAGAAATCGCCTTTGCGGTGTTGGATGACTATCATGGCTTGGGAATAGCCACGATATTGCTAAAACATCTGACAACTATTGCAAGAGAAAATGGGGTCGATCATTTCCAGGCTGATGTGCTGGCACGTAATCAGGATATGTTGGAAGTGTTTGAGCACAGCGGCTTGCCTATGGAGCAACACCCTCTGGGCGGGGTCGTTGAAGTTTTACTGCGTTTGCGATAGTGAAAATTTGACAGTCTCAGCCTCGATTTCTTACTTGCCGCGGCCGGGTTTAGTGGATATCGCTACATCACGTTGCCATTATTCGAAATAGGGCGAAAGGTATCGGTATTGCATCACCCGTAACTCGCGTAACAGATCAAGTCTTCTTTTCCGGTCAATTGTTTCGGCGTAGTCAAGAATTGCGCTTGTAGTTTCGATGAACAGAGCAGCGACCAGACGACGCTGTGCGGGTTGTATTTGCAAACCTCTCTTTTTTAACGCGGCCTGCAATTGTCTTGACAGCTTGGAATGAAACTCGTGTCTGATCGACTCCAGTTCCGGACACACGCGGCAGGCATGTCGTACCGCTGCTATACCGGGAACTTCGGCAAGCTGAGTCAGATAATTTGACCACATTTCATCCAACCCTTGTTGCAGAGAAAGTTCTGAATCCGCCAGTACCGTAAACTTGTCCACGGCTTCGATAGCACGCGCGGTATTTCTTCGCGCCAATTCGGCCAGCACTGCAAACTTATTCGGGAAATATCGATACACAGTGCGCACCCGAATATTGGCACGTTCCGCCAGCAGGTTAGTGTTAAACGCATCCAACCCGACTTCGTCCAACAACTCAGCCGCTGTACTGAGAATAAGTTCTACCGACCGCTGTGCCCGTCTCTGTTGCGGTTGCAATCGGGACGACAGGTCTATCGATGGTGATTGTGTAACCTCATCCATTTTGAATGAACCCCCATATTCAACTGATGTCTTAAAGTATGCCGGAGTTAAAAAAAAGGAGCAATAGCACCTTTTTTTGTTGCATTGCAACAAATTGTTAAATATAATTCCACTAACGGAGTAAAAACTCCCTAATCATCTACACTCGAAAAGGAGATATATCATGAGATTGTCACATTGGATTATTGCCGGAGCACTGAGTTCGGTAGCGTTGACGGGCGCTACGAGTGCCTTAGCGGACGAAGATATCGGTTGGTACGCGGGTATCAGTGCGAACCGCGCCAGCGCGGACTTCGAAGACAGCAACGATGTTGATTTCGACGACAGCGACACCGCACTCGGTATTCGCGGCGGCTACATGTTCACGGATATTGTTGGTGTCGAGGTCGGTTATCTGGATCTGGGCGATTTCAGCGCTCGCGGAGACCGGCCAAGAAACCGTATTGACCTGGACGCCGATGCATTTAGTGCCGCGCTCGTTCTAAATTGGAGTGTTCACGACCAGATCGATTTATATGGCAAGGTCGGGGCTTATTATGTCGATGCTAATTCCGACTCCGTCGTGGCCGGTGCCAGGCTACGCGAAGACGACAGCGAAACCGAAGCCTATGGTGGCATAGGTATCGAATGGGATTTAGGCCAATTCAATCTGTTCGGCGAATTGTCCAAAGTCGATACAGATGTTAATGATTTGAGCATCGATATCGTCACTGCCGGCGTGAAGTACGAGTTCTAAACAAACCTTCCATGCAGTATCGTGGACCCTGTTCTAACTTCGGGGTTCGCGATACTGCAATCTCCCGCGTAGCAAACGCACCAGGTACCGGCATCGTCGCGCAGCACAACACGCGGATACATTTAAGGATATGAAAGGACACATCGCGGTCGTCAACGCGGGATCATCCAGTGTTAAATTCTCTATATTCGATATCAACGACGGCGATCCGAGATTTATTTATAAAGGCAAGGTCACCGGCATTGGTGCCGCACAGGGACACTTTCTCGCCCAGGATGCGCGTCTTAAACGTATCGAAGATCGAGTAGTCAGCTCCTCGGCAGAGCGACTCACCCACCAACAAGCATTTTCCATGCTGCAACAATGGGTCAGCGAACGTCACGAACCCGGCGATATTGTCGCGGTAGGTCATCGTGTGGTGCACGGTGGCGCGGATTACACCACACCGGTCGTAGTGGATGAATCAGCTTTGGACACACTTGAAAAACTATGTCCGCTCGCGCCGTTGCATCAACCGCATAATCTCAATGCTATTCGTGCCGTACAAGACATCAATCCCGATCTGTTACAAGTGGCCTGTTTCGACACCGCTTTTCATTATACGCAGTCAGAAAACGAACAATTATTCGCCTTGCCACATGCACTACGCAATAAAGGTATTCGCCGTTACGGTTTCCACGGTTTATCTTACGAATATATCGCTAGTGTGTTGCCCGATTACGTGGGAGACGAAGCCGACAAGCGCGTTATTGTCGCTCATCTGGGTAACGGCGCCAGTATGTGCGCCATGCGAAAACGTGAAAGCGTTGCAACCACTATGGGTTTCACCGCACTCGACGGTTTGCCTATGGGAACACGCAGTGGCGCTCTGGATCCCGGTGTAGTGCTTTATTTGATTGGCGAGTTAGGTATGACCAGCGATCAAGTTACCGAACTTCTTTACCGTAAGAGTGGAATGCTCGGTCTGTCGGGGATGACAAATGACATGCGCCGCTTATTGGTCAGCGATGAAGCGAATGCCAAACGCGCCGTTGATTTTTTTATACATCGTATCAAACGCGAGATCGGTGCGCTGACCGCCGTGCTGGGTGGATTGGACGCTCTGGTCTTTACCGCCGGTATTGGTGAGAACGCCGCACCGGTTCGGCAAGGTGTTTGCGACGGCTTGCGCTACCTTGGTATTGAAATCGACCACAAAGCCAATGATGCAGGCCGGTCGAAAATCAGCACTGAAGCCAGCACTGTTTCGGTCTGTGTCATTCCCACCTACGAGGGTTTAATGATTGCACGGCATACTTACCAATTATTGTTGCGCAACCAAGCGATGGCAGCTCCACGCGACTGAATATTGAGGCCGGTTTTCATTACCAATAACGCACACGGCCCGTATCAAGATGAATAAAATTACTTTTTTGGTAGTAGCCAACACCACCGGCCTGCATTGTAAGGGCGGTTTTGTGTAACACGGCTAATTCCGTTCGTGGTAAGCGCACATCAATTGCCCGTCCCTGCATATGTAAACTACGCTTGGCCACACCGTTGCTGTTTTGATGAAGCATGGCGTTGGTTTTTGGCGAGCGATAACCGGAAATAACTTGAAAAGGTTGCTTGCTCCCAACCTGTTGGCACAGGGCAAATAGCACGTCGAGCAGGCTCTTGTCGATCGTCTCGACCTCATGCGTGCGATGGTCGCGTAGCACGTGATTAATGGCTTGCAAGGCCTCGTTATCGTATACGCCGTTTTCCCAGTACAGTGCGTTTAATTTTTCACCGGTATGCAGGTGTTCAAATGTCAGTTCACGAACAGAATCCTTCGTCATGGCAAATCCGGGTCTGTACGCCAATATAGCCGAACAGGTTATCGCTTTAACTAAAAATCGCCGGCGTTGTTGGCAGTGCCTTGTAACAGTGTCAACTTTTAACATATTACCCTCTACTGGTAGCCAAGAATTCGAGCCAATTCGGCGTCGCGCTCGTATACGTCGTCACGAAAATAGGCCGTGCCACTCGAATCAGCCCACGCCGTTAAGTACATTAAGTGTACCGGAATCGGTTTGGGCAGACGAATTTCTGTTTCGACACCCGACGACGTTATCTGTGTTCGGTGTTCCTCATCCCAGTTTGGCAAATCTTTCAGTAAGTATTGGGCTAAAACGAAGGGTTTTTCCAGGCGAATGCAGCCGTGACTAAAACTGCGTACCGGTTTGGCAAACAGTTGCCGCGCCGGTGTGTCGTGTAAATAGATAGCGTACGGGTTGGGCAACATAAACTTGACCAAACCGAGCGCATTATGGGAACCTGGCTGCTGGCGCAAATGAAACGGAAATACTTCTGGAGAATATAGCGACCAGTTTATCTCTGACGGATCAACGGTCCGCTCATTCTCATTCCAGCCGGCATATACACGTATGTTTTCCCGTTTGAGATAGTCGAGGTCATTCTTTATCTTGGGCAACATCTCATCTACGGCGATACTCGCCGGTATGTGCCAGTAAGGATTAAACACAATGTAAGTCATATCGCGGGTAAAAATCGGTGTTTGATGATAGCGCTCGCCGACAATGGCACGCATAGATAAAACTCTATTGTTATTTTTTATAACGCCGAGTTCGTATGCGGGAATATTGATACGAACATGCGGATCGCCCAAATCTTCCGGCAACCAACGCAAGCGCTCAAGATTTAACTCGATCTGCCGAATCCGGCTTGCTAATGGTACGTTGAGAGCTTGCAGGGTTTTTGGTCCGAGAATACCGTCCACCTCTATACCGTGGCGGTGTTGAAAGCGACGCAGAGCTTGTTCCAGAGTTTTGTCGAATAATTTGGAATTATCCCCAGTTCGCGGTGCCAGGTCGCCGCTACTGACCAGTCGTTGCCTGAGTATTGTGGTTCGAGAATCAATATCCCTGTGACGAAGCAGCCTGCCCGGGGGTACCCGGAGGAAGTTTCCGTCGATGCGGATATCTCGATATTGCTTCAGGGCTGTACGCAGTTGTTCATAGTCCGCGTGGGGCGGGACGAGTGTTTGCAAACTTTGTGCGATGTTTTTGTTTGCCAGCGCAGATTTGAGTAGATTGGCTAAATTTCGATAGCGCAAATCCACCTCCCAGTTCTGCGGCATATTCGCCGGAATAACTTTTCCGCGTAACATATGTCTGGCGTAGGTAATGTAAGCTGTGGTTAAGCGAATATCGAGTGACGCTAAGTAATGGGCGGAAGGTGTGAGATGACCAAGGTCACGAATAATTGTGGAAACAGCATAATCTTCGGGATCCAATCCGTGCGTATCCGCCGCTCGCAGCACTTCGACAAGTTGCCATGCCTGGTTTGACCAGCCGGTTTCAGTCACCCAGGCGGGTTTAAAGTAACTCTGTTTATAGAATTGACGTGTTTCGGGTGTGTCAGAAAACGGTTGCGAATCCTCAGCCTCAACAAACCATTGGATTTTCTGTTCAATTTCTGCGTTACCCGCAGTTGCTGACGCATTTGATGCTGTCAGAAATAGTATCCAAGCTAAGCAAAATACATAACGCATGCTCGTATCATAATATGAGTGCAGTCATTATTGGGTGAAATCCAATAAACACCGAAAATGACTTTAAGCAAATCCGGTAAATCAATAAACTGCAGTCAAGTGTGATGCAGATCAAAACGGATATTTTTTGCTAAATCGTATAATGGCGCCGGTTCAACCAGGTAATTGTTTATTTAATGTGCAATGAAAGTGTGATGATGTTATGAAATTCATCGACTACTACGAAGTAATGGGTGTCGAAGAAGATGCCTCGGTCGACGAAATTAAAAAGGCCTATCGGCGTTTGGCGCGTAAATATCATCCCGATGTCAGCAAGGAAGAGGGCGCCGAAGAGAAATTTAAGCAACTCGGTGAAGCATACGAGGTATTAAAAGATAAAGAAAAGCGCGCCGAGTACGATCAACTCAAAAAATATGGGTATCGTGGCGGTAGTGACTTCACGCCGCCACCTGGATGGCAATCTCGTGAGGATTTTCACGGTGGCGGGTTCACCGATGCCGATATTGGCGGGTTTAGTGAATTTTTCGAGACAATATTCGGGCATCCCGGTATGGGTCGTCGCTACGCAGGTGAGGGCGCGCCGGGTGGGTTTTCAGTTCGTGGTCAGGATATGCATCATCGAATTTCAATCAGCCTGGAAGAGGCCTTTTCCGGCGCGATGCGTACGATTTCATTGCGTACGCAAGCTGTGGATGCGCACGGACAGGTATCGCCGAGTTCCAAGACGCTGAACATCAAAATTCCTCCGGGTGTCACACATGGGCAGAAGATCAGGTTGCAGGGGCAAGGTGGCGCAGGAATAGGCGGCGGGCCGAATGGCGATTTATTTCTGGAAGTTGAAATTGCTCTACACAAGAACTACACCGTCGAGGGTAAAGATGTCACCTTGGTGCTGCCGATGGCCCCATGGGAAGCCGCACTCGGGGCGACTATTGATGTACCAACCCTGGCTGGCAACGTCAGTTTGAAAGTGCCAGCGGGTGCTCGCTCGGGACAGCGACTGCGGCTCAAGGGCCGGGGTATGCCTGGTGCACCAGCAGGCGACCAATACGTGGTGCTGCAAATTACCAATCCACCGATGAAAACCGATTCGGACAAAGAATTAATGCGGCAAATGAAAAAACAGATGGGGTTCAATCCGCGCACACATCTGGGAGTTTAGTGATGAAATCCGGCGATGAGATTGTAGAAGTTGAGATAATCAGTGAGCAGCACGAGTACACGCTACACGAGTTTTGTGAGCTGTGTGGAGTGCATGCCGAGTATGTAGTGGAAATGGTAGAGACCGGTGTCCTTAATCCGGTCGGGCAGGGCGAGAAACAGTGGCGATTTACTGGACATACCGTTTCCCGAATCCAGCGGGCGCAACGCTTGCAGCGCGACCTGGAAATCAACCTTCCGGGCGTCGCTTTGTCGCTGGAGTTATTAGACGACCTGGAACAAGCGCGGGCCGAGGTGCGCGCGCTACGCCAGCGGCTGGCACAACTGCACCGGGATTAGTATCGATCAGAAGAAGTTTTACGCAAATCCAACAAGATAGAATCAAATCGATACTCTAAAAGGTCACGCGAATAAGTGGGCTAACGTTGACCGGTTAATCGCTTTCCACCGTACTCGATAAGTTGACCAAAACTCAAACCCGCGTCGTTAACCGGAATTGAATCCGACCACGAGACTTTAAAACCGTGTTCGTCGAGTAAGTGCGTGGCAGACTAATATATCCTATGATGTCATTGTTGATGTCACTAAAATGAAGCAAAAAAGATAATTGCACACAATGAAAACCGATAACGTCCGTATCGTTAAAACGCGCCCACTGTTAACACCGGCCATCTTGCATGAAGAGATCCCCCTTCAACCAAACATCGCTGAACTGATCTATGCCAGCCGGCGCACGGTGGAATCGATTCTCGACGGGGACGATCGGCGAATAATGGCGGTCGTTGGGCCATGTTCTGTGCACGATCCACAAGCCGCACTAGCCTATGCGGAGCGACTCCAATTATTGGCTGAAGAATTGTCATCGGCGTTGTTTATCGTCATGCGCGTGTACTTCGAGAAACCACGAACACGGCTGGGTTGGAAAGGCTTAATCAACGACCCCAATCTCGATGGCTCCTTTCAGATAAACAAAGGATTGCGTTTGGCGCGTCAACTGCTCGCGGATATTTCAGCCATCGGTTTGCCGGCGGGAACCGAGTTTCTCGATACGACGTTCGGTCAGTTCTACACCGATCACATCAGTTGGGGCGCCATCGGGGCGCGCACCGCAGAAAGTCAGATTCATCGTGAGCTGGCCTCAGGTTTATCCATGCCAGTGGGTATTAAGAATCGCACCGATGGCAATATACAAGTTGCGGTGGACGCTATTCTGGCAGCGCGCAGTCCCCATCTATTTCCCTCACTGACCGAACAGGGTGCGCCGGCTATCCTTGAGACAGCGGGAAATCCCTATTGTCATCTTGTATTGCGTGGGGGCACCGGCACTGGACCCAATTGCGATGAAAACAGTATTGCAGCAGCGCTCGATCTGTTGCAAGCAGTTGAGTTACCGAACATCCTCATGGTGGATTGCAGTCACGGCAATAGTGAGAGCGATGCGCGGCGACAGATTGATGTCGTCCAGTCAATCATTCAGCAACTTCGCAACGGCCAGCGTGCTATCCGTGCCGTAATGTTGGAAAGCCACCTGGTTGCCGGTAGGCAAAACGTTAAAGATGTACCGCTGACATTCGGCCAGAGCATAACGGATGCGTGTCTTGGTTATGACGATACCGCAAATCTTCTACGTGACTTAGCAGCCGCTGTCAGTTAGTCATGCTAATACCGACAAATACATTCTGCATCGACCGGATTGCGATTCGAAATGTCTGCGTCTTGCCAGTCGATAGCAGTGAGCAACCCACTAGCTCTTATTACGCTGGTTCAGAATGGGTGTTCACGCAAGTCAGTGAATTTGCCGGTGGACAAAGTATAAGGTCGGTCATATTTCCGATAGATTAATGAATACAATGTGTCTGGCGTCAGACATGGGCACAAGCGATGAGGGGTAGTCTCGTTGAGTCAACTGTCGTGATATTGCATTACTGATGCGCCTGGATGATGAAGTCAACCACAACAGGCAGGTGGTCCGATGCATGGCGGGTCAGTTTTAATCGTCCTCGAAAATGATGCTCACGCGCTAATGGTCCGCGAACGAACACTCTGTCGAGAGGACTAACAGGCTGCCATGCTGGGAACGTCAATGACGCTCTGCGGCCTCTACCGGTGACACATTCAAATCCTGCATTCTTAAGTGGCCCTCGTCCCAGTGCTCCATTCCAATCATTGGTGTCGCCGGCAATGACAATTCGGCTCGCTGTGCCGAGGCGTGTCAATTCCTTCGTGTCGAGTAAACGATTAACCTGTAGTCGCCGTTCCATCCCGGACAAACCGAGATGAATATTGACAAGGTGTAAAGTGTAATTATGATCCCCGGTCCTGGCTCGTATTTCCGTATAAAGAGCGCCACGCGGTTTCTTTCCGCGTATACCCAGATGAATATTTTGCGATTTCGTGAACGGATGATGCGATAGAGTCGCGTTACCATAACACCCGGTCTTTAACCAAACGTTCGGTGCGAACACGGCATGCGGAAAGCCGAGGATTTCAGCAACCAGTTCGTGTTGGGGATGATGCCGTGAGCGCGGCACACCTTGATCAACCTCCTGCAATATTACGATATCGGGTCTGTAGTGATCGATGACCGACAGAATTCGATTGAGGTCGTAGCGTCGATCCAGGCCTCCGATACCTTTATGAATATTCCAGCTTAGGAGGCGCATTGGTTACGGGGAAGGATTTCACCCTGGGTATTTTATCGCAAGTTGATAAGCATCATGAGGGTATCAGTTAGAAGCTGCGATGATTGACATGTATCAATATTGGTATCTCGAGAAGCATGTAGTTTCGGATCAGGTTTAATGCTTAAGGAGTTTGAATTCATGTTAAGAATATTAGTGGTTTCATTGACGCTGTTGTTAACGGCTTGTGTATCTGGGCCGGACGGCAGAGTACGGCCCGATCCGCAGGTGTTTGGCAAGGATTCTGTTATATCGCTGGGTTCCGGCTTGGTCGGAGCACTGGTTTGTAATCAATTGTTCGAAGGCCACGGCAGCCGGGAAGGGTGGACGGCCGCGTGCGGTATTGGCGGCTATTTTCTTGGCCGTAGTTTTACCCGGCAATCCAATACGGTTCTCGAGCGCAACCCTATCGGGCAGGCTACCAGCTGGCAAGACCCCGACGGTCGTAATGTCACGATGACGCCGACCAGAACTTACTACGATGGCTCGACCCCTTGCAGGGAATATCAAACTACGGTAGAGATTCACGGGCAGACTGAGATTTTGAAGGGAACAGCATGTCGCAATACAGACGGTACGTGGCGATCAGTGTCTTAATAGCGAACTGTTTCCGTTAAATTTGAATTGTTCAAACAATAATAAACGAATCAGGTGAATCTTATGTCGCAGTACCAGCATATTTTAATTCCGACTGATTTTTCGGATACCAGTGGATCAGCCGCTAAGCGGGCGAAAGCACTGGCCCAAAGCCTTGACGCGAAAATTACCGTTTTGCATGTCATTGACTATATTCCACCCCGTCACATTGCCGCGGCGTTGCCTGCGGATCTTGCGAGTAAAGATGCGGTCATTGACAGGGCGCGTACTTATCTATCCGAATGGGTTGAGAAACACGAGCTTGGTGAATACGAGCAGGTAATAGAGGTGGGTCCACCAAAAACAGAAATCGTCAGGGCGGCTAAAAATCTTGCGGTGGATTTAATTGTAATGGGAACACACGGCGAGACAGGATTGGCGCGACTCATCGGTTCGACCGCGAACAGCGTTATTCATCATGCGGAATGCGATGTCTTAACGACGCGCTTGAAGTAGTTATCTCGATCAAGTATTCAACTACTGAACACTACCGAAGCCTTTGTCAAGGGATCCCGCAGGTGGATTCAGGCCGGCGATCTGGCAACCCTGGTTAACAGGGCCGCCGGGAAAAAGCAGATACAGGTACTTCATACCGCCTTTGGCGTGAAACTTTTCACCCAAGGCATCATGTATTTTCCTGGCGCTCCGGCTCGACTCGGCATTTCGCGCAAATAATTCCTGCAGCGCACTAATCGCTGCCCAATGATCTTCGGTTAGCTCAATATCTTTTTCGCTCGCACGGTCACGTGCGACATCCGTGTCCCATCCTGCTGGCGCATAGGGAAATTCCTGACTGCCTGTTTTGGAAGTAGGGTGAAGTATGTCGTCCATAGAATCGGTCATAATGAATCCTCAAATAAATCTCTTTTTAGGGCGTTACCCACTATTCTAATCCTAATTTATCGACGTCACACTAACGATATTTGACTTCAGTCAATACAACTACGAATTCACCATTTTATTGTGGGCGCTCTAACTCCAAGATAGACCAAATTGACAGCACTCAGCTATGTACACGGCGCCAGTGAATCACCGTTAATCGGGGCAAGTATCGGTAATGTGCTCGATAGCACGGCCGCGCGTTGGCCGGACCGCGACGCATTGATCGTTCCCTATCAGAACATTCGCTGGAGTTATGCTGAACTAAAACAGCGGGTCGACGCGTTGGCGGCGGGTTTTATCGCGATGGGTCTGGAGCCTGATGATCGCGTAGGGATCTGGTCGCCGAATAATGCACAATGGATATTGACTCAGTTTGCCACCGCTAAAGCCGGATTGATTCTGGTCAACATCAATCCGGCTTATCGTTTGGCCGAACTCGAATACGCCTTGAACAAGACCGCTTGTAAAGCGCTTGTTTTTGCACCTCGTTTGCGTACGAGCGATTACCTTGCGATGCTCAGGAAATTATTGCCGGAACTACACTTGTATAAACCGGGGCATTTGCAAGAGACAGCGGTTCCGAGCTTACGCTGGTTAATTCGATTGGATGACGAAAGTTGCGATGGTATCGTCAACTTCAAGTCGATAGCGGAACGGGCTACGCCGAGTCATATCGATCAACTCTCGAATTTAGACCACGCATTGCAATTTGATGATCCTATCAATATTCAGTTTACCAGCGGCACGACTGGAACACCGAAAGCGGCAACACTGACGCACCATAATATTGTCAACAACGCTTACTTCACCGGCGAACGCATGGCTTTAACGGAAGTTGATCGATTATGTATTCCCGTTCCCATGTATCACTGTTTCGGCATGGTGCTAGGCAGTCTTTGTTGTGTAACCTATGGTGCAACCATGGTATTCGCATCGGAAGGATTCGACGCCCACGCAACATTGCAGACCATAAGCAATGAACGTTGCACGGCAGTGCATGGTGTGCCCACAATGTTTATAGCCATGCTCGACGACCCCGAGTTCAATACGTTTGATCTCAGTAGTTTGCGCACCGGAATCATGGCGGGAGCGCCGTGCCCGGAAGAATTGATGAAGCGTGTCATGTCGCAAATGCATCTCGAACAAATTACGATTGCTTACGGCATGACTGAAACCGGGCCGGTGAGTTTTCAAACGTCTATCGACGATTCGATAGAGCGGCGTGTGCAATCCGTTGGAAAGGTCTTGCCGCATATCGAAATCAAGATTGTCGATGATGAAAAGCGCATCGTGCCGCGCGGTATCGCCGGCGAATTGCTAACGCGAGGCTATTGCGTCATGCCCGGTTATTGGGAAGACCAGGAAAAAACGGATGCTGCGATTGACGGTGCCGGATGGATCGCCAGTGGGGATATCGCCGTCATCGACGAGCAAGGTTATTGTCAGATCGTTGGGCGGTTGAAAGATATGCTAATCCGTGGTGGCGAAAATATTTTCCCACGCGAGATCGAAAACTTTTTGTACCAATACCCTAAAATAGATCAGGTTGAAGTTATAGGCGTGCCTGATGCGAAGTATGGAGAAGAGATTTGTGCATGGATCAAGTTGCATGAAGGTGAAACGGCCAGCGAAGAAGAAGTCAAATCGTTTTGTGAAGGTAAGATCGCGTACTTCAAGATTCCGAAATACATATTATTTGTAGATGAGTTTCCTATGACAGTAACGGGTAAAGTGCAAAAATTCGTAATGCGCGAACAAATGGCACAGCGCTTGGGGCTGAATGCAGCTTGATTGTAATCAACAAAATATAAATGCCGAGGTAATACTATGGATGATCCCTGCTGGCTCCTGACTGACGATCTGGGTCCTGAAAAAATACTTCATGTTTACAACAAAGAAGCTGGCTTGAAAGGCATTGTTGTGGTGGACAATGTATCCGCCGGGCCGTCCATCGGTGGCGTAAGAATGGCGGTGGATGTCACATTGGAAGAGTGTGCGCGTTTGGCACGGGCCATGACTCTTAAGAATGCTGCCGCAGCGTTGCCGCATGGCGGTGGAAAGTCAGTGATTTTCGCTGATCCGAAATCCGACCAGACAGCCAAAGAACGTATTGTGCGTGCCTTCGCCGTCGCCATTCGCGATCTTGTTGATTACATCCCCGGTCCTGACATGGGCACAAATGAAGAGTGCATGGCATGGGTTAAGGACGAGATCGGCCGTTCGGTTGGATTGCCGGCGGAAGTGGGCGGTATTCCCCTGGATGAGATCGGCGCAACGGGTTACGGCTTGGTTGTCAGTATCAAGGCTGCGCAAAAATACAGTAATGTCAGTTTGGAAGGAGCAAGAGTCGCCGTACAAGGCTTTGGTTCAGTCGGACAACACGCTGCGCGATTTCTTGTCGAAGAAGGCTCTATACTTGTTGGCGCCGCTGACTCGGGTGGTACGGTGGTTAATCCTGACGGTTTGGATGTTACACAATTGATAGAGCACAAACACCAAACAGGCACTGTTTGCGGTTTCAAACAAGGACAAACACTGGATTCCGATTCAATTATCGATGTTGAGTGCGATATCTGGATTCCGGCGGCACGACCCGATGTTGTGCATATGGAAAACGTGAATCGATTAAACACAAAGCTGATTGCCGAAGGCGCAAATATTCCGATTACACATGACGCTGAACGAGTGTTAGCGGAACAAGGCGTAACCGTTATTCCCGATTTCATCGCAAACGCCGGTGGTGTCATTTGCGCCGCTGTGGAATATCACAACGGAACAAAGAGCGCGGCTTTTGACGCCATCGAGGATAAGATCGGTCAGAACACGATGGAAATGTTCGAATTATCTAAGTCGCGCGATATCACGCCAAGGGTAGCGGCAAACGAATTAGCACACCAACGCGTACGGCAGGCGATGAGTTTCAGGCGGTGGTGAAAGTAAGATTCTTTGCTACAAAGAATCGTAAGCCTATCTTTTCGAGTCAATGCTTCGTCTTCGGTAAAATGGATAGGTCTAGCGGTGGCCGTAAAGATTGCGTGGCGTCTGTTTCACCTAGAGACCCCGATCTTTGAGGTGATGGGAATCGCTGCGGTGATTAACTTGTTGACAAATACACGTGTTTGGCGTTGTTCTGCCCGTACAGGCAAAGTGACGTGAACATGTCGTCTGTATGGGAGTGTTCACGAAACGATGTCTTTGAAGGTTTCGCTGTGATCGTTGCGGTGCTTTATGTTTGGGTGTTCGGTTCTGGGTGGCCTGATCTTCTCATCGCCTTAGCGTTGCTGATTCTTCTTCCGCGATCCGCTTCTCGCGTGCTGCGCAGGGCTTGGCGAGACCTTCATCCAGTCGTGACAATGAGTTAAATTACCGCTCGCGCCCCTATTGTCGAATTACGCGATATCGACAAACGGTTGGTACGCATTGAAACCATGGTCAAACCTTGTCTAACTAACATAACGAGAATCCCCAACTGCTACCGATAATTTCATGATAGAAGCTGTTGTTTTACTGATGTTGTTGATTTTTTCCGGGGTGTTTTCGGGCTCGGAGACAGCACTGGTGGATCTGTCAATCGGCCGGGTTGAGGGGCTCGTTAAAGAGGGGCGTCGCGGTGCGCTGGCGCTTTATCAGCTCAAGAGAGACCCCTCGCGTATGCTCACCACAATACTCATCGGAAACAACCTCGTAAATATTGCTGCGTCGGTTATGGCTACCGTGTTGGCGACACGATTGTTCGGCAGTTTGGGGCCGGGTATCGCTGTTGGTGTACTTACCGTTCTTATTCTCGTGTTTGGCGAGATAACACCCAAGAGCCTTGCAACCCGTTATTCGGAACGAATCTCGCTATTTATTGCGCCACTGTTGCTGGTCTTCATGCGCTTGATTTTCCCGTTGGTTTGGATGTTCGGGCATTTCATCAGTTGGGTCCATCGTATGACCGGGTCGCAAGGCGATCCGACCGTTACCGAGTTGGAGCTGATCAGCATGCTCGGGCATGGCGAGAAGGAAGGTGCTATAGAACAAGGCGAACGTGAGATCATCGAGCGGGTATTTGAATTTCATGACTTGAAAGTCAGGGACGTGATGACGCCACACAGTGAAATATTTGCGCTTGACGGGAGCCAGTCAGTTGCGGATGCATTGCCGAAAGTCACCGAAAGATCTTTTTCGCGGATACCTTTGCATGATGGGGACCATGACAACCTAAACAAGGTGCTTTACCTGCGGGATTTACTTACAGCGATCGCGGGTGGCCGGGAAGACGCGCGTCTGGATGAAATAGCGCACGAACCACTTTTTGTTTCTCAATATCAGGCGATTGACGAATTGTTTTCCGGACTATTGCTCAAGAAACGTCATCTAGCCATTGTCGTGGATGAATACGGCGTTATTAGGGGCATTGTTACCCTTGAAGATTTGCTCGAGGAGTTAGTTGGCGAGATTTACGATGAAAGCGATATCGCACCGATGGTTTCGACCCAGGTTTCCGAAAATGAATTGGCCGTTGACGGCTCGGCAGAGTTGCGTGTTGTCGAAGAGTCTTTTGATATGGATCTGCCAGGCAAACCAACCGATTCTGTGAATTTCTGGATTCTTAACCATAGCGAGCATATACCGAAAGAGAACGACAGGTTCACTATTGATGGTCTGGAGGTCAAGGTTGTGGAAGCGTCGCCCCGTAATATCGAGCGTGTAAGTATACGGCGACCGCGCGCACAGGAAATGCCGGGTGATCTTGCCGAATCGGCACAGATGCTGAAAAAGAGCGACAGCAACTCCCACTAGCGGCGTCTTGTTCATTTGAACTAGCGACAACACGCATCGAACAATTCAACAAAGGACTGGTTGAGTTGGCGAAAACGAAAGACACCAAAACTTCACGCATTGCACTGATGGATAATTTTAGCGGCTTTGACGCCGTGTAAGGTACATACGACGGTATTCATCCCAATGAACTCGGCAATCAAAAGATGGCCGAGCGATGGTCGGAGGGTATCGAATCGTTCTTGACGAATCTCAATAAAGACTGAATTCAGATCGGGTTTTGTGTGCTTACCGTGAATAAGATCAGTGCTGGGTAATACCGCCAATTACCTGTTTCCCATATCCTGCATTCCTATCTGGTCTAAAACTCTGTGTTACTAATTAGTCGTCCCTGAAGAATTGACAAGTTGTTAAAAATAAAGAGGAAGGATAGTCAATTTGATAAAATGAATTGCAAGAAAATGATCAAATGGATGCAAAAGCGGGCAAAAGATGAAGCCCAAAAAGCCTGATAATCACCCGGATTTATTTCGCTCTCACCTGTCTCAGATTCTGAATTTATCCCACCCATTATGCCGATTGGCGGAACAAATCGATTGGGATCGGATTGAGCGCGAAGTCGAAGTGTTTTACGCCCCTGGCCCCGGTCAACCACCCTTAGCGACCCGATTAATGGTGGGATTGCATTATCTGAAGTA
>CBDCFT010000056.1:0-16929 GCA_965216365.1 Arenicellales bacterium | reverse complement strand
GGTGCGGGTTATCACACCATTCAATCCATTATTGCGGTGGGTTCGGGTGGCAGCACCGGTAAGGGCTGGCTAAACGGCAGCCAATCACAGCTTGAATTTATCCCGGAACGCAGCACGGACTTTGTCTATGCTGTGTTCGCGGAGGAATTCGGTTTATATGGCGGCATATTTTTATTAGCCATGTACGGTTTGCTTGTTTTTCGTGGTGTCGTGATTGCTTTTTATGCCAGCGATACCTATTCAAGATTGCTCGGTGGTAGTCTCGCTCTTACATTTTTTATTTACGTTTTCGTGAATATTGGCATGGTCACCGGTATGTTGCCCGTGGTCGGGGTGCCGTTGCCGCTGATCAGCTATGGCGGTACATCCATGGTGACACTGCTGGCCGGTTTTGGCATTTTAATGGCGCTGAACACAGGCCATAAACCCTTGATGAAGTGACGATCAAGATGTTGGAGAGCTAATTTGAGACATTGTTTGCGAAAAGTCGTGCCGTTTTTCTTATTGACTTGTTCGTTATTGGTCAGTCGACAGGCGTATGCCGTCAATGTAGCGGACTATCCTGCATTAAATGAATTAACCAACGACCTAGTCAGCAATCATGGTTTCGACCGGGCGGAGTTGTCCGAGTTGTTTAGCAGGGTGGCGATCAATCAGAAAATCATTAACGCGATAAAGCGTCCTTCCGAACGTTTACCCTGGCACAAATACCGAAATCTGTTTGTCACCGGTAAAAACATTGCCAACGGTGTGAAGTTCTGGCGTTTAAACGAAGAAACATTATCCCGTGCGGCCGAAAAGTATGGCGTGCCGCAACATATTATCGTGGCGATTATCGGCGTGGAAACACGTTACGGTGCCGTGACCGGTGGTCATCGTGTATTGGAGAGTTTAACTACGCTGGGCTTAGGCTATCCGCGCCGCAGTGAATTCTTTTTAAGTGAATTAAAGGCGTATTTGATACTGGCGCGTGAAGAAGGCCTGCCGTTGTCGCGTTTGAAAGGCTCCTATGCCGGTGCGATCGGTATTCCGCAGTTTATGCCCAGCAGTTATCGCGAGTATGCGGTCGATTTTAATGGTGATCACACACGCGATCTCGTCTCGCAAACTGCGGATGCGATTGGCAGCGTTGCGAACTACCTGCACGTGCACAAGTGGCGCGCGGGCGCACCGGTCACGGCCCGGATTGGATCGGCGTCACAAGCGAAAGCTGCCCCCTTCGTACAGGATAAGCTGTCCACTACCACCACCATTGGTGAGCTTCAGGCTAATGGCGTTGAGGTACAGATGATTACATCGGCCGAGCAAAAAGCAGGCGTGGTGCGGCTCGATGCCCGCAGCGGTAAGGAATACCGAATCGGTTTTCACAATTTTTACGTTATTACCCGCTATAACCGCAGTACCTTATACGCTATGGCGGTAAACGATCTGGCTGAAGAGATTGCACGGGAGTTCAGTTCCTCATGACGTCTGGCACGATAAGAATAATTGCAATTTCGGGTCTGATCCTGTTGCTGGCGTCGTGTTCGTTGTTCAAACGCGACGGCGGTTATTACTCGGACGATGGCCCGCCTAAACACGGCAAAGTAGATATCGCGAGTATTCCCGACGCCGTGCCACGCCACGAAGCGCGCAGCCGTACGGGCAATAATACCTACACGGCGCTCGGCAAGCGTTACCGGCCAATGGCTCAGGCGCGTGGTTTTACCCAGCGCGGTCAGGCGTCATGGTATGGCAAAAAGTTTCACGGGCGGCGCACTTCCAGCGGCGAGGTTTACGATATGTTTGGCATGACGGCCGCGCATCCGACCTTGCCATTGCCTAGTTACGTGCGCGTCACCAATCTCGATAATAATCGTTCGGTCGTGGTCAAGGTAAATGATCGTGGGCCATTCCTGCACGGCCGGATTATCGATTTGTCTTATGCGGCGGCGGTCAAGTTGGATATCGTGCGCACGGGTACCGGCGATGTTGAGGTCGAAGCGGTTTTCCCGGCTGAACAACAAACCGTGGCAACGGCAGCGAATGAAATACCAGTCGCGAAAAATACGGGGAATATATTCGTACAGGTAGCGGCGTTCGGTAGTCAGGGCAATGCTTTGCATTTCAGGGAAACGCTGTTGAAACACGTGCAGCACCCAGTGCAGGTTACACCGGTAATGGTGGCCGGTAACCAGATGCATCGCGTTTGGGTAGGCCCGTTTAATTCGGCGCTGGATGCGAACCGGGTGGTGCCGGAACTTGCGCGATTTTCCAGTGGTTATCCTGTGGTTGTAATCGACAATGGCACGTCGTTTTAAAACGCAACGATTCGCGTTGCCCCCCCGCCGGTCAGGCTGGCTGGCCGGCATTGTTGCGTTCACGCTTGTTTCGCTGTCCTCTCTCGCTGCCGTGTGGGCAAAAGAAATTCCGGCGAATGCGATAGCCGGTGTACCACCACCCGAACTGGACGCACGTTCCTGGGTTTTAATGGATCACAACAGCGGGTGGGTACTGGCGTCGCATAATCCGGATGAGCGCATCGAACCCGCGAGCCTGAGTAAGTTAATGACGGCATATATTGTTTTCCGTGAGTTGAAACGCGGCAATGTTCAGTTAAATACGCCTGTTCATATTAGTGAAAAAGCGTGGAAAACCGAAGGGTCACGCATGTTTGTGAAGGTAAATTCTGATGTAACGGTTGAAGCGTTATTACAGGGGTTGATCGTGCAATCGGGTAACGATGCTGCGGTCGCGTTAGCGGAAGTTATTGCTGGAAGTGAATCCGGTTTCGCCGAAGTCATGAACGCTACGGCGGCGGAATTGGGTTTGAACGGCAGTCATTTTACAAACAGTACCGGCTTGCCGGCACCGGATCACTACAGTACGGCACGCGATATTTCTAAACTGACCCGTGCGCTCGTCAAGCAATTTCCAGACTACTATCGCTGGTACTCGCAAAAGGATTTTACCTACAACGAAATCACCCAAAAAAATCGTAACCTGTTGTTATGGCGCGATGAAAGCGTTGACGGTGTTAAAACAGGCCACACCAAGTCGGCAGGATTTTGCCTGGTCGGCTCCGCGTTGCGCGATGGCATGCGTTTGACCGCTACGGTGATCGGCACCAAGAGTAAACGTTACCGTGCGGATGCGGTGCACTCGTTGCTGAAGTATGGCTATGCCGCGTACGAATCCAGGCAATTGTATGCGGCCAATGACCCGGTGGTGAAAATACGGGTATTCAAAGGCGAACAGGAACAGGCGCCGGTCGGTATTGGCTACGATCTTTCCGTCACCTTGCCGCGTGGCAGTTTTAACCAATTGCAGGCCAATGTTGCGGTCGCCGACAATCAGGAGGCGCCCCTGCGAACGGGTCAGACCGTGGGTAAGCTGAGCCTCAACTTTAAGGGTGCAGCCCTGGCCGAATATCCCTTGAATGTGCTGCACGATGTTCCTAAAGGCAGTTTATGGCGCCAGGCCGTGGATAGCGTTCTGATGTTGTTCCACTGAATCTTTTTCGGTGCTTGTGAATTCGCCCGGACACGTCGTTATTCGTGAGTTCGGTCTGCGCGACTATCAATCGACCTGGACGGCAATGCGTGAATTCAACGCGACGCGTATCGATGAAACCGCCGATGAGATCTGGTTATTACAACATCTGCCGGTTTATACCCAGGGCATGAGTTGTAAAACGCAACCCTTCGCCCAGGCGCCGACAGACATACCTATTGTCGCCAGTGACCGCGGCGGTCAGATTACTTATCACGGGCCTGGTCAGGCGATCGTGTATTTGATGATCAATGTGCGCAAGCGCGGCTGGGGACCACGGCGGCTTGTGCAGGCCATGGAACAGAGTGTTATCGATTTTCTGGCGGCGCAAAATACAGTGGGGCTGCGGCGCGAGGGAGCACCGGGAATTTATGTTGACGATGCCAAGATCGCGGCGTTAGGTCTGCGGATCAGTCGTGGTGGCAGTTATCATGGCCTGAGCTTCAACGTCGACATGGACTTGTCGCCGTTCGATTTTATCGACCCCTGTGGATATAAAAATTTGGCCGTCACTCAATTGCGCGACTTGGGTATTGATATGGGGTGTGCCGATGTTGCACAAGAGATTGCACGTGATCTGACCCGGCAGTTGGGTTATCACACCGTGTCTGTCGAATCGCTATCGCCGACATTCACGTGTTTGAATAAAATCGCGCAGGATTTGTAAGGACTCCGGTGTACCCGCATCAAACCATTGTCCGCGATAATGTTCACCGGTGACGCGATTGGCGCAAATGGCTTTTTTAAACAGCGGCGCCAATGGGGCTTTACCGGTTTTGCAGTGAGCGAAAAATTTTTTTCGATAAACGGCAATACCGCTAAACGTGAGACGGGGACGCTGTTCTAGACTGAGTTGCCCGCTTTCGCCGAGGTGAAAATCACCGTCCGGATGTTGCCTGGGATTGTCAACCAGTACCAAATGCGCGGCGCCGGCGATGTCTTGCGATAAGTTGCCGAAATCGAAATCAGTCCAGATGTCTCCGTTAACTACACAAAAGCGCTCGCTTTTTATCAAACTCATCGCGTTGATAATTCCACCGGCGGTTTCCAGGGCGCCATCGGGTTCAGATGAATAGTCGATGTGTACACCGTACTGTGAGCCATCGCCCAGGGTCTGCACAATCAGTTCGCCAAGGTGGGCATGATTGATAATGACTCGGTTGAACCCGGCTTGTGCCAGCCCATCGAGGTGGTACTCGATCAGACGTTTCCTACCCACCCGGAGTAGCGGTTTCGGCGTGTTATCCGTCAGCGGGCGCAGGCGTTCGCCGCGACCCGCAGCCAGTATCATTGCATCCATGGTCGCATCCATAGGCGTGCACCGTTACTATTGATGTGTGGAATCGATAGAGAAATTGGGGAGTTTAGACCACCGACACGATGGCGGAACATTTAATGTCTGCGGCAAACTCTTTATAATGCCCACGGCTTCGACTAAATGTGACCATGGTAAAAATTATACCCGATCAAGATAGTGGTTTGCGCCGGCTGATGACCCGGTTCATGCGCCAGTCGATTCGCTAGGATCAATGATATCACCGTCTTTTTTACCGGAATCTTCTTGGTTAGGATCGTCTTTATTCAATCGTTAGCAACTTTACCCTTCAATTCTTGCCCTTCAATTAAGGAACCTCTTTCTTATGTCGTTACCGCATTTTTATAAAATACCGCATGAAACCGGAAAGCAGCTTGATGCATTATTGTTCCTCGCGATACTGGTTTTAACGATTGCCGGCTGGCCGCTCGGTGCGCATGCGCAGTCGGATGGCGACACGGCATCTGAAGCTGAAGCCAACAAACCCGTCATTGAAGAGCGTCCTGACGTGTGTCTGCCGGATGAAATGACACTGCCCAAGGGATTTGAGTTGATGGAAGACGGCGCAGACGTTGTTGAGTTACCCATTGAACTTGAAGCCGACACCATCGAGTCACCGGATGGCGACACTGTAATACTGTCCGGCAACGCGATTGTGCAACAAGGGCCGCAGTCCATTACCGCGGACAAACTGCAATTTGATAACCAAACCTACCAGTTAGACGCCGAAGGTAATGTCGTATTTTTCACGCCATCGGGCGATAAACTGATTGCGGATTCCATGGGCCTGGAAGTGGAAACCCGTTTGGGTAGCGCGGAAAGTCCGCAATTCTGGATTGCGGAACGCGAAGCTAAAAAGAAACGGAGAAAAGTCACGCTGCTGGATGACTTTGGCGGGGCGAATGAAGAATACGAGGAGGAAGAATCGGAGGAAGAAAAATCCAAGCCTGAACCCAGCGAAGGAACGGTTTATATCTCTGCGCGTGGCGAAGCCGAACGCATGTTTTTTGAGGGGCACGAGCGCGAGCGTTTGCAAGATGTTCGCATCACGTCATGTGTTGAGGGGCAGGATGACGTTTATGTCACGGCCAAGGAAATGGTGCTGGATCACGGCACCGGCATCGGCACCGCAAAACATCTGAAAGTAAGATTTTTCAATATCCCGATTTTTTATTTTCCCCGCGCGTCCTTCCCAATTACCAGTGAGCGTAAGACGGGATTTTTATTTCCGACAGTAGGTTATGACGACGAGTCCGGTTATGTACTGGAAGTGCCTTATTACTGGAACATCGCACCGAATGTGGACGCGACACTCACAACCCGCTATCTGAGTGAGCGCGGCGTGCAGGCATTGGGCGAGGTTCGTTATATCACCGAAAATAATGAAGGCGAATTACGTGCCGAAATACTGCCGGGCGATGACTTGTTTGGCGAGGACCGGCATGCGTTAAGTTACGACAACGTATTTTCCAAAGACAAATGGCTTGGAAGAATCGATTTGAACGACGTGTCCGACGATGAATATCTTGACGATTTCAGTAACGATGTCGAGATTTCCAGTGCGACATTTCTCGATCAGGAGGCGCAGCTGCGTTACAGCGCGCGTTACTGGCATCTGTCCGGCCGGTTACGGGATTTTGAGATTGTTAACGACGAGTTGGACGAAATAAACGAACCGTACAGTCAGTTACCCGAGATTGACTTTGGTGCGCGCTCGCCATACCGGCGGGGTCAATTGTTTCGATTTGAGCTGGACTCGACCCTGACAAACTTTGATCACCCTTCGGACGAAAAAATTACCGGCACGCGCTTTAGCGCAACGCCTGGCGTGCGGATGCCGTTTCGTAAAATCTATGGTTATGTAGAGCCTGAGCTGACCGTGCGCCACACCAGTTACAGCCTGGACAACATCATGGACGACGAGGAGGACAATCCGTCGGTCACCGTCCCCGTGTTTACAACGGATGCGTCGATATTCTTCGAACGGGAAACTGCACTTTACGGAAAGGAAATAACCCAAACCCTGGAACCGCGATTGTTTTACGCGTTTATTCCGGAAGAAGACCAGGATGACATACCCATTTTCGATACTGGCGAAGTCCGCTTCAGTAATTTTGGCACGTTGTTTCGCGAAGACCGTTTTTTCGGTGATGACCGTGTCGGCGACACCAATCAGTTAACCATAGGTGTCACCAGTCGGTTTCTTGAAACCGACACCGCCGAGGAGCGAATTCGTGCGAGTGTAGGACAGGTGATCTATTTTGACGATCGTGAAGTCCAGTTGACCCCGGATGCGGAAGTAGAAGATGAATCAACATCCGATTTCGTGGCTGAACTGGAGGCGGATGTGACGGAAAATCTGACCCTCGAGGCGTTTTACGTGTATGACCCGGAGGATGGCGAGACCGACCAAATTCGCTTTGAGGCGGCGTACGATCCCGATCGCAACAAGTTTTACTATGAGCAGGGTCGTCAGCGCTATATAGAACTCGAGTACCTGTTTGACCGTAATACTCTCGCCGATATCGATCCGTTGGCGAAGGATATCGAACAACTTTATCTCGATACGCGCTGGCCGATTACCTCGCATTGGCGCTTTCTTTTTACGCACCGTTATGACATTGAAGACAGCGAGAATCTGGAAACAGCGCTTGGCTTTGAATACGATGCCTGTTGTTGGTTGTTCAGGGTAGTCAGTCAACAGCGCGTTGATCGTGACGACGATGACGAACTCAAGCGCAATATCTTCTTTACTCTCGAACTGGATCAGTTGGGCGCTTTAAGATCGCGGTTGTAGGTTTTCACGTTTAGCGCCGGGTTTGTTTTGATGAATCATCCATTGAAAAGAAAGTTTACAACACGGATACGATGGATGTTGTCGCTCGGGATTTGCGCATGGATGCTGCCAGTAGTCGCGTATACTGCCTCGCTGGACCGCGTCGTCGTGGTTGTCAATGACGACATCATTACCGAGAGCGAGTTAAAAGGAGAGATTATTCGCTACCGCCGCGAACTCAGTCAGCGCAATGTGCAGGCGCCCGGTCAGCAAACCCTTGCACGTCAAACCCTGGAGCGCATGATCGCGGATCGTGTGCAATTGCAAGTTGCTGAACGCGCGGGGATTCGTGTTCCCGAAGAATCGATAAGCAGGGCCGTCGATCTCGTTGCGCGGCAAAATAATCTGAGTGTAAATGAATTGCGCCGGGCGCTTGAACTTGACGGACTTTCATTTCAGGAATTTCGCGATCAGATCGAGGCTGAACTTATCATTCGCCGTTTGCGTGAGCGTGAGGTGAACAGCAAGGTTGTCATTACGGAAGATGAAATTCGAACGGTTGTCGATTCCGGTCAGTCGCCGGCAACACTGGATGTCGAATACAATTTATCGCACATTCTTTTGCCTGCCGACGAGAACATGTCGGCAAAAAATCTACAAGAGACTCGCGCGCAGGCGGAAAACATGGTCGCCGAACTACGCCAGGGATCGGATTTCGCCGCGCTGGCAGTGCAGGTTTCAAAAAGCAGTGAAGCACCGGATGGCGGCGCGTTGGGTTGGCGCAAGGCCGATCAATTACCGGCGCTGTTCCTTAATACGATCGGAGACATGGAAGCCGGCGAGGTTTCCGATCCGTTGCGCAGTCCGAACGGATTTCATATTCTGAAACTGCACGAACGCCGTGGTGGCGCGGAGCAGGTAATCGACCAATATCGCGCACGGCACATATTGTTAAAACCCAATGAATTCCTGTCGGAACAGGAAGTAAGCGATCGTTTAGAGCGTCTTCGCAATCGCATTGCAAATGGAGAGGGCTTCGAACAATTAGCCAGGGTCAATTCAGAAGATTCCGCATCGCGCGTAAAAGGCGGCGATCTCGGCTGGATAACGCCGGGAGAACTGGAGCCGGCGATGGAACGCATGATACGCAGTCTGCAAATGAATGAAGTCAGCCAGCCTTTCCGTACGACTTCGGGTTTACACATTGTTCAATTGACCGATAAACGTTCGACACAAATCAGCGGTGAGTTGGACAGGGAATCCGTGCGCCAGCGGTTGTATTTGCGCAAAGCCAACGAGTTGTACGAACGTTGGTTGAGAGAACTGCTCGATCAGGCGTATATCGAGTACCGGCTGGATGAAACAGGCTAAGTTGAATAAACTCGGTTCGACAAACTTCAACGCACGATAACCAGCGGGGCAAGCGATGAAATCGCCAATAGAACAACTAACCGAAAACATAGGTAACCTGTTACCCGGTGCCATGGCGGATGATTTGCGGCGTAACATCGATGCGATGGTGCGCTCCGCGCTGGACAAGATGAACCTGGTAACGCGCGAAGAGCTGGAAGTTCAAGAGCAAGTGTTGCAACGAACGCGGGAGAAACTGGAGCAACTGCAATCCCAGGTTGCGGATCTCGAAAACCGCTTAAAGGATTGATCCACTAACCGGGTGCGGCGGTATTAGATGTCACTGGCCGTCGTATACAGCCGGGCGGAAGTTGGAATTGCCGCACCCCAGGTTACGGTTGAAGTTCATCTCGCTAATGGCCTGCCCGCATTTTCCATAGTCGGCTTGCCTGAAACGGCGGTTAAGGAAAGCAAAGACCGTGTCCGCGGTGCCATACTCAACTCGCAATACGAATTTCCTAACCGTCGTATTACCGTCAATCTCGCGCCGGCGGATTTACCCAAGGAGGGTGCGCGTTTCGATTTGCCCATCGCGCTCGGTATCCTGGTGGCGTCGGGACAGTTATCCGACGATACACTTAACCTGCATGAGTTTATCGGCGAACTATCTTTAGGTGGCGAGCTGCGGCCTGTTCGTGGCGCGTTAACTACGGCCCTGACGACCCAACACACCGGGCGCGCGCTGGTAGTTCCGAGTGCGAACCGTGATGAAGCAGCGCTGGTCGCTGACGCCACCATTTTATCCGCCAATCACTTGCTTGAGGTCAGTGCGCACCTGGGTGGTGAAAACTTACTCGCGCGGGCGGCAGCGCAGGTTGATGCTCACGCAGACGCTGCCGTGCCGGATTTAAACGAAGTACACGGCCAGTCGTTCGCCAAACGCGCCTTGGAAATTGCCGCTGCAGGCGGCCACAGTCTGTTGATGCTGGGTCCGCCGGGCACCGGTAAAACCATGCTTGCCATGCGTTTGCCGGGTATCCTGCCACGCATGACGGAGAGTGAGGCAATGCAATCCGCCGCTGTGCAATCATTGAGCCAATCCGGTTTTTCGGTGTCACAATGGCGTCAGCGGCCTTTCCGCGCACCGCATCACAGTGCCTCCGGTGCGGCTTTAGTCGGCGGTGGAACCAACCCACGCCCGGGGGAAATTTCACTGGCTCATCAAGGCGTGTTGTTTCTTGACGAGTTGCCCGAGTATGACCGGCGTGTTTTGGAATTGTTACGTGAACCGCTGGAATCGGGAACCGTCAGCATTTCCCGTGCGGCGCGGCAAGTGGAATTCCCCGCGAACTTTCAACTGGTCGCGGCAATGAATCCATGTCCCTGCGGTTATCTGGGTGATACGAGCGGGCGCTGTCACTGCACATCGGATCAGGTTCGGCGTTATCGTGCACGTATTTCAGGACCGTTGCTGGATCGCATCGATTTGCATATCGAAGTTCCCGCATTACCCAAAAAAGCGCTACGCCCCGAACAAGCCGACGGCGAGTCATCGGCTACAGTGAGAGGCAGGGTGGAACAAGCACGCCAAAGCCAGTTGCGGCGCACGGGTAAATTAAACAGCGCTCTGAGTGGTAAAGAGCTGAACCGGGCAGCCGGTCTGAATGGCGAATGCCGCAACCTGGTTGAACAGGCGGTGGATCGCTTCGGTTTATCCGCCAGGGCGTACCATCGAATTCAACGGGTTGCGCGTACCATTGCCGATGTGGCGGGCAAGGAGAAAATCGAAACCACCCATGTAGCGGAAGCGATTCAGTATCGCACCCTGGATAGACGCCAGACGTGATGAACGGTTAACCCGTTTGCATATTGTTGTTCAGACGTTGCAGTTGTTTGTTAAGGTTTTGCAAACCCGCCGGTAAGTTTTCATCATCCTGCTCAGGCGTATCGTCCTCAATTTCAGGCTCGGCCGCGGGCGAGCTGGCTTTTTTCGCCGCTGTATTAGTCACTGTAGCATTGTCAGCGCCACGCAGTTGATTACGCACCATGGCCAGACTTTCCAGTTTTCCATTGCGTTCCAGCAGCACTTTGTCTGCTTCAATGGAATGCAGTTTGACATTTGATTTGCCCAGCATATCGCCGACACCATAGCTCTTTGCCGGTTTTGAGCCGGATGCAATGATAGCGCGTGCGTATTTCGGGTCATTCGAAGCGATAACCCCGGTGAGTGCAAGGTTCAGTCGCGTTTTTGGTGCTACTTTTTGCACTGGTTCTTTTTTTTGTTCCGGCCTGCCAAACAAATGCGCCGCTATAACCTGGTTCATTTGCACCGGCGGTGCTTTTGGTTGATTGATGTTGGCGTTGTTTCCGGTATCGACAACCGCATTGTTTTTACTGTGATATGTCAGCACTTTGAGTGTGGACGAAGCGATTACCCAGACCAATAACGCAAATGCGATCAGGTTTACCCCGATGATGACTGGGCGGGTGGTGAGAATGCCGGAGTCCATTTTTCTGCTCTATTTATTCTCGCTCGAGTCTAAGACCTTGAAATTGTGCGATAAGCTGCTAGATTCGCTCTGACAAACTATAGCACAGACAGACGCAGAACATGGAGAGCTATCAAATATCGAACAATGCCATACGCCAGCAGGTAGGCGATGAATCCGTCATATTGAATCTGGATAATGGCCACTATTACGGTCTCGACGAAATCGGGTCGCGTATGCTCGATCTTATTGAACAGCATGGGCGAGTTGATGCCGTAGTCAATGTGATGGTTGATGAATACGATGCCGAAGCGGCGAAAATCACAGCGGATTTGCACGAACTGCTGGGTGAATTAAAGGAGCAGGGCATTGTGCGCTGCGAGTCACAGAACGCCGAATAACTTCTTGACTCCGTTGCCAAAGCGACGCGCATAAAGTAGCGCTAGTGGTGCGCTGCCGTAACGCTGGCGCATATAAGCGGATGGTGGGAAACAGTGTTCGTTCAAGAGTTGCCACCGCTGCGGCCAACTGCAGTTTTTCCAATCCGAACGAAATTGATCGATCTGATTAAAGCCGGGTTGCAAGAAGTCGCTGGTGTAGTTTTCGTCCGCTTGCGCAACATTCGTTTCCAACAACTGAATCAGTCGTTCTAACTTTATTCCGCCAAATGCTTTGTGCGCGGCTTGAATGCCATCAAGGCAAACCGTATTTATTTTTTTTGTCTTGCATAGGGTAACAAACTGCTGGCGTGCAGCATGGTCCAAAACCTCACCCAGTAAATAAATATCGTATAGCCAAATCAAACGATCCCGTTCATGATGATGGGCCACCCGGTGAATCAACGCATGTGTCAGCAAGTGCAACGGGCAGGGCGCATACGCGTTGGGTCCCAGGACCTTGATATTTTGACGTTCTCGGTATAATTCGTCGAATTCGAATAGATGCGCAAACACCTGCGGGTTGGTGAGTTTCCAGTGGATATCCAGGGTCACGTCTAGTCCTGATCCTGCATCCCTGGACAGCATGAATTGATGCGTTGCCAGCGTGCCGTCGATGCCGGGTTGCGGGGAAAAGCCCAGTTTATTTAACAAAGCTTTCGTTCGTACACGATCTTCTTGCGTGATAAGAATATCGATGTCCAGGCGCGGGCGCAAAAAAGGTTGTGCATACAATGAGTAAGCAAGGCTTGTTCCTTTTAATAACAAAAACGCGATATTATTTTCACTGAGTTTGGATGCGACGGTTTTGACTTCGTTTGCTACCACCGTTTCACAGACAGCCTGTTTAAAAGCGTCAGGTTTTAGTGCATTTCGCAGTGATTCGACATAACCGCCGGGTTGCGTTATTTCGTTCAATCGCGCGTAGAGTAGTGTGCTGACGCCGTGTTCCCAAGTGGCTTCGACTATGTCTTCGATCTTTTGCGGGTTTACGTCCGCACCGGCAGTTTGCCCGCGCAATAAGGCGCTGATATGCTCGCGTAAATCGTCGGCGGTGTGTGGTTGCAGTGTTGCCATGTGACGCTTTGGGTAATGAGTTATGCTGACCAGCGTTTTTCAGACGCTGCGATAGTTTACCTGCAACGCCGGAAAATTGATCGACGCGCAGGTGTTTATAGATAAAGAGGAGAGTGAGTGGACGTACAACAGGCAATTAGAAGGCTTGCCCAGGGGCAGGATTTATCCCGCGCCGACATGCAGGACGTTATGCGAATTATTATGGGTGGAGAATCCACACCCGCGCAAATCGGTGCATTTCTCGTCGCATTGCATATCAAGGGTGAGACGGTGGAGGAAATCGTCGGTGCGGCGGAAATGATGCGCGAATTGGCTGCAAAAGTCGATGTAGGCGGTCTTGACGTGGTCGATACCGTCGGCACCGGTGGCGATGTCGCTCACTTGTTCAACGTTTCAACTGCCAGCGCTTTCGTAACGGCTGCGGCGGGGGCGCATGTCGCGAAGCACGGCAACCGTGCCGCTACCAGTAAATCTGGCAGCGCGGACGTGTTGGAAGCGGCCGGAGTCAATATCGCTTTGACGCCGGAGCAGGTGGCGCAATGTATTCAGGAGACCGGCATTGGATTCATGTTCGCGCCGACTCATCACAGCGCTACCCGTCATGCGGTTGGCCCGAGACGCGAGATCGGCGTGCGATCGATATTCAATGTGTTGGGTCCGCTGACTAACCCGGCCGGGGCGCGCCGCCAATTGGTTGGTGTCTATGACCGACGCTGGGTGCGTCCTATTGCTGAGGTTTTCAAGCATCTTAACAGTGTGCACACGTTGGTCGTTCATTCGGCCGACGGTCTGGATGAAATCAGTCTGGCCGCTGAAACCCATGCGGTTGAACTCAAAAACGATGAGATTACGGAATTTACAATCACTCCCGATCAGTTTGGTATCGCGCGACAGGATTTGCAGCCACTAAAGGTGGACAGTGCCGAGAGGAGCCTGGCTTTAATTGAATCCGCGTTAGGCGGTGATGCAGGGCCGGTTGCAGACATGGTGGCGCTCAATGCCGGCGCTACTATCTACGTGGCCGGGCTGGCTGATTCGTTACAGCAGGGCGTCGATACAGCGCGGGATGTTATTGCCGACGCGAAGGCTATGGTTACAGTGCGGCAACTGGCGGATTACAGTCAAACATTTAAGCGAGTTCAGAATTAGCGAGAAAATCAATCTGCTAAACGGAGCGAGGCGATGCAGACAATATTTGTACAGGTAAAATGTGAAATGGGGCAGGCTTATGACGTTGCCCACGGGATTGTCGAGTTAGACGGCGTGTCTGAGGTGTTTTCGACATCCGGTCACTACGATTTGTTGGTGAAATGTTTTTTACCGGACGAACAGGACGCCGGGCATTTCGTTACCGACAGGATTCAGCGCGTGAACGGTGTGCAGGATACGCACACGACCATCACTTTTAACGCTTTCAGTTAAACGGAACCGGGCTGTGTTCCAAGGCAGGCTGTATATATTATCCACCTGCATACAGTTTTTTACCGGTTATTCCCGGTTATTGCGAATTTTCGATGATGTATTCGACAGCAGCACGCACTTCATCGTCACTCAAAGCGGCGTTACCGCCTTTCGCCGGCATGGTGTTAAAACCGTTTATCGCGTGGTCGACCAGCATCTCGACGCCTTGTTCCAAACGTGCGGTCCAGGCGTCACTCTCGCCAAGTTTTGGCGCGCTGGCAGCGCCGGTGGTATGACACGCGCCGCAACTGGTCTGATAAACCGATTCACCAGAAGCTGCTTCGGCGGGGGCGTTGGTAGCCATCGCAGTCTGCACCATTTCGCCAATCGCCAACTGGCCTACGGGTGCGATTCGGGCTGAAATTTCAATATCTTTTGCTGCCTGCCGGTCTCTGGCGAAATCTTCATCCAACACACCGCCGACAATATGTGCCAGCACGAGTAAAAAAATAGTGAGTAACACCAGTGCGCCGAGCATGAACGAAAACGAACGCACAAATGCATTGTCAGTCATTTAAGAATCCTGTGGTCTGATTGTTGGATGATGAGAGAACTCAACCTACCGTTGCCCACTGGCACGGCGCGCAAAGTATATCGTAATTTTACTGTTCGCCAAAGGGCGGCAGAAGGTGTGGGAGGTGGTCTGGGCGAAAGGGATTAATCTTGTCAATGTGTTGTAAGCGCAATAAGAACGCCCCGCATGAGCGGGGCGTATGTCCCGCCCGTAAGTCGGAGGTGACGGGATGGAGTACGAGCGGAACAGGTGTCAAGATAATCAATCGCCGCCAATAATGCGACGGCAGATAAGTCAAATTTACATTGTTTTACAGTCAGTTAGCCGGCACTACGGGCAGGTGCAAGCGGGGAGGATCAGGTGTTACGCCGGTACCGAACCTTCTTCTTCGGTTGCGACTGTTATAGCTTCGGCCAGTTCGTCGTAATATTTTTGCAGGTCTTGTTGCCACACTGCGTCGCTAGTCTCCATCGGTTTATCCTGGCCGATATGTTTGTCCATTACCCGGGCGCAGGTTGAGACCTGGTTAAATCCGTGCATGGCAGCGGAGCCGGCGAGATTATGCACAATGAATTCCAGGTCTTTTAACGACTTCGCCGAGTAGTCCTCATCCCGGGATTTATCGAAGGCCGCTTTAACTTGAGAGATCTTTTCCGGCAGCGAAGTCCGGTACTTTAGATACAGCGCTTCAAGCTTTTTGCTTGCCGATTCAGAAAGGGCCATCAGGTCGTCAGTATCTCAGGTTTCAAGTTTTTCCAGCCGGTAGCCGTGCTGGTAAATTGAGCTCAATTGCCATCCTGTCTCGGGTGAAAATTTTAGTTTGGAGCGGATCCGACTTGCATGGGTATCCACCGTTCGGGTCGCTATCGCTGAACTCGTACCCCAGACCGTCTCCAGGATATGTGCGCGCGATACGATACGTCCCGCGTTCTGAAATAAAAATAACGCCAGTTCGAACTCTTTTTGCGTCAAGTTCAAGGTCTCGCCATTTACGTTGATCGTTTGTGCTTTGGTGTCGAATTGATAAGGATCGAAATCCAGTACCACTTCACGTTCCTGGGCAAATGCACCGGCACGACGGCCCAATGCTTCAACCCGCGCGATCAATTCCGCGCGTGAGACCGGTTTGGTCATGTAATCGTCGGCACCGGCACTTAGTGCTTCAACGATATCCGACTCACGATCCTGTTGCGTCACAAATATAATAGGCACTGGTGTGTCGTAACTGGCGCGAATACGCTTTAACACTTCTATGCCTGAAATGTCCGGTAGTAACCAATCGAATACTAATAAATCAAAGCTGTCCCTCTTCAGGGTTTTGATAAATTCTGAGCTCGATGAAAAGTGCGAGACGGTATGGCCGGAATCTTCCATCCAGATTTTTATCACCTCGGCCTGTTCTAAGTCATCTTCTAAAAAACCAATTCTCATCGTTGTCACCTCCTGCGTGCATGCGCAACCGTTGACGCGAATTGCGTTACGCGGTTACAGATTCAACCATTAGACGTTTTTCAACTGTAAAACCTTAATCCGCAAATCAACCCTGATTTGCGAAGTGCACCCCGTGCAGATTACCCCAACATCGATATTGCCGAAATCCACCCAAAAAACCTTTGTCATCAATTGGATTGCGCGCTGGAGTTTAGCACGATGGGACTTATTTTCCAGATTTATGACGAAATTGCGCAATATCAGGAAACGATTGTTTACATTGAAGAATTAGGCAAAATCGTTATTATGTGCGCCGAGTCAGTGCTGACTCTATGCCCCCCATTTCAACATACAAGAAGGAGAAACTATGTTTAAAGAGTTTAAGGAATTTGTCATGCGTGGCAATGTGGTCGACATGGCTGTCGGTATTGTGATCGGTGCGGCATTTGGTGCCATCGTCACATCTTTTGTGGGTGATGTTCTAATGCCTGTTGCCGGACTGTTAACCGGTGGAGTTGATTTCAGCAATAAATTTGCTGTGCTGCAGG
>CBDCFT010000055.1:0-138759 GCA_965216365.1 Arenicellales bacterium | reverse complement strand
CCACATGCCGTGGTTGCCAAGCAGTTCACCGTGATCGCTGGTGTAAAGAATGGTGGTATTCTCGTTTTGTCCTGAATCCTCCAGTGCCCGCAATACTTTACCGATATTGTCATCAAGAAACGAACACAGTCCGTAGTATGCCGCTCGTGCTTTATGTTTAGTTGCGTCATCGAAATAGTCCTCATAATTCATAAACGACCGAACACCCTGGACAACCGGGTGACGTGGCAGCTCGTCAGAGTTCGCGAGACGCGGTAACTCCATCTGATCTGCAGGATACAGATCGTAAAACTCCGCTGGTACGATTAAGGGATAATGCGGGCTGACGAATGACACAAACAATGCCCACGGTTTGTCAGAGTGTTGGTTCGCCTCGTTGCGCAGCCAACGGCAAGCCTTATCCCGAACATCGCGATCAAACCGGGTGTACTCACACTCGCCAGGGCCGATTTGTTCGGCTAGATCCCTGGCTTTTTCCCATACCGGCGGATTTTTTCGCAGCAAACCACGTATCCAGCCTTGTCCGCCACGGATATGTAATGGAAAGTGTTCTTCAACGAAACCGTTATCGTTATCGCTGTTTTGATAGTGGAGTTTGCCTACGGATACACAATGATGATCGTTTTCGGTGAGGCGATGTGCCCAACTCGGAATGCTGCCGTCATAGGCCTGGGCGTTGCTCCAATAGCGGCATTGATGAACGTATTGACCGGTCGCGAGTGATGCGCGCGCCGGCACGCAAACGGGAGAAGGCGTGTAAGCCTGGGTAAATCGCGTGCCCTTTGCTGCAAGTCGATCAAGGTTTGGAGTTTGAACAATATCGCTTCCGTAACAACCTGCCGCTTCCCGCAGGTGCTCGTCCGACATAAGAACTAGAAAGTTTTGATCCGCCACGGTGGTGATTAGGGTTTGCGCTTTGATTCGATATAGGTGTCAACCAATTCGATTAGCCGTTGCCGGCTTAAACTACCGTAGTGGCCGCAGTGAAAAACTTCTGCCGAGATTTCTTTTAACCGCGCCATAGTTTCAAGGTAAATCTCAACATCGGAGTGATAAAGCTGGTCATAGATTTTGCCATCGTAAATAACGTCACCGGTAAACAAGGTCTTTGTTGCCTGTTCATACAAACATATTGACCCCGGTGAATGTCCGGGCATGTGAAATACTTTAAACAAGCGGTCACCTAAATCAATTTCGTCGCCTTCATCTATTAATTGTGTCGGCGGTGCGGGTAACACGGAATAGTTTTCTATGTCATAGTCGGCGGATGGCAGTGCATCGATTATCGATTCCTCCTTAAACCAATGCCAAACAGTGTTTTTGTCATTCGGCGATATCAAGATATCGGCCTCCGCCGGGTGACTAAGGCGATGTTCGAATTCATGGTGACCACCAATATGATCAAAGTGTGCGTGGGAGGCGACCGCCAATATTGGTTTTTCCACTAATGCTGCAATTTCTGCGCGCATGGGTTTCATGCCCATGCCATTGTCAATGAGCAAGTGTTTATCGCGGCCTTTGATCAGCCAGATATTGCAGCGCACAGCGATAGACACGTGTGGCTCCCAGATGAGGGTTATCCGATTATCGAATTCTCGACTGTCATACCATTTTTCAGCGACTTGCAGGGACATGAATTCCAGATTTTCAAAAGAAGGAATAGTAAAAGAGTGCGTTCGATCATGTATGATAATCAAAAGAGTTTCAATACGTGAACAACGTTAACAGAATGGCTAACCAATCGGCACGTCAGCATGGTGCGATGGAATTTACTGAGTCGTCGGTCAACCTCGATGCAATGCGTTTGTATCGTCTGGGCCGTGTGCGCGAACAGTTGCGGCAACGTGACTATGCAGGCGCATTGTTATTTGATCAAATCAATACACGGTATGCGACGGACGCGACCAACATGCAAATTTGGTGCTCGCACTACGAGACACGGTGTGTGTTTGTGGCGACCGAAGGGCCGGTTGTGTTGTTTGATTACGGCGATTATCCGCACCTGGCGGAAGATTTACCCACGGTGGATGAATACCGGGTAAACAAATCGTTCTATTATTTTACTGCCGGGTCGCGCGGGCCGGAGCGAGCCGAACTGTTTGGCGACGAGATTGCTGATCTGATAACGCAGTATGGTGCGGGTAACAAACGACTTGCTGTTGATCGCTTGTCATACGAGGGTGTTGCTCCACTGCTAAAGCGTGGCATCAGTATTCATTCCGGCGAGGAAGTGATGGAGCAGGCGCGGACTATCAAATCCGATGGCGAGATTGCGTTGATGCGAAAATCCATCGAAGCCTGTGAAGCGGGCATGCAGGCCATGCGCGATGCATTGACGCCAGGCATAACCGAGAACGCACTATGGGCAAAATTGCACGAGACCAATATCGCTATGGGCGGCGAATGGATTGAGACGCGTTTGTTGTCATCCGGGCCGCGCACAAACCCGTGGTTTCGTGAGTGTTCCATGCGAACTATCGAAAAGGGTGATTTGGTCAGTTTCGATACGGATTTAATCGGGCCGTATGGTTATTGCGCAGATATTTCGCGTTCGTGGTTGTGTGGCGACGGCAAACCGACCGATGAACAACGCCGGTTATACGCACTGTCCGTCGAGCAGATAGAACATAACAAGAATTTACTTCGACCAGGTGTTAGTTTTAGCGATGTATCGCAAAACGCATGGGCGATCCCTGCTGAGTTTGTGAAAAATCGCTACGGCAGCTTGATTCATGGTGTTGGTTTGGCTGACGAGTATCCATCGTTTAAGCATTGGAGTGACTTTGCGGAAAAAGGTTACGATGGTGAAGTGCGGGAAGGTATGACGCTGTGCGTCGAATCCTACATCGGCTCTGAAGGTGGTCACGAAGGTGTCAAACTCGAGGAACAAGTGCTTGTTACCAAGGACGGTTTTGAACAGTTGTCGTCGTATCCGTTGGAGTTGAATTGGCTATAGTTGAATAAGTTTCAGTATTCGGTTTTCTGTGGTCAGTGTGTAGGCCGGGTTAGCATATCGTAATACGTCGAAACAGAATTAGACCCTGTGTAATTCGGTTGTGTCAAAAGCACGTGTATACGCTGATACTTAGATTTTACAGCTGAACAAGACATCAACTGATGTCACTCCCACGCAGGTGGGAGTCTAGTCAATAATACCGCGCTCGAAGAGCGCACCCCCGAAGCCCTTCATAGTGTTATCAAACAGTTGTCGGCCTTTGACCAAATTATCTTAGCTGGATACCTGCCTTCGCAGGTATGACGAGGCAATTTTCCTTTTAATCTCTAAGGGTCGAATTCCCCGCCCCTTGGGGCGAGATGGAAAGCTACATTATCAATACCCCGTAGCTTGCTGCGGGGTAGTTTATTTAAAGTGTCAATGTTTGAATTGCTCTAGACAGCAATGCGCGTAGGCGGAAGTCCAGCTAATAATATTGCGCTCGAGGAGCGTACCTGTAAAACCTTTCATAGCGTTATTAACAAGTTGTTGATTTGCGGCCGAACTGTTTTGGCTGGATTGTTCGCGAAGTCTATCCTGAGCGAAGTCGAATGGACTCAGGACGACCAAGAATTTTTTCTTGCTGAACGAGCGAAACTTCCCAGTAAAAACATTCCTTCCCCCTCGATGGAGGAAGGTTAGGATGGGGGTGATAGAAGGCCTCGTCAGTGTGCAAGGAAAATATATCGGGTTACAATGGCAACTCCATTTGCACATTATGTGGGGAATGCTTTCGTTCAAGGTCTAATAGAAAAGCCTTGGTTTTTATTCCGCCACCGAATCCGGTCAGTTTACCGGTACTGCCGATAACGCGGTGGCAGGGAATAACGATGGGCAAAGGATTGTTGCCATTGGCGGCGCCGACGGCGCGTGATGCGGAAGGTTTGTTTATTGCCTTGGCCAGTTCGCCATACGAAATTGTTTCGCCATAAGGAATATCCCGCAACGCCTTCCATACCTGCAACTGAAATTCTGTTCCCTGCGGTTTCAATTTTAAATCAAACTGGGTCAATTGGCCTTCAAAATAAGCATCCAATTGTTTTCGTATTATGGAAAAGGAATTGGGTTTGTGTATCCAGTCTTCTTTGTGCCGGCGGCTTTTGTTTCCGGTGGAAAAGCTGATGAGGGAAATGCCACCACGATTACCCGCTACCAACAGTTCGCCGATCGGACTGTCAATGTAGGTGTAATTGAAAGTCATTAAACGTATTTTTAGTTGACTTTATTTGATTTAAACCCACGTGCTTCGAGAATCAACCGGGTTTTTAGTTCGTGCAAGTTTAATTCGAGTCCGGCCGGATAGCGATGCGGGTAGATAAACCGTTTGACGGTTGGATGCAATGCTGTCAATTGTTCTTTTGCGCGGTTACGGGTGCCGTGAATTGACGGTAACTCATAAACGCACTGACCGGAGCGAAATATCGGCACTAATAAATCTTCATACTCGGCGTTGTCATTTACATATTTGCGTCGTGTATGATCGACGGGGTCGACAATAACGTTAGCTTGTTTCGTTCCGATAGTTTCATCGTAGGTCATATCGGCGATAAATCGCGAACCGTTTTTAAAGCGTCGCACTTGCAATACGCCGGGAGTCGAAATTTTCGCGGTCTGTTCTGAAACCTTAACCTTGGGCGTCCACGCATCGCCCGGTTGGCGGATGGCGGTGAGTTTATAGACACCGCTTAGCGCGGGTTGATCGTAGGCAGTCACCAATTTTGTGCCGACACCCCAGAGATTTATTTTCGCACCCTGGTTCTTGAGGCTGGTGATGATATGCTCATCGAGATCGTTGCTGGCGGCAATAGCGGCGTTGGGGAAACCGCCATCATCGAGAATTTTGCGTGCTTCAATACTGAGGTAAGCAAGGTCGCCTGAATCGAGGCGAATGCCGATCATTTCGATACCGCGTTCACGCAACTTATTTCCCGCCTCAACAGCTTTTTGCACACCTTCAAGCGTATCGTAGGTATCGACCAGAAAAATACAGTTGTGCGGCAGGGAGTCAGCGTAGGCATTGAATGCATCGAGTTCGTCATTAAATGACATGATCCAACTGTGTGCGTGGGTGCCGCGTACGGGAATATCAAACAATTTTCCAGCCAATAGATTGGATGTTCCGTCGCAGCCGCCTATGTAAGCTGCGCGGCTGGCGGACACGCCGCCGTCTATGCCTTGGGCACGGCGCAATCCAAAATCAACCACCGGATCGCCGTTGGCCGCCGCGCAGATGCGCGATGCCTTGGTGGCAACCAGGGTTTGAAAATTGATCATGGTCAGCAGCGGTGTCTCCAAAATCTGGCATTGCAATAATGGGCCGATAACACGTAACAGCGGTTGGTGGGGAAACACGGCGGTGCCTTCAGGAATGGCATCAATATCAACAGTAAACGTTAACTCGTGCAGATACTGCAAGAATCCAGGTTCAAACAAAGCCTTGCCGTCATTTCCTGCAATAGTCGACAGATATGCGATGTCATCGTCCGTAAAGCGCAGATTACCAAGAAAATCTACGACATAAGCTAATCCGGCAGCGATGGTATAACCACCGCCGAATGCATTTTCGCGAAAAGACAAATGAAACGCTGCCTGCTCACTTGTGCGTCCCAGCTTCCAGTAGCCATAGGCCATGGTGAGCTGGTAAAGATCGGTTAGCGGCGCCAGCGAATGGCGATAGAGAGAGCTTATGGACAAGTGTAAAACTGAACTGAGTTAGGAAGGTTTGTTTTGACGGTAGGGCAAAGTGTAGCGGCTAATGGGCGTTGGTACTACCCGACTGACAAGTTATAGTTATAATTTAGCAGGCAACAAAAAAGGGGCCTGACGGCCCCTTTTTTTAAGAGAATTTAGAGAGAATCTAGACAGCAGCTTGGTTTAGTTTTGCTTTACGTCGTCCGATACCTATTAACCCTAACAGAGCGGAACCAAATAACCAGACAGCTGCCGGTAGAGGAACCGGGCTGGGACCACCACCGTTTACGAATGACTCACTTCCACCACTGGCAAATCCTTGCACGTGGATGCCCATGCGAATAGTGCCATCGGCAAGTTCAGCCAGTATATCGTCAAAGGAAGCGCCGACATTGAAATTGATCGTTAGCTCTTCACCAGGGTTAATGCCGTTAGGTTGAACAGGGGCATCCGGAGTGGCCAGGAATCCCATTGAAACCTGAAAATCTGGATCGGCATTGTTTGCACCGGGTAAATTAGGCGGGGCTCCACCTATGCTGTAGTCTGTTCCCGGACCTTCAACGAGTCCTGCTATAGATAAAAGACTTGATCCGTCGGCATCAAAGTATATCTGAGTGATCGAGCTATCCTCCGGACCCACGTTGAAGAAGCGGAACGATACTACGCCGCCGCCTTCATCTAAAACTTCGACACCTAACTGAGCTTCACCGATAGCAGCGTCGACTGCATTGTTGTTGGTGATATTCTCAAAAGTGAACATAGCAGCATTGGCAGTCGTAGCAAACAATATTGAAGCTAGTACAATGCTGAACACATACGCGAGACGAATCTTCATGATAATCCCCCCTAAAAGGATAACAAAAGTTAAAAACACTAACGCATTAGCTTTTTACGTCGATTTCTCCCATTCGTCAAGTTTTTTTTCACTGCGAAGAGAGTGTAAAGAAATTGATACAGGTCTAGGTTGACCTTGGTTAAGAAAACACATTAAAAAGTGTTTCAAGACTGAAACACTTTTTATCAAGATTTTGATCTATCCAGCTAGTAGTATCTGGAACACTGAGTCTACAAACTTTCTAGTGTCTTCTGCGCTTCCTCACGCCCTTGATAACTCACGTCACTTTCTACCGCTTTTCGCAGGTGTTCGCGGGCGATTTCTTTGTCGCCCTTCGTGTAATAAACCATTCCAAGGTGGTAATTAAATTCGGCGTTATCGGGTGCGTTGTCAACAACCCGCGTTAATATTTCGAGTGCCATCTCAATATCGCCAAGCTTGTAGTACACCCATCCTGCCGTGTCTTGTAACACTACATGAGGCTCATTTTCAATCAAGCCTACCAACTCCCTAACTTTGTTTAAGCTTTCATCATCTTTCCGATATGTGACTAGCAACATCGCTAAATTATTAATTATCGGTTTCGCTTCAGGGTGTTTTTCGTAGGCCGATTGATATTCTGCGATGGCAAGATCAAACTCTTTTTGTTGTTCATAGATGGCGCCTAGCTCGACTGTCAATGGCAGTGCGCCATCAGTTTCATTCAGGCCTTGTTTGTACAGTGTTATCGCATCCGCCTCCTTGTTTTGGGATTGGAGCAATTTCCCCAGGTTGATATAGGCACTGGCGTTGTTTGGGGCAAGTTCAATACTTTTGCGCAACGCCTTTTCCCCTTCATCCGCATTTCCTAGTGCGAGCAAAGCGAGTCCGAGCTGGTGGTGCGCGCCGGGATTGTTCGTTGATCGGGCAATCACATCTTCAAAAGTTTCCTTGGCGAGTTCATATTGTTTGTTCGCAAGGTAACTATTACCTAAACCCATGCGTGGCTCGATAGCATCGGGTGCTCGTTCTAAGCCTTGTTTGAATGAGTCGATGCTGTCCTCAAACAGTTGTTGTTGCTGTCGAATTGTTCCTACTATGAAGTAGCCGGAAGGGCGATCAGGGTGTGCTGTCTGAATTTTACGAGCCGTTTCTTCGGCGCCCGTCCAATTTCGTTGCTGTAGCTGAATCTGCGCTAGAGCTTCGAGTGCTTGAAGATTATTTGGGTCGTTAAGCAGAATCTCATTAATGCGATCTATTGCTTGTTCTGCATTTCCCTGTTGGACTAATGTTTGCGCCAGCGCCAGGCGGGATTGGTTGTCTCGCTGGTTAAGTTCCACCGCCTTTTCAAAATTCTCTTGCGCAAGAGCCGTTTCGTCTCGTGCCGAGTGAGCAACAGCAAGTAATCGATAAATATCGGCGGAGTCAGGGTTGTCACGTAACACTGTGCGAAGATCCGCTATCGCCTGGTCAGTATCATTGTCTATTAAGGCCAGGCGCGCCCGGGCAGTCAATGCCTGGCTGTCCTGTTGATGTTCGGACAGCACGGTGGCCACTAAATTTTCCGCCTCTTGGTGGTTTCCTTCATTGATTAATAGCTCGGCTAGTTTACCCCGTGCGGTGGTCGCGTTTGGGCCGTCTTTATCTTGCTGAATAATTCCTTCAAAATCACTTTTAGCCTGATCAATTTTCCCCATTGCTGTGTGCAATTTCGCCAGCGCAAACCGAAGCTTGAACGCATCGGGTGCCTGGTTGATAAATTCTCCCAGTTGTTCTTCAGCCGCGATTGCGTTTCGTCTGTTCGCAAGGAAATCGATAAGTAGCAATTTAGTCGACAGGTTTTTCGGGTCATTGTCGATGGCGGTGCGCAACGTGTTCTCCGCGTCGTCAAGTTTACCCAAATCGGTATAAACTCGCGCAAGTCTAATGCGGTGATCCAGATTATCAGGTTCCAAACCCACCAGTTGGGCAGTTACATCGGCTGCAGCATCTTTATCGCCCGCAGCAAAGTGTATCGATGCAAGACTCATAAAAAATCTGGATTCGTCAGGGCGTTTTTTTATTGCATCCTGCAGTACAATCATCGATTGTTGAGTATTACCTTGCTTGGAGTGCGCTGACGCGAGCACAATCAGCGCATCAACATTACCAGGATCATTTTTAAGAGCCTGGGTAGCATTTTGCAACGCAATGTCAGAATCGCCTAATTCGTTCCAAGCGATTGCTTTGGTAATCAGGCCTTGAGTGTCTTCGGGGGCAAGGTTGAGTACTATTTCTGCTTCCTCCAGCGCTTTAGCCCATTCGCCTGACATTAAGTAGAGACGACCTATTGCGTTGTGTCCTTCTTTATGACTCGGGTCTTGTTCGACGAGTCGCGTATAAATTCGATACGCCGTCCTCCATTTTTCTTCTTTTTCTTCCAGTTGTGCCCTTAAATAGAGTGCCGCTGTATCTTTCGGATCAATTTGCAACACATTTTTGATTTCAAGCCGGGCCTTTACGTAATCACCTTGATCAAATAGTTGTTGGCCTTTTTCAAAATGAGCCGCTTTACGTTGTTCCGGACCTCCGCACGCTGATAGCGCAACAAACAATGCCAAAAAAATAAACTTTGAAACCAGTTTTGGGAAATTCATGATTGATAATCCTTTGCAGATTCGATCGTGGATCGAGTTTGTAACAAACATGTGATTCTTAAAAAAGCCCTCGTATTGACAAGACGCCCAACGAAATTAGTGCCGCGATGTTAAGCCCATAAGATTTATTGGGCCTAATTGTGATTAACAACTCACTTGCATAGATCATTATTATAACTTTAATCAAGATACCGTTAGCATCAATATCTGTATCAGTCAATCCTCGCGACAACGAAATTCCAAGTATGGCTAGCATGATCAGATAATCCATAGGGGTTATGCGGAATGCTTTGGTGGAGAATCTAATAGCTAAGGCAACGGTTATCGCTATCGATGTAAAGAATATTGTGTCCAGTTTTGGAGCGTTAGTAAGCCAAGTCGGCGGCTCTTTGACCATCAGATAAACCAGAAATGTTACAGCGACGTAGATGACACCACGTCTTACAATTAAAGAGTCAACTTTGTAAAGGGCGTATAATAGAATCATCACGATTACTAGTATAGCCGAGGCCATTGCGAAATCGCGCGGAACGGAAGTTGTCAGAAAGCTGAAACCAATCATCGCGATTGGTACAATCCAGCTTAATACAATTATTGGAGCTTTACTGGGAATTTTGTGTCGACGAATTTTCTCTACGGTATATCGAAAAAGAAAACTGTCTTTTGTATGGGTGTGAGCATGCCAGCCGGAACGTTCCGCCATAGTGACGATACTAAATACGGTGACAGCGACACTAAGATAGAGTGCGACAATCATAAAATCGGTCTCGTAGCACAAGAGTACACCGCACACGACATAAAATCCGTGAATTGCGTAGATAATGACCACTGCTTCATGGTGCAGGAATCCCAATTCCAATAAACGATGATGCAAATGGTTTCTTGTTGCTTCAAACCAATTCACGCCGCTTTTTATTCGCAAGGCGAATACGATGATGATATCTATCACCGGTAAGCCGAGTAGTAATGCCGGAATTGCCTTGCTAATCGCGGGGTCAGTTTGTTGGGTTAGTACTATCGCTAGCAGACCCAAGGTGAAGCCTAAGAATTGGCTGCCGCTGTCACCCATAAACACTCTGGCCGGGTGTGTGTTGAAGCGCAAAAACCCTACTATGCCTCCAACTACAGCGATAGCGATGATTATTTCGTAATCTCCACCAGCTAAGTGAGCGAGAAAAGCTATCGCTAGTAAGCTCAACAACGATTCGCCCCCGGCTAAGCCGTCAAGGCCGTCTGAGTGGTTAATTGCATTAATCATTCCCACCATGGCAATGAAAGTGAAGGGAATAGCGATAAAGTCAGGTATTGTGGCCAAGCCGGTGAAGGGTAATAGCGAGACTTTTACCCCACCATAAAAAACAACAATAGCCGTCGCAATGAACTGACCTAGAAATTTCCAATAGTGTCCGATTTCCTTCATATCGTCCCAGCTTCCGAAAAAAAGCAGGACTAAAGACCCGAGCAAATAGGATTGAATTACCTTGTCAAGCGGAAGCCAGATAAGAACCGCGCATAGGGAACCTACAACAAGGCCGATACCGCCGACACGAGGAATAGGATTTTCGTGTACTTTTCGAGACGCTGGTTGATCCAGCATTCCAACAGTTGGTGCAAGTTTGATTAACAATGGCACTAGCGCCATGCATACAAACAAAGAGACTGACGCTATCAGTAAATAAGACATATCGCTCCCTCGATCCCCCAATCGAACTCAACAAATTTCCTAGATAGGAATATACGGGTCGAGGTGCTCCGATACAAGTGTCGCGAAGTCTATTAAGCGTTTATCAGCGTCACGAATATCTTCGTCAGACTCGATCTGTGTCGTTAAGCGAACCATGGCACCGTCCGTTCGATTTTTCGTCAACGCATCCCAAAACAAATACCATTTAACAAAGTATTCGTTCGCCATCAATCTCCCGCGTTGTTGGAACCAGTAATATACGAGTTGAGCATTCTCGCCTTTCTTAATAATCGCCCGGTTGTATTTCAAGGTGCCGGAGTTGGACCGAATAGGAACTTGTTTCCTATCAAATTCGGCAATCTGCCATCCCCCACCCGGTATACATACCCTCGGAGAATGAGGTGAGTTTCCCTTTCGCTGGTTTTCATAGTACGCGACATACAAATTAATGTCGTCTTTAGATGAACGACTAAAATTTGCCATCAAGTAGTCGGTAAATTTAAGTGCTGAAATATATCGTTCCTTAAATTCCGCATGTTCACCTTTCCACATGCCAATATTTAATGGAATCGACGCAAGCATTTGTCTGGGGGGTGAAGCATCAACGCGATTAGAGATTGATACACTTGTAATTGCACCTATTATGACTATAAGACAGGAAACAAGGAACGGCTTTGACGTTTTTCTGTACTTCGCATTGGTTTTGTCTTGAAGCAACGGCGGTAAGTCTAAGTTAGTGATGTTGAGTCCACGCCGCTCAGTTTTTCCAATGAAACTCATTAAATACATTTCCGCAAACAGGATCACTACGCAGGCCATAAAAATAATCCAGCCTTCGAACTGATGAAGGAAGCCCTCTGCTTGTTCAATGCCTACCCGTTCGACAAGAACACCGATAACACCAATACGAAAACTATTCATCAAGATAGTAATTGGAATAGTTGACAAAAATAAAATCACTTTTTTCCAAATCGGGGCGTGCCAAATATATGCACAGATAAAACCGAATGCCATCAGCGGATATAAATAACGTAAGCCGCTGCATGCTTCTACTACTTGGAGCTTGTAGACACCCAGGTCAATGACGTTACCTTCTAGATAAACTGGGATATCGAAAAATCGAATTACTGCAACACCTAGCTGCGAAGACAACAGTTGCAGGCTGCCGGATAAATCCGAATCAATAAAATAGGGCAGAGGTATTGCGAACACCAGAATAAATAGTGGTGTCAAAATAGTTCGTGTTGCTGACTCACCCATAAAAGATATGACCAAGCCAAACAAAACGAACAGGAATCCATAGTGCACAAAGATATACAGAGCACTTAATTCTCCGACAATTAAAAGAACTATGCCAAAGACAGAACAGCAAACTCCCCACCAGCTTGGGCAGAAAACCATGCGCTCTAGAATGTCTTTCTTTTGCAAGACAAAAAACGCACATACAAACGGTATCATATATCCGTAGCTGTACTCTTCGTACTTATTGTATCGACGTATCAGTTGCTCAAACCCACCATAGAATGCGAATAATATAAAAGCAGCGGTGATGGCAATTAGCCCCCACACCCTAGGTGTTATTTTCCACACAATTGAATTATCGCTAATGGATTGCATTTTTTATGTACATTGTTTTATCTGGTTTGATCTTGTATTGAAATTACCGCGCCGACTTTTCTAAGCGAATTTTGACACGGCTTATTGGATTAGGTGCCTGCTATTTACTGGATTTTACAATTCATCAGGTAGTTTTTAGTCAGGTTATGCTATTTGACATCTTTCGATAGAAGAAACTCCACGCAATTGTAATAAATAATGCGCTTTATGTGCGCCGGAATATGGCTCAGGCGGAGGGTGTTCCCACCTAGCAATACGTGTTTGCGTAGCAGAATGAATGACGCTAAAAACCTCGAATCGATGTATACGAGATCAGATAGGTTAATTTGCACGTTTTTTTGAACTCGTACCGCTTCCACTAATACTGGGATAAACAAAGAGAGTGTTTTACAGATACCGACGCCGGATAATTTAACCACAAAACTGTTTGGGGTGCTGTCAGTCTCGACACCTAAATGTGGGTTATGGGTATATCTGCGCTCTTTTAGTCGTAGCCAGAAAAAGTAGGGCACGATTCGTGTCAAAAACAGCCAGCCAACGGAAATACCATCTTTCGCGTATCTTTGCCAAAGTGACGGTTCTTCGAAAATGCGCCACAACCACTCGAGTCCTATTTGTTGTATCGCATCGGGGGCGCGTTTAATCGTACCGGCCAGAAATCCCATAGTGGCACCGACATGGATTATTATTCGTGCGTTAAGACGCGTTTTATTTAGATCAATCCAGCTTTGCGCTTTGCTGGCCCCCAATGCCAGCAGGAGCATGTCAGGTGTGCACGAATTTATCTCGTTTATTATCGGATCCGAACTCATCTCTTCGACGGAAACAAATCCGGGATCGTGATGGCCGATAACCTGAAGGCCTGACGAGTGTTTGTTTGTTCTCGTACTCGCCTTTTCTGCGGTTCCTGCGGAACCCCCGAACAAGAACACTTTAAGTTTATCACCTACCTGATTGTACATTTTTTCTGTTAAACCCGATCCGGGAACGCGTTCAGGTAAAGGGTAGTTCAATAATTTTGCCACCCAGAGGATAGGCATACCATCAAGTAGAGACAGTTCACTTCTCAGTACGGAGTCACGAAATTTCGGATCCGCCTGTGCCATTGAGATAAAATTCAGGTTGGGAGTGCAAACAGTTAGTCGGTCACCACTATGGCAGGCAGAATTAATCGTGCCAATCGCTTGGTCCATGTTGACATTGTCAAATATCAGACCCAGCACACACCACACATTTCTTTCTAAATCTTTCTCTACTAGTTTATCGTCCAGCAACATTAGTAGTGGAAAATGCGAAAAAACGCTAATTACTAGTCGAATCCATTCTTTAGGATTCTTTAATGGTTCGGCGTTGGGGTAAGCTTTCCATTAATTGGTCATGATATTTTTTCATTGTATTGCGTTTGCCAAACAAGAGTGACTCAAGCTCGTATTTTCTGAAAAAGGATAAATAGCTTTGATCATCGAAACGCTGATCACCTCGAAACGCCGCCTGAAGGTAACCAACGAGTATGCCGATGCCGTTGATAAAATACGGTCGTTCGAATACGCGGTATAGAGAAACTGCCACCATGTAGTACCACCGAGATCCCATAAAATATTTACCCCGTCCCCATCGCAATCGACCAGTCCATATTCCCTTGTAACTGGAACCCATACGGCGAAGATGAATGATCTGTAAATTTATATCGTTAATCGATAACGCTTTCCACCCGTTCATTCGGCACATGTGACCATCGATGCCGTCCCAGCACACGGCGCGAACGAAACCATTGATGTCTTTAAAACATTCTACTTTGTAAAATTTGGCAGGCCCAACAGAGTTTTCATCGCCACATCGTTCCTCGACCAGTTTTTCGCCGTATCGAACGAATAGTTTGCCGGAAAGTGTTCCTAGCCACGGGTCGTCGGTAAAGTGTTGCATGAGCGACTCGAAGTACTGCTCGGGTAGTTCGAGGTCACCATCTAGTTTGCAAATATAGTCGAAGTCCTCGATTGTTATAGTGGCGAGGCCGGCGTAAAAAGCATCAATAACGCCGGGGCCAACCGACCTTTCGCCGCGATCCTCTCGTCGGATTATCTTAATGAATGAGTACTTTTGCGCCGCTGATTTTAGAATTTCCGGTGTGGAATCCGTTGAACCATCATCAACAATAATCCACCGCGTCGGCTTTACCGTTTGTCCGGTGATACTGTCGATGGTTGTCTGCAGATAAGCAGCTTCATCGCGACACGGAGTGATAAGTGCATATTTTGTAGTCACGTGAGAAAAACAAGTTACCTTTTCTTATCCAGGTCGCTGTTCAATTACGCGCGCAAACCTGGATGCAGTCCACTCAGGCGAAAAGCCAGGACTGGTTCGGAAAGTTGGCCAAACTGTGTGCGGGTGTTAAACGGGTTCATATCACATCGCCGCAGTGTAAAAATATTTGTATCAGAATCGTTTGATCCCCACGTCGTAGTCACTGCTCGACCATAACCCGCGCGCTGTACCGCGTCAACGGCACGGTTGTCGTGATCCCCATTTGGATAGCAAAATGAACTGATCTCCGTATTCAGGCGGTTTTCTAAGATCGACTTTGATTCGGAAACTTCGAATTCGATTTCGCCAGCGCTGCATTTTGGGAGCAATTCATGCGTCATAGAGTGTGAACCAATTTCGTGGCCATCATCTACAAGTTCACGAGCTTGTTCCCACTGCATTAGTCCAGCCCAATCGGGTATTACGAAGTTTTCCGTCAGATTTTCAACTGAATTTGTAAATTTTATACGCTCATCGATTGGTAAAGTTTTTGCGTGCGCGATTATGGAACTTAAAACCGAGTTGGTCTCCTCGGCGATGTTATCCCTTGCAATCAATTCCATAAGAAGATTCTTGGGGGTGGAGTTCCGAAGCGCTCTTAACGTGGCAAACCCTAGTCGATCATGCCATATTGATTCCGATGACTCGACGGGATTGATGGGTATGAAAAAGGAGGCCGAAAGTTCCAGTTCAGCGAGAATGGGTCTGGCATGAATGTAGTTGTCGAGCTGGCCGTCATCGAATGTTATCGCTAGTAGCGGCCGGGATGGCCTTTCGCCGTTGCAGTAACGGGAATGAACCTCTTTTAGACTACCGCATGTATAAGAGCGTTTAAAGAAGTTTAAAAACCAACGAAACTCCGTAGGCGTGACTGCAAGCCCAGGATAGGGATATTGTCTTCGTTGATTCTTTGGTAACACTCTATGAAAGGTTACGACGACGAAATGATTTTTGTGGCGCTTGGCAGCATAGGTAATGCGAGTAACATTCAGTGAGAATGCAAGCGCATCACGCAGTAAACCTTTTATATTTACACCGGAATGCATCGCGACTGCTAATATTTATTGTTGCAATTCGAGAAATTTACCAGCAAGAGGGTTAACAGCCAATTTAATATCGAACTCTTCGGTCACGCGTTGTGCGCCTTGATTTGCTAGTTGTTTTCGTAGTTCCGGATTCTTACTCAATTCCAAAAGATTATCGGCGAGTTGACTCCAATTGCCTGGACTGAACAACAAACCGGAAATTCTATCGTTTACAAGCTCTGATACACCGCCGACGTTCGGAGCGATTACGGGCACCCTACAAGCCAGCGCTTCCATTAACACGACCGGTAAACCTTCCATAAAGCTTGGTAACACGAGTATATCTGCGTTGGTTAATTCACCAACAATTTCTTGCTCAGAAATTCGGCCCGGTAGCTGACAGTGGTTCTCAAGACTCAAGCTGCGTATGGCGTTTTCGATTCTTGATCGATCGATTCCTTCGCCAAGAATTCGCAGTTGTGCATCGATTCCATTCTCAATGACTTTCGAAAACGCGTATATCAGTCCGGTGATACCTTTTTCAGGAGAAAGGCGTGCAATACATATAACTCTGATCTTGCTCCCAATCGATTTGTTTTTATCGCTCGCTTTAAATTGAGAAAGATCCAGGCCGCAACGACTGATGAATAACTTCATCCACAAAGCGGGTTCTAATCTGCGCATTGCTTGTGCCATGGTAAAGTGGCACACACAAGCAACAAATTGTGCATGGTGGACTTTGGATGGAAGTAAAAAGCTTGATGGATAATCTGAATCTGAGGCGCCATGAATTGTCAGACTCCAGGTAATACCAAGGTAGTGACTGCTGAGAAAACCTACGTTGGCGCTAGGGTTTGCAAAATGGTTGTGAAGGTGATCGATTTGCTGGGTTTTCAGTTCGTCCGCCAAATAGATCGCTTCACCGAAATAGGCGACTGATTGCAAAAATGCTTTTATACCTGGTACCCGATGACTGAATGCAGTTCCCAATACACTAAAATAGGTAATTGGACGGCGAAGGAATGCAAATAAATGGGCAATCACAAAGCGATACGATAGAGGGAATACATACCAGGTATTTTCGTACTCAGGCTGGTCAAGTTTTGAGTTGCGCTCTTCAGGCGCTGGCCTTCGGATACTAAACGTGTGTATATCAAATCCCCGTTCTCGAAGAGCCGCAACCTCTCGACGTATAAAAGTGTGTGAAGTCGCGGGGTATTGACTAGTCAAATAGCCGATTTTCACAGCGTTAGTGCATTCCAATGTTATATTTCATCGCTTTACAATAAATTAAATCTCGCGGGCAATTAGGCAATACAGATCGGTTTGAGCCATTGTTGTTATTGCTCTGATTTCCAAGGTTGCTATTTACATCTGTGAGACAATCAGCTCAATCGGTGTATTCTACAGAAAATTTCACATGCGCTTGGTAAAACATCTTTACAGTTAACAATAATCGTAAATTAGCAAATGCCAGAGTTATTTGGGATAGTTGATTTTTTGGCTCATTCTCAGGATTTCAAAGGATCGTTTGAAAAAATGAGGCTGGACTTCCAATCCGTTTATGAGGCTAAGCCAAGGGTGTTTGAGTCACCTGGAATAGCGTTAGGTGTCGTTACGTCTCTAGATGCACATGAAGTCGAAATCTCTATTGATAAGACTACACAAAACGCGCAAGCGTGGATAGGACAATGTCCGTTTCCCGAGACGGTCGACGTTAGTCAGTCCTTATTAGATACGAGCCAAGGAACGGTCACGAAAGTTCTCCGTGATGCTAGACCACCCTACGTTGGGTGTGTAGTGAACGCCGAATCGCAAACCTGTTTTATTGTCGGTGATCGTTACCGGCTTCAACCAATATACTATGCGCTCACTGGAAGCGCTTTGATTTTTTCAACTCGAATCGGTCCGATATTGCGCAGTCGGTTTTTGAACTGGGAGCTAGATAAAGACGCGCTGCTGGATTTTTTTGCGTTCGAGCATGTAACTGGTGATCGTACATTTGCAAACGCGGTAAGAATGCTACCGGCGGCGACCATTTTGTCTTTTTGCCAAAACAAAACACAGCTCCATACATACGCAGAGGAACACTCGATTCGAAACGGACCACGATGTAGTGCAATGGAAGTTACGGATCGACTTTATACATATCTATCCGAATCGATTGAACAATCTACCGTATCTTCTGATATGGGCATAACGCTCTCTGGTGGGTTGGATTCAAGGGCATTGCTCGGGTGTGCATTTGATCAAGATATCAGCCTGCGCGCTTATACTTTTTCTGCGACCGACAATCGAGAAACTGACATAGCCAGAAAGCTTTCCCAGGTAGCGGGAATTCCACACACGGTGGAGTATATTGATGGCAGCTTCCTTACGAAATGGATCGATCATGCTGTTGAAGTAACTGGCGGAATGGTTGGTGCAATTCATTTTCATATACTCAGTCTGGCAGACCGAATCAGAGCAAACCATGCGTGTTTGCTTGACGGGTTGGGTGGTGATGCGTTGACGGGGGGGCATCTCGGGTGGCGAATGATTATGAGTCGATCTAGTGAGCAGGCTGTAGAACTTGTGTATCGACAACGGGCTACAGTTCTGTCAACGCCCGAGGAGCGAAAGGAGTTATTTGAACCTGATTTTCTGTTTGCTACTGAATACGATCCTCGCCAAGCTGTCACCAAACATTTCGAAAACCTTGATAGGCTGCCCGTTTGGTGGGGGTGTCATCGTTTTGACCTGGTCGAACGTCAGCAGCGATTTATACAATTCGGGCCACATCTTTTACGCCCGTACATATCGGTACAAACGCCTTTCTATTATTCTCCGCTAGTAGAATTAATGGAACAAGCGCCGGCTAGTACATTAATAGAGCAACGAGCATATTTACAAATGCATGCGAAATATTTGCACCGCTTCGCACGGGTTGAGGATGACAAGCGCGGAATTCCCGTGAGTTGGCCGCAAGCAATACGCTTTTCAAAGCGTGCTTTAGATTTTACGACTCGACGCTTACCAGAAACTTTAAAGAGTTTCTTGCTTAGTCATTCGCAGCCAACAACGGATTATGAGAATTGGTTTCGGACAAGTCTTAGAGAATTTTTGCAAGAGCGATTGATCGATACCAAATCGAATTACGGAGGTGTAGTGAAGCCGAGTATTGTGGAAAAAAAACTCGCAGAACATTTCTCTAAGGAATTCGATCATAGTAAATTGATCGGATGCTTACTTAGTTTTAACTCTTGGATACACTCCGTCAAGACAGGCGAATAAAACAGGCGTGGTGAGTATATATCAGTCTCATTTGTATTCCACTAATTTAGCGCGGCGGCGAAAGAGGTAGCGATAAATTGCCTGAATAACACCTATGGCTTGGGCAAATTTGCCCACAATTATCAAAAACCCATATCTGGTGCTTACTTCTTTTGTATCTCCTAATTTGAATCGATACTTGCGAATACGCACAAATTGAATTATGTAAATTACTAGCAGTATCAACAACGACACGCTGGATGTTACGCCTGCGAGGAGTGTGGCGATAATTGGAAGGAAAATACCCCAAAAGCATATCGATATAACAGAGTTAATCCCTTGGCGTTTGGATTTTTTTCCATGTACTAACGCTGTTGTTGCATACGCATGGCCCGCACGTATGCTTCGCTTCCACCATTGGCTAAACTTTGTAATGTTTGCATCATGTAGTGTCATGTCTTGATCAATTCTTAGAATTTTCCACGACTGTTGACGCAGGCGTATACAAAGTTCGGGTTCTTCACCAGCGATGAACGTGGGGTTAAATCCGTCAACTTGTTTAAAGGCGTCTACCCGCACTAAAAAATCTCCACCGCATGTGTCTGTCTCTCCCACTGTGGTTCCCCATTCCAAATCACAAATTTGATTGTAGATAGATTTATCAGGAAAGCGCTCTCTGCGTCGTCCACATACAATCGCAATGTCTGGGCGTTGCACTATCGTAGAGTATGCGACTGGTAACCAGTTCTTGTTTAGAGTGCAATCACCGTCGATAAATTGCACAAAATCGAGATTCGGATTTAGTTTTAATAATTCCTCAATGCCTTTGTTACGTGCTCTACCGGCCGTAAACGGGATTGTTGTATCTAAAGGTACGACGTGTGCGTCCAAGGAGCGTGCGAGGCTCACACTGTCGTCACTCGATCCAGAATCGACGTAAACAGTAAGGATATCGGACGCTCCTATAGAGAGTAAGCAGTGTTCTAGTCTCACGCCTTCATTTCGGCCGATAGTGACAATACCAATATTGTTTAAGTCACTCGCTATAGACTGCATTCTATTCGTTACTCTGTTTTGAGTGTATTTTTTAGCTATAAAAAAACAAACCGAATCTAACTCCGGAAAAATTGTGCAGTGCTTTTGCGACAATACTAATCATATAAGATATTGGGAGTGATCATACCTGTTGGTAGTAAGCGACAGTCTCGCATAATTAAAGAAGGACTGTTTCCACAAATTAACTTGGTGATCACCGAACTTTGTAAGAGTTTCTTATGATTGGCACGATAGCTGCTTGGAGCGCAAGATGCTAGCGAATTTGAACATAAGAATAAGAACTGCAGAGTTCACAATCATTAACAAATCAGTACTTCGTTCAATGCTCATCTATATGTTAGCTTATTTGCAATGGGGGGCTATGTGCGACTCGTGTGTAACGCGTATTGTCGTAACAAATTATTAACTATTAGCCCATATGAGGAATGTTTTGTGTTTAATAATAAACTAATATCTGTTCTATTCTTTTTAATTTGTAGCTTAATACTAAATCCCGCCTTTTCCGCCAGCACCCCGAACATTCAAGTCAGTCGTACAAGTGGTGTTGCTCCGTTAGCAGTGTTTTTTGACGCAACAGGTACGACTAGTACATCAACAAATCAACCATTTCATGAACTTCACTATGTGTGGGATTTCGATGATCCGAATAGTGGAAATTGGTCGATAACCGATAGAAGTAAGAATACGGCGTACGGTCCGGTGGCGGCCCACGTCTTTGAGAGCCCTGGGACATACAATGTTGTGTTGACGGTGCGCGAGACAAATGGCGGTGTTAGTACTCGGCAGGTGACCATCACTGTTCAAAACCCAAACAATGTGTTTAGTGGTGCTAAGACAGTTTGTTTTTCCACCTCGGGCAATTTTAATGGTTGTCCCAGTGGTGCAAAGCACGTCACTACATCGTCATTGACTGATGTACAGGACGAAATAGGCAGCGGTAAGCGTTTGTTGGTGCGCAGCGGCGAGACATTTCCAAGTGGTGCGGGCGGTCAATTCGAAATACGCATTGATGGGCCTGGACATATTGGCAGTTACGGACCAGGCCGCGCAAGAATTAATGCTGGCGTACAGTTGCACACACCCGCATCCGATTGGCGTATTACTGATCTTGAAATGACTGGTGGTGACGACGATATGCTGGTCGCGGAATATACTCCTGATTTGTTGTTTATGAATAACACTGGTGGATCGAATAATTTCGATTCGATGGTGAATTTAAACAACAACGTGTTGCAATCTCAGAACCGTGATTTACCGCGCGGTATTTTTATTATTGAAAATGATGTGCGTAATATTAGGTCGACAGGCATGTACATTGCGGCAAAGGATATGGCTTTGATGGGGAATCTCATCGATGGTGTACCTGGCAGTCACGGAATTCGTGTTTCACAAACCGAACACGCGGTTATTTCAAACAACTATTTAGCGCGGCAGCGTAATGGCAGCGGACTACTGACACTCCGAGCAATGGATAAAAACGGAGATTGTATTTTCTGTCCAGACCCTTCTCGGTACATAGTGGTATCCGACAATTATTTTTACCCTGCATCGGCTAATGGTATTGGGGTATTTGTTGGTCGTAACTCTAGCGGACAAACACCAGAAGGATATGATCTAATTTTTGAGCGTAATTTCACGGCAACCGATCCGGGCACATCAAATGTAGTTCGTAAAGCATTTGGCGTTACTCAGGATGCCAAGAGAGTCACCATCCGCAATAATGTTGTCAATATGGATGGGTGGCAAGCACATGACGCATTTACCATCAATGGTGACGATGTATGGGTTTACAACAATAGCTGTTACGGAAACGAGAACGAAAAAATTTACTGTGTTCGTTATAACTCCGGTTCTGGCGCTATTGCGCGTAATAATCTGACTTTCGGCCCGAATGCTATTAATTCATTATCGGGTGGCGGTCTTGATAGCATGCCAAACGATGGCAGTAATCTGCTGTTAAGGAATAACCCTTTTGTTTCCAGCAGCCTCCAAGACTTTGATGACTTTGAGTTGAAAAGCGGCTCACCCGCCATCAATATGGGGATCTCGGCACCAGTTGTTGACGACTTGTTCAACAACATCAGACCCAGTGGTTCACAGTACGACGTGGGTGCGGTCGAATCAGGAGCGAGTGGCGGTAGTAGTGGCTCCGGTGGGGGAACAAGCGGTGGCTCGAGCTCAAATAATCCTCCTACGGCGGTAATTGTAAGGTCTCCAGAATCCGGGTCAGCGGCTCTAGTTGTGGAATTTGATGGTTCTAACTCTACCGATTCCGATGGAGACCCACTGACCTACCATTGGGATCTGGATGACGGCACAATCATGAGTACAGAATTTTTTACCCACACATATACTGAGCCTGGAACATACAATATCGTCTTAACGGTGGAAGACGGGAATGGCGGTAGTGATCAGGCTTCAGTAACCGTTTCTGTTGCCAGCATCGCAGGTAACATAATCCTTTCCCCCGATGTTGAAGATTCTGGTTCATATGGCCATACAAGTTTGGCAGTAACCAACATTACACCGAGCTTTTTGCAACGTTCCAACGAACTACCGAGGATGCCCAACTAAACGTTACGGGGTATGACATCGATAAGGCATACCGAAGTTTCAGTTTTGTTGAACAGTGCGTTTTTAGGTCCATTATCAAGTGGTCCTAATGACGCTCTAAATAGTGGTGATTCATTCTCCAATTTCTCGAGCACAACAAATTAGTGGTGAAAATACAATCACGTTTTTACAGAACAACCCCGGTTGGAAGTGGGGCGTAACTAATTTGCTCCTCAGTGTTTCGAGATGGTGGATCAACTGGTGGTGGAGGTGCGGACGGAGGACCGGTACTAGCAGCGGCGAACTTGGCCCAAATGGCGAAATCACTCTCATTCCAGGTGTGCGTGATTCGGGACACTACGGTAAAAACTTCGGAAGTAACGAACATCCGGAAAGAATCTATATTTTCTTTGCCAAAAATGGAAATGATATGTTGTTTACACTCAAGGGTTGGGATCTTGATGCCCATAAAGAAATAGGCGTTAGACTTAATGGTGGTCGGATCGGATATTTGAGTCGAGGCCCTAATGATGCGTTTAATGGTGGAGACGCCTTTGTGATAAAAAATAGTCAATTGTTGTCCGGGACAAACGAAATACTTCTCTACAAGCGAAAAGTAGGTGATAGTACGTGGGGTGTTAAAGATTTGCTGCTAACGAATCAATAGTGGAAATTGAAAGGAAGCACACTATTGGAGCATTACATTCGTCAATATAATTTTTAAACTGGCTAAGTCCGCAAGGGCTGTGAAAAAAATGATTCAAGTTAAAAAAGTAGCGGTCAGTCTATTATTTCTTGCAATAGTCGCGGCGTTAACTACACCGGCCTTTTCAGCAAGCACGCCTAATATTCAAGTCAGTCGTACAAGTGGTGTAGCGCCCCTAGCGGTGTTTTTCGATGCGACCGGGACGACAAGCACGGCGACGAACAAGCCGTTCCACGAGTTACATTACGCCTGGGATTTCAACGACTCAGGTAGCGGCAATTGGTCTATAACGGGTAAGAGTAAAAATAAAGCGTATGGTCCGGTGGCAGCGCATGTATTTGAGACTCCCGGGACATACAATGTCAAGCTGACGATACGCGAGACAAATGGTAGTGTTAGTAATCGACAAGTCACAATCACTGTTCAGAACCCAAACAGTGTGTTTAGTGGTGCTAAGACCGTTTGTTTTTCCACCTCGGGTAATTTTAACGGGTGTCCCAGCGGGGCAAAACGGGTTACCGGTTCATCGTTAAATGCAGTGCGTAACCATATTGCGAGCAATAGGCGTTTGTTATTACGCGGCGGCGAATCCTTTACGGGAGGGAGCAGTGGAGTTATACGAATAACAACGCCTGGTCCTGGGACGATAAGCGCTTATGGAGGCGGGAGGCCTAATCTGGGGGCGACGATTCGCATCGATAACGACAACCCTGACTGGCGTGTGGTAGGACTTAGATTCACTGGTGGTGAAGATCTTGTTTTTGATATTCGGGATGCGGATAACACCCTAGTGATGCGCAATGTGGGTCAGGCAGGACGATTTGATTCAGGTATCCATCTGAATTTCAACTATTTCAACGGTGGCGTTCGTGATTTACCGCAAGGTATCTTTTTTATCGATAACGATGTAAGGAATGTGGGTTCAGCCATTATTTATATGGCGGCAGCTAAATTGGCACTAATGGGCAATCGCCTGGATGGTGCGCCGAACAGTCACGTTATACGATTAAGTCATGTTGAGAAGGCGGTTATTTCGAATAACTACGTTGCCAGGCAGCGCAACGGTAATGGTTTACTGACCATTCGTAATGCCGATCACGGCGGCCCTCAATTTTTTGCGGGTAGGCCGTCGGGTGAAATTGTTGTATCGGATAATTTCTTTTATCCGAGTTCTGTCAATGGTATTGGGACATTTGTTGGGAAGAATTCAGGCGGTCATACTGTATCGGGCCGTGATTTAATATTTGAGCGTAATTTTGTGGAACGTGACCCGGGTTCGCCGGGTATTGTTGACAAAGCCTGGGGTGCGACACCTGAAGCAGTGGGTGTCACCGTTCGCAATAATGTTGTCATTATGAACAATTGGTCGTCCCATTCTGCTTTTGTGGGCAATGGGAGTGGTCAACATTTTTACAACAATACGTGTTATTCAACGGATACCGACAATATCCGGTGTGTGAAGTTTCTGGGGTCTGGTACAGATCGAGTCGCGTCGAATAATTTGGCATATGGGCCGAATGCGACGAATAATGATGGCGGTATCAGTGGCTTGGCCAACAACGGTAGTAATTTATTGTTGAAAGGGAAAAATCCGTTTAATTCGACCAGTTTTAGCGCTCCCGATGATTTTATATTGAAGAGCACTAGTAAGGCGGTTAATGCGGGAAGAAACGTACCGATTGTTGATGATCTGTTCAACAACTTCAGACCCAGTGGATCACGGTACGATGTAGGAGCTGTCGAATCAGGTGCTACCGGTGGAGGTAGTGGGTCCGGACCCGGTAGCGGTGGTTCACTTGGTTCTTCGATGGCCGCTATTCTTCAGCTCTTACTAGAGTGATTTAGTAGGGTAAAAGAGTAGCTCAACGGCTCGTATTGTCTTTAAATACGACTGAGTAATCGATGGAGCGATCTATTTTATCTTTTGCAGTGCAAACCAGCGAACACATTAAAGTCAAGATGTAAGAGAAAGAACAAGATTCACTGCAAGTTTATTTTTATCTAATATTCACTACGTTGGTTAAATCCCATTGGGTTCCAAACTTTATCCGACATTAAAGTTAAATTTAAATCAGTTTTCCATTGTGAACGTGCGGGTCCTTGAAATAAAGCTGCCGGGATTATTTTCTGCCACCGTATTAGTAGCAATCCGGTCAAGTCACAGCGGTTTTAGAAATTTTATACTGATATAACAAATAGTTATGATCAAGTAGCTACCATGTTTACTTTCGTGTTCTGAATAATCTGGAGCTGATAACTTGCACGTGTTGATTTAAGTGCTTGAAATACTATAATTTCGATTTCGCAGGGAAGTCGATTGGGTATATAATACAATGACTAGGGAATCGCGGGGGCGACAAAATGGAAGAAAGAAATCACTTTGGTTGTTATGTTATCGGTGGAGACACGCTCCTCATTGAGTGTGTTGATCTGCTGATACAAGCAGGGCATACAGTGCACGGGGTAATCACTGGAACCCGTCGCATCGCGGAGATGGCGGAAACAAGAGCTATCTCTGTTATTGATATTGCATCAGATTACATTAGTAATCTAGAAGAAAATCAGTTTGATTTTCTTCTAAGTATCACCCATCTCGATTTGATTCCCGCGGAAGTGTTAGCACTGCCCAGGCAAATGGCGGTCAATTTTCATGACGGTCCATTACCAGCGTATGCGGGCTTAAACACACCAGCGTGGGCGTTGATGGACAATGAGGAACAATACGGCATTACTTGGCATGTAATTACACCTGGTATTGATGAAGGCGATATCTTGCTGCAATCCCATTTTGATGTTGCGGCTGATGAAACATCGTTATCGCTAAATACGAAGTGTTTTGCTGCAGCCCTCGATACTTTTCCAAAACTCATAGATAGTTTGGCGTCGGGAAATGTCGATAGAACACCACAAGACCTTGTCCAACGTTCCTACTTTAGTAAGTATCAGCGACCCGAATCAGCCGGCACCGTCGATTGGTCGAACTCCGCTGTCGACATTGAAGCATTGGTTCGAGCCTTGGAGTTTGGCGATTACCCGAATCCAATCGGGAGCGCGAAATTAGTCGGTGAAAAGGAGTCGTATATTATCAAGTCGGCTGTTGCACAAGATTCGGAAGGTGCAGATGTTGTTCCGGGCGGAATTATTAGCATTAAGGAAGGCGAACTAAGTGTTGGTACGGGGGCCGGCACACTAACCATCACAGAACTCAATTCAATTACCGGTAATACGGTTCTCATTTGCGATGCGGTCAACCGCCTGGATCTGGAAACTGGGAAATCTCTAACAATACCAACAGAAGATTTCAAGAAAAAACTGACGGCGTTAAATGAAAAGCTGTGCCGATCGGAAGAGTTCTGGACGAAAAGACTCGCGCGCCTTGAAACACCGGAAATACCTTATGCCGCAATCTCGAAAAACGATGATTCAGGTTCAGACTACCAGAGCATCGAGATCACAATCGAATCTAATGACGATCATACCCAGGAACATTTCGTCAGCATATTCGCACTTTTGTTGGCACGACTGAGTAATAAAGATTCTTTCGATATCAGCTTCTCTGACACTGCCCTTCGTCAAGAAATAAAAGGTTTCGAAACCGTTGTATCGTCTGCCTCGGTGCTTAGGACGGATATTGAGGCTCAGTTTAGCGGTCAGCAATTTTTGAACAGCATCGCGGAAGAGTTAAAACAGGTTAGCGATAGAAAAACCTGGTTGAAAGATCTGATTGCACGGCAGCCGGAGTTGCACGGAAAACCCGAGTTACATCGAGATGCTTTTTCGCCAATTGGCGTAGCGACCGAAAATGAATCGAATCCGTTTGTACCACTGGATGGTGCGTTGTTGACGCTGGTGATTGCAGAAGACAACCCTAATTTGCGATTCGTGTATGACGCTAATCGGTTATCCAAGGATTCGATAGAAAGAATATGTCGCCAATACCAGACAGTGTTCGCGACATTGATCGATAGACCGGACACGCCGGTTAGCGATATTAAGTTGCTATCAGCTGAAGAAGCACAGCGCATATCAGTTGATTGGAATCAGACTAATGTTGAGTATCCTAAAGATAGTTGCATACACCAGTTATTCGAACAGCAGGTTACACGCAAGCCCGATAGCGTTGCTCTAGCGTTTGAAAACAACGAGCTAACTTATCGCGAGCTGGATCAGCAAGCCAATCGCCTCGCACTGGAGTTGATTAGCAAGGGTGTCGGACCTGATGTGCTGGTAGGTGTTTATGTCGAACGCTCGCTGGATTTAATGGTGTCTACGCTTGGTGTACTAAAGGCGGGCGGCGCTTACGTGCCGTTGGATCCTGCATTCCCGGCCGACCGCATCAAATACATGATTGAAGATGCGCAAATGCCGGTAATTGTTACTCAACAAAAACTGGCTTCCCAACTACCAGACAACAATGCCGAATTGGTAGTCGTTGATGAACCTGAATATTTGGTGCAACCCTGTCCCGAGGCTGCGCCGGCAACGAATGTTACATCTTCGAATCTTGCCTACGTTATTTATACCTCGGGTTCTACCGGTCAACCCAAGGGAGTTATGGTCGAACACCGAAACGTAGTGAACTTTTTTACCGGAATGGACGCGCAAATTCCCCACGACCCTCCTGGCACTTGGTTAGCAGTTACAAGCTTATCATTTGATATTTCCGTGCTCGAACTGTTTTGGACCCTGGCGCGTGGGTTCAAAGTTGTGATCTACCTGGATCGTGACCGGGAAACCAGCTCAGGTACACCTATTCCAAATGCAATTCAGCGGCGTCCGATGGCTTTCGGGTTATTCATGTGGGGAAATGACGATGCACCAGGACGAGCCAAGTACAAGTTAATGCTTGAGGGCGCAAAATATTTTGATGAAAACGGATTTGATTCAGTGTGGACGCCCGAACGGCATTTTCACGCTTTTGGTGGCCCGTACCCCAATCCTGCTGTGACCGGAGCTGCACTTGCTGCTATAACAAATAATTTGAGTATACGCGCGGGTAGTTGCGTTTCGCCCTTGCATCATCCGATCCGTATTGCGGAAGATTGGGCGGTTATCGATAATTTATCCAATGGTCGGGTGGGCCTGTCGTTTGCTTCGGGCTGGCAGCCCAATGACTTTGTCATCAAGCCAGAAAATCATAAAAACAATAAAGCGATAATGCTTGAACAGATCGAGACCGTGCGCAAGTTATGGCGAGGTGAGAAAGTTGCCTTTGAAAATCCGATGGGCAACATGGTTGAAACGTCCACCCTGCCGCGACCCGTACAAAAAGAACTTCCAGTATGGGTTACCACTGCGGGTAACCCGGAAACGTACAAGCAGGCAGGCGCGCAGGGGGCTAATGTTTTAACCCACTTGCTTGGTCAAAACCTGGATGAACTAGCCGGCAAAATCAAGCTATATCGTGAAGCACGCAAGCAAGCGGGGTTTGATCCCGATGCGGGCCAAGTCACGCTAATGCTGCATACCTTTGTCGGCAATGATAACGACAGCGTACGCGAACTCGTGCGCGAACCCATGAAAGACTATCTGCGCAGCGCGATGAAACTGGTCTTGGATTTCGCCTGGGCATTTCCAGCGTTTAAACGGCCTGGCGGTGCCGATGCCAAGGTCGAGGATGTCGATATCAAAAGTTTATCCGAGGAGGAAAGCGAAACTATTCTCGATTTTGCTTTCGAGCGGTACTTTGAGAACAGTGGGTTGTTTGGAACACCTGAAACCTGCATCGCGATGGTAAATCGCTGCAAGCAGGTCGATATTGACGAAATTGCGTGCTTGCTGGATTTTGGTGTGGCTACCGATGACGTGATGGGGAGCTTGTCATTTTTAAAACAGGTTCGCGATGCAACTAATGAAACGATGACCGATGCTGGTGAATTTTCGTTTCCATCCCAGGCAGCAAAACACGAAGTAACGCATCTGCAGTGCACGCCTTCCATGGCACGCATGTTGTCATTAAACACAGAATCACGGGAAACATTAAGTCAAATCAATCATCTAATGATCGGAGGTGAAGCCTTGCCCGTCAGTTTGGCGAATGAACTGACTGCTTTAAACAAGTCGACGTTAACCAATATGTATGGTCCGACTGAGACAACAATCTGGTCGACTACGCAGTCCCTATCCGGTGACATGGAATCGGTTCCCATCGGTCGACCCATTGCAAATACCAAGATATATATTTTGGACAAATACCGTCAACCCTCCCCACCGGGAGTGCCAGGAGAATTGTTTATCGGTGGAGAGGGTGTCGTACGCGGTTATTTAAACCGGCCAGAACTAACAGCCGAGAGATTTATCGCCAACCCGTTTGACCCGGCAAACGACGAACGAATCTATTGGACGGGTGATTTGGCCTGCTATCGTGACGATGGTGTAATTGATTTTCTGGGCCGGATTGATCATCAAGTCAAAATTCGGGGTTATCGTATCGAATTGGGCGAGATCGAGAATGCGTTGGATCAGAACGAAAATATTCGTGAAAGTGTCGTGATCTTGCGTGAGGACACACCCGGCGATCAACGTCTGGTAGCTTACTACGTTGTCGACGACGAAACACCCGCCAGTAACGCATTGCGAGAACTACTGGGGGAATCACTACCAGACTATATGGTTCCCAGTGATTTTGTGGTCCTGGAGCAACTGCCATTGACCCCCAATGGTAAGGTTGACCGCAATGCGTTACCGGATCCTAAAGCACTGACAAAGACAGTTGTTCGGGAATATGAAGCGCCAAAAGATGACCTAGAGGAAAAAATTGCCGGTCTTTGGCGAACTACGTTGAATATCGATCAGGTCAGTGCAAACGACAATTTTTTCGACTTGGGTGGTCACTCGTTGTTGGTTGTGCGGCTTCACTCGCAGATGCGGGATACGCTCGACCAACCGATATCCTTAACAGATTTATATAGGTTTCCTACCATACGTTCTTTAACGGAACATCTGAATTCAGATGGTGAAAATGTGTCATTACAGAAAAGTTCGGATCGCGCGCAAAGACGAAGGGAAATGGTGCAACGCCGACGCCGACGATAATACCCTTTAGCCAAGGATGAAGTGGTGAACTTAACAGTAAGATATATATCGAGATCAAGAATAGAGTGTTTTTTTTCTGGCCTTTTTATAGCAGCGGTATGTCAGCTCTTTATCTGTACTCCATCCTATGCTGACCAAAATGGCACGCGTGTTGAGCAGCAATCCAGCATGAACGAAGACTCTCAGAGTAAGGAAGTCAATATCATATGGTTTGGTCATAGCCTGCTGAAGTTTGATAGGCCTCCACCTATCGATATAGCAAAACTGGTTGCGGAGCTTCACGAATTGGCGCGACATGCGGGGAGAACGAATCTGGTTTACGGAAAAAACAGAGCGCACGCGGAAGGGCCGTATCATTTTGAATATTGGTTGGATGGTGTGGGAGACGCCGCAGAGAAACTTGTCGCCGAAGATGTAAAATGGGATTACGTGATCGGTATTGGTTTTATGCATTTGCAGGGTCAACGTAAATACGATTGGCCTAATGTCTACCACTTTTTAAGTCAGTTTAATGCTAAGAAGTATCGAAATCCGCGGACATTTACCGCTTTAAAATATAGATTTATTCATTTAGTTAATCAAAGTTCGCCTAATGCGACCTGGGTTAACTATGTCGGCCCAGCTTTGGCGAATAACACGGGTCCGCAAGATTCAATTGACGAACGGTTCGAATGCATCCGACAAACAGCGGAATCTGCTGGTGTAAAGGTCGTTAACGCGCCGGTAGGGCGGGCATTTAGAAACGCCGAAGCTACGATGCAAGAGCGAATCGGAAAAAGAATTCGCCTACAGCAAGAAAAGGATAATTTACATTTAACCGAGGCTGGTGCTTTGCTTTCGGCCAGTGTGTTGTATCATACGATCTTCGGTGTTGATATTGTTGGGTTGCCCGTGCCACCCACTTATGCCGGCGTCTTAGACGAGTCTCAGGTTGTACCATTTCTTTACTCAATGGCGAGTGAAACGATCAAAACCTACTCACCCGAATGTCGTACCGACGCGAAATATACCGAAGATGAAGAGGGGCAAAGACTATTAAAGAGTCTTTAAACCACCTCCAGTAGAAAGGTATGCAGACAACGATTTCTTGGAAGAATTAGGGGTTGGGAAGTAATGAGTGAATTCGAAAACGACATAGCCGTTGTAGGAATGGCCTGTCGCTTTCCGGGAGCGAATAACCCGGAAGAGTATTGGCGCAATCTCAGAGACGGGGTTGAATCCATAGTAACTTATACGGACGAAGAGCTGCTCGACGTTGGGGTCCGCCCGGAGGATCTTCATAATCCAAATTATGTAAAGCGAGGCGCTCCCGTTGAGGGAATAGAACAGTTCGACGCGGACTTTTTTGGTTTTAGTCCCAAAGAAGCCGCCATCATGGATCCACAGCACCGATTGCTGCTGGAATGCGCATGGGAAGCGCTCGAAGACGCCGGCCATCCACCACAGCGTTTTGATGGCGCAATTGGCGTGTTTGCGGGCTGCGGCATGAACGCCTACATGATGTTCAATCTTCTGACCAATCCAAGCTTGATGAATTCGGTCGGGCTGTTTTTGGTGCGTCATACTGGTAACGACAAGGATTTCCTGTCGACGCGTATCTCCTACTGTCTCGATTTGAAAGGTCCGAGTGTTAACATTCAAACCGCTTGTTCAACTTCACTGGTCGCCATACACACGGCAAGCCAAAGTTTGTTGAATGGGGAGTGCGACATGGCACTGGCCGGTGGTGTTACGCTCGAACTACCCCATCGTCACGGATATATATTTCAGGAAGGTGAAATTTTATCTCCAGACGGTCATTGTCGTGCGTTCGATCACGATTCCAAGGGTACGGTATTTGGCAGCGGTGGCGGAATTGTTGTGTTGCGCCGTGCTCAAGACGCATTGGATGATGGCGACGCTATTCATGCGTTGATCAAAGGCTCCGCGATCAATAACGACGGATCTGGAAAGGTTGGTTATCTGGCACCCAGTGTCGATGGTCAAGCAGCCGCCATTGCGGAGGCGCTTGAGGTTGCGGATGTCAACGCAGAATCCATTACGTACGTAGAATCACATGGCACGGGAACGCCCGTGGGCGATCCAATTGAAATCGCTGCGCTAACTCAAGCATTCGCGCAAACGACGGAGCGCAAATCTTATTGTGGAATTGGCTCGGTAAAAACCAATATCGGGCATTTGGATACTGCTGCCGGCGTCGCAAGTTTTATAAAAGTGTGTCAATCGTTACGCCATAAACAATTACCACCGAGCCTAAATTTCGAAGCGCCCAATCCGGAAATTGATTTTGAAAATTCACCTTTTTATGTCAACAATGAACTGGGAAATTGGACTTGCGAATCTGGTCCGCTTAGAGCAGGCATTAGTTCGCTCGGCGTTGGTGGAACTAACGCGCATGTTGTTTTGGAAGAGGCGCCCCATGAATCTGCAAAGTCTTCGACTAGCCAACAGAAGTGGCATCCACTGTTTGTGTCCGCGCGTTCGAAAAAAGCGGTGGGCAGTTATGCGGACAAGCTCTCCGAGTTTTTGAAACAAAATCCGCAAACTGAACTTGCGGATGTGTCACATACACTGTTGCATTGTAGACACGTATTCGAAAAACATGCAGTCGCTGTGGCCAAAGACGTTGAAGACGCTGTAGACGTTTTGCAGAACAAACATCCTGAACGCTGGGCTGAAGGGGAAAGCACGTCAGATCAAAGTTCGGTAGCTTTTCTATTTCCGGGCGGAGGCACGCAGTATCCCTGCATGGCGGCTGGGCTTTATGAGGCTGACACCAATTTTCGCGATCAGGTCGATAAAGGCTTAGAGTTGATGCGTTCGCAGCACAACGTTGAACTCGCCGGTTATCTGTTTCCCGATCCTGAAAATTTGGAAGAAGCCGCAAAAGTCTTCTTGCGCCCTTCGTTGCAGTTACCGGCAATTTTTATTGTCGAATACGCGCTCGCGCAGTATTGGCAAAAATACGGTGTTGCGCCAGCAGCTATGCTTGGACACAGCATGGGTGAAAACACGGCCGCTTGTGTTGCCGGGGTGATGAGCTTCGAAGACTGTCTCGGCTTGGTAACTCTGCGTGGCAGACTGTTTGAGACTGTACCAGAAGGAGGTATGCTGAGTGTGTCTCTATCGGGTTCAAAGTTGGAAGAATTGCTCGACGATGAGTTGGATTTGGGTGTCTGGAACGCACCCGAATTGTCCGTAGCTTCAGGGCCTAGTCACGCACTCGACCATCTTGCTGGCGTCCTCAAGGAAAAAAATATCGACGCGACACGAATCCCGATCAATATCGCGGCGCATTCCAAGATGTTGGAACCCATACTCGGTGATTTTGGGGACTACTTGAGATCAATCCAGCTCAATCCGCCTGAAATTCCATTCGTCTCCAACCGTACGGGCACTTGGATAACGGACGAGCAAGCAACCAGCCCTGACTATTGGGTGGAACATTTACGCTACTCGGTGCATTTCAGTCAGGGTGTTGAAACCTTGTTGGAAAAACCAGGTCGTGTTTTATTAGAAGTGGGACCAGGTAAAACCTTGGGGTCACTTGCAAAAATGAACCCAAAGGCGTCGCCTAACCAAACCGTACTAGCATCGCTTCGACATCAGGATGAAGTTGTTGACGACGGTGCTTTCGTGACTAAAGTTCTCGGGCAACTGCATGGCTCTGGGGTGGGCGTGGATTGGTCGAAGTTCTACGCCGGTGAAATAAGACGAAAAGTGCATCTACCTACGTATGTGTTTCAGCGTCAGCATTACTGGATTGAGCCGGGCGAAGGCGCTGTGCAAAACACAGCGTCTGCCGGACAACTCACACGTCTTTCCGAGTTGGATAGCTGGTTTTATCAGCCGGTTTGGCGTGAGGTTGGAAATCCGCCTGCTGAGAAACCGAAAGAAAAACAAACCTGGTTGGTGTTCAAAGATCAGGTCGGAGAGGCGGAGAAATTTTGCAAGTTCTTGATGCAGCACGACCAACATGTCATCAGCGTAGTTAGAGGACAAGTCGAATTTGAAAAACTAGGCGAGTCGGAATATCGAATCGATTCGGACCGCGGTAAACAAGGATACGAGGCGCTAGTACAGGAGTTAATGGACGATGACAAAATACCGCAAAGAATTGTGCATTTCTGGTTGTGCAGTGAGGAGCCTGCAGCGTCGCAATGGAATTCCAATCAATTCCATGCCTACCAGGATAGGGGGTTTTATAGTATCTTCTTTTTGTCGCAGGCGCTGGCAGATGAAGGGCTACTAGATGATGTTGTGATTGATATCGTTTCAAATGGAATGCAAAAAGTATTGGCCGAAGAAGGACTGTCTCATCCAGACAAAGCTCTTGTGTTGGGTCCGTGTCGCGTCTTACCACACGAATTTCCCGCATTGAAAATGCGCAGTATAGATATAGTGCTTGATGATGATCATGTGGCATCCCGATCCCGTTGGCGTTTTAGTCGAACGGAGCAACCGAACAATACGAGCGGTGCACTTGCGAACGTTATCTTGGCTGATTCGGAAACCAAGGTTGTTGCGTTACGCAATGGAAAGCTTTATGAGCGAACGCACGAACGGGTGACACCGCCAAATACTGACGTTACGCCGTTAATCAAACAATCGGGTGTATATTTGATCACGGGAGGTCTTGGTGGTATTGGATTTGTCGTTGCTGAAAAGCTGGCTCAACATGGTACAAAACTTGTTCTAATTGGCCGTACACTACTGCCGAAACGTGAAGACTGGACAGCCTGGTTAGAGCGTCACGAAGCTGAAAACAAAGTCAGCAAAATGATCCGCAATGTCCAGCACTTAGAGGAATTGGGCGCGCAAGTCATGGTTGAGGCCGCTGACGTCAGCAATATAGAGGAAATGGAACAGGTGATTCAGTTGGCTTCTGAAAGATTTGGCGCGATTAACGGTGTTGTACATGCTGCTGGCCTATTGCGTGACGGATTACTGCAAATGAAAACCCAGGCCGATGTCGAGGAAGTTATGCAGCCCAAAGTGCTGGGTCTCGGCGTTCTCGATAGATTGTTGGCCGGAAAACATCTTGATTTTATGGTGTTATTTTCCTCCACGAGCACAGTAACCGGGCCTCCGGGGCAGACTGACTACGTGGGAGCAAACGCTTTTTTAAACGCATATGCTAACAGCCGCAATGGCGGCGATTTTGGCCGTGTGATTTCATTGAACTGGGGGATATGGAACGAGGTCGGGATGGCTATGAACTTGTCTCGCGAATTACGGGGTGAGGTAACGATGGAGGTGAAGCCAGGCCCCGAGCCCAAGCATGTTTTGTTCAGTGCGCACGAGGTGGTGGGAAATGGAAATATTCATTTGCTGAACACCTTTTCTCCCGATACCCATTGGCTGTTTGATGAGCATCGTACGGCAGATGGTCAAGCATTGATGCCAGGCACCGGATTTTTGCAGCTTGTGCAAGCCGCGATGTCGGAACTCAATGTTAAAAAAGTTGAAATATCCGATGTTTCGTTTTTAAGACCTCTTCAGATCAACGATGGGGAAAAGCGTGAAGTACGGATTGTGTTGCGTCCAGAAGACGACGGTTACACGGTAGAGATCGAAAGTCTGCCGAGTGATGATGGTTCGGGCAACTGGGAACTGCACGTACAGGCCTCGGTTACAGGGTCAAGAGCAATCCGAAAAAAAGCTGAACCCGTTTCTTATCGCGAGATAGTTGAGCGTTGCAACAAGCGACGGACAGGCGAGGATCCGTCAGGTATACGCGGGCAACAGGAAGAATTCTTAAACTTCGGACCACGTTGGCGCGTGTTGCATCAAGCTTGTTATGGAGAAGAAGAGGCGATCGCCACACTGCAGTTGCCAGACCAGTTTACCTCTGACGTGGGGCAATTTGATTTGCATCCGGGGTTGTTGGATATTGCTACTGGCTTTGCCATGGAACTCATCGATGGCTATACCGGTCGGGAATTATGGGTGCCTATTTCTTACGGTCGTGTCAGTATTCATGCTACGCTCCCCACCAGGATTTATAGTTGGGTGCGAAACGCGGGAAAAAACCGTGCCACAAGTGAAATTGCGCGATTTGATATAGACATCATGGATGAAGACGGTAACGTCATTGTCGAAATTAAAGATTTTGCAATTCACAAACTTGCGGGCGGTTTTGGGTCGGTCAGTCTCGAGACGGCGGACGATGCCAAGGTGAACGTAGCCCGAGTCGCCAATACAGTTGCGGTCGCGCAACAATCGGAAGCGCAGCAAACCTTTCAACGCATGCTAGCGCTTGGCATAACGCCCAAAGAGGGGGGCGCGGCTTTCGAGAAAGCATTGGAATTTGGGGTTTCCGAGATAATTGTAACGTCCATGGACTTAGATGCGTTAGTCAAAGATGCTGATGAGGCTGCACATGCCGTCGCAACACAAGAAGAAATATCATTTGCCCGACCGGAGTTGGATAATGACTATCAGGCGCCGCGGACCAAGGTAGAAAAGAACCTTGTTGCCCTCTGGGAGCGTCTGTTGGGAGTTGACCAGGTCGGTGTCAAAGATGGTTTTTTCGACTTAGGCGGACACTCGCTTATTGCTGTCAGATTGTTCAACGAAATGCGCAAGCAGTTTGGTGTGGAACTTGCGCTATCGACTTTGTTTGAAGCGCCCACCATTGAAGCGTTGGCCGCTATGATTGATGATGGTGAGAATGAATCAGAGGAAGATGTGTCTGTGCGACGTCCAAAGCGAAGTCGAAGCAAAGCATGGACAACGATAGTTCCCATACAGCGCAACGGTACCAAAACGCCGATATTCTGCGCAGCTGGTATGGGAGGAAATCCCATGAACTTGCGACATCTCGCACTTCATCTTGGTATGGATCAGCCGTTTTATGGACTACAACATCGTGGTGTTGACGGCCGTATGAAGCCGCATGATAGCGTCGAGGCCATGGCTGCTGAATATCTTGGCGATATAAAAAAAATCCAGTCCGAGGGTCCGTACATTTTGGGAGGATTTTCCGGAGGCGGAGTGGCGGCATTTGAAGTTGCACAACAGTTAAAAAACCTTGATGAAGAAGTAGCGCTGCTGTTTTTTCTTGATTCGTTTTGCCCGACGCTGCCAAATCGACCATTGACTGAACGTCGATCATTACATATGCGGCGACTCAAAAGCGGAGATCTAAAGAGTCGGGTCAACTATCTGCGGAGAACAATTAAAGGCCGTACGAGATCCGAATTTAAGAAAATAAGGGATAAACTAATTAAACCAATGGCTCAGGTTATGCCATATGAATTGCGAAACGAAAACATACGCGTGGCTTGGTTGGATGCAGAAAAATCATACACACCCCGAGCGTACGATGGAGAGACTGTTTTATTTCGTATCGAACGAGATGTAAACAGACAGGCCACTCGGCGTGTCGTGGATCACTATTTGGGTTGGAAAGAATATATAGATGTAATCGAGGTAAAGGTTGTGCCCGGGAATCACGAAAATATGTGCAAAGAGCCATATGTTTTGACTTTAGCGAACGAGCTTGCGTCGGTCTTAGACAAGACAGCTAATGAGAACCATAAATTCAAAAGCGCAGCCTAGTCTGATAGAGCGAAATTAGTCTGCTCGTTTCAATTCGCTGAATACGTTCGGACTAGCGCGCAAGGTTAAATGAGCATCTTTCCAACTTATGTCCGCGCATGGATATTTATCTGCATCGCGTTCGTTGCGGCTTTTCTGTTCTTGCTAATGCTGGTACGCAAGACCGATATTATTGAAAGGAAAGACTTAGTCTACTGGGCGGCATTCACGTTTATCATTACCGCGGCGGCGTTTCTGTCGAACAGCATATTAATATTTACGATTGTTGTAGCCAGCGTCTGCATGTACATTCTTAGAAGAAAGAAGGAGTTAGTTGTTCCTTACTACTTAGCGCTAATCCCTTTAATACCGATGTACAACTATGAAATTCCGGGATTGGTGCCTGGGATAAGGTATTTGTTTGCTATCGATTATCCAAAAATGTTTGCGTTGTTTTTATTGATTCCACTTTACTTGGAAATTAGACAGCGCTCTGCTTTTTTTAGAGGTCCCGCTTATGCTGCTACAGTCGATAAGCTTGTGTTCTCTTATTTTTTCTGTCTATCGATCTTGGCTTTTCGAGAAGGATCACTCACCGCTAGCATGCGATCAGTACTAATATATTTTCTAGAGATTGTTCTCCCGTATTTTGTAATCAGTCGATGTGCTAGAGATGAAAAGGTTTTTAGTGCGGCTTTTTTTGCGATATTCGGCTCGGCAGTTCTGCTCGCCTGCGTAAGTGTATTGGAGCAAAGGTTTAGATGGGAGTTTTATGACTACTTGCTTGATTTGCTAGATTTCAAGAAACCCACAACGGCCACCCATTACTATGTCAGAGGGGGATGGATGAGGGTAGGAACAACGATGGGGGTTATTCCATTCGGGTATTTTCTCGCCTTGGCGTTGGGTGTAGGCCTCTATTTATTGCATACTCTAAAAACTGGAAAACTCTATATTTATATGGGTACGGGGCTGATTTCCATTGCGCTGTTTTTTACGGGATCACGTGGCGCATGGTTGGCTGCTATCGTGATATTAATTACGCATTTCTACTTTAGATTGAAATTCGGCGGCAGAGCAGCACTTGTCGCGGTTGGGCTAATGTTAGCCGCTGTGGCATTTCTCTATGAACCGAACTTGGACTCAATTGACGAGCACGGAACGGTGAGATACCGTTTAGATCTGATCGAAAACTCTATGCGAGTGATTAGTAATCATTTTGTTTTCGGTACCCCAAATCCCAAGGAAACAGCAGCTTTGGAGGCTTCGCGCCAAGGGCAGGGAATCATTGATATAGTGAATACATACCTGGCTGTTGTGCTTTACTATGGTATGGTTGGCTTAGCTTTGTTTGTTTTAATTTTTGCCGTTCAAATTGTAAAAGTTCATTCCGCTACTAAGTTGGCGAATACTCACGGACGAACAAGCTGGATGCATATAGGAAACTTGTTACTTGCTATGCTTATCGCAACGACGGTGTTTATAGGTACGGTGAGTTCGATCAGCTTTATACCGGTTTACTATTGGAGTTTGCTCGGCTTATCAACTGCTTACGTACGTTTTCAGTTTGCAAATAAAAATACTGATAAACGAGCGCGAGGTTGGTCTTCGGTGGTTAGGCAAGGCAAAGATGGGGTAAAAGGGTATCTGCAAAGTTCTGTAAATTCTCAACGGCTGAGCAAGAGATATGTGTAAAAATGATTAGGCTGATAAAGTATTTAAGAGCATATCAATCTTATATTGTTGTTTTCTGACTACGCTTTTGAAGCGTAAACGCAGATAAAAATTTTTAAAACCAGTAATTTTGAGAATCGATGAAAGATTACATAGTATTTGGTAGCCCAGAAATTGGCGAGCAGGAAATCGCGGCAGTTAGGGAGGTATTAGAAACTTGCTGGATTGGGTCAGGTCCAAAGGTGAACGAATTTGAGAAACAGTTTGCTGACTATATTGGTGTCAAACATGCTGTCGCCTTAAACTCGTGCACTGCGGGGTTACATTTGAGTATGGTGTGCAGCGACATCAATCCAGGTGATGAGGTTATCACGACACCGCTGACTTTTGCTGCGACCGCCAACTCGATAGTCCATGTTGGTGCAGTGCCTGTATTCGTAGATGTTGATAAGCGCACAATGAATATCGACACCTCCAGAATCGAGGCCGCCATTACTCCGAAGACTAAAGCGATAGTTCCTGTGCATTTTGCCGGGCGTCCATGTGAAATGGACGTAATTTCTGGGATCGCGGAAAAGTATGGACTCGTTGTAGTAGAGGATGCCGCTCATTGTGTTGAGGGTAAATATCATGGGAAAAAGATTGGAACCATCAGTCCTCTTACATGTTTTAGTTTTTATGTTACTAAAAACATGACCACCGCAGAGGGCGGTATGATCTGCACCAACGACGACGCAGTAGCCGAAAGAATCAAGGTAAACGGGCTGCACGGTCTTTCGATAGACGCGTGGAAGCGATTCAGTGATGAAGGATATCGACACTATGAGGTCGTGTATCCTGGCTTTAAATACAATATGACGGATATCGCAGCAGCAATTGGCTTGTGTCAGCTCCCAAAATTAGATAAATGGATGAAGCGCAGAGAGCAGATTTGGGAAGTGTACGACGATGCGTTTCAAAATTTACCATGCCTGACACCTGAACCTGTCAATGCTAGGGACTATCACGCCAGGCACCTCTATACAGTTTTGATTGATTTGAAGGAATGTAAACTGAATCGAGATGAGGTGATTACGGCCTTACATAATAAAGGTATAGGAACGGGCGTACACTATCGGGCTGTACACCTACATGAGTACTACAAGAAGCGTTTTGGTTATGAGCCTGATGATTTCGCCAATGCGAATTGGATAAGCGAGCGCACTTTATCACTACCGCTGTCAGCAAAGTTAACTGACGGAGAGGTCACGCGAATAATTGATGTGGTCTCGGAAGTATTAAGTAGTTGAACAATGCCATTTAAAACAACTTTGTATGAATATGACAAATAGTAGAATACGTTTTCTATTCCTGATACCCGACGAGTGGAAAAAGCCCCGCGGAGGAATAATGAATATTGTTCGACACGGTACGTTAGCGAAGAGTTTAGGCGCAGACGTGGCTATAGCGACTTTCACAGGTAAGGACTCACACGGCGAGAAATGGTTTAAACATGGCCTTCCTGTCATAAAGTGGGACGAGCGTAGTGAAAACGACGTGTGCGTTATTCCAGATTTATACTCTGAGCGAGTAAATGAGGCACCTGGTCCAAGCATTGTTTATCAACAGACCCCACTTCAACTGTACAACAACTTTGATTATCGAAGAAAGGATGTTGAAATTTGGACGGATTCTCCGTTTATGCTGGCCAAGTGTCAGGAAATGTATCCAGGAATTACAATTCCAATTGTTCCTAATATAGTTGATAACGCTGTGTTTCCATTTATTCCGCAGAACGAAAGAATGGAAGGTCGAGTAATCGTTTTTCCCAGAAAAGGTGATGAATTTATACAGGAAGTGTTTTCCGAATATAGTCAATCTGGAAATACTTTCTGGAAACCGAAAGTGCTCGATAAGCTAAATTTTGAAGAGTTGGCTGCTCAATTTAAATTCGCACAGGCCTTTTTTGCCTCTGCGGATGTTGAGGGTTGCGCGCTACCGCCGCAGGAATCCATGTCTGCCGGTGTAGTGGTAATCGGAAAAAATGCGGGCGGGGCAAACTTTAGCATGCGACATCTCGAAACAGCGTATGTTGCTCAAGACGTGTCCGAATCAGTTGCAGGTTTGGTCGAATTGGAAGACAGCTCACTTCGAGAGAAGCTATCCAAAAGTGCGCATACGTTTATATCCCAATATTTTCCTGACGCAAAACCAAAAGAACTATGGATCGAAACAATAAATAAGTATAGCTAGGGTTTCGTGATCGACATACCTTATCGATAAATCTAGCGTTAAGGACTCGAAAAGTATGCAACAAACAAAATGAACTCTTGTTGAGTAATGGCAAAAGTAACGTTTTCGTCGCTTAAGCGGGGGTCGACATATGCGGCGATCTCAGAACTATGGCACATTGGTTCGAGGTTCATTCTAACACCGCTAATAATCGCAAAACTTGGTTTGGAGGGCTATGGTGTTTGGGCTCTGATATTTAGCATCTGTTCTTATATATCTATGTTCAATGTTAGCGCGGGAATGGCTTATGTGAAGTTTACCGCAGAGCACGATGCGAACGGGACGTATAGAGAATTGTCGGCCTTGATTAGTAGTGGTGTTTTATCGGTAGGCGGTATCGCACTATTGGTATGTACGGCTATATGGTTTGCAAGAATACCGGTTTTTAATTTGATCAATGTGCCTGTTGATTTGCAGTCCGACGCCGAAACAGCATTGTTTTTGGTTGGGTTGACACTACTGATACAGATGTCATTTGGGTGTGTTCTCGGAATATTAGCAGGACTACAACGGACGGATCTACGTTACAAACTGATGATTCTCTCCTCGACTATATCCTTCTCCATAGCGTTGATCCTGCTGAGCCGGGAATATGGTTTAATCGCGCTTGCTGTTGGTCACTTGTGTGGAGGAGTTGCTTCTACAATTTTTGGTTGGGTTCTGGTTGCGCGTATTTGTCCAGAAATTCGTTTATCGCCAATGCTTATTTCTCGACCAGCCCTAAAGTCAATATTTTCCCTTGCAATCAAGTTTCAATTCTTAGGCTTATTAATTCGGATGCTTAGAAGTGGCCTGTACATAGCCATATCCGCCATTTGCGGAGTTTCAATGTTGGCGATATTCGACATGTCTCGAAAGTTAATAAGTTTGGCTAGAACCTTTTGTGGCGCTGTTATCGCTCCGCTGATGCCTGCTTTCGCAAACTTAGTTAATTCGGAAGATAAAGCTGGTTGGCTTAAGTTGTATAGCTTAAGCTCTAAAATCGTATTGTTTATTGCTATTGTCAGTTTTTCAGGATTGGTCGTTTTTGCCGACAAGATCCTATTGATATGGACAGGTCAAGAGTTTCCCTTGGCCGCGTGGTCTATTCGCGTGTTGGTTTTTGGCCAGTTTTTCGCGATTTTGACGGGCATTGGTACCGCCAGTTTACGAGGATTGGGTCAAATAAGACTTGAAACTCAGTATTCGGTTGTCACGGCGGTATTGACGTTTGCACTGATATTCCCAGCAAACTATTTAGGAGGGTATAAGTTTGTCGTCCTCTCGGTCTTTCTTGGTACGATAACAGGCGCATTGTACTTTTTGGTTGGTTTTCACAAGAAAATGGGAGTCAGCATATTTGAATATTTTCAAGACTCCTTCAAAGGTATAGCAATAGGTGTTACCTTTATTGGAATCGGACTTTATGTGCGCCCCATTATCGAACCTTTAATTCCAAGTCTTCCAGATAGATTGAGCGCGATTTTTGATGTGACTATTGCGGGAGGAGTATTCGTAACATTAATCGCACTGATTTTATATTATGGATATCTACCCATTTCTGCCAAGCGATATATATTGAAATCAGTATTTTCTAAAGCTAGGAGCTAACGACGAACGCCGCAACATTGGATCCACACGGTGCGCTATTCTAATTGTTAAAAACCCTAGTTCGCCTAAAGTCTGTTGATAGTCCCGCAAACTGCACTTTGAATCCTGCTAATTCATACGAACTAACTAGCGAGCAAACTATATTGCTGGTAAAACAGTTTTGTTCTGGAGGAAGTAAAAGAGAAATTCTTAGGAAGAAAAAGAGTAGTGTTGTCGCGCGTATAGCAACGGTTGAAAACAGTTCTATCATTCTCAAGTTATGGGCGAGACGAGGGTGCGGAGCGTGGTTTCGTGAGGTGACGAAATCAGGTGCGCTGTATAAAGAGCTAAAAGCTTTGCATCGATTGCATCGAGCCGGTTGTGATGTGCCAGAGGTTCTCGGGTTTAGTTTGATAAATATGTCTGATATAGAATACACGCACGCGATTGTTCTTGAGGACATAACCCCGAGCAAAAATGCAACAATTTACCTGAATAATCTCGTTCGGTCTGGTGATTACAAGAAGGTCGCCGCGTTTGAAGAAAGTCTAATCCAGATGACCATTCAGATGGTTGAGTTAGGAGTTGTCGATGCAGATCATAGTTTAGTAAATATCGTTGTTGATGGTGCCGGGGTCCCTTTCAGACTTGACTTTGAAATGGCTACTCTTTTGGGTGTGAATTATTTTCTTGCAAGACAATATGGAAAAATGATTGGCCGACTAGTTGCGAGTATCGTATATGCCGTCCAGCCAAATGTGGAGCTTGCTGAAAGATTTTTTGATCGCTTAGTTACTGCGCTCCAACCGTCAACGCGAGTGATTAGAATAGCTAAAGCCCACATTGATTCCGAACTTGAAAAACAGCGACTCGAGAAAGGAATTGATGTTCAAATTCGTATTCCTTAGTCATTAGGTTTTGCATTGTTGATTTCTGATTCAGGATATGTGAAATAGGAAATGCATTTAGCGATCATAATTGTAAATTACCGAACTCCGGTGCTTGTCGTTGATTGTCTGCACTCCCTGGTTGCCGAAGTAGAAAGCCAGCCAGACACCACAGTGATTGTCGTTGATAATAATAGTGGTGACGATTCAGTTGATGTGATCGAAAAAGAAATAAAAGACAGGAATTGGTCGCGATGGGCCAGATGTATCTGTTCTGAAAGAAATGACGGGTTTTCTTCGGGTAACAATATAGGTATTCGGTCCGTACAGGCAACTTACTACCTGTTGTTAAACAGCGATACCCTTGTGTGTCAGGGGACGTTAATAGGGATTCTGAATGCCGCAGAGAGCCACAAAAGCGCAGGGATAGTCGGTCCGCGCCTGACTTGGGAAGATGGGTCGCCACAGGTTAGTGCTTTTCGACATCATTCACCAATCAGCGAGTTCATGCGCGCGGCAAATACTACGCTCATATACAATATGTTAAAAAACTGGCGTGTTCCTGTAGGAGAATGCAACGATTCAATTTTCGTGGAGTGGGTTAGTTTTGCATGCGTACTGATTCGAGCAGACGTGATCAAGTCCGTAGGTGAGCTGGATGAAGGGTTTTTTATGTACTTCGAAGATGCAGATTATTGTCGCAGGGCGCGTGCAGCTAACTGGAAAATACTACACTATCCATTTGCGAAAGTTGTGCATCTTCGAGGGGGGACTTCACCGGTAAAATCTTTGCTGGCAAAAAGAAGACGCAGGCCGTCGTACTACTATGAATCCCGATCTCGATACTTAAATAAGTGTTATGGTGTAATGGGGTTATGGGCGGCTAATATCGCGTGGATTATCGGGCGAGTGATTTTGTTCATTCCCGAGCGTATAGGGTTAAAAAACAGAGCGTCATGCGAGTATGAGTTTTCTGATATTTGGAAAGGGTCGTTGTTAGCTTTGAAATCAAAAAAGGAATACGATCGTTGAATGCTCGCTTACCTGATTTTTTAATTATTGGCGCCATGAAGTGCGCGACGAGTTCAATTCATGAACAATTAGCTAGACATCCGGGAATATTCATGTCTGAGCCAAAGGAGCCGAATTTTTTTAGTGATTGCGAACAATGGGAGAAAGGATTGGACTGGTACAAGGGTCTATTTATGAGCGCCTCCTCCGAAGCGATGTGTGGTGAGTCCAGTACACACTATACTAAACTGCCCACGTATCCCAATTCGGCTGACCGAATAAAAGAAACATTGCCTAACGCAAAACTTATATATGTTATTCGGCATCCGTTAGATCGATTGGTATCACAATATTTACATGAATGGACCACACGAGAACTTGACGGGCCGATAAATGACGCTATAAAAAAATTTCCTCGATTGGTCGAGTATAGCTGCTATTCGGCACAGTTGACGCCATATATAGAACGATTCTCTAGGAAGCAAATATTACTAGTATTTTTCGAACGCGTAGCCAAGGCCCCTAATCAGGAGTTGAATCGGATATTCAAATTCTTAGAGTATGAAGGAACTCCCAATTGGAAAGTCGATGATGTACGAAATCGATCGCGAGATAGGATGCGCCGAAGCCCTGTTCGAGATTTGATAATAGAGAATCCCGTTTCAAGTTACCTCAGAAAAAATATTTTGAACTCAATCATTTCACAAAAATTTCGAGATCGTGTTAAAAAGCGTTGGCAAGTTCAATCTAGACCGACACTTGACGAATTGGCCGAACTTAGGTTGAAAGAAATATTTGATAAGGATTTAGGAATTTTAGGGCAGTGGCTGGGTGAATCGATAGAATGTGATAGTTACCATAGCGTAGTAAAGCGACATACCGCTGACTGGAGTGTTTAACTGCTTATATGCACATGAAATGACTAGTAAAAAAAAATCATATCGAATCCTTCTACTAGCGGAATCTGCGAATCCTGAGTGGGTAAGTGTGCCGCTTGCTGGTTGGTCGAACGCGAAAGCGATTTCCGAAATTAACGATGTTCATATTGTAACTCAAATTAGAAATCGAGACGCCTTTGTAAGAGCGGGCTTAAAGGAGGGGCAAGACTTTAGTGCGATAGACTCTGAGCTCGTTGCAAAAAAAGTACACAGTTTTTCCAAGAAAATAAGGGGTGGGGCGAATAGAGGATGGACGACAGTTATGGCTTTGTCGTCAATTTCCTACTACTATTTTGAACACTTGATTTGGAAAGAGTTTGAAACAAGGTTACGAAACTCTGATTTTGATCTTGTTCATAGATTGACCCCGGTTAGCCCGACAGTTCCCAGTCTAATGGCGCAAAAGTGCCACAGATTAATGATCCCATTTGTTATTGGACCGATAAATGGGGGGCTGCCATGGCCAGCCGGATTCGAAAAAGAACGCGTAAAAGAACGAGAATGGCTTTCTTACGCCCGTTCGGCTTATAAATTGCTACCTTACCATAACGCGACGAGGCGTTTTGCGAAAGCAATTGTGGTGGGGTCGCGTGCGACATATTCTCAAATCGCCAAAAAGTATCATGAAAAGTGTGTTTATATTCCTGAAAATGCCATATTGAAAGAAAGATTTACACGTCGTGTGGAAAACTTAGACCGGAGACCGATTAAAGTTGCCTTTGTTGGCAGACTGGTTCCCTACAAAGGAGCCGATATGCTTTTAGAGGCGGCGGCACAACTGGCCAAAGAGAAAAAACTCGAGATGGATATCATTGGAGACGGGCCAGAGATGGGGAATCTGAAAGATCTTGTCCGAAAACTCGATATTGCAAGTCAAGTCAAACTCGACGGGTGGATAGACCACACGGAACTTCAAGATCGACTTGTTAAATCCAGTGTGCTCGGATTTCCTAGCATACGAGAATTCGGGGGGGGTGTAGTTCTTGAGGCAATGGCTTTAGGGCTTGTTCCAATTATCGTTGATTATGGTGGTCCGGGAGAATTAGCAACTCAAGACGCCGGTTTTAGTGTGCCAATCGGTACCAGAGATCAGATTATCGAAGGGTTTCGCAAAGTCTTGGTCGAGCTCGTTAATGATCCTAGTGTTATTTTTTGTAAGAGCGAGATGGCAAGGCGGCGGGTGTTTAACCTCTTTACTTGGCAAGCTAAAGCGCAACAGGTGACAGAAGTGTATAGATGGGTGCTCGGAGAAACAAATGAAAAGCCGGATTTTGGAATGCCTTTATGTGAGAATAAATTGGCTTTGTCTAGCTACAAACAATCATAGATGACTTTGAAACCTAATGCTTTTTTCGTCGGTGCTCCTAAAGCAGGTACCTCCGCCATGAGCGTATATCTTGGTCGGCATCCACAAATCTGTGTTTCGAGAATAAAGGAGTCTAATTATTTTTGTCTTGATCTGGATCTGGTTAAACCAAAGAGCGAAACCGAATATTTAAGCCTCTTTCGCATTTTGGATCAAACTACCGTTGTGCTCGATGCATCAATTTTGTCACTGTATTCAAAACGTGCTGCCGCAGCCATAAGTGACTACAGTCCAAAGGCAAAGATTTTGATTATGTTACGAGACCCAGTTGAAGCGATGTACGCGTGGCATTCGCAAATGGTATTAGCTTCGACTGAACCAATAGCTGATTTTGCCCAGGCTTTAAAGCAGGAAGAATCTCGCAAACGTGGGGAGGGATTGCCAACTGTGGGTATGGCAGTACGATGTCCGAATCTTCTTTTCTACAGGGAAGTGATGAACTATGCGAGCCAAATTGAATGTTATCTGGAGCATTTTGGCCGATCGCAAATTCATGTCGAGAAATACGATGATTTTAAGAAAACACCGCATATAGTATTTCAACGAATATTAAATTTTCTGGAGGTGAATACTTCTTTCAAAACGGAATTTGAACGAATTAATGCTCACAAAGAGAGAAAAGCTAAAAATATTCACTATATCCTCAAAAAACTCTTCGCGGAAAAGGCCAGACGGTACCTCGCACCGACTTTGCGGCTTAAACTTATAAATGTTGTCGATTTGATGACCACTCGGCAAGCACATCGAAAACAAATGGACGAAAATGTCAGAAGTTCACTTAGACAGGATGCAAGCGTTGAGGTTGAAAAACTAAGTCTATTGTTAGATATGGACTTTTCTGAATGGAGTGCTTGAAGTGCAGAATTTAGTCGAAAGGTAAAAATATTATAGTGGAATTAATTAAGACCCATTCGTTTTAGCAACTATAAATATTTCTTGCAGACTAAAAATCGATGTATCGACAATAATCTGAGCAAATTCTAGTAACACGACTCAATATTTAGGAACACTCAGTCTTTCCAATGTTGAAAAGAAATATTTAGTAAGTCCTCCAATAATTCAATCTCTGGATTAAGAGTACTTTCCAAGAATCGTTTATCAGAAGCGTCCATTTTAGGGATTGGACGTTTTTTTGAAAGTGAGTGATTCATTTTTTCGAAGTAGGACCATAAACCGAACCGAAGCAAGTGTTCGCGTTTCAACCCACAACGCTTTGTAAACATTTCTAATTTTTTTAATGACATATCAAGGTGGGTAGCTTTTCTTCCAGCGTTAACCTTTTGTGTCAGGTTCCCCGACTTGTGGTTTGGATCAACGTCTATGAACTGAAACAGTTCCTCGACAACATAACCAGGGTCAGAATTAATACGTTCGAATTGACAGACAAAGAGTTCATTCAATGATAGATATTCGCCCGCCATTTTCAATTTTGAACCGTATAGACTCTGCTCAATGACTGGAGGCACCCGATGTATGACTGACTCTATACTCCCCTGCGCGCGACCGCTTCGCAAAACGTCCCAGTAGTGAGAAAACGTCCGTTCGTACGGGTTTCTAAGCGATATTCCAAATCTCACATCGAATTCAGAAAGATTTTCGATAATTCGGGTTATAGCTTCCTTGTAGACATAGTGAGGGCATACCTCAGCGAAAACTTTATAGGATTTGTCATTTGGGAACTGCTGCGTGTACCAGCTTGATCCCTTTTCGTAGGACTTCGTCCAGTAGTTTATTTCTTTCGTTTTTGTACATCCGACTGCAGGATGGGATTCGAGCTGTCGATGTATCCATGTGGTGGCGCATTTTGGAAAACCTAAGACTATAAATATTGGGCAGATATTTTTGTAATTTCTACGATCTTCCATATTTTAGCCAGAGCATGGTTGCTTTAAATTCAGGTTAATACGACAAACCAAAAAAATATCACTAGTTCTAAATTTAGGAGTCTAATAACGATTGACGAGTATTGTAGGTAATAACTGAAAAGAACCGATATATTATTATCTGCGAAGCGACACAAGGTAAAGCGTTGGATCAACGATAGTTGAAATTAGGCTAACCACCCCAACTTCATGACTACTACTAAACACTTAGGCTTTTAACAGACGTTAAAGGGGGTTGTTTTTGACTTCCACAGCGCGGATTGCCGCGTCGAGGCGGCCGAGATCGCGTGCGTCATGAATGTTTTGATCTGCAAGCCAATTTGAATGAGCTCCGATGATGCGCGCAGGAAAACCACCTTTCAGTCCTGTGATTTTAGCGGCAGCCAATCTGTGTGTGGCGGCTCCCCCCTTTAGAATTGAACCATCGTGATCAATAAAGAAGGTGCCGATGCCGCCGGTCGCAAAATCGTTCGTGCGATCCTCGATATAGCCCTGCGATTCCATGCTAAGGATCAAGTCAAGAAAGCAATTATGAATGCACCCTTCGATTTCATTAGCAGATCGAATGGAGTATCCTTTGTGCCGGAATATTCCGTCCGCCTGCAGCCGCTCCCTTATATCTCTGTAAGTATGGCTTGCCCTAAGGTCGTCACGGTGATCCGAGATGTCCTTCATACGCTGGAAGACCGCGGTCTGTTCGATAGGAACTCGGTTAATGATTTCTTCAGGGATCCTGAAATCACTGAACTCCCAGACCGCTCGCAAGAGAATTGATAGGGCTTTGCGGGGAATGCGGGGATTCGCCAAAAGTTTGAGGCGCTGATTCTGGGCAGGAAAACCGTCGAATTCATATTTGATATTCGCGGGATTTAGGGAAATCCGTAGACGTTCTTCACCTAAATTCCATCTTATGTAGCATTCGCGCAACAAGAACTTCATCTGTGCGTGCGTAAGCCTAGGTACTTACCAAGTATTTTCCGTCTTTTGGTGCTTTCGACATAGCTCAAAACCGAGTTGGTACGGTGGCCAATGCGGTTGCCAAACAGAACGAGCGATATAACATATCATGTATATCGGTGCCGATATTCGCGTTTCCTGCACTGAAACAGGTGGTAGGCGTTTGTACTTACGAATGAAGTATTCTGGAATACTATAGATTCGATTCATGTGCCCCATAAGTCAAAGTGTCAGCTAGGTGATCGCGAACTTTACACGATCAAAGCAAAGTTTCGACATACTCACATACCGATCGGTTGGAAAATTTTCCGAGGTCATGCCTATGTATCCCAAGCCACTCAAAAGATATGACAGAGCGTCGTCCGGCGTGCAATCCAATATCGATAAATGCCGATTGAGTTCATTTCTAAATTGATGTGGCCGCAATTTAAGAGATCCAGCGAGGCGCACCAGGTCGTAAATCGGATAACCCTGTGGCGTCCCGCTGGGCCAGTCTATAATGACAAACCGCGGACCCTTTAGCCAATTGCTGTTGTTAGGTTCTATCATAATATTTCCTAACCAAAGATCGCCATGCATGAGCACATGTTTCATTTGTAACTGCTGGTCGGCGAGACGGCTGAGTGTATTTGTGGCGGCGATGCGCAGGGACGAATCGATGTTGCTATGCTGCGCGATGTACCTAAGTGGCTCTATGAAATTATTTGTATGTCCTTTCGGATCGTGTTTGCTTATGGTGACTTCCGTGGCTTGACGGAGCCAGGCTAATATCCTGGGACCAAAATAAGCACGTTGAGCGTACCAAACAAATTTGTTTTTGCTTAATGCTTGAAGGTAAGGAAGAACCGCATAACTAAGTCCGTCGACTATGCCTTCGGCAATGGGTTGTAATGCTGTTTTACCCAAATCCGGTCCCAAAGCCTCACCGGCTGCAATAGCTCTTTCCATACTATGGCGAACCATATTGGGCGTAGCAGGGTTAGAGTATAAAACTACGGCAACAGGTTGACTATGTTGATCGTAGACCGTTAGTTTCAGCGTTTCATCCGGTATACCTTTGGCGGGTCCGAGTTGTTCAAGTGTTATGTTATTGCGACTGATGCTTAACGCATTCGCAGTGCAATCACGTAAATCGGAAAAGCGTTTTTCGTTTAGAACTTCGCTTAAATCTACCATTGTTTATTCGGGACTAATGAGCATATTAGGTGATGCTTTTCCGTAAGTTTAAATCAATAAGTGCTTAAGAGATGACTCTTATGGTCATCTGCAATAGTTGTAAAATACAAACTAACAAGCGCCGGATATTCGCAGTTACAGTTTGCGAATCCGCTTAATCATCCATGAACTTACCCTTGGCGTAATAGGAATATTCAAAATTCGCTCACTTAACCATTCGGCGTTGGGGCAGCTTCCTGAAACGTAAGAAAATGCAGGATTGTCGCAGGATTCTTTGGGGTGGACTGGTGCTTCGAACCAATACCCGCATTCAATTCCCGCACTCTCCAACTTTTTTCTCCACAATTCGCGCTCTTCGACCCAGAAAGGGAATCTTAGCCATGCTGGTTGCATCGTATGTTCATCGATGCTTGGGATCCCGACACCTTTCTGCTTCATTACTTCCAGTAACTCTGTAGCCAATTCCGTACGGTGTTCGATTTGTTCTCCTAATCGACGCAATTGTCGAATCATGAGAAGTAACTGATCACTCCTGATTCTCCATGGGTATCCATTGTGGCGTATACCTTGGTATTCGTCTTCATATAGTTCCTTAGCTTGAAAGGATTCACACTCAAATGCTTTGGGTAAACCTCGGGTTATTCTGATTTTTCTGATTTGCCGGATAACTTTTCCGTAGTGGTGACCCAGAAGAGGCGATTTTTTGAAATAATCGAGTGACCATGCATTCAATGCCAAATTCGTCTCGCGGCGAGATCGAATGCTTAATGACCTATAACGTTGTTCAAGAGATTGGGCCAATTGTTCGTCGTTTGTCGCTAATATCCCACCATTCACTGTAGAGATCATTTTTGTACGTTCTGTTGAATATATGCTGGCGTCCGAAAACGTACCCAGCAATTGTCCTTTAAATTGCCCTCCCAACCCCATCGCGACATCCTCGATAACAGGGATATTCCGTTGTTTTGCGACTTGTATCGAACCTTCTATGTCACAAGGAATCCCAAACATGTGGTGAATTATTATCGCTTTCGTTCGTGGGGTAATCAGCTTCTCTATCTGATTAGGATGCGCCCCTAAAGTACTAAGTTCGATATCAGCGTATTTTGGAATTGCACCACAAAATCGAATAGCATTGACGACCACGGCACATGTGAATCCAGGCACAATCACTTCATCGTTACGGTTGACACCCAAGGCTCTTAGCACCTCGTATAGTCCCATTCGTGCTGCGCCATAGCTGAATACATGATTGTTCCGTAAATGTTCAGAAATTATTTGATGGCAGTCTCCGATGGTGTTTTCTTCTATATCATTAGAATCAATTCTAAGACGGCGCTGTATCCAGACCAAGTCCGACAGCCTAGCGGTTCCTCCACGAAAATAAGCCTTTCTTTGTGGTAGAAAGTAGCTCTTCAACATAGATACATGTCTTCTTTTCTCGAATTATCTCTGATCATAATAAAGGGTAATCGTTCAGGCTCACCGGAAATTCAGTTATTGCAAGGCACGCGACAATAGTCAACGTTTCGATAGCATTGATTGTAGTTCAATTACTTCATTCACAGGTTTCAATTTTTGATTTTCTCATTCTAACGCTTTGTAAGGCAAAATCCGTTTGATTCGACCAGTTTCAGCACTCCCGATGATTTTACATTGAAGACCACTAGTTGGGCGGTTAATGCAAGAAAAATCGTATCGGTTGTTGATGATCTGTTCAACAATTTCAGACCGAGTAGATCACGATACGATGTGGGAGCTGTCGAATCAGGTGCTACTGGTGGAGGGAGCAGGTCCGAGTGTATCTAACAACGATACAACTAGTGTAATCTTGATTCTATTACTGTGATGTGGATCTGTACTGCCTCCCCCGACCAAACTTTATTTGTTTGAATAACGAGAGCTACTTAAGTATTCCAATGAGATAAGTCGCGATCAAGACGAATCGATAGTTTCCTGTTCGATTCTCGAAATCTGTTGATTAAGTGTGACCGGGTCTCTGGCAACATACGTTTCGGTTTGATCTCATCGATATCTGATTGAAAGTACGAAAATGATTTGACGGTGTTTAACACAAAGGATTTGAATTCAGCAGGGAGAAGACGAGCGCCCAAACCTGAACCCGGTAAATTTTTAAGCTGTCGCACTATGGTGTTTTCAAGTTTTCTTTCCATATGGTCTATAGCTGCATTTTCAACTATTGGTGATTCGTATGCCGAATCGACGTTGCTATTGACTCCGAGAAACTTGTAAATTTTTTCAAGAAGTTCTGCAGGTTCAGACATGAGGTCATCAAACAATAACAGCAGAATCGATTCTTTCGGAAAATAATTTTCAATGTGTTCGATTTGCGTTGTGTAGTCGCTGCCGCTGAGAAAAAGTTCCGGGCAGTCGGGCAAGTGATGTTGAAACGTGGCGAAAAACTCTTCTTTTGAGCAAGCTGGCGTTTTTTGTTCAAATATGCATTGTTCGAAAGTCCGACGAATTTTATATTTTTGATTCTCGTTTTGAGCGCTTTTGATCAGTTGTACGTAAAACGAATATGCTCTATCGACAGGGTGCCTCATGATGTAAATCAATTTTGCATTGGGAATGACCCGTTGCATGCGTTTAGTCGCATTGGGGAAAAGAGGCCAGAGGCTGTAAATAGTGGAAGCTTCGCCACAAATCTGGTCGGCTGACGCGCTTTCGAATAGCTGGGAATACCAATCGAGGCCATTTGAATATACATCATCTCGTGCGAAAAACTCTGGCTCTTTTGGCTTCGACATATAGATGTCCGGATGATTACTAAGGTACTTGTGTAGTGTCGTCGTGCCTGATTTGGCAGCGCCTGTTATTACAAAATCGGGAAGTTTCACAATCGTGAATGGAAAACGTGAACTGGTTTTGTGTTAGATACTGAGTTTAATATTGTTTTTTGATTCTGAATTGTAATAAATTTAAGTTACTAATTTTTATCATTAGTATCTACGTAGTATTCCCGGTGAGTTGTTACAGCGAATTTTTTTACATCGGATGCGTATCCAATTTCGATAACAGTTGGTTTTGGTTCGCTTAGGAAAAAAGAATTAGCGAATATCTATTGGGCGGGTTGGTTCATTGACATTAACTCTGTTCTAGCGAGTTCTGCGAATTGGCTCTGAGGATCGAGTTCTATTAATTTTTGGAACCGCTTTTCGGCTTTGTCCCATTGGTTGCTGACTTTGGCGTATTTCCCAAGTTCAAACAGTTTTAGTTTGATTGCTTCGATGCCGTCGATGGCACTGATGTTGCCTGGGTCGATCTCCAGCACTTTTTGGTAATTTGCTAATGCATTTTGACCTGGTGGTAGTGTCAGTTGTAATTTGTCAAACATCGACTGCGCTTGGCGCAACAAATTCTCAATTTTCTCGGAACTATCAATATCTGCGACGGCGTGGTCGCTTTGTGTAACCAGCGAAATTGTCTCTGAGTTTACCTCAAGTTGTGATTCTCCTGCAGATTCGACTTGAGTGTTGAGTAACTGACTGGTCTGATTTGTATTGCCGGATAAATCCGTGTCAGCAATGTTCTTCTTGGAATCATCGCTTGGAATAATTTGTGTTGAAGGTGTGTCAATTGAACTTGCTGTTGTTGATATGTCGCCTGTAAGCGAGTCGATTTGGTAATTGAGCGACGTAGTACCAGCTTCCTCAGCGTTAAAGTTACCGGGTAGTCTTTTTTCGGCCGGGTCATTTATTATATTGGAACCCTTGTGCTCAAAGGTATTTGTAGTCACGTGATCTTTGGAATTTTGCATATTCGAGGAATTTCGCTTCACATCTTTTAGGGTGATCGGGTTTTCGTAGGCCAGAAACCCAGCAAAAATAATTGCAACTATCCCACCAACTACTAAAAATAACTTAGTTGTGTTTGATGATTCGGTGTCTTCGCTAATATCCTCAAGTTTCGGAATAGCTTCTGTGTTCGGGTCTTGAATGTCGAAACTATGACGCGGTTCAAACCCGGCATCCAAATCTTCAGATTCTGTATTAGTGTCTATTATCTCACTATCATTTGAAGCAATATCGGTTGATTCCTGAGTGTCGGAGACAATTTCTAGTGGCTCACTGTCCTGCGTGAAACCGGGTTTGGATTTTTGACTATAGATGGAGGGTTCTTCTAGCGAAGTTGTTTCGGGATCGTCTCCCTTACTTGCTCTTTTGGCCAAACTCTCACGGTTTAACTGTGCTTCCTTGAGTTTGTTCAAGGGCCACGGTGCTTGGCTAGGATTCATGTCCGTTAATATGTTATACGAGTGTTATCGCGTCAATGCGCAGTGTATTTTTAAGGGGGTTTTTACAATTACTGTGTAAATCGAAATTATCATTCGCCGATCAAAATTTCGAGGAGTTCCTGTTCGGAGACTGGTTTAAGCGGTTCTAACGTGCTCGAAATTTCGTCTGCAACTTCTGCGTTTCCCGCTACAGTTTGCGTTTCTTTCGCGCGGATATCAGCCAGCTTTTCTAATGCGCTGCGAGCTTCTGAGAGTTGCGGATTGAGTGTAAGAAGTGTATTTAGATATGCGCTGGCAGTATCCCATTGTTCTTGTTTTTGAGCATCCTGCGCAAGACCAAGTAGTTGCGTTTGTATACTCTCAATACCTTTTTTAGCTTGAGGATTCGTTGGATCAATATCAAGTACTTGTCTAAATACGCTAAACGCATTGTCGCCAGTGGGTTCCGTGAGTCGGTTTTCCTGAATGTATTTATTGCCTAGAGCCAACAGATTTTCCAACTCGATGTGTTGTTTCTTTTCATTAATCAGATTGGTTAGACTCGACTGCACACGACTATCCTCTGAGTTCATTCTGAGTAGAAATTCATAGTATGGTTGTGCGCCGTCCCAGTTTTCTGCAGTATGCGCAGCATGTGCTGCCGACCAAAGCCTTTCTGCCAATACTTTTCTGTTTAATACGGCCAGTGAGTTGTTAGGCTCGCGTTCGAGCACTTTACTAACTAAGGCATATACGTCTTCATATTGTTCATAAGTTAAATCATCGCTTTCCAGTTGTTGACTGGCGTTTTCCAACCAGGTGACAATTTCCTGTGATTCTTGCAGCGACTGATTAAGTGTTTGGTTAAGTTCTTTTGCCTCCTGGTTTTGACTGTCTATCGAGAGAACTACATTTAGACTCGAGAGTGCAGCTTCCCATTGTTTGTTCTGACCCGCTTGTTTCGCCGCAGTCAGGAATCGATTCTTAATATTTTCCATCCCTTGAAGGGCCTCTTCATTTTTAGCGTCCAGGGCTAAAACACTATTAAACTGCTCGAGAGCAATTCTATCCGCATCGCCACCCGCAGGGGATATTTCCAGGATTTTCTGCGCCTGCGTTACGAGTGAAGCAACATCGTCGTTTCTCTTTTGGGTTTCAGTTAATGTTGATATCGCCTGGTGTATGTCATCGTTTTCCGGTTGAATTCTTTGCGCCGCTTGCAGATAGTAACGTGCGTTATCCCAATTCTTCTCGTTTTGCGATGCTTGTGATTTCGCTATCAGTCGCGAGGTGACGGTTTCTATGCCTTGCTTGGCAGCCACATTTTCCGGGTCAATTTGTAATATTTGGAGAAGCAGGAACGCAGCGTTGTCGCCTGCAGGTTGAATCAATCGTTCATCGGTCAAGTGTCGCTGTGCTCGTGATAGCAGATCGCTTAACTCGTTTTGTTTTGTCTCTCCAATTGAAACTTCTGCCAGCATTTCTTGCGCCTTAGCATTTGACGGATTGATGACCAAAAGTTTTTGCAAGAGGTTTTTTGCGTGGCTCCACTTCTTATCTTTTATTGCCTCTGTGGAGAGTTCTAGAATTCGTTTTTCAACGGTTGCAATACCTTGTATCGCTTGTTGGTTATTCGGATCAATGGCTAGAACTTTGTCAAATACGGATAAAGCGCTTTTGTTCTCAGGAGAATAAAACTGACCTGTTTCTAAATATGTTTTCCCTTCATCAAGTAATGTTTCCACTTGTCCCTGAGTTTTTTCTACCTGTATCGATTCGCTCGTAGTGTTCCTGGCTTGTTCTTGTTTTTCATTCATTATCGCAACCGCGTTTTGTATTTCAGCATTCTCAGGTTGAAATCTTTGCGCCGCGGTGAGATAGGTGGCCGCATCACTCCAGTTTTCCTTCTCTTGAGCGTCTCCGGCTTTTGCCAATAACTCATCAGTGATAGTGTTTAAACCTTGTATAGCAGTGTCGTTATCCGGTTTGCGTTGTAAAACCTGAAGGAAGAAAAACGATGCATTATTGCCTATAGGCTCTATTAGTCGTCCTTCGGAAAGGTGGTTTTGGGCTTGTTCTAGCAAGTCGCTTAGCTCATTTTGTCTTGCTCTCTCAATTGTGACTTCTTCGAGGAGTTTTTGGGCCTCGGTATTGTTCGCGTCTATGGCTAAAACTTGCAACAGGTAAGTTTTTGATGTGTCCCATTCCTGGTTCTCTTTAGCAGAAGCAGCGAGTTCTAAAACCTTTTTTTCAATTGCAGCGATTCCTTGCATTGCTTGTTGATTTTCCGGTTCGATTTGAATGAGAGCATCAAGCTGATCCCGAGCGGTTTTCCAATCATTGGAATTCTGCGCAATAGCCGCTTTATCGAGCAACTTTCGCTTGAGCATTTCCATACCAAGCAAGGCTTCGGTATGTTCTGGATATTGTTCGAGTACTAGATTTAGAACGGAAAGTGCATTTTCATTTTCTGGCGAAATAAGCTGATCAGCTTGCAAATAGTCTCGCGACATTGCCAGCATTATTTCAATTTCTTTCAAAGATTCATCCGTTTCGGGTGATGAAATTGAGTTATCGTCGGCAATATCATAATTGACTATATCCGCGACTGTTTGAACTTCTGATGGTTTTTCATCGTTCTCAACGGTATCCATGGTGTCCGTCCCCGTTGTATCGGCTGTCGATGGTTGTACGTTCCGCTGATCAGGTTCCGTTTGACTATTGTCGCCATCCTGATTTATAGCGATTTGCGGTTTTGCTTTTAAGTTAGTAATGATACCGGGGTTTTGGTGAATCAATAGTGCTGCGATGGCTCCCGTAACAGTTACAATACCCGCTATTGCGGGCCATTTTGTTTTTCGTGGAGGGGCAGCGTGCTTTTTTGGGGTTATGGATGGATGCGAATCAGGGGGAATAGACGAAGTTGTTGTCTCAATCTCAACATTTGATTCTGATTCAATTCTTGTTTTGGCATCCGAATTTACTATTGAATCATAGTCAGGGAGTTTCCATTCCGGCAGGGAGTCTTCTTCGGATGAGTAAGGTTCTTCAGATGGCTCCTCGGTACTCGGTTTTTCAGCGCTATCCTCTTCCTTCGTGCTCGCGCTCATCAACTGTTGTTTGAGATTATGGATACCTTCAAATGCTTCCTGGTTTTCACTGTCAATAGAAATTATCTTTCGATAAGTTTCTAATGCGTTGTTTCCTTTCGGTGCGATTAGTTTTCCGCTCGATAATTGCCGCTCTGCTTGCCCCAATAATTCAACAACTTGCTTTTCCTCATCGGATTGAGTATTTTCCGATTCTTTCACCAGTGTTAGTGGTGATGTTTTTTCGTTCTCTGTCACTGTTTTTACCCCAAGTTTCCCGACATACCAACAACGTGTGGCTCAAATACGATTGCAACGAGTTGCTACCGTATGAGTCAATCCTTACGTAATCAAGTATAATTCTTTATCAAAGTTTTAACACGGATTCGACGTAAGTCGCTAGTCCGGTCACCCCAGATCTTGCACATTTAATATTCTTATCTTTCATTGCCTCTCTGCCCTATGAGTTATGCCCCCCCAAAAAAACATATATAGTCGCTATTTTTTTGTTTCGGCCTCTTGTTCCGGTTGCTGATCCAAATGTGTTTTCAACAAACTTTCGATTTCACTCAGCGCCTGTTTGATTTGTGTTGCATCGGAGTTTTCCGAGCTTTGTTGTTTGTTTTGATGGACCACACGTAACGCAGGTTTAATTTGCTTTCCCTGCAGGTATCCGTACGTATCAGCGTCATCGAAGTACACAGCGCTGCCTCTGTCTTTGACCACTTCACGAATAATTCTTGCATCAACTTTTTCTTGTTGAGCACCGAAAGCATATACCAGGGCAGTATCACAAAGAATATTGATTAAACGTGGAACACCACTTGTGTGTTCTTGAATCAGGGGGAACGAGTCGGCGTGAAAAATATCCTCATCACCACCCGCCACTCTCACTCTATGCCTGATGTATTCCACCGTTTCTGTTACATCCAACGGGCGAATGTGGTAGTCAACCGAAATTCGCTGAGCAAATTGGCGCAACTCAGGCTGGCGCAACATGCTACGCAACTCAGGTTGACCCACTAAAACGAGTTGCAAAACCTGATGCTTGTCAACATTAATGTTTGATAGCATGCGCAGTTCTTCCAGCGTGCTCATGTCCATGTTTTGCGCTTCATCCACGATTAACACCGTGTGTTTGCCCTTGGCGTATTCCTCGATGATGAAGTCAACAAGGATTTCGTAGCGTTCGACTTTTGATTTATCACGATAGTCCAGGCCAAACGCAAGCAGGACCCACTGCAACAACTCACCGAACGAGCTGTGAGTGTTGGTTATCAATCCAATGGTAACGTCTTCGGCGACCTCATCCATTAACTTTCGCAGCAAGGTGGTCTTGCCGCAGCCGATGTTGCCGGTAACCACGGAAATCGGAGCCTGACTATCGAGACCGTATTGCAACATCGTTAACGCCAGATTGTGCTTTTTTGTAAGATACAAAAAGCTAGCATCTGGCAGCAACGAAAAAGGCCGTTCGTCAAAGCCGAAGTGCGATTCGTACATACGCGCTATCCTAAACGGGATTCCTTGTCCCAGGTGATTTATTTAGTTCACCATGGTATCACTGACAAGTGCCGGTACGAATGCATTTTTCAAGCTCTTTGGTCAGGAAATCATCGTTTGCAGTGGTTTGAGAGCTGCTATTTCGTGCGGTGACACTCACTGCGGAGCACTTGTCGCGTTTCCACAGGCCTATCTCCTCATCCAAATTAACTTCATTCCATTTTGGATGGCCTGAATCACGTAACTCGTTAATCGAGGAGTATATTGCGTTGCCTAATCTTTTTAGTTGCCCGCAACGCGTTTTGTAGTAAGGGCTGTCTTTATAAGAAAAATCGAAACTAACCAGCACGGCTTTTACTGCGATAGTCGGTACTGTTTCGTTCATCCAGTTATAATCAGATGGTGTTAGTTCCGCACTAGCATATTCACCCAACATCTTTTCGTCGTTCAGCGGCACCATATGAACCTGCTTGACGAGTTCTTCGTATTTGGGGTTGTTCTTAAGCTGTTCAATATTGGAAAATAACTTCACGGGTTTACCGGCAACATAAAACATAGCATCTGCCTTTCCTGTGAGTACTGCTGTTGCGCCGGCCGCGGGATCAATATTTAATTGCTCGCCGGCCTCCACGCCCATTAAGTGGAGTAAATTTGTCGAGGTGAGCCAGTTACCACTGCCTTTAGTACCAACGACGACTCGTTTGCCTTGTAGATCTGCGAATGTCTGAATTTCTCTATTCGCGTAAAGATGAACTTCCTCATTGTAGAAGGGAAAAACTAATCGCAAGCGGTTGGCTACGCGTTGCATATTTTTATCCTGTGAGCGCGTTAGAAACCCAAGCACATCCGACTGTACGATCCCAAGAGCAGCGTTTTCTTTGCTTACAAGACGTCGAATATTTGCTAGTGAGCCTTCAGACTCTTTTACAATCAAGTTCAGCTGCTCGCTTTTAGCGGCAGTAGCCATATCCAGACCAAATTTTATGTATGTACCCGTCGACGAACCGGTTACAACACCGATGCCGTCCGGGTTGTCAGTTTGCGCCTGACCAACGACTGCGGTCAATAATGCAACTAACGAAATAAAAATATTAATAGATGGTTTCATGGTGCCCCCAAAATTTACCCTGTTGTTTGTAACGTGTTAGTTAAAAATAAAACTAATAGTAAGTCATATTTTTCCGTTGAGATTTATTCAAAATAGTCCCTACTATATTCTTGCCCTCAAGTAATTCCCAAACCCGTTTGAGCTCATCCGGGCGCGTCCGGCCATCTTCTACGACAACCAGCATGCAATCAATATGTCGTGACAGCGCGACTGCATCGCCGGCAAAAAGAACCGGTGGTACGTCGAATACGATTATTGAATCAATGTATTGTTTCTTGAGCGATTCAATTAATCGGGTCATACGTGACGAGTCCAGCAGCTCGACGGAATCAATACGTGTTTCACCGCTGGGAAGTATCAATAGATTATCAATGTCCACTGGGTTAATCAACGCTTCTTCAAGCGGGATTTCACCCATCAGATAGTCCGAAAGACCGTATGAAGGATTGTCTTCAAGATAACGATGAACCGACGGGCGGCGCAGGTCTGCATCAACCAAAATAATCTGCAGGTTTCCCTGGGTGGCAAGCGCGATGGATAAATTGATCGAAGTAATAGTCTTGCCCTCGCCCGGGTTAGCACTGGTAACGGCAATAGAGTGAAATCCCTTTTCATTCATCCGATGCAAAACCTGAGTGCGCAGAACCCGATAGCTTTCAATCCACTCTCGATTCTCGTTTGGGTGAATAATTCGCGTTTCCCGCAGTGTGTTCCAGGTGACCTCAACTTGGCGAATTCCCGGATCGACTATCGCTTCAGTTTCGAATGTCGGGTGCGCTACAACACGTTGCGGGTTTCCACTATGACGGCGTTCCGCTCGCGCTAGTTCCAGGGCTTGTTTTATTCTTTCCATGTAGTTTGCTAACCCAGTAATCCAGATATTCGTGCACGTAAATCAAACTCCTCTATCTTACGCATTACCGAAAACCAGAGTACATCGAGGGGCATTATCAAAAAATGAATCAGCACAATCGAGAGCAAAGTCAATATGCTTAGGATAAGCACCGTAACCCATCTTCTCGTTTTTCTCTTGCGTATTTCGGCTGCACTTTGTATATAAGGAACTACAGTTAATGGCATTGCATGGGTTATCGCAGCCACGGCGCGTGGACCCCGTATCGCATTCTGAATCATTTCCAGTAAGATAACTAAACCAATGCCACCAGCAAAAGAAAACATTGTTCCCGTAGCTGCAAGCTTTTTACGGTCGGGCTTTATCGGGTTTTTTGGTACACGTGGTGGTTCAATTAGTGTAAATCGCTCGCCTTTCTGATCTTCTTCCAATGCCTCTGCCAGGCGGGCATTGCTTTGCTTTGCCCTGAGTTCATGATATTTCGCCAGCATATTTTCGTGGTCGCGAATTAACGCACGTTGTTGTCGTTCCACATGCGGTGCTTCGAGAATCTTATCCTCTATCGCTCTTAGTTTTGCTGTCAGTTGCTGGCGATGATTTGCAAGAGAAAGAAGCTCTCTCGCGATTGAGTCTTTCTCAGCTCTAAGTTCAATATATGCGGGATTACTAATAGCAGTGGTAACGGCAGAACCAGATGTTCCGGGCGATTTTGATGCGGTTGCCAGTTGTTGTTCGACGGTTAGGATCTCTCGCTTTAACCGTTTTACATCAGGATGCTCTTCCGAGTACCTTTCTCGTGCTACGCCTAATCGGTTTTGTAGGTTGGAAAGTTGACTTGTCAATATTGACGTGCTGCCTACAGCCCCTGTTTCGGCGCGCAAGGCATTTATTTCTTTTTGTACGCGAATAATATCCGGATGAGCGTCGCCATATAACGCCTTCATGCTGAGATATTGGCTTTCTAAGGATCGTAGTTTCGCTTCTGGTGAGAGGGTCTCAACACTGCTAGTTGTTACAGTTTGCGCGTAAGGTGAGATTTGCGCCAAAGCGGTATCGAGGTATATTTTTCGCTCTTCCAGCGATTGAATACGTCTGTCCGATTCAAGGATTTGCTCTTCAGTGCGATTGCGTCGTTGGATGTTTGCGGCATGGTCTTCAGGGAGTAGCCCACTATTTTGTTCTTTAAACACCGCAATTTTAGATTCAAGTTCTGCTAATTGATCCCCAAGTTTGTTCGCTTCTTGCGTAAGGAATCGTGCGGTGTCCTCAACAGCTTGTGACCGGGTTTTTAAATTTTCTTCTAGATATAACGATACCAGTTCATTAGCCACTTTTTGGGCTGTTTGCGGGGAACGGCTGTCAAAGGATATAGTAAAGGCGATTGTGGCTTGGTTCGATCTTCGAGATCTACGATCGCTCCTGTCAGCACTAATCATCCTTACATTGAAATCCTCCCGCATTCTTCGTGTAATAGACTCAATGGTTTGAGTCTTACGTTCTTCTGTGTACAGTCCAAACTTCTCGATGATACGGGTCAGATTTTCGGTTGTGAGAACACGCTGGCTAATAAGCTCAATACGTTGATCCGCAAAGCTGGTAACAGTGGTGTTGACCCACTCCTGTGGAATTTCCTGTTGTTCAATTAAAATTGTACCTGTTGATCGATAAACCGCTGGTAGTTTGTAGGCCACAAGTAAGCTCGCGATAGAAATTATGACAACAGGAATTAAAAACGCTAACTTGCGGCGTTTTAACGCGTCAAGATAATCGCTTAGTGATTTGCCACCAAACTCTTCGTCATCCATGATCTAGCAGTATGTACATTCGCATTAAGTTTATCGATGTTGTATCTAACGACTTCTCATCAAAACGGTTTTCGTGGCAAACGATATCGAACCGTCGCGCGCACCGAGTTTGACGTTGCTTCTTCACCTGGAATCGTCGTTAGCCCAATATCATCATCAAGCGGCTCCACTTCAACCGCATCAAATTCCAATTTTCGATACGTGTAAGAAGTTTCGAACTCCCAGTTCGTTGTTAGTTCCCAAGTAAAACCCGGTTCCAAACTGATAGATTTTCGATCAGGGATTTCGTCGTCATCGACCGAAATAAATGAATCATCGCTCGCTGATATATCCAAAAATATTCGCTTGGTTTCAGAAAGTGCGCGACTGACACCAAAGGTCAACCCAGTGCGTTCGCTACGACTTCCAAATCCTGTTGAATCCAAACTTCGCGACAACTCGACTGAAGCAGTAGTTAGGGGCAATACCCAGCTAAGTCCAGCGCTATAAATAGCACCATCGTCACTGCTAGTTATCCGGACCCCATCGCGAGTCACCTCGCTATCGGACTCTTGGCGACCAACGGAAAATTGTCCGTTTGATGACGGCGACAATTGACGCCCAATACCGACACTAAGACTTAAATCATCGGTTTCCGTATCATCATTCTCCGGTGACTCGAAAGTAGATAGATCACCCGCTATAAACCAATTTGTACGTTCGTTTACAATGTGGGTGAATGTTGGTGCAAAGGATATCGTGCGAAAATCAAAAGGGCCAGCCAATTCGCGATCATCGTAAGTGACATCACTATATTCAAGTTCGGCATCAAACGTGTTTGCTTCATTGATTTGGTATGAGATTGATGGAGTAGCAGTCGCTGATTCTCTGCGTAGGACTTCCCTAACGAATACAGCGTCTTCGAAATCCTCGGTGGTCAGACTCGTGTCCCGATCAAAACTCAATTCGAGTCCTAAGACGGACTTTTCGGTTAGTCTTGACGACAAAAAACCGACTGAAAATCCATCATTATCGAGTTCATCTTCCGAGTAGCGATTTACGTCCGCGCCTAAGTTAAACTCGACGGAACTTCGAGGCGTTCCGGTGCCAATGGTAATCGTTGGTACAATGAAAATTCCCGTTGCTTCTTCAATGGGTTCTTCCACGAGTCCCTCGATTAATCCAATGTCATCCGCCTCCTGATCCGACACAAGTTGAATATTGTCATCGTATTCGGCGGTGATGGCGATTGATGATTCGTAGTACCATTCTCGAGCCCAAGAACTATTCATGCCAAAGGCAAGCGCTAGACACATAATAGAAGTAACGACTTGCCCAGTATTTTTGTTTTTACAAGCAACGAGATAGCTAAGCGAAGAACCCCCTCGCTCGCAGTACATGCTAGAATTTGAAATTTTCCCCACTTTGCTTTCCCCTCGACAATCCTTATCTAAAAAGCGAAACTTCGGGAGTGGCATGAACATGTTCCTGACTCATGGAACAACCACCACGTCCCCCCCTTGCAACACTATATTCTGCTCTAAATTTTCGCCTTTTGCAACATCATCGTAGCGAAATCTTATGGCTATCTGCTTAGAGTCGTTATCCCGGCGCAAAATTTTTATTTTATTTCCGGATGCATACGCTGTCATGCCACCGGCAAGGCTCAGTGCTTGCATGACATCCATCCGGCGGGTCGCCACATATTCTCCAGGTAGGTTGACCTGACCGATAACGTAAATAGAGTTCCCCTTTATTTCCTTTACCGAAACAGTTACGACAGGTTCGGGAATATAGGTAGCAAGTCGTTCAGCAATCTCTTGTTGAATATCGGTTACTGACTTATCGGTAGCAAGAATATTCCCAACCAACGGAAACGACATGCCACCGTCAGGGCGCACCAAAACTTCTCGTGTTAGATCGGCTTCTCGCCATACCGAAATCTCCAACACATCGCCCGCCTGGATAATATAGGCGTTACCTTCTTGTTGGGCGCTTGCGGTTGGTAAAAAACAGGAAATACATAGTAGTGACGAAAAAAATAAAGCAGGTCGCTTTAGCTTCATAGCAAATTTAAGGCTCCGATTATTGTATGTAGGCCAGGCGAATAATAAACACCTGTTTTATAAGTATTTTATGCTCACGAGTAATTAGAAACCAGTCGTTAATCGAGATTGATGGTTTTGACCAAACCCAGTTTACCAATTTGCGAGAGGTATTTTAGCTGATGTGCGATGTGCAAACAGACTTGTGTTGTAACATTTTTGAAACACATGCCATTCTAGTTCGAATCCTACTAACATATTTGTATTGATGTCGGGTTGTTTCTCAACGCGATAATAACTGCAAGGTGTTAACAATTTGAAACATTATTGATGCAACCGTTGGCTGATTTTTAGCTAAATCGGAACAAAACCATATGGTTACATTGTTTGGTATCTTTTTCGCTTTTGAAACGCGTTACACATACATGCATGAAGCATAACTGGGGCTAAAGGCAATGATTGCCGATGTTCGTTTCAATTTGACAGTTTGAACTTGGGGGAACCAATTCATGGGTAAGTATCACTTTTGGCGCATGCCTTGTGCCAGTAAATTGCAGATTTTTGTAAAAGCTGTTGTTGCGTCAGTTTTGTTAGTACTGTCCACTGCCGCAGCTAATGCCGCGATGGTGAATCTTGACATACAGATGGGTAGCGATAGCGGGTTTAGGTATAGCTACATCCATGGCCAAGAATGGGGTCCAATGTCTGGTTACCTGTGGTATTCGCTAGATGGCACTTTGTCTGGTGACTATGATGGTTCAGGTCAAATTAGTGGAATTTCTGGTGATATCGCTTTGACGGGACTGGGCGGCAGATCAGATTACACGATGTCGATTACAAGTGGGGATCTGAATTCAAATGGTTCCGGTCACTTAGAATGGTCTCTAGGAAGCCATTCCGGTTATATTAGTTTTTCTGACATGATTGATGTGGGTCCTGCTAATGGATTTACATTTGATGGATCAGACGGACTGTTTGCCTACTGGGGGCAAATCGTTGGGTATACTCAGTGGGGCGAGAAAAAATTGGCAGGTATTGATTTAGGCGGCGATATATCAGCAGTGCCCTTGCCACCGGCTGCATTTCTATTCCTTTCTGCGTTAATCGGATTATTTACAGTGAGCAAGCGTAAATCCGCAGATGGTGTTGTTACGTAAAACGCAAAAACGCTAAAATTCCCCTAAAAGCCGGGCCGTTCTTATGGATGGCCCGGCTTTTTTGTGCTTACGCAAACATTTGTTGCAAAACTGATAAATCTGTGTTTCAATAAAGTTACAGTTTGTAGGGGTGTTTTGATTGCGGGGTTAATCAAAACGAAACGGATTTAAGTAACTTGGGGAGTAATAGCATGGTTTTGGGGATTTCTTCATCAGTTCAAGAACTGAACGATACTGATCGTTCGATTTTGTATTTCGACCCGGAAACACACGATGAGACCTTGGTCGAAAGAATGTCTGTGTGTGGCTGGGCGCTGACACCGACCAGTCTGATTGCTGACGCAATGCGATTTATGGGATCTGACCGGATTCCAGTCGGCATAGTCCGTTGTCGTCGAGATGATTTAGAGCCCGTCAAAGAACTGATCCTATCCGATGGCAAGTACCATTGGATTGGTTTGGTTGATGATGATGATCGCGCGGATAACGAGGTCATCGATCTCATAGGCAGTCACTTGCAGGACTATTTTCTGATTCCGGCGGACCCACAACATTTGGATTACTCGCTAAATCAGGCGATGCGTCTGATTGATATCCGTGAGCAGCAAAAGCGTGCAGATAAAGTACGTGATACCCACGGCATCGTCGGCAGCTCGGAGTCTATACAAAAAATACGTAAACATCTTAATTTGGTCGCTCAATCCGACGCACCGGTTTTAATCACTGGCGCCAGTGGCACGGGCAAGGAGCTTGTCGCACGCGCTATACATGCGCAATCGAAACGTGCCGATGGCCCCTTTGTTACGGTTAATTGCGGCGCCATTGCGGAGAACCTGATTCAAAGTGAATTGTTCGGTCACGAAAAAGGTTCGTTCACCGGCGCGCATCAACGTCACGCAGGTCATTTTGAACAGGCTGACGGTGGCACGATTTTTCTCGATGAGATTGGCGAATTACCACTCGAGTTGCAGGTTAACCTGCTTCGTGTGCTGGAAGACAAGATGGTTCGCCGGGTGGGTGGAAAAACTGCGCTGCCGGTTAATGTCCGCGTCATCACAGCAACGAATGTCTCATTACAACAGCAAATGGATGAGCGCCTGTTTCGTGAAGATTTGTATTATCGTTTGAACGTATTGCATATCGAGATGCCGCCGTTGTGCGAACGTATGAACGATGTCAATCAGCTCGCAGAGCATTTTTTCAAACAATATGCGGGTGAAAACGCGCGCCGAATTCGTGGTTTTTCCAAGCGGGCGTTACAAGTTTTAAACCAGCACTCATGGCCGGGCAATGTCAGAGAATTGGCGAATCGTGTGCAAAGGGCGATTGCGTTATGTGATATTCAACTAATACAACCGTCACATCTTGGTTTCGATGATTTCGAAGCGATGAAAAATGCTGGTCAAAATCTGCAACAAGTCCGCTCAAAAGCGGATGCGGAAAATATCACAAATGTACTCAACGGTGTCGGTAACAATGTTTCGGCTGCAGCGCGTCAATTAGGCGTATCGCGTGTTACGCTTTATCGCTTGATGAAGAAATATAATATCGTCACAAAATAATCGGTTCGCGGCAATCTTGGTAGTTTGGTAGTAAGGAAGCTCTGACTTATTCAAAGCTTCTCGCGCTCAAATTCAAGCGCTTTCTGCAAAACGGGTGAAGGCTCTATCACGATCTCGCACCCGAACAGTTTTCGCCGCTGTAGAACATAATACCCGCGAGCGTTGTAGCGACGGGTGTTTCTTCCTTGGATTTATCCAGGTAATACTCATCGATAGCGCGCACATAAGCCATTGGGTGATATTTTAAATCGCAGTTTCCACCATCCAGCGCAAGCGTTACCCAGGATGCCCGCAGAGAATTCGATAACGTTTTCCACACGGCGCCATTGAACACACCGCCGCTCATTTTCTTTAATACTTCTCGCGCCTGAGTCAGTTTGATGTCTTGTGTATCACGTTCGTTGCTGACGCAAAGATCGGCGTCATAGATTAGAAAACCGCGGTTTACGCAGTTCTTCCTTCATGGTGCTCATGCATTTTTGCGCAATGCTTTTAGTTAGGCCGCCTTCATTTAGCATGGCCTCCAGTTTCAATCCCGGTTCAACACATTCAATCGCGTCTTGAAATCGAGTTTCGACACGCACGCCGATTTTGCCCGACAAGCATGTGTCGACAATCTCCATGACGAACTCGCTGATCTCTTTTTTACCCGTTTTCCAGGCCCGGAACTGTTGATAAGCGTTATTCTCTTCCTGGGATAGTAAAGTAGCTTCTTTTTCAAAATCGGGTGGCTCGTCTGAATAGATGATTTTTCCATCTTCCATCCAGCGGAACTGGTTGGCGGTAGCGGATATGCTGCACACCATAGAAAAGCTCACTGCAAGCGTAACCAGTGCGATACGAATCATCAATTATTGCTGCCGTGACATTGCAAATTGCTCGTTAAGATAGTTGCTATTAAAATCGGGCCAGGATTGTGAACGGCTTATTCTAACCTTATCCACTCCATCGTGTTTTATCGCAGCTGCGCCAGTTTGTTAACAAACGTAAATTGCCATATGTCTCGATGTGTGGGCAATGACCGGGGAATGATGTTGTCAGCCTGCCAGCACGCCGTAGCGCTTCGGAATAAAATCAATGGATTTATCTCGCATCACGCGCTAAACAGCTATGTTAAAATCTTTGAAATACTCACAATATAACGGTTTCATCGCGCAGACGAAGCAAAATACCGTGATAACATCCTCTGGGTTTGCTTTCTTGACATTTACCAGATTAGGTAAGAACAAATGATTGCTAAAAACAAGCAGGGCAGTTTGCTCTTGTGTGTGTTGCTGATGAGCCTGTTTACAGGGAGCGTATTCGCACACGAATGGATTTATACCGCTCGCCCTGGCGATACGCTTTGGGACTTGGCTGAAAAACATCTAACCAGTGTGGGTTACACACCCCATGTTCAAAAATTGAACAATATCCAGAATCCAGAGAATCTGACACCGGGTACACGTATCAAATTTCCCATACGCTGGCTCAAGGTGCAGCCGGAAACCGCTCGTGTAGTGTTTGCGAGCGGTGCCGGGATGTTAATTGACGGAGAGGATAAAAGTGAAACTGCACTCGCTGCCGATCTTGAATTACAAACTCACGATGTACTTAAAACCGAACAAGGCGGCGGTGCCATAGTCGAATTTGCTGATGGTTCGCGTTTGACTATACGCGAAAATACCACCGTTGAAATGGATGCGTTATCCGCTTACGGTGTAACCGGCATGGTTGATACACGTGTTCGTCTGACCGCAGGCAGGGTGAAGGCAGATGCCGTGACTGCAACCGGTCCTGCCAGCCGCTACGAAATTAGAACTCGCGCGGCTGTCACCGCTGTGCGAGGTACCGCATTTCGTGTCAGCGCTTTTGGTGAAGTTGGACGCACAGAGACGCTGGAAGGAATCCGTCGGTGTAACCGGCAATGAAGCGGCCAAAGATCGCTTAGACCGTGCCGGCCGGTTATGGCATTGTGGCCAAAGTGGGTGAAACACCTGAAGCACCACGAGAGTTGTTGGGTCAACCTGATGTTTCCGGACTACCAGCCGTCGTTGAAAAAGATCCGGCAAAATTCGAATGGCCTCACCAGGAGGGTGCAGAAAGTTATCGCGTGCAGGTTGCGGCCAGCGATTCGTTCGAAGAATTATTACTGGACACGGTCACGAACGATGCAACAATCAATCGTGTCGGGTTCGGCAAGGACGGCGACTTTTTTATGCGTTTGCGCGGCGTCGATGAAGTCGAGCTGGAAGGAAAGAACGCAACGCACGCGTTTGCAGTCAATGCGCGCCCTACGGCACCTTTAATACTGGAACCTAAGCCGGAAGCGGTGTTACGTGTGCCACAACCCACTCTGATTTGGACCAAGTCACATGATGTGGCGGGATATCGGATGCAGTTAGCCGCAATCGATAATTTTGCATCGACGATATTCGATGAGTCCGTCACCGATGCGACTGAATTTACACCACCTGAAGAGTTAAAACCTGGAACCTATTATTGGCGTGTTGCTGCACGCGATATCGATGGCAGTCTTGGGCCATACGGCGATACCCGCGAATTCACGTATACGCCACCCACACCCGTGCCCGATCTTGCACCGCCCGAAGTGAGTGATAAAGGCATGGTGGTGTTTTTGCCGGAACTCGATCAAGGCCAGGAGTTCATCGTGCAGGTTGCGAAAGATACTAGTTTTGAAAGAATGGTCGCGGACGAAAGATTGGCTGAGACTGAATTTGCACTCAAGCCAAAAAGAGGCGGGACGCACTATATTCGTGTTGCGGTGGTCGAATCGGACGGTTACGTCGGGGATTTTGGCAATACCCAAGAGGTGAAAATCCCGCGTAAATGGCCAGAGAACCTGGTTAAGGTTTTAATCAGCGTCGGTATTGTATTCGGATTCTAATCTTAGCCGGATACTGAAAAAATGCAGCCGTTTGTTCGGCGTTTGATGAGGGAGCGTATTGTCGCCCCTGCGCTGTTTATTCTGCTTGCCTGTTTCTTGCTTTACAGCGAAACGCTGTGGAATTGGGACAAGGTCTATTACGACTGGTTGCAACGTGCGTCATTCCGCGCACCACCCGATGATATCGTTGTCGCCGCTATCGATGATCAGAGCTTGCAAGCGCTTGGACGCTGGCCGTGGCCACGTTCCGTTCACGCCGAGTTGCTGGAAAAGGTAGACCGGGCAAAAAGCGTATTACTCGATATTGCTTTCGATTTTCCTGATCCATCGGATCCGCAGAGCGATGCGCGATTAGTCGAGGCTGTGGAACAACACGGACGGATAGTGTTGCCCGTGCTTATTGAGTCACGCAGTCAAAAGGGAACTTTATTGGAAGTGTTACCGTTCCCGGGACTAGCAGAAAAAGCCAAACAACTGGGTCATGCTGATCGAGAGTTGGACAAAGACGCGGTGGTACGTACCGGTTATTTGAAAGCCGGGCTGGGCGAGGCGCATTGGTCGAGTATTGCGCTGGCAATGATGGAGGTCGGCGGCGAAAGTGTGCCGCGGGATTTACCTGGACTGCGTAAGCGTGGTAAGGAAAACACCAGCCCCCACGTATGGGTTCGCGACCACTTGGTATGGATTCCTTTCGCCGGTCCACCAGGTCATTTCACCTACATGTCGTATGCTGACATCGTGAATGATGTTTACCAACCAGAGGATTTTCAGGACAAGTATGTTCTGGTTGGGGCAACGGCCAATGGGTTGGGCGATCTCCTGCCCACACCGGCGTCAGCCCAGGGTGCACCGATGCCGGGGGTTGAGGTTATCGCTAACGAATTGGACGCGTTGCGTCGTGGAATACTGATTACCCCTTTGACGTTACCCTGGAGCATGTTGTTGACGGCGTTGTTGATTGCGATACCAGCAGTTATTTACCCACGCTTTCGCAATCGCTGGTCACTGAGCGTTTGGCCGTTAATGATGTTGTTTTCCCTGCTCGCTTCGATGTTGCTTATAAAACTGCGAATCTGGTTTCCACCCATGACGGCGTTTATCATGGTAGCGTTGAGCTATGTCGTGTGGAGTTTTATCCGCGTGATACGCACCGTTACTTTTCTGGACCGGGAACTGCAACGTCTGGGAAAGGTGCATGATGTTTTTTCAACGAATAAAAAACCGCCGATTTCAGAACTGCTGTCTTTTGCTAAACATTTTTTTCCGGTAGAGGGCGGGGTCGTGCTGGACCAACACGGTCATGCCAAACAGAGTTGGGGTGACCCGCCCGCGTTCGACCAGGTCGACATAAAAGGCGACGATTGGCGCATGAATCCTCCGTCACTGTGGAAAACGCTTCCACAAGGCAGGGAGAAGTGGGCATTAGGCATTAATTGGGGACACACGCAGCCACCGGACACATCCGCGACCAATTTAATGGAGGCGGTCGCAAGACGCCTATCAGACGAACAAGTCGCTCAAGTCAGGACACCCGTTGGCTTGTTGCAAAGCCGGATCACCGATGTTCGTTCGGCTACAGAACGAATGCAGTTTTTGTACCGGTTTATCGAGGACACGGTAGAACAAATGGCTGATGGTGTCGTGGTGGTCGATGAACTCGGTACGGTAATCGTTGCAAACCCGGTAGCGGCTGTGTCCTTGTCTTACGATTCAGCGGCCGAATTGCGTGGAACCAACCTGCGCGATGCGTTACACGCATTGGAATTTGAGTCCGAAGAGAAGTTTGAAGAGGGGTTGCGTCAGGTGTACGTGGATAAACATCCCGTTCAATTATCGGCCCAAACCGAATCGGGTAAAGACATGCTGGCACAACTGGTGCCGTTTGATTTTGAAGGCGGCACCGGTACCGGAATGTTAATCAACCTGGTGGATGTCTCTATTCTCAAGGAACGCGAACGCCAACGTCGTCAACTGATTACCTTTCTTTCCCACGATCTGCGTTCTCCTTTGGCTTCAATTTTAGCCATTACCACCTTGGCGAAACTGAAACAAAGCAGCGTGGCCGGCGACGAACTCGAAAGCATTGAACGTAATGCTAATAAAACCCTGCGCCTGGCGGATGACTTCCTTGAACTGGCACGCGCTGAAAATATCGAAGCGACGGCTTTCGAAATTATCGATATTATCCCGATGGCGCAGTCCGCCCTCGCATCGACGGAAGGACATGCGAAAGGTAAAAATACGACACTGGTTAACAACTTATGCGAGTCGGCGATGATTAAGGGCGACGCCGGACTGATCGATCGTGTATTGACTAACTTGCTGAGCAATGCGATCAAGTACAGTCCGGAGTCATCGCGTGTCGAATTGGGCGTCGCATCAACGGATGGAAAAATCCATTGCTGGGTGCGCGATAATGGCATCGGCATCGCTACGGAAGAATTGCCAAAGGTGTTTGATAGTTTTCATCGTGTGCGTGGGCAAAAACACAATGAGAAAGGCAGTGGCATCGGCCTGTCTTTTGTAAAGACCGTAGTAGAACGCCATGGCGGCACAATCAATGTCGAAAGCGAGGAAGGCGAAGGTTCCTGCTTTCATATCTATTTTCCCGAAGTAAAGAACTAGCGCACGGCGGGCGCGTACTGGGGCTAATTCAAAAGCGCCCGAATATCATTTCCTAAGCTGGTTGGATCAAACGGCTTCCTGATCGTGCCAGCCGCGCCAAGATCGACAAGGCGTTGCAATTCTTCATGGTCAGCCTGTGCAGTGATAAATGCCACGGGAGCTTGCTTGTCAAGTTCACGCACCGCGGCGAGCAGTTCCGGACCGTCCATCTCCGGCATCATAACATCTAATAACATAATCTGCGGCTCCAGATTCGCCAACGCTTCCAATGCCTGCGCGCCGGATTCACAAATCTTCGCATCAAACCCACCGTCTACTTCCAGAATGGCTTCCATTAAACGACGCATGTCTTCGTCGTCGTCGACATAAAGTATAGATATCTTATCTGACACCACTTGCCCCCGTGCTATAACATTTTGCTATTACAGCGTGGGCCGCGCCCGGCGTCAATGTTAAACTGCTTTTTTTAAAGCCGTTACGTTCTCGACTTCGGCAGGTGCGTCAATCATTTGCACGCATGTCAGTGGGCATGACGTTATCGCTTCGTGTAGTGCCTGGATGGCTTTTGGTCGCGGGAAACTACTGCGCCAGGCGAGCGCGACCCGGCGTGACGGGTTCGCATTCTTAAAGCGACGCACTTTAACCAGATGCTTGGCCGACATTGCCGCGGTGCACGGCAGCACGGTAATACCGGCGCCGCTTTCCACCATGTAGCGAATGGTCTCCAGGGAGCTGCCCTCTAAGGTTTGTTGCAGGTCCGTACCCAGCGCGTTGGAATGTAAACAACCTGGGCATACGTCTAACACCTGGTCGCGAAAGCAATGACCTTCGCCGAGCAACATCACGGGTTCATATGACAGCTCGTCTGCATTAACCCGATCTTTTTGATTCCATGGGTGGCTCGCAGGAATTAGAACAATAAAAGGCTCATCGTACAGCGCCTGGGTAACAATGCCTTCCTGTTCGAAGGGAAGTGAAATAATAATGGCATCCAGCTCACCGTTTCGTAATTGAACCGCAAGATTAGCGGTATAGTCTTCCTTGATTAGCAGCGGCATGTGCGGCGCACGTTCGTTGATAACCGGTAACAGGTTAGGCAACAAATAGGGACCGATGGTGTAAATCGCACCCAGGCGCAACGGGCCGTGCAGTTGATCGGCATGAGATTGAACGATGTCATCTATCACCGCTGTTTCATGCAATACTTTCTTGGCTTGCTCAACCAGGCGTAAACACATGGGCGTCGGCAGCACTTGTGTACGGCGTCTTTCGAATAACTGGGCGTCTAGTAAATCTTCCAACTTACGGATAGCGACGCTCAGCGTCGGTTGACTCACATGACAACTTTCAGCGGCATGTCCGAAGTGGCGTTCCTGCTCCAGCGCTACGAGATAGCGCATATCGGTTAAGGTTATGGCGCGGGAAAAAGACATCTCATCATGCCTGTGCTTGCTGATACTCTATTAATGACTCTCGCGAAATACGCAGTGCCGCAGGCGTAAATTCGCATATACACTCGACTCCGGCCTGCTGTGTCATTTTACCTCCTGCATCCATGCAGTCGTCCATTTTTTCGACCGTTTTTGCCTAGTCTCTGCATCGCCCGCCTGTGTTGAGACATGTTCATAACATGAATGCGTTATCCCAAGTCGTTTGCCAGGGAGTCCCGGATATTAGCTGGCAGAGCGTCAATTTTTTGTTGACATTCGCTGTGATCGATGCCGGCACCGATATCCGCGCCAACTTGTACCGCCTTGATCATGTCCGGCGCCAGTTCAAAACGCAGAAAATGCACGGCGGAGGTTTTTTCCTCGGTTTCCCTGTCCATGTCTTCGTCGGCGATGGCATACACCGGCTCGAACCCATCGACTTTTACCCAGACACGGTCTTCGATGCCGATCAGTTTTTCCAACGCAACTTTGCGCTCGTCTACGTCTTCGTACTCGATCATGAAAGTCGCCTTCCAATTGGTTCCGTCGGGGATCAACGGGTTATAGGCTTCCAGTTCCTCGGCGATCTGATCGGGTTCAAAGATTTTTTCTATGCGTAAAATTTCCTGTGCCTGATAACGCATGGTCAAAGTGTCTTCAAAATAAAGTGTGGCATGTTCACCGAGTGGCACGCGACGATTTTTCTTGTGTATAAGCACTTCTTTTTTGAACTCGGTACGCATCACTGCGTATTGTTCAAGGGGCACTATATTTTTGCAGCTCAGTTTTTCCACGTGATCATTCTGAATAATTAAATACCGTAAGCATTGCGCAACATTGTGATGGGGTGTTTGGGGCTTTGCCCGTTGCCCAGACCGTTTTCGATTTGATGGCCGGCCATCGGGCAATCACTACCGTAGTGGTCGGGTTCCTGTTTTTTGACCTGGTTCACAACAGGCCGGGCGATTTTCATAGATATATCGTGCGTTTCGCTCTTAACCGCGTATGTTCCATCGTGACCCGAGCAACGTTCGATTGCGGTAACTTGCGTGTCGGGAACGAGTTGTAATACTTCCCTGGTTTTGGGGCCGATGTTTTGTACGCGTTGATGACAGGCGACGTGGTAAGACACCTTACCCAGCGACTTCTCGAACTCGGTTTTTAATTGACCTTCCTTGTGCCGCAACATCAAGTATTCGAACGGATCGAAAATTGCGTTTTCAACCTTTTGCACGTCGGCATCGTCAGGAAACATCAAAGGCAGTTCCTGTTTGAACATCAGCACGCATGACGGTACCGGTGCAATGATGTCCCAACCGGTATCGATCATGCTTATCAATTGCGGAATATTGAAGTCCTTCGCCTTGGCAACCGTGGGCAGATCGCCTAATTCCAATTTGGGCATGCCGCAACACTTTTCCTGTTTAACTAATGTTACAGGTATATCGTTGTGTTCGAATACGGCAACAATATCTTCACCCAGGTGCGGTTCGTTGTAGTTGCCGTAACAGGTTCCAAACAGAGCAACTTTGCCACGCGTCCGTCCAGCAGGTGTGACCGAATCCGTGCTCGGTGTTCTGTTGCTCAAGCGTTTGTGTAAAGTTTCGCTATGGTATTGCGGGAGTAGAGCTTGCGGGTGCACCTCAAGCGTTTTGTCCAGCAATTTTCGCGCGACGGAATTTTTATTGCTAGCATTGACCACGTTTACGATAATAGGAATACCTGCCAGCTTACCCATGGTGTCAGTGTTGGTAAGCAAGCGGTCGCGCGGTTTGATATCGCCTTTTTTAAATTTAACCGCCTTGGCACGTAACATGAGATGGGGAAAATCCACATTCCATTCATGCGGTGGCACGTAGGGGCACTTGGTCATGTAGCACAGGTCGCACAGGTAACAATGATCGACCACCTTCCAATAGTCGGATTTTGCAACACCATCGACTTCCATAGTGTCGGATTCGTCAACCAGTTCGAAAAGGCTTGGGAAAGACTGACACAAGCTCACGCAACGGCGGCAGCCGTGGCAAATGTCGTAAACGCGTTCGAGTTCAGCGAATAATGAATCTTCGTTGTAAAACTCGTCGCTGGTCCAATCCAGTGGATGACGGGTGGGTGCTTCCAGACTTCCTTCGCGTGGTACGGCCATCGTTTGTTTTGCTTGGCTGAGAAGAATTTTACAGAATAGGTGCTGGGTCGCGCGCAAGCCGCGACCCGTCACGTCACAAATCGGTTATTGCCTAGCCCAGATCGTCCAGGGCTTTCTGAAACCGATTAGCGTGAGAACGCTCCGCTTTGGCCAGGGTCTCGAACCAGTCGGCGATCTCATCGAAGCCTTCATCACGGGCGGATTTGGCCATGCCCGGGTACATGTCGGTGTATTCGTGGGTTTCGCCGGCAATGGCGGCCTGCAGGTTGGCCGAGGTGGTACCGATCGGTAAGCCGGTGGCCGGATCGCCTACCGCTTCTAAGTACTCCAGATGCCCGTGGGCATGACCAGTCTCGCCTTCGGCGGTGGAACGAAATACGGCGGAGACGTCGTTATAGCCCTCCACATCGGCTTTGGATGCGAAGTACAGGTAACGTCGATTGGCCTGGGATTCCCCGGCAAATGCGTCTTTCAGATTCTGTTCGGTTTTACTGCCTTTGAGTTCCATATCTCATACCTCAATAATGGGTTTGGTGTTTAAAAATTCGCGCTCTTCAAGCGTTCAGAAGCGATATTAAAACTGTCACCTATTTTAGTCTAATTAAACATAATCATAAATATGATAGTTTTTAGCTATTTATATTCTTGCATGTTCAAGCCTTCGGATCAGGCAATCGCATGCATCTTAAATAGATTGTTCTCGCCTTGTTTGCAGTCGCCGCATAGAATGTGCGGCTTTTTAACAACTGGGAGGACGAATCATGTCTGAATGTCCGGTATGTGGTGCGCAGGTGGAAATTACCGCCGATGCCGTAGTGGGTGAATTGCTTGAATGTGGCGATTGTGCCAGTGAACTGGAAATCGTTGGACTCGAACCGACCGTGTTGGCAGAAGCGCCCGAGACCGAGGAGGATTGGGGTCAGTGAGAGTTGGTTTTTTGCACTCGTTGATCCGCAAGGACGAGAAACTGCTGATAGACGAGTTTCGCAAACACAACGATGTCGAACTGGTGCTTATCGACGACCGCAAACTGACTTTTGACTTAAACGACAAACCGGAAGTCGATGTTGTGTTGGAACGCAGCATCAATCACTCGCGCGCCATGCACGGATTGTGTCTATTTGAAAGTGTTGGTGTGCGCTGTATTAATTCTTACGAAGTGTCGCGTATCTGTGGCGATAAAATTTTGACTTCGGTTGCACTAAAACAAAACAATGTGCCGCAACCTGAAGTGCGCATTGCATTTACCGAAGAATCGGCATTACAGGCAATCGAAGAACTGGGTTACCCCGCCGTGCTAAAACCCGCGGTCGGTTCCTGGGGGCGTTTATTGTCAAAAGTGAATGATCGTGATGCCGCGGAAACCGTGCTCGAGCACAAGACCATTTTGGGGTCTTACCATCATTCAATTTTTTATGTGCAGAAATACGTCAAAAAGAATGGCCGCGATATTCGCAGTTTTGTCGTCGGTGATGAATGCATCGCCGCAATTTACCGTACGTCCGATCATTGGATTACCAACACGGCACGCGGCGCGGTGGCAACGGGTTGCCCGGTGACCAACGACATTGCTGAAATATCGCTAAACGCGGCCAAGGCCGTGGGTGGCGGTATTGTGGCGGTTGATTTATTCGAGTCCGAACAAGGCTTGTTGGTCAACGAAGTGAATTACACCATGGAATTTAAGAACAGTATCGACACGTCCGGCGTCAATATTCCGGAGAAGATTGCGGGTTACGTGATAGCGGCGATGCGCACATGATTTCGGTTTCCATTGCGGGCGGCTCGGGTTATACCGGCGGTGAGTTGTTACGTTTACTGTTGTTTCATTCTGAAGTCGAAGTGCAGCAAATCACATCGGAGCGCCTCTCCGGTAAGTTCGTTCACAATGCTCATCCCAACTTGCGCAAGGTAACGTCGCTCAAGTTTTGTACGATTTCTGAACTGAAGGCGTGTGATGTTTTGTTTTTGTGTCTGCCCCATGGGCAAAGCATGAAGCGCATCGATGAATTCAAGAACCTTGCGGGAAAGATAATTGATCTCAGTGCCGACTTTCGTTTGCAAGACAGCGCGTTGTATAATAAATGGTACGGACGCGATCACGCACAGCCGCAATTGTTGAGTGCGTTTGCTTACGGCGTTCCTGAAGTAAACCGGGAAAATGTACGGGTTGCAAGTAACGTTGCCTGTGCCGGCTGCAATGCAACCGCAACCATTCTGGCCCTGAATCCGTTGTACCAGTGCGATCTTGTTGAATCGGCAGTTATCGAAGTAAAAAACGGTTCCAGCGAAGGCGGAAACGTTTCCAGCGATGCCAGTCATCATCCTGAACGCAGCGGCGCGGTGCGTTCTTACAAACCATCCGGTCATCGTCACGTTGCGGAGATGATCCAGGAGTTAAACGCAGACAGTATCCATTTTTCCGCCACTTCGATTGAAATGGTGCGCGGAATATTGGCTACGTGTCATGTTTTTCTAAATCAGGATTTACAGGACAAGGACTTGTGGAGAATTTATCGTGAACACTATGGTGACGAGCCTTTTATCCGCATTGTCAAAGAACGCGGCGGCATTTATCGCTATCCGGAGCCAAAGTTACTCAGCGGCACCAATTATTGTGATATTGGATTTGAACGCGATGCGCACAGCAATCGCGTTGTCGTACTGAGTGCGATTGATAATCTGATGAAAGGCGCAGCAGGGCAAGCGGTGCAGTGTTTTAATTTGATGCACGGAATTGAAGAAACCACCGGTCTTGAGTTTCCCGGTTTGCATCCAATTTAGAGTTCACAGATGTGTCGATTGTTATGCGTCAAGTCGACGCAGGAATTCGAAATTACGCAGCATCTTGAACAACTGGCGAGAATATCGAAAGAAAGCAAGGAGTATCAGGGGCATGGCTGGGGCTGCGCGTGGGTGGAAGATGGTGTCTGGCGTTACTATCACCATATTGATCCGATATGGGAACATGGTTTAGGTGATTTTGGTAAAACGACTTTGCTCTTAGCGCATGCACGCAGCGCTTTTCGCGATGAAGGTATCACGATAGAAAATAATATGCCGTTCCACGATGAGCGTTACGCGTTCATTTTCAACGGTGAGCTACAAGGAGTGCGCATCAAGGAGCAAGGTCGTATCGGTGCGGAGAAAGTATTTAATTATATAAAACGATTCGATACGGGAGATATGTTGACGGCAATGCAGCGTGCTATCGCTGTCATTAACAAGAAAACGCGTTATGTTCGTGCCATGAATCTGGTTGTAGCGGATACAAAAAACGCGTGGATTGCGAGCGGCTTCAGCGAAGACCCGGATTATTTTCGGATGCATAAATACGAAAGCCCGGGAATGAAAATTATTAGTTCGCAACCTTACGCGCACGAGACCAATTGGCAAACTATTGCCAATGGCGTAATCGAGACAGTGTAGATGTACATAATCAAAATAGGCGGTGGTGAAGCGATTAACCTGCCGGGAATAATCTCGGATCTGGCCGATGTAGACCAACAGTTTATTATTGTGCACGGTGCCAACGCGTTACGCGACGCCACCGCGCAACAACTTGGCCTGGAAAAGAAAACACTGACATCGGTGTCGGGTTATACCAGCGTGTACTCCGACGAATCCGCCATCGATGTTATTTTGATGACTTATGCCGGATTGCGTAATAAACGCATCATCGAGTTATGCCAGCAAAACGGTATCAACGCTGTTGGTTTATCTGGAATCGACGGAAAAATAATTCAAGGCAAGCGTAATCGCGGCATTCGCGTTATCGAAAACGGCAAGAAACTTATAAAACGCGATTTGTCTGGAAAACCGCGAGCAGTCAACACATCACTGTTGCGCTTGTTGCTGGACAACGCTTACACGCCGGTATTGTCAATTCCCATTCTGGATGAAAATAACACGGCAATAAATTCCGAGAATGACGATATTGTTACGCAGCTGCATCAAGCGTTGCATGCAGAGAAGATTCTTCAATTCATCGAAGCACCGGGGTTTTTACAGGATCCTGCCGATCACGGTTCAGTGATTACGAGAATATCCGCGAGCGAGTTAGAGGCGCGTGAGCAACAAGTAGATGGCCGCATGAAACGTAAAATACTTGCGCTGCGAAAATTATTTGAATCGGGTTCGACTGAAGTGATTATCGCCGACGGCCGTGTTGAGCATCCTGTACAAGCTGCGTTGGCGGGTGAGGGTACGATAGTTTCCTAGACATAACCGTATGATCAAATTCGATTTCACTGCAAAGAATGTTCTGGTTACCGGTGCGACATCCGGTATTGGCGCCGCTGCGGTGCAGGGTTTCGTTAACAGCGGCGCGAATGTCGTGTTAAGCGGCCGGGATCTACGCCGTGGTGAAGCAGTTCGTCAGAACATTACGCAAGAAAACGGCAGGGAAAATATTAAAGCTGTATTTATACCAGGCGACATTCGTGACAGCGATTTTTGTAATCGTTTGGTCGAACAGGCCGCTCAAGAAATGGGTTCGATTGATGTCTTAGTGAACTGTGCCGGTGTTATTTTTCATGCGATTGCGGAAGACACCACTGACGACTGGTGGCACGAGACGATGGCGGTGAATGTCGACGGCACATTTTTTTCCAGTCGCGCTGTAGTTCCGCAGATGCGTCGAGCCGGTGGTGGAGTCGTCATTAATATCGCTTCGGATGCCGGATTGTCCGGCAGTCAGCATCTTGTGGCTTATTGCGCGAGTAAAGGTGCGGTTATCCAGATTACACGAGCCATGGCTATCGACCACGCCAGTGACGGAATACGTTTTGTTGCAATTTGCCCTGGTGATGTGGATACACCGATGTTACGTGGAGAGTTCAAACAACGTGGTCTTGAACCTGAGATCGGCTTGCAGCAATCCGCTGACGGCGTTCCGCTTGGCCGTGTCTGTACCCCGCAGGAAGTTGCTGATCTGGTCTTATACGCGGCATCGGATTCAGCGCGTTTCATGACTGGAACAACAATTGCCCTGGATGGCGGTAGCCGCGCATGACATTCGCGCTTTGTGTTTCGATTAACGTTGCCTCTCGAATTACCTGTCACAGCGGTAGCGGCTTTGCTAAATCTCGGTATCGATGTGCTGTGGTGGTATTGGCTAGATTTAGGTTAACTTATTGAAATATATACGATATTAGTATAATTAACGTATGTCGGCAGACTGTTTAATCGCCACATTGAGGACCTGTCAGGAGTGGAAGTTGTGGAGTTGCATTAATATAGGTAGCATTAATAGGGCAATAACAATGTACTTACTTGGTTCGAGGGGAGAGTGGTGGTGTTTGTGGCCACGTCAATAACTTAGAACTGTATTTTTTACTTACATTTATTTAGTCCTGGAGGGCATTAGAGTATGAAGCGATTAGTTGCAGCCGCGTTTGCGGCAAGTGTTTTAACAGCAGGAACCGTTAGTACGGCGGGAGCCGAAGATACTTTCGTTTCCATCGGCACCGGTGGCGTAACCGGTGTGTACTATCCTACTGGCGGCGCTATTTGCCGGCTGGTTAACAAGGGCCGTAAAGAGCATGGTATCCGTTGCTCGGCTGAATCGACCGGTGGTTCGATTTACAACATCAACACAATACGTGCCGGTGAATTACAGTTTGGTGTCGCGCAGTCGGATTGGCAGTACCACGCCTATCACGGTACATCCAAGTTCGAAGAGAACGGCGCTTTTGAAGGTTTGCGGGCGGTATTTTCCGTTCACCCCGAGCCGGTTACTGTCATTGCACGGGACGATTCAGACATTAACAACATCACCGACGCTAAAGGGAAGCGGGTGAATATCGGTAATCCCGGTTCCGGTACGCTCGGCACCTGGGAGGTCATGGAAGCAGCACTGGGCTGGAAACGTGAAGACCTGGCTCTGGCTGCCGGTATGAAGTCGGCTGAAACCGGTGCGGCGTTATGCGACGACAAGATCGATGCGTATTTCTGGCTGGTCGGTCATCCTTCAGCATTGACTCAGGAGTCGTTGGCCTCATGTGCCTCTCACCTGGTGAATGCGACCGGACCCGAAATTGACAAGCTGGTTAACGACACACCTTACTATCGCAGTGCAGTCATTCCGGCCGGCATGTACAACAACGAAGAAGACATCCAAACCTTTGGTGTGGGTGCAACATTTGTTTCCAGCACCGATGTTTCCGAGGAAGCGGTATATCAAGTCGTGAAGTCTGTGTTTGAGAATCTCGACCAGTTCAAGAAACTGCATCCGGCATTCGCTAATTTGAAAGCCGAAGAGATGATCAAGGACGGGCTGTCTGCACCGCTGCACGACGGTGCCGTGAAGTACTATAAAGAAAAAGGCTGGATGTAAGCCAGACCATTCGGCGGGAAGGTGGATTTAAACAACTTCCACCTTCCCGTCATCACTTTAGAATTACCGTAAGAATGAATTACCGTCGGTACGCCGGGAAGCTAATAACCGCGGTCTTATAAAACAAAACATTCGGGGGGTGCCTATTGCCGAGCAATCCCCGTGATGTGTCGCTGGAGGGCAACAAATAATGGCTGATAAACAACCCATGTCAAAAGCCGACGAACTGGTCGCGCAGGTTGAGTCCGGGGGGCGTAATCCAACCGGGTGGCAAAAAGGTTTAATCCCGGTTGTCTGTTTTATCTGGGCACTGTATCAACTCTATATATCATCACCGCTGCCGTCCATGTTGACGGTTTCAACGGGCATCGACTTTTTCCAGTTTATCGGTAATTTGTCGATTTCGCGGAAAATCCATTTAATGTTCGCGTTAGTTCTGGCGTGTATGGCATTTCCGTTGTTGAAAAGCAGCGCTAAAGACAGGATTCCGGTTTATGACTGGTTATTGATTGGCCTTGGGGCGTTCACCATTCTGTACATGGTGGTAATGGATTCCAATATCGCCGAGCGTGCAGGTGACTTTATTCATCCTAATATTAAGTACGACATGACCGTGGCGGTGATCGGTGTCGCCGTGTTGGCGATCTGTATTTATCGTTCGCTGGGTCTGCCGCTGGTCATCGTGGCAGGCATTCTGGCGGGTTACGCGTTTATCGGTGGCGGCAACTGGGGTGGTGCTTCCTTCGTCAAAGGCACCTGGCATTTCTGGATGCAGGAAGAGGGCGTGTTTGGTAAACCGCTGGCGGTTTCGGCACAAATGATTTTCCTGTTCGTGTTGTTTGGTTCCATTCTGGAAAAGGCTGGCGCTGGTGGCTATTTCATTAAGATTGCTTTTGCCTTGCTCGGGCATTTCAAAGGCGGGCCAGCCAAGGCGGCGGTTATTGCCTCAGCCCTAAGCGGTCTGTATTCAGGCTCTTCTATAGCCAATACCGTAACTACCGGTACTTTCACCATTCCGTTGATGAAGCGAACCGGTCTTGCGCCGGAAAAGGCGGGTGCAGTCGAGGTGGCATCATCCACTAATGGCCAGTTAACTCCTCCGGTTATGGGTGCTGCCGCATTCCTAATCGCCGAGTTCACTGGTGTGGAATACACGACGCTTTTGAAGCATGCATTGGTTCCCGCCCTCGTTTCCTATATTGCGCTGGTTTATATCGTACACCTGGAAGCCTGCAAGCTGGACCTGAAAGGTCTGCAAAAGCCCGAACCACGAGTGGTGCAAACGTTGCTACAAAAAATGATCGGTTTCCTCACCGGGTTTATCGCTATCGCGGTGTTATTCTTGATCGTTTATTACACACTGGGTTGGATAAAGGCGGCTTACCCCGGTATATCACTGACCGCTGTTATCGTTATTGCGGCCATCGCCTATCTAGTGCTGGCCTACATGGCAGCCAAACGCCCGGATCTCGAGCAGGATGATCCGGAAGCGCCTATGGAAAAATTGCCGCGGGCGGGCGATACGGCCTGGACCGGCCTTTATTACATACTGCCCATTATTATTCTGCTTTGGTGCATTCTGCCAACGCCCGATCGATTGTCGCCGTCTCTTGCTGCGTTTTACGCATGCCTGGCCATGAGTTTTATCGCTTTGACGCAACACATCATCAAAGGTTTTTTCCGCGGCGAACTCAAATTAGGTAGCCAGTTCGGTCAAGGCCTTATGGAATGGGTGGAAGGCATGATAGCCGGCGCCCGCAACATGATTTCTATCGGTGTCGCTACAGCCGCCGCCGGTATCATTGTCGGCGCCATTTCGCTGACCGGCGCGCATTCGATGGTCGGCGAATTCGTTGAATTTCTGTCCGGTGGAAACCTGATGCTCATGCTGGTACTGGTCGCGATCATGAGCTTGATCCTCGGTATGGGTTTGCCCACGACAGCCAACTATCTGGTAGTCTCAAGCCTGATGGCGCCGGTAATTATCGCGCTCGGTGCAAAGTCAGGCTTGATTGTACCGTTGGTCGCTGTGCATCTGTTTGTATTCTATTTCGGTATCCTGGCCGATGACACACCACCGGTGGGGCTTGCAGCGTACGCGGCAGCGGCAATCTCCAAAGGCGACCCGATCCAGACCGGTATACAAGGCTTCATGTATGATATTCGTACCGCGCTGTTGCCGTTCTTGTTCTTGTTCAATACCGATTTGCTATTGATCGATGTTGGGCCGTTGAAGGCAATTTTCGTATTCATTGTCGCCACCATTGCCATGATGTTGTTCGCGGCGGCAACGCAAGGCTGGTTCTTTACCAAGAACAAGATATGGGAAACGGTAGCCTTGTTGTTGGTTGCCCTGACATTATTCCGGCCGGGTTTGTGGCTTGATATGGTGTCCCCACCCTATGACGAAAGACCGGGGGCCGAAGCGCTGGCGTTAGCAGCCGACATGCCGGCCGATGCCACTATGCGCGTGCGCATAGTCGGGCCGGATTTCGACGACCCGGATGAACCTAACAACACCAGTCTGTTGCTGAATCTTGGGGAGGAAGGCGACGGTGAAACCCGTCTCACCAACGCCGGTCTCATGGTAATGGAGGAAGAAGACAAGGTATTGATCGATGGTTTGACCTGGGATTCCGAACTTAAGCACCTTGACAAACTGTTTACCATGGGAGATTTTGACAACCCCGTCTACATTGACGCCGTCCAGTTAGAGAACGAGCGCATGCCCAAGGAGGTGTTTTATATCCCGGCCCTGCTAATCCTCGGACTCATTGTTTTGTTGCAGACAAGCCGGCATCGAAAACACCCGCCCCACGTCCAGGCGCAAGCAGTTTAGAAAATTGTCAGCCGTTGGGTGAACATATTTGGTGGCTGAGTGTGACCCGAACTGTTAAGAATCAACTAACGGTTTGGGTCACCACACCGATTTTTTAAAAAGACATTGTAGAGGGAAAGAAGATGTACAAAAGAATACTGTTTCCAGTAGACGTACAAGAACCTGAGTTTGCAAAAACAGCGTTTAAAAATGCCGTAGACTTTGCATCTCATTATGGTGCCGACCTCCACGTCATGACAGTCGTGCCAGGATTTGGTATGCCTCTAGTGGCGTCTTATTTTCCAGCTGATTTTGAAGAGAAGTCAAAGCAACATGCATTGGAGCAACTGGAAGCGTTTGTAAAAGAAACTGTGCCAGTCGACTTGAACGTCACAACATCAGTCGCTATGGGGCGACCCTATGAAGAAATTATAGGCGAAGCTGAAAAAATTGGTGCTGATTTAATCGTTATACAAAGCCACAATCGCAAAGGATTACACGGCGTCCTGCTCGGTTCATGCGCAGACAATGTGGTTGAACATGCTAATTGTTCCGTGCACGTGGTTCGTTAGCCGATGGGTGTTGGTTATTTTCGTTTAGTTGTTAGTTTTTAGTAGTCAGTCGGAAGCACGCAATAGCGGCGCTCCGAAAGAGCATAGCGAATAAAGACAAGAACTAACTTCCTAACCACAGTTTCACGAATGAATTTGTGGGAGGCGCGCCCTCGTGGCGAATAACGACCGATGTCATTGCGAGGAGGAACGACGAAGCAATCTCCGTGGTAGTTGTCGATTGCCGACACTCAAAGAAAAGACAGGAAGGTATTTAATTAGTCGTCCCTGAAGAATTGACAAGTTGTTAAAAATAAAGAGGAAGGATAGTCAATTTGATAAAATGAATTGCAAGAAAATGATCAAATGGATGCAAAAGCGGGCAAAAGATGAAGCCCAAAAAGCCTGATAATCACCCGGATTTATTTCGCTTTCACCGGTATCAGATTCTGAATTTATCCCACCCATTATGCCGATTGGCGGAACAAATCGATTGGGAACGGATTGAGCGCGAAGTCGAGGTGTTTTACGCCCCTGGCCCCGGTCAACCACCCTTAGCGACCCGATCTAATGGTCGGATCCCCTTATCTGAAGTACACGTTCCCCGAAAGCGATCAGAGCGTGGTTGAGCGTTGGGTGGAGAACCCGTATTGGCACTTTTTGATTTCCCACGCCGTGTGGTCTGGGTGAAGTGCAACATATACCGAGAACATGCTTTACAAGATATGTCCACGCATTAACATGCGAGGGCATATGACAATACTTTGTGGGAGTGGCGCCTCGCCAGGATAGTTTGGCCGGAAAGACTTTGACTGGGATATTGCGATCACAGTTTAAATTTCGCATCGGGACACTATGATAACCTTATGCATTCTGTCCCCTGGCATTCGTTACGATTAAATTCTCATGGCTGTTAAATCTCAATTGAGTAATCAATCCCAAATTGAGTCTTTGTTCATGCGCTCCGCCCAGCTTCTGCAGCAAGGCGACGCAGCGGCTGCAAAGAAAGGCCTGTTAAAAGTGACCAAGAAACTGCCCAACAGCGCCGGTTGGGGAGAAATTATCTCGGCGGCCTGGTACAACCTCGCGTTGAGTCACCAACATCTAAACGAGCATCAAAAGGCAGTCACCGCGTATCGAAAAACTGTCGACTTAAAATCTGATTTTATAGATGGCTGGATTAACCTGGGGATGTCGCACAAAGAGCTGGGTAATCTGGAGCAGGCTGAAAAAGCCGCACAAAAAGCCTGGGATATTGGATAAACACCCTGATAATCCGCGCGCCTTGAATTTAATGGGGACCTTGAATGCAGAACGACGCCTGATGGCGGAGGCGAAGGCGAGTTTTGAACGGGCTTTGGCGGTAATGCCTGATTTCGATGATGCGCGTTATAACCTGGCTAACGCCTATTCCGAGACAGGCGATGACGAGCAGGCGATAGCGACGTTGCAGCCGTTGTTGGAGAGTGATCCCGAAAGCAAGCGCAGAATATTTCGAATCTTGCAAGCACAAACGTTGATCAACATGGATCGAATGGAGGAAGCTACTGCCATAGTGCTGGACTTAGAAAGAGAGTACCCTGACGATGAAGACGTTTGGCATTTGGGTATCGCTTACCGGGAAGAAATTCGCGATCACTTCGGAGTAGTAGAACTTGCACAAAAACTGTTAAAAATACGACCAAAAGATGCAGGTATATGGAATTCTTTGGGTAGCGCCTATTTTCAACTCGACGGTATTGTCAAGGCCAAGTCTTGCTATGAAAAGGCGATTAAGCTCGACTCTACGCACGCGCAATACGAGAACAACCTCGGTTTAACCTACTCATCAACAGGTGATAAGGAAAACGCCGAGACCCGCTATCGACGTGCGATTGAGCTCAGTCCCGGCTACGGTGAAGCCTATCGCAACATCGTCGCGATGAAGCGCTTCAAGTTACTGGACGATCCTGATGTTGTGGAAATGCGAAAACTTTGGGTAAAGCCTGATCTGGATGAATTTACCCGAATCAAATTGGCCTTTGCACTGGGCAAGGTCTATGACGATCTAGGTATGTATAACGAAGCCTTTGACACTTATCAACTGGGTAACGACCTTAAATTTAAAGACTCCAAAATGGATTTGGGAAAATACTTCTTGCACATATGGAACTGTTCCCGCAAGTTTTTGACCGTCCTCCTGTGAATGTCGTCAACAAAGACACTCGTATTAAACCCATATTTATCTTAGGGATGCCTCGCAGTGGTACGACGTTGGTAGAACAAATCGTATCACGACATCCCTGATGTGTATGGTTGTGGGGAGTTGCCATGTATAGAACGATCCATTACCCGGTTAGAAAAAAAGTCGGTGCACCGCAACGGGCATATCCTAGGGATTTTTGGGAAGTGCCTGTCGATACATTAGCAAATGGAAGTTGAAGAATACATTTCATGGGTGGAACGATTGCATGACATTGAAGTGAAACACATTACGGATAAAATGCCGTTTAATTTTGTTCATGTCTGGCTGATTAAAGCCATGTTCCCAAATGCGCCCATTATTCACTGTAGGCGCCACCCGTTGGATGTAATCACGTCCAACTTCTTTCAATTATATGGCACAGATATTAGCTTTACTTATAATCTGGAAGCGTTGACGCATTATTACATTCGCTACTATCGTCTGATGGAGCATTGGAACCAGATATTCGGCGATTACATCACGACCATTCAATATGAAACCTTGGTGCAGGATGCAGAATCGGAAACGCGCCGGCTGATCGAAGCTGCAGGATTACCTTGGGACGACGCGTGTCTTGACCAGAAAAGGTCCGATACGGCGGTCAGGACAGCCAGCATTTGGCAGGTGCGACAGGGAATTTACACTAGTTCGAGAGAACGCTGGCGCAATTATGAAAATCAACTGCAGCCTGCAATTGATTTGTTAATCGAAGAGAAAATTCTGGGAGAAGCGTTGGAATACAATTAAATGCATCGCTGCTTCCTCTCCTGCGTTGGGGGGGCGAGGCCGGTGAAAGTAGTCCTGAAATTCGATCCTTAGAGTTCCTTCCCCTTTTGCGGGGGATAGGCTTGGATCAGGGGTGATAATACGCGACAGAAGCTTGGTAAGCTACTCAAGGGTGTTCGGGAAACACAAAAAAAACCGGGGTATCATTGCGATACCCCGGTTTTCGTTTAACCACTAGACTTTAGAAAAATCTAGTTTGTTTACGCCCCAGTGCTTAGTAGTCGTAACGTAATCCAAACAAAATGACCTGATTGGCAGTCGCCGTCGATCTGCATCCGCTATCACCGTAAAAGGCTACCGATTTTCGAGTGTAGATTCTGAATCCGCCTTCGCCATAGTTGTGGTATGAAACGCAAGGAACACCAGTTGCGATGGATCACTATCACCAACTTCTTCATGTGCACCATAACCGAGATCATCCAGCTGTTAGCACCACCATTGTTACCGTGATAGTAGACAATGGTGCTGTCGTCATCCCGATCGACAGTGCCATTGTCTACGATTCATGCCATCCGACAGCTACACGGTGATTTTGGGTGAAAGGCCCAAGTTACCCGCAACAGCCAATACGGTCAGTCGTCATCGCCGACGTCGAACAGTTCGGTATCGAAAGACCGCAGCGATGGTGATGGTGTCCGTGAGTTATCGCAAACGCTTGCGCCGATCCCATAACCATCAAGAAAGTCTTCACCGTTGTCTGCGGCCCAGGACTTTCTCCACGTCTTGCACCGGTTAAAGCTCGGTGTCCTCGCGAAAATCGAGTGTCAAGTTCTAGGCTCACCGGCCCCCAGCTATTGGCGTACTTAACGGTATTCGAGGCACGAAACGGCCCACCGCCAATAGACAGAGTAGATCACAGGTAGTAACCCACCGAATAGGTCGGTGACATGTGTGTACCCACGGATATTATAATAACGCACTCCATTGGTTACCGACATCAACACGTCCAAAATCACCGGATAGACCGACTGTTCCAATACGGGTGTCATTAATACCGCCACGTGTCTTACCGCCGACCGTAGCGTCAACTTGACCGTCACCAGTGGGCAATGTCGATGAAACTTCGCCGGTCTGTCACCTTCCCGATCGGTAAATGTCGAAAAACTCATACCGGCCGTGAGCGGTCAATCCATTGCCCAGTTCGGCATCGGCTCTAAAGTCCTATACGGGACGATATGTTGCGCTATGATCGGTATGTGGTATCACCACCGTCAGGATCTAAAATACGTCCAGGGCGTTGTTAATGCGTGCCATAGGCTGTTACATCTCAGCCATAGCGGCAGGTGCTGCAAAGGTCTGCTGCAACTGCCGTGGCGATTAGCTTTCTTATTCATCGTATTACTCTCCTTCTCATGAGAGGTGTTAAAAGGAAAAATATGTTTTTAGTTAACTAGCACATAGTGCGAAGCGTATTTTCAACATATGTATTCAAGATTGCAACACTTTTTTGCATAAAAACGACAGAAATTTAAGCAAATAGTTGTAAAAATACAACATTTTAAAATCGATTTAGCAGTTCTGGTTTACGGGTGCTAGTTAAAAACGATTCAGCTCGCTGTCATGAATATAGTGCAAAAATTCGACGAAGATCTATTCTGGCATTAAATCCGATGTAAAATCGCGCGACAAGCATGCGTGAAGACTACTGCCGATAGCGATCACTTGGAAACTTTGCAGTATATGCAGACTATGAAAACATGTTTTTAAGCACAGACTATAGCATGTTGTTAGCTATCATATTAGCCGGTTGTGCGTACGGTTATGAGGCATCCCGAAGGAACTACTTGTGATAAAGCCACACGAAACTTTAAACCATACACATCGACAGATCAAGGAAAAACGATATCTTGAGTCTTGGTACTAAAACGAAATCATACTGAGGCGACACAGCTTACGCAGTACCAAGGTCCAGAAATATGAGCGCAGAATCTTCAGTTCCCGCTAGTAACGATACCTGAAGTATCAGGGAATAAGCTGGAATGGATTTAGGAGTGGCAGGAGTTTAAACCCGTATCAGTGAATGGAAACGCTGAGTCACAGAGGGTGCGTCGGCTAGTATGAGCATCGCCTCCTAGCTTCGACGGACCCCGATTATCAGGAATACCCGGAGTGGAAGCAATGGCAGGAGTTCTGAAAAATATCAGGATTCGGTTACGCGAACAGGACGGAGCCTTCCCCCCATAAGGGGAAGCGTTTTATTTGTTAGTCAGTCAAACCCGTAACCATATCGATGCTCCTTTGTCGCCGCTGACTTGCGCATGGAAGGAAATAATAATTCGGTCCTGCTCACCCTGCGTAGGGAAATACCATGTGTTTTAAATAAGAGGGAAATACGGCGATTTTGCCGTCTTCCGGATAAGAATCCCAAGAGCTGTCTTCAAGATAAAGATTGCCAAACTCGCCATGTCCGCCGGCGAGGAATTCCATGTAGGGACCATAAAACCGAGTTACGCCGTTAAGCAGCCCGTTTTTTCTGTCCTTGTCCGAAAGGCTGGATTCGCCGGCTTGTATGTAATAAACCCCGGACCAGGAACAATTGCCGTGAATATGCGTCTCGTGGAAACCGAAGGCGTTACTGATCTGAAACCATATCCCGGTTAACGCGACGTCAATTCCCTGGGAATTCTTCCAATACGGAGCGTTTACACCCGATGCTATTTCAAACACGGAATCCAAAATGAATTTAATTACTTTCGCAAATACCGGGTCGTCTTTATATAACACATAAAGATTATCCCGGCTGGCGTACAACGGCCCTTTGGTTTTTGCGTACTTGTCCCGGTGCGCGTAGAGGAGCGTCAATAAATCAGGCTTGATTGACTTGTGCTCATCATTATTGCGCACGAGAATTGGGGTAGGCCACAGGTGTTTGATCTCTGATTTCGATTGGTTTACTGACATTGGTTGGGGATCAATGCGAATACTGTGTGTGGTGGACGTTTGCTTTGATGTGCCGAACTTGTACAGCAGCGCTTAAGATGTAGCGTCGCTACCCGCTACGTTCAGCGCGTTGCGCATACTACGAATCAAATCAGTCACATCACTTTCATCGGTATCTGCAATGGGAATAAATTTGATAATCGAGTAGCTATCTGATTCCGTGATACTAATCTCAATCCGGTTTTTCGGTTTTTTGAACAGCGCCGCGAATTTTTTTCCTGCGCCTGCATTGGCCCAGGATTTTTGCGGAATAACGGTAAAACGTCCTTTTCCGCGGCTTTTGCTTTGTATGCGCGCGCCGCTTTGTTCTATGCTCTGTTCGATTTTGGGCCAGGCGTTTTCCTTGCTGTCTTGTACGCGTAACACGGGCGCCCCGCTGTCGCCGTCTTCGACTATGGCGTAGTCGTCACTATTCCCGGACAGATATGACAAACTCGATTCGCCGCCGGAGCTTTGCTTTCTAAATTTTCGAAAAGCTTCAAATTCCGCCTGCTCATCGCCGTTTTCCTGTTTCCACTTTTCGAATTCTTCGAAATCCTTCCATTTTTTAAACTTTTTTTCCGCAGTCTGTGCATCGTCAACCGGTTCGCCTGAAGCTGTCGGGATTGATGTGCTCGGATTGGGTGGTATCGCTGTCAAATCCGGCGGGACTTCGAGGGGATTCGATGACTTGGCTTGTTTGTAGTCCGGTTCTTTGTCCTTGTCCTTGCGTAGTCCGCCACAACCGCCGATCAGCGCCGCGCTAATCAGCAAAACGCATAACAAATTCAGTCGCGACGCGACGCGGGGCTTGGTATTAAAATGTGCCATTGAAAATCCTGGGTGTTAACAACGAATATGAACAACATTTGTCATGTATTGCAGGTGTGAATTATATACGGGATGGAGCAGTGGCGGTTAGGCTGGTTTCCGCTCAAGTTTCCTGTAAATAGTAAACGTCGTGTTTAAGTATATTAGCCTGAAAATGTTGGTACGCTTAATATTTGTAACGTTGGTTGGTGCTTTTCTGACGATCGGCAGCAGCCTGGCGGATATGTCCGTATTGCGTCTCGGAACAGCCACCAGTACTGACAATGCGGGTTTGCTGGACGTGTTGTTGCCCGCCTTTAAAGCGACCGGTGGTTACGATGTGCACGTGATTGCAGCCGGAACGGGTAAAGTGTTGAAACTCGGCGAAAACGGGGACGTGGATGTCGTACTGGTGCATGCGCCGAAAATTGAACAGGAATTTATCGATGCCGGGCTGGGTGTCGATCATCGGCGTGTCATGCACAACGATTTTGTTATTGCTGGGCCAGCCAGTGACCCGGTATCGATCAGGGGCGGCAACTCGATTGAGGGCGCGTTTGCACAAATCGCGCGTAAAAAGGCATTATTTATATCCCGTGGCGACGAGTCCGGAACACACATAAAAGAACTGGAACTGTGGCACGTGCTTAATATTGGACCCGATGACGACTGGTATCGAGATATCGGCCAGGGTCAGGGCAAAATGCTGCAAATTGCCAGCGAACTGCAGGCCTATTGCCTGACCGACCGCGGTACCTGGCTTGCTTATCGTGACCGGGTTGATCTCAAATTACTGGTCGAGGGAAAACCACCATTGGACAATCCTTACAGTGTAATGGCAGTGAACCCGGCCAAACACAGGCACGTTAACTACGATGGCGCCAAGGCATTTATCGACTGGATCACATCAACGGATGGCCAAGCTCTGATCGAAGAGTTTAAGATCGATGGCGAAATGCTATTCAAGCCGGCCGCAGACACAGTGCCGGAGTAGTACGATGCAACTAGAAAAAATAATTTCAGATGTTACCGGTGTCGTGCTGGCCGGTGGGCGCGCACAGCGCATGGGTGGCGAGGATAAGGGTCTGGTGGAACTGGCAGATAAGCCAATGATTTCGTACGTGCTCGAACGGCTCAATGCGCAGGTCGGCGTGGTTTTGATTAACGCAAATCGTAACATCGAACGTTACCGGCAACTCGGCTGGCCGGTTATCTCGGATACAATGACAGGGTATTTGGGTCCGCTGGCGGGCATGTCTGTGGCGATGCAGGCGGCAGACACAAAATACATTATTACTGCGCCATGCGATTCGCCTTTTTTACCGAATGATTACGTGCAACGAATGTTTGACCAATTAAATGATGATGATGCCGATCTGGCGGTCGCGACCGACGGCGATCGCTGGCAGCCGGTGTTCAGTCTGATCGATATGCGGTTACACGGTAGCTTGTCTGCTTATTTGGAATCCGGTGAACGTAAAATCGATAGCTGGTTCAGACAACACACGGTGGCCGAAGTGAGTTTTTTCCGATCACACTGAGGCGTTTTTGAACATCAATACGTTGCAAGATCTAGAACACATCGAGCAAGAGCTTGTAGGCGTGCAGTCATGAAGCAACCACCCGTGCTGGGTTTCGCCGCCTACAGCGGTACCGGTAAAACCACATTGATGAGCAAAGTCATTCCCTTGTTGAGCGAGGGCGGGTTGCGTGTGGGTGTGATAAAGCACGCGCACCATACGTTTGAAATCGATCATCCCGGCAAAGACAGCTACAAGCTGCGCAAAGCCGGCGCGGCGCAAATGCTGGTGGCGTCACGCAATCGTTGGGCGCTGGTAGTAGACGAAGAACAGGACGATGATCCGCAGTTGGACGATTTAATACCGCGATTGGACACGCATTCCATCGATTTGATTCTGGTGGAAGGGTTTAAACATTCATCCATTCCCAAAATTGAAATTTATCGTCAATCATGCCGGCGGCCATTACAGTGTTTGAAGGATTCCTCGATCATTGCCGTGGCAGCGGACAGTGTGCGACCGATGAAGGTGGTTATTCCGTGGCTCGATTTAAACCAACCCGACCAGGTGGCGGCCTATATTCTGAATGACTTTACCACTGAACATTCACCGAAACTGGCGGCACAATCACCCGTATAAGCCCATTTTCCAAAGTTAATCGGGCTTTTGTTGCGTGATCGCCGATTTGTTGCCACAATCTGCCGTCCCTCTGATCAAATAACTCGCGAGGGCGTATTGGACGTTCATCAAGAAGCCGAACAGCTACGGCAAGTGCCCATTTTTTCCAAACTGGATCCGTCCAAGCTCAAATTGCTGGCGTTTACCAGTGAGGCTGTGGAATTCAACGACAGCGAGCTTTTATTTCACGTCAAAGAACCGTCGGATTGCATCTATGTGATCCTCGACGGCGAGGTCGAGATTCTGGCGGAAATGGAAGACGGTACTTCCGTAGCGGTGTTAACCATGAACCGCAATACGCTGATTGGTGAACTCGGTGTGTTGCGTAACACGCCACGTACAGCAACCGTGCGCGCGAAAGGCGCGGTGCGGGCGCTGCGTATAGGCAATGATTTGTTTTTGAAGCTGGTCAGTGAAAACGCTGATGTGGCGTTGGATATTATGCGTCAATTGAGCGATAAGCTGGCAACCACCCATTTGCAGCTCGAAGATGCCCAACGCCGGGTCCAGCATTTGGAGCATCCGGCGAGTTAGTGTTTTTGTTAATGCAACAAATGGATAAAGAACGATTTTTCCGGTTATGGGAACGCTGTGCAAAGCCGGGTGTCGATGCCCGTCCAAACGGCATTTTTGATCGTTTGCAGGAATATTACCGGGAAGATCATCGCTACTATCACACCCCGCAACACGTGCAACATTGTCTAAACCAGGTCGATTTGGCTAAATACGAGTTAGACAATGCAGATGCTGTTGAGCTGGCGATCTGGTTCCATGATGTTATTTATGACCCGCAGGCGAACGATAATGAATGGCAAAGCACCGAATGGTTCAGACGTTGCGCCGATGGCGTTTTACCCATTGAGTTAATAGAACAAGTTGTTCGTTTAATTCTGATCACCCGGCATAAAGACCCACCCACTCAAGACGACGAGCGCTTTATCGTCGATGTTGATTTGTCGGGTTTTGCATTACCCTGGGAAGAATTTATTCAGGAGAGTGATACGGTGCGTAAAGAATACGCGCATCAATCCGAACGTGATTACGCGAAACGACAAATTCCTTTCTTGCAATCCTTGTTGAATCGCAAGTCAATTTATTCAACGGGTTTTTTCCAGCATCGTTATGAACAGACGGCGCGGGAAAACATTAATCGTAAGATTAAACTACTTCAGGAAACGCTTGGTTAGCGTCCGAGTCGGTTTCCACCGCATAAGTGGTTACCGCAATACTTTTCCCACGCACGGTCACATCGCCAATTTGTTTGAATGGGAAACTACCCGGTCCGGCCAATTCCCGCGTGCGTTGGGACACCATAATGCGGGTGTCGTGTTTTTTATTAAGTTGTTCCAGTCGCGCGGCTAGATTTACGTCGTCGCCGTGAATAGTATAACCCAACCGGTCGGGCGATCCGACTAACCCGCCGACTACGGTGCCGGTGTTTATGCCAATACGGGCGCGTAGCTGTGTACCGTGACCGAAGGTGCGTCGCGACAATCGCTGCTGGATTTCTACTGCCGCGGCAACGGCGTTGTAGGCATGTCCTGAATGTTCCGTCGGTAAATTAAAGCTGGCCAAGATTGCGTCACCCTGAAACTGGCAGATGGTTCCGCCATGTCGTTCTATCGGCTCTGTCACTTCGGCGAAGTAATCGTTCAGGGTATCTACCAGTGCCTGCGGGGCGAGACTTTCGCCGATGGCTGTGAAATCCGCGATGTCGACAAAGAGTATCGTTGCTTCCGCCACTTTGCTTTGCCCGGCTTCGGCCCGGTGTTCCGAGGTGGCGATTTGTTGCGCTACCGCCGATGGTACAAAACGCGATAAATCTTCGGCGGTGGAATGCTCGATAACCGAACGCACCAACAATCGACGGGCGCGTGCAATGGCTAATGTCAGTACCGTGGTGACTAACAGAATTGAAATGACTTTATCGAATTCAGCACCCAATAAAACGCTGTTAGAAGTCATGTATTCAACATAATTTTTCGTAATCATCGGGTTGGTGGGTTCAATCGAAATGGCGTAGTACATCATTAGCAACCATCCACCTGCGGCAATCACACCGGACAAAAATACGTAGCCCGGTTCAAAACGCAGCGCCCGCAGCGCGATAAAAATAAACACATATAACAACGATGGCGCTTTTAAATAAAACGATGCGGGTTGTTCGTACTGTAGATGAAAACTCCAGATTAAGCCCATCAGCAAGGCCATATCCACCACAATGGACAATACAAGAAACCAGTGGGGCAAACGTCCGCGCCGGGCAAGCGTGAGACGAATGACGGTGAAAATAAAGTACGCACTTAGCGCCCAGGGTACAGGTGCGAAATCCGCCTCATCGGTAAATGTCTTGGGCGATAACATGTACAGACTGGCGAGAATGGTCAAAATACCCAGTTGTATCCAGCCGATGAGCACCTCGCTTGAGTCTTGTTGCTGTTCGATGGATTGCCGGATGCGGCTGGGAATTTGCGCGCTGGACAGATCGCCCAGAAACCACTGGCTCAATTTCGATGTCAATAAATTCACGATAGTGTATGATTATTGCGTCGTGACGAGATGACGGTTAACCGTTAATGACCTAAAATAATAATAAGCAAACCCGGATCGCATGTTGCGTGCCGCCCGTTTGATCAGTATTAATCGCAATCGCTTTTTGACTTTTTCCTCAAACCCATTCACAAGCCAACTGAATTTTAACTCATTGAACAGGCTATGACTGACCGCCTCGAAGGTGCCCGTGTTCTTATTTACAGCCATGATTCTTTTGGTTTGGGTCACTTGCGCCGGTGCCGTGCTATCGCGCACGCCCTGGTGGATCAGTATAAAGGTTTGAGTGCCTTAATCCTGTCTGGTTCACCGATCATTGGCAGTTATGATTTTCGCGCGCGGGTGGATTTTGTCCGCATTCCCGGTGTGATCAAGTTGCACAATGGGGAATACACCTCGTTGGGCCTGCATATTGATCTCGATCAAACCCTGACCATGCGCGAGTCGATAATTCGGCATACGGCGGAGACTTTCAGGCCCGATCTGTTTTTGGTCGACAAAGAGCCGTTGGGCTTGCACGAAGAGGTGGCTGCCACCCTGGCCGTCACGCGCCAGCAAGGTGCACGTAATGTGGTGGGATTGCGCGATATCATGGATGACGAAAGCGCTTTGCGTGAAGAATGGCGTAAAAAACATGTCATGCCTGCCCTGGAAAATCTGTTTGACGAAATCTGGATTTACGGCATCGAGCAAATGGGCAATCCATTGACTGCCGCTAATGCGGCAAAAGCGGTGCGGGACAAAAGTGTTTTTACCGGATATTTACCTCGTACTGTCCCCCAGGATGCCGCGTTGGCCGGTTCGGTCGATACGCCGCATCCTTTTATTCTGGTAACGGTCGGTGGCGGCGGAGACGGTGGCACTATTATCGACTGGGTGTTGCGTGCCTATGAAACAAGGGAAGATATTCCGTGTGGTGCGCTAATCGTTTTGGGGCCATTCATGTCGCCGCAAGAACGCGAGGGATTTCTGCGGCGGGTAGCAAAGTTGGATCGCGTGCAAGCCATTACATTTGACAGCCGGCTGGAGGTGTTAATGGAACGCGCCGCCGGTGTTGTGGCCATGGGCGGTTACAACACGTTTTGTGAAATTCTATCGTTGAATAAGCCAGCCGTGTTGTTGCCACGGACGAAGCCACGCAAAGAGCAATTCATTCGTGCTAAACGCGCACAGGAACTGGGTCTAGTAAACGTGTTGAGTGTTGAGGGCGACAGACCGACAGAAATCATGGTTGCGGCGCTACGCGAACTCCCAGGTCAAACTTTGCCGTCGGAAGTGTCGTTGCCCAGTTTATTGAGCGGGTTTGAGACTATTAACCGGCGGGTTAAGCAACAAATCGATCCGGACGCGTCGGATACGCCAGAGTGGCCAGTGCAAGCCGTTACTGCTATCACCTGATCACGGTCTCGTGTCGTGTCTTAACGACAACCCGTTTGATAATGCCGGCAAATTTTCAACTCGCAACCCGCTTTTATTTGTCATTGGGAGGCAGGACGCCGCAGCAATCTCCGATCTACACTTCGTGTAATTTTGGCGCGATAGCACTTAATAATTTCCGGTTACCGGGTTTCGTTCCTACAGCAAAAAACATCTGGTCCAGCGTTTTTCGGTCAAAATTATCGGCATGAACAAACGCGCGAGCGTTCTGTTTTACGTTCAGCACCTTTTAGGCATAGGACACATTCGCCGGATTGCGTCGATTGCGCATGCTCTCGCAGCCAGAGGACCGGAAGTCGTTGTCGCCAGCGGCGGGTTCCCGCTAAAAAACCTGGACTGGGGCCAGGCGCATTTTTGCCAACTGCCGCCGGTACGTTCGAATGATACTCGTTTCAGTACGCTGGTTGATGAACATGGCGTTGAAATTGAAGATACGTTCAAGGTGGCAAGACGAGATCAACTGCTTGATTGCTTTAACACTTGTCGGCCTGATGTCGTAATACTTGAAACCTTCCCTTTTGGCCGGCGGCAACTGCGTTTTGAATTGTTACCATTGCTGGATGTCATCCATAAGCAAACGCAGCGGCCAAAGTTGTTATGTTCAATCCGGGATGTGCTACAGCTCAAGAAAAAAAAACGAAGACGGGAAACACTACAAATTTTGAATGATTACTTTGACGCGATTCTTGTGCATGGCGATGCGCATTTTATCGCTCTGCAAGCATCGTTTCCCGAAACCAGTGAAATCAAATGCGAAATCGCTTATACAGGCTATGTGGTGGACGATGCCGGCATTAAAGAATCCAGCGCCGGTGAAAACGAAATTGTTGTTGCCGCGGGCGGCGGTGCGGCGGCCGGGAATTTGTATCGTTGTGCGATTGCAGCCAGCCAATACGGTGTGAAATTAAACAAGACTTGGCGCTTGCTGGTTAGTTCAGCGATGTCCGAGGTCGAATTCGAGAAACTAAGGCGTCAACAATCGCAATTACTGATAGTGGAAAGAAACCGCAACGACTATCGAAGCCTGTTAAAAAATTGCGTGCTGTCGATTTCCCAGGCGGGTTACAACACTTTTTTAGATGTCGTTTGCAGCGGCGTGCGGGCATTGTTTGTTCCATTCGAAGGCGAGGGTGAAACCGAACAAATCACGCGTGCCAGTCGTTTACATGAACTGGGACGGGCGGATCTGTTGAGAGAAACGGAATTGACAGCACAGTCACTCTGCCATTCCGTTAGCGAGTTACTGAATTCACCGCCGCCAAAATATCTGTCAATCGATATTGATGGAACCAACCGAAGCACTGAATTTATTTTAAATCAGCTAAGGAATTAGTGCTCGTTGTTTCGCTGGTTACAAAGAGGCAATATGGTAATTTATTTGCAGCCCATCGATTGTCAGGGATCAAACAAACTTACAACAAATTCTGACCACGGAAAGCTGATTGTTGACAGCTAAAACAGGGTGGATAATGCAGCGCCATCGGTCTTTAAAGTCACTTAATCCCGATCAACATAAAACGCGTGTATTTTTTTAACGGCAAATCACCCGCAAACAATGTTTTTGACATGGGTGCTAGTTGTTGCAGCTCTCCAACATTATGCACGCAGTTAACATGTTCATCGCAATCGAAAAAATCATTCGATTGCAGAACCAGGAGCGCGTCGGTCGGAATCTTTTTATACCATTTATTAAAATCGGCTATATGTTCGCTGCTGGTGTTGATAAGTAGATTTTTCTCTCCAGATCCCAGCATCATCCGATAGTCGATATCAAACATATCCGCTGTGAGAGTCTTAAAGTGCTTATTGTCTGCGAATCGTTGGTTCAAACAGCTGGCGACGTGTGCACAATCCGGATTCAGGTCGACACTGGTGATAGTGTCAATAGAAAATCGCTTATCGTTAAGTAAAAGGGCGGAAAGCACACCGTACCAACCACCTAGAATAACAACCCGACCAAAGCGCCTGTTCGTCACCGCATGCAATTGATCGATTAACCACTTCTTGCTGCTGATTTGGTTGCGATTGAACGCATTGCCAAAATTTGGTCGCGGGTAGCGGTTTATCGTGTTTAAAATATCCAGCAATAACGCGTTATCGAAATAAAGTGACAAGCCTTCGATAATGTCGTGATACAGTTCCTTGTCTTGTTCGGTAAACTCGGTCATCGCGATTCTTTTACTTTAAACTGTGTTGTATGATTCAACATACTATTCGATTGTTTCAGGAAAAAGACACAACAGCGTTGCTTGAGCTGTGGAATGTTTGTGATCTTACACGGCCCTGGAACGATGCGCATGTGGATATTGCCTTTTGCATGCAATCGCCGGGTTCAAGTCTGATGGTTGCCGAGCGAAACGATGCCACCATCGTTGGCAGCGTGATGGTGGGTTACGACGGTCATCGCGGCTGGTACTACTATCTCGCGGTTGCTCCCGACAGTCGTCGCCTGGGAGTGGGTAAGCGTTTACTGACGGCAGCCGAAGACTGGTTAAAAGAGCGGGGTGTTGGCAAAGCACAACTCATGATACGTGCAGAGAATATGCAGGCAGTGTCATTCTACGAATCTGCGGATTACGCGGTGGAAGATCGCATTATCATGTCAAAACGCCTGACTTGATATGCAATATGTTTGATTTGCAAGCAGCGGAGGATGCATGTGCTTCTGTATTCGATCACTTGTCGAAACCTCATCAGGTAAAATTATGAAACACGACGGAGGTTGGAAACTTAACGCGTCGCGTTTTATTTTTGACAGCCCGTGGTTTTCGCTGCGTCAGGACGAGTTAACACTGCCGACTGGTGAAGATATTACTTACACCGTGGTAGATCATGCGGGATATGCTGTTGTGGTGCCGCTGCTCGACGATGGACGTTTAGTTATGGAGCGGGTATTTCGTCATCCGCTGCAAAAAACGTTGCTGGAATGTCCCATGGGCGGCCTGGATGGCGATACCCCAGAACATGCTGCCTTGCGCGAACTGGAAGAAGAAACCGGTTACCGCGCACAAAAATTAAAAAAACTGGGACAGTTTTACGGTAGCAGTGGTATCAGCAATGAATTGTTCCACGTTTTTCTCGGCACAGGCCTGACTGACGACGGTCAAGTTAAACTCGACGCCACTGAGCAATTGGAAATAGAGCTGATTGACTTTAAGGTGGTGATGAAAAAAATCAGTGCTGGTGAAATTGAAAGTGGCCCATCATCGCTGGCGGTGTTGCTTGCGGCGAACTATCTTAACGACACTTGTTAGATCCGTTCTGGTGTCCGCTGCACATCAGTACCGGAAACGGAAGACTGCATCGAAATATTCAATTGTTTAACCAATAGTTGACCAGTGTCACCGGTGGAAAATTGATGGGCGCATTCCCATTGCAGTTTATACGGTGGTTTTGTCTGCATGTCCCAGTCGGTTGCCAGGCTAAGTGCGGCGCGAATGACACCTTTGTGGGTGAAGGCGACAGCGGGTAGCATGTCGCCGGTCAATGACTTAATCCAATTGCCTAATCGTTGTTGCACTATACGCGGGCTTTCGCCGCCTGGAGGTTGAAAATCCAGGCCGCGGCTTTCGTTTTTCAGCATGTTCCAGCGCGCGTCTTTACGCAAACCTTCTAAGTTAAACCCTTCCCATTCGCCCCAGCACATTTCCATTAACGCCGGTACAAGCTCGGGTTCGTCGACGCCGAGTAACGCAGCGGTTTGCCGTGCGCGTCGCAGCGGACTGCTGAATTTTTTGCATGATTCAAATTCTTCCGGCAGTGATCGTGCCGCAACAGCGGCGCGGCCTGCTGCGCTTAACGGTGTGTCGGTATGACCCTGGATGCGTTTTTCGGCATTCCACTCGGTCGGGCCGTGGCGAATAAACGCAATCCAGCTCATATCAATGCGTTCAGTATGATATCGAGTTGTTCGGCAGCACATTCCAGGCTGTGATTTTCGTTAACATTATTTTTTGCGCAAATTGACATTGCTCTTAACTTTGTGGGATGGTCGATGAGTTCTTGAATGGTCTGTGCAAATTGATTGATGTCGCCTGGTGAGGTTAGCGTTCCGGTAACGCCGTCATTGATAATACTCGAGACGCCACCGAATGTCCCTGCCACCACCGGTAAACCACAAGTCTGGGCTTCCAGCATGGCCATGCCATAGGCTTCATTGATTGCTGGCCAGACAAATAAATCGCATACGGCTAACAAGGGTACGAGCACCGAATGTTCGAGTTGTCCAGTGAAACGTACATTGTCCAGATGCGTATCGGCGAACGCCTGTTTCACTTCGCTGCGCGCTTTGCCGTCACCAACAACAATCAACTGGCAATCTGCAGAATCAACTCGTTGCATCGCCTGTACAAGTAATTCGAATGACGCCAGCTTATCGCCAGGGCGCATCATGGCGACGGTTACCAGCCAAAACTTTTTTGGATTTAAATTAAAGTGCAGGGCAATGTCGTGCTTGCTCATTTGAGTTTGAAGATGCGAGTGAATTTCCTCGACATCGATAAACGGTTTTACACTATGTAAATGATTGTCATCACCCACAACTTGTCTAATGCCTTCGGCATCGCTCTCATTCAAATTAACAATCGCCTGCGCGAGATCAATACATTGCCGTGTTTGTTTTAACCCATTGGCCCAGGGTCCGACTATTTGTTTGGCCGCGTAAGACGCTTCGGCGATAACGTAGGGGATGCCAAGCACCTGGCTCACGCGGGGGCCAAGCCAGTCCGGTGCTTTATGGTAAACGTGGTATGTGAACCAGACATTGGGCGCGGATTTTGTGTTCACACGATTTAAATAATCCGCCGCTTCGGCTGTCGCTTGTTGCTTGATGGTTTGTTGCCGCGCGAGATTACCTTTGCCTTCCCAGCTTCGCAGGTTCGACGCCAGCTCGACGGTGTGGTTTTTTGATTCCAATGCTCGCCATAACAGGCGCGCGATATGCCTGTCACCGGATGGCACCGCGTGGGTCGGTACTTTCATGGGCGCGTAAAAGGCGATACGCATTGCGCTAAACGGGGTTTCTCAAGGTGCCGAATTTTTCAGTCAAGGTTTCAATGCCTTTTATCATGGAAAAATTTTTACGCACGTTGGTGTAGCCCTGACTCGCCAGTTTTTCACGTTTGTCGGGATTTGTAATGAGTTCGTGCAGAGCTTTGCTTAATTGCTGCACGTTGCCCGGTTCGACCAAAAGCCCACTGACTTCGTGTGTAATCAATTCAGGAATGCCTGAAATCGCAGTCGAAACGCAGGCCAGGTTTTGACTTTGCGCCTCCATTAGCACATTGGGTAAACCATCGCGGTCGCCGTCCCTGGTGATGCGTGACGGCAGAACAAAAATATCGGCGTTTTGATAATGTTTTAACACTTCATCTTGCGGCAACAAGCCAGACCATTGAATGCGATCTTGCAGTCCCAGCTCCCGTGCTTGCCGCTTGAGAGCCGGCATAGTTTCTCCATCACCGACCAGTATGAAACGCCAGTAAGTGTCATCTGGTAACCTGCTTAACGCATCGAGTAAAATATCGTAGCCTTTTTTCGCCACCGTTCTGCCGACGGACAAGATTCGAACTGGAATATCCGCATCGCGTCCATCATTTTGAAAAACTTGATTGTTATTTTGCGGAAAGTTATCAAAGTCCAGGCCGTGATACACCAGGTGCACTTTTTGTGTGTCGTCACTCAGCGCACACAGGTGGTCAACATTCGATTGGGTACACGTCACCAGCCATTCACAAGAAGACAACTTTTCCTGTATCTCCCAATCCGGTGTGGTCCAGATGTCCTTGGCATGAGCGGAGCAACTCCAGAGAACACCGCTCAATAGACTGGCATAACGCGCGACGGATGCCGGTGTGTGCAGGAAATGTGCGTAGATGTGTTTGACTTTATCGTTCAGTTCAGCGGCCATGACGATGGCCTGCCCGAAGCGTCGTATACGATTTCGACTAAAGTCGCGCCGCAAGTCATTTAGCCAAATGTGAATCGCCTTGCCCAGATTGCCACTGCGGCAAATTTTGATCAGCGCGCTTAGCACACGCACGGGTTCCTGATGCAGGTACTCCGGTAAATAATATACAGGGCAGTGAATCTTGCGGTGCACGGGATGAACATCGGGGTCTGTCGGATGTCGAAGCGAGACAATACACAAATCGAATCCACGCTGCTGTAACGCGTGAATCTCCTGCGCAATAAAGGTTTCGGACAGGCGCGGGTAGCCTTTTAAAACAACAACGATTTGACCAGACATCGAGATAATTGGAGTAATAGCGACCGACCGGTTAGAGCCGATGTCCCGACTATGCTATAAAACTGATATTGCCGCCAGAGAAAATGCAGTCAGGACTTTTACGGTCATGTTTAGTCCAGCAAAATAACCGTGTGTAATGGAACCGTCGATTTTTAAATACATTCTCAAGCACACGCTTAGAGATCAAATTTTTATCCTGCTGTTGACGGCGGTATCGCTGCCGTTCGTATACTTGTCGCTGGAAATTCCAAAAAAGATTATCAATGAAGCGATCGGTGGCGCGAATGTTCCTGACTCCGTCCTTGGATTTTCCGTTACCCAGATTGGCTATTTATTCCTGCTTTCCGGCGTGTATCTTGCATTGGTCTTGCTCAATGGCGGTTTGAAGTACGTTATCAATGTCTATCGCGGTGTTGTGGGTGAGCGCATGCTGCGTCGTTTTCGCTACACCTTGTACAGTCGTATTCTCAGGTTTCCGCTGCCGTATTTTAAACGCGTGTCCCAAGGCGAGATTATTCCCATGGTGACCGCCGAGACCGAGCCGCTCGGCGGGTTTATCGGCGATGCCTTCGCCCTGCCTGCATTCCAGGGCGGTTTGTTACTCACTTATTTGTTTTTTATCTTTAATCAGGACTGGATATTAGGACTCGCGGCTATCGCACTGTATCCGCCGCAGATTTACCTGATTCCAAAACTGCAGGCCAAGGTCAATGCGTTGGCAAAGAAGCGGGTGCGTGCGGTGCGTTCCCTGGCGGATGGTGTCGGTGAGTCTATCGCCGGAGTCACCGAAATTCATGCTCATGACACATCGAATTTTGAACGTGCGAGGATAGCTGACAAACTGGGTCGTATCTTTCACATTCGCTACGAGATTTATAAGCGCAAGTTCTTTATCAAATTTTTGAATAATTTTCTAGCCATTCTGACACCGATTTTCTTTTACGCTATCGGCGGGTACTTTGTCATCATTGGAAAATTGTCTTTGGGTGCGCTGATCGCCGTTATCGCGGCATACAAAGATTTGTCGTCGCCGTGGAAGGAGTTGCTCAAGTTTTATCAGATCACCGAAGATGTGCGTGTGAAGTACGGGCAGATCATTGAGCAATTTGATCCACCTAACATGTTGGCGTCTTCGATTCAGGATGAACGGCCCGAGCAGATCGAACCTCTTAGCGGCGAACTGGTAGCCAGCAATGTTGCTTACAGTGAAGATGACTATGTTAAATCAGTCGACGGAGTTTCTATCAAGATGGATTTCTCCGAGCGCATTGGCATTGTCGGTGTGGCCAGCAGCGGTAAAGACGAACTCAGCCAGTTGATCGGTCGTTTGTTGTCGCCCACTGCCGGCCGTATTCGGCTAAACGAAATAGATTGGGCCTCATTGCCGCAGGCTGTCACCGGGCAACGTGTTGCCTATTCAGGTCCTTCTGTTTATTTGTTCAACGACAGCATTGCCGCTAATTTATTGTATCCGCTGCGACACAAACCCATACGTGAACGAGAACTGGATGAAAACGCAAAACGCGAGCGTGAGAGGGAAGTCGCGCATGCCTTAGCCGCTGGCAACTCAACCGACGACGTGGATGCCGATTGGACGGACTACACCGCGGCTGGTTTGGAACAGCATTCGGAGTTAATTGATCGAGTCATGCGTGTGCTTGAATTGCTTGAACTCGATGAGGATATGTATCAACTGGGGCTGCGCACTAAGGTGGATTCGCACAAACGGCCCGATTTGGCCGAGAAGGTGATGCAGGCGAGGCATGGTTTACGTGACAGATTGCGCAACCCGGAAATTGCCGCACTGGTCGAATTCTTCGACAGAAGCAAATTCAACACCAACATGACTGTCGCGGAGAATCTGTTATTCGGTTCGCCGGTTGACGGATTGAATCAGCTCGATAAATTATTTTCGAATCCCGGTGCTGTAAAAGTACTCAAGGAAGCCCGGTTGTACGATGAATTTATCGAAATGGGACGCAAGATCGGCGAAATCATGCTGGAGTTGTTCGCGGATGTTGACCCGGATAGTGATTTATTCGAACAATTCAGTTTTATCGATGCTGACGACCTGGCGACTTACGGCAGTATTATTAAACGCGCATCCGACGGCGTGGAAAGCCTGCCCGAAGAAGACCGGCAATTGTTATTGTCTTTGCCGTTTAAACTCATACCCGCCCGTCACCGTTTGAGTTTGATCGACAATCGCATGCAGGTTCGCCTGCTTGAAGCACGGCGTTCACTACAGGACGAGCTGACGGGAAACGTTATCGCATTCGATCCCGATAAATTCAATTCCGCGCTCAGCATTCAGGACAATATTTTGTTTGGCAAGTTGGCTTATGGCCAAGCCCACGGTGCAACACGGGTAGGGCAACTGATCGGTGATACGGTACATGACCTGAATTTGCGCCACGACATTATTCGCGCGGGTCTCGATTACCAGGTCGGGATCGGTGGCGCGCGATTAAGCCTGATGCAGCGGCAGAAACTGGGTTTGGCTCGTTGTCTGATCAAGAATCCCGATTTAATGATTGTCAATGAGACGACCAGTGCTCTTGATCCGGGTGCGGAAAACCGCGTGTTAGCGAATATTTGTGATTATTTCAAAGGGAGTGCAATCGTATGGGTGTTAGGACGACCGGAATTAGCCAGCCACTTTGACCGCGTGGTTATTATGGAGCGGGGCAAGATCGTGGAAAGCGGAACCTACCAGGACCTGGAGAAAAACAGCGCCGCTTTTGCAGCATTGCTGAGCGGCGAATAACGCCGTTTGGCAAAAGGAAGATTCGAATAGATTAAAGGAAACTATGAATTGGCCAGTACTTTCTCTGTAACGTAATGTTGGCAGGAGGGCACGCCATCCTTGGCAGCAATGCCATCCTGTCAACTTTCCCCTTCCCATTGTCGGTCACTTACCAATCCCGCGTTCGCGGGAAAACGCCCCGGCATCCAGTCTTGTTCTTGTCTCCTGCCAATACTTCCTTGTGCCGGCCATCCCTTGTACATCGCTTTGCTGGTTTAGAAATTCCACCCTGTTCCCCTCGAAGTCAGTGGTGGAACTCCTCCGACCGAAACGCAGCATACGCGCCATATGGTTTCATTTCCTCATCCATATGGATGAGGAAATGAAAAATTTTTAACTTTTTTCTTAAATCTGCAAGAAAACCGCATTTTTTTGGCCGGGATTTGCGTTCCTCAGGATACTTTGACACTATGAAACAATCGGGATAATGACAACACCAGGTCAGTCTGTCGGGTCGTGCCGGTTTTTTGGAAAATTGACCGCAAATGCGTGCGGATAGTGGTCATCTTGGTGCCGCTTTCATGGGCATACTGCTCAAGCGTATGGCCGTTAATCAGTGCTTCAGCCAGTTTGCTTTCGGAGCGGGTCAGCGCATACAAAGAACGCAGTACCTGGGCCGGCACCGGCGTAGTCTGCACTGGGTCGATTACGGTTAACACGATAGCATCTATGCGGTATTGGTGTTGCGGGTCAGGAAGTGAATTCCCGCAAATTTGATAGTGATCGGCGGACGAGCGCTTTTGCAGTGACAAGAGTCGCTCGTTCATTGGTGCTGCCGGTAAAAACAATCGATCCAGGTATTGCCGGAAACGCTGGGCGTCCATTTCTCGAACCGTGGTCAAGCGCCCGGCTTCGATTTTAAAAACGCTGTTCGCTTTCAGCAGGTCAGCGGCAATGTTATTGCGCCGTATGATGAAATGGTCGCGATCAATCACGAACATACCGAATGCGAGTTGGTCAAGAATATCGCGTAGTTGGCCGGATTCGTTGGACTCGTTAAAACGTTCATCGAGTTGTTGATTCAGCTCGTTGAAACGGGCCAGCGCCGTTTCAATGCTCGGTATCAGTTGCTGCGCTGAGACCGGTTTGACCAGATAAGCGGCGACACCTGCTGAAATCGCCTGTTTTACGAAATCCTGTTCGTTGTGCGAAGACAGGACAATGAGTGGACGATAAGCGCTCTGCAACATCGCGGCAGCCAATTCGGCACCCGACATTTGTGGCAAACCCATGTCAATTACCGCCAAATCTGGCGGCTCCTTGGCGTACGCGGTGAGCGCGGAATCGGGTTGTTCATGACTGCTCACCCGGTAACCCGCCGCCTCCAGCCCATGGCGCAGGGTATTCAATACAATCGGGTCGTCATCCACCAGGTGGATATGAGTGTCAGGCATCGGAGCTGCAAGTGTGCGGGTGTAACCGTCATTCTACTGTGGGTTTGACGGTTGCGGCCAGTCCCGGCGAAAATTTCAATACTGTGGCTTGATAATTGGACACAAACGGGCAATCATCGCGATTTGGAATTGTTAAGTATTCTGTCCCTATTCCTCGAGGGAGGTCGTTGTGCCCCAGAACCGTTGTAACAAGTGGCGTGTCGCGTGTGCGATCGCGTTATATCTTTCGATACAGGAGGCGTTTGCGGCGCACGATACTGCATTGTTGTCAGAACATGAATTCCTGGGTGATGTGCCCATCGTCCTGAGTGTGACACGACTCGCTCAACCTGTACGCGACATACCCGCCGCAATCACCGTAATTGACCGGGAGTTGATCGAGGCAACCGGCTATAAGGAATTTACCGACGTGTTGCGCTTAGTGCCTGGGATGCAATCCGAATATGCGTTTGGTAACCGGCCCACGGTGTCGTATCACGGATTACGTGACACGCTTGCGCGGCGTATGCAGGTACTGATCGATGGCCGCTCAATATTTTTGCCGGATATTGGCAGCGTGGAATGGGTTGATCATCCGATCGCGGTGGAAGATATCGAGCGCATCGAAGTCATCCGCAGTCCCAACGCCGCCACCTACGGGTCGAACTCATTTCAAGGCGTTATCAATATCGTCACGCGGCACCCGGCGGAGGATCAGGGAACCTACTCGCGCACTACTGTGGGCAATAATGATATCGCCGAACAAATTGTGCGCCATGGAGGTGAGGTCAAGGATGGCCATTTTCGGGTTAGTGCTGGCGTGCGTAACGAAGATACGTTGTTTGACCGCTTTAACGACGGTAAAACAGTGCCATTTGCTAACTTACGCGTTGATTATCCCGTCAATCTGAATGACACATTGGAGTTTGATTTTGGTGGCAGTGGTGGGACTCGTGGTGAAGGCCGCGACGGTGATGTTACTGACCCCGTGCATGATCGTGATGTGCGTTTTAATCACGCCTTGGTGCGTTGGAAAAGAAGTTATACAGCCGAGCGCGAACTGCAAGTGCAGGCTTATTACAATAACTATTACAGTGTAGAAGATTTCTCGTCTGATCCGATCGATCTTCCGGGTTTGGGTTCTGGTATTCGTATACCCTTCAAATGGGAGCGTGATGAAGAACGTTTGGATGTGGAAGCCCGCTACACCCATGCTTTAGATGACAAAACGCGCGCCGTTTGGGGCGGCAGCCTGCGTAATGACAGGTTTCGTTCGCCTGGGTTTTTAGGGACTGACGATACTTTCGAAGCTGATACTTACAGATTATTCGGCACGGTAGAACGGCGACTTGATCAAAAAGCGGTTTTAAACGTGGGTTTGATGGCGGAGTACAATGATTTTACCAGTTCGGAATTCGCTCCGCGTATTGCCTATAACTATCATTTGAGTCCGTTGCACACATTGCGTGTTAGCGCTTCTAATGCCACCCGGAGTCCAACTTTTGCCGAGGAAAATCTCGACCAAAAAATAGAATTTGGCGGGGTGCTGCTGGATCAAGTGGATATTGGAACGCCGGACCTTGACCCCGAGCGTATTCGAGCTTTCGACATCGGTTACCTGGGCGAAAGCGAATCCGGTCGATTGCATTGGGATGTCAAACTGTTTCACGAGCGCGTCAAAGATCTCATTTCGGAAACTGAGATACCATTTCCCGATTTTGTCGATGATAAAAGTCGGCAGTTTCTTAATCGCGGTTTCGCCACTATAAGAGGTATCGAAGGGCAGTTTGTCTTTCGACTCGGTAAACGATCACGTTTAATGCTGACGCATAGCGAACTTGATATTGATGGTTCTGATTTTTCACGCAGGGAAAACCTTTCAATCAGTGGCCCGCGCCGATCCAGTAGTTTGTTTTACAGTTTTACCAATCGGGATTGGTTGTTTAGCACAACCTGGTACCGGGTGGGCGGTGGTCAACCGCTTGGTAGTGCGCTGGAAGCCGGCACCATATATCGAAACGACCTGCATATTGCACGACTTTTCCGCGATGGTGGCAAACGTGGAAAAATCGCGCTGACGGTTGAAAACCTGTTCAATCGGGAAAATCCGGAGTTTAAAGACCGGCAATTTTTTGATCGCAGGGGTTATATCAGCCTGAGTGTTGATTGGTAGCCAACAGGCCCAATAATTCAGTACAGGGGTGGGGTATTGGGCTTTAATCAGCAAATAAATGGCGGTGTAGGCTGAATTAACCGTTTTTCCCCCGGGGGTGAACAACGTCACGGAGTTTTATCCAAAACCTCATCTATATTGATGAGGTTTTTACGATTGCGCGCGTGCACAATATTGATCGAGGGAATCGGAAGAGATGATCCGAGGGCGGTGAGTGCCACCGATATGAGCATGAAAAAGTTACCAAATACGACCGGTCAGACTAATGGGGCTACGGACAATGCTCGAAAGTACTAAAAATAAAAATGTGTATATACCCTAACGGTATTATGACGGTGAATCCCCACAACTTCAGGTAGTGTGTGGCGTGTCGCGGTTAATTCTCCAGTCACTGTTTAGCGTCATGACCCGATTATTGGTTGTACTCGGAATTGTGGTGGTAACCTCGGCAGGGTCTGCGGCGGATAACGTTAAAAACGTTTTAGTCATCGCAGATAGGGATTCGAGTATTCATGAAGTCTTTATCGATACGCTCAAGCAGGATGATTCTATCCGGCAAATCATTAAAGTAATCGATACATCGGAATTCGTTAATCCTGCGAATAACGAATTCCTGGCCGGAGTGCGGTTACTCATGCCGGTAGGTGTTAGTGCCTTGCAGGCAGTAACCAACACTGAGTCCACACTTCCTGTGTGGGCGGCGTTAGTACCAAAACGCTCCTACGACGCGCTGATACAACATGCGACATCCGATGCCCGTTACAGCGCATGGTTTATTGATCAGCCGCTGTCACGGCGATTTGAGTTGCTCAAGCTGGCATTACCCACAGCGGAACGAATCGGCGTGTTGGTCGGCGAATCCACCGATGTCGCCGTACAGGCTTTGCTAGATGCCGCTGCCAAGCGTTCATTTGACCTTATCGTGCGCCGGGTAGCGGATGAGCAGGATGCGATAACCCAAACACAAAAAATCGGGGAAACCGTTGATGCCCTCCTGGCGGTGCCTGATCGGGTTTCGCTGAACCTGAACAACGCCAAGGGTATACTGTTGAGTGCATATCGTCAGCGTCTGCCCATCGTCGGCTACACGCGGGCATATGTCAGCGCAGGAGCTTTGGCTGCTGTTTATTCCACGCCTGAACAAATCGCCAGGCATATAAGTGAGGAGCTGACCATGTTGGTGGCGGATAAACAAATCAAACCGGATTTGCATTACCCGAAATATTATTCCGTAGCGGTAAATACCCAGGTCGCGCGCTCTCTCGGTATCCAGCTTCCCAGTCAGAATGCCCTGTTGAATCAGTTGCAAGAGATGGAATGAATCGTCCGGTCATCAGGTAAATTTCGCCACGCTGATGAAGAACTGGTCTATCCGACAACGAATTTTATTGCTGGCGTTGTTGCCGGTGTTTGTCCTTGCGGTATTACTCAGTGGGTACCTCATTACGGCGAAACTGCAAGAACTCGAGGATTCCTTGAGCGAACATGGGCGTGCTATTACGCGACAGATGGCGCCGGCGTTCGAATACGGTGTGATATCCGGAAATGTGGAGGTGCTGAACACACTCGCCGCTGGTGCGCTGCAAGAAGAGGATGTCGTGTCAGTCGTTGTGCGCGACGACGAAGATCGTGTGTTGTTAGTGGAAGGTAATTACGCCGTCAAAGAATTTGAATTCATCAGCACCCAGGATGATTTAACAGAGTTTTTATCTCCCGACGGTCACTCGTTAATGTTCAGGGTGCCGATCTATCAGGCTGCGCTGCAAATTGAAGATTTTGAGGAGACAGGCGCGGAAGCGAACGTTCTCACCTTCAACGATAGCGAGGAACCCAGCCCAACTATTATCGGCGCAGTGGAAGTGGAGCTTTCGCGTGCCTCGGTGCTGCTGCAACGCAGCGCTGTGATTGTTAATGGAGTCGGGCTTGCTTTGTTGTGTTTTATTGGCGCCGCTTTACTTGCGCTGTGGATGAGCCGCTCAATTGTCGAACCATTAACCCGACTAACCCGTGTAGTCGAGAAAATTGCTGAAGGCGATTTAAGTACCCGTGCAAATCTCTCTTCCGGAGCGGAGCTGGGAACGCTGGAGAGAGGCGTAAATCAGATGGCCACAACGCTGGAGGCCAATCGTGATCAGTTGGAACAACGCATTAAGGATGCGACATTGCAACTTCGCTCGGCCATGAGCGCACTTGAGGCCAGTGAAGCGAATTATCGTGACTTGTTTGAAAATTCAACTGATATCGTGGTGACCTATGATCTGCAAGGCAACGTTACCAGCGTGAACAATGCAGTTGAGCGCGTGTTAGGTTACACCCGGGAGGAAGCGTTAAACACCAACTGGCGTATCATGGTGGCGCCATCGCATCGCCGTAAAGCCGTGGAATTGATTCGAAGACTCGTTGGCGGTGAGCGTCATCTTGAGTTCGAGCTCGACATGTTGCGCAAGGATGGCACGGTCTGCACGCTGGACATGGGGTCACGGCCGATATTACATAAGGGTAAAGTGGTTGGCGTGCACGGTACAGCACGCGACATCACCCGCCGTATTGAGTTTGAAAATGCGCTGGTGCAGGCACGCGAGGCTGCGGAGGAAGCGAGTTTGGCGAAATCGAATTTCGTCGCGCGTATGAGTCATGAAGTACGCACGCCGATCACCGGTATTGTTGGTTTCCTTGATGTGCTGGCACACACCGAACTTACACAACAACAACGGGAGTTTCTCGAACCGGTGCGGGCATCGGCTGAACGCTTAACGACTATTGTGAATGACGCCCTGGATTTTGCGCGCATAGAGGCGGGTGAGATGGAGATTCAAACCGAACCATTCGATCTGTACCAAACGTTACATCAGTGCGTGGATTTGCTAGTGCCGGTTGCTCAATCGAAAGCGCTGGAACTCGATGTTCAAATATCCGATCAGGTACCAGAGTATCTGTATGGCGATCCAACCCGGTTAGGACAGATCGTTATGAACCTGGTTAACAACGCGATTAAGTTCACCGAGTCCGGTTCGATAACGGTTGAAGTGTCAAACCGGGTTCGCGAAAACGAAAGAGTCGTCATCTATATTGCGGTCGTTGATACCGGTATTGGGATTCCCCGGAGCAAATTGACTCAGTTGTTCGCGCCATTTCAACAAATTGATGATGCACGTACAAGAAAATTCGAAGGCACGGGTCTTGGTCTAACCATTACGAAAAACCTGGTCGAACTTATGGGTGGTTCGCTGCGCGTAGAGAGTAGTGCAGACAAAGGCAGCCGGTTTACAGTACAAATTCCGTTTGACGTGGCTGCAACGGGTAAAGACGGGGTTGAGTTACAACAGGCACCCACAGTGACGGGAATAAGATTGTTTGCGCCCGTTAAAATCCTGGTGGTGGATGACAATGACATCGTTCGTCATTACTTCGCGGCAATCTTAAAACAATTGGAAATTGACTGTGTCATTGTCGATAACGGCGGCGACGCGATTGAACAATGCCGTCAAAACAAATTTGATCTGGTGTTGATGGACATTCACATGCCGGAAATGGACGGCATGGAGACCGTTAGACAAATCAGAAATCAATACGGTGATGCAACGACAGTCATTGTTGCGCTCACCGCAGACGTCGTGTCGGATAATCGCGAAAGAATTATGCAATCAGGTTTTGATGATTTTCTGGCCAAACCGCTTTCACGCAGTGACCTCGTTCGGGTTCTGACAAGATGGGTGCCGAACAAAATTAAAACGACTCGCTGTAAACCCGCGGTAATGGAGACAGCGTCCGCGGAAGTGCTGAATAGGGCGCGTGGGCTGGAACTGGCGGGTGGTGACGAGAAACTGTGGTTGTCCAGTGTTGATCTGATAAAGGAGCAATTGCCGGAACAAATGAAACAGATTCAGCAAGCGCTGACACTAAACGATTATAGCGATGCTGCAGAAATCGCGCATAAAATTGCAGGTTCCGCGAGTTATATCGCGGCTAGTAACTTGCGCACGGCTGTGGTGGCATTCGAACAGGCGGCAAAATCAAAAGACACCGGGCTAATCGAGAAACAGTTACAGGGTTTAAAGAGGGCGGTTAGTGCGCTATACGATTACCCGGTGTTGTCAGATTCGGCTTAAAGCTTCTTTCTAATACCCTATTGCGCTGCAGCGCTTCGCTGTTTTATTCGTATACAGTGGGCTGGAATGGTTTGCTTCAGAATAACGTGATACCATTAAATACCTAAATTAGGTACACCATTTACGAACATGGCCAAAAACACCAGCATAACGCTTGGCGGACACTTCGATGAGTTTATTACCCGGCAACTTAAAAGCGGTCGCTACGGATCAGCGAGTGAAGTGGTGCGAGCTGGTTTGCGAATGCTCGAGGACAGTGAATCCAAGCTAGAACATTTGCGCTACTTGCTCCAAGAGGGGGAAAACAGTGGGTTTATAGATTACAGCTACGAAAAGCTGATAGCCGAACTCGATGCTGAAAACCGCGAGTGATTCATTTCAGCCTTACGGCTAAAGCGAAACACGATTTAAAGCAAATCGCAAAATTTACTCAGGAAAAATGGGGTAAAGAACAGCGTAATATCTACTTAAAACAATTCGATAACACCTTTCATCGGCTTGCTAAGAAACCCGAACTGGGAACATCATGTGATTTCATAAAAAGCGGCTATCGTAAATTTCCACAAGCCAGCCATATTATTTTCTACAAACTTGAAAGTAACTCCGAAATTGAAATCATACGTATTTTGCATAAACGTATGGACGTTATAGCTCAACTTGGATGATTCTTGTAAGTGTATTTTGACTGGGTGGCATCGTCCAATGACATTTTCTTGGATTACTTATAAGGATCCGCTGCATCGCGTAGTCCATCGCCAAAGAAATTAAACGCCAGGATGACAATGATGACGGGTGCGACGGGCAGCATCAGCCAGGGGTAAAGTGCGACGACATTAATGTTTTGTGCTTCGTTTAATAACACCCCCCAACTGGTGATAGGCGGTCGCAGCCCCAGTCCGAGAAAACTTAAAGCAGTTTCACCCAGAATCATACCGGGGATGGATAAAGAAGCCGACGCAATCAAGTGACTCAAAAAACCGGGTAATAGATGCCGTCCGATGATGCGTTTGGGTTTTGCGCCCATGAGTTGCGCGGCGGTGGTGTAGTCCTCTTCGCGTAGCGCCAGTAGTTTGGAGCGCACGGCGCGCGCCAAACCCGTCCAATCCAGTACGGCAAGGATTACGGTAATGCCGAAAAACACCAGCAGCGGACTCCAGTTAACCGGCAGCACAGCCGACAACGCCATCCATAATGGCAACTCGGGGAAAGAACGCAATATTTCAATAAATCGTTGTATGACAGTGTCGATTAAACCGCCGTAGTAACCCGCGATGCCGCCAATCACGATGCCCATGGCAAAGCTGATGACGATGCCGATCAAGCCGATGGTCAGCGAGATACGGGCGCCATAAACAATGCGTGAGAACATGTCCCTTCCAAGACGGTCCGTTCCGAACAGAAATAATGTTCCGTTTTCCGCTGGGCAAACCAGGTGAAAATCACCTTTGAACAATCCCCAGAATTCGTAGTCGTCGCCAGTGCAAAAAAAACGCAAACGCTCAATTTTATCCGGGTTCACGGAGTATTCGCGTTTCAGGTTTTCCATATTCAGGTGATAGTCATAACCATAGACAAACGGTCCTTTGAATTCACCCTCATGAAAGAAATGAACGCGTTGCGGCGGTGCAAAAATGAAATCGATATTACGTGTGTGCAGGTTATACGGCGACACCACTTCGCTAAAAATAGCGGCAAAATAAATTACGAGCAAAATCAGACCCGATACCACTGCAAGACGATGTCGTTTGAGTTTCCACCACATCAGTTGCCATTGCGAGGCAAGATAGTAGCGTTCTTGTTCGGGCGTTAAGGCCTCTATGGAGTGCGGGTCGAAGGGTTCTTGCGAGACGTAATGTTGCATGATGAAAAACGCTTAGCGCGTCACGCCTCCCTGCAATCGAATACGCGGGTCGAGTACTGCCAGACACAAATCGGAGATCAGAACCCCGACCACGGTGAGAAAAGCCAGAAATATCAAAAACGAACCGGCCAGATACATGTCCTGGCTCTGCAAGGCGCTGAGCAACATCGGGCCGGTAGTCGGCAATGACAACACTACGGCGGTAATTTCCGCGCCGGAGATAATGCTGGGCAAAATGCTGCCGATGTCGGAAATGAAAAAGTTCAACGCCATACGCAAGGGATACTTGGTCAATAGTTTGAACGGTGGTAGTCCCTTGGCGCGGCCGGTCGTAACATATTGTTTTTGCAGTTCGTCCAACAGATTGGCGCGTAAGCGGCGAATCATGCCGGCGGTGCCCGAGGTACCGATGACGATAACCGGTATCCATAAGTGTTCGAGCACAGATTTGACTTTCCCCCAACTCCAGGGTTGGTCGATATATTCCGGTTCCATCAAACCGCCGATGGAGGTGCCGAAATAAACATTCGCCAGATACAACATGACCAGGGCGAGCAGGAAATTCGGTGTGGCGAGTCCGATAAAACCCAACAGTGTTAAACCGTAATCACCCCAGCTGTATTGGTGGGTGGCGGAATAAATGCCGATGGGGAATGCGATTAACCAGGTAAAGATAATCGTGACCAGCGAGATGATAACGGTTAAAAATAAACGGTCGCCGACGACATCGTTAACCGGTAAATCGTATTCAAAAGAATAGCCGAAATCCCCCTTCAGCATGCCGAATAACCAGGTGAGATATTGTTCGTGCATGGGTTTGTCCAGACCGTAGTGCTGGCGCAGAAATGCGATCTTGTCCGGGTCGACGGACTCGCCCTGACTTTCCAGTTCCGCGATATGACTTTCCAGATAATCACCCGGTGGCAATTGAATAATCACAAAAACAATAATGCTGATGGCCAACATGGTTGGAATCATCATCAAGACACGGCGTACCAGATAATTAAGCATGACTCACCGCCAGATCAGATGCCGAACAATCCCGCTGCGCGCGTACCAGATGCCGCTCGCCAAGATCGACAAATGCAGAGTCGGTTTGATCTTTTAAAGTGAAGGGTTGCGGCCACGCACCAGGTTCCGATGTGCGCCCATCCAATACCGCGCGAAAATCCAACGGGTGATCGAGATCGGCGAAGGGCACCGCCGCCAGCAAGGCCTTGGTGTAAGGATGCACGGGATTACGGAACAACACTTCGCGTGGTGCAATTTCGACAATCCGGCCGGCGCACATTACCGCGATGCGATGGGCCATGTAATCCACTACGGCGAGATTATGCGAGATGAACAGATAGCTCAGACCCAGCTCGCTTTGCAGGTCTTTGAGTAAATTCAGAATCTGCGCCTGAATCGAAACGTCCAGCGCCGAAACCGGCTCATCGCAAATGACTAAATCCGGCGACAAGGCCAGCGCACGGGCAATACCCAGACGCTGGCGTTGCCCGCCGGAAAAACTGTGCGGATAGCGGCTGAGAAACCGGGGATCGAGTCCAACCATGCGCATTAAATCTTTGACCAGCTCCGCCTGGCTATCCGCGTTGCCGATTTTGTGGATGATCAAGGGTTCGCGAATCAGATCAAACGCGGTCATGCGTGGGTTAAGCGAGCTGAAAGGGTCTTGAAAAATATACTGCATCCTGCGGCGAAAATTTAGTAAATCATCCGCTTGCAGTGCGAGTACATCGATATCGCCATCGTGGTCGTGGTAAACAATGTTACCGCTGTCCGGTCTGAGCGCACGCATAATAATTTTGCTGAACGTGGTCTTGCCACAGCCGCTCTCGCCAACCAGGCCAAAACATTCGCCGCGTTGGATGCTAAAGCTGACATCGTTTACCGCCTTGATCGTTTGCACTTTGCCGCCACCAAACAATCCGCTGTTACGGATGGTGAAGGTGCGGCTGAGGTTGGTGATGGTTAGATGTTCACTGGGCGCTTCATTATTTGGCGCTTCTCTGCGTAACAACGCACCGAGATGATGAGCCACCTCGCGCACCGGTATCAGTTTTTCACCGGACTTCATATCAAAATGCGGGACAGCTTTTAATAAAGCTTTGAGATAAGGGTGTTGCGGATCGCGAAATACATGTCCGATGGTGCCGCTTTCCATCACTTCGCCGTGATACATAACGACGACTTCTTCAGCGACATTGGCCACCACACCTAGGTCGTGTGTGATAATCAGCACCGCCATACCGAGTTCTTTTTGCAACTTAAGCACAAGATCGAGAATCTGCGCCTGGATGGTAACGTCCAAAGCGGTGGTCGGTTCATCGGCGATAAGCAACGCGGGTCGGCAAATCAAGGCCATAGCTATCATGGCGCGTTGACGTAGTCCGCCCGACAATTCGAACGGGTAGGTTTTTAATGCGCGGGCCGGGTCGGGAAAGCCCACCAGCCGTAACATTTCCTCGGTGAGTTTCATGCCTTCGCGTTTACCGGCATCGCGATGCAAAAATAACGCTTCGCTGACTTGGTCGCCCACCGTGTGCAAGGGTGACAACGACACCATGGGTTCCTGAAAAATCATGGAAATGCGCCCGCCACGTATGGCGCGCATCTCGGAGCTGTCCGGATCGAGTCTGGCAATATCGATAAAGCCATCGCCGTTGTCCACGTGGGCGAGTCGAATTTCGCCACGCGAAATAGTTGCGCTTTTTGGCAGGATGCCAAGAATGGCCTGGGCGGTAACCGACTTTCCGGAACCGGATTCGCCGACTAATGCAACCGTCGAACCGGGTCTGATATCAAATGACACGCCGCGCACGGCATGGATGGTGGCGCCGTGAAACGCGAACTCAACATTCAGATCGCGAACACTGAGCAGGGTTTGCACGAGTTTTAGACGACCTGCGGCACGGGTATGCCTAGATCTTGCGCCACGTAACGCAAGCGATCCGGGTAATCGGAAATGATACCGTCAACCGACCAGTCGATAATCCGGCGCATGTCGTCCTCTTCGTTGACCGTCCAGGTAAATACTTCCAGACCTAGTTTATGGGCGGTGGAAATCTTTTCCGCGCTGAGGTCTTTATAAAAAGGCGACCACACGCCACCACCCGCTGCAGCGACCATGTGTGGTACGGTTGGGTACTCGGTAATGCTGAATGGCGCGGTCCAATCAGAATCTTTGTCATTCGTGGGGTTGATCGTATCGAAATCCGTGCGTTCTGATGTGAGATAGCTGGTGCGGATGTCAGGTGCCATTTCCTGGATTTGTTGCAGGACGCGCCAGTAAAAGCATTGCAGCTTCGTGCGTCGTACCAGTCCTAATTGATTGATCTCGTATACCACCCGGTCAGCGAATGCTTCCGGGTACATGGTAGCGTCTGGGTAATGAGGGCTGAGTTTTAATTCGATGTTGAGTTCAACATCCGGAAAACCGCGTTGATCCATACACTCGACCACTTCCTCCAGAGTCGGGATACCCGCGCCATCGACAGCCTGTTGCGATGGAAAACCTTTGCCGTATTCCGAGTTCGGATCCAAGCGCCCGACATCGTATTTGCGTAACTCTTTCAACGTTAAATACCAGATTGCCGGGCCGGTTTCGGATAACCATTTACCGGAAGCATTGCGCGCAACGGCCGGGTTTATTTCGCGGTCATGCACGACGACCACGTGGTTGTCTTTACTAATGCCAACATCAAACTCGATACCGGTGACACCAATGTCCAGCGCCTTTTCAAATGACGCCAGGGTATTTTCCGGCGCGAGTCCACGCGCACCACGGTGTCCTTCAATTTTCAAAGTGTCCAACAGCGAAACGATTAGTTGTTTGTTATTGGCTCCACTATAACGAATCAATTACGATTGGCGAAAGTTCTATGGTGGTAAATTTTCACTACTGTCATGGCATTTTGCCAACAGCGAACACTACATAAAGGCATTTTTTGTATCCTTGCGCCGGGTTAGTCAATTTGCGTTCGCCTCCTGGCTGGCCCGGCGGTATTTGTTCGGCAGATCGTTCGCTGAATAGGGCAGTTGTTCGGATATCCAATCTACAGTCGCAAACACGGGGACGGGTTACACTCCGATGACACACGGGTTTTGAATTAAAGCGTGCATGAATCGGCTAACTGACGCGATAATCCGTTTTTGATCGTTAAACCCGACTTTGTATTTTACGTGGCTAAAAGAGGCTGTCCGGCTTCATTCCATCTGATGACATACCATAGTCATAGAAACTGTTTAAAACTATTACAATAGTTATTAACTATGAATAAACGATTGGCTGAAGGCAGGCGGTTTTTGCATGATCAGGGTTTTAATCTTTTTGCGGTGGTGGATACACAGACCATGCCTGAAACTGTTCTGCAACCCCTGCGAGAAGCTGGAATTGATCCGTCGACATACCAAAGAACGATTTTAATTGGCGCGGCAGGTTTAACCCTGTGGGAGCAATTACGCGCCTATGGTTTCAAGCCGGAAAATCCGATTGATCAATTCAGCCTGAAAACGGGTGAAAAATTTTTGCACGACTTTCTTGGATGTGAAAAATGGCTGACTATTTTTCCTTCCAGTATTCCATTGCCTTTGCAACAGTTGGGCATGTTAGCCGGTTGGAGTCAGCCATCGCCGTTAGGGTTAAGCATTCACCCGCAATATGGAACCTGGTTTGCCTACCGCTCTGTGTTTTTGGTGGATAACGATGTGCCTGTCACCACGCCGGATAAAAGCCGTTCGCCCTGTGACGCCTGCATCGATACGCCGTGTGTAAGCGCTTGTCCGGTTAACGCGGTTCAAGCCGGTCAAGCGCTAAAACTGGATTCCTGTTTAAATCACCGACTGGCAGAATCTTCGGTGTGTGCTACGCGTTGTCTTGCCCGGCTGGCCTGTCCGGTTGGCAAGGAATACCGTTACACCGAAGAGCAACTCGCGTATCACGGAAACGTATCGTTAAATTCCTTGATTCGATATCGCGCTGGTTCAGATTAGCTTTTCAAGCTGTCTATGCGCCCACATATTATTTAGTCTTAACGTTTTTCGTTCGACCAGTAAATTTCGCGCCAAATCAAAACGCCCGTCGCGAATGGCAGCATCGATCAGCATTTGAATCAATATGTCTTGTTGTGCATGACTACCGCCTAGGGGTGCGAGGTCATGCCTAATGGGTAAGAGCGTATCTACCGCGTTGCCAAAGCTGCCCTGCGCATAGTCTTGCAGGAATCGCGCGATGGGAAGACCTAATGACGCAGTTACCTGGGCGGCATCGTTATTTTTTTGATTGGAAAATTTGTCCAGTGATTCAATGTAGGCGTTGATGGACTGCATTCGCTTCGCGCCTGTTAAAGCGAGCATGAAATGCATATCGGTGAACGGCATGACATGATCGTCTTTACGGGTTTCAGCCATGTCCGCAAGTTCGGTCCAGCGATCGCCCACATCAACACCGTGTAACTCAAGCCGCATTAACAGCGACGCGGCGTTTTGAAAATCCAGATAGAAACCAATTTCGTCGATGTGTACTTCACGATCGTAAATGTCCAGCACGCGATCATGCTCGTCACGCTGCAAGGCAAATAATGCCGTATGCCACCAGACATGATCCTTGAACGGGTTGCGATCTTCCCATACGCCGAAGGGTTGATCGAGTAGTTGCAGGCCATCATCGAACCGGCCCTGCATCTCCAGCACGTGGGCGACGGAATGCAACGCCCACAGGTCTTCCTTGTTCATTGCAATCGCTTTTCGTCCGGTTTCTTCCGCGCGCTGGTAGTCACCGCACTCTTCCAGACCGAACGCGAACATGCCCAGAATGTAACTGTAGCCCGGTGTGTTCTCGTCAATCTGTTCCAGCACGGAGGCCGGCATACAACGTAAATCCTCACGCCGGCCTTGCCAGAAACTCATGAAGTGATGCAAACGCAAAGCCAGTAAATCGCGTGGCTCAAGTACCAAGATGTTTTGCCAGATGTGGCATGACTCTGACACTTGGCCCGTTAACCAGAGTTCCAGTGCCCGAATATGTTCACGCTCACGCTGGGTCGCATCGGCTGCAAGCGGTTTCAATTTGTTTAACGTTGCCTCGACTTTGTCGTATATCGCGACGGAACCGAGTTGCATCAGAATATAGCCGCGAAAACACAAACCCATGACAAATTCCGGGTCAGCTTCCAGAGAAGTTTTGATATGCGCGCTGGTGGACAAGCGGTGTTCCATGAAGTCCGTCAATGCGGCATCGTATGCCTTGACAGCAGTCGGTGAGTCTGTGCTGAGGTCCAGTCCGAGTGCGTCTTGTTGCATGACGTTTTAATTCACCTTGTGGGCATCAGCCAGTTTTGCATAACCATCCCGCGTCTGTGGAACTTTCATGCCAAGCACCGATCCTGCGATCTGTGTTTTTAATACCTGCGCCGTTCCGCCACCGATGGTAAACATGCGCGCATCCCGTGCCATGCGTTCCAATGGTTGGTTACGGGAATAACCCGCCGAACCATAAATCTGTAACGCGTCGTTGGTCACCTTAATCGCCGTTTCCGATGCGAGCACTTTTGCTTGGGCAGCTTCGCGTATATCCGGAAAGCCGTCACCGGCATTTGCCGCGGCTTTATATATCAGCGCCTGAGCCGCTGCTAACCCAATGGACATATCCGCGATCATCCATTGCAAGCCTTGGAATTCGGCAATCGGTCGTCCGAATTGCTCACGTGATTTCGCATAGGCGATAGCTAATTCATGTGCACCTTCGGCAATACCCAAGGCAACGGTCGCTGCGCCCACGCGTTGTCCATTGTAAGCATTCATCAGTCCGGCAAACCCGCGTTTTATGCCTTGTGGCGGGATGAGTACCATGTCTTCGGCAATTTCCAAATCTTCAAAATGAATTTCCGTTTCCGGAATACCGCGTAAACCCATTGCGGGTTCGCGTTTGCCAATACGCAATCCTTTGTCTTCGTCACGTGTTGCGATAAAACCCCCAATGCCCTGGAACTCGTCGTGTTCCACTACACGGGCGAAAATTAAATGCAGCTTTGAAACACCACCGCCGGTTATCCAGTGTTTCTTGCCGTTAATAATGTAACGGTTTCCGCTCTTGATCGCGGTAGTTGTCATCTCCGTGGCCGCACTGCCCGCACCCGGTTCGGTGATGCATATTGCGGGTTTGTCGCCGTTTAAAATCAGTTCGGCCGTCAGCCGTTTTTGCTTTTCATTGCCGTATTTCATGATGGCGCCAGTCGCGCCCATGTTCGCTTCGACCACGATGCGAGCGCTGATGCCACAACACTGTGCCATTTGTTCAATAACCAGCACAGCATCGAGATAGCTTAAACCGCGTCCGCCATACTCCATTGGAATGGTCATGCCCATGAAGCCGGCATCTTTTAATTTTTCGATGTTGTTCCAGGGATATTGTTCAGTCCTATCCACCTCCGCAGCGTTTTCGCGAATATCGGATTGTGCGAGTTCACGCGCTTGTTGTTGCAATTGAATTTGTGGTTTTGTTAGTTCGAACATTGACGATGTCGCTCATAACAGTTTGATGTGCCTTCCAGGACATTGAGGGCAGCGAACAGCGATGTGGTGCCATGGCGCTTATAGTCATGCGTGCGGGTGCCACAGCGTCCGCGTTTCATCGGCAACCCCGGCTGGGTTCGATTGAATCTGACTCTTTTCATCGACACAGATGATGGCCGCTTTGTCCGGCGGATTGAGGTTTACAATGTCCGTCAACTTCTCGACGAACTCAGGATCGGTGGAAAGTTTGAACGTCTCAGTGCGATGCGGCTGTAATCCGTGGGCATCCCAGATGCGTTGCACCGTAGCCGCGCTCACTTTATGTCGGTCCGCCATACTACGACAACTCCAGTGTGTCGCTCCTCGAGGCTTCACATGAAGCGTGTCATGGACAATACGTTTGACTTTGGTCGCACTGATCTCGCGCTTTCGCCCGCGTCCGGGTTTGATCTCGGTCAAACCGTCGAGGATAATTATATATGGATGCCGGATTCTGCCATTTAAAACAGTTTAAATCAGCGCGAACAAAATCAGCAATTGTGTAGGAGATTCATCCCCCTTCCCTAACCTTTCCCCGCAGGGGAAGGAATCAAGATCGTTCTACGTCTTGAAACATTCCCCCTCCCGGCGGGAGGGGGTTAGGGGGAGGGAGTATTGGTGCGAGAACGTAATCGGCTCGGACATCCTTGGGAAACCGACAGAGCTAACTCATCTCCCAACTCAAACAGCTTTTCTCCACTCGCGCAATCGCGCCAATACCTAAAGCAAAACTCGGCCTGCAATGGCCAAACTGCCCAGTGGATAGAACGGAGTAATCACAACGGCGTTGAAACTCGGCGAGAATTTTTTCCCGTGCATCATCGTTGTCGTCTTTATCGAGACCGGAAAAGTGACCAAGCACGAGTGCTTTTATCCCTCTCGTTATGCCGGATTGTTGCCATTGATTCCAGAAGCGCATCAAACGTCCAGGCGATTCGTTTACGTCTTCCAAAAAGAGAATATTTCCAGCTAACGTATTCGGAAAATAGGGTGTTCCAATTAGACTGGTTAAAACCGCGAAACAACCACCGAACAGCATTCCGTCAATATTGTCGGTTGCATGCCCTGGACCGAGTTGAATTTCTCCATGCCATGGTAGGCCTGAGTACAAAAAGCCTGTCAGTTGTTTGACATCGTCACAATCCGGTTTCCATAAATTGCCACCCGGCATGGTGGTATGTAAGCTGCGCCAGCCTAACTTGCAATATAAAGCCGACTGGATGGCGGTGATGTCGGACAAACCCATCAGGTATTTTGGTTTTGTGTTCCCAAGTTTCGTCCAATCCAGCAGTGGTAAAACATCGCTGGCACCATACCCGCCACGGGCGGCTAAAACGTAGTCGGATTCCTGTTCACACAATGCATTAGTCAACGCATCGGCACGTGCCTGCATGGGGCCGCCGTTGTAAGGCCAGTTTTCATCGCAGGTGAGGGCATCGTACAGAATTCGAAAACCCTGTTGTTCCAGCCATTGTATATTTCTTGCCAAGGCTACGGGATCGGGTTTTCCTGCTGGCTCGATAATGCGAATGGTTTTTGCGTTACTCATTGCGTTAGCTTAACCCATGTTGTTTAACAATTCGGTGTCACCGCGATCATATCCTTCACTCGCCTTGATCAAAGTTTGTGTGTACTTATCCACGGGTTGGTTTGCGCGAAGTTGGTCTACTGTCATGGTTTCAATGATGCGGCCCTGTTGCATGACCGCGAGGCGGTCACATAAGTGCGCCACCACAGAGAGGTCATGACTCACCAGGATATAGGTTAGACCGTGTTCTTCTCGTAATCTGCTCAAAAGATTTAATACTTCCGCCTGCACGGAAACATCGAGTGCCGATGTCGGTTCGTCGAGCAATAATAATTGCGGTTGCAAAATAAGCGTGCGTGCGATGGCAACGCGTTGGCGTTGTCCACCGGATAACTGATGCGGATAACGATAACGAAAACGCGGCCCCAAACCGACATCGATCAATACATTGGCAACCCGTTGATCGATGTCAGTCAGTTTATGTATGCGTGCGGGTTCGGAAACGATGGTGTCAACCGTATGGCGCGGATGCAGGCAACCGTACGGATCCTGAAATACCATTTGTGTATGACGAAACGAGTCGAGTCCGCGTTGGTTGCGAATGTCTTGATCGTTTACCCGTACTTCGCCTGTCCAGGAATCGATTAAATCAGCGACGACTCGCAGCACCGTGGTTTTTCCGGAGCCGGATTCGCCGACCAATCCAAATGACTCACCGGTTTCAACTTCGAGGTTCACATCACGTACTGCACGCACGGATCGGTCACCACGACCGAAGACCACATTCAACGCATCAATTTGAATCATTACGTCAACCAGGCTGGATCGCGTTGCAATGTTGGCAGGGTGGCGCGTGGTTTATCGATATTGGGTAGCGAAGCAAGTAAACCAATGGTGTAGGGGTGTTGCGCATTACTTAACTCGGATGCCCTGCAACTTTCGACAATACGCCCTGCATACATGACCAATACACGATCACAAAAAGATGCAACAAGATTTAAATCGTGACTCACGAAAATCAGCCCCATGCCGCGTTCGCTGACGAGATCGTCAAGAATGGCTAACACTTGATTTTGTACCGTCACATCGAGCGCCGATGTGGGTTCGTCAGCAATCAATAAATCAGGACTCGTGACCAGCATCATGGCGAGCATGATGCGTTGACCCATGCCACCGGAGACTTCATGCGCAAAGCTGTAATACACGCGTTCAGGGTCGCGGATGCGTACCGCGCTGAGCATATCGATGGTTTTTTGTTTTGCCACTTTTACAGGAGTTCGGCTATGTGCTTGAATTGCTTCCTCGATTTGTTTGCCGACTCTCATGACGGGGTTCAACGAAAACTTGGGGTCTTGCATGACCATGGAGATGCGTTGGCCGCGTATAGTGCGCAAACTTCGTTCGTTTTGCTGCAATAAATCGATGCCGTCAAAACTGAGCCGGTCTGCCTCAACCTGTCCCGGCGGGCGTACCAAACCGAGAATTGCTTTTGCGGTGACTGATTTGCCGGAACCCGATTCACCGACAATCCCCAAGCGCTCGCGATCGAGTTTAAAACTGACACCACGTACAGCATCGATATCGCCTTTGGGTGTGGCGAAGCGCACGTTAAGATTTTCAACTTCCAGCAACACCTGCTCGCTCATGACTGCTTGGGGTCGAGCACGTCACGCAAGCCATCGCCCAATAAATTAAAACCAAGACTGACAATAAAAATCGCAAGGCCGGGGAAAGTAGCGACCCACCATTGATCGAGAATGTATTGCCGGCCGGTGGAGATCATCGCACCCCATTCAGGCAGTGGCGGCTGTGCACCCAATCCTAAAAAGCCAAGCCCGGCGGCGGTAAGAATAATGCCGGCCATATCCAGTGTGAGCCGAACCAGCACCGATGACAAACATAACGGCATGATTTGTCGAACGACAATGCGCAAAGGCGAGGCGCCCTGCAAACGCGCTGCATCGACAAACTCGCTCTTGCGTATAGTGATGGTTTCGGCACGCGCGACACGGGCGTAGGGCGGCCAGGCGGTAATAGCAATCGCGATAATTGCGTTACCTATGCCTGGTCCTAATGCGGCGACGAACGCGAGCGCCAGGATTAAACGCGGAAAAGCGAGGAACACATCGGTAATACGCATGAGAACGGCGTCGACCCAGCCGCCAAAATAACCGGCGATGGTGCCGACTAACAAACCCACCGGACCGACGATAATGACAACCAACCCGACTATGTACAACGTTGTGCGCGCGCCGTAGGCGATGCGGCTGAAAATATCGCGTCCGAGTTCGTCAGTGCCAAACCAATAAGTCGCATCGGGTGCTTGCAGGCGCAATTGCAGGTTTTGTCCAACTGGCGAATGGCTGGATAACCACGGCGCGAACAGTGCGGCCAATACCAAAGTCGTGACGATGAAAAGACCAAACACCGCCAGACGGTTTTGCGCAAAGCTTTGCCAAGCGATATACAAACGACCACTACGCGCCTGCAAACGGGAATCCGGTTCGTCGGTGAGCAACCATTGTTTCCAACTTGAAGTTACAGTGTCACTCATTCGATAACCCTTATTCCGCACGTCGTGCTCTGGGATCGACTAATCTATACAACACATCGGACAAAAGATTTAATCCAACGAACACCGCGCCGACCACGATGGTGCCGCCGAGAACCGCGTTCATATCCGCCGCGAACAAACCATTGGTGATGTAGCGCCCTAGTCCTGGCCAGGCAAATACGGTTTCGGTTAACACCGAACCCTCCAGTAAAGACGCATAGGACAATGCGATGACGGTTATCAGGGGTATCAAGACATTACCGAACGCGTGACGCCATACAACACGGGCTTCGGACAAGCCTTTTACTCTGGCAGTGGTGATGTATTCCTGGCTCAGTTGTTCGAGCATAAAACCGCGGGTCATGCGCGCGATGTAGGCCAGTGAAAAATAACCCAGCAACGACGCCGGCAAAATAAGATGACTGACTGCATTCCAGAAAACATCCCAATCGTTAGCGATGACACTGTCAATCAATATGACGCCGGTGATGATGGGCACGATGTCATCGTAGAAAACGTCCAGCCGGCCCGGTCCCGCTACCCAACCCAACTTGGCGTAGAACAGCAACAGGCCGATTAAACCGAGCCAGAACACCGGCGCGGAGTAGCCTGCCAGACTGACAATACGCACCACTTGATCGGGCCAGCGGTTTTGTTTGGTAGCGGCGATCACACCGAGCGGAACGCCGAACAAAACGCCAATGACGATACCGACAGTCGCAAGTTCAAATGTCGCTGGAAAGAAGCGTTTGATATCGACTATGACGGGATTTGCGGTGAGCGTGGACACGCCAAAATCGCCTTGCACTACATTCCCCGCGTAAATTAAAAACTGCTGCCATAAGGGTAAATTCAAACCCAGTTCTTCACGAACACGTTCGACAACGTCTGTCGGTGCGCGATCACCGACGATGGATAACAACGGGTCGATGGGTACGACCCGGCCGATTATGAAAGTGACAAAAAGCAGCCCGACAAACGTCAGGGCGAGTGTAATAATCAGTCGTGTCAGCGCGGACAATGATGGCGGGATAGAAATCCCGCCATCATTGTCTCGCAGCACCGTGCCGGTCACCGCTTATTGTTTGCTCACGGTGTGATAAAAGTTGGTGTCTGCGGAGGGGCCGAGACGGAAGTTTTGCAAGTTCTTGTTATAGGCGGCGACTTCGACTTGTTGGAACATCATGACGAACGGTGCGCGCTCCCAGTGTTGCCGAATCATATCGTTATAACCAGCCGCGCGTTTGGCCGCGTCTTTTTCCATGACAAGGCCTTTGGCCAGTTCCGTCAGTATTTCGTCCTGCCAACTGTTACGCCAGGCCAGCGGTTTGCTTTTTGCATCGTCCGAGTTGTCGCTGTTGGCCGCGAACACCGCATTGGAGTTAGGATCAAAATAGTCTACACCCCAGCGACCGATGTAGATATCGTGTTTGCGTGCGCGGTATTTAGTTAAGGTCGTCTTGCCGTCCGCCGGAAGAATTTCCAGATCGACACCGCCTTCTTTAAATGTGGCTTGTATGGCCTGAGCCATGTCCATAACCGGCCAGGTGTTGCGTGTGTCCATGGTCACGGAAATGCCGTCTGGGTAACCGGCTTCAGCCAACAACGATTTAGCTTTAGCCGGGTCGAAACTAAACGGTGTTTCTTCCACGCTGCCGAGAAAACCATAGGGCAGAAAAGTCTGGTTGACGACGAATGTGTCACGCAAGAAGGTTTGCGTCATGGCGTCGTAATTCACCAGATATTTCAGCGCCTGGCGTACCTGTTCACTGGCAAAGTATTCGTTTTTTACGTTAAGACCAAGATAATAGTTCGTCCCTTGCGGTGTCGACGTCATTGCCAGCTCGGGATTTTCTTTTAACGGATCCAGTTGATCGGCGGGCAGATTACGTGCGATATCGACATCGCCTTTTTCCAGTAGTAGTCGTTGCGTAGCCGATTCGCCAATGTGCCTCCAAACGATGCGTTTCAACGGCGGGGTTCCACGCCAGTAATCGTCGAAGCGCGAGACGGAGATGGATTCATTCGGTTTCCAGGATTTCAGGATAAACGGACCAGACCCCGCAGAATTGGTTTTTAGCCACTCGTTACCGAGATCGCCGTCTTTTTCGTGCGCCAGCACTTCTTTTTTATCGACAATGGAAAAATTGGCGGCGGTGAGCACGTTCAATACAAAGGATGGAGCAAATGCTTCGCCGACAGTCAACACAAAAGTATTGTCATCGATGGCTTTAACGGTTTGTTCCATGTTGTCTACCGACGGGCCAAGATCGGTCAGCAGGAACGCCGGCGATGCATCCATTTGCAACATACGTCGAAACGAGAACTCGACATCGTGCGCGGTTAAAGTGTTGCCGCTATGAAACTTAATGCCATCGCGGATTTTGAATGTGTAAGTCTTGCCGTCGTCGCCCACTTCCCAGCTTTGTGCGATCACACCGACGATTTTCGCGGTGTCGTCAAGATCGAAAATGACCAGTGTGTCATAGACGTTGGCATGAATCTCGAAGGTTGAGATTTCAAACATCTCCTGCGGATCCATGGTGATGATGTCGTCAAACAACCAGGCTTGCACCAGCGTATCTTTTGGGGTTGCCGCCAGGGTTGATGCTGACCAGAACAACAATGCGGCCAGTGTAGTGGAAAGAGCGTTTTTCATGATGTTCTCCTCCTTAATAAACAGAAACGCTAGTCTAACTTGATTATCGTTGTGTAAGAACACCGTGTTTCGCCAGTAACTCCTGCACACGGTCGTGCGGTAACGCAACAACGGTTACATCGTCGCGTCCGGTCATGGTTTCATTGGCAGTCATAGAGTCAATAATGGCTTCATCCGTAGCTTGCACTACCGCCTCAAAAATCGGATCGAGTGCATCGTTACTTAAGCAATCGATATTGGTCAGATTTGATTGTACTTTTAAGGCGATTTCGTTGGCGGTTGAAAAGGCGATAAAAATGTCGCCGGAGCCATCGTGCGAAATGCTGCCGGAACGCGCCATGCCGAGACTGATGCGCCGGGCCAGACGTTTGAGTTGGTGGGGCAGCAGCGGCGCGTCCGTAGCTACTACCGCGATAATCGAACCCACGGGTTTTGATCGGATTTCATTGCCTTTGATATGTTTGCCAACGGGAATACCGGCGATGACCAGTTCATGCCGTATACCAAAGTTTGATTGCACGAACAGCCCGACGGTATAGGTATTGTTCTCGATTTCTACGACGCGCGAAGCACTGCCGTTACCACCTTTGAAGTCGTAACAAATCATACCCGTGCCGCCGCCGACGCTACCGAGTTCTATGGCACCGCCTTTTGCTGTGTCTATGGCTGTGAAGACATGCTCGGGTTTGACATGAAAGCCGTTAATGTCGTTTAAATCGCCATCAAAGGTCTCGCCCGCAACCGGTAGTGACCACGCGTCGGTTTCGTTTGGCCGTTGTTTCACCATCCATTGAATTGTCGCATCACGTGCGACGCCACAAGAATGGGTGTTGGTAATGGTGATCGGTCCGTCGCAGATGCCCGATTCTTCCACCCATAACAAGCCAGTCATTTCACCGCTGCCGTTGAGCGAATGACTGCCGGCGAACACCGGTGTGTCAGCGGTTTGATTACCGCGGGGCAGTATAGCGGTGACACCGGTTCGTACCGGACCTTTCCCAACCACTAACGGGCCGTCACCTTCGATCAAGGTGCAATAACCGACTTCAACACCGGATACATCGGTGATGGCATTAAATTGACCGGGTACGCCATCAAAAGGCATACCTAATCCACGCGCCCGTTTTTTACCGGCAGGTGTTGTAACGTGTAATTGTTCTTTCATAGTCGATGCTTTTATTTCGATTCTTGTTTGATGTGTATCAATTTAGCTCAACGTAGAGTAACCGACAATTGTACGATTGATACTGATCGGCATTGGCATTTGATGATGATCTTTGTAGTTGTAGGAGCGAGCTGCGACCGCCACGGACGGCGGAAGTGCGGGCGTTGCAGGAGCAAACGGCCGTCTCGCGAACCATTGCAAGTCAAATCAAGAATTCGCGAGCAAGCTCGCTCCTACAATTGATCGCTAAAAACTAGTAGCCGAAATCGCGTTTTCGCTATGATTGTACGCCTCCCGCGAGCGACATAATATTATGGCGGAATATTTGTGAGTCGGCGCCCATTGCATGTGCCATAGCGTAAGTTTAATGCTCTGCATAATCGAAGGTGAACAAGAAAATGAAAAATACAATGCAGGCAATGGTATTTGACGGAAAATCACCGTTTCTTTACTTGTGCGAGCTACCCGTACCAAAGCCCGAGGTCGAACAGGTACTCATACGAGTCCATTGTTGCGCTGTGTGTCGTACAGATTTGCATGTGGTCGACCAGGACTTGAAAGAACCGGTGTTGCCGCTGATCCCGGGCCATGAAATCATCGGTGAGGTGGTTGAAGCGGGCGATTCGGTTACGGGTTTCGCTACCGGGCAACGCGTTGGCGTACCCTGGTTAGGCCGCACCTGTGGACACTGTCATTACTGTGAAATAGATCGAGAAAACCTTTGCGATGACGCGCGATTTACCGGTTATCACATCAACGGCGGTTTCGCGGAATACTGCGTCGCGGATCACCGATATTGTTTCCCCATTCCGGATGAGTTTTCCGATGAACAGGCCGCACCGTTGATGTGTGCAGGCTTAATAGGCTATCGCTCCTATCGCATGATCGATGACGCTCAGACTATCGGGTTTTATGGTTTCGGTGCTGCCGCGCATATTCTCATTCAAGTCGCACGTTATGAAAAAAGAAAAGTCTGTGCATTCACGCGATCGAACGATTTGGCTGGACAGGAGTTCGCCAAAAGTCTTGGCGCGGAGTGGGCGGGCAGTTCAGCGCAAAAGCCCCCCACGCTTATGGATGCCGCGATTATTTTTGCGCCGGCAGGTGAACTGGTTCCGGCAGCGCTAAACGCAGTGCGTAAAGGAGCTGTCGTCGTGTGTGCGGGCATACACATGAGCGATATTCCGTCATTTCCATATGAATGGTTGTGGGGCGAACGGGAGATTCGGTCGGTCGCTAATTTAACCCGCGAAGACGCCGAGCAATTCTTGCAACTTGCGCCAAAGGTACCCGTTCGCACGCAAGTGCAAATGTACAATTTGGAGCACACGAACCGGGCGCTGGATGATTTGCGCAGCGGTAACCTGCAGGGCGCGGCTGTTATATCTATGCGTTAAAATGTCAGTTCGCTTAACCTGCGCCAATAAGCTTATTTTATTGCTGTATACGAAGCAGTCACGCAATAGGCGGCGGAAACGGTTTATTGATTATCGGTCTTAATATATGCTTCTACTTTCAAGATTAATACTAACCAGGGTAGAGCGTCATGTTTAATATCACCGACCAAATCGAGGGCTTTGATGATGAGTTGTGGGAAGCCATTCAAAATGAGCAACGCCGTCAGGAAGAACATATCGAGCTGATTGCCTCGGAGAATTACACCAGCCCGCGGGTATTGGAAGCACAGGGTTCGGTACTGACCAATAAATACGCTGAAGGTTATCCCGGCAAACGCTATTACGGTGGTTGCGAGTTCGTCGATGTGGCCGAGCAGTTGGCCATCGACCGGGTAAAGAAATTATTTAATGCGGACTATGCCAATGTTCAACCGCATTCGGGATCCCAGGCTAATGCCGCTGTGTACATGGCCTTGATGGAGCCGCATGAAACGGTGTTGGGCATGAGTCTTGCGCATGGTGGGCATCTAACCCACGGTGCCAAGGTGAATTTTTCCGGCAAGATTTATAACGCCGTGCAATATGGACTAAACGAAAAAACCGGCGAAGTGGATTACGACCAGGTTGAAGCCCTGGCCAAAGAACATCAACCGAAAATGATCGTCGCGGGGTTTTCGGCCTATTCACGCGTCATGGACTGGCAACGTTTTCGTGACATTGCCGATTCGGTGGGTGCTTACTTTTTTGTCGATATGGCGCATGTCGCCGGTTTGGTAGCGGTGGGTTTGTATCCTAATCCCGTGCCTATCGCGGATGTAGTAACTTCCACTACACACAAAACTCTGCGTGGCCCACGTGGTGGCGTCATTCTGGCCAAGGCCAACCAAGAGTTGGAAAAGAAATTCAACTCGCTGGTGTTTCCGGGTACCCAAGGCGGGCCGTTAATGCACGTTATCGCAGCAAAAGCCGTTGCATTTAAAGAAGCATTGGAACCGGGCTTCAAAGAATATCAGCAACAGGTTTTGGACAATGCGCGCGCGATGGTCGACGTATTCCAGGAGCGTGGTTACAAAATCGTCTCCGGTGGTACCGATGATCACTTGTTTTTGGTTGATTTGATCGATAAAGATGTCACCGGTAAAGATGCCGATGCGGCACTGGGCAGCGCCCACATCACTGTGAACAAAAACTCGGTACCGAACGATCCGCGCTCACCTTTTGTGACGAGTGGATTGCGCATCGGTTCGCCTGCTGCCACTACGCGCGGGTTTAAAGAGCCGGAAATGCGTGAAATGACCGGGTGGATCTGCGATATCCTGGATGATGTTACGAACCAGGAGACGATCGCTAGCGTGCGCGAAAAGGTAAAAGAGTTGTGTGCCCGCTTTCCAGTGTATCGACCCGCGGAAAAAGCACAGGCAGCATAACACCGGTACTCAAATCCGCTAAATCACTGGCAGGCGTGGGTCATGCCGATTAGTGTTTTCGATCTGTTTAAAATCGGCATTGGCCCCTCGAGTTCTCACACCGTGGGGCCGATGCGCGCGGCTAGAGAATACCTACTGGCGTTGCAGGAAGAAGACCGTCTCAAACAGGTTCATCGGGGTCTGTGTAGAATTATTCGGCTCCCCTCGGTGCGACCGGTAAGGGGCATGGCAGTGACAAGGCGGTATTGCTGGGTTTTGTGTGGCGAGATACCCGAAGCGGTCGATCCGCAGACGATTCCCGATAAGTTAATGGCGATCCGTACTTCTTGTAAGCTGTCGTTGCTGGGTTGTCATGAGATCGATTTTGTCGAAGCGGAACATCTTCTCATGTACCCGCCGCAAGTCCTTACCCTATCATCCGAACGGCATGCGATTTACCGCCCGGGACGAGCAAGGCGCTGAGATAGATGCCCGTATCTACTACTCCGTGGGCGGCGGATTTGTTATCGATGAAGATGCGGCCAGGGGCGATAATCCTATCAAGGAAGATGACACCGCCATCCCTTATCCCTTTAAAACCGGTGGCGAATTGTTGGGCTTTTGTACCCAGCATGATTTATCAATCAGCGACGTTATGTTGGAGAACGAAAGATGCTGGCGTGACGAAACGGAAATTCGAGACGGGCTGCTGCATATCTGGAATGTTATGCAGGAATGCGTGAGCAATGGCTGCATCAACGACGGCGTGTTGCCGGGCGGACTGAAAGTTAAACGCCGCGCACCGCAGTTATGTAGAAAGCTCAACGCACAACCCGAGGCTGCGCTGCGCGATCCGCTCACGGTTATGGATTGGGTGGGATTTATATGCATTGGCGGTGAACGAAGGAAAACGCCGCCGGTGGCCGGGTGGTTACCGCGCCCACCAATGGCGCCGCGGGGTGTCATCCCTGCAGTGATGCATTATTACGCGCGTTTTGTTCCCGGAGCGAACGACGCTGGCGTTACTAAATTTCTTTTGACTGCAGCAGCGATAGGAGTGTTATACAAAGAAAACGCTTCCATATCCGGTGCTGAAGTCGGTTGCCAGGGTGAAGTGGGTTCTGCCTGCTCCATGGCGGCGGGCGCATTGGCGGAAGTCATGGGCGGCACGCCTGAGCAAGTGGAAAATGCCGCCGAGATCGGTATGGAACATAACCTCGGTCTGACCTGCG
>CBDCFT010000054.1:0-16858 GCA_965216365.1 Arenicellales bacterium | reverse complement strand
GTAATTTATTCAGAGTAAAGCCGGATTCTAAGCGACCTTTACCGGAATATCTGCAATACGTTGTTGCCAGAGTGCGGGGCCGGTTTGATGCACAGACTCGCCACGGCTGTCGACGGCCACGGTGACCGGCATATCCTTTACCTCGAATTCGTAAATGGCCTCCCATACCGAGGTCTTCAAACGCGACAACGCATGCTGATCGAATAGCTTTCGAAACCAGAAACGCGGCGCCACCGACCGCGATTAAATACACTGCTTTGTGCTTTTGAATGGACCCGATGGCTTTCGCTCCGCGTTCGGCCTTGCCAATCATACCCATCACGCCGATGTCGCCCAGTATCATGTCGGTGAACTTGTCCATGCGAGTGGATGTCGTGGGGCCGGCCGGGCCGACTGCTTCGCCACCGACCGGGTCGACCGGGCCAACGTAATAAATAAACCGATCTTTTAAATCAATGCCGTTTGGTAACGCTTTGCCGTCGGCCAAAAACTCCGCGATGCGTTTGTGCGCCGCATCCCGGACCGGTAAGAATTGTGCCGTGGAGCAACAGGGTTTCGCCGGGTTGCCATTGTTCGATGTCAGAACGCGTGACCGCATTGACATCGACGCGGCGACCGCTGGAATCGGCATCCCAGGTAATGCGTGGCCAGTCATCCATGCCGGGTGGGTTCAGCACGGCAGGGCCGGACCCGTTCAGGGAGAAGTGTGCGTGCCGTGTCGCGGCGCAGTTGGGGATCATGGCAACGGGCAGGGAAGCGGCGTGGGTAGGATAATGTTTTATTTTTATATCCAGTACTGTGGGTCAGTCCACCCAGGCCTTGCGCGCCTATGCCCAATGCGTTGACCTTGCTAAAAATTTCCAGGCGCAGTTCTTCTAACCAATCTTTTGCTCCGCGTGCCTGTAATTCCTGAATATCGATAGCATCCATTAACGATTCTTTTGCTAGAACCATGGCTTTTTCAGGATGAACCACCGAGACCAATGCCCAAAATTCCCGGCGGGCACCAACCCGCACCCATGGTCGGTACCGTTTTGGCCACCCATTCCACCAGATCGTCACTAGGATTCAAAATGGCGAACTTGGATTTGTTTTCCGAACCACCGCCTTTGGCCGCAATTTGAACATCTACGCTATCGCCGGGTACCAATTCCGAGTGAATGACTTGCGGGTGTGTTATCGCGCGTATTTTTTCGCTGGCCGTAAGGTGGCGCTACGATGGATGCGCGTAATGGATTGTCGGGATCGTTATAAGCACGTCGCACGCCTTCGTTAACCATTTCCTCAAACGTCAGTGACCCATTCCAGTTCACGTTCATGCCGATCTTTGCGAATACGACAACAATGCCGGTGTCCTGGCAAATCGGGCGATGGCCTTCGGCGGCCATGCGCGAGTTGATCAGGATCTGCGCGATGGCATTGCGTGCGGATTCAGATTGTTCACGCTCGTACGCCGCCGACATGGCCTTGATGAAGTCTACCGGGTGGTAGTACGAAATAAATTGCAAGCTGTCATGAATTGCTTTGAATCAAGTCGCCTTGGTGAATAGTGGTCATTAATGTTTGCCTTGATTGTGGTTTTCGTGTGCGCCCGGGTTTAACGCGGCTTGAATCCGCTGTATACGCTGTTCCAATTGTTTGCGGCTTTCGTTGTCCACCGCGCCGGTCAGCCAGTAGGCTTTGAGCAAATCGCCGGGGTCCAGTTCGTTGGTGCGATCGGCATGTTTGGACATGGCGGCGGACAAACGCTGAATTTGATATTGCATGCGTTGCTTTGCGAAATCCGCCGGCGAATCAATATCGGCCGACACTTCCAGTTGCAGACAAATGTCCTGCGCCTGTTGCAGATTTTCGTTTAAATCCTGCTTAAGTTTGTCCAGTGCCTCACTGCTTGAAGCCCGCCTCAGTCGCTAACGCGTAACGCGGTCCGAGTTGCTGCTCGTTGTTCTCCGAAGCGAGGTGTTTGCCATGCAGTAGTTAACTCTTCAGCACTTCGGCTGCTAGTCCCGGTTAGGGCCAGCGCTTCCAATTCGCAGCATAGTTGGGCTTGTTGTTGCAGTACTTCGAGAGATTTCGCTTTTGCCTGATTCGCTAAAGTCTTTGCGTGCTTGTTGACATTGCTGCAGGCACGTTTGAATCGCTTCTCGATATTGTTTTCTTCTTTACGTGGCACCTCGCCGATGTTGTGCCATCGATCCCGTGCCTGGGCAATTAAACTGTCGGCGTTGAAGCTGTCATCCGTGGATTGGGAAATCTGTTGTTCCAGATCGGCACAAATCTGTTGCTTGGCTTGTAAATTTTCCCGGCGTTGTTCGCCTTCGGCTTGTTTTTGCTGACCGCGCCGTTCAAAAACGGCATCGCACGCTGTTTTAAATTCTTTCCATAACTGATTTTCCAGTCGGCGATGGCCCAACACTGTCGGACTCCATTCTTTTTGTGCTTTTTTAACTTCCTCGATGGCATCTTCAATATTGTCTTTTTCTGACAATGCCCGAACAGCTTCAATCAATTTGCTGCGGCGCTTGTTGTCGCGGGTTCGTTCGCGTTCCAGATAGTCTTCGAATTGATCACAAATGCGTTCAAAACGTTGTTCGATTTGTTTTTTGGCTTTGCGGTCAACCGGTCCCGCCGTGCGCCAGTCACGTTTCGTTTTGCCAATGAACTTGTCGATGCTCCTCCAATCCGGATTGCGCCAATCGACTGCTTGAAATTTTTCTTCCAGGCTGGCGCAGATATTCTCCCGCTTTAGCAGGTTCCCGGCACGCTCGGCGCTGCGTTCGTCAAAATATTTCTTGCACGGTTGATAAGCCTCACTGCAGGTAGCGTCGAATCGTTCCCATAATTCTCTACCGCCTGAATCGCCACTTTTGTCCCATTCCTGCCACGTCTTGCGCGCCTCACGGATAGCGTTAGCAATTTTGACCGGCGATTTCTCTGTTTCGTGCAGTGTGCGCACCTGTTCGATTAAATTTTCCCGCGCGATGGAGGTGCCCCAGTGGCGCCAAGCGTTGAGTTCCTTTAGTCGGGGTTCCGCCTGCTCCAGTCGCGCCATGATTTTATGACGGTGTTCATCAGCCAGGTCAGGAATTTTGTCGAGCTTGCGTTGTACGGCATGGTGAGCGCTGGCGGCGTTTTTAAGTTGACCGTCTTCGAGTGTGTTTTCCATTTGCGCGAGCAACTTTTCGATGTCAGCAATATCGTGCTTACGTTGCTCGGTTTGGCGCAGTACGCGTTCACGCAGTTTAGTTAAACCTTTTTCTATTTTATGTTGTATTTCGGTTTCGTTTTCAAGCCATTGTGAAATTTCATTCGAGCGTTTTCGCAAATGCTTGATCGCGTGTTCATCGAGTGTGTCTTTTGAATTCCGCAGCGAATCGATGTCCAATAACAGGGCCTGAGCTTTCTCAGTGGCTTCAACGGCGTTGTCGGGTGTTGCATCGACAGGTTCACCGGATGGGCTTGGATGGGTTTTCACTGTGTTTTCAGAAACGCTCATAACCATTATTTTACCCGGAAACCCATGCTTATTTTTAAACCCAAGACTTGGTAGGATATGAACTCGTCGATGAAGGAACAATACCTCCAATTGAATCTTAGGGACTGGCTGCGCGCTGCGTGCGTGGCATTAGGCTTTCTCACGGTATCGATTTTTGCTGCGCCCGCTTTTGCCGACCATCTGGTGGACAAGCACGAGTTATCCTGCGGCAATACCTTTCCGTGCCCACCCGAAATTCGTCGTCGGGTCGATTTCTGGATCCAGGTATTCAGCAAATGGTCTTCGCGCAATATCGTGTTCCACGACCCCGAACGCCCGGAAAGGGTGTATTCGGTCATGCGCTCCCGTACCGGTTGCAGCAAAAAAAAATCCTCCTCCGTGCGCCGCGAATATGCGAAAGTGGAAGGCGATTTGCGCAAATTAGCGGCAAAGCTGGAAAAAGGGAATAAAAAATACTCGTCTCATGAGGTACATCTCATGGGTTTGTTTCCCAATGCACGGGCCAGCCATTTTCGTGCGGCCGCGGGTCGGATTCGCTGCCAGCAAGGTAATAAAGATCGTTTTGAGGAAGCATTGGGCCGTTACGGTGCCTACGGCGATATGGTGCGTGCCGTGTTGACTGAGAATCGATTGTCGTCCGATATTCAGTATTTGCCGTTTGTCGAGTCGGGTTATAACCCGGCGGCTTATTCGCGCGTCGGTGCCGCGGGTATGTGGCAAATCATGCCAGCTACCGCACGTGGTCTGGGTCTGGATATCGGCTCGACGCTGGATGAGCGGCTTGATCCTGAAGCGGCGACCCGCGCTGCAGCGAAGTATTTGATCGACAGCCAGCGTTCGTTAAGCCGTGTCGCACGAGCGAATTATGGCAATGTCGCCGACGGCAAACTCAATCCGTTTATTATCACGTCGTATAACTATGGCGTGTCCGGTATGCGGCGCGCGTTAAGGGAAATCGGGCCGGACTTTATTAAGGTGTTAAACAATTATAAATCGCCTCGTTTTCAGGTTGCGGTAAAGAACTTTTACGCGAGTTTTCTGGCCGCTCGTCATGTGGCGAAAAACTCAAAACGCTATTTTGGCCGGGTACGCGCGAACAAGCCGTTGCAATACCAGACTGTATTGTTGCGGCGCAAGGTTTCGTTAGCGCGAATTCTCGATGTATTTGATGTCAATGAAAAGAAACTGAAAGAACTTAATCCAGCCTTGACCCGATATGTCTGGCACGAGTGGCGCGCGATACCCCAGGGCTATCGTTTGCGGTTACCAGCGAAAAAAGACGGCTGGAGCGTACAGGCTGCAAAACTGGATGCCTTGCCGGTTGAAAATGAAGCGCAGTACGCAAAAAACTATAAAGTAAAAAAAGGCGATACAGCCTGTGGTATTGCGCGTGCCTTTGGCGTTAGTTGTCGTAAGTTAATGTCCGCAAATAATCTCGGCAAACGCGGCGTCATAAAGGTCGGACAGCGCTTGATTATTCCGGGTCAGGCGCGGCCAAAGACACAAACTGCCACCGGTGGCGGTGTGCCGATTCCGGCCAAATACAAGGTTCAACGTGGCGATACAGCCTGTGGAATCGCGGTGGAATTCAACATTAGCTGCCAGGAGTTGGTAAAACTGAACCGGCTGGGTCGACGGGCGGTGATTCGGGTCGGGCAGATACTGCGTATACCGGGCGGTGAGATCCAGCTAGCTACAACAACTCAAGCAAAAACCATTCCCAGTGTACACACGGTTAAGGCGGGCGATACGGCGTGCACGGTGGCGGCCCGCTACGCTGTTTCCTGTAAAGAATTGATTGCGCAAAACAAACTGAGCCGCAAAGCGGTAATCCGAATAGGGCAAAAATTAAAATTGCCAGGCGGTGGCGAGAAAGCAGAGCAGGCTGTTGCGCTAACGGCAGTGGAAAAACCGGTTTCTTATTCAGTGAGGAAAGGTGACACACCGTGTGCGATAGCACGCAAACACGAATTACCTTGTGACGAATTTCTCGCGTTCAATAATTTGTCTAAACGCAGTGTTATTCAAATCGGGCAGATATTAAAGCTCCCAAAACAGGAAGCGGTCGCCACCGTGCCGATCAATCAGACACAACACACCGTCAGACGAGGTGAAACACCATGCGCAATCGCTGAGCGCTACGATATTGAATGTGCAAACTTGATGTCGACCAATAATTTGACCAAGAAATCCCTTATTCAGATCGGACAGATATTGATAGTCCCCGTGCCTGAGCCGGTCACGGCCGCGCCGTTGCAGGTTGCCGCCGCAGTCGAAACTGAAATTGAACCGGACGATGAAGTAAAGATCGAGGAGGGCGAGTCTACGGAACTCAACGATGTGCTGGATAAAGCCATCGACCTGCGTGTGCAAACTGGCAGTAAAGATGGAAAAATCAGTTACTACGTTACAGTCGAATCCAGTGAAACCCTGGGACACTACGCGGATTGGCTGGGAATCGGCACGTCACACACCTTGCGCAAAATAAATGGATTAAGCCGGAATCGGGCAGTGCGCGCCGGTGAGCGTCTCGATTTGCCGATCAAAACCGCAGAGACGCTGGAGAGTTTTCAACGCAAACGCCAGGAATATCATCGCTTGTTGGTCGAAGAGTTCAAAGAACGGTTTGAGATTGTCGGTCTTGAGTCTTACTCGTTGAGGGCCGGCGATTCGCCGTGGAAAATTTCGCAAAGATTTCAATTGCCCGTGTGGTTATTGATTCGTTTCAATCCAGGCTTGCGCCACGAGAATCCGGGTATTAATGATGTGCTCTCCATTCCGCAGGTTCGAGCACGCGCCGCTTAGTATTAATGGAAACCCGATAGGTAAATTTAATTCGGGTTAGAGTTGTTTCAAACGCTCCCGACACCGTTTTTCAATGGTGCGAAGTTCCTTCAAGGTTATTTCGATGTCTTCTTTTTGTTGTTTGAGCAGGGACTGGCGTTCGGCGATTTTGTTGAGAAAAAACTCAAGCTGGGCGGTTTCGCCGGGTTCGGTATCGTAAAGGTCGATAATTTCAGCTATTTCACCGAGAGAGAAACCCAGGCGTTTTCCGCGTAACACCAGTTTTAAACGAATGCGGTCGCGCACGGAATAGACCCGGGTACGGCCCTTACGTTTTGGCGAAATCAGGCCCTGATCTTCGTAAAAGCGGATGGTGCGTGTGGTCAGGTCGAATTCATTCGCTAAATCCGCGATGGAGTAAGTTTCCGACGACTGGTCAGTGCGCTCGCTTTGATCTAGCATAGCTGTATGGTTTTAAACGGTTTACGTTTGTTTTACGTTAACGTAAACTTAATTGACGTTTACGTTAACGTCAATTAAAAAATTCGCTCACTAACGAATTCACAATTAGCGAGGAGCAGGTGAATGGCTCAGGCGGCCGTGACAAGATTGGAAACCCCTCAACCACGTCCGCAGGGCGCCTGCAAGATTCGTTTTGTAACCGCGACAAGCTTGTTCGATGGGCATGATGCGTCTATCAATATCATGCGCCGAATTTTGCAAAGCAGCGGCGTCGAGGTCATTCATCTCGGTCATAATCGGTCCGTTAACGAAATTGTCACCGCGGCAATTCAGGAAGATGTTCAGGGTATTGCCGTCAGTTCCTATCAGGGCGGGCACGTTGAATACTTTAAATACATGGTGGACTTGTTGCGTGAACAACAGCGCGACGATATTAAAGTATTCGCCGGTGGCGGTGGTGTCATCATACCGGCAGAAGTTTCAGAGTTGGAAAGTTATGGCGTAAAACGTATCTACACGCCGGAAGACGGCCAGCGTTTGGGGTTGCAAGGCATGATCGATGACATGGTGCAATCCAGTGATTTCGATCCGGGTTTAAAGGCCATTAAATGTCTGGACGATTTGCAATCGGGTAACTGGGCAGGTTTGGCACGGCTTATTACGTCGCTTGAAAATGGTACGGCGCCGGATACTGTGCAGCAGCAGCTTGTAAAGTACTTCGAAAATGCTGAGACTAATATTCCCGTTCTGGGTATTACCGGTACCGGAGGCTCGGGTAAATCATCGCTGACGGATGAGTTGATACTGCGTTTTCGTCTGGACTACGGCGAACAAATAAAGATCGGTGTTATCGCCATCGACCCGTCGCGTAAAAAAACCGGTGGTGCGTTGTTGGGTGATCGCATTCGCATGAATGCAATCGACTCGCCGAATATCTACATGCGTTCGTTGGCGACCCGTGATGCAGTCGACGAGGTGCCTGGTTATGTGCGCGAAACCATCGCGGCGGTTAAATTGGCAGGTGTTGATTTGGTTATTGTTGAAACCCCTGGTATCGGGCAGGGCGATACCGGTATCGTGCCTTATGTCGATAAATCGCTTTACGTTATGACGCCCGAATTCGGCGCTGCCAGTCAGCTTGAAAAAATTGATATGCTGGATTACGCGGATGTTGTCGCGATCAATAAATTTGATCGTCGCGGCGCCGAAGACGCATTGCGTGATGTGTGTAAGCAGATGCAACGCAATCAAGAAGCGTTCGATCAATCACCGGAGGATATGCCGGTGTTTGGCACGATGGCCGCACATTTTAATGACGATGGCGTGACGGCGTTGTATCAATATCTGTCATCCCAACTCCGCGGGGAGGGCTTGGTCGAGGGCGAGGCGCGTATTGCTCGAGTCAGTGTCAAACGATCATCCGATCAAGTCGCCATAGTACCGACATCGCGACAACGCTATCTGGCGGAGATTGCTGACCAGGTTCGTGCATACCGTTCATTTGCCGAAGCACAAAGCGTTATCGCCAGTGAGCGATATCAATTGCTTGAGGCCAGGACTCTGTTGCAACAAGCAGGAAAGGATAGCAATCCACTCGACGGTTTAATTGTTCAGCGAGAGTCGCATCTGGATTCGCGTGCACTCAGTTTGTTGAATGACTGGCCCAGGTTGCAACAAGACTACAGTGGCGACGAATACGTCACGTCAGTGCGTGGTAAAGAAATACGCACGCCGCTGACTTATACCTCTTTATCCGGCTCGGTCATACGCAAAATCTGCTTGCCAAGGTATCGTGACCATGGCGATATTCTGCGCTGGTTGTTGCTGGAGAATGTTCCGGGAAAATTTCCCTACACTGCGGGTGTGTTTGAGTTTAAGCGCGAAGCCGAAGACCCGACCCGTATGTTTGCCGGCGAGGGCGACCCGTTCCGCACCAATAAGAGATTTAAATATCTATCGGCGCATTCGCAGGCAAAACGATTATCGACTGCATTCGATTCGGTGACTTTGTACGGCTCCGATCCGGATGAACGGCCCGATATTTATGGCAAAGTGGGTAATTCCGGTGTATCCATTGCCACGCTCGACGACCTGAAAGTATTGTACGACGGGTTCGACCTTTGCGATCCACAAACTTCGGTATCTATGACCATCAACGGCCCGGCGCCGACAATACTGGCGATGTTTTTGAATACCGCGGTCGATCAAAAAGTCGAAAAGTTTGAAAACGAACACGATCGGCCGCCGACTGACGACGAAAAAGCCGAAATAAAAACCTGGGCACTGGAGAACGTGCGCGGCACGGTGCAGGCCGATATTCTGAAAGAAGACCAGGGACAGAACACTTGTTTGTTCTCGACCGAATTCAGTCTGAAAGTGATGGGCGATATTCAGGAATATTTTATCCAGAATCGAGTGCGTAACTTTTATTCAGTATCGATATCCGGGTATCACATCGCTGAAGCGGGCGCGAATCCAATTACGCAACTCGCATTTACCTTGGCGAACGGCTTTACCTATGTCGAGGCTTATTTGGCGCGCGGTATGAATATCGATGATTTTGCGCCCAATTTGTCGTTCTTTTTTTCCAATGGAATGGATCCGGAATACAGTGTCATGGGCCGCGTGGCACGCCGTATCTGGGCGACGGCAATGCGCGATAAGTACGGCGCGAATGAACGTAGTCAAAAGCTGAAATATCACATTCAAACGTCGGGCCGTTCATTGCACGCACAGGAAATTGACTTTAACGACATTCGCACAACGCTGCAGGCATTGATCGCGGTGTATGACAATTGCAATAGTCTGCATACTAATGCGCATGATGAGGCGATTACCACGCCAACGGAAGACTCCGTGCGCCGTGCTATGGCCATTCAACTGATTATCAATCGTGAGTGGGGTTTGGCGAAAAACGAAAATCCGTCCCAGGGTAGTTTCCTGATGGAAGAATTGACCGATCTGGTTGAAGAAGCAGTATTGCAGGAGTTTGAGCGACTATCGGAACGGGGTGGAGTCCTGGGTGCGATGGAACGAGGTTATCAGCGCGGAAAGATCCAGGACGAATCCATTTATTATGAGCATAAAAAGCATGACGGCAGTTTGCCGATTATTGGTGTTAATACATTTTTAAATCCTAATCCTCCACAGGCTGGAACGATTGAACTGGCGCGCTCGACCGAGGACGAAAAACAGAGTCAGATTAAACGACTACGTGATTTCGAATCGCGAAATGAACAGCATTCTGATGCAGCTATAAAGAACCTGCAAAACGCAGCAATGAGCAATGAAAACGTATTTGCCGAATTAATGCAGGCGGTAAGGTATTGTTCGCTCGGTCAAATTACCGACGCCTTGTTTCAAGTAGGTGGCAAATACCGGCGCAATATGTAACGCGTGAACCCGATTCGCGGGGGATGTGTTAGCATGCTCGCACAGACACATTTGCAAACCACCCATGATTGAGTTCCCCGTTTACCTCACTTATATCGCGGCGTGTGTCGCCATCGTTGTTGTGCCAGGGCCGTCGGTAACCGTGATATTCGCTAACAGTTTACGTGCGGGTACCGCAGCCGGACTTATGAGTGTTGCAGGCACTCAAGCGGGGTTGCTCATCATGTTGGGGGTGTTGACAGCGGGGCTTACTACAGTCGTAAACACCATGGCATCGGTATTCGATGTTGTTCGCATCGCAGGCGCCGTCTACCTTGTTTGGCTTGGCATCAAATTATGGCGGTCCGATGGTAAATTGGGCGCCGGTATTGAAGCCATGCCGGCTAAATCATCCTGGAGCTATTTTTGGCAAGGGTTTCTTGTCGTATGTTCCAATCCTAAAGTGTTGTTATTTTTTGGCGCGTTTATCCCTCAGTTTATTGACCCGGCACGTGATGCGCTCACACAAACCATTATTTTGGGGGTGACATTCATGGTCGTCGCGTCGATACTGGATAGTGGTTACGCTGTTGCTGCCGGACGGACCGGGAGTTTGCTGTCCGCAAACAAGGCACGCTTGCTCGAGCGTGTCTCCGGAAGCGCGTTGATTGGCGGTGGCATCTGGTTGGCGCTCGCGCGCCGATAGTCGCCGTTTCTTACTCTCTAAAAACGCATGCAATATACCAAACTGAATGTTGCCTGCCTGTCCATGTGTCAGGCCTTATGGATGTCCGCCAATTCGTTGATTATTGCAACGTCCGCACTGGTCGGCTTAGCATTATCGCCTGACAAGCAATTATCAACATTGCCACTAGCCCTGATGTTTCTTTCCGGCACGGCAATAACAATGCCGGCTTCGCTTCTGATGAAATATATCGGTAGACGCAATGGCTTTGTTATCGGTTTATTGATTGGGATTATCGGCGCGGTGTTGTGTGTTTTTGCAATTGTCAGCGTTAGTTTTGCAGGGTTTTGTCTGGGCGCGTCATTAATTGGAATATGTAATGGATTCGGGGCGTACTATCGTTTTGCTGCCGCCGATGTGTCGACTGAAGAATTTCGCAGCCGCGCGATTTCGTTTGTGTTGGCGGGTGGTGTGGTAGCTGCATTCGTTGGTCCCAATCTTGCCAATATGACTAAACACTGGTTTGCTTCGGCATTGTTCGCTGGTGGCTATATCAGCATCGCAATTTTGTATGTAATTGCAATTGTTGTACTAATGTTTTCGCGTTTGCCGCGACCATCCGAAGGAGAGGCGCATGGCGATTCGCGGCCATTATTTGAAATTGTTCAGCAGCCTGTTTTTATTGTTGCTGTGCTGGGTGGAATGATTAGTTACGGTGTCATGAATGTGGTCATGACCGCCACCCCGCTCGCCATGCACGCACACGGACATTTATTTTCCGACACCGCCCTGGTCATTCAGTGGCACTTGCTGGGTATGTTTGTACCCTCTTTTTTTACCGGCCACTTGATTAAGAGATACGGCATTTCGCAGGTGATGATAGCCGGGGCGATATCCTTGCTGATGTGTGCCGTGGTAAATCTATCCGGCACAGACGTGGTATTTTTCTGGCTCGCCCTGGTGTTGCTCGGCGTTGGTTGGAATTTCCTTTTTATTGGTTCGACCACGCTATTGACGCATACTTACACGCTGCCTGAAAAGGCTAAGACGCAAGGCATGAATGACTTTATCGTATTCGGAACGGTATCGATTACGGCGTTGACATCCGGTTGGTTGCACCATTGGTTTGGCTGGCAAACAATTAACTGGGGCGTGATTCCTGTAATTTTAATCGCTTTTGCAGCGGCTGTCTGGTTGCGGTTAAATCCAGCGAGAAAAGCGTTCGCTTGATATTCAGGTATCGCTATTCGAATACAGCGATTTGCTGAAGATTCTCGTTGGAGAATGGCGTGTACTCCTTGATAACTTCGTTTTGATCGTTTAGTACCTCGCCAGCGTATTCCAGCCACGCATGTCCATGTAACACGCCATCAATAATTCTCGTTCCAATGCACAAACGGGTTTGTATGTTGCGGTGTTGTAAAAAACGATGCAATGCCATGCTGCGTCGCAAACAATTGGCAGGTAAAAGCTGAAGGCGCAGCGCTCCATTGAATATTCTGCGCAGACGATAAACATCGTCTTTGTAAGCGTCCAAAGGTGATTGCTCGTGTGTCATTGCATGGCGTAGATCAATGCGCCATGTTGAATAATCACGCCAGCGTGTCGCGACATTTGTTCGTGCGATGGTGAGCCACGCATCGGCGACATAAAACCATTCCGTTAACGAGAGTGAACGGGCAAATTGAAATGCGGTCATCATACAATACAGTGTATACGCATACGATAAATCATCAAGTGAGATGACACATGACAATGGAGTTGTAGCGCCACTTTGGCTGGGCAAGGCCTTGCTCGTCATGGTCGTAGTGGCCGCGCTGTTAAATGGATCCGTGTATTGGTTAAAACGCGTTGGTTGGTTGGATGGTGATGTGTATCAAGCAGTGCAGGCGGAATTCGAGCGCTGGAAGTCGGGTACAATGCATGAAATCCTGGATGAAGATATGAAGGGAAAAACGTATCTCGAGTTCAAGGTATCGGCGCAGGATGAGTTTTACAGCGTCGATGGTGCACAAAAGATCACGAAATTCGCCAAGGAGATGGTAATCGCGTTATTGTTGCTAGTATCGTTATCAATAGTCGTTTTTTTTAAACAATATAAATGTCTGCCGAGGGACATTGTTGCCATTTCGCTGTTAGGGATGGTACTGCTAATGGGCGTCGTGTCATGGTTTGAAAATGGCTTGCTGGTATCGTTGGCGGGGTTTTATTCGTTTATTTTTTTATTTATCGCTTTGCTCGGTGGGTGGCTGGCGCGCTCGGCATACCTGGGCTTTTTCGCGAAATGTTTGTTTTTACTGGCTTTGGTTCAGCTTTTACTTGCGCCGTTTGAATTGGCGTTGGGTTTTGATGCCTTCACAGGTGGCAGTAAACTCGGCGACCGTTTAGTCGGGACTCACTTGCAACCCAGCACGGCGGGAATTATCGCAGCAGTAACGATGGTTTTTGCCGGTAAGTGGAGTAGTCAATTCATTAGTCGAGCGATAGTTTTTGTCACGGGGGCGCTCGTTTTTTTCAGCGGTTCCGGTGCGGCCATGTTTCTATTTTTACTGGGTCTGATTATGTTGTATCCGGATCGCGTGCCGGGTGCCAAATGGTTAGGAACTACTCTAAGTGCGACGATATGCATCGCTGGCGGTTTAATACTTTTCCCTGTTTTGGCGCACCGTGAGATATACGCGTCGTTATTCCAACGTTATCGAATATTTCAGGAATACTTCGAATCCGGTTTAGGTATTACACAATATCTATTCGGTCAAGGTCTGGGTGCGGCTACAAACAGTGCCTTGCGACTAGCGGGCTATTCGGATGCTACTCGCGATTTATCCTACCCTTTTATTTTTAGCGCGGATTCGACGGTGACCATGCTTGTTGCACAAGTCGGCATCGTCGGTTGTTTGTTGTTTTATGCAATGCTTTTCAACGCTGCACGGCGGGACGCGAAATCCAGAGTGGTTTATATCGTGATCATTTTGGCCAGCATAACCATCAATATCCCGGAAGTTTATCCGGTGAATGTTTTGCTGGGGGTTTTACTCGCTCATAGCTTTATGCTTAAGCGCAACAAATTGAATTACGACGCTTTGCGTGTTTTGACTTGAACCGACCCGGCGTTCCATCCCGGCAAAGCCAGATCGTCCATTAAACGTCGAATTTCCTGGCGTGCACTGACATGGGACATGGTCATCTTGTGCCCGCCTGGCCCTTTCATGTCGATCAAGGTCAGACCTTTGGGGAACAATTCACGGTAGATGACACGTTCACTCAAGCCCGGCACATAGCGAAACGCAATCTTGGCCTGGAGTTGTTCTAACGCCGCATTCACCCGCCGCTTGTTAATTGCGTCTGTGGTCGAAGTGCGATTACGCATTACGACCCAGTCCAGGCTGCGACGACCGGATAGTGCGCGTTGCTTGCGGCCTTCCCATACGGCTTCGCTGTACAAACTCAGTTCTTCAACCTGGTAGGTTCGCGGATCGACGTGACCGATTAAGTCGAGATCGACAAAGCTGTCATTTAGCGGTGTAACTAAGGTATCGGCGCGCCCATGTGCGAGACGCGATAAATATGCGTCAGAGCCGGGACAGTCGATAAGGATAAAATCGTAAGTCTTGTCGAGTCGATTTAATACCGATTCAAATTCGGAACGTTCTCGCCTTTCGATCTCGGCAATGGTTCTTCCATTATGCCGGTGAATAACGTGACTCTTCGGAATATCCAGACGCAAGCCGTTAGAAGAGGCATAAACCTGCCGGTTTTCGATATAACGCGATAGTGATTGCTGGCGCGAATCGAGATCGACGACCGCGACATTAAACCCGCGTTGTAACAAGCTGGTGACGATGTGCATCGCCGTAGTTGACTTTCCCGTGCCGCCTTTTTCGTTGCCCAGCACTATGACGTGGGCGTGGTTATTTGATTCTTCGTCATTCAATCAATCAACACAGGATTAACTGGCATTATATCCGAGATAACCCTGATCGGTTGCGAAATACTTGAGGCGGGTTTATTCCCGATAAATATTGCCCTGGGGTCCTTCGCGACACGGCGCCACGCGTTTCTTGAGAATATCAGGTTAATCTGAAAGTCCATAAACCTTACCTTCCAATTTGATACCGGCATATATTGAAGTGTTTTATGAGGCGACTAACACGAATGTTGAGCGGCGCGACGATGTTTTACAAAAGACGCGCAACGCACGGTCATCGTTTTCTGGTTCGGGTGGGTTCCGGGTTTCTGGTCAAACCAGGAGACGGTAAACTTCTGGGTTCATCAGGAGGCCGGAAACTGTCTCCTGCATTTTTTATCAAGCAAATTGAGGTAATGGACTTAGAAAATAAAACCGCTATCGTTACCGGCGCGACCAGTGGTATCGGGTTTGCCAGCGCAAAAGCATTACATAAAGCAGGTGTAAATTTGGTTGTAACAGGGCGAACCGCCGAACGCGTTAACACAATGAGCCAGGAATTCGAGGGTGTAGCTTCGTTAGTTGGGGATATACGCGAACCTGATTTACCGCAGCGTTTGATTGATCTCGCATTAGAGCAATATGGAAGCTGCGATATTGTTTTTAACAATGCAGGCGTCATTCACAACGGGCCGATGGACAAGATCAATATTGATGCCGTGTGTGAAATGGTGCAAATCAATGTTGAAGCGGCATTTCGCATGGCATATACCGCGGTAAAACATTTTGATTCGGTGAATTGTGGACACCTTATTAATACTTCCAGCGTACTCGGTATTAAAACACGTATTTATACGGGCGCTTATGCCGGCACTAAACACGCGATAGAAGCATTGTCCGAGGCCTTGCGTATTGAATTATCGCGTCGCCCGATTCAAGTCACATGCATTCAACCGGGTTTGGTTATGACGGACTTGCATCGTGATTATCCGCTTCACCCCAAAGAGACGATGAAAATTGACAAGCCTTTAACGCCGGATGATGTTGCGGACGCCGTAATGTACGCGTTGACCCGGCCCGATCACGTGACTATTCCATCGTGCTGGTACTGCCGCAAGATCATAAGGGTTGATAGTGCCGGCGCGAAAACAAAAACTCACAGGAACAAAAAAATGACCGACAGTACGCAATGGGGAATTGAAAACGATTATGGCATGTTGACCGATGTATTACTCGGCAAACCCGATTATTACCGTTGGACAGATGCCGGGCCACTGACGCGCAGGACATTTACGAATGCGCATAAGACCGGTGTCCAGTTTGACTTTCAACTGGCGCAGGATCAGCACGCGGAAATGGTCAGTATTTACGAAAGCGCGGGTGTTGAAACACACTTTCTGCCGTCCGACGAAGTATTGCATCGAAACTTTTTTGCGCGCGATTCCAGCGCGATGACACCGTGGGGGCCACTGGTTTGTCATATGCAACTTAAAAACCCGGCGCGCGGATTATGTGAGCGTGATCGAGTTTTACAACGGCATGAGTGTTCCCATCTGGAAATTCGCTACGGCGGGGCACTTCGAGGGCGGTGACTTTGTAGTACTGGAACCGGGCAGTGTGTTGATTGGCTACGGCGGCGAACGTTCAGAGCAGGAAGGCGCAGAACAGGTTGGCGCGTGGGTGAGAGAACAAGGCTGGGATGCCTGCGTAGCACCTATACCAGCATTGTTCGTGCACATGGACGGCATCGTTGTGCCTATCGCACCTAAACTTGCAGTCGCTTGTGTCGATGCCCTAGAAGACTGGGTGGTGGATTGGATCAAGTCCAAAGGTTTTGAATTTATTAATGTCGACTTCAAAGACGCAAAAGATCTGGGCGCCAACATCGTCACTTTGGGCAACAATCGAATTTTGTCCATGCAACAGAATACGAATCTCAATGAAAAACTGAGAGCCGAAGGATTCGAAGTGTTTGATCCGGATATGTCGATGTTCACCCTGGGCGGTGGCGGTGTGCATTGTTTATGTCAGTCCTTGCGACGTGAGTCCGCTTAATCGAATTCCAGAAAATGTCATCAATCAAAAATGTTCGCGTTGATGGTCAACGCCTGTGGCAAAGCCTGATGGATATGGCGGCCATTGGCGCGTTGCC
>CBDCFT010000053.1:0-15448 GCA_965216365.1 Arenicellales bacterium | reverse complement strand
TGAATCGCAGTTAAAAAAAACTGGGAAAACATAAAACCAGCAAATCCTGCTTGTATATCAAGAAACTGGACGACGTTGACATCGATACATTAAAAACAATGGTCATAGACTCGATTAAATACATGAAGAAAACCTATCAATAAGATAAATACAATCCTATGGCTGTCGACAAAGAACATAAAGAATTTCACGCGTTGAATCTGGACGAAGGCTGGGAAGTGCCACCGGGTTACCCACAAGGTATTGAACAGAAAATTCTCGCCGGACAACTGGATGAAGAGAACAAATACGGCAATCGAACCCGGCTGTTACGCTTCAAACCCGGAATCTACACCACCACCCCTTTCGTGCATGAATATTGGGAAGAGGTTTATCTGCTATCCGGCGACTTAATCGTCGGTAACGACGAAAACGGTGACGGCGGTGAGCCATTTGAACCCAACACCTACGCCTGCCGTCCACCGGGCACTAATCACGGTCCGTTTAAGTCAGTTAACGGGTGTTTGTTACTGGAAATCCATTACTATGATTAAGTTGGAATCTATGCGGGCCTCAAAATATTTATTTGGGATATGCTATCTGCGAATAAGTGAAGATTTCTCTCCCTCTTTACTTAACACAGAAAACTGGACTTGTTAGAAGAATAAATAAGAAGAATAAAAAATGTACAAACTTTTCTACGCACTGAAGAGCGCATCCATGGGCACCCGGGTGATGTTAGAGGAGATTGGCGCGCCTTACGAACTGATACAAACGACGGTCGATATGGACAAGCCCCGCCCGCCTGAGCAACTGGCGATCAACCCCAACGGCTGGGTGCCGGTTCTCATTTGGGACGATGGAAGCATGTATGAGTGCGCCGCAATCACTGTGTTCCTGTGCGACCGGCATCCGGAAGCAAATTTGGCGCCTGCCATTGATGATCCGACGCGAGCGCTTTACCTTCAGACGCTGGTTTATTTCTCCAACTCCGTCCAGAACGCGTTTCAGCTCAACTACTACCCGGATCGCTTCGCCGACACCCCCGCCGACGAGCCGAGCGCGCAACGGCGTGGCAACCGGCGGCTCTTGGAAACCTGGAAAGTCATCGACGATCAGATTGGTGAAAACGAATGGGTGCTTGGCGACCAGTTCGGTGCCGCCGATATTTACCTTTTCATGCTAACCACTTGGTTGCGACCTGCTCGAGGTCATCCGGCGATTGACGAATTTCCCAACGTCAAACGCATTGCCGACAAAGTCGTGCAACGGCCAAGTGTCCAACTCGTCTATGAACCATGGATCGCAAATCCAGACTACTGATGCGTGAAGATCATCCGATCAATAGTAGATGGCTATACAGCGTAAACACGAAGGCCCAACGGTCAGACGCATTGAGAGGCGCCTTTGAATCGTCGAACCGAATATCGATGAAACATAACTATGGCATTGAGGTGAGTGCTAAAACGCATTCGGAAGCCTAAACTGCCGCGCGGCTTAGCTGCCGTTCTTGCCAATCGTTATGTTCGCTTTGGGCAATAACAGTCAATCCTTCCCTACACGCTAAGATCAGACCTCAGCGCTAAAATTCATAAGACCCAGTTTAGATTTTCATACTTTAACAGTACGATTTGTCAAATCCATCGCTAAATTGTACTGATCACGTTTTTATAAGGTTTTTGTACGACGCTATTGGCTATTGATCACAGCGCAAATGGTGACTAGATTCGGATTTACATCGATAGTGAGTACTATCTAAGATAGGTTTCGTACTGGTTTTGTCCGTAGAATACTCGAAACGGCCATTCGGGTGTTTAGAAGTCAGGACTGTAGTCGATCCATCAAGGTCTATTTCTTGGCATCGAAATACGGTCCGAAATAGACGGCAAAACTGACGTCACTCTATAAGCTTGCGTCGAACGCGCATGTGCTGCCGTACTGAGGAGTAAGCTGTTGAATTGATGACTAAACAACCCTCGTCTGAAAGGCGAGGGGTTTAAAGGTTGTCGATTGGAAATCGACTGTCATCTGCGATTTGTTCACCTTCTTGCTCATCGATGTACTTTTTTATCTTCTCGTCGGTAATATTGCCCGAACTCACCGCCAAATATCCTCTCGCCCAGAAATGACGACCCCAGAATTGCTGGCGTAAATGGGAAAATTCCTGCAACACCACCCGCGAACTCGTCCCTTTCAACCATTGGGCTATTTGACTGATCTTCTGGGTCGCCCGGTACGAGATGAACACGTGAACATGATCGGATGCGATCTTCCCACTGATAATCTGCAGTTCATGTTCTAATGCCACCTTTAAATCGTATTTCGTGTGTGCTCCACGCCGATAATGCCGCATCCGATCATGTTACACGAACCCTTGCTTCGCCTGAAGGCGAGGGATCTCAACCATCCCCGAAAGAGACATTAAAATCGATGCATATTGAACTAATAGGATATATCTATTCGTTGTTAGCGGGTACGAAAAATTATGAGTGGAGGATTTGATTCAGAGACGGTTTGGAAGGCTCGTGGCAGAGGTTTTAGTATGGGCACGGTCCAACCAGAGGGGCGAGTTATTTACCTTACAGGACAAGTCGCTTGGGATGCCGATAAGAATATTATTGGTAAGGGTGACGTAGCAGAACAAACACGACAGTGCTTTCGAAATATCGAGGCACTTTTGCATGAGGTAGGCGGAACTCTTGATGATCTTGTATCGATTACAACTTACTTTCTAGACCTCAATGATCTCCCTAAGATTCAATCAGTAAGAAACGAATTTCTATCAGATCGTGACCCACCTGTTAGTACTTCGGTGAAAGTGGCCGGGCTAGGTCATGAGGATTTCTTAGTCGAACTAACTCCTATCGCCGTGGTGTCAAATAATAAAGAATCAGAAGCTCCTCCTGATAATTCGTCAGAAGCTATATCCACATTAATTGGAAATTGGGAGGGATTGGGAACGGACGATGCGAGTCGCTATTTTGACTTCGCAGACGCCTACGTGAAAGCAAGCAAAGATGTATGCTCGCGAATGAAAAATAACTCTAATGAGCGAACATGGCCAAATGCAAGTTCGTCATTAATGCTTGCGGCACACGCGGTTGAGCTTTTCCTAAAAGGGGCGTTGCTAACTTCGGGTAAAATGGATTCTTGGGGGCATTCTATCGACGACCTGTATGATCAATATCGAGAATCATTTCCATGCAAACAGTATGAATTTGATTGTCCATTTGTCACAAAATATCTTGGCTATTCTGATGAAGAGATAAAAGGTATCAAAGAGCAGAATCACCCACAGTCTAGTGTTATCTTTCGCTACCCAGTCAATCGCCCTGGTACAGAGTGGAATAAAATATGTAGTTTCGACCCTGAAAGTTTTTCTGTGGAATTAGATGGGCTGACTAATAGGTGGGCAGATTTAAGATGTCGTTTCTGTGACTTGTAAGGAGGCGCTGCAACAAAGTACTACTCGTTGCGTGGTTTCTGAACTTCGACGATACATTTTAGAGACGGACGTAGGTTCACGATGAAAGACTATTATAAAAACAAACTCTCAGGAAACCATTTACGCAGAGTCTATGCACTAGCCAGTAGTCCGGTGCGTGCGTATCTCCAGGGTGAAATCGAATTCTGCCGAAGCAAGATTCACGCCGGTCATCGGGTATTGGAACTCGGCTGTGGTTACGGACGCATCGTTAAGGAATTAGCGAGTGATACGTATTTTGTGATTGGAATCGACAATGTACCGCTAAACATCGAAGCCGCCCGTACATACCTAAAAAGCGTTGCCAATGTCGATGTGAAGCTTATGGATGTCAAATCGCTCGCCATGGATGATGATTCTTTTGATCTCGTGTTGTGCCTGCAGAACGGCCTGTCCGCGTTTGGGATGGATCCTCTCATGATATTGAAAGAAGCGTGGCGAGCGACTAAACCGAGTGGATACTTAATCTGTTCTACTTATAGTGACGCTTTTTGGCATCATCGGTTAGCCTGGTTTCATGAACAGGCGAACGCCGGACTACTGGGTGCGATTGATGAATACAAGACAGGTGATGGCACCATCGCCTGCAAAGATGGTTTTGTGTCCCGTAGCACAACAGAAGAAGACTTCAGGCGATATGCCAAATCGCTGCAATTAAGTGTCGAAACACACACGTTGAACTCAGGTAGTCTCATTGCCACCTACACGGTTTAACCATCTATCGATTAACTCCAATGCCGTTAAATATAAGGCGGGGCGTTGTGGGCAAACAGCCATATTCTGTTATGCACATCAGTAAGCCGATGGATTATTGATGTTGATAATATGTCTCTTAGTAGCCGAAAGCGCCAGATCAACAAATTGGTGTGAATGGCAGATCAGGGCAATTTGAGACGTTCGCAGTTCGAGCAGTGCACATTAACAATGTAGGGTAGCAACTGCCGTCGTACAGCCGCATTTAGTGATGGATTTCACATCATTACTACGCAACCTAAACAGGCGATGTTTTTGGAAACTGTGGATCGCGTTTTTCTTTTAAACTAGCCAATCCTTCTTTAACTTCCGGGCCATCCCAGGCCATCCATTCCAACGCCATTGAAGCATCGAAGGCCGGGCCGGCCATTTTCAGCCAGTTGTTCAACGCCATTTTTGTATGACGTATTGCTGTTGGCGGCCCGTTAGCTAGTTTTGTTGCCACTTCAATCGATTTAGATTCCAACTCGTCGTCTTCGGTACACAACGACACCAGGCCAATGCGTTCGGCTTCCTCGCCCGACAATGCATCGCAAGTCAACAGGTAGTATTTTGCTTTTGCCATACCGACGAGTAAGGGCCAGACGATAGCTGAATGATCACCGGCCGCGACGCCTAAACGCGTATGACCATCGATAATGCGCGCGGTTTTGCTGGCAATAGTAATGTCCGCCACCATTGCGGCAGCCAATCCCGCACCCACCGCCGGTCCGCGCATCGCCGCAACAACCGGCCGTGAACAATTGATCACGTTGTAAACAACGTCTCTTGCTTCACGCCACACGCGCAGACGTGCATCGTGATCTGTCATCATTTCATCGATCATGTCGAAATCGCCACCTGCAGAAAATGCCTTGCCTGCACCGGTTAAAATAACTGCGGACACGTCCTGATCTTTGTCTATATCCAACCACACCTCGCCCAGTTCGGCGTGCATTTTGGTATCCGTTGCATTCAACTTTCCTTCGTTCTCCAGCGTCACACGCAGCACTCGTTGCGCAGGCGTGTCAAATTTCAGACGGGAGTATTTGTTTTCATAGTCAAACATCGTTAAGTCTCAAGGCCCTACTATTACGGAACAGGTGTTATTGAACAGGTAAAGTTGTGATGTTGTAAGCATGACTGATCTTTCGTCCCAGTATGGGATCTTCTAATTCGAATTCGAACCTTGAAGAAGGTCGCACGCCACCCTGTGCAGGCATGGTGCCGCAAAACATGATCATGCCGTGCGGCAGGGTTCCGCCGTTTGTAAGTTTCTCAACCAAAACTTCCGGCGCCAACATCGAAGACACGTTGCCCTGCTGGTACAAAACTCTTGAGTCTGCATCGTCGATATACGATGACAGCGTTAGTTCATCCCAATGGTCTTTCAGGTCTTCGTATGCCCAAAGTACGGGCGCCATCGGTTTGTCGCAAGCCTGCTTGGAAAATGACACGTTGTAAGTCTCGAGTTTTCGGTCGGTATGGTCTGAACCCGTACCCACCCACAGCACGTCTTTATGTTGCACCAAGACGAACTCAACCTCACCGCTCGAATCACCACCGAGCACCTCTATCGCATCTGCAGTCGTTAAACGTGCTGCTGCATTGCGATAAAACATCGGTGTCGCCGGCGGTCGTTGAACACCCAATTCCTCCAGCTCGGCGATATGTTTTTCCATAGCGGCAGCGTCCCGCCCGGTCCAACCCGCGATAACAGCCTGGGCGACCAACACTTCTTCTTCGTAACTCGATTGCAGTGTTTCGAAGTGAAAGTTTATGGGTATGCTGACAGACATATGGAAATCAATCGTTGGAGTTATTTTAGTTTATATAACGGCACTGCTGCTGCACTAACCAGTATACGCTTACGATCTTTTTCTATTTGGGACAATGGCGTGGTTTCTATCATGGATTCGACGCTACGTATGGCTAGATTTTTATAATCTTCCGTTCCGGCCTCTTTCCATTTTATTTCATCATCAGATAACTCGCGCATAACTTTCGCTGGAATCCCACCAACCAAGTGCCGCGCCGGAACATCAAAACCCGCTTTTACAAACGCCATCGCTGCAACGAATGCGGATTCACCGATAACGGCGCCATCCATAACCACGGCATTCATACCGACCAAGGCATTCGCCTTAACAATGCAACCATGCAGTACCGCACTGTGACCGATATGTCCTTCAGCTTCTATAATGGTATCGGTATCCGGAAAACCGTGCATGACACAGGTGTCTTGCACATTACAATCTTCTGCAAGAACAATACGGCCGAAATCACCACGCAGCGATGCCGCCGGCCCAATATAACAACCCGCCCCGACAATGACATCGCCGATCAGAATCGCGCTGGGATGAACATACGCGTCCGGATGCACGACCGGTCTGATTCCGTCTATCGCATAGAAAGGCATCTGATATAAAGTGGAAGTTTAAAATGAGTTCGCAATCTTACTCTAAAACTTAAGCGGTAATAAATTATTGTGGTGTTTCATATCCCTGAACCACACAAAGTGATAAACGTTTACGCCGATGACGGCGCTAAACTCGTATGCCGTCAACACGGGAACCGTGACGGCCTGCGGTTATTTATCAGTCACGGCAACGGATTCGCAGTTGACGGATACTATCCGTTTTGGCGACACCTGGAAAAGGATTTTGAATTGATCCTGTTCGATTTCCGTAATCACGGACAAAGTACCAGAGCGGAAAATCATCACTATGCGCAATTTGCCGAGGACATCGGTAGGATTTTTCACCAAGTAACCGAAACACTAGGATCGAAACCCAGTGTCGGTGTGTTTCATTCCATGTCGGCGCGTTCTGCAATGAAGCATGCAGTCGAAATGAATTGGATCTGGGATGGTTTGATGCTGTTCGACCCACCGAATGTTCCCCCACCCAACCATTCGCTTTATCCTGCCATTGAGAAATTTGAAACAAAACTGGAAGCATGGGCGAACAAGCGGAAATACATTTTCAACAACCCCCATGAATTAACGTCTGACTACATCGAAAGTCGAGCATCCTCACGGTGGCTGGAAGGTACTCACGAACTCATGGCACGGTCTGTCCTGAAAAAAAATTCCGAAGTGTACGAATTGATCTGTCATCCGGAATTAGAAGCGTCAATCTACGCTGCCGCATTGACACTGAATCTCTGGCCTCACGCCAATGTATTTGCAGGACCGGTAATACTTGTTGGTGCCGATCCGAAAATGCGAGGCGTACCACCCACTGCCTTGGCTAACAAAGCGTTGCACGAGGAGATGGGCTATGAATATACAAGCGTGCCCGATACAGGACACATGTTGCAACTTGAATCTCCACAAGCGTGCGCAGCCGAAGTGTATAAATTTCTGAACAAACATGACTTGCATATTTAATGGTTTTACAAGCAACCCTAGCGAAGCACTACAAAATAAGGCTGAAAAAAAGAACACGTCCGGAGCTGGTCAATAGAAAAACTTTCTTTATAACCATAGGCACCGTTATTTCATCTGTTCGGATGGCGTCAGGGTTCCTGAGGGGTATTTGAAATACCGCTCACGGTCAAGATCCGAAAAATGAAGAGTAATTTGCAAATCGAGAGAATTCTTAGAATCGTCGTACGCCGCCTCCAGTTTTTCCAGAGTCAGACTTCCAATTCTGTCAATCCATTCAGCCGAGCGACCTTTGACAAGCGAGAGTTCGACATGAACGAACGCACCGCTGATGGCACCATCGCCAACCAAGTAGTTATCACGACGAACCGCCCTACTCTTACAGTTTTCGATACGAACGCCGCCGATATCCGAAAGAATCCGATGTAATTCGGAAAATAACTGGTTAAAGTCGATCGCTTGCGTAATGTTGCTGGTGTATTCCAGAGTTATTTGAGGCATAGCGAATCCACGGAAATTTTAGTTAATAGAAGTTTGTCATTACCGGCATGTGGAACAATACCGTTTATAGCTGTCGGCCACCTGATCTATTTGTCTTTGTAAGCACCAACATCCGATTGCAGGGGCGAGTTTGCTATTAAGCAATTATAAGATTTAACAACCGTATTTTATTTATAATATTCAGCCAGTTATCATTTATATCAAAGAAAATACTGCAAGAAGTAGAAACTCTTATTTTTTAAAAGTAAGGCGCATATTCTGACCGCGCAACCACTACCTTATTACTAACATGTTACCGCGAAGCATTATCAATCGGTACTTGTTAAAAATACGAGACCCTGTCAAACCTTCGGGTATAAAATACCCGTCCATGTAAATATCCACGTTCACTGTCGTTAAACGGATGCTTTTAACCGGAATATTTTGATGTCGCCGCAAACACTCTAAACACAGATAAGAATCGATGAACAACAACAATATTAAATCGATGAAGCTCTACCATCAGGTAGAACGTGTATTTAATGAATTGCACGAGATGGGTTTGAATAACGAGGATGCTATAGCCGCAGAACAACTGACACCGTTCGATCAATATCACTACGAAGGAACTGACGCGGTAGACGAAGCAATTCAATCGCTTGGACTCGATTCGAAAAGTCATGTCCTCGAGATTGGCTCCGGGATTGGTGGCCCGGCACGTTATCTCGCGGCTAACGCTGGTTGCAATGTCACGGCAATGGAACTGCAAGGCGACCTGAATGACGTGGCACAATCATTAACCCAGCGTTGCCAACTGGGAGACAAGATCAATCATTTGCAGGGTGATTTTCTTGCGGATGCCCTGCCGAATAATCAATACGATGCGATTGTCAGCTTGTTGGTGTTCTTGCATATCCCAGAGCGTGAAAAACTATTTAATCGCTGCATGTCTGCCACACGCTCAGGCGGTAAATTGTTTATAGAGGATTTTTCCAAACGAGCGGAATTTACCGAACAGGAAAAGAAGGATCTCGCTGAGAAGGTATATTGCACTTACGTCCCTACCGCCGAGGAGTACGCCGAGCAATTGGAGAACGCGGGTTTTGGTGACGTGCAAGTGACCGACATGACAGACCGATGGAAGGAATTTGTTTCTGGGCGTTTGCAGATATTTCGCGATCAACGTGAACGCAATCTGCGGGTACATGGTCTGGAGATTGTTGACGGCCTGGAGGATTTTTATTCTACCGTTTCAAATTTATACGAAGGCGGAAACCTTGGTGGCGTGCGCATCACAGCAACACGACCGTAATACTTGTTTTTGACGAAAGCGAAGTTTGAACTCGGTTAGTATAAGTAGAACGAAAGGTGCAATCGAGCGGCATACAATTTACACCGCGTGCTGATTGAAAAATCAGCCACAAACAATCATAAGTTAAGTGTAGTAATATCGATTAACGACTTGAACTCATACCCCGGACATTGCTTATGAAAATTGACGGTAGTTGTCATTGTGGTGCTATCACTTATGCAGCGGAATTGGCCTCTGAAGCGGTCGGCATCTGTCATTGCACTGATTGTCAGGCGTTATCGGCATCGGCTTTTCGAACCATTGGTGTAGTACGGGCGGGAGACTTTCGATTATTAACCGGCGCTCCAAAAATCTACATTAAGACTGGTGATAGTGGAAACAAACGCGAGCAAGCGTTCTGCGGAAATTGCGGTTCAGGTATTTACGCTGCGTCGGTAGAAGACGACCCGAAAATACACAACATTCGCATGGGTACGGTACGCCAACGCGCGCAATTTTCACCGCAGTTTCAGGTCTGGTGCCGTTCCGCGCAACCCTGGCTGCCCGCGATCGACACACCTAAAAAGACCGACGCGCAATAAGTAAAAGTAACCCGGATGAAGTGTAACGACGAAGATAGCTTCGTCGTTACACTGCTTGAAATGACAATCGCCGTAGAGTACCAGTGAGCTTGCGAACCGCACCATTCATGGATAACTTCGATATCGCAACAACCCAAGACTGCAATACTTGTTATGACTGATTTGTCAAAACTGAACCTATAAGTGCGAATAGTTATCCAAGATAGTGCTTGAGCAGGCAAAAAGTATTGTTTAGACTGATCCGGCAGGTATTTATGGTCGTGCTTATTTTTTGTAGACCATTACTCCTGCGCTAACAAGAATCCAGGTTTGGGGCGCGTGTTTCGAACTTCAAACGTGAATAATAAATCCCACCCCGTCGGGTGCCTGGGAGTTTAATTTTTTTACACCTGAGGAAATGTAAAGATTGCCCAAGTTTGTTACCAACTATGTCAAGATAGTTGACTTCCTGTCGTTGCGATTTGGCAGGATCGCCATGTATCTAATTTTCCTGATGATTGGCACCCTGCTGCTTGATACGGTCACCCGCAACGTTCTTAATATTCCATTGTTTTGGTGTGTCGAGTTGGCGCAATTTACGTTGGCTGCCTATTACATCATGGGTGGTGCGTATTCCATGCAACTGAACACTCATGTTCGCATGGATCTGGTGTATGACAGATTGTCCGAACGCAACAAAGCCCGAATGGACTGCATTACGGCAATTTGTCTTGTTGTTTACCTGGTAGTGCTGTTGATCGGGTCGATTTCCAGCACGATTTATTCAATCGAAACCAATCAAAAACTTTTCTCCATGTGGAATCCGTCGGTCATTCCCATAAAAGTCATCATGGTTTTCGGCATTGTACTGATGCTGCTGCAATCCATATCAACCTTCTTTAAGGATCTGGCCAAATTCAAGGGCATAGCGCTGCAATGAGTTACGAAGCCATCGCCATTTTGATGTTCTTTTCGATGTTGCTGATGCTTCTGACAGGCCAAAGAGTATTTGCCGCTATTGGCATAGTATCGACAGTCGCCGCGCTGATGCTGTGGGGCGAAGGCGGCGTGGAGATGCCGTTTACCGCCGCGTTTAAATTATTCAAGTGGTATCCGCTTCTGACGCTGCCACTTTTTATCTACATGGGATATGTCTTGTCCGAGTCCGGCATAGCGGATGACCTGTACCGGATGTTTCATGTTTGGTTTGGTGGTTTGAAAGGTGGTCTTGCCGTCGGCACGATCGGATTGATGGTTGTTATTTCCGCCATGAATGGGTTAAGCGTTGCGGGAATGGCCATCGGCGCCACTATAGCCTTGCCGGAAATGCTTAGACGCGGTTATGACAAGATTATGATCACCGGTGTTGTGCAGGCAGGCAGCTCCCTGGGGATTCTCGTGCCCCCGAGTGTTGTGTTGGTGCTGTATGGCATGATCGCGCGCGAGTCCGTCGGTAAATTATGGCTCGCCGGCGCATTGCCGGGTCTGATGATGGCTGCGCTTTTTATCATTTACATAGTGATTCGTTGTCGATTGCAACCCCATCTAGGGCCGACGGTGAGCGAGCAAGAACGCAATATGCCAATGCAGGAGAAACTCAAACTACTGCGTGCCGGCATTCTTCCGTTCCTGATATTTTTCTTTATGACGGGGCTTTTCGTAATGGGCATCACCAGTCTGGTGGAAAGCTCGGCAGTAGGTGCAACGGCCGCGACGATTGCCGCGCTGGTGAAACGACGGCTGAGCCGCAAGGTGATGGAGGAAACCATCCGCAAAACACTGGGTATCTCCTGCATGTTTATGTGGATTATTCTTGCAGCGCTGTGTTTTGGTGCCGTATTCGATGGAATCGGTGCTGCCCGTGCTATCGAATCCCTATTTATCACCAACTGGAATCTGAGTCCATGGGAAGTGCTGATTATGATGCAACTTTCTTATCTTTTTATGGGCATGTTTCTGGACGACACGGCAATGTTGGTGATAGTCGCGCCGCTCTACGTGCCTCTTGTCAAGATTCTGGGATTTGATCCGGTCTGGTATGGAGTGTTGTACACTATTACCTGCCAGATCGCTTACATGACACCACCTTTCGGTTACAACCTGTTTTTGATGCGTGCAATGGCGCCGCCGGAAATCACGCTGACGGATATTTACCGATCTATTTCGCCGTTTGTTCTGGTGATGGTGCTGGCGCTGATTCTGGTAATGACGTTCCCGCAGATCGCGCTGTGGTTACCCAACATGGTGTATGCGCGATGACAAAACACCAGCTACATAGTTCGAGTTATTCAACCCAAAAACAAAGAGGAGTTAAACAATGACAGACAAAGATAAAACCACCGTACCTGAAAAGAACAATCGCCGTGACTTCGTAAAGAAGGTTGGCACTGGAACCGCCGGTATTCTAGCGGCCGGCACGGCTCCCTACGCATTTTCCCAGAGCAACCCGATTAAATGGCGGCTGCAATCGTATTCCGGTGCGCCGCTGGGTGCGCATGTTGTATTGCCGCAGATCGAGTCTTTCAACAAGATTGCCCACGGACAAATGGAGATTGAACTCTATTATGCTGATCAGCTTGTGCCGACGGATGAACTGTTTCGGGCGATGCAATCCGGCGCACTCGATGCGGTACAAAGCGATGATGCCACCATGGCATCGCCGGTAGACATTAGTGTGTTTGGCGGCTATTTTCCGTTCTCCACACGTTATAGCCTGGACCTGCCAGTGTTGTTCAAATATTACGGACTGGACGAAATCTGGGCGGAGGCTTATGGTGAAGTAGAGGGTGTTGAATGGATTAGCGCCGGTGCGTGGGATCCACTACATATTTTCACCAAAACACCGATTAATTCATTAGCGGATCTGAAAGGTAAACGGGTGTTTGGCGTACCGACCGCTGGGAAATTCCTTTCACGATACGGACTCGTCCCCGTGACTTTGCCATGGGATGATATAGAAGTCGCTATTGGCACAGGCGAACTGGATGGCGTGGCTTGGTGCGGATTTACCGAAGCTTACGAAGTAGGCTGGGCCGATGTCTGTAACTACGCACTTCTGAATAACGTTACCGGCGCGTGGTGCGGTTCTTATTTCGCCAACACCAAAAGCTGGGAGGCGTTGCCACCGAATCTACAGGAATTATTCCGCATGTCATGTAACGACTCGCATTACTATCGTCAGGTCTGGTACTGGGGTGGTGAAGCGGACCTTCGTGTTAACGGCGAGAAAATGGAACTCACAACCATACCCGCGGAAGAATGGGACCAGGTTGTCAACGACTCGAAAGAGTTTTGGGATGAATTAGCATCTATTAGCCCCCGCACTAAAAAGGTAGTGGATGCCTTTAAACAGTACTCCCAAACCATGGAGCAAGTCGGCGTACCGTATCGCTACAGTTAATCCCTCTAGCTGGAAACAGGAAGCGGCGACGCAACAGCGTCGCCGCTTTTTTTGCGACATCAGACAATGAAAAAACATTCGGTTACAAATCTACAACATTCGCAGGTGTGGGTCATGGAGATTTCGGAGAGCAATACATTACGCCGTACGTATATTCTTTATCACAGTCTATGGTTATTGCATTTCCGCCTGAACCGCTTGCGCCATTGCACCCATGGTTGGGAATAAGAAATCGATCTGTGGTCGTTCGTCGACTACTGCTGTTGCACCCCAATGTCCGCCTTCGGACAATCCCTGACGATCAATCCACGCGTTAGCCAGCCCAAATTGTTTGGCCGGCACATGGTCGTGGAATAAACTTTGCGCCGTATGCAAAATGGATTGTTGTTCGATTCCATAGTCTTTCGCCAAATGTTCGAACATATACTCAAAATTACCCGGAGTCGGTTTGTAAGAGCCGACATCTTCGGCGGTGTATATTGCATCAAATTCAACCCCAAGCTTCAGATTGGAAGACGCGAATCCCGCTCGATTAACGTTTGACAAAATAACCAGTTTGTAATGCTTCTTTAACACGCGCAAGGCATCCGCTGTATCGGAGAAAGCGGGCCAATATTTAACGGAATCACCGAATGCTTTATCCAGCTCCGGATCTGTTTTCAGATCGAACCGTTTGGCAAAATCACGATGAACTTTTTCCAGCAGTGTTGGATATAACATATCCGGCGTTTCGGCTTCTTGCTTGTTTTCTATGTCAGCAAATGCCATTAGTGCCGTGTTGCGGGTAATGTCATCACGACCACTTTTTTGGATCAACGGTTGAAAGGCATCCCAAATCCCGCTTTCCCAATCAATCAAGGTTCCGTAACAATCGAAAGTCAGTGTGGAGTAATCCGTCAGTTTTTTTGTCATTGGTAAATATTTCTGTTTTGTAGGAATCACATCGCGCGTTGCAGCATCGTGTGCATGAGTACGTTACACCCCGCTTCCAAGTCTTGTGGTGTGGCATTTTCCGCCTCGTTGTGACTCAGCCCGCCCTCACAGGGAACAAACACCATGGCCGTAGGAACAACACGTGCCGTTTGACACGCATCGTGACCGGCTCCGGAAACGATATCCTGGTGTGCATAACACAGTGTTGCCGCGCTGTTGCGAACAGCGTCCACACAGTCGCGGTCAAACACAACGGGTGGATTATGCCAGATTTCATCAATTTCAATTTCCAATCCGCTGTTGTCCGCAATCTGATTGAATTCCGTTCGTAAACGCTCATCCATTTCAGCTAGCGTGTCATCGTCCGGGTGCCGCATGTCGATAGTGAAATCAATTCGCCCTGGAATGGTATTACGCGAATTCGGGTGCACGGCAAGTGAGCCGACTGTTATCACAGCAGAAGGCGGGTTATCGTGCGCTATCGTCTGCGCCATCAGCGTCATCGCCGATGCGCCGACTAATGCATCCTTACGACCGGTCATTGGCGTCGATCCGGAGTGCGAGTTCTGACCGGTTACCGTAATATCATACCAACGTTGTCCCTGCCCTCCCGTTACGACTCCGATCACGTTTCCATTGCGTTCCAATACAGGGCCTTGCTCGATATGCGCCTCAAAAATCGAATCGAATTTACGGCCACGACAAGGTTCACTGCCAGCATAACCGATACGTTTGAGTTCATCGGCTACGGTACTACCGTTCGCGTCTTTCCTGCTCAACGCGTAATCCAGTTCGAACAAGCCAGCGTAAACACCCGATGCCAACATAGCGGGAGCAAAGCGCGAACCTTCTTCATTCGTCCATACAACGATTTCGATTGGCACATTGGTTTTAATATCTGCGTCATTTAACGCGCGCACGACTTCCAAACCCGCCAATACCCCGTACACACCATCGAACTTTCCGCCGTGCGGTTGTGTATCGAGATGACTCCCGGTCACAACCGGTGGCAACGAATCGTCTGCACCTGAACGACGCGCAAAAATATTTCCCATCTCGTCAACGCTGACACTGCACCCCGCTTCCTTGCACCACGACACAAACAAATCGCGCCCTTGTTTGTCTTCATCAGTCAATGCCAACCGGCAACAACCCCCGCCAGGCAACGCGCCAATGGCCG
>CBDCFT010000052.1:0-7290 GCA_965216365.1 Arenicellales bacterium | reverse complement strand
CAAACAAAGCGTATCACGATCCATCATTTCGTGGCATCGCGCGATTAACGCCTGCCCGGAACGGCTATCGAGATCGTTAATGGGATATCGATCTAAATCGATATAGAAGTTGAGCCGTTCGTGAACAGGTGACGACATCATTTAGAAGTTCTAACGCTATTCCTTGTACGCTTCAGCAGTTAATACAACATAGAGCTTTCGAACCGGCTCTTTTACATCCCAGGTACAATTACAGCCACGCGGCATAACAAAGCTGTCACCGGCGTTGTAGGTCTCCGTATTTCCTTCATCGTCTATTACGTCGATTCGCCCCTGCAGCAAATAAACAAATTCATCGTAAGGCGCGCTCTCGATAATATGTTTGTTCGGTTCGCATTCCCATACACCGGAGTCCAACTGCCCCGTTTGATCGGCGTAATAACTCAACCCCCGCTCCTGCGGATCGCCCGATTTCAATGTCTCGGGCGGAATATAGTCCGTCGGCTCCAGTCCGGGTACAGTTCCACTGGTTGGTAGTCTCACACACTTCTTGCTCATTGATTGTTCTCCAGGTTGTTTTTGTAAAGCGATGTTACAAACGGATTCTACACTCGCCTAATATATTGTCACCACAACAATATTTCCGGGGAGTCATGGCAGACAAACGCCAACGACTGATTTCACCCGTCGCGCTGCGAATCGTGGCAGTTGTATCCAGAATTGCGATTAGGACTTCGCATCGCCGTCATGCTGGTGAGCGAATATTGAGGTATATCCACCGGTCCAATCCGGTGGAAGTGGCATTTGCATCTCTTCGTGATGGGCATAACGCGGTTGCGTGCCACGCACCAGTTCACCGTAGTGGGAACTGGGATAAGGCGCGGCAGTATAGGGAATCGCGTCCGCTGCGCTGTTGGTGATAACTAAAACAGGCCGCCCCCTGGTACTCGTATTTTGTTTTGAGCCGTGCACCGTTCGACCGTGATGCACGGTGACCGAACCCGCCAAGCCGGTTAACTCGACAATATTTTTTAACACATCGTCACCAAGATCGGATTCTGCAATGGCACCTGTCCATTCACGATTCGAATCATAATGTTCGTACATTGGGCCTTCATGACTACCCGGAATAACCCGCAACGGACCCTGTTCAGACTCGACATCTTCCAACGACAGCAAAAACTGGCACGTGCCCGAATTGGGTGTGAGGATAAAACGCGATATCCTGGTGCCATTTCACTTCTGCGCCACCGCCTGCCCATTTAAAATTTGCCATAAGTTCACGAAAACGAATATTCGGTCCCAAGCAAATCGGCGGCAATATCCGGAATCACAGAATCGGAACACAAACTCCAAAATACCGGGTCGATGTCATCAATGTAAGTTGCCCTGCGCAAGCAAGGGTTTGCTGCGCTGTGACCATTTTCCAGATCGAACCTGTTGCCGGAAACGCTGACCTCACGACTTAAATCGATAACTTTTGCCAACCCTGCACGCAGCAATACCAGTGTCTGTTCATCGATTAAACATGGAAAAGCGAGATAGCCCTGGTCATAAAAAAGCTCGCACTGAGTTTGCTCAAGATACAACGGGGAGTTAGCAAGCACCTCTTCGCGTCTCATTCGTCAACCGCTCGCTATCTTAGAGTAAATGGAGAACGAGTTTATTGTATACGGTAGATAGTCGATCAACCACCGAACAAAATATACCAAATCAGCGAAATCACCGCTTCCGTTCTAAGGTGTTGAGAAAAAAATCCCCGTACGTGGGTTAAGGGGAGGGAGGGAGAGACGTACGGGGTAATTCTTGGGATGTCTTGTCGTAATTATTTTTAAAAGGCTCCATTCCCGAGAGCCGATAGTTATCCTACGCTAACTGATAAAAAGCATGTGTTAAGAATTGTGAATATAAGTTGTTCCATTTGTCGAAAAAATAAATAGCGAGATTCATGAAAGCAAACAAACGTAAAAACAATAGGCAAACCGGAATAACAATTCGTTGAATAGGCATAATCACCTAATAGATATAATTACTGTAGTATGAGCGACCACTATTAGTTAAAATATTTGCTAATCGTATTTTGTTAACTGCCCTCGCTCGGGTTTTCACTATTAACGGAGAACTGACCTGAACCCTGCCCCGCAGCATACAAAAGTTATCGTGTTTCTGGTAAAACGCATTGCGCAATACCTCGGTGTCGACATCGATGCAAAAAACTACCGTTTCGACGGTCACGGCCTGGATTGGGACGTAGACGGCATGGGCGTTGTATCCCAGGGGCAGGGTTATGTGGTCTTCGACTGTAATCGCAGAACCGAATTCACCGGGCAAAAGGAGAATGTCAGTTGCCGGATCGCCTACGAATTAACCCAATCAAGCCCTACGGCTAACGTGCAGGCGATTCCCCTGCGCGCCCAGGTACGCGACAACCTGCACCGGGCAAACGACCAAACTATTAATATTCGAATTATTCCGGATTCCAATCCGTTCGAAATGATTACAACACTCGTCGAAAAAGTCACCGCGCCGAATTTACACGCGGAAGGGGCAACGACTTTATGTTGATCGCATACGCCCATCTTGGAAATAATAAGAGCGGGATATTTGCTCCGGCAACAACGCTCGTTTTCTGAAGCCGGCTGACAACTACTGTAATTTGGACTCGCTACCCTGATTCTGTACTCGGCCTGCAGGCGAATTGAATTCCGCTTGAATTTTTCCTGATACTATTTTAAGTTGCGTTGCGCGATTTCCTGCAACACGACCCACGACAATTAACGTCTTGAAATCACACCGGACGTTCAACAGATATAAAAATGGAAGAAAAAAACAGCAAAACCAATCACTCTCCGTCCTTTGAACTGGAAATCAAAGATGCCCATGTTATTTTTAAGAGAGTGTGGGAGGCACTGGAAGAAGAACGCGGACATGAAAACCTGCGCTTTCCCAAAGAATTGATCCTGCTTGGCGGTGCGCCGGGAGCCGGCAAGGGAACTCAAACGCGATTCATCATGGATTCCCGGGGGCTGACGTGTCCGCCGATAGTTGTCAGTGAACTACTGACCACACCCGAGGCTCAGAAAATTAAAGACTCGGGACAATTAGTGGGCGACACTGACGTCATCGCGATCCTGTTGCGGGAGTTGTTAAAAGAAGAATACCGCGATGGTGCCCTTCTCGACGGCTTTCCACGCACGCGTGTCCAGGTCGAATGCCTCAAGATGCTGGTAGATCAGATTAACAAACTGAATAGCGAATTCGCCGATACCGACCTCGCCATGCATTTTCGTCGTCCCATTATTCATGCCATGGTTTTATTTGCCAGCGAAAGGACGAGTATCGAACGACAACTTCACCGTGGCATGGAGATCAAGGCACACAACAAAGAGGTAGACGAGACCGGTATGGGCGAGAAAATTGAGCTGCGCGCAACCGACACGAGTCGTGAGCATGCCCAACAGCGCTACCGCGTATTTAAAGAACAAACCTGGGATGCATTGCAATCGTTAAAAGAAATTTATCATTACCACTTTATCAATGCGGAAGGACCTATACAGGAAGTCGAGGAAAATATTCTCCGCGAACTGCAATATCAAAGCTCACTGGAACTCGAACAACGTACTTTTGATCGTCTTCACCCTATCCCCATTGCGCAGGAAATTACAATTCATGCACGACAGGAGTTGGTCAAACGCCTTGATAGCTATGAGATAAATCATCACGAATTGTTCGTGAAAGTGGTTGAGATCATCAAAAACAAGTTCATGTCGATCATCCAGCGCCATGCTTTGTCCGGACGCGCCAGCGTTAACCTGGAGGACGACACGTTTGATGACCCGCTTGCATTGTCGATGTTAATCGATATTTTTTCTGAACGCGGCTACCACGCGATGATAGACAAGCGCATTCAGGAAGTACCTGAACGAGTGGATTTAAAAACGGGCGAAATTCACTGCCGCCAAAAAACCATCTATCGTATTCAAGTCCATTTTCAAGGCTCGTCTATTCGACGTGGTTAAACCCTCCCCCGCGCATGGCTGAGATTAATAGCAACTGTCTCCCTAGGTTAAGTGACGCGATCGATAAAAAGATATTAGACGTCCATCAGGAATGTTTCGAATTACAACACTTTAAGAACTCAGTCAAAATCCGGTTAAACTCGTCACTGCGCTCCCAAAACATTAAATGATCGCCCAGTGCGCGAACTTGCGCAGATGGTGTGTATTGCGAAGCCCAATTGGACACTAATTCCCCGATTTCATTGCGAACCACGTACAGTAGTGGAATTTTGCCGTTGAGAGCGATTAAATCCTCACGAAAGTCCAGAAAGTTCGCTGTGGCGTTCAGCAACGCTGCGGCTGTGTCTGGGGTTTGGTTTGTAATATCGAGTACCCACTGTATGTCCTCCAAACTTTTGTTTTCTAACATCCACCGTGCAAACTCCCTATTGGTGAATTCTCTATTTTCTAGGCGCCCCATGGTGTAAAACGATTGCATTGCATCCGCATCATCGTATCGATAGGTGACCCATTCTTTTTTGTTATCTTCTCCAATTGCTCGCGGTGGGCCATCCAACATGATGAGGCCCGATAGTCGCTTAGCTCCATATTGGTGCACATAGGCAAGTACCGCTAAGGTTCCAAATGACCAGCCAGCGATAACGATGTTCTCGAGCTTCAGCTTCTCAATAAACGCATATATATCCCGTCCGTGCTGCTCGTAGTGATGACCGTCTTGGGTCTTACTGCTGAGTCCGTGTGCTCTTGGGTCGAAGGTAATGAATCGATATTCATACGACTCTTCAAAATAGGCCAGTTGTCGCGTAAACACCTTGGTCGACATTGTCCACCCAGGTAAAAACAAAATGGGTCTCTCCCCGCGACCGGATTCTTCGTAGTGGATGGTTAATTCGTCATCAATTTTTAGAAGTTTACCGGTCACTTATAAGACACCTGTATTAACACTTTATGCTTCGGGATACAAAGAAGGGGCCTCGGCTCTTTCTATTCATTGTCTCAAGTCTATCCAAACAGAATCCGCTTTTGTTTAGTGCCTCTACTACGTGATCGGGCGAATATAGATTGAATCCCTTATCTTCATAGCCAGATTGCCGAAGTGCCGCATCGGAACCAAATCCCAATACGACCACTCCGCTCGTACGAGTAACGCGTGCCATCTCTTCGACACCTCGTGACAGATCAGGCCAAAAATAGACCGTGTTAACACTACAAACGACATCGAAGTGACCATTCGAGAATGGTAGATTCTCAATTGTGCCTTTATGAAGATGCACTTTGTCGCAAAGCCCGCGTCGATGAATCATCGCGTTGACTCTATCCAGCATGGGTTTGGATATCTCAACGCCGTGTATCGAACCTGAGGTGAGATTCTTTGCAATGCGAAAAACTAACCCGCCCCCACCAAATCCGATTTCCAGCACCCGCGCCTCCGGAGACGGCGCCAACACATCGTAAACAAATGCATTTAATTTGGAATTTGACCGATTGAGCAGAGGACCCATCAGCAGTTGTCCAACCCATCCGGATGGTCTTGCATACTGTTGGGCCATAAATTTGCTGACAACCATGCTGAATACTACAACAGGCTTGTACCCGTATCATAGAGTAGCCCTTGACACATCGTCACGCGGACCAAACTAACCCTTAATAATGAATTCTTTGCAGGCAGTTAACGAAATTGGGATCAAAGTAATGTAAAAAAAAAAACGAAGGGAGATTGGAAAATTCGGTTCGAATCTAGCAACAAACAGACCCAACAATCTGAAGGTAAAACTGTCAACTGATGGTCGCACTCAGCCAATAAAATATTGAATTTACTGCGATTTACACATGACGGCTTATGGCCATTTAAAGTGACGGAATGCCGTTGCAACAATCTTTAACATTCCTTAACGAGAAATTGATTGCTATTTATTGTTAATCTTCGCCTATCGCTGTGGGGGTGATAACGAAAGTTTGAGTGTGGTTTGACTATATCGGATTTGAAACCCGGTGTGTGATGCATCCAAGCGTTTTATAAACGACACCCAATACCGTCGGCCTTACCTCTCTCGACCAGGAACTCTGAGCGGCACGCCATTTATTGTCTGATGGTGGCGTGACTAACAATGAACATCAACACAGAAAGAGGGTAGTAATACATGATGCCATGTCAGTTTTATCGAGCTTCAACACCAAGTCACGAGAATCAACAAAAAGACCAAATCCAATCAAACACACAATCCTCAAAACCAAGATGCCTGCACAGATGTGCAAACCGCGATACTCGAAATCACGTCGCATGTTGTGGTGATTTCACACGATGTAATATGCATCTAGATCTGCGACAACTAAATGAATTTATTCAATCCGAGATGTCCAGCCGGCGTGTCGAAGTCACATACAATAATAACGATAGCGGCGGTGTGTTGAAAATTGAAAATGGCACCTGGGCAGCGATGGAACTTACCCGGCGTTTTGGTCGACGCCAATCACGTAAAGAGGAAACGGTACTGGAATTCAAAGATCATGGGTTCACGTTTTCTCACAATGTGCCCCCGGCATCGTTTAACAATACGGTGATATTTCCATTAGACACTATCTAACCAAATAGCAAGAACCGAGTGACGCCGTTACTCATCACTTGTTTAGAAGTTATTCAAACTGAGGCCCAGGCACTGTTGTTTGGGCCTTTTCCATTCACATCCCATCCAGTTACATCGCAAATCTAGAAATTACTGCGAACCATAATAGAGCTAATCAACAATACGCTCTAAATTTGTTGCTCAACATTTGTCGACACCTTTGTTAACGACGGTGACTTGCGGCACTACGATATTAATCGATATCATTGGCCGGACTGGTCACAAAGCGACCAAATTGTGTGTAATCCGGGCCTAGTCGGTACAAGCCGACACTTTGATCCAGCAACTAATCCAGTACCCGAGGCGCAAGCTATCGTAGATACTTATCGCCAGTACAAACCGATATGGGTTGCTGATGTGCATAATCAAGGACCAAGCGTTGTGGATGAAGACGAGCGGCCGGACAATGGTGCCTTTCGCCCACAACGACGTGTGACTGGATCCATCTTATGGCCGACCAACGACGAGGTTGATGAGGCCGCAGCTAATCTGTCTAAACAAATGGCCTTAGTCGTGAAAAAACGCTCCATGGGAACTAGGCAACATGGAATTTACCCGTTTTGATGGGGGTAGTTTCCCAGGGATCGCCCGCAACGCTTATGGGCTGTTGGGGACGGAACGCATCAATGTAGGGGAACCGGATCCGGTTGGCGGTTCGCTGTTGATTG
>CBDCFT010000051.1:0-18061 GCA_965216365.1 Arenicellales bacterium | reverse complement strand
TTTACTATTCCTGCCATCGCATTGGGACCGGCCAGCACCCAACCGCTGCAACTCAAAGTATTAGCCCCGGAAACACGACCTGCCGGTGCGCCGCGCGATGTTGCACTGGAAGTGATAATCGAGCCGCAAGAAGCATATGTTCAGGCGCAGCTTACTTACACCATGCGTCTGGAACTCGCGGTGAATGTTACCAACGGTCGGTTGAGTGAACCGGAAATAGAAAACGCCGTCGTGCAACGTTTGGGTGAGGATGCGAGTTACGAAGTTAATCGCAACGGTCGTCGCATTCGTGTGATAGAACGGCAATTTTCCATCTTTCCCCAGGAAAGTGGAGAGCTGGTGATTCCGGCAATGCAGTTTGCCGGACGTGCGTCGGATAATTCATCCAACAGTCTTTTGTTGGATGACTTTTTTGGCGGTAGCCGGGTGGTGCGCGCGCAATCAAAAGAAGTACGCGTTAATGTCAAACCGAAACCGGCTAGTTTTAGCGGTCAGATATGGTTGCCGGCGCGTGATGTTCGCATCACGCAATCGTGGACAAACGAGCCACCACAATTTCGAGTTGGTGAACCCATCACCCGCACCCTGCGAATCCAGGCACTGGGCTTAAGTGGTGAACAATTGCCACAAATCCCGCAACAAACCATCGATGGCATGCGGGCTTATCCCGATCAGTCCGAGACCAACACCGGACGCGACGGCAGCCAGGTGGTCGGTGTGCGCGAAGAGCGGGTCGCGCTGGTGCCGAATCGCAGCGGGCAACTGACCTTACCCGAAGTGCACATCCCCTGGTGGGATGTGGATGCCGATGTTGAGCAGGTCGCGGTTATCCCGGCACAGACTATTGAAGTGCTAGCGGCGCAAACCGCAACGCCACAAACTACCCAACCCAGTGTGGCAGACATCGTTTCGGCGCCGGAGCCTACAACCCCTGTCGCATCGACACAAACTGTTTCATCGCCGGGCTGGTGGCCGCTGATCAGCGCCATGTTTGCAGTGTTGTGGCTGGCGACTTTGGTTTATCTGTGGCGAATCAAACAACCACAAACCGTGCACAATAAACCGCAGGAGGTTCCTGTCGCGTTACGCACTGCGCGTAACGCGATAAAAACCGCCTGTTTTTCCAACGATGCACAAGCCGCAAAAAACACGTTGTTGAATTGGGCTACATTGCGTTGGTCGCAGCAAAAGGTGATTGGGTTAAGCGGCATCGCGACACGTCTTGACCATGAGCCACTCACCCATGAACTTGAAACTCTGGATCGCGTTTTATACTCGCCCAATCACAGCAAGTGGTCAGGCGAATCATTGTGGCAGGAGTTTTTAAATGCCGAGAAAAAACCACCCGTAACCGAAACTACGAACAATCTACTACCACCGCTTTATCCTGAAACTGCATGATTAAACTTTTCACATTGCTGGGTTCGATTAACACCGCATTAGCGGTGATGCTGGGTGCGTTTGGAGCACATGGTTTAAAAGGCAAATTGACCGAACCCATGATGGGTGTTTTTCAAACAGGTGTGCAGTACCATTTTTATCATGCCCTCGGTTTGTTTGCGGTAGCATTTGTCGCGTCGCAGTATCCTAAATCCACTATTGTTAAATGGTCAGGTTGGACGATGTTCGCCGGTATCGTTTTGTTTTCCGGGAGCCTGTACGTGTTAAGTCTTAGCGGAATTCGTTGGCTGGGTGCGATTACGCCGTTAGGGGGATTAGCATTTATTGTCGCATGGTGTTTGTTGGCCGTTGCGGTTGTAAAGAGTTAAGAATTGTAGATACCATGTTTCGAATTGGAGTCAAGCGTTATAGAGAGGGTTATAGGGAGTTTGGTGTTTAATGACACCAAAGGCGATGTGTAAGAGTTTACGCATCACGGCGACAATAGCTTGTTTTGGTTTTTACCCTTCTTGAGTAAACGTTGATAGAAAGCACGCAGAGCGGGATCATGACGTGCAGCACACAAGGCGGGCATATACAGGCGGGCTCTTAAATACGGATTACCACGCCCGGACAGATGTCCCGGGGTATTAAGCGAGGTGGCGGATTGACGATGATAAGGCGTTAAGCCGACAAAGGCGGCGAGTTCACGCGCATGAGCGAATCGATGCGAGTGCAACAAAACCAACAACCATTGACTCGTACGCCGCGCGATGCCTTTGATCGAACAGAGCAACTCATCATCGTGTTGCAAAATGGGATCGGCGTCGATGAGTGAATCGATCATGGACTGGATAGCCAATTGTTCGCGCTCAATGGCGCTCAACTGCCGCCGGATCGAATCACGCAATGGCGTGCTATTGGGCAGAAAATTGCATTTTTCCAGACGATTACACTCGCGTCGATGATCTATTGCGAGTTGACGCAAACGGCTCAACAGAGCGCTTAACTGTTGTATCACAGGGCGTTGGGGGCGATACCAGTGCGGTTTGTGTAAGTGTGCTCCATAGCGTTGTAACGAGCGTGCATCCAGGCAATCGTTTTTGTGTAGTTGATTCTGACAACGGGCATAGTGGGCCGCCCCACCGGGGTTGAGTACCAGCACGCGAAACCCCGCATGATGCAGATGTGCTGCCAGAGGACGGTGATACACCCCGCTCGCCTCCATGACCAGCGCTATGTGCTCGCGCTTGACCCCATAGCGTTTATCGAGCCACCGGCTCAATGCGTTATAACCCTTGGTCGTATTCATAAAACGCACGGGGCGCTGACAGCGCCCCGTATCGGGACAACCAGACACAATATCCAGTGTCGCTTTGGATACATCACATCCGACAAAATGCAGCATCATCAATCCGCCTGTGCTCAATGAGTCATTATCAACGGAAATGCCACCACAACGATTTACCTTGTCGATGCAGTCTCACCGTGTCATGGGGATTCAGATACCATACAATGTGTTATCGGGTGGCGAGGCAACGTGCCGGCTGATCTACCAATACAGGTTCATCGACCTTCGGAGCGAGTCAGTCTCTGCCCGCTGCCCGTCTTCTCTGATAGCTAATCAGATCCAACTGCCAACAGACAAGGAGCCAGCTTGCGCGCGAATAGTATGCCTCACCTGGGCTACCTACCTGTGTCGGAATCGTCTGCTTTGCCCAGCAACTTACGCACGGCAGCCAGTTGAATGCATATTGCTAATATCTCCGTCGACAACTTTATCTCTTCACGACGCGGAAAAGTTGGCGCGATACGGATATTGCAATCCCTCGGATCCTTGCCGTAGGGAAACGGCGCGCCGGCATTTGTCAGGCTAACGCCAATCTCGCCCGCCAGTTGAATAACCTGTTTAGCGCAGCCATCCCACACATCCAGACTGATGAAATAACCGCCATTGGGTTTTGTCCAGGTGGCAATATTTTTGTCTTCCAGCTCTTCACGTAACACTTCGTGGACGATATCGAACTTTGGCTTGATCAGTTCCGCATGTTGACGCATGTGAGCACGCAGACCTCCAATATCCCCAAAAAATCGAGCATGTCGCAGTTGATTCAATTTATCCGGACCAATGAATTGAACGGCGAGATGGTTCAACGCGTCGTCAATATTGGCGGGACTCGCAGCAATAGCTGCGACACCGGAACCGGCTAGAGTCATTTTTGAAGTCGATGCAAACATCAACACACGATCTTCGTTACCGGCCTCGGCGCAGACGGCATATATATTCGCTAACTCATCCGGCTTATCGCTGAAATAATGTTCGGCATAGGCGTTGTCCCACATGACGCGAAAGTCCGGCGCTGCGGTTTGCATGCCCGCCAAAGCGTGCACAACTTCGTCACTGTAAGTGACACCGGTCGGATTACTGTACTTGGGCACACACCAAATACCTTTGACGGAAGCGTCTTCAGCCACCGCAGCAGTCACTTGCTCCATGTCCGGCCCGGTATCCGTCATATCTACGCTTATCAATTCGAAACCTAGGTGTTCGGTAATGGCAAAATGCCGGTCATAGCCCGGGCTAGGACACAGAAACTTCAGCGGGCCTTGATGTACCCATGGCCCTTCGCCACCGGGTACGCCAAACAAACAGGCTCGCACCAAAGCATCGTGCATCATGGTAAGGCTGGAATTTCCACCAACCACGACTTGATCCGGCGTTACTTCCAACAAGTCGGCAAACAGCTTTTTCATTTTAGGAATGCCGGTTAAACCACCGTAGTTACGGCAATCCGTACCGTCATCCGCGGTGTAGTCGGTAACACCCGGGTATTCCAAAATGGCATTGGATAAATTCAACTGGCGCAACGACGGTTTGCCCCGGGTCATGTCCAGTGCCAGTTCCTGTTTGCTAAATTCTTCGTAGCGCGCAAGCAATTCCTGCTCCAGCGCCTGGAGCTGTGATTCGCCTAGCGTTTTCAATTCAGACATGTCGGTTTTTCTGCTTTTCAAATTATTCGGTAAACTGTGCATGTATTGTATGTTTAGTGTTCAAGCGCGCAAAGGAGTTTTTCATTGTATTTTTGTGCTGCTTGATAAATTTGATAGTTCACCAGCATCGAAAAAATTCAATTTATGACACAACCTAAAATCCTCACGTTTGCCGGCAGCACACGCACCGAATCATTTAATAAGAAACTGATTCGCGCGGCATCCGACATGGCACGCGACGCGGATGCTAAGGTCACACAAATCGATTTGCGCGACTATCCCATGCCGCTGTATGACGGCGACCTGGAAAGCGAGAACGGTTTGCCGGAAAACGCCAGGCGACTAAAGCAGTTGATGTGCGAACATCATGGCTTTCTGATTGCGGCGCCCGAATACAACAGCTCCATCACCGGCGTATTAAAAAATGCGATCGATTGGACATCACGGCCCGAACCGAACGAAACGCCGTTGATTGCGTATCGCGGAAAGGTCGCTGCATTGCTGGCCGCATCACCGGGCGCCTTAGGCGGTTTGCGCACCCTGGTGACGGTACGCATGATCCTGGGCAATCTCAACATGATCGTTATACCGGAGCAAAAAGCCGTACCGCAAGCACATCAGGCTTTCGATGAAGACGGTGGTTTGAAAGACGATGCGACACGGGCGGCGGTGGATTCGGTTGTGCGTCATTTGGTGGAAGTAACCGGGCGACTAAACAGCTAGAAAATACGATGGGTTAATGAAACGGATTTTGATTCGGTCTAATACCGACGCTTTGTGGCAACTAACTACGCCGCTACTTCAACGTAGGACGACGTGCTGGACGGTTTCGGTACTTCGTATCCCTCTTCAACCAACCCTTGCACATGAAAATCTATCGCTTCACGCATGTTTCTCTCGGTATTTTCACGAGTATCGCCCGTAGACACACAGCCCGGGAGATCGGGGGAATAGGCTGAGTATCCCGATTCCGTTTGCTCGATAACAATTAAATATTTCATTTCTTTAATCCCGCTTGTTTCATGACACTATTGGCCGTGCCAGGAGCCAAATCATCACTCATTTTCCCGGGAATTGTTACCAATCCCGGTTTTGTCTTGTGTTTGTATTGGCGATGACTGCCACGAGTACGGACGAGTTGCCAGCCATCGGCCTCGATCACCTGGATTGCTTCTCTCACTTTCACGCCATAGTATTCTAACGCATGACGGCATATGAACTAAGAAAAGAACGGCTGGTCGCTGAAATCGCCGCCGCACCTGCCGGCGCCGTTCGTCTGGGCAAACAGACTTCCAATTTGTTCCGTGACCGCCAACGAACCAGCGCCCGCACACTGAATGTCCATGACTTCAACAATGTATTAGAGGTCAACCCTGAGCAGGCCTGGGTCGACGTGGAAGGCATGACCACTTACGAAGACTTTGTCGATGGCACTTTACCGCACGGCGTCATGCCTGCCGTGGTACCGCAATTAAAGACCATTACCATTGGCGGCGCGATTTCGGGCATCGGTATTGAATCGTCCTCATTCAAATACGGCCTGCCCCATGAAACCGTATTGGAAATGGACATATTGCTCGGGCACGGCGAGGTCGTGACGTGCACGCTGGATAACGAACACAAGGACTTATTCTTTGGTTTCCCCAATTCCTACGGCACGCTGGGTTACATATTGAAACTGAAAGCGTTGACGGTCGAGGTGAAGCCTTATGTCGAAATTGAACACGCCCGATGCAATAACGCAGAGGAATTTTTTAAAACAGTAGCTCAATCCTGTCGCAGCAACGTGGACTTCGTCGACGGCAGTGTATTTACCGAACATGAAATGTACGTCACCACGGGCCGCTTTGTGGATGATGCACCCTACGCCAGTGACTACACTTATCTCGATATCTACTACCAATCCATTCGTAAAAAAGAAAAAGATTATCTGACCGCTCATGACTACATCTGGCGCTGGGATACGGACTGGTTCTGGTGTTCGAAAAACCTGTATGTACAAAACCCATTCATGCGCCGTTTGCTTGGCAGGAAACGTTTGAACTCACGCAACTACACTAAAGTAATGCGTTGGAACGCACGCTGGGGTGTTACACGACGGTTATATCGACTGGTAGGTAACCGTCCGGAATCCGTGATCCAGGATGTTGACATACCCATCGAAAACGCTGCAGAATTTCTGGCCTTTTTTCAACGTGAAATCGGTATAAAGCCCATTTGGATTTGCCCTATCGGGGCCTATGACAAGTCCGCGGCATACGACCTGTACCCCATGAACACGGACAAGCTATATATCAATTTCGGGTTCTGGGATGTAGTGCGTAACCGGCAGAAACATCCGGCTGGTTATTACAATCGATTGATCGAGAAAAAGGTCGCCGAACTCGGCGGCATTAAATCTTTGTACTCGGATTGCTATTTTTCCGAACAGGAATTCTGGTCAATCTACAATCGCGAACGTTACGAAGATTTAAAAGCACGCTACGACCCGCAAGCGCGTCTTAAAAATTTATACCAAAAGGTGGTGCTCAAGCAGTAAACTTGCATCAATGGCGATGCCGTTATTGTGTGTCACCGGACGCAAACGGTAACAACCCGAGTACCACTCGCGAAGAACTCCAAACTGCTCATGACAACTGCGCTGTCCATTAAAGGACTGAAAAAAACCTATGCAAACGGCTTAACCGCCTTACACGGTATCGATCTCGAAGTTGCACAGGGTGACTTTTTCGCTTTGCTCGGTCCGAACGGTGCAGGTAAGTCGACCGCCATAGGCATCATTTGTTCGCTGGTCAACAAAAGCGCGGGCAACGTGGAAATTTTTGCAGTCGATATCGACAATGATTTCCCGAAAGCCAAATCGTTTCTTGGCGTCGTACCTCAGGAAGTCAATTTCAACATGTTCGAAACGCCGTTACAGATCGTCGTAAACCAGGCGGGTTACTACGGAATCGAACGGCGTCTGGCCCATGAACGCGCAGAGCAATACTTGAAGCAACTCGGCCTGTGGGACAAACGCGATGGCCAGGCGCGCATGTTGTCCGGTGGTATGAAACGGCGTTTGATGATTGCACGTGCATTGATTCACCGGCCAAAGTTATTGATTTTGGATGAACCCACGGCCGGTGTGGATATTGAAATTCGCCGTTCCATGTGGGAATTTTTGAAGAAAATAAACGCCGAAGGCACGACAATTATTTTAACTACGCATTATCTTGAGGAAGCGGAACACCTGTGTCGCAATATCGCCATCATCGATCATGGCCGTCTGGTCGAAAACACCAGCATGAAGGCCTTGCTTAAACAACTTACTGTGGAAACCTTCGTCCTGGATATAAACAACCCACTGAATCAATTACCCGAACACAACGGTTTCAGTATGCGTCTAGTGGATGAGTCGACGATAGAAGTTGATGTTGCCAAGGAAGCCGGTATCAACCCGGTGTTTGCTGAGCTGTCGCGTCATGGCATTGAGGTGTCGAGCATGCGTAATAAAACCAACCGACTAGAACAATTATTTATCGGCCTGGTCGACAGTAGCCGCGCGCAACCTGAGCAATGAGTTTCGCCCAAATATTTGTCGCGTTTTCGACTATCGTGATCAAGGAGATCACGCGTTTCACTCGAATCTGGCAACAAACGATCTTGCCGCCGGTTATCACAACGTCATTATACTTTGTTATTTTCGGTAACCTGATCGGGCCGCGTATCGGTGAAATGGAAGGGTTTCGCTACATGGATTTCATCGTGCCCGGTTTGATATTGATGTCCGTGATCACCAACTCTTATGCGAATACAGTGTCCTCTTTTTTCAGCGCTAAGTTTCACCACTCGATTGAGGAGATATTAGTCTCGCCGACACCAAACTATATTATTTTGATCGGTTACGTGGTCGGTGGCATGTCGCGCGGCATTGCCGTTGGTATCGTCGTGACCATTGTGTCGTTGATATTCAGTGATTTGCATATTCATAATATCTGGATTTTGTCCAGTACCGTTATCCTGACTTCAATCTTGTTTTCCCTGGGTGGATTTATTAACGGCGTGTTTGCAAAAAGCTTCGACGATGTGTCCATCGTACCGACTTTTGTTTTAACGCCGCTGACCTACCTTGGTGGTATTTTTTATTCCATTAATTTGTTACCCCAGTTGTGGCAAAACCTGTCACTGGCAAATCCCATCCTGTACATGATTAACGCTTTTCGTTTTGGTTTCCTGGGTATTTCGGATATCAATCTTTGGGTATCCTATGCCATCGTTTGCCTGTTTATTGTTGCGCTGTTTTCATTTAATTTACATTTACTCAATCGCGGTTACGGTATTCGCAGCTAGACCGAAGTGTTAGCACAACTCACAACCGACCAGATCGCTGTTTTCAGTATTCTACTGATCACATTGGTGTTGTTCGGTTGGGGCAAACTGCGTCATGACATGGTGGCAATGATCGCATTGCTGGCGGTGGTCGCCTTTGGATTAGTACCAGGGCACGATGCGTTTGCCGGGTTTGGTCACCCCGCCGTCGTAACGGTTGCTGCAGTTCTGGTGATTAGTCATGCATTAAAAAACTCCGGCGTAGTGGATTTAATCGCACGCCGATTGTTACCCTTTACCGGCAATGCATTTATTCATCTGGTTGCATTAACCGGCGTCGTAACCGTGATGTCGGCATTCATGAACAACGTTGGCGCCTTGGCCTTGATGTTGCCGGTCGCTTTGGCTACCGCCAGCGAACACAAACGCTCTCCCGCCATGCTGCTCATGCCGTTGGCATTCGGCAGCATACTCGGTGGCATGACCACCATGATCGGCACGCCGCCTAACATTATTATCGCGGCATATCAGGCCGAACGCACCGGCACCGGTTTTGGCATGTTCCAGTTTTCGCCGGTCGGTGTTCCGGTCGCAGTGCTCGGTGTTTTGTTTGTCGCCATTATCGGCTGGCGTCTCATTCCCAAAGCGCGTTTGTCGCAAAATCCGCCACAACAATTATTCCAGGTCGAAGAGTATTTAACCGAAGTAAAAGTGCCGCAGGGCAGTCCATTAATCGGTCAGTCGCTGGCATTCGTTGAACCGTTACATGCGGGAGATATCGACGTCATGGGTCTTGCACGCGGCAACGGCCTGGCGCAACCGGTGTCGGCGTACCACATCATCGAACAAGATGATGTTTACTTGTTGCGCTCCGATCCCGGTGGTTTGAAACCCGTAATCGACGAATTAGGCCTGGAACTGGTCACGACGGAAGATAAAAGTTTTCAGAAACTCGCATCGGCTGATCTTGCATTGGCTGAAGGCGTGGTGACGCCAGGTTCGCCATTGGAAGGACGCACGGTTGCTTTTCTTCGCCGGCACACCAACCGCACCGTGTCGTTAGTCGCACTGGCGCGTCAGGGTGAGACCGTACGTCGACGGCTACGACGACAACTGTTTCGCGCCGGTGATATTTTATTGCTTGAAGGTCCTACCGAATCCATGATCGAAACCATGAGTGATTTCGGTTTGTTGCCACTGGCGCAACGTGATCTCGCCATCAGCCGTGAACGCAGGGTCAGGCTTGCGGTAGGCATTTTCGGCATTGCTATTGCGCTCGGTGTGTTTGGCGTGTTGCCATTAACCGTGACCTTCGTCATGGCTATCGTCGCGTACATCCTGTTTGGCATTTTGCCGGTACGCAATCTTTACCGCGAAATAGACTGGCCGGTGATTGTTTTGCTGGGCGCCATGATTCCGGTAGGCCGAGCGTTAGAAACCACCGGCGCGACAGATTTAATTGCAAACAGCATTATCGGACTCACATCCGGATTGCCCATCGTATTGATATTGACTCTGGTATTGGTCGTCACCATGTTCCTGTCCGACATTATCAACAACGCCGCCACTGCTTTGGTCATGGCGCCGATCTCTTTGGGCATTGCCGAACAACTGGGCGTGAACCCGGAGGCTTTTTTAATGTCCGTAGCCGTGGGTGCGTCATGCGCGTTTCTCACACCGATAGGTCATCAATCCAACACCCTGGTGATGGGGCCTGGTGGTTACCACTTTTCAGACTATTGGCGTATGGGTTTGCCGCTGGAAATTTTGATTGTCGCGGTCGCTGTTCCATTGCTGTTAGTATTCTGGCCGTTATAACTTTTGATAATTTTTGGATTTAGCAAAACTGATGCAAACCTCTACTGAAACCAAAGCTAACTCAGACAGTCTTATTCTTTATTATCGTGATATGTGCATGTTTTGCTGGCGCGTGCAACACGCCATTAAGAAACTGGGTATCGAAGTGGAATCTCGCAATATCTGGCAAGATGTTCAATACGAAAAAGAATTAATAGAAGCTCGTGGTCAGGACACGGTTCCAGTGTTACGCATTATTGATGACGAAGGAAACTCGACATGGTTACCGGAATCGAGCGATATTATTAACTACTTAAACAAGAATTATGCTGCGTAATATTGTTGTTGCCACTGTCCTTGTTGCAGTTTCCACGATAGCTCTAGCGGATTTACAAAAACCAAATCTTGAGCAAGCGAAAGAACTAATGGCACAGGGCGTACCTGTTATTGACGTGCGTACAGCGCCCGAATGGAAAGAAACAGGCGTTATCGAAGGCTCCCATTTGCTTACATTTTTTGATGAAAACGGGCGTTATGATGTGAATACCTGGATGGCGCGCTTAAAAGAAATTGCCGCACCGGATCAACCCGTAATGCTAATTTGCCGCACCGGCGCCCGCTCTGAAGTGATATCCCAGGCTTTGTTTAACCAACTCGGTTACAACCAGGTATACGACATAACCGACGGCATTGAAGGCTGGTTGAAACAGGACAATCCAACCTCCCCCTACGAGTAGTCTTCATCTAATCAGTATCTATATCCCCATTCATGCGGGGGGATTTCGAACCTGCGCATGCGTTACGGAACCATACGAAAGCCAAAGCCGCAGCGCCGATGTTTGCAAGACTGGCAGCGACAAATATTCCATGAACATCCAGCCAGTAACTGCCGATTACCGCTAAAGGTAAATACAAGCCCACCATTCGGGCAACTGATATGACAACAGCCGGTAAAGGACGGCCTAAACCGTTAAATGCAGCATTAATATTCATGACAATCCCCTGCGCGCCAAAGCTGATGGGTACTATCCAAAGAAACGCGACGCCGACAGCAATCACTTGTTCGTCGTCACTGAACTGTCGCATGAGAAAACGTGCGCCCAATGCCAATACCAACGCTATCAACAAGCCAAACCACAAACAGAATTTAATAGTTAGCCGGTAAGCCTCAACAATACGTTCAGGTTTACCGGCGCCAAGATTTTGACCCATGAACGGACCGATGGTCGCGGACATGGCAAAGAAAACTACCAGGGTGACTTGTTCGATGCGGGTGGCTGCGCCAAAACCTGCCACCGCTTCAGCGCCATGACGCGCAATCATCGCAGTGATCACGCCGATTGCGAGAGGAATAATCATGTTGGTACCCGCGGCCGGTAAACCGACATGCAAAACTTGTTTCCACGAATTAATAATTCGCGGCAAAGTGGGCCACTCATAAGTCAACATGCGTTTTTGATAATGCAATGCCCAAAACCCAACAACGAATGTCATGGCCCGCGCGACGACCGACGCGATTGCCGCGCCCTGGATTTCGAGTCGCGGAAAGCCAAACCAGCCAAATATCAGTAATGGGTCGAGGATAAGATTAATAATGGCAGACGCGACCATGATGCGACCTTGAAGTTTGCTATCGCCGGTTGCGCGAACCGCGCCGAGACCGACCATGGGCACAAGAAAAACAACAAAGCCGCCATACCAAACGACCATGTATTCGTGAATAAGCGGCAGAACCTCATTGTCAGCACCAAGCAATCGAAACAACGGATCAATGGTTAACAAACCAACGATAGTAAAGATGAGCGAGAGCAACAAACTCAGCAGTGCGGCATCTGTCGTCAGTTGTTGCACCAGCTTTTTGTCCCCGGCGCCAATAACCCGGGACAACACCGATGCAGTACCCGCCATCAAACCGATCCCGAGGCTAATCAGCACCATAATCACCGGGAACGTAAAACTCATCGCCGCCAGGTGCGTTTCGCCGAGTTGTGCCACAAACCAGGTGTCAGCGACATTGAACATCATCATCGCCAGTATTCCCCAGATCATGGGAACCGTGAGCGCAATAAGATGCGCTCGCACCGGTCCGCGCGTCATCTTGGCGACGGTTGTCTTGGCGTCAGTCATTGTTTATACGGTTTCAAATTACCAGACCAATTTATCGCGTATTTTGTCTTTAACGAATGCAGACTAGCCCCTATAATCCACCACGCAGGAATCTGTGTAGTTTTCGAGAGATCCTCTAGGCCAATTCTGGCTACAAATTCACTATTTGATTGAATGAACAAACGAATTTAACTTAGTTAATGAATCGACTGATGGAAAATAGAAACACAACAACCCAAGGCATGCAAATCTAATGGGCGCATTTAAACAAGCTCACGGTGGTGCGCTTAAAAACCTGTACCTGGGCGCCGCGGATGCGGAACAGGAAAAACAAAACGCACGCGATTATCCATCCTGGGATTTAAGCGATCGGCAGTTGTGTGACATTGAATTACTGCTCAATGGCGCATTCTCGCCACTTGAAGGCTTCATTGGTCAGGCCGATTACGAATCTGTACTCAAAGACATGCGCCTGGCCAATGGCATACTCTGGCCTGTACCAATCAACCTGGATGTGAGCGAAACCTTCGCCGATTCAGTACAAGTAGGTAGTCGCATTGTGTTGCGCGATACGGAAGGTGTGTTGATCGCCGTCATGGATGTTGAAGAAAAGTGGCAGCCGGATAAACAACATGAAGCGCAAGCGGTCTATGGCACGACGGACTCCGATCACCCTGGCGTGGATTACCTTTTGAATCATACCGGGCCGGCGTATCTTGCAGGAAAATTGCACGGTGTTGAACCACCACACCATTATGACTTTCGACACTTGCGTTATTCGCCACAAGAGTTGCGCGACCACTTCGAGAAACTCGGTTGGCGCCGGGTGGTGGCATTTCAAACACGCAATCCCATGCACCGGGCGCATCAGGAATTGACTGTACGCGCAGTGCGTGAATGCGAAGCGAACTTGCTCATTCATCCTGTGGTCGGTCCCAGTATCACCGGCGACATCGACCGTTTCGCCCGTGTTCGTTGTTACGAGCGCCTGTTACGCGAATATCCCGAACAAACCACCGCCTTGAGCTTGTTGCCGCTGGCCATGCGCATGGCCGGCCCACGTGAAGCACTGTGGCATGCCATCATTCGCAAAAATTACGGTTGTACCCACTTTATCGTCGGCCATGATCACGCCGGGCCGGGAAAAGACGGTAACGGAAAATCATTTTACCCACCCTACGCGGCACAGGAATTACTCGAACAACATCAGGAAGAACTCGACATAACGCCGGTTCCGTTCAAACATATGGTGTACGTGGTTAACCGGGCGCAATATTTACCCGAGGACGAAGTAAAGGAAAACGAACGCACGCTAGAGATCTCCAGCGCGGAATTTCGCCGCCGTTTGCGCGAAGGGTTAAAAATTGACGACTGGTTTTCCTACCCAGCCGTGGTCGAAGAACTGCGCAAAACTATTCCGCCCCGTCATCAACAAGGTTTCACCATCTTTTTCACCGGTCTGTCGGGCGCGGGAAAATCCACCATCGCCAATGCTCTGATGATTAAATTGATGGAACAAGGACGACGGCGAGTGACATTGCTTGACGGTGATATCGTCAGAAAAAATCTTTCCAGTGAATTGGGCTTTTCGCATGAACACCGTGACCTGAATATTCAACGCATTGGCTACGTAGCCAGTGAAATTACGAAAAACGGTGGCATTGCCATTTGCGCGCCAATCGCGCCCTACAAGTCTACCCGACGCAAGGTTCGTTCAATGATTGAAGATGTTGGCGGTTTTATCGAAGTATATGTGTCAACGTCGTTGGAAGAGTGTGAGGCGCGTGATCGCAAGGGGCTTTATGCGCGTGCACGTGCCGGTATCATCCCTGAGTTCACCGGCATCAGTGATCCCTATGAAGTTCCCGAACGAGCGGAAATGGAAATTGACACCAAGAACCTGACACCGGATTTAGCCGCGCATCGCATTATTATTAAATTGGAAAGCCTGGGATTCTTAAAGTAAAGATCGTTCACTCAATTTATTTCTTGCGCAAAATAACCAGATCCTGCCGGCATCCGACCAAACCTGGATGAATGTCGAGCACGTCGAAATAACGACTCCAAACCGAGTGAACATAGTTTTCTGAAATAAACGTGCTGCGATAGTACTCCACATCATTGGTACTGCCATCAATCGCGTCGCTGCGACCGTGATCGGTGTAACCCGCAATCTCGTCATTGGCAAGTTCGTCGATGTCAGTTGTAAATAAGCGAGCACGTAACGTTTGTCCACCGATACTGACCGCGACTATGCTATTGTTCGCAACAACACGCTCAAGCTCTTGCAACCAGAACAAGTGATCGGGTTCGCGCAAGTGCGTAAATACCGAAATACCGAAGATAAATTCAAAGTGGTTGTTAGGAAAAGGCAATTTCTCCAACGGCTCGATATGGCGAAAATTGCCAAACGGCAGATTCTCTTGCGCCCATTGAATGCCGACCTCATCAATATCAACACCGCACCAATCCGTTGACTTCGCATCCTCGGCAAAATGACGGGACACGCGTCCGCAACCACAACCCCAGTCAAGCACGCGATCAAGTTGCGCAACGGTTTTGTCTAAATAATGGTGAACAACGTCACGCAACATTAATGACGCCGTGCAACCCGAAAGGCGAAACGTAAATGGATTAGGATTGCCTGACACGCGTTTGAACGTTTCACCTTCAGGCATGGGCAGGCGATCTTCGACATTGGCAAAACGGCAACGGTTTACTGGCCGGGTGGATGATGTTTGATACTCAATTAGGACGACTTCATCGTCCGGCCAAGAGGCTTCCGTCGTGGTTTCAAAAAACGCAAAATGTTCCTCGCCTTTCATACTGAAGTGGGCAAATACCGGTCCAAGGTGCGCTTCCCATCCAGGTTGCGATGTTGTTAGTGTCGTTTGTGCAACTTCACCGTTTAAACGAAACTGATCAGCGCGCGGTTGGTTATCAGGATCATATACCCAACCTTTGGCAAATGCCTTACCGTTCTCCCTGCCCATCAAAAACATGCTCATAATCGGCTCACGCACCACTTTGGTGAATATGCCGGCAAAGGTTTTTTCCTGTGCATTACGAAAATCGAGAACTACCTGTCTAATATCTCCATCCATCGTGTTTTTGATGTCTGCGGTGCGTACACCGTTGCGCAGATGAGCTGGCCACGACCAGGTATCATTGTCGGTTATGGTGACTGGCTCGCCAGACAATGTAACCTGAAAATTACCTGGATTCGTTGTTTCTTTTAAAGACCCACCGCTTCTACTAAAACTCAGCTGCTTTAACCAACAATTCCTGGAATTGGACGATAGTATTTCCGAATGCATTACCGTGGGGCCGATTGAGGTATTTCGACCAATGTGCAATTGTGCACGACCAGGGTCCCGTTTTATGGTCACGCCAACACGTGACAAAATTCCCTTAGCCATGCTTTTAATTGCGCGACCGGTCACTTCGCGAGGTGGCGAGTTTGGTGATACTGCATACCACCAAGTTACTCATAAACTAGTCGTTAGGCAAATACCGAAGATATTATTCGCCTGAGTAGAACTGTAACTGTCACGAACTCGGACAATAAGATGCACCCATGATCGGTCCCGGCGTGTCGTAACTCAAAGACTGCACCAACACCGCGCAACCCTCTCCTTCGGCGAGGTTTATGTCCGCTTGAATAGTTGTCGCAGTACCCTTCCAGTCGCCGACCGGTTGCATGCGTTTTACGATGTGATGGTTATCCAGTGTTTTGCCCGCGTTTTCGCCGCGCGGTATGTCAGTGGTTTTCTCCCGATCAAAAGTCACTAACCAGACCTGGGCCGGGTCCGATGCGTCTCCATCTAGCACGATGGACACACCAGTACCGGTTGATTCGACGTCGATGTTCAGAGATGAGTCGTTTTTGTTCGACAGCGCTTTTTTAATACTCTTACGATCCGAACCGACAGCGGCGAAACGACCGTCGACCACCATCTGCGGCGTGTAGACACCACGCCGACCTCTCAAATTTGCCGCGTGATAACCGCGTTGGCGTTGAGTATATTCCGGACTCGAAAATGGGTCTTTCCAACTGCCATCCGAACCCCACACCAGTGTATCCCAATAATCAACGTGAAATTCCAAGGCAATCACATCGTCTCGATCACTGATCAAATCCGCCAAATGCTCATCGGCGGCAGGACAGGAATAACAACCGTGGGATGTAAACAGCTCAACCACGGAAACCGGTTCATCTGCCGATGCAGTGAGCGATAAATTCGATATGAAGATAAAACAAAGTATTCGCCGCCAAACCAGGAAGTAACGATTCTTCATTTTCAATGCCTGTGTCTGATTGATTACGCCTGTTTTCCCTTGAATCGCTATCCCTGTCAACCGCAGGACCTACGGTGTTAAACAATTGTGAATCTCAACGAGCGAGTGACTTGCCTTTTAGCAAGCCGCGGGGTAGATTGCGCCAGTAACAGCAAGGCTTTGAAAGGGACCAGTAGCCGGATACCTCCGGGAGCAGCGATCGGGAGACAGTGCAAGCCCCGACCCGGACCCCGCCGAAAATCACCCTGGAGCCGCTGACCGAACAGCAGATGTTGCGCTATATCGAGCCGATGTCATGCCCAGTAGACTCAGACGATTAGCCCCCGAAACCGGGCTTGAGTGACGGCAGTCACTTGTTAAGACCATTGCTCGCAAGGGCAAAGGTGAAACCGGGTGGTACCGCGACTTAAATACCCATCGCCCCGGGCATTGCAGTGATGCAGGCCCGGGGCGTTTTTATTTTGGAGAACAAAGAAATGACATTCAAAGAAGTATCCAGCCGCTACAACGGGCCAAAACTCGAGCAAGAGGTGCTTGAGTTTTGGCGTGAGAGTAATTCCTTTGCGAAAAGTCTGGAGCAATCCAAGGGGCGGCCTCTGTTTACCTTTAACGAAGGCCCGCCTACTGCCAACGGCAAACCCGGTATTCACCACGTACTGGCGCGCACTTTTAAAGACGTCTATCCGCGCTACAAAACCATGCGTGGTTTTCATTGTCCACGTAAAGCGGGTTGGGATACACACGGATTGCCCGTCGAACACGAAATAGAAAAAGAACTCGGTATCTTCGATAAAAAAGAAATCGAAGCCAAAGTCGGCATTGCCGAGTTCACGAAACGCTGTCGCGAATCAGTTATGCGTTATATCGGTGACTGGGAAAAAATGACTGAACGCATGGGTTTTTGGGTAAACATGGATGAAGCCTATTACACCTTAAATAACGACTACATCGAATCGGTCTGGAATCTGTTAAAAATTATTTGGGATAAGAATCTTATATATCAAGGTTATAAAGTCGTACCTTACGATCCGCGTATTGGCGCAACCCTGTCATCCCATGAAGTCGCACAAGGCTACAAAGAGATCACCGATCCGTCTGTCTATGTGCGCTTTCGATTGTGCGATGAAGAAAACACATCGTTTTTAGTCTGGACGACAACACCGTGGACCTTACCGTC
>CBDCFT010000050.1:0-37014 GCA_965216365.1 Arenicellales bacterium | reverse complement strand
CGCTATCGCACTTATTGTCAATATCGCAGTGAATTTACGATTGCGAATACTCTTTATGGCTAATACAAATAGATAGCCCATCGTCAAATCAATAGCAAAAGGCTGGCAGATTAATTTTTTAGGTGTAAGTCTCCAGCGGCATGATTGATGTCATTTAAGACAACTCGCCGACTAAATAAAGATCCGAGGGACCTATCATGACTCACAAAAACCAAGGTGGATCCCGAAGTGTCACACTCCTCAAAAAGTAGTCGAATAAATTTTTCCCGGGTGTCAGCATCCAGGGAAGATGTCGGTTCGTCTGCAATCACCAATCCCGGATTGCCGATGAGGGCACGGGCGGCGGCGACACGTTGTTGCTGGCCGACGCTGAGCGCCATCACTTTGTTTGATTCGAGTTCGCGTTTTGACAACCCTAAGTGATCGAGTAGTCGCTGTGCTTGTTCATCAATGCTGTCGATACCTTTTAATGCAGCTTTTCGGCGCTTTGTCGAAAATTGGCAGGGCAGAATCACGTTCTCCACCATGGATAGATACGGAATAAGGTTGAACATTTGGAATATAAAACCGATGTTATCGGCACGGAACTGATCCTTGGATTGAGCGCCTAAACGAGCGACATCCTGCCCCAGTACATTTATATTGCCCTGGAATTCGCCCAGCACAGCGCCAATCAAACTTAACAGCGTCGATTTACCGCTGCCGCTCGGACCTTCAATAAACACCCGCTCACCACGAGAAATAGTGAGATTTTGGATATCAAGCAGCGGCGTTGTGTTCCCGCGTTGCCACGAGAAAACGAGATCGTTAATTTGGATGACAGTATCGGTGATGATCCAGTCTCCTAAAATGTCACTGCACTGTTTTCTTTGGTTAAGGAAGCCCCTTGTTGCGATGTGTTCGAAATAATCTGGGTTGTGAGTTCTTCCAAAGACGGGAAGTGTTCAAACAGTTTTACGTCCATACTGGTTAGTGCATCGCTTTGCTCACATCGAAATGTATACTCGACGTGAAATTCGGAGTGTTCCGCCTCATGCTCTTCATGATCAGCATGCTCTTGATCATGCGCGGACTCGTTTTCATGATTATGCTCTCCCTCGTGCGCGTCGTCGTGGTCTGTTTCAATGGTTGTGTGCACTTCAGCGGTCTCTAATCGACAACCTGATTTATCCGTGAAGACGAACATCTTACCACCTTCACGTAGCATCTCCATCGCGGTATCCACGGCTTGCTGTTGTTGTTCATTGGAAGGGGTATGTTCGAAACCCACAATATTGACTGCGGGGCTTTCAAATTCCAACATTACTTGGTCACCGTCAATCGCAACATTGAGTGCGCCAATTCCGTGCACATGTGCGTCGTGTTCGCGTTGTTCGGCATAAGTATTTAACGCGATCAAAGACAATACACAAACAACACAACTTTTGAATTTTGAATACATTTGGATCCTCCGACCATAGTGAAATTGTTATGTTATAACATTAACATAAATACACAAGAAAATCATATTGCGTCCGGTCAGGGCAAGTTGACCACAAAGGGAAGATTTAATAAGAGATAAAAACTTCGAGGGTAAACCCACTGTCTATTATGCATGCGTAAGCCGACGGAATTTTGCTGTTAACAAAAGGTCTCTTTTTTTGGTTAGCGTTATTGGACGCCTGCGACGGAATGATGCTGAGGATCTGCGGCGAAGCAAAAGCGGGTGTTCTTTGGCCGAAAGCGCCAGATCAGCAAATTGGCGTGAATGGCAGGTCAGGACCCAGTCCCGCCATCTTATAGATACAAACCGCAAGGTTTGGTCTAAGCTGGGAACGTATTTTCGCAAGATCGAGTCTTGATCTTTTCCGTTTTGTTGAGTGGAATGCAGGGCGTTTTTTGTGTCTACAGTCACGAAAAAACAGCAGAAAATTTTATTCAGGCACAAAAGAGCCATTAGTCACGTTGTCAAGGAGGATATTGGCGGACACGTGTCCGCCCAGACAGTGCAAAAAGCCGGTACAATAATGCAGTCGAATTAGTGGATTTACCGATGGATGGTTTTATCCGCGGCAATGGTCGGAGGTGGAGCGCTTTAGTTGCAGAATCGTTTCACCGTTGCGTAACACAAAGCGATGTCGAGGCATCGTCCACGCGTTTGCCGATGAACAGACAAGATTAATTAAGGTTTAGGCTGAGGGAAACACCGAACAATATCGAACAATAGTCAGGAAGATGATGTTTCAGATTCGCATTCATGGTCGAGGAGGTCAGGGCGTGGTCAGCGCAGCGGAAATGTTGTCGACTGCCGCTTTTCTCGAGGATAAGTTCGCTCAGGCATTCCCGAGTTTTGGGTCGGAACGCATGGGCGCGCCGGTGATTTCATTTTGCCGGATTGACGACAGGCAGATACGGCTTCGCGAGCCGGTCCAGAACCCGGACGCCGTGATCATCCAGGATCCGACACTCCTGCATTCCGTTGATGTGTTTGCAGGTTTGGCCAAAGAAGGTTACATCTTGATCAACTCTACACGCAGTTTCGACGAACTTGGTATCGCCGAGTTCACTAAATCGTTTCCTGAAGGACATGTCAAAGGCGTTGGTGCGACCGAACTGGCGGTTAAGCACGTGAAACGACCGCTGCCAAACGTTGCTCTGCTTGGCGGATTCGCCGCAGTCTCCGGCCAGCTCAGTATGGCGTCGGTGGAACGCGCGGTGAAGAGCAAGTTTCCCGGCGCCGTCGGCGAGGCCAATGTAGCGGCGGCACAGGAGGCGTTTACGCAGGTGTTGGCAAACTGAGGTGACGATGGGGTAGATAATGCGTAAACAAATGGAGGGGTCGCAGGCGGTGGCTGAGGCCGTAGCGCTGTGTCGGCCGGAGGTGGTGTGCGCATATCCGATCACGCCTCAGACACATATTGTCGAAGGCATCGGAGCATTGGTAAAAAGCGGCAAGCTACACCACTGTGAGTTCATTAATGTGGAATCGGAATTTGCCGCGTTGTCAGTGGCCATTGGTTCGTCGGCCGCCGGTGCGCGTAGTTATACCGCGACAGCGAGTCAGGGTTTGTTATTCATGGCAGAAGCTGTTTATAACGCGGCGGGACTGGGTTTGCCTATTGTCATGACCATCGGTAACCGTGCTATCGGTGCGCCGATCAACATCTGGAACGACCATTCCGACAGTATGTCGATGCGCGATTCGGGTTGGATACAGTTGTTTGCGGAAACCAATCAGGAGGCAGCGGACTTGCATATCCAGGCATTTCGGCTGGCTGAGCAACTGAGCTGCCCGGTTATGGTATGCATGGATGGCTTTATCCTGACCCACGCGTATGAACCGCTGGATGTCCCGGATCAGGCGCGAGTCGATGAATTCCTGCCGCCATTCGAGCCGGTGCAGGTGCTCGACCCCGCGGATCCCTATTCCATTGGCGCTATGGTCGGACCGGAGGCCTTTACCGAGGTGCGTTATCTCGCTCATCACAGGCAGTTGGAGGCACTTTCTATCATCCCTGAGATCGCAGCCGAATTCGAGAACATCTTCGGGCGATCGTCCGGCGGGCTGCTGCGCTGTTATCGCACCGAGGGGGCAGAGACGATTGTCGTCGCCCTGGGTTCCATTAACGGCACTATCGAAGAAGTGGTCGACGATATGCGCGACAACGGTGTTGCCATCGGCGCTATCAACATTACAACTTTCCGGCCGTTTCCACTCGAGGCGCTGCGGATAGCGCTGTCCGAAACCCAACGCGTGGTCTGCATAGAAAAGAGCCTGTCGCCGGGTCTCGGTGGCGTACTGGCCTCCAATGTGCGTATGTCCCGGCGTGGATTGGGCCTGCCGGTTTACACGGTAATAGCCGGTCTCGGTGGGCGTCCCATCACGCGCGCGTCGCTCAAGGATATCTTTGAGCGTGCGATTGGCGATGAACTGGATGACTTGACTTTTCTTGACTTGAACTGGAACGCTATCAACGAACAGTTAACCCGGGCGCGCGAAATTCGTCATTCCGGTCCTATCGCAGAGAATATATTGCGTGATCTGAATCCCGGCGGCCGCGCGAAACAAGCTTGATGGAGAACTTTAAGGAGAACTGGTGACTGATCATCAACCCAACGTAAAGCAGCGACTCAAGTTTTACCAAACCGGCACGCATACCGTTGGTAATCGCCTGTTAGATGAAACTAAACGAACCGTGCAGGCGAGTATTCAGCGTTCGAATGCCATTACTTCGGGGCACCGTGCGTGTCAGGGTTGCGGTGAGGCACTCGGTGCGCGTTACGCTCTGGATGCTGCGATGCGCGCCAGTGAGGGGCAGATCGTAGCGGTCAATGCCACGGGATGTCTGGAGGTGTTCACTACGCCGTATCCGGAGACATCCTGGCAGGTGCCCTGGCTGCACTCGCTATTCGGAAATGCGCCGGCGGTAGCCACCGGTGTCGCCGCGGCGCTGCGTGTCAAGGGTCAGGAGCAGATCAAAGTGATCGCCCAGGGCGGCGACGGCGGCACCACCGACATCGGCTTTGGTTGTCTGTCCGGCATGTTCGAACGCAATGACGATGTACTGTATATCTGTTACGACAACGAAGCGTATATGAATACTGGCGTTCAACGTTCAAGCGCCACGCCACCCACGGCGCGTACTGCCACAACCCCGGTTTTGGGCGATGCACCAGGTAATGTTTTCGGCACCGGCAAATTCGTACCGCTGATCGCGATGGCCCACAACATACCGTATGTGGCCACGGCCAGCGTCGCCGATCTGCACGATTTGGAGGCCAAGGTCATTAAGGCCATGGGCATCCAGGGTTCGCGCTACATTCATATCATGGTGCCGTGTCCACTGGGGTGGGGTTCGGACTCGAAAGACACGATCCGTATCGCCAGGCTCGCCGTCGAATGCGGCCTGTTTCCGTTATTTGAAGCTGAACATGGCACTGTTACGGCCTCGGCGAAGATTCGGCGCAAGGTCCCCGTGCAGGAGTACCTTAAAACCCAGAAGCGCTTTGCCCATCTGCTGCGCGAGGGTCACGAGGACACCGAGCGTATTGACCAGTTACAACGGATGGCGGATTTCAATATTCGTCGTTTTGACTTGATCCAGGGTGAGCAAACGGCATGAAACAACTTCCCTACGCTATCACACTGGATCCCGGTACCAGTGTCGCCAACCTGACCGGATCGTGGCGTACATCGCGACCGGTGTATCTGGATCGGCTGCCGCCTTGCAACAACGCCTGCCCGGCTGGGGAGAATATACAGAACTGGCTTTATCATGCAGAGGAGGGTGACTACCAAACGGCATGGCAGAAATTGATGGAAGACAACCCGTTGCCTGCGGTGATGGGCCGGGTGTGCTATCACCCGTGCGAAGATGCCTGCAATCGTGGCCAATTGGATATGCCGGTGGGTATCAACTCGGTCGAACGTTTCCTGGGTGATCAAGCCCTCAAATATCGTTGGACACCGGATTTTCATACCGAAGATGCGGGTAAACGGGTGCTCGTCGTCGGTGCCGGCCCGAGCGGATTATCCGCCGCCTATCACTTGCGGCGATTAGGGCACGCGGTCACTATCCGCGAAGCCGGACCCATGGCGGGCGGTATGATGCGTTTCGGCATTCCTAAATACCGTCTGCCGCGAGAGATATTAGACGCCGAGATCCAACGCATACTGGATACGGGCGTACACTTGCAGCTGAATACCAAGGTCGACGATATCGATGCCGCATTCAAGGAAGGATTCGATGCGGTATTCATCGCTGTCGGTGCTCATCTCGCCAAACGGATCAACATTCCTGCTCATGCCGCAGGAAAAATTCTAGACGCGGTCGGCGTGCTGCGGAATATGGAAACCGATGAGGCGCCGCCTCAGCTGGGTCGCCGGGTAATCGTTTACGGTGGTGGCAATACAGCCATGGATGTGGCCCGCACCGCCAAACGATTGGGTGCCGACGAGGCCATGGTTGTCTACCGGCGTTCGCGCAAAGAGATGCCGGCCCATGACTTCGAAGCCACGGAGGCTGAAGAAGAGGGTGTCATGATTCATTGGCTGCGCACCATCAAACAAATAGATGAAACGACATTTACTGTCGAGAAGATGCGCATTGATGAAAATGGTCGTCCGCAGCCAACCGGTGAGTTCGCGACACTGGAGGCGGACACTTTGATCCTCGCACTGGGACAGGATGTGGATACGTCGTTTTTAGAGCGCGTGGCCGGGGTTGAAGTCGCCCGTGACGGCGTCGTTCAGGTCAATGCCCAGATGATGACAGGACGCGACGGATTGTTTGCCGGCGGCGATATGGTGCCATCGGAACGTACCGTCACGGTTGCGGTGGGGCATGGCAAGAAGGCAGCTCGTAATATCGATGCCTGGTTGCGCGGCGAGCAATACACACCAGCGGCAAAGCATGAATTGGCTGATATGGATTTCCTCAACACCTGGTACTACGACGATGCGCCGAAAACGGTCAGTCCGCAACTCGATCTCATTCGCCGGCAAACCAGCTTCGATGAAGTAACAAAAGGACTCGATGAAGAAAATGCGCTGTATGAGGCAAGGCGCTGTCTGTCCTGCGGCAATTGCTTCGAGTGCGATAATTGTTACGGTATATGTCCCGACAATGCGGTCATCAAACTGGGACCGGGCAAACGCTTTGAGTTCAACTACGATTTTTGTAAAGGATGTGGGATGTGCGCCCTGGAATGTCCGTGTGGGGCGATCAAGATGGTACCTGAGGACATCTAGTCATCGCGTACGACGAGGTGCGGCTATAGTTGGCGAATAGGGACGATAAATGAATCGTCCATATTCGAAAAATTCTGCGAGTTATTGATTGGGATTCATCGTATTTTCTACGTCTACTGTCACGAGAAAACCTTTTCAGCGCGAACATGCGATCCCGATTCGTCGGGGTTGTAACCTTTTAGTGTCCTTACCTGTTTGCGAAATGCTTCACTCGCCAGTGTTGCCGAGAGGTTTTCGGCTGCGGGTGAGTGGAGGTTTGTATTTGCAACAGCATAGAAGTAATTCTCGTCCACCAAACCTATGAACTCTAATCCGAATTGCGCAGCGGATGCTTCGGTGCCCAGCGCAACATCGGCGGAGCCGCTGGCGACCAACGCGCTGACCGCGGAATGTGTGAACTCTACCGAGTCATAACCGTTGATCCGGTTGGATGGAATGTCGTGGCGACGAAGCAATGAATCCAATAGCAACCGGGTGCCTGAATGTGATTGTCGATTGGCCAGTTTGACACCAGGTCTGGCCAGGTCATCAATTCCGCGAATATTTTTTGGATTATCCGGCGCGACTATCAATCCCTGACGACGGGTGAGTGCATGAATCAAAGTGTGCTGTTCCGGATCGATAAACTGACGATAGTTGTTGACAAAGTCGGGTTTTAACTCGCCTGCTACCAGGTGGAAACCCGCTGCATCACAAAGACCGTCACGCAATGCGGACAACGCCTTCGCGCTACCGGCATTTTTAATGTTGATTTGTGCGCCTGTCCGTTTATGAAACACTTCACGTAACATTGAATGGGTCAGGCAGTGGCTTGCGAAAACCGTTATTGGATTCACGTCAGGTTCAGTGTCAACTGTATCTAGTGCTTCGCGCAATTCGCCGGCAATCTCGTTAAGCAGGTCTTCGCTTTTATCCTGTGCGTAATCTTGCGCCCACAATAATTTTTTTCCCAAGGGTGAAAGCGATGCGCCGCGTCCACGTTCCTTAATGACCAACGTTTGCCCCATATGATCGGACCATTGATTGACCAGGTTCCATGCATTGCGATAGGAAATATCAAGTGACCTCGCGGCATTGGCGAGGGAGCCATGCTCTTCAATCGCCCGCAGTAAACGAAACAGCCTGGGGTTTGCCGGTTGTGGCTGGCCGCGACCCAGTTGCCATGCGATGTCGAGATGTACGTCCATGGGTAAAAACTTACTTCGAGGCGTTAGCAAAGAAAGCCTGTTGGCCTTCAATAGTGTACGAATCGATCACCTCTTGACCGCTTGCGGATACCAGCCAATCGATGAATTGTTGCCCGTCTTCGGATTTGATGTGTGGGTGTTTTTCCTTGTTAACCAAAATGACGCCGTATTGATTGAATAAACGTTGGTCACCCTCAACAAGGATATCGAGGTTACCCTTGTTTTTAAACTTCAGCCAGGTTGCACGATCCGTGAGTGAATAGGCGTTGAGTCCGCTGGCTACATTCAGGGTTGCACCCATGCCCGACCCGGTTTCCCGATACCATTCGCCACTCAAATTAATGTCAGCCGTTTGCCAAAGCGAACGTTCTTTTTTATGGGTTCCGCTGTCATCGCCGCGTGAGGTGAACGGTTGTTTTGAGTTTGCGATTGCGCTCAATGCCGCGGTCACGTCGCTTTCCCCTCTAATGCTCGCGGGATCACTGGATGGGCCGACAACGACGAAATCGTTGTACATCACGTCTAACCGCTGCACACCGAAACCATCTGCGACAAATTTTTCCTCGGATGGTTTGTGATGAACAAACAGCACGTCAGCGTCACCGCTACGTGCGAGTTTGATGGCCTGGCCGGTGCCGACAGCCACTACGCGAACGTCGATTCCGGATGTTTTGGTGAATGCGGGGAGTAACACATCAAATAGCCCTGAATTATCGGTGGATGTCGTGGATGCAATAGTGACGAAGCGTTCTTGCGCATTCGCAAGAGTGCCGGTAAACAGAATGGTTAATACAAGAAGTGATTTTAGTGCTTTAATCATGTACATCTTGCAAACATAAGTTGTAAAAATTTGCGGCCAATCACCATAACAAGTCGCCGTTGATGAAGGCTTTCGCTTCGGGCGTTTTAGGTTTGGTAAAAAATTCTGCCGATGTAACGTGTTCTAGAATTCGCCCGCGATTCAGAAACACAATGTCGTCTGCTAATCGGCGTGCCTGACCGAGATCGTGTGTCGTCATAATGATCTTGGCACCAAAGTCTTTTATCGAAGCAATCATTTGTTCAATTTTTCGGCTAGCGCTTGGATCAAGATGCGCAGTCGGTTCATCGAGAAACAAAACTTCAGGTTGAATTGCCCAGGCGCGTGCCAAGGCCAGCCGTTGTTGTTCTCCACCGGACAATACCCTAGCGCGTCGCGATGCGACGTTGTGCAGACCTGCAAGCTCCAGCGCGGTATGCAAACGTTGTTCGTGTAAGTGCCGGTCAATACCGCATGCGCACAACGCATACTCGATATTGGCTTTTACCGAACGCCGCAAAATTACCGGGCGTTGAAATACCATGCCTTGTGTGCGTGGATTCCTGATGCTGTCAGGTTGCGCCCAGACAAGTTCTCCGCTGGTCGGCGTGTGCAGGCCATGACAAAGTTTAAGCAACAATGTTTTTCCCGCACCGTTAGGCCCAAGAACAATAGTAAATCCTTGTTCTTCGAAAGTCAGATTGATATCGCAAAGCAAGTCATGGCCGTTTAGTTTGAGTCCGATATTTTTTAGTTGTAACGGTAGAACAGAATTTGTCGGGGCGTCTTGAATTGCCGCCATTGAGATCGTAGCGCTATCCATTACACCCGGCTCTCCAATCGTTGCACGGAAAATACCAATGCATTGACAACAACGACGATGGCGATCAAAACGAATCCAAGTCCGAGTGCTAAGGGTAAATCACCTTTACTGGTTTCCAATGCAATTGCCGTCGTCATGGTGCGGGTGACATGATTGATGTTGCCACCGACTATCATTACCGCTCCCACTTCCGCACTGGCCCGGCCAAAACCCGCCAATACCGCAGTGAACAAACTGAACCGTCCTTCCCATAACAAAGTTAGCGCAGCGCTCCAAGTGGATACGCGAAAAGATTGCAGTTGATCGCGATACTCGTGGTTGAGATCGGATACGGTCTGGCGGGTGAGGGCGGCGATAATAGGAAGCACCAGTAACGTCTGCGCGATAATCATCGCGTTAGGTGTAAACAATAAACCGAACTCGCCCAACGGCCCTGCGCGGGACAACAATAAATAAACCATCAATCCAACGACAACCGGTGGCAGGCCCATGAGACTGTTGAGCAGGGTTGTTACCGCTGCGCGACCGGGGAATGGTTTTAACGCGACCAGGGCGCCGAGTGGCATGCCAATTAACGCAGCCAGCAATACGGCGGTGAGACTCACGCGTAGCGAGAGCAAGATAATCTCAACGAGTCCGGCATCTCCCGTGACCATCAGTTTTAACGCGGCTATTAAAGCCGTGTTTAAATCATTCAAAATATGTAATTGATTACATGTATTATGAGATTAAATTGAATGTAAACAATTATTGGAAAAGTATAAATATGTATAATAATACATATTATATACGACAGTTTAATTTAACCACACTGTTGTCACTGTATGGAGGAGGTATAAGTTGTGGCATATAAAGAAATCAGCCGAACAATTAAGGATTTTGCCGATCCGGCGATTGCCGGGCATTCGCAACGATTTTTCAAGACCGGAAAAGGCGAATACGGAGAAGGAGATAAATTTCTGGGCGTTCGTGTACCCGTTCTTAGAAAACTGGCAAAGCAATTCGAACATGTATCGCTAAATGCGATTCAATCTCTTCTGAAGTCGCCTTACCATGAAGAACGATTGTGCGCACTATTGTTGTTAGCGCGAAAGTTCGAGAAGGGAGATAACGACGAACGAAAAAGGATATACACCCTGTACTTAAATAATACTCGACACGTCAATAACTGGGATCTGGTTGATAGTTCGGCTCACCAGATCGTCGGATCCTACTTGACGAATCGCAGCCGGCGACCGATATATAAACTGGCTAGATCAAAAGATATTTGGGAACGACGAATTGCAATGATGTCGACATACGCCTGGATAAAGAACAATGATTTCGATGACGCGCTGGCAATATCAACGATGTTACTGCAAGACAAACACGATTTGATTCACAAAGCGGTCGGTTGGATGTTGCGCGAAGTCGGAAATCGGCACTTATCCGTGGAAAAAACTTTTTTGAAAAAATATTATAAAGAGATGCCGCGAACAATGCTTCGTTATGCTATTGAGAAATTCCCCGACAATGAACGTAAAAAGTATCTCAGTGGTAATGTGTAGACAAATGTGATTAGTCAAATGCGGTTAACTGTATAAATCCGGCTTGGACAGGACAGTTTCAATCTCTAATTTCCACTAAATCGTAAAATGGCTCTTGAATATTCGAAGCGGTCATTCCAGCAAATCATCGAAATAAGTAGTTGAAGGAGGTAAATTCAAACCTACCCCTTACGATCCGAAGCGCTTTAATTCGAAATATGCAAGAAGCGTCAATGATCATCCCCAAAGCTGACGTGCCGGTATCAGTGTGCATCGTGGGACGTTGATCATTTTCTTAAAAATTTAGCCAGTTATCGAAAAACTCTTCCGTAAGCATTTTTTCTGGAGATACTGACATGAAGGGCACGCTTAATTCGATATAACTCTTTCGTTTCACGCAGTTCTCCGCTTTACTTGAGTTTGGCGGAACGGATCTTTGGCTATGCTAAAAATAGAAGCGACGAAACATGTATACGCCAATCCCCGAGTTCACAATTGAATTTTGTTGACTAATTGTACTCGTCTAATGAAAGTAACCATTCGCGAACACGGGCGACCGGCCTGCGAGCAATAGAATGCGGGTGGTAAAGCAGAAAATAGGATTCAATGGGTTTAACCGTTTCCTTCCAAGGTTGGATAAGTCTCCCCGCCGATATCTCGTCTTCTATCAATGGTAGGAATCCCAGTGCGATGCCCTGGCCTTCAAGTGCGGCCTGTAATTGCACATTGGCGTCCTCGAAAACGATGCCGGACACTTTTCCTGAACGCCGCACTCCCATGGTGTCCAACCACATACGCCAGGCGTTGTGGTCACGATGATGCAGAAGTGGGTATTTCAGGAGATCCGTTGGGTCTGTGATTTCGTTGCGAGCAAACTCGGCGTTCGGTGCGTAGATCGGAGTGACACGCACGCTGAGCAACGGGTCAGCCTGGAGTTCCCGCCATTCGTTTTTTCCCCAGGCAACGGCCATGTCATAGCTTGTCATTTGCTGGTGCACAGGCAGGGGTGAATGATGAAGCCGCAGATCGATATCTGGATTTAGTTTCCAAAATAATCCGAGTCTTGGTGCTAACCAACGGGCGGCAAAAATTGGCCCCGCGCCCAACGTGACGGTGTGCCGTCCTGTCTGACTCTGGAGTTTTCGAATTGTCGCATTGATGGATTGAAATGCCGGTGTCAATGAGCGCGCCAGTTCTTCTCCCTCCGCTGTTAATGTCACCTTTCGTACCTGACGATTGAACAGCGGGTGCCCCATAGTTTTTTCGAGAGATCTCACCTGATGACTGATCGCGGTGGCTGAGAGATTCAGTTCAGCAGCAGCTGTTTTGAAACTCATATGTCGCGCCGCTGTCTCGAACGCGCGCAATGCGACCAAAGATACTGACATCTCTGTTTTTATAAATGAAGACATTTCATCTGATAAGTAATTTTATATCATTTGTATTGAGGTTTTATGACTGATCTAATATTTATAGATGAATTAATTGGTGAGAAATGTTGATGGCGGAAATGTCTGAACGTTCAGTGCGACGCGGTCGAAACGCGCGGATCAAACGTCGTCAGCAAACAAAAGAAAATACCAGCCAGTCGAAATGGATGGGCATCGTCGGTGGCAGTTATGAACCCCTGTCGCCTGACGATATCAACCAGATTCACGAAGCTGTTCTTGATCTGCTTGAAACCCTTGGTCTGGCCCAAGCGCCGCAGTGCATGATTGATATTGTGCCTGCCCGCGGCGGCATACTCACTGACGAGGGACGGCTGCTGTTTCCTGGTCATCTGGTGACCGAAGCGATCGTCGGCATCCGACGTGACGTTGTTTTGTGGTCGCGAAGGGATGGATACCATCTGGATATCTCGGGTGCACGGGTTCATGTGGGCACCGGCGGTGCGGCGCCGCGGATTCAGGATCTCGAAACGCATAATTATCGTGAAACCACAATCCGGGATCTGTATGACATGGCTCGCATTGTGGACTTGCAGGAACACATTCACTTCTTCAGCAGGCCGGTTGTTGCAACCGATGCGCCAAGTCCTGTCGATCTCGATGTAAACACGTTGTATGCGTGTCTCGCAGGAACCTCCAAACATATTTGTATCAGCGCGACATTGCCTGAGCACGTCAAAAACATTGCTGAAATTTGTTATGCCGTAGCGGGAAGTGAGGCAAATTTTCGCAAGCGTCCATTCCTGACTATTATGGCAACCCATGTGGTGCCGCCAATGCGTTTTGCTACAGAATCCTGCCAAATTGTTGAGCAAGCCGTACGTTATGGAATTCCCGTCCAATTGATTTCAGCCGGACAAATGGGCGCCACCAGCCCGGTAACGCTTGCAGGCTCCATCGTACAAGCCGTTGCAGAATCCCTGGCGGGAGTTACCTTTGCCTGGCTGGTTGATCCCAATGCCGCTATTATCTTTGCCCCCAAACCACTGGTTTCAGATCTGCGTACCGGTGCGATGTGCGGTGGCGGCGGTGAACAGGCCGTGGTCATGGCGGCGGCGGCGCAAATGGGTCGACACTACGGATTGCCGGTGGCTTGTATAGCCGGGTACTCGGATGCGAAGGTGCACGACGCCCAGGCCGGCTATGAGAAAAATCTTTCTGTGACCCTGGCTGCTCATGCCGGATGCAACATGATCTCGCACGCGTGCGGTACGTTAGCCAGCATGCTGGGCAGTTCCCTTGAAAGTTTTATCATTGATAACGACATGCTGGGTGGCGTGCTGCGCAGCATCCATGGCGTAGAAGTCAATCGGGAAACAATTGCCGTGGATACCATACGCGACGTGGTCAATGGCGAAGGTCATTATCTGGGTCATGCACAGACTCTGGAGCGCATGGAAACGGACTACGTCTACCCACAGATCGCAGATCGGCAAACACCCGATGGCTGGGCTAGCGACGGTTCGCTGGATATGTTGAAAAGAGCGAGAATGAAAGCCCGTGAAATCCTCGATGAACACCGCCCTTGCTATCTGGAGCCGTCAATCGACGCCAAGCTGCGCAGCCAGTTCAATATTCTACTGCCGGAGTTAACGGCAGGTAATGTATCCAATGGAGAAACGAATGCATAAGCTTCCCGATTCCTTGCTGTCTCCATTATTACTTATCGATGGTGAGCATCAACCTGCCCGTGACGGTGCCACTCTCGAAACCATCGACCCGTCTACAGGAGAGGTGTTCGGAACCTTTGCCGCTGGGAACACTGCTGATGTCGACAATGCAGTCAATGCGGCGCGGAGGGCATTGGAAGGTCCGTGGCGGGACATTGAGCCGAAGGAGAGAGGACAATGCCTCCTCGCAATCGCTGATCGTATTCGTACGGCTGCAGCTGAATTCGGATTGCTGGAATGCCTGGACACCGGCAAACCCTTTTCAGCTGCCAAACAGGGAGCGCACCGAGCCGCGGACTATTTTGTGTACTACGGGGCCATGTGTGACAAATTACAGGGCGACACCATCCCGCGTAGCCGCAGCCGGCTCAGCTTTACTCAACTGGAACCGGTTGGTGTTACCGGACACATCGCACCCTGGAATGTGCCTCTAACGACGGCGGCACGAAGTCTTGCCCCGGCACTGGCCTGCGGCAATACCGCGGTCATTAAACCTGCGGAACAATCTCCGCTTTCAACCCTGTTATTGGGACAGATCATGCTTGATGCCGGTGTACCATCCGGAGTTTGCAATGTGGTCAGTGGCTTAGGTGAAACAGCTGGCGCCGCATTGGCCGCTCACTCCCGGGTCGATCACCTGACCTTCACCGGTTCCGTCGCAACAGGTAAATCTGTCATGCGATCCGCCGCCGACCATGTTGCCGGGGTTACACTTGAGCTGGGTGGCAAATCTCCCATCGTGGTGCTTGTGGATGCCGACATCGATCGCGCAAGTAAGGATATCCTGAGAGAGCTGCACACCAATGCCGGACAGATTTGTTCGGCCGGAACACGTTTGGTCATCGAAAGATCCATTCATGACGAAGTCAGGGATCGACTTGTTACAGATGCAAAGTCGATTACCATCGGGCGTGGTCTTGATGACCCAATGATGGGGCCGCTGATCTCCGAACAACAACGAAACAGAGTCCAAGGATTTGTGAACGCCGCTCGAGAGCGGGGCCTTGAGATTCTTACCGGCGGCGCCAGGGCTGAAGTAGCCGGGTATGAGGGAGGATATTTTTACCACCCGACTATTGTGGATAACGTGCCGGTGGATGATGAACTGGCACAAAACGAGGTCTTTGGCCCCGTGCTGTGTATCCAGCCAGTGGACGGTATTGAGGAAGCTTTGTCCGTTGCGAACAGCACGCGCTACGGACTCGCTGCAGCAGTTTATAGCCGTGATATATCTTATGCGCTTAGATTGTCGCGGGACATTATCGCAGGGCAGGTATTTATCAACGAGTACCACTCTGCCGGGGACACTGTACCTTTTGGCGGTTTTGGAGAAAGTGGAATCGGCCGCGAAAAAGGCTTGGCGGCGCTCGTGAATTATTCTGCCGTTAAGTCGGTCACGGCACGGGTTGAATGGTAAGCGTCAAAATCCTCCATGCAATTTCCAAATCTGTTTTCAGAAATAAGTATTGGCTCCATCACGGTTCGGAATCGTATTGTATCGACGGGACATCACACCTACCTTGCCCACGCGCATCCCTCCGAAGAATTAATCGCCTATCATGAAGCGCGTGCTAAGGGAGGTGTTGGTTTAATTGTCACCGAGATTATCGCCATTCATGACACCGCCATGTTTTCCGGGCAGCTTTTGATGGCATTGGACGAGAATTGTATTCCACACTATCGGAAATTGGCAGACAGAGTGCATGCCCATGACACGACAATATTTGGTCAACTTTTTCATCAGGGTCGGGAGTTACTGTCCTCGACAAGCGGATTGATCCCACCGGTCTACGCCCCTTCTGCCGTTCCAAATGAACGATTTCATGTTATGCCGCAGCCCATGCCGGAAGACCTAATTAAAGAGGTGATAAACGGTTATGCCAGCGCGGCAGGTTTCTTGGCAGAGGCGGGGTACGATGGTGTGGAAATTGTCGCGAACCAGGGATATCTGCCTTCTCAGTTTCTTAATCCACTGGTGAACCTGCGTAATGATGCATATGGCGGTGATTACGAGCGACGGCTGACTTTTGTACGTGAGATTATTCACGGAATTCGAAATTCTGCACCCAACCTAGTGCTTGGCATTCGGATATCCGGTGATGAGATGGATGACCAGGGACTCAGTGCCGAGCTGGTGGCACAGATATGTTCGTCCCTTGGCAATGGCCTGGATTATTTCAGCGTCGTCGCGGGAACATCTGCCTCTTTGGGTGGGTCAGTGCATGTTGTACCGCCCATGGGCTTGGAAAGCGGTTACACCGCGCCTTACGCAGAAAATATCCGGAACGTCACCGGCAAGCCCGTCATCGTCAGCGGGCGTATCAATCAACCACAAACTGCGGAACGTATTCTTGGCAAAGGGCAGGCTGATTTGTGTGGCATGACCCGCGCACTCATTGCTGATCCCGAAATGCCGAACAAAGCAATGACTGGGCAGCCGGAAGACATTCGTGCCTGCATCGGATGCAATCAATCCTGCATTGGACGTGCGCACAGGGGATTGGGTATCTCCTGTATACAAAACCCGGTTTCCGGTCGAGAGACGATCCATGCCGATTTGGTATCCGTCGACCAAGAGAAAAGCGTAGCCGTCATCGGCGGTGGACCGGGCGGTATGAAGGCAGCGGTCATCGCGGCGGAACGCGGCCATCATGTCACGCTGTTTGAAGCTGCAACACATGTAGGTGGTCAGGCTTTACGTGCCCAAATGTTACCCGGTCGGGAAGAGTTCGGTGGTCTGATCACCAATCTTGAGCGTGAGTTAAATCGCGCAGGTGTTCAGGTGATGACCGGGACGACGATGACGGCAGAAGACATTCGTGTACTCGAGCCGGATGTTGTCGTTCTCGCCACCGGTGCGATACCTTTTGTTCCGAAATTTGATGGTCGCACTGAGGCGCACGTGGTGACTGCCTGGCAGGTGTTGACTGATGCGGTGTGCGTCGGCGCATCGGTAGTCATTGCCGACTGGCGGGCCGATTGGGTGGGTGTCGGGCTGGCCGAAAGGCTCGCCGTGTCAGGTTCGGCGGTCACGCTTTGTACTAATTCCGCCATGGCCGGTGAAACGTTGCAACTCTATACGCGAAATCATTACGTCGGCCGGTTACACCGGTTGGGTGTAACCATACGAACTCACGCGCGGTTTTATGGTGTGGATGGTGGCACGGTATATTTTCAGAATACGTTAACCCAGGATCCCATCGTTATTGATGATATGGATTCCGTAGTACTTTCGTTAGGTCACAGTGCGGTCAATAATCTCAGCAGAGAGCTGGACGACACATCATTTCCCGTTATTTCCATCGGTGACTGTGTCACCCCGCGTACAGCAGAAGAAGCTGTTTATGAAGGTTTTATTGCGGGAACAACCATTTAAATTCTTATGACAAAACTTTCTGGCGGTGAAGCCGTTTGTCACGTTCTAAAAGACGCGGGCGTTACAACGGTATTCGGATTACTCGGTGGTTCCATGTTGGAGTTGTTTGATGCTATGCATGGAGACGGTGGTATCAACTACGTGGGGGCGCGCGATGAACGTTCTGCTGGACACATGGCAGATAGCTATGCCCGGATTACCGGAGGGCCGGGTATTGCCCTCGGCGCGCAAGCCGGGCCGGGTGTTGTCAATCTCGTTACAGCCGTCGCTGAAGCTCATCTGGCTTACTCGCCGTTGGTGGTTATTGCAGGTGCGATCAGTCGCTCTGATCTCTCCAAAGACACTTTCCAGGAAGTGGATCAGGTAGCACTGTTTCAACCGATTTGCAAACGGTCTGTGTTGGTAACCGACGCTGAACGATTACCCGCTATGCTTATGGATGCGATGCGTTTGTCCATGAGTGGGCGTCGTGGCCCAGTACTTTTACACGTACCTCGCGACCTGTTTACCGCGCAAATTGCCAAGCCAGATTTCGGCGCATTGACGATTGCCCAGGCCGGCGGACCCACCCGATCGGATACAGCAACCATCATCAAGCTAATGCAAGCTTCAGAACACCCGGTGATTGTTGCCGGTGGCGGATTGAAATGGGCTGGCGGTACGGACGCACTTCGACAATTGTCCGAACAACTTCAGATACCGGTTGTCGCTTCAACAGGGCATGCGGATGTGATGCCCCATGGACACCCGCTTTTTGCCGGGCAGGGCGGACCGCGCGGCAATCGTGTGGCGAGTAAACTGACCAGGGAAGCGGATGTAATACTGGTGATCGGAGCACGTCTTGCCTTTAACTCAACCTTCCACAGCCACGATTATATTTCTGACACGGCCAACATAATTCAAATTGATATCGAAGGGAGTGCAATCGGTCGATATTTCCCGGTGGCGCTGGGCATTCAGGCCGATGCCAAAGCCAGTATCGAAGCGATACTATTGGCAGCAGATGAACTCGATCCCGGCGTCTGGTCAGCATGGCGCAGCGCGTTTCAGTCTGACTTCGCAAGCCTCTTAGATGAGCGGTGCGCGGAAGTGACCGATGAGTCTGAGCCTATGCATCCCCGTCGCGCTCTTGGTGAAATTCGAAAAGTGCTGCCAGAGGATGCCATTGTAACCCTGGATACCGGAAATGCCTGTCTTCAGGCTGCCGATCGGCTGGCGCACTATCAACCGCCGGGGCTGGTAACACCGCTGGACTTCGGGCTGGTGGGTTTCGGTTACGCTGCAGCGCTGGGGGCGCAGGCGGCGGCACCGTCTCGTCCGGTGATATCTATCATGGGTGATGGCGGATTTGGCTTTACTATGGCGGAACTAACCACAGCGATTCGCCACGATCTGCCCGTCATTGCCATTGTTCTTGACAATGGCGCATGGGGTGCGGAAAAGGCATACCAGCAGGAGTTTTTTGGCGGGCGTCTGCTCGGGGCTGACATCACCAACCCACCCTATGATGAGTATGCCCGGATATGTGGCGCCAGAGGATATCAAGTTGAGAAGCCGGGTGAGCTGAGTGTTGCGCTAAAACAAGCGCTGTCGGAGCGTGTTCCGGCAATCCTTCACGTCAAAATAGATCCAACTGCATTGAGCACACTGCGTAAAGACCTGTTCAGGCCCCTAGAGAAGGCCACGCCATGAGTGACTATGATGTGATTGTTGTTGGTGCCGGCAATGCTGCTTTTTGTGCGGCACTGGCCGCTCGTGAACGAGGTGCGTCGGTACTGGTTCTCGAGCGGGCGCCGGAACTACTGAATGGCGGTAATAGTCGTTTTACCGCTGGAGCGATGCGCTTTGCCTACGACGGGGCAGACGACATTCGCGCTTTGTGTCCTGATCTCTCCGAAGAGCAGATCGAGCTGACGGACTTTGGGTCTTACACCACGGATCAATTCTACGATGACATGTTTCGCATTACCCGGTATCGAACTGATCCGACGTTGTGCGAAAGACTGGTGATGGAATCAAGGAACACCATGGCATGGATGTCAGAAAAGGGAATTCGTTTCATGCCCATTTACGGTCGACAGGCTTTCAAAGTGGATGGCAGGTTTAAATTCTGGGGTGGCCTTACGCTGGAAACCTGGGGTGGCGGTCCCGGACTGGTGAATCGTCATACCGAACTGGCCGGTCAATCAGGTATCGAAATTCGTTATGGCGCCCGCGTTAGGGAGCTGCTGTCAGATGGTCACAAGGTTACCGGTGTCCGCGTTCAAAAAGACGGAGAGCTGCACAAGATAATGTCTCAGTCTGTCGTTGTTGCCGCCGGTGGCTTCGAGGCGAACACAGAATGGCGAACTCGGTACCTGGGACCCGGTTGGGAGATGGCCAAGGTCCGGGGCAGCGCGTTTAACACAGGCGACGGGATTCGCATGGCGATGGATGTGGGTGCTTCGTCCCATGGCAATTGGTCCGGATGCCATGCTGTGGGCTGGGATTTTAACGCGCCGGAATTTGGCGACCTTGACGTGGGCGATGGCTTCCAAAAGCATTCCTATCCGTTCGGGGTCATGGTCAATGCATCGGGAAAACGGTTTGTCGATGAAGGGGCAGATTTTCGAAACTATACTTACGCCAAGTATGGTCAAGTTATTCTGCGACAACCTGACCAGTTTGCATGGCAGGTGTTCGATCAGAAGGTGATTCATCTTCTACGTGACGAGTACCGGATTAAACGAGTGTCCAAGGTGTCCGCTCCTACACTGGAACAACTGGCGGAGAAGATGGAAGGCGTGGACAAGGCGGGGTTTCTGGCCGAGATAAAACATTACAACGAGACAGTGAATACGGAAGTTACGTTCAATCCCAATGTAAAAGACGGTCGTAACACCAACGGGCTTGATGTGCCCAAGTCCAACTGGGCCAATACCATTTCTGATGGCCCGTTTGAGGCCTATCACATTACCTGTGGAATCACTTTTACGTTCGGGGGGCTGCGTATAGACCCGCATACGAGTCAGGTGGTTAGCGATGACCAGGAACCCATCCCCGGTCTTTACGCTGCCGGTGAACTGGTGGGCGGTCTGTTTTATTTCAACTATCCCGGTGGGACCGGGCTGATGTCGGGTTCAGTATTTGGACGACAGGCTGGAGTAAACGCCGCGTTAGGACGACAATGAGGGTTTTGTGTGGATAGTGTCAAATTGGGGTCCCAGCGCAGACAATCTAAGAATGAAAAAGCACATCGATTACCGGGATTTTCTTTATGCAGCTGAAATTATCAGTTACGCAGCGTGGTTGCACTTCCGATATACACCCTGTACTTAAATAATACTCGACACGTCAATAACTGGGATCTGGTTGATAGTTCGGCTCACCAGATCGTCGGATCCTACTTGACGAATCGCAGCCGGCGACCGATATATAAACTGGCTAGATCAAAAGATATTTGGGAACGACGAATTGCAATGATGTCGACATACGCCTGGATAAAGAACAATGATTTCGATGACGCGCTGGCAATATCAACGATGTTACTGCAAGACAAACACGATTTGATTCACAAAGCGGTCGGTTGGATGTTGCGCGAAGTCGGAAATCGGCACTTATCCGTGGAAAAAACTTTTTTGAAAAAATATTATAAAGAGATGCCGCGAACAATGCTTCGTTATGCTATTGAGAAATTCCCCGACAATGAACGTAAAAAGTATCTCAGTGGTAATGTGTAGGTAAATGCGATTAACAACGCCGTTATTCTCCGCCAAATTGGTTCGACTATCGATTATTTATTTGTAATAGTCGGTATCCGATCTGACAGACAGTGTCAGGTTTCTCCAAAGCAGGCGTTCACAACGCGGATCGGCGACAGTAACTAGCGACCCTAAGCGGCCTCATTTACAAAGCTGAAATAAAGTCTACAAAGCTGAAATAAAGTCCGCTAAAGACTTATAAACTGACGTTACAGTATTAGCATGTAATTAAAGCGTCGCAATATTTCGTCGTCAAACATCCGTTGGAGCATAGTTGTTAAACACTAACGCGTGTTGCTGTAAATCTTCAAAGGCTAAAATAAACAAACCTTTGAAGCAATCACTTTCAGCAGTATGTTATTGTTCTGACTATTTTCAGTAGGAATATCCTGTAAGTGATGAAAGTGCAAGTTATCGCAACACCCTGGTTCGCCTCGGTTTGCTTGAACAGCAAGGTAACCAACTCGCGCTTTCAGCGCTTGGTCGCTTACTTCTTCGCTACGTCAAGTGGGAGGAGTCCTCCTCGGAGGATGAGACCTAACGATGCACTGCAGCTGAGTACCTGATCTGTTAGAGATAAATCTAATCCATGATACGCGGTGACTTATCAAATCGACTTATCCATCTTACCAAGGGGGAGACGCGGCAGGATGCAGTCGATAGATTTATTAAGATAATGAAATCAGGTCGCCTTAATGGAGGTAATGGCTTTATCCGAGGTGGCTACAATTGTGTTTGTTTTAGTGAAGCTCCTATAAGCGTTTTAAGTCAAATGTTGGCTCGTCCAATGTCGAACGGAGTGCGTTACGCGCCTTTCGGTGTAATGGTTAATAAGTCTTGGTTATTCACAAAAGGAGGTCGGCCAGTAATATATCAGGCACATGATGAGTACGAATTGTTACCCGATATGCTTAAGTGTCGCCATGTAAAGTTTGAGCCTAATTATGGCGTTGACTATTCCTGGGAGCGCGAGTGGAGAATAAAAGTAGATGAATTAAAACTCGATCCAAAGGCTACCACCTTTATAGTTCCCAAAAGAGAATGTGCGGATAAAATTAGGAATGAACACTTTGAAGAACAACAAATGACTGCAGAGCTTATTGATGGTTCGTTTATGGAAGAGTTCCCCTGGCACTTTCTTGCACTAGAAGACTTAGGGGTGGAAGTTGATCGAGAAGAATATCTCTAACAAAGGGCGTTAATAGAAAAAAGCCGTCTGCGATAGACCCGATAGGCGACCGTATTAGTCATGTTGGACAACTTCCAAAATTGGCCGACAAATGCTGTTGTGATTGTTGATTCAGTCTCAGGCGGTTATGGCTTCTCTGTCAATTGCAGCAGAGGTCGTTGACGCTATCGAGAAACACTGTATTTACTGTATTTAAATCAATTCTAACGAACGCTATTGCTCTGCGTCTCTCGAGGTGGTGCTCAATCATTTAAGGCCACTGTGTTTCTTGGCCCTAAATTTTCCGGAGATGGAAAACGCTCACTACTCCTGGGCTTATTTTCGGGAGGAGAAATCAGGTGGTTTGGCCGGGACTTATCCGTAGCCGTCATAAAGATGCCACATACTCGCGCATGCGTTGACGGGTAGGCTCATCCGGCAGTCTGCCCAATCCCGCCCCCATGTTATCGATTAAGTGGTCCGGATTACTGGTAGCTGGAATCACACAAGTCACCACGGGATGGGCGAGGATATACTTAAGCGAGAATTGCGCCCAACTGTGACAGTCGAAATCCGCGGCCCACGGTGGTAACGGTTTACCTTTGACCCGTCTGAACATTTGGCCATTCTGAAACGGCCGGTTAGCGAGGATGGCAATGCCCTTGTCCTCAGCGAGTGGCAATAAACGTTCCTCCGCATCCGGCTCCATGAACGAGTAATTCAGCTGCACAAAATCCAGCGTTTCGGTTCGCATCAGGCGTTCCAATTCCGTGAAGGCGGACACGCGCGAATGCGTGATTCCGATGTAACGCACGCGTCCGTCCTCTTTCCATCGCCGCAGGTTTGCCAACTGCGTTTCGACGTCGACCAAACTGTGGACTTGCATGAGATCGAGCGGTCTTTTCATCAGTAGTCGTTGTGACCGTTCCATCTGCTCGAGACCGGCCTGCTTTCCGCGGGTACGTACCTTGGTGGCGACGAACAATTTATCGACCAAACCTAACTCGTCCACCAGCTGACCGATAACGGTTTCCGCGTCACCATAGATGGGCGCGGTGTCCACCAGCGTTCCACCTAGATCGGCGAATCGGCGTAACACTGCTCGCAACGGTTCGAGGTTTTGTCCCGTACTCTCAAATTCGTCCGACGTGCCTAGACCGACCGCGGGTATCTGCTCTCCAGTGCTCGGGATTGAGCGCATTAGAATAGAACCCGTTTTATCTGCCCTAGTATCATTTGCGCTTGGCAGAAAACTTGCCGCCAATAGGGAAGCTAAAAACCTGCGGCGACTCATGCTGGAACCAGCTACCGTGTTGTTAAACCTAAATGTCATAGTCCCTTTCAAGATGTGTATGTAAGAATATAATACTCCTACGCGATCTGCGATTGCTAAGAAAATAGGAGGAGCAAAATATGAGCCAGATTCACGACGAAGTCATGACAGCCAACGCTGACTATGCAGCCAATTTTGGTGATAAGGGCAATTTACCAATGCCCCCAGGCAGGCATTTTGCCATTTTGACCTGTATGGATGCCCGTCTTGATCCCGCCAAGTATGCGGGGTTAGCGGAGGGTGATGCCCATGTCATAAGAAATGCCGGAGGACGTGCGAGTGATGACGCAATCCGATCACTGGTGATTTCCTACAAGTTACTCGGAACACGCGAATGGTTTGTCATACATCATACCGATTGTGGAATGGAAACCTTCACCGATGAGATTATGCGAGACTTACTGGCCAGCAGTCTAAAAACAGCAAGTGTCGATGCGTCTGGTTGGCATGATTCGGGTGAGGGTCCGGGTTCTACCGAGGGTAATTATATTGATTGGCTGACTATCGCCGATAACGCCAAAAGTGTTATCGAAGATGTCCAGCGAATTAAGAATCACCCTTTGGTGCCGAAAGAGATTCCAATCTATGGTTATATTTACGATGTTAAGTCAGGAAGACTCGAAGCGGTACCGCAGGTTAATGCAGCGGGTAAAGCAAGATAAAGAAGAGGGCTACACTGAGAGGCTACATGTCGGAAAATTGACCTGAGGTTGGTGACAACTCAAAAACAAAAAGCGGTAGGACTATCGTTCTATCCGGCAACGGTAAATTATCAACACGGTTGTTTGATTAAACGCCGAGGTATGCGGTTATAGTCCGCATCCGTAAGCCATCTGATTTTTATCGTTCACAAACCGTCCGTAGTTGGCTGAGCTGCCCTTAGCTCTTACCCTGCGAAGGTTTACTTTAGAGTTTAGTTTCAACGTCCTCTGACACTGCCTGTCAGGTCGGATACCGATTAATACAATTTTATTCCTTATCTACATTCGGTTTGACGCGTAATCCAGGCCTGATATTTTTGTAATCAAGCACTGACGGGTCGGCATACACAATACCTGGCGCGGCCACGACTAATACTGCGCTGGCCATTACTTCAAAATCATTACGGAAATGGACTGAGCTTTTGAGTGCGACGATTGATTTACTCCCCGGATCGACTCCAATGTGTCTGAAAACCGATTGATCGGCTGTCTGCACCGGATTTGATGAAATCAACACTTGAATATCGTCTATTTGCAGTAGGGCGCACGGTCCCAGTGTCATGCGTGCGCCTTTGTACATCGGCCCGGTCGCAGTGAAGCTCCCATCGCTGAGTGCCAGCACCGTTGCTTTTACATGCAGCGGTTGATGCCCTGCGAGTCCTGTATGTTCGCCAAGTTGTACATCAATGTGCTTGCCAACCCCGTTTTCATGTGCTCTAGCTGCTGTATGCGCGTCATTGAGCGCACCGAACAATGCGTTTTTTGTGTTCATTTTCAGTAACGATTGCAGTAACCCGGTGGTGTCGCCTGTTCCACCACCACCGGGATTGTCCTGCGTGTCGGCTAGCACAACCGGGCCGCTTTTGTGCGCAACAATATTTTGTGCTTCGTTTACGGCTTCGTTGGAATTCCAGATTTTTCCACGAAACAAACTCTCTTTCGAATTTATCTCATGGAGCAATGCATCGGCTGCCTGGTCAGCCGCTTCTTGAGTGTTGCCATAAGCGACGATTGACGGTCCGACATCGAATATGTCGGATAAATGAAAACCGCATGCGAACGCCATGCAAGGCGTTTGGTTGTCAATCAGGTTTGGTAAGTAATCATACAAAGATTTCGCCGGTTCAATCAGCGTGCATCCCCAGTTGAGGGGTATAAGAAAGTCCGTTTGACGAAACGCTTTTGCCCACGTTTTGCCACTCTGCAAAATTGAATCCAGGTGGCACGCCGTGCGTGTACCGGTTTCGCCCATGTCGATATGTGGATAGGTACGAAAAACGTCCAGAACCGAAGCATGGTCAACCATTTGTTGCGTAACGTTAGCGTGCAAATCGAGACTGACTGCGATTGGCACGTCTAACTCGACAACTTCTCTGACGTGGCGCAGGATTTCCCCTTCGCCATCCTGCAAATGTTCACACACCATCGCACCGTGCAGGTCTAGATAAACACCGTCAACAGGGAGTGCAGCGTACAATTCCTCCAGCAGCATTGACATGATGCGGTCGAAAGCGTTTTCAGTGACATGGGCGCAGGGTGTGGCCGAGCACCATAACAATGGCACCAGTCTATGGCCCTGTTCTGTCAAGGCATCTATAGCACCGTTAATCGGCAGGTGGACACCGCGCACCGTGCCGAACATGGCATCGCCACGGGATAGTGGTGGCCATTCGTCCGCGCGTTCGAATGCGTGGTAGTCCGCTTTAATGGGGCCGAAAGTATTGGTTTCGTGTTGCCAGCCGCCGACTGCGATTTTCGCCATATCCTGTTAAGACATTTAAACGGTCACGTTCAAGCATTACCACGCTTGACCTGTTGGTCAGTGTTGGAAACAAATCGAAGAGCGGGTTGCGCTTCAGGTTTTATGAAATCTGTCCGCAACCCGCTTGGGTATTGATTGATATGGATGAGTCTTATTCAAGCGATATTTGTTGTTCCATGGGCAGGCTTTCATCGGCGCTCCATTCCACCATCGATCCATCGTAGAGCAAAACGTTCTTGTTGCCCATTAATTCGCTGCCGACAAACCAACCTAGCGATGCCCAGTGGCCGGTGTTACAAAAGCTGATTTGTTTTGCACCGGGATCGACCTGCGCCAAGGCATATAATTTTGCAAGTTCCTCAGGTGGTCTAAATGCACCGCCACCGTTAGTCGTTACCCAGCTTTCCGGCAGGTTTTTGGCGGTTGGAATGGTGCCGTTACGTCTCGCTTTTCCATGCCGGTTAATACCAACATACTGATGGTTTGGACGCATGTCGACCAGCGTGACCGCGTCATCCTCAATCGCTTTTTTAACATCGTCTTTTGAAATAAGCATGTCGGTGCGCACATTGGCCGCGAATGTTTTAACTTCCGGTTTATTATCGCCTTTTTCGATTTTATTTTTCTTGTCAGCGCTATAGGCCAGATAACCACCGTTTAAAATCGATACTTCGTCATGACCGAGCACTTTGAATGTCCAATACATTCGGGTAGCACTGCCCATATCTGCCGCGTTTTTTCCATGGTGGTAAATTACCACGTGAGTGTCGTTATCTATGCCCAGGCCGCCAATCAGTTTTTCCAGATCTTCGGTTTTAGATAGTTGACCGGGCACTTTGTTGATTTCGCTGCGCCAACCGCCTTTTAAATAGTCGGTGTATACCGCACAAGGAATGTGACCTTTTTCATAAGTCGCTTTAGATCCGCCATCAATGCCATTGCGAATATCCAGCACTTTTACGTTTTCATCGCAGGAATGCTGTTTGATCCAGTTAACGTCTACCAGTGGTTGCGCCGCCATGGAAAGCGAGTAGGCGCTCATGGCGCCAATCAACGCGATCAATCTGAAAAAGAATTTCATTGTTCGAATCCTCCAGTAAGTCGATTTAGTTAATTGCCATCATACACCGATTGAAGGTGCGGGCATGTTTGCATTTTAATAACAAATTGCTTGCTTAATCGAGTTTGAATATAGGTCGTAATCGAACACCAATTATGTTGCCGAACATGGCGGCGGCAATCCACACCCAACCATGTAGACTGGATGATGCGATGCCGCTGAAGAATGCGCCTATGTTGCAACCGTAAGCAAGCCGCGCGCCATAACCCAGGAGCAGGCCGCCGCCAATCGCTGCGACCATTGACAATAGTGGGATACGGCGTTCAAAACGAATATAACCGGCCAGGGAGGCGGCGAGAAATGCGCCGATTAAAATGCCAATGTTCATCACCGATGTGGTGTCATGCAATATCGACTGCCCCAGCGCCTTGCTGGCAAATGCACTGGACCAAAACGCGTTGGAGCTTGGGTCCCAACCGAACAACACGGCCGCTTTGGCCGCCCACAAGGTGAATCCCCAGGTCACGGACCAGGGGTGACCCGCCACGAGAAGCGTTAGCCAATTGAGTAGCGCGAGAACGATTCCTGCCTGTAACAATGGCCAGGGGCCGTATAACAAGTGGTGGAACGAAAAACTCGACCGCCACCACAGCGGTTTTTTGTTTTCGCCGCCGAAGCGTCGAAGCAAAACGTAGACCAATACTAACGCTGCAAGTTGTAACTGAACGGCCACACCCCAACCCAATTGTTTGCCTAGTGAAACCGTCCCTGCACTGGGCAACGCGCGCCACCAGCTAAGGTGCAAACTGGCAATAAACGTGCCAGCACAAAAGAACACCAAAACGACCCACATGCGCAGGCTGCCGCCACCCGCTGTGAACAATGTACCGGATGCACAACCGCCGCCGAGTTGCATGCCGACGCCGAAAATCAATGCGCCCAGTGCCATCGAAACACTGACCGGTGCAAGCGCACCGCCAACACGATGGTCGAAAATACTTCCCATCGATAGAATCGGCGCGAACAGTAGAACGGCAACGCCAATCATTATTAACTGTGCGCTGATGCCGGAAATGTCTTTTTGCCGAATCGCACGACGGTACGCCCCGGTAAAACCAAATGCCGCATGATAAAGCGTAATGCCCAGTCCACAGCCAATTACAAACAGGTACGACTTTTGTGGGTTTTGTATAAATATATAGGCGAACAATCCGAGTGCCAGCGCGAGGGCAACGCCGACAAATTGTTTTTGACTATGACTAACTGAATCCATTTGACGTGTTGGATTGTCTAAACACAATGAAAGTTCGCGCGAAAGTGTGGACTCTCAGAGTGCCTGTACGATACACCGTGACAAGTAGAGCCCTAAAGCGGTATGTTAATACAAATGAAAGTTGAATGTCGTTATTATATGAGTCAGTGTATTCGTCAACACGACCTTGTTCGAAGTGCTAAGCCGCTACTTACTGGGCTTGAGTAGAAAGGTTGATGTTCAGCGTTGGTATTATTGATGGCGGTTCTCACCGGTTGTCGCGATGTTGATGACAAAGCAATGAAGTCGATCTTGTGGTTTATGTTATGTAATGTATTGACGGGAATCGTTTGCGCGCAAAATCCACCGGGCGCGGCTGAGGTGAGTCAATATGAAGGTTTGTTTGCGGCAGTAGCAAACGGCGATTTCGCTCAAGTGGAGCAATTGGTAAAGGATGGCGTTGATCTCGAATCGCGTGACTCTGCAGGACGAACGCCGCTTTTAATCGCCGCGCACTTTAGCCACGATGATGTGGCTCGAATTCTTCTTGATGCGGGAGCCGATGCCAACGCCCTGGAACACCAACGCTACGATCTTATCACTATTGCCGCGGTTAACAACGATGTGGACATGATTCGTTTGGGACTCGAGTATGGCGCCGATCCAGCAACAATCACCAGTCCTTACGACGGTACGGCGCTCATCGCGGCGTGTCATCTGGGTCACGTTGAGACAGTGCGTACGCTCATAGCAGCTGGCGCACCGCTGGACCATGTTAATAGTCTCCATTGGACCGCGCTTATTGAAGCTGTTGTACTCGGTGATGGAGGTAAAAGGCATACCGAAGTTTTGAAAATGTTGCTCGATGCGGGTGCTGACACAAGTCTCGCCGATCGCGCAGGTAATACGCCACTTGTTCTGGCTCAAGAACGCGGTTACACAAAAATGGTTCGCTTACTGGAAGTGGCAGGCGCTCAATAATTCCGTCTTGATAGCGGAATTGCTGGTACGTACGTAGAACTTCCTATTCTTTTTGGCGAAAGCGTGAAGTCAATGACTTCACGCTTGCCAGAATCACTTAGAAAGTTTCCAGGCAGACGTTATCGATCAGCAACTGGCTACTCCGGCCGAATGCGAAACGATCAATCCCCCGATTTGGAAGCCAGGGAAAAACGGGATCTGAGGCTAACGTCACATTGCCTTTGACCCAGTTCCCATCGCCGTGAGGCTGCTGGGTAACCTTAACGCTGACTTGCCCACCAACGTCAAGCAGACCCATTTTTTCGCCGTTCTGCTCATCCAATGTTCCACGCCAAGCGCGAATTTCCCCGTTGACGCCAAGATTAACAATCTGATTGTTATCCGCGCCGGTGTTTTCGGCATAATCAATCGTGACCCGTTTAAGCCGCTGATTTGGTTGCACCCGCATCAGGATTCTATTGGCCAGGCGCAAAACGGGCGGGGTGCCAAATACATTACTATTTGAAATTTCCGCCATACCGGAATCCTGCACCGGTTCAATGTCCTCATTGAAATAGGGATAGAATTGAATGGTAGCGTGCCTTGGGTTTACAACGTCTCCGGCTTCATACTGCGTACCGAGAGCAGGTTTATCAAACGGGTAGCACTTGATGGCCGCTTGTGCGTTGACGGCAGCGAGGGCCAGACAAATGGCTGTCGCTGTTTTGACACGACGAAATGTAGTTGACTTTCCTTTGTACATGAGTTTCCTCCTTGATAATTAATAAAATAACCGTCCCTAGTTTTCATACTGAATGCTGAACAGATATGACATCACAGTATGTATTTATGGCCCAGGAAATTCCTATTCCTAACACCATGCAAACAGATGTTAAACGCTCGTCAACAACACCGATATGAAATTTTCCACATTAGTCTTTGTAAATATTACCGATCCAATAGGACAGGTATCCCAGGGTAAATATTTCTGATGTCGCCAGCGTAAAAATGATACGCGCTGTCTCCCGATATCATATGAAACCCTCTGAGATTCAAGAGCCATCTGGGCGGGAATCGAGTCGAGGGATGTGCAGATGCTGCAAGCATGATCGCCTGAAGCAGATCACGATGACTGGTCTTGATGCTATGGCGTGCGATTACGTGCGCCTGGGGTGCGAACGAATACTGTGTTGTGCTATCGCCAACAACGGTTAAATCTTCGGTGAAGCTGGTTTCGGAGTCGCTTCGCTTGATTTTCCTTGTTTAATTCGCGTTTTAGCGCCACGGGCTTGTTGCAAGTTGAAACGAAAGTCGTTTTTTTTTGCCAGAGTTTTTAAACGAAGTCCACGTGTATGGGGTACGATATTTCCAGCGCTTTTCATTCCCGCGAAGCGCGCCCATACAGTTCGCTTTTTATGCTCCTGGTGCAGTTGAAAACGATCCATGTCGCGCGGCGTTATTTGTTTCTCAATGACAATGTAGCCCGCTTGTTCGGCGTCGTGCATCAGTTGTAAACCTTTGCCAGTTCGTGCGATGGCAGCATTGGTTCCGGGATCGGTTTTTTGTCCTTCCCATGTCGGCGATCCGCCGTCCCAGGTGTCGGAGCACGCAATATCGGTGGCGTCGCCTATACCGTCAGGGCAAATTTTGCAGCGAAAAGGTAGCCGCCAGGCAGAATCGTCCTCGCCCCAAAAGTCCAGGTAATTTTTTTCGATGATCTGACCGGAGGACGTTTCGACCCGGGTAGGGCCGGGACAACCATAGCCACGGTAACGCAGGGATGTCACTTCGTCATAATTAACTCCAAACGTTGCAAGAAAATCTTTCATGCCTTCCGGTTCCATGAAGCCACCACAGACCATGGCAAGCATGTAATGGCAATGTTCGTCAACACTCGAATCTTGACGCGCCAGATTTCGCAACGCACTCACATCGCACGGCGTCCCCATGAACGCAAAGGTTTCATTTTTGTTGTTCGCATTTATTAACACGCTATTAATATCAATCAAGGTTGCGGTAGGGCCATAGCGCGATCCCGCTGCTTGTAAAATATGCTCGCGATTGCGACTGATAAATCGCTCGCCAAACGTGGCGTTTGTTTGTGAGGCTGTCGCATGGAGAACAAAATCAACCGTGTTGCTTTCGAGTAAATACAATCCCAGTGCCGTCATCAAGCCGCCGGTCGAACCGATATATCTCACATGCGGTTCTGCGGCATAAGCCAGCGTGATTTCCTGCCACACACCCCAAACGGAATCGTGTTTGGCGTCATTGTCAATCTCGTGTTCGGGTAATCCTTCTACCCGTGTCCCGGGGCAGACATCCATTATCTTATCGACAATGGAATGGTCGAGCTTGTCTTTGATAACGGGTCGCTCGGTACCGTTCTCGACTAACAGCATTTGCACCCGGTCTTTGCCCGCGATGCTCTGGCAAATACCACAGCCGATGCACATACCATGCTCGACGATTTGGTAAAGCCGCTCTTCCGGCGATAACCCGGCCTGAATATTATTGAGATATTGGATTGGCATTATTTGCTTACTTGTTGTGGCATTCGATATTAAGTTAATTGTATATTTCGCCAAATTAGCGCGATCTTCTACCTAAAGTGTTTGAGCGACATGTGAGAATTCTATGAAACCGGAACGATGGTCAAACCCTGCGAATAAATTATTTCCCTATCAAGTCGGATTCACCGCGCCACCGCACGATTTCGATGCCGCGCCGAGTGATTTTCTACGCATAGCGCCTGAAACCGTCGGCGTGCACGGTCGCATGTTGCATGTTCCCGGCTACGAACATGAGTTGTCCCAACGAGTCGATAATTTTCATTTGTTGGAAGAATTTGTGCATTGTATGTCAAACAACGGTGCTGATGTTTGCGGTCAGGTCGGTACGAACTGGGTGCATTGCCAGGGTACAACGCCGGATGATATTCGTGATATCTGCGACCGTATCAGCGATACCTATGAAACACCGTTTCACATGGCGGGTTATTGCCTGGTCGAAGCACTGCGCGAACTAGATATAGAAAAGATTGCGTTGAACTCGGTTTACTACTGGCCGGACTGGCGTGACGGCATCGCAAAATTTTTAAAGCAGGCGGGTTTCGATCTAATTTACTGTGGTAATTTTGTTGATCAGGGGTTCTATTCGACACAACAGGAGGTGAATGATTTAACCTGGATATTTCCAGGTGACTTGGCGAAAAAATCCATGGAATATGTTTCCGCGCAAGCGCCGGCCGCCGACGCTGTTGTGGTCAATGGCATGCCGAATTTTCGACGGGCAGACGGTTTGCCGCAACGCATTGTTGCGCTCGATATGGAACTCGAAGCTGCTACCGGCAAAACCATCGTTTCATCCGATACTGCGCTTTACTGGCGCATTTTCAAAACATTGGGTCTTGCACCCAGCGGCCAACACGGAAGGCTGTTTTCCACGCTGTCCTGATCACCCTGTTAGATGCACAAGCTTATCGTGTTGTGGGCAACACCACGCTCGACATCTACCGCGTTTGAATGGATGATGCGCATGCGCGGCGACATGACGTGTTTTCACGAGCCGTTTGGCGAGACTTGGTATCAAGGCGATGATGCACGCTGGCCGAGATTGCGACCCGACAGTCCGCGGCAACCGGGATTGACCAGTCAGGTTGTGTTGGATAGGTTGCTGCAAGCGGCACAGGAAAGAACAGTCTTTTTCAAAGATATGCCGCAATTTACCGACCATCTTTGGAACGATGCGTTTTTGTCGCACTTTAATCACACTTTTATTATTCGCGATCCAGCCAAGGTATTGACATCGGTGTTTAGAAATGAACCCGATTTTGTTATGAAGGAAATCGGTTTCGTCGAACAACGCGAGCTGTTTGATCGTTTGCTTGGTCGAGACGATAAAATTCCGCCGGTTATCGATAGCGATGATTTGCTGGAAAGTCCTGTCGGCATGGTTGAGGCGTACTGCGATGCACTAGACATACCCTTTATTCCGGAGGCGTTGAGTTGGGAACCCGGTGATCGCGATGATGTGCTTTGGTATGACCAGAAGCGCGTTTGGCATGCAGAGCTTATAAAATCCAATGGGTTAAAAGCGCAACCACGCAGACATGTGGATATTGCCAGCGCGCCCGGCAAGGCCAGAGAATTCTACGAAGTGGCCTTGCCACACTACGAATACTTGTATCAACACCGGTTAACCATTCAATAAATTTTGATGAGATAAAAAATAAGCATGCTATGCACAAGATCCTAGCTCTGTGGGCCACACCACGTTCGACTTCTACGGCATTTGAATGGATGATGCGTATGCGTGGTGACATGACGTGTTTCCACGAGCCATTTGGCGAACCCTGGTATCAGGGTGAAGAACCACTTTGGCCAAGATTGAAGCCTGACAGTCCACGCACACCGGGTCTAACTTTTGCGAGTGTCTGGAATAACCTTAAAGCGGCTGCTGAGCAGGGTCCGGTTTTTACCAAAGACTTTCCGCATTATATCGAACACATGTGGACGGACGAGTTTCTGTCTCATTTCAATCACAGCTTTCTGATTCGCGACCCAGCCAAGGTCGCGACATCAATGTACAAGCATTGGCCAGATTTTGTCTTGAAAGAGATTGCTTTTGTCGAACAGCGAAAGTTGTTTGACCGGTTGTGCGAAGCGGGCAGCGTTCCACCGGTTATTGACAGCGATGACTTGCTCGAGAATCCGTATGGCGTTGTCGAGGCCTATTGCAATGCGGTCGATATTCCATTTATCCCCGAAGCGTTAAGCTGGGAACCGGGTGAGCGCAGTGAGGTGAGTTGGTACGACGGTGGTTCATGGCATGGCAATTTGCGTAACTCCGATGGTCTCAAACCCCAGCCCCGGCAGTATATCGATATTGCAGAAGCGCCTGACCGAGTAAAAGAAATCTACCATATCTGTTTGCCACATTATGAGCAGCTTTATCAGCATCGCTTAAAAACGGATGTTACATCCGGGTAGTTAGTTTGGGGTAGAAATTCCCGGTGCGATTCAAGCGATCAATCTATATCGACAGCGAGGGGCAATCAATCTAAACTTATTTTTATGGTTGTTCTTTAAAAAATTTTAAAACGGTTAAAGAAGTTTATTTATGCGAATAAGACTGTTTTTCTCAATTTTCTGTAGTTTTTGTCAGTTTCAGCTTTTGCCGACGAGGCGCACAGTCACGGTGCTCAAATGGTGGAGATGTCCGGACAAACGCAAATACCGCAGGTTTCTGTTGAGGCGATACCTGATTCAATGGCAGGGTGGAACGTCAAGGTCGACGTTACAAACTTTAACTTTACTCCCGAGCACGTCAACAATGGGCATGTTGCCGGGGAAGGGCACGCGCACTTGTATGTCGATGGGACGAAAGTGGCGCGCCTTTATGGTCCCTGGTTTCATTTGCCAGCCCTGGGGCAGGGAGAGCATCAGTTGCGCGTCACACTAAATGCCAACAATCACGCGGTGTATTCTGTGAATGGGGAAATGATTCAAGCGGAAATTTCAATCACAGAAGAATGACGGTACTGGTACCAAATCCAAATTCGCATAGTAAGCTGAACTTTCGACGCTACGCCGGTTTTTCGGTATTAGTTGCTTTGTGCGCACTGGTTGGATGGAGTGCAAGCGGGCTGATAATGCACCTAGACTCGAATCCGATTTGGCGTGCTCTGAATGAAGGGTATCAGGCCATGTACTATGCGCAGGTAGGGAAGCCCGGCGAGGCTCGCGTTTACTATGTCTACGGGAGCGACTTCAGCGAGTTGCAACGGCAAGTGGAGCTTGATTCCGATATTTTTTCATTCGAAAAGACATCTTTGGACAAAGTGGGTTTGGTATCTATCGATGCGGGTTCGCGTTTGGCGTTTAAACGCATCAACGAGATGCCCGGTATCGATGGTGTGATGAACATTCCATTGATGTGTCACTAGCACTGATTAACCTGTCAACGCGTTCCAACGTTCACGAATTTTTCGGAAGCCCTGCTCGATATCGTCAGCCAGGTGAGGCGAACTAAACACTGCATGAAGTTGTCCATTCGGATCGATCAATGCCAGAGTGGAAGAGTGATCCACAATATAGTCGTTGCTGCTCTCGCTTTCGTCTACGGGGATAAACACCATGCTTAACTGCTGCGCCAAATTGGCCAGCGCGGCGTTAGGGCCGGTAGCACCGATGAATCCGGTATTAAAATAGTGCACATATTCACGCAGTCTTTCGGGTGTATCGCGGCGAGGGTCTACCGAGACAAACAAATACTGAACATTGTCTCCGATGTTATCAGTGGCGAGTTTTTTATCCACAACGTCCAATACAGACAAGGTCAATGGGCAAATATCCGGGCAATAGGTGTAACCCAAAAAAACGAATGTCCAACGATCTTTAAGCCGGTCGAGGCTGACGGAATTGTTGTCGTGGTCCGTCAAGCCGACATCGCTCAGGGTTTTCGGTTCGGGATACACAAAACCGTTAATTTCCGGTACCGGCACATCACGTTTGCCATAATTAGCCATACCGAACCAAAACCCACCGGCTACTACAGATAAACAGACAAGGGTAAGAATTATCCGATTCAATGTTTGTTTACCCCGGTCTTAAATTGCATTCGTGGAGCGACTAACCTGAGTGTTTGTGTGTATCATGTCCCTTTTTCATTACAGGGACATCAATACGAATTGTTCCTGAATTTTTGAACTCCAGTTCCAGTTGGATGGTGTCCCCTTCTTTTAGTGGTTGATGCAAATCAAGTAACATTACATGATCCCCACCCGGTTTGAGCATTGCCATGCCGTTTTTTTGCACGGCGATACTGTCTTTTGGGCGCATTTTCATTACGTCGTTTTCTTCAATACTGGTATGTAATTCCGTACGATCAGCGGCCACGCTGGAGGCGCCGATCAATTGATCTTCGGCATCGGCTGGATTGTGAATTGTTAAGTATACGGCACTGTTCATGACGCCTGGTGGCGTTTCCCGTGCCCAGGCCTGGTCAATAGTCAGACTCTCTTGTGCATAGGTGAGTCCTGTAATCAATCCGCAAATAGTCAGTAACATATATCGATACAACTTAAACATTCTAACAATGAACCTCCGTTTTATGAGTGACAATTGTAACTTACCGCATTCAATTTTTGTTTATTAAAACTTTGTTAGAAAGACTATTGAAACGCTTTTGTCATGTTTGTGAATGTGCTGGCGCCGAGTCGATTGACGATTTACAATTGATCTAAGTCAAGGCGTAAATTCCGCTGTTCTTTATGTAACGTGTACCATGAACTACAAATTCATAATATGAAAATACTACGGGCGAGTCAGGAGCATGTGCCGGAGATCGCGAGATTGTTTGATTTGTACAGACAATTTTATGAATGCGAACCCGATATTGACCTGGCAACGAATTACATCAGTGATCGCTTGCTTAACGATGAGTCTGTGATTTTCGTTGCCGCGAACGGGAACGAGC
>CBDCFT010000049.1:0-340146 GCA_965216365.1 Arenicellales bacterium | reverse complement strand
TCGTGCGGGATGCGCGGGAGCATGGGGTAGAGGTGCGCGCGCCGGATGTGAATTACAGCGATTGGGACAATACGCTTGAACCCACCGCGCCCGGCACCTTCGCGGTGCGTCTGGGCTTGCGGCAGGTCGACGGGATGCGCAAGGAAACGGCGGAGAGGATGTCTCGCCTACGCGACACGCCATATCGCGACCTTGAAGACCTCAAAGCGCGGGTGAAACTGGATGCGGGGACAATGCGCCGGCTTGCCGCTGCGGACGCGTTCCGGTCAATGGCGCTCGACCGCCGTGCCGCCTTGTGGGAGGCGCGGGCGCTGAAAGATGCGCCGGACCTGCCGTTGTTTACCCTCAGCGACACGCGGGACGAGGGGGGCGAAACCCCCGTTGCCTTGCCGCAGATGCCGATTTGCGAGCACGTCGTTGCCGATTACCAGACGACACGGCTTTCGCTGAAGGCGCATCCGATGTCTTTCCTGCGCAAAAGCATGGCGCGCCAAGGGTATAGCGCGGCGGGTGAGCTGCCCAATATGCGGAACGGGCAGCCGGTTTCACTTGGCGGGATTGTCCTGATCCGGCAACGGCCCGGCAGCGCGAAGGGCGTGTGTTTCATCACGCTTGAGGATGAAACCGGTGTCGCCAACCTTGTCGTCTGGTCGAAGGTGATGACGCAATATCGCAAGGTCATCATGCGGGCCCGGCTGATCGACGTGCGTGGATATGTGCAGCGGGATGAGGACGTGATCCACATCGTCGTGCATCACCTTGAGGACCGCACCGACGCGCTGAACCGACTGTCCAATGATCCGCTGGACGTTCAGGTCGCCCGCGCGGATCATGTGGTGCGACCCTTGCCATCCTCATCGCATCGGCATCCGCGTGATGTTCGTATCATCCCGAAATCAAGGGATTTTCACTGAACGGGCGTTGAAGGTCGCCCTGCAAGATGTAACTGACCTAAGCGCCCGACCTCGGGTTTATTCTGTCTTCTCCGCCGTCAAGGCTACGTCGACCCCGACCGCGAACCCGACATTGCTTTCGTCGGGCATGGATTGACCAACGCCGAAATCGAGGCGTTGGAGGGTTAGCGTGCCCACCATCGTCGCGGTGTCGCCGTCGAGGGCGAGCGTGAACGGCAGGCTGACCCGTTGCTTCACACCCTTCATCGTAAGGGTGCCATCGGCTGTATAGGCGTCGCCTGTGCGGGTGATGTCAGCCGCGAACACCGCTGTCGGATGGTTCGCCGCATCAAAGAAATCCGCGCCCATCGCCTGTTCGGTGACCGACCCGAGGGTGAGGGACGCAATATCGACCGTGACTTCGACCTGTCCCGCGACGCCGCTTTCGACGGTTTCGTCAAAGGTGATGTCGGCGGACCAGTTCGCGAACTCTCCCCTGACATCGCTGCCAAGCTGCTTGACGGTAATGGCGAGCGTTCCGTCCGTCACCTGCCAGTTGCCTTGGGTTTCGGTTTGGGTGGTTTCGACCGGCTGTTTCGGGGTTTCGAGGCCCGGCAGATACCAAAGGAAGGTGCCGACGACCAAGGCGACTCCGTAAGCGGCCACGGCGGCGAGGATCGGCAGGCGGGAATGGGTCTGCGCTGGCAAATCGGGCAGGGCGGGATAGCCCGGCAGCATCCGGCGCAGGGTGGCGTCGCGGTCGATGACGTGGTGTTTCAATGCCCCGGCGATGTGCAGCAAGACGGAAAACGCCAGCACCCGCTCAAACGCGAAGTGGAGCGAGCCGAACAGATGCGCGACCCAAAGGTCGTTCGTCGGCACGAAAGGCAGGTTTTGGCCGAAGGGCCACCAGATCGGCGCAAACCCTTCGGTCGCGGCATGGTGAATCCACCCGGTCAGCGGCACCAGCACAAGCGCCGAATAGAGCAGCCAGTGGATCGTCTGGGCCAGAAACGCTTCGGGTTTGTTATCGGCGTTCAGCAGGCCGGGTTTTGGCTGGGTGATCGCCCAGGCGATGCGGGCGAGGGCGATGAAAAACACCGCGACGCCCAGTGTTTTATGGATCGAGAACAAAAAAGCTTTCCACTGAAGCTCTTCGGAGGTGGCGAAGGGGGCGTCATGGGCAACGATGCCAAGCGGAATCAGCGTCAGGACCAAAAGCGCTGTGGTCCAGTGAAACCATTTGGTGACGGCGCCATACCGCGTGCTGCTGTTTGAAAGTGGCATTCTGCCCCCGAAATCCTGTTTCGCCGGAGTGTGCGTTCACGCTTCGCCAACTGCAATGGCTTTTGCTGCACAACGCCCGTGCAGGAATGCAGGGGGCGATTGCGAAGCGGCACAAGGCAGGGTATCTCCAAGGAAACGCGATAAAGGAGGGGCTATGAGCCGCGCATTCGTATTTCCGGGACAGGGCGCACAGACAGTCGGGATGGGTAAGGCATTGGCCGAAGCATATCCCGAGGCACGCGCCGTTTTTGATGAAGTCGATGAGGCTTTGGGCGAAAAACTAAGCACGCTGACATGGGACGGCGATCAGGAAACGCTGACCCTGACGCAGAACGCGCAGCCGGCGCTGATGGCAACATCGCTTGCCGCGATGCGCGCGCTTGAGGCGGAAGGCGTGACGATCGACGCCGCGGCTTACGTCGCTGGGCATTCGCTGGGCGAATATTCGGCGCTTGCCGCTGCTGGGGCCATGACGATTGGCGATACCGCGCGGCTGTTGCGCATTCGCGGCAAGGCGATGCAAGAGGCCGTTCCGGTCGGTGAGGGCGCGATGGCGGCGCTTTTGGGTCTGGATTTCAACACAGCCGCCAAGGTCGCGCAGAACGCCGCGCAAGGCGGGATCTGTCAGGTTGCGAATGAAAACGATCCGTCGCAAAGCGTGATTTCCGGCAACAAAGAGGCCGTTGAACGCGCGGTTGAACTGGCGAAAGAGGCTGGCGCGAAACGGGCGGTGATGCTGCCTGTGTCCGCGCCGTTCCACTGCACGCTGATGTCCCCCGCCGCCGGAGAGATGGCGCGCGCGTTGGATGAAGTCGACATCAAGGAGCCGAAAGTTCCTGTCGTCGCGAATGTGCTGGCGGCACCCGTTACGTCGGGCGGTTTGATCCGGTCGCTGCTGGTCGATCAGGTGACAGGCCGGGTGCGCTGGCGCACCTCGGTCGAATGGATGATAGAAAACGGCGTGGATGAGTTTTGGGAAATCGGCGCAGGCAAAGCGCTGTCCGGCATGATCCGGCGGATTAACCGGGATGTAACCTCGCTTACCGTCGGGACGCCCGACGAAGTCAAAGCAACCGCACAGACGTTGAACTAAGGGGCATAAATGTTTGATATAACTGGAAAGAACGCGCTGGTCACGGGCGCTTCGGGCGGCATTGGCGGGGCTATCGCGAAAGCGTTGCACGCGGCGGGCGCGACGGTCGCGCTGTCTGGCACACGGGTCGATCCGCTTGAGGCGCTGGCGGCAGAACTCGGCGACCGCGCCCATGTGCTGCCCTGCAACCTGTCGGACGCAGAGGCCGTGGACGCCCTGCCGAAACAGGCGGTTGAGGCGATGGGATCGGTCGATATCCTCGTCAACAACGCCGGAATCACCCGCGACAACATCTTTATGCGGATGTCGGATGAGGATTGGCAGTCGGTTCTGGATGTCAATTTGACCTCGACCATGCGGCTGTGCCGGGGCGTCATGCGCCCGATGATGAAGGCGCGTTGGGGTCGAATCGTAAATATCTCATCCGTTGTTGGGGCCACTGGCAATCCGGGGCAGGCGAACTATGCGGCGTCAAAGGCCGGGATGGTCGGCATGTCGAAATCCATCGCTTATGAGGTCGCAAGCCGGGGAATCACAGTCAATTGCGTCGCGCCGGGCTTTATTACAACCGCGATGACCGAAAAGCTGACCGACGACCAGAAATCGGGAATCCTGACCTCTGTGCCCGCCGGACGGATGGGCGATGCGGATGAGATCGCGGCGGCCGTGCTTTACCTTGCAAGCCCCGAGGCAGGCTATGTCACCGGAACGACCTTGCATGTGAACGGCGGTATGGCCATGTTGTAGGCGGCTTCGGCGATTTGCCGGAACCCAAGCGAAAGCGTTTGCGAAGCCTGAATGATGTGTTATAGGCGGCGCAGTTTTTACCGGTGGCGCGGTATATGCCCGTCGGTTTCCCGCCAAAAGCGGGGCCAGAGCGGCCTAAACTTGTGGAAACACCGGGCCAAACGGAACCAAAGTACGGGGGCTGTCCCCGAAGACATGTGAGGAATTGAAATGAGCGACGTCGAAGACCGCGTGAAAAAGATCGTTGTCGAGCATCTGGGTGTTGAAGAAAGCAAGGTCGTTGAAAACGCCTCTTTCATCGACGATCTGGGCGCTGACAGCTTGGACACCGTGGAACTGGTTATGGCTTTCGAAGAGGAATTCGGTATCGAAATCCCTGACGATGCAGCCGAAACCATCCAGACGTTTGGCGACGCGACGAAGTTCATCAAAGAAGCTTCGTAAGCCATTCCTCGACCAAGACGTGAAAACGGCACCCAATCGGGTGCCGTTTTTCGTTGCGCGGATGCCTTGTCCTGACATCCGGACAGTCTTGTGCTAGATTAATGCAGAGTGTGTAGCCGCCGAAGACAGGCACGCGTGGCCCATTGCCCAGTGCTTGCCCAAGCCCATATCTGCCGAGCGCACGAGGACTGCCATGATCGTAATTCCGACAATCGAACTTCAGAACGGTAAGTGTGTAACCCTGTATCGCGGACGTATCGATGAGCCGACAATTTGGCACGTCGATCCGGTTCAGCGGGCGATTGATTTCGCCCATGCCGGTGCCGAATGGATGCAGGTGACGGATTTCAACGCCGTTGTGAATGATGGCGACAACGATGATCTTGTGACCCGGATCATCCGCAGCGCGGGCGTGCCGGTTCAGCTTGCCGGTGGGTTCCGCACGATGGAGCATGTCGAGGCCGCCATCGACAAGGGTGCGGGCCGGGTCGTGATCGGGACCGCCGCAGTGCGCAACCCGGATTTCGTGAAACAGGCCGCAAAGCTTCACCCCGATCAGGTGGTGCTGGCTGTGGACGTGTTCCAAGGCAACGTCGTGATCGACGGCTGGCGCCAAAAAACCGCGTTTGAGCCTGAGAGCTTTGTCCGCGAATTCGAATCCGCGCCGCTGGCCGCGATTCTTGTCACGGATGTCGATACGGATGTGGGCGACAGCGACGGGTCGATTGGCCTGATCTCTCACCTTGCCGACGTTGCCCGCGCGCCTGTGATCGCAAGCGGGGTGGTTCGAACGCTCGACGATATTGCACGGCTGAAATACGTGCGCAACATCGCGGGGGCGTTGTGTGGGCGCGCGCTGTTCAGCAAGGCATTCAGTCTGCCCGAGGCGCTGGAGGTTGCGAAACGCGACTCGTCCGAGCCGGTCGCAGAGATGATCTGAGCCGCGAAGGCCAACCCGTTGATTAACAAGCGCCCCGGAAGCTTTGCCTTTCCGGGGCGTTTCTTTGCCTGCTGCGCGAAAGCGCCTTGCCCCCCGGTCCTGTCGCGCGGTATCAGTTCGGGAACTTCGCGCTAGGAATAAGAGGGCAATGCCATGCGTCGTGTCGTCGTTACAGGATTGGGAATGGTCACACCGCTGGCTGACGGGGTCGAGGAGACCTGGTCGCGGTTGATAGACGGGCAATCGGGCGCTGGCCCGATCACACGGTTTGACGCAAGCAATGTGACCACGAAATACGCCTGCGAAATCCCGATGGGGGATGGCAGCGACGGCACGTTCAGCCCCGACGCCTATATGGAGCCGAAAGAGCGCCGGAAGGTGGATGACTTCATCCTCTACGGTATGGCGGCGGCAGATCAGGCGGTGAAAGATGCCGGCTGGACGCCAGAGGATGAGGAAAGCCGCCTGCGCACGGGTGTGATGATCGGGTCTGGCATCGGTGGGCTGACCTCGATTGCCGAGACAGCCGTTCTGATCAAGGAACGCGGCCCGCGGCGGGTATCGCCGTTCTTTATCCCCGGCGCGCTGATTAACCTTGTGAGCGGGCAGGTTGGCATTCGCTACGGCTTCAAAGGGCCGAACCACGCGGTTGTGACAGCCTGTTCGACAGGTGCCCACGCGATAGGCGATGCAGCGCGGTTGATCCAGTGGGGCGACGCGGATGTGATGATTGCCGGTGGGACGGAAAGCCCGATCTCTGAAATCGGCATCGCCGGGTTTAACGCGTGCAAGGCACTGTCGACGGGCCGCGAAGATGATCCGACTACCGCCAGCCGTCCTTATGACGCCGACCGCGATGGGTTCGTGATGGGCGAAGGTGCGGGTGTCGTCGTTCTGGAAGAATACGAACACGCCAAGGCGCGTGGCGCGAAAATTTATGCCGAGGTTCTGGGCTATGGCCTGTCCGGTGACGCCTACCACATCACCGCGCCAAGCGAGGATGGTGATGGCGGCTACCGGTCGATGAAAGCCGCGCTGGAACGCGCCGGGATTGAGCCGGGCGAAGTCGATTATATCAACGCGCATGGCACGTCGACGATGGCGGATACGATTGAACTTGGCGCGGTGGAGCGCCTGATGGGCGACGCGGCGTCTAAGGCGACGATGTCGTCGACCAAATCCGCGATTGGCCACCTTCTGGGCGCTGCGGGCGCGGTGGAGGGGATTTTCTGCATCCTCGCGATCCGCGATCAGGTCGCGCCGCCGACGCTGAACCTTGAAAACCCGGCAGTAGAGCCGAAGCTGGACCTCGCGCCTCTGAAAGCTGTGAAGCGTGAAATCAACGTCGCGCTGTCAAATTCCTTTGGCTTTGGCGGCACGAACGCGTCGCTCGTGTTGGGAAAGGTCACTGACTGATGTGGCGCAACATCGCCTCGACCGGGCTGACACTGCTTGTTGTGCTGGTTTTTGCGCTGGGTGGGCTGATCGCCTGGGCCAAGTCGCAATACACGGCCGCCGGGCCGCTTGAAGCGTCGATCTGTCTGCGGGTCGAAGGCGGGCAGAAAATGGCGAACGTCGCGAGCAAGCTGGCTGACGAGGGCGCGATTTCAAGTTCGGCCCTGTTTCGCATGGGCGCGGAATACACCGAACGCGCGAAAGATCTGAAAGCGGGCAGTTTCCTCGTGCGCGAGGGTAGCTCGATGGATGAAATCACCGCGATTATCACGGGTAGCGGACGGTCGACCTGCGGGACCGAAGTGAACTTCCGCGTCGGCGTTCTGACCAACAAAGTTGTGGTGAGTGAGCTTGACCCGGCGACGGACGAATATGTCGAACTCGCCGCGTTCCAGCCCGGTGTCGATGAGGTGCCGGAAACCTATACAGAGGTGCGCGATGATGCGGATGTGCGGTATCGCGTAACGCTCGCCGAGGGCGCGACAAGCTGGCAGATCACCGAAGCGCTGAAAGCCGCGGATTTCCTTGAGGGCGAGGTTGAGGCCGTGCCGGATGAGGGCACGCTGGCGCCGGATAGCTACGAGGTGACAACGGGTGCGGACCGCGCCGAGTTGATCGCGCGGATGCAGGACGCGCAGCAGGCGATCCTGACCGAAGCGTGGGAAAACCGGGCGGACAACCTGCCCATCACGACGATTGAGGAAGCGCTGGTGCTGGCGTCGATCGTCGAAAAGGAAACCGGTGTGCCGGAAGAGCGTCCGCAGGTCGCGTCGGTCTTTGTCAATCGCCTGAATCAGGGGATACGGCTGCAAACTGACCCGACGGTGATCTATGGGCTGACCAAGGGGCAGGGCGCATTGGGGCGCGGGTTACGGCAGAGCGAGTTGCGCAGCAATACGCCGTGGAACACCTATGTCATCGACGGGCTGCCGCCGACTCCGATTGCGAATCCCGGACGGGCGAGCATTGAGGCCGCGCTGAACCCCGCAGACACGCCGTATCTGTTCTTCGTGGCGGACGGGACGGGCGGACACGCCTTTGCCGAAACGCTGGCCGAGCATAACGAGAACGTCGCCCGCTGGCGTCAGATCGAAGCGGAGCGGAACGAGGCGACGTCAGAATAGTCGGCGGATCAGGGAGGGTGCGCGTGTCAGACTTGCCGGTTATCGCGAGTTTTTGGCACGGGTCCGACCTTTCGTTTTTTGAACAGGTGGTGGTTCAGTCCTATCTGGACCACGGGCATCGGTTCCAGCTTTACGTGCTGGGGCCGATTGGCGGTATTCCGGCCGGGGCCGAGGTGTGCGATGCCCGTGACATCCTGCCTGACCTTCCGTTTCCGTTAGAGCCGCCCGACCGCCACCGCGTCGCGGTGTTTTCAGATATTTTCCGCCTGCATCTGATGGCGAAGCAGGATTGCATCTGGGTCGACATGGATGCCTATTGCGTTCGCCCGTTTGATTTAGGGCCCGGCCCGATCTTTGCCTGCAACCCGGAGGGTCGGGCGTTGACTGGGGTGATGCGACTGCCGCAGGAGTCGCCGTGCCTGCGCGGGATGCTTGATTTTGTTATGGCAGAAAACCCGATCCAGCCGTGGCGGGGAAGGCGTTTTCGGGCAAGCCGCGCGGCTGAGGTGGCGAATGGCGGGCGCTGGGGGATCGAAGACCTGTCCTGGGGATGTTCCGGCCCGAAGGCGTTTACGCATTTCTTAAAAGAGAGTGGTGAGTATGCCGCCGCGATGGCGACTCCGGTCTTTTACCCTTTGTTGAGGGACCAGGTGCTAAAGATATTTGATCGAAAGGGCCCATGGGATGAGATTGAGCAGCCCGAAACGCGATCTGTGCATCTGTTCGGGTTTGCAAAGCGGTTGATTCTGTCTGACCTCGGGGGTTTGCCGCCAAAGGGCAGCTATTTGGACGGGATTTGCCACCGTCACGGGGTGGATGCAGGGGCTGCACCGGTGCGGGCGGAAAGTTTCTTTTGAGCGTCGCGCCCTTGTTTTTATGAGTTCGAACGATGTTGGGTCACAAAATCATATACAACTATAGAGAATGTTCTTGACTTACCGAACGCCCTAAAGTATATCTTCGGGCAAGCTAGAAGAAGTGGGCAAGCGGCCTCGGGGTGACCCGGTGGCCGTTTTTTCGTTTCGCTCGTGCGGAGAGCATGAGAGGCAGGTTCAGAAAAACATGACAGATACAGGGCCCGTGGGGGATGCGGGGACATCGGATTCAATCAATTCGGTGGCCAGAGACCAATTGAATCGTGCGGCTGAAGCGCTGAACGAAAAGATCAAAAAGCTTCAGGCCGGATCGGACGTCGATGCCGTGGAGACAAAGAAAAGAATCCGCGCATATGGCGAAGCCGTGACCGTCGCGAACAAGGAAAAGGAGCGACTGGATGAGCAGCTTAGGAAGGCAGAGGGTGCCGTCTGCTATACCCCAATCGACTTTGACGTCGCGCGGGCTGAGATCGGGCGCCGCCTTGATCGCCTCAGAGCCGCCAGAGGTTCAGACGGCCTTTCTGGATGATCTGGATGAAGGGGCGCTTTCGGCGCTCCTTTTTCTTTTCGAGTTCTGGGCGATGGATCACCAGATGCCGCCGGAGGGCGATTGGAAGACATGGGTGATCCTTGGGGGCCGTGGTGCGGGCAAGACGCGGGCCGGGGCGGAATGGGTGCGCAGCGAGGTTGAGGGCAGCCGCCCGCTGGACCCCGGGCGGTCCGCCCGGGTTGCGTTGGTTGGCGAGACGATCGAGCAGGTCCGCGAGGTCATGATTTTTGGCGATAGCGGTATATTGGCGTGCTCCCCCCCGGATCGGAAACCGGAATGGCAGGCGACGCGCAAACGGCTGGTCTGGCCGAACGGGGCCATCGCGCAGGTGTTTTCGGCGCATGAACCGGAGAGCCTTCGCGGGCCGCAATTTGACGCGGCATGGGTCGATGAGTTCGGCTGCGCAGCGATAGACAAGGGCGCGAACCAGCCGAACAAGTTTCTTGATCCCAAGTCGTCGGAGTCAAGCCTGCCTCACTATTCGGACGGGCGCCGGGACGAGTTGATGCAGTTGCAATACCTGCGGGCAATGGCGGAATTCTGGTCTGATCCTGCGAACAATCCGACATCCGAAGAGTACGGCGTGCAGATGGTCGATATGTCCCGTGCGCACGTCTGGGCATGGGATGCGCGACCGTTTCCGTATTTCCCCAACAACTCAGCGCTATGGAGCGATGGCGCGAATTACGCGCGCGGCCACTGGCTGAACGGGCGAACGGCGGCCATCGCGTTGTCCGATCTGGTTCGGGAAATTTGCGCGAGATCGGGTGTGGACCACGTCCAAGTGGACGACCTTTGGGGATATGTCCGGGGTTACGCAATCGACGGCGCGTCGGATGCGCGGGCTGCGTTGCAGTCGTTGATGCTCGCCTATGGGTTTGATGCGGTCGAACGTGATGGCAATCTGGTTTTCAGAACGCGGGATGGGCATCCGGACGCGTCGCTTGACCCCGAGCGTTTGGCGCTGGAGGGGCCGGATGTCGCGCGGATCGAAACTGTGCGTTCGCACGCGGCGGAGTTGGCCGGGCGCGTTCGGTTGAGCTTTGTCGAGGCAGAGGGTGATTTCGCCATTCGTTCGTCGGAGGCGATTTTTCCGGATGACACGACTTATGGTGTTTCGCAGTCGGAGTTGCCGCTCGCGCTGACGTCTGCGGAGGGGCATGCAGTCGCGGAACGGTGGTTGGCGGAGTCGCGCGTGGCGCGGGACACGGTTCGCTTTTCGTTGCCCCAATCCGCGCTGGCGTTGGGGGCGGGTGATGTTGTCACGCTCAACGCAGACAGCGTTTCCGGGCGGTTTCGTATTGACCATGTCGATCAGGGTGGATCGCAAATGATTGAGGCAACACGGGTTGAGGACGGGGTTTATGAACCAAGCGATGGCGCGGAAGATCGCCCCCGGGTCGATCCGTTTGTGCCGGCGGTGCCGGTTTCGCCGATTTTTTTGGATTTGCCGGTCGCGGCGGAGACCGAGCAACCACATGCGCCATTCTTAGCTGTCGCCGCCGATCCGTGGCCGGGGAGCGTTGCTGTGTTTAGTTCAGCGAATGATAGCGGATATGCGCTCAACACACTGATTTCGGCGGCGGCGACCGTTGGCAGGACCGAAACGCCGCTGAGATGGGCCAGATCGGGCGTCGTTGACCGAGGCGACGTGTTGCGGGTGCGGTTGAGCACGGGAACGCTGTCGAGTGCTGCCTGGGCCGATGTATTGAACGGCGCAAATCTCGCTGTGATCGGCGACGGATCGACCGACAACTGGGAGGTATTTCAGTTTGAGAAGGCCGACTTGGTTGATGTCGACACCTACGACCTTAAAACGCGTCTGCGTGGGCAGTTTGGATCAGACGGGGTGATCCCAGATAGCTGGCCGATTGGAAGTTACTTTGTCCTTCTGAACAAAACCCTTCAGCAGATTGAGGTGTCGCCATCCGCGCGGGACTTGGCGCGTCATTATCGGATTGGGCCGGGGGGACGACCCAACGATGATCCGAGCTACGTTCATAGGGTCGAAGCGTTTTCCGGGATTGGTTTGAGACCGTATTCCCCATCCCATCTTGCCGCGCGCGAGCAGGAGAACGGCGCGCTATTGGTCCGTTGGACACGACGAACCCGGATTGATGGGGACAGTTGGAGTTCTTACGAGGTTCCGCTGGGCGAGGAGCGGGAACGGTATCTCGTTCGCCTGACACAGAATGGCTCCGTCGTGCGGGAGGAGGTGGTTTCGACGCCTGAGTGGATTTATGCGGCGAGCGCCCGGACGGCTGACGGTCTGACCGGTGCTTACGAGGTCGCGGTGGCCCAAATATCGGATCGATTTGGCCCGGGCTTGTTTGCTCGCGTTCCCTTGAGTGTTTGACGGCTGAAGGAGGCGGCTATGCGTCCTGTATTATATGGGGATATACGCGCGGCAGCGCTTGTCCTGCTAGGCTTGCCCGAAGTCGCGCGCGAGACGGCAATCCGCCGATTGCTGAAGCAAGCAAGCGCGGCGGATGCCTATCGCAAGCGATACGGTCGGGCCCATCCGTTCTGGGGTAATGGATCGCTGATGTCCGCCGCTGGTATGTCCGGCAGGTCCGAGCCGTTTTTGGATGACCCAGAGTATTGCGAGTGTCTTTCGACGGTCTTTCAGGCGATTGTCGATTGGCGCGGAGAGAACGCGTCTATGATCCGGCCGCGCACGTTACACAGATCGTTGTCGTCGGATCGAGATCAAGACGTTTAGGGGCGATTTCGTCGCCGCACTCTACGCAATAGCCGAATTCGTCTTCCTCAATCCGGGCAAGCGCCGACTGAATGCGGTTTTTTAGCTGTTCCCGCCGTGCCTGCGCCGCCTGTGCAATCGCCTGATTTTGGATGGCATCCATCCGGCTGAGCCGACCAACGGATTGCTGGTCAAGCATCACCGTCTTGGTTCCTTCGGTCCCGCGTTGGGTTTCGTCGGCAAGTTCGGATTGCATTTCAAGCAAACGGGACTTCATCTCTTTCAGCCGAATTTCGTCCATATTCCGGTTTTTCCGTTTCTGGCCTTTGCGCTTGGCGAAGAATGACTATCTATGTAGAACGGCACGGCGAATGAAGGAAGGCAACATCATGGCCGAGACGCGCGCAAAACTTTCTGAGATTGATCCAGTCTGGCAACGTATCCGTGAGGAAGCCGAGATTGCACATCGGGACGAACCGATGCTTGGCGGGTTGCTTCATTCCTCGGTGCTTCACCACAAATCCCTCGAACATGCTTTGGCCTATCGGATCTCGTTAAAGCTGGGGTCGGGCGAAATGTCCGAACAGCTATTGCGGGAATTCGCGGATGAGGCCTTTGCCGACGATGAGACACTTGCCGGTGCCGCACGGGCCGACCTTGTTGCGGTTCTTGAGCGTGACCCGGCCTGCCATCGCCTTATGCAGCCACTGTTGTTCTTCAAAGGGTTTCAGGCCGTTCAGGCCTATCGGTTGGGCAACTGGCTGTGGCGTCAGGGACGGCGGGATATGGCGTATTTCATCCAGATGCGTGTTTCCGAAGCCTTTGGGATCGACATTCACCCCGGTGCGAAAATCGGTAAGGGCATCATGATTGACCACGCGCACTCCATCGTGATTGGGGAAACAGCGGTTGTTGGTGACAATGTTTCTATGCTGCATTCGGTGACGCTTGGCGGGACCGGTAAAGAGGACGAGGATCGTCACCCCAAGATCGAAAACGGTGTTTTGATCGGGGCGGGCGCCAAGGTTCTTGGCAATATTCGCGTTGGGCATTGCAGCCGCATCGCGGCGGGGTCCGTCGTTTTGGAAGACGTGCCGCCCTGCAAAACCGTGGCGGGTGTTCCAGCGCGTATTGTCGGAGAAGCTGGGTGCGATCAGCCATCGCTGACGATGGATCAGTTGCTCAACCTCGTCGGCGGCACGACGGACGACGCGAATTCGGACTCCGGCTGAGGCCGTCAGGCCAGCATTGCGATCGGGTTTTCCAGATTGTCGACGATGGCCTGTAGCAGCTCTGCCCCTAACGCCCCATCAATCACACGATGATCGACAGACAGCGTGCATGACATCATAGTTGCCACTGTCAATTCGCCATCTTCCCCGACAACAGCCTTCTTCTGACCCGCGCCGACAGCGAGGATTGCCCCGTGAGGTGGGTTGATGACTGCATCAAAATTTTCAATACCGAACATCCCGAGGTTTGAAATCGCAAAGCTGCCGCCTTGGTATTCATGCGGCGCGAGTTTCCGGTCGCGGGCGCGCGTGGCGAGGTCTTTCATCTCGGCGGAAAGAGTCGATAGAGTTTTGGACTCTGCGTCCTTTAGCAACGGTGTGAACAGGCCGCCTTCGATTGCTACCGCGACCGCAACATCAGACGGTTTCAGTTGCAATACCCTGTCCCCGGCCCAAACGGCGTTCGCCGCCGGAACGGATTGCAGGGCGAGGGCGCAGGCCTTGATGATGAAGTCATTCACGCTGAGCTTGATACCGCGCCCTTCGAGTTGCTTGTTCAACTGACTGCGGAATTTCAGCAGCGCGTCCAGTTGGACGCTCCGGCGTAAATAGAAATGCGGTATCGTCTGTTTCGCTTCGGTCAGTCGCGCGGCGATGGTTTTGCGCATCCCGTCGAGGGGTATTTCCTCATACTCGCGATCTTCATACATCTTGGCGATGGTGTCGGCGGATACAGTTGGCACTGAGGTGGCTTGAGGCGCTGCCGCACTGTCCGTCGGCTTTTGCGCCGCTTTCGCCGCAGGCTTTGCATCTTCGACATCTGCCTTGACGACCCGACCCTTGGGGCCTGACCCGGCGATCTGCGAAAGATCGATCCCCCGATCCGCGGCGATCCGACGGGCAAGGGGGGAGGCGAAGACGCGATCTCCGTCATTCCGTTTGGGTGTGGGCGCAGGTGTATCCTTTGGCGTGCTTTTGGTGACGCTTTCGGCGTCCTTTGCCGGTTCGGGTTTTGTCGCGCCACCGCTCGCCGACGTGTCAACATCGTCGATACTCTCGCCGTCTTCCAGCAAGACCGCGATCGGCGTGTTGACGGCGACGCCGGAACTTCCCTCAGTCACCAGCAGTTTCCCAACCACACCTTCATCGACCGCCTCAAATTCCATCGTGGCCTTGTCGGTTTCGATTTCTGCAAGGAGATCGCCAGAGGATACCTCATCCCCTTCTTTGACGAGCCATTTCGCGAGCGTGCCTTCTTCCATCGTGGGCGACAGGGCGGGCATCAGGATTTCTGTGGGCATCCGTCTTTTCCCCTTACCGATAGGTGACTTGGTTGACGGCCTCGACAACCTCATCCGTGGTTACGAGCGCTAGCTTTTCAAGATTGGCGGCGTAGGGCATCGGAACGTCCTTGCCCGTGCAATTGATCACAGGCGCGTCGAGGTAGTCGAACGCCTGCTCCATCAAAACGGCTGAGATATGGTTGCCGATGGAGCCGACGGGAAAGCCTTCTTCGACCGTGACGCATCGGTTTGTTTTCATCACCGACTGAATGACGGTTTCCGTGTCCATCGGGCGCAAGGTGCGCAGATCAACAACCTCGACCGATACGCCATCTGCGGCGAGCCGATCTGCCGCTTCCAGGGCGTATTGCATACCGATTCCGAAACTGACGATGGTCACGTCCGTGCCTTCGCGCCAGATCTTTGCGCGGCCAAACGGAACGGTGAAGTCGTCCATCACCGGGACGTCAAAGCTGCGGCCATATAGGATCTCATTCTCAAGGAAAATCACAGGGTTCGGATCGCGGATCGCGGATTTCAAAAGCCCCTTGGCGTCAGCGGCGGAGTAGGGCATCGCGACCTTCAGCCCCGGCACTTGTGCGTAAAGCGATGCGTAATCGTGGCTATGCTGCGCGGCAACGCGGGCCGCAGCGCCGTTTGGCCCCCGGAACACCATCGGCGCGCCCATTTGCCCGCCGGACATATAAAGCGTTTTCGCGGCGGAGTTGATGATCTGATCCATCGCCTGCATTGCGAAGTTAAAGGTCATGAACTCGACAATCGGCTTCAGACCGCCAAAGGCCGCGCCGACCGCGATCCCGGTAAATCCGTGTTCGGTGATCGGCGTGTCGATGACACGTTTGCTGCCAAACTCATCCAGTAGCCCCTGGCTGACTTTATAGGCCCCTTGGTATTCGGCGACTTCCTCACCCATCAAATAAACGGTGTCGTCGCGGCGCATTTCTTCGGCCATTGCGTCGCGAAGTGCTTCGCGCACTGTGGTTGCCTTCATTTCCGTGCCTTCGGGGACTTCGGAGTCGGGCTGCACCGTGGCCGTCTTCGGCTGGGCGGGGGCTTTTGCTTCGGGCTTTGATGATGCGGGGGCGTCAGGCTTTGCCGATGCTGCAGCGGAGCTTTCGCTGATCGCCGACGCATCCTCGCCGTCTTCCAACATCACGGCGATTGGCGTATTCACTGCGACGTTCTCGGTGCCTTCATTGACAAGTATCTTGCCAACGGTGCCTTCATCGACGGCTTCGAACTCCATCGTTGCCTTGTCGGTTTCGATTTCGGCCAGAATATCACCGGATGAAACCTCATCGCCCTCCTTGACCAGCCATTTGGCGAGCGTGCCTTCCTCCATCGTCGGGGACAGCGCCGGCATCAGAATTTCAGTCGCCATGGTCAAAGCCCCCCTTCAAGCGGTTTGATCATTCCGACGACGTTGCCTTGCCCATCCTCGACATAGGCGCAGCGCCCGATGCCGGGATAATCCTCGGGCGGCAGTGCTTCGGCGCCACCGTTTGCCAACGCCCATTCGTATCGCGCGTCGCAATCGTCGACATCGAACGTCATGGTTCCACCGCGAATGGGTGCACCTTGTTCCGGTGCGTCGCCCATGCGGCGCATCAGACCGGCGGTGACGCCCTTGTCCATGCCAATGTCTGCGCCTTCGATCAGGTGATAGTCCATTTCCTCGCCGCCGGGCATGGCCTCGAATGTCCAACCGAACAATCCGCTATAGAATGCCTTGGCTTTTTCGACGTCGGTCGCGTGAATCTCAAAATGGGGCATTACACGGCCTCCTGCGGGATTTCTTCGGCGTAGATATCTGTCCACAACTCTTCAACGGCCGGTTCGGGGCTTTCTTTTGAGAATTCAGCAGCCTCGTTGACCACCGCCTTGATCTCTTTATCGATGGCTTTCAGATCATCTTCGCTGGCGTGTTTGCCTTGCAGCAGCAGGTCGCGGACGTGTTCAATCGCGTCCCGCTCATCCCGCATTTTCTTCACTTCATCGCGGGTGCGATATTTCGCGGGATCAGACATTGAATGCCCGCGATAACGGTATGTCTTCATCTCAAGAATATAAGGGCCGTTTCCTGCGCGACAGTGGGCAACAGCCTTTTCGCCTGCGGCCTTCACCGCCAAAACATCCATGCCGTCGACCGCTTCGCCCGGAATGCCAAACGCCTCGCCCCGGGTATAGAGGTCAGGCGTGGAGGATGCGCGTTGCAGCGATGTGCCCATCGCATATTGGTTGTTTTCGATCACGAAGATCACCGGCAAGTCCCAAAGCGACGCCATGTTGAAGGTTTCGTAAACTTGCCCCTGATTGGCCGCGCCATCCCCGAAATACGCGAAGGACACGCGATCATTGCCGAGGTATTTGTTCGCAAAGGCCAGCCCCGCGCCAATCGGCACCTGCGCGCCAACAATCCCGTGCCCGCCGTAAAAATCCTTCTCTTTCGAGAACATGTGCATGGAGCCACCCTTGCCCTTGGAATAGCCGCCCTCGCGCCCGGTCAGTTCGGCCATCACACCTTTCGGGTCCATGCCACAGGCCAGCATGTGACCGTGGTCGCGGTAGGAAGTGACGCGCTTGTCGCCTTCCTCAGCCGCGGCTTCCAAGCCAACGACAACCGCCTCCTGACCGATATAAAGGTGGCAGAACCCACCGATCAGACCCATGCCGTATAGCTGGCCAGCCTTCTCTTCAAACCGCCGGATCAGCAGCATCTCGCGGTAGTATTCCAACAACTCTTCTTTTGAGACGTTAGGTTTCTTGGATGTTTTCTTCGCAGCCATTGGTCAACCCCCGACGATTGCATGGTTAGTTCAGCGCTAAACCATTGTTTCGAGGAGTTTACACAAGGTGGGCAGAAAGAAAAGGCGACTTCGCCACGATGTCAGGGAATGACGATTTCGTCCGCACGCACCATGCCAAGGATTTCCCGTGCCTGTTCGTCCAGCAGATCAAGGTCAAGATAGGTGTCCGACAGGCGGCGGGTTTTGTTTTCCAGTTCGGCCACCGCGATCTGGTAGGTTTTCAGATCGTCCTGCAATTCGGCCTTTTCGGCCTGAATTTGCAGCCGTTGGAACAGCCCGTAATCGCCCTGAACCGCCGCAAACGTAAAATAGACGCCAAGCGAAAAGCAAATGGCGAAGTATAGAATGGCACCGAGTGTCGGGCGTTTGCGGTTCATCATCTCTGCCTCGTTCCAGCCTCTTGTCGGGCGGGTAGCAGCAACATGACACAGCTGATTCGTTTTGTGAATCCCCGATTAACCAATCAGGCGAAAAATCTTTCAGAGTCATGGCTTTGAGGTCGTGAAATCCTGTCATCACAAAGATCGCCAAATCCGGTAAACTCAGGGGAGGAGGAGATCGCATGACCCATGCCGATACCGACGCCCTCAATCAGCCGACGCCACTCGGTTCGCGCAACCTCTATGCGGAGGATACGGCCCTCGTCGATTATGTGGATGCCTTTGGCGGCGATAGCAGCGCCCTCGACCAATTCGGCGCGTGGATCGGATCAGATGACGCGCGAGAGGCCGGGCGCCTCGCCAATCGCCATCCGCCAGAGCTTGCTCTGTTTGATCGGGGCGGGCGGCGGCTGGATGAGGTTCGGTTCCACCCCGCCTATCACCAACTGCTGACGCAGGGGCTTTCCGCTGGCTACGCCGCTGCACCGTGGGAAGGCGCGGCTGGCGGCCATCTGACCCACGCCGCAATGGTCTATCTGCAAAGCCAGACGGAACCCGCAACGGCCTGCCCAATGACGATGACCTACGCAGCGGTGCCTGCATTGACTGGCTCGCTTGGTGATCTCTGGCGGCCAAAACTGACTTCGCGCACCTATGACCCAACCATCGCGCCGGTGTCCGAAAAGGCCGGCGCGACGATGGGTATGGCTATGACTGAAAAACAGGGCGGCTCTGACGTTCGCGCAAATACGACACGAGCGGAGCCGGACGGCGAGGGTTATCGCCTCTACGGTCACAAATGGTTTTGCTCCGCTCCGATGTCCGATGGCTTTCTGACGCTCGCGCAAGCGCCGGGCGGTTTGACCTGTTTTCTCGTTGCCCGGTGGCTGCCCGATGGCACGCGCAATGCGGTCCACTTGATGCGGCTCAAGGAAAAACTCGGCAACCGCGCTAATGCGTCCGCCGAAATCGAATATCACGGCGCGTGGGCCGAACGGTTGGGGGAGGAGGGCGACGGCGTCCGCCAGATCATCCGAATGGTGCACCACACCCGGCTGGATACCGCGCTCGCCCCGGTCGGCCTCATGCGTGCGGCATTGACCGAGGCGCATTGGTGGTGCGCCGGGCGCACGGTTTTTCAGCGCCACCTGATCGATCAGCCACTGATGCGCACCGTGCTCGCCGACCTCGCGCTTGAATGGGAAGGGGCGCTCGCGCTCGGGATGCGGGTTGCCGCGGCGTTTGACCGGAAAGACGAAACTCCCTTCGCACGCATCGCAGTGGCGCTGGCGAAATTCCTGAACAACAAACGCTGCCCCAACGTGATCTATGAGGCGATGGAGTGCCTCGGCGGGATGGGCTACACCGATGACACCCCTATGCCGATGCTCTATCGTGAAGCGCCGCTTAATTCGATTTGGGAAGGGGCGGGCAATGTCATCTGTCTTGATATCCTGCGCACATTGGCTCGCGACCCCGACGCTGGCGCCGCCTTGTTTGCAGAGATGGAGGCCAGCAAAGGCGCTTACCAAGCCTATGACGTCGCCCTGAACGACCATCAAAACCGCTGGGCAAAGTCTGTGCCGGAGGAGGAGGCCCGCCTGTTCGCGGAACGCACCGCGACCCTGCTTGCCGCCGCGATCCTGATCCGCCACGCCCCGTCAGCCGTTGCTGACGCCTACGTCAAAACCCGCGTGGCTGGCGAACGCGGCCATGTTGCAGGCGCAGTCTCAGCCCTCGACACCGACGCCCTCATCGCACGCCTCGCGCCCGCTTCATCTTTCTGAAAATATCCCCGCCGGAGGCAGCGCAACCGCGCAGGGTCAGCAACGCCAGCGAAAGCCGCTTAGCCCGCCACAGACGCCGAATAGATGCTTTCGATAGTAGAATCCAACGTCCCGTCGAACTCCGCATCGCTTTGCTGCGCCGACAGACCTTCGGTCAATGCGCGGGAGAAACTGGCGATCACGCCCGTATTCTCGGCCAGCTTTTCATTCGCTTCGGACCGCGAATATCCGCCCGACAACGCAACGATCCGCATCACGCGGTCATGCTCAACCAGCGATTTGTATTGGTTCGCCTTGCTCGGCAGCGTCAGTTTCAACATGACCTGCTGATCCGCAGGCATTGCGTCCAGTTGCTTCGTCAGCTCGGCCAGCAGGATGTCTTCCGCCTCGGCCTTGTCGCTGATCGAAAATCGTCACTTCCGGCTCAATGATCGGAACCAGCCCATGCGAAAGGATCTGACGCCCGACTTCAAACTGCTGCGCGACGTTGGCAGCAATACCCGTGGGGTTGGCCGCATCGATCACCGACCGCATCTTGGTGCCGAACATCCCGGCATCCACGGCGCGTTTCAGCGTGTCATCAAGCCCGTCGATCGGCTTCATCAGGCGAACGCCGTCGACCTCATCCTCAAGCCCCTTGTCGACTTTCAGGAACGGCACAACGCCGAAATCATCCCAAAGACAGTTCGCGGCGGGCTTGCCGCCAATGTCCCGGTTCATCGTCTTTTCAAACAAGATCGCGCCGATCACGCGCTTTCCGTCGAACGCTGGCGACAAAACAATCCGCGACCGCATGTCGTGGATCAGGTCGAACATTTGGTCGTCTGAGGAATAGGCGCTTTCCTCAACCCCATAAAGGCGCAGCGCCTTGGGGGTGGAGCCACCACTTTGATCGAGGGCTGCGATAAACCCGTTGCCCGACCGCATTTGTTCCGCTTGTTTTTCGTTCGACATGTCGTTTTCGCCCAATCACACTAAAAAAACGGGGGATAACCCCTTTCGCAGCGGTTCTAAGCGACAGGGGGGATCGTTGCAATTGTGGTCGCGCTAACGGCGGTGATTTCCCTATGCTTCGTCAAGCGCCGCAACGCCGGGCAGCTCTTTGCCTTCCATCCATTCAAGAAACGCGCCGCCGGCGGTTGAGATGTAGGTGAAATCATCAGCCGCCCCTGCCGCGTTCAGCGCTGCAACCGTGTCGCCTCCGCCTGCAACGCTGACCAGTTTGCCTGCTTTCGTCAGGTCCGCCGCGGTTTTCGCCGCCGCGTTGGTCGCGGCATTGAACGGTTCAATCTCAAACGCGCCGAGGGGGCCGTTCCAGATCAGCGTCTGACACTCGCCAAAAACGCTTTTGATTTTTTCAACCGTCTCTGGCCCAGCGTCGAGGATCATGCTGTCGGCGGGGCAGGCGTCTGCCGCGACGACTTCGTTCGCGGCACCGGCTGCAAATTCCTTCGCCACGACGACATCGACGGGCAGAACGATGGTGCAGCCCGCATCCTCCGCCGATTTCATGATCTCAACCGCTGTGTCGGTCATATCGTGTTCGGCCAGCGATTTGCCGACATCGATCCCTTGCGCGGCAAGGAAGGTGTTGGCCATCCCGCCACCGATCACGAGGTAATCGACCTTGGTCACGAGGTTGCCGAGCAGGTCGAGCTTCGTCGACACTTTTGCACCACCCACAACCGCGCCGACGGGTCGCGCGGGCGCACCCAGTGCCGCCTCAAGCGCTTTCAATTCGGCCTGCATCAGCCGTCCGGCGCAGGCAGGCAAAAGCTGCGCGATGCCTTCGGTCGAGCCATGCGCCCGGTGTGCGGCGGAAAACGCGTCGTTGCAATAAAGCTCCCCCAGCGCGGCGAGAGAGGCTGCGAACATCGGGTCGTTCTTCTCTTCGCCCTCGTGGAACCGTGTGTTTTCAAGCAGCAGGACTTCGCCCGATTGCAAGCCACCAACGGCCTTTTTCGCAGGCAGACCGATACAATCCTCGGCAAAACGGACCGGCACGCCGAACGCTTTTTCAAGTTCCGGCACCAGCGGTTTTAGCGACATCTCGGGCACGGCCTTTCCCTTCGGGCGGCCAAAATGCGCCAGCAGGACGGGGCGCCCGCCTTTTTCAAGGATGTCCTTCACCGTCGGCACGATCCGCTCGATCCGGGTCGCGTCCGTCACTTTGCCATCCTCAACCGGGACGTTGATATCAACGCGGGTCAGCACAGTTTTTCCGGCAAGCTCCATATCGTCGAGGGTCTTCCAGGTCATCGTGCATCCTCCGGGTTGTGGGTTCACCTCTACTCACCCGATTGGCGGAGCAACGTCAACCGGTCGCTTTGCCCTTTTCCTCTGCCACGCGCGGGATTAGGGTCGCGCCCGAGTTTTAGTTGTAAAGGAGCGCCTGATGGCCGAAATCAAAGACCCCGAAAACACAATCCTGATGGAGCTGAAAGACGGCACCGTAACGATTGAGCTTCTGCCCGACGTTGCCCCCAAGCACGCAGAGCGGATGAAAGAACTCGCCCGTTCCGGCGCGTATGACAACGTTGCGTTTCACCGGGTCATCGATGGCTTCATGGCGCAGACCGGCGATGTTGCGAATGGCAATATGGAAAACAACTTCAATCTAGGCCGCGCCGGCACAGGCGGATCTGACCTGCCGGACCTGCCGGCGGAATTCTCCAAACTGCCGCATGATCGCGGGACATTGGGTGCGGCGCGGTCGCAGAACCCGAATTCGGCCAACAGCCAGTTTTTCATCAACTTCAAGGATAACAGCTTTCTCAACGGTCAATACACGGTCTATGGCCGCGTGATCGACGGGATGGAGCATGTGGACGCCATTCAACGGGGTGAGCCGCCCGCGAGCCCGGATCGCATGATCAGCGTCAAGGTTGCTGCGGATGCGTGAAAGTTCGCTCTTCCTTGGGGCGGTCGCGATCCTTGCGGCGGGTGGCGTCGCCGCGTGGCTTTACATGGGCCAGACCAGCGAAACGCAGGTTGAGATTGCCGATGGTGATACGCCGGGGCCGAACCTGCTGATCGAGGTTGCGGGTTCGACCGAAGGCACCATCGTCGTCGACCTTCTGCCAAACGTCGCACCGAACCATGTAGAGCAGATGACCGCACTGGCGGAGGAGGGCGCCTATAACGGCGTCGTCTTCCACCGGGTGATCGATGGCTTCATGGCCCAAACCGGCGATGTGGAACACGGCAAGGTCGATGGTGACATCAGCGCGGCCGGAACCGGCGCGTCGGATCGTCCGAATATCGACGCCGAATTTTCCAACGTGCCGTTTCGCCGGGGCACGGTCGGTATGGCGCGGTCCGCCAGCCAGAATTCGGCCAACAGCCAGTTCTTCATCATGTTTGACGAAGCGCCGCATCTGAACGGCGAATACACCGTCGTCGGGCGGGTGATCGAAGGGATGGACGTTGTCGACGCGATCAAAAAGGGCGACGGCGCCCGCAATGGCAGCGTTGATGAGCCTGACCACATGGCCGAAGTGACTGTCGCACGGTAGGTCAAACTCCTGTGAAGGGGGCTATCGCCGGGGCATCTCGTCTGTCAGGGTTTCATCTGGCAGAGGAGGTGCCCCATGCGATTGATCCCCTTGATGACCATAGCCGCACTGTGCGTCTTTGCGCTTATGACTGCGGCAAGCGCCAATCCCGACCGTTGGCGCAGCGAATGGCCTGATACGGATTTCGAAAACTCCAGCGTCAGCAATTGGGGTGAAATCCTTGATGGGGGTCCGCCGAAAGACGGTATTCCGGCGATCACGGGGCCGAACTTTATTCCGGTCGTCACCGAAACCGACATCCCCGATATGGAGCCTGTCATCACCGTCGAAATCGCTGGTGAAACGCCGCGTGCCTATCCGCTGCGCTATCTGACGTGGCATGAGATTGTGAACGATACCGTCGGCGGTGTTCCGATTGCCGTTACCTTTTGCCCGCTTTGCAACTCTGGCATGACGTTCGATCGGCGGCTTGACGGGCAGGTGCTGGAATTTGGCGTATCGGGCAAGCTGCGAAATTCCGACATGGTCATGTATGACCGCCAGACCGAAAGCTGGTGGCAACAAGCCATCGGCACCGGGATCGTGGGAGAGTTGAACGGCAAGGAGTTGACCCAGCTTCCGTCATGGATGGAGAGTTTTGGCCAGTTCAAAGCCCGAAACCCCGGCGGTGCCGTAATGGCAGAGCCTGCCTCAAACCGGCCTTACGGTCGCAACCCTTATCGGAACTACGACAGCTCCACCCGGCCATTCCTTTATTCGGGTGAGATGCCGCCGCATGACATCCCGGCACTTGCGCGGGTTGTGCGGGTTGGCGATAGGGCATGGCCCGTGTCCCGGCTGCGGGACGCTCAGAAAGTCACCGAAGCGGGGCTGACCATCGACTGGACTGCTGGGCAGGCCTCAGCGCTCGACACCGACAAGATCGCGGATGGGCGTGATGTGGGAACGATCCGCGTGCGGGACGGGCAGGGGCGCGACGTGCCCCATGACGTGATGTTCGCGTTTGCCTTCCACGCGTTTTTCCCGAATGGGCAGTGGATGCTGAACTAGGCAGGGCATTCCCGCCTAGTCTTTCAACACCACCAACGCATGCCGCTTTTTCCCGGCAGATAGCTTCCGCGCCTGCCCAAGATCATCGGCGCGGAAGACCAGCCCCGCATCAACCAACGGTGCGTCGTCAAGCTTGGCCCCATTGTCCGCAATCAGGCGTTTCGCGTCCTTGCCCGATTTCGCAAGCCCCGCGCGCACGATCAGTTGGACGACGGAAATCCCGTCCCCGATATCTTCGCTGCTAAGGGAAAGCGTCGGCAGATCGTCCCCGATCCCGCCTTTTTCAAACACCTCGCGCGAAGTTGCTTCGGCGGTGGCGGCGGCATCTGCACCATGGGCGAGCGTCGTCACCTCATTCGCAAGACGGATCTTGGCATCGTTGATCTCTGCCCCGTCAAGCGCGCCAAGCCGGTCGCATTCGTCAATCGGCAGCTCCGTGTAAAGCTTCAGGAACCGGCCAACATCCGCATCGTTCGTGTTCCGCCAGAATTGCCAGAACTCATACGGGCTGCGCATGTCCGGGTTCAGCCAGACCGCGCCGTCCTGCGACTTACCCATTTTTCTGCCGTCCGATGTGGTCAACAGGGGCGAGGTCAGCCCGAAAATTTCGTGGTCCAGCACGCGCCGCGTCAGGTCGATCCCGTTGACGATATTGCCCCATTGATCCGATCCACCCATCTGGAGCCGGCAGCCGTAGCGGCGGTTCAACTCAAGAAAATCGTAGGCCTGAAGGATCATGTAGTTGAATTCGAGGAATGACAGCGATTGTTCGCGATCCAGCCGTGACTTCACGCTTTCAAACGACAGCATCCGGTTCACCGAGAAATGCCGCCCGATGTCGCGCAGAAAGTCGAGGTAGTTGAGGTCATCAAGCCATTCGGCGTTGTTCAGCATCAGCGCGTCGGTCGCGCCGTCGCCATAGGTCAGGTATTTCGCGAAAACCTGTTTCATCCCGGCGATGTTTTCGTCGATCTGCGCGGGTGTCAGCAGCGGGCGTTCGTCGGCGCGAAAGCTGGGATCACCCACCTTGGTCGTGCCGCCGCCCATCAACGTGATCGGCTTGTGCCCAGTCTTTTGCAGCCAGCGCAGCATCATCACGTTCAGAAGATGTCCGACATGCAGCGACTTTGCCGTAGCATCATAGCCGATATAGGTCGGCACGACGCCATTCACCAACGCTTCATCCAGCCCCTGATAATCGGTGCAGTCGGCGAGAAAGCCGCGCTCGATCATCACGCGCATGAAGTCGGATTTGGGGTGGTAAGTCATCGCATTTTATCCGTGGTTGATGGTTCCGACTTGGGGTATATCGGGGCGGGCGAAGAAGGGGAAGTGTATGTTGAAAACCGACGTGGTTTGGGCGCTGGGCGCTATGTCTGGAACGTCGCTGGATGGGGTCGACGCTGCGCTGTTGCGCACCGACGGCCACAGCATTCTTGAATTTGGCGAAAGCGATTACCGCCCCTACACCCCGGAAGAACAGGCCATCATCGCCGACGCGCTGGGCCGCTGGCAGGGTGAACCGGGCGTCGAAGAGGCTGCCGAAACCATCGAAACCGCCCATGCGGAGGTTCTGTCCCAGTTCGGCGATGCGGAGTTGATCGGCTTTCACGGTCAAACCCTCGCCCATGATCCACAAGGGCGCGGAACGCATCAGGCGGGCGATGGGCGCGTGCTGGCCGAGGTTTTGCAAACCCCCGTCGTTTGGGATTTCCGCAGCAATGATATCGAAATGGGCGGGGAGGGTGCGCCGCTCGCCCCGTTCTTCCATTTCGCCTGCGCGAAATGGATGGAGGCTGAAAAGCCCCTCGCGTTCCTCAACCTCGGCGGGGTCGGGAACCTCACTTGGGTGGACCCCCGCAAATCCGCGCCGGAGGATGAGGGCGCCCTCCTTGCCTTTGACACTGGCCCCGCCAACGCACCGATTGACGATCTGATGCGTCAGCGCGGGCTTGGCAGCTACGACTCCGACGGGGCACTTGCCGAAACCGGAGAGGTGGATGAACGGATTGTCGAAGATTTCCTTGAACACGCCTATTTCTACCGGATGCCGCCGAAATCGCTGGATCGCAACGACTTCCCCGATTTGTCAGAGCAGGTCGCGGTGCTTGAAGATGCCGACGCTGCGGCAACGCTGACAGCAATCTCCGCCGCATCCGCGGCGCGCGGGCTGGAACATTGCCCTGTGCCGCCCGAGGGCGTCTTGGTAACGGGCGGCGGGCGCAAAAACCCGACGCTGATGGCCATGCTTGCGGTGTTGATGGATTGCCCGGTCGCCCCGGTCGAGGACGCTGGACTGAACGGCGATATGCTTGAGGCGCAGGCGTTTGCATACCTTGCCGTGCGGGTGGCGAAAGGGCTGCCGACCTCCGCTCCGGGAACGACAGGGGTGCGGGCTGCGGTCGGTGGTGGGCGCAAAAGCGCACCGAAGGGGCGCCGCAAATAGGCGCGATTTGATCTTTGTCGCGCGATGCCGCTACACTCCGCATCGGTGGGCGAAGAGGAGGGGACGACCAGTGATGCAACGACTAATGGCTGCGGTCTGCCTGATCGCCCTCAGCCTGTCCCCCGCCACCGCGAAAGAAGGCCAAAAGCTCGGCAACGGGTATGAACGGTTCGCGCTGGAGCATCAATTCGCCTTCGACGTGTTTGAAGATTTGAACGTCCGCTCCGTCGACGTAAACCGCGAATATTGCGGGTTCCTTTACTATGACGGGCAGGGAAATTTGCACGCGACCCCGCCGGAAAAGGGCGGCACGCATTCCTGCCTGCCGATCCGACCGACATCTGGGCTGGTCTTTGCCTCATATCACACCCACGCCGCGTTTGATCCGAACAGCCTGAACGAATACCCGTCCGAACAGGATATGGAGGGGGATTTTGCCAATCGGCAAAACGGCTATATCGCGACCCCCGGCGGGCGGCTGTGGTTTGTCGATCATGGCAAGCAGGTCGCTCGGCAGCTATGCGGCTATCGCTGCCTGCCGTTTGATCGGCGCTATGTTGAAACCAGGCAGAACCGCCCGAAAACCGCCGTCACGCTCCCCAACCTCTCGATCATTGTTGAGCAGACGTTCGGCGAGTGATCCCTAGCCTAACGGCCCGCCGATAAAGATGCCACGTCGCGTGACCCAGCACCGGCATGATGACGATTAGCCCCAGCAGCAGCGGAATAGACCCGATCAGCAGCCCTGCGGCGACGATCATGCCCCAGATGCAAATTGTGCGCGGGTTTTGCGACAGCACGCGGGTTGAGGTGACGACCGCGACTGCCAGCCCGACCTGACGGTCGATCAGCAGCGGGAAGGACACAACGCTGATGGCCAGCACGGCAAGCGCAAAGATGAACCCGACGCCGAAGCCCAGCAGGATCATCGCCCATCCGGCCCCCGTGGTCAGCACCTCCGTCAGGAAGACGCCGATAGAGGCTGGCGGCTCTGGCCCCAGCGTCGCGGCGTAGATCAGGTTTGCGAGGAACAGCCAGACCAGCAGGATCGCCAGCAGATATAACCCCAACATGATAATTGGGCCGAGCGATGGTGACTTTAGCACGCCAAACGCGTCGGCCCAGCTTGCGTCTTGCCCGGCCTCTCGCCTGCGGCTCATCTCATACAGGCCAACGGCTGCGACGGGGCCGATTAGGGCAAAGCCTGACATCAGCGGGAACAGCAGCGGCAATAACGCGCGGTCGAAGGCGAACCAGATCAGCAGCATTCCGACGACGGGGTAGAGAAAGCATATCACCAGCACATCACTGCGAAACGCGCCGAAATCGTCGAACCCCTTGCGAAGCGCGATGCGCAGATCCTCGGAGCCGATGGAGTTCACAACGGGCATTTCGGTGGTTTCGGCGGCATCGGGCCGTCGGACCTTGCCGATGGCGGATCCCAGATGGTTGGCGGCGGCGCCAACCGTTTGCGCCCCCCACGATAGCGGATTTCCGATGGTCTTGACCATGCTCAGACTCCCTTAGAAACAAGTTTCAAACGGGGCCGAGCAATCTATGCTGGCTGGACGTTCCTGTCCGGCGCAGAGGCATCGGCCTCTTGCCGGACAGTATAGCACGTTTGGGTGGTCGGTTTCTCACGTCTGCGCGACTGGCGCGCAGGCGCGGGGAAACTTTCCGTGACTTAGCGCAGAATGCTGCGCCCGGCATATTCCGCCGTATCGCCCAGCATTTCCTCAATCCGGATCAACTGGTTGTATTTCGCCAGCCGGTCAGAGCGCGAGAGCGAGCCGGTTTTGATCTGACCGCAGTTCGTTGCAACCGCAAGGTCCGCGATGGTCGCGTCTTCGGTTTCACCCGAACGGTGGCTCATCACATTGGTCATGCGGGCGCGGTGGGCCATGTCGACGGCCTGCAACGTCTCGGTCAGGGTGCCGATCTGGTTGACCTTCACCAGCATTGAGTTGGCGCAACCCTTTTCGATGCCGTCGGCAAGGCGGGCTGGGTTCGTAACGAACAGGTCATCCCCGACCAGTTGCACCTGATCGCCAATCGCGTCGGTCAGCAGCTTCCAGCCGTCCCAGTCATCCTCGCCCATCCCGTCTTCGATTGAGATGATGGGATAGTCCGAAACCAGCGCCTTGAGGTAGTCGACGTTTTCGGGCGAGGACAAGGATTTTCCTTCGCCTGCAAGTTCATACTTGCCGTTCTTGAAGTATTCTGTTGCCGCGCAGTCCAGCGCAAGGTGAATGTCTTCGCCCGGCGCGTAGCCTGCCTTTTCGATGGCTTTCAGAATGAAATCCAGCGCGTCGCGGGTGGAATTCAGGTTGGGGGCAAAGCCGCCCTCATCCCCGATCCCGGTGTTATGACCCGCGGCGGAGAGTTCTTTTTTCAGCGTGTGAAAGACTTCGGATCCCATGCGAACCGCGTCGCGGATATTGGCGGCGGCGGTCGGCATGATCATGAATTCCTGAATGTCGATCGGGTTGTCCGCATGTTCGCCGCCGTTGATGATGTTCATCATAGGCACCGGTAGAACACGGGCCGAAGTGCCGCCGACATAGCGATAAAGCGGCTGCATGGTGAAATCGGCAGCGGCTTTTGCAGCAGCAAGCGATACGCCAAGGATCGCGTTCGCGCCCAAACGGCCCTTATTGTCGGTCCCGTCAAGTTCGATCATCGCGGTGTCGATGGCGGTTTGTTCGGTCGAGTCAAAACCGATCAGCATATCCGCGATTTCGCCGTTCACGGCCTCAACAGCTTCCAAGACACCTTTGCCCAGATACCGGCCCTTGTCGCCGTCCCGCTTTTCAACGGCCTCGTAGGCACCGGTCGATGCGCCGGATGGCACGGCGGCGCGGCCTAGCGTTCCGTCTTCTAGGATCACGTCAACTTCGACCGTCGGGTTGCCCCGGCTGTCGAGGATTTCGCGGGCGTGGATGTCGAGAATAATGCTCATGATCTGGTCCTTGTTGAGACTCGGGTTGGCGCGTCTATAGCAGGCAGGTCAGGAATTTCAAATGGGCCCTGTTAGCGATAACGGCGTCACGGTGACACTTGGCGCGCCCGGCGCTGAAGCCGGTGTTCGCGCGTCAGTGTGTAAAGGCCCGACGCGATGATGATTGCCGCACCGATCAGGGTCCACGCGTCAGGCCGTTCCTTGAACACGGCCACGCCGATAATCAGCGCAAAGATCAGCCGGGTATAGCGGAACGGTGTCACAACGGCGATTTCACCGACCCGCATCGCGGCGGTGATCGCGTAGTAGGCGAAGACGCCGACCAATATCCCCGCGCAGAGGGCCGCAGCGACGCCCGGCGTCGGTGTCACCATCGACTGTTCCATCACCAGCATCAGCACCGTGCCGGTCGGGATCAGCATGGCAAACCCATAGGCCGACAGCTTGACGCTTGAAATCCCCGGCGGAACCGCGCGGGTCGCAAGGTCGCGGATCGCCAGCCCGATAACCGCCTGCACGGCGAAAAGCGATGCAGGTTCAAACCCCGAAAGGCCGGGGCGGATGATGATGAGGACGCCGATCAGGCCGACGATAATCGCGCTCCACCGTCGCCAGCCGACCTCGGCCCCCAGAAACAGCGCGGCCCCCAGCGTCACGACTAGCGGTGTCGCCTGAATAATCGCCGATGCGCTCGACAGCGGCGTCAGCGCAATCGCGGTCACGAAGCCGATTGTTCCGAAAATCTCTGCAAGGTTGCGCAGAATGACCGGGGCGCACAGCAAATCGCGCGACAGCAGCGGGTCGCCTTTGCGGAGCGCGATGATCGCGAAGGCCAACGCGCCACCCGCGCCAAGGGCGATGATGATCTGGCCAATCGGCATGACCACGGCCACGGATTTGATGAACATATCTTCGATGGCAAAGCCCGCCATCGCGGCGACCATCAGAAGAATGCCGCGGGTATTGTCCATCGAAAGGCTCCGAAAACCGTGGGGGTGCCGATGGCGTATCGCAATGTCCGGGAAAGAGAAAGGCGTATTCGCCGGGCTTAGCCCTTCTTCAACGGGACGCCGTAAAGCTCCAGCCGATGACCGATCAACCGATAGCCAAGCTTCTGGGCGATGCGGTCCTGCAGCTCTTCAATCTCGGGATCGACAAATTCAATCACCTCGCCAGAGTTCATGTCGATCAGATGATCGTGATGGTCGCGATCCGCCGCCTCATACCGGGCGCGCCCGTCGCCGAATTCAAGCTTGTCGAGGATGCCGGCCTCTTCAAACAGCTTCACGGTGCGGTAGACCGTGGCGATCGAAATTTTCGGATCAAGCGCTGCGGCGCGAGTGAAAACCTCTTCCACGTCCGGGTGATCGTCGGCGGATTGCAAAACCTGTGCGATGACCTTGCGTTGTTCGGTCATCCGAAGGCCCTTCGCCTCGCAGCGTTCAATGATTGTGCCGGTCATAGGCTCCTCGCCGTGGTCGTGTCTTGCGTTGGGCGGGTGTAGTCGATTTTCGGGAACGGCTCCATAGGGTCGATAAAAAAAGACGCCCGCGAGGGGCGCCTTTTCGGTTTCGTGTCGCTCGCTCAGCTATAAAGCGGCGGCGCACCCAGATGGGCGTGAACCGCGTTTACGTCGCGCTGGCCAATATCCATGGCTGTTGCGAGTTGATGGAGGTATTTCGCCTCGTTCTGATTGTCGAGGTCAATGGCCATGACGGACATCATGTAAACCTGTTGTTCCATCCCGCGCGGCACTTGCCGGGCAAGGCCGTTGATGTCGATGGGTGCGGCGATTTCGTTGTTCACGAAATCCCGCTCAGCCGCCGAAACATCGCCCAGATTGTCGAGCAGCTTTTTCTTTTCCGCAGCATCAATCTTGCCGTCGGATTTCGCGGCTTGGATCATTGCGCGCAGCAATAGGCCGGCTGCCGCTTCCTGATCGGGGGTCGGTTGTTGTGGCGGCTCACCCCGTTCAAAGGTCTGGTTCAGCATGTCGCCAAAGCTGCCGCCCGGTTTTTCCGCCTGCGCCTTGCCGGTCAGGCTTTCCAGAAGCCCGCCAAGGCCGCCACCTGCCGCACCCCCAGCCAAACCGCCGAGAAGGTCGTTCAGACCGCCACCACCGCGGGTTGCCGCATCACCGCGACCACCGCCGCCGCCAAGTTGTTCCAGAAGATCGCCCAGACCGCCGCCACCGCCGCTTTGCTGCGCGCTGCGCTGGTTCGCTTGCGAAGACCCGCCGCCAAGGATCGATCCCATCATATCCTCAAGCCCGGTGCCTTGTTGCTGCGCCCGTTCGCGCGGCGAATGTTCCCCGCCGAACAAACCACCGTCCGAGGTTTGCCCACGGGCTTGCCCGCCCTTTTTCATCATCGTGCTCGCCCCTTTGGCCAGCGCGACGCCAATCGCAACCTTTGCAAGTGTCTTCATCAAGCTCATAAATTCTCTCCCCACACACTATTCAATGCACCTTTCTACACCGTAGCGGGGCAAACATGGGGAAAAATCGTCAGGCTTTGTCAGAGTCGGCGATTTTGGGCGCCTGTCACATCAATTCCGGTTCCCGGCCAAGGCGCATCGCGACGCGCTGCACGGTCAGGCCCTGCACGATGATCGAAAACAGCACAACGACGTAGGTCGCCGTCAGGATAAGGGGTTTCCATTCGTTGTCCGGCATACTCAGCGCCAGCGCGACGGAGATCCCGCCTTTTAGCCCGCCCCACGTCATGATTGGGATTGTGCCGGGTGAAAACGTGCGGAACGGGCGCAGCAGCATCACGGGGACCGCCACCGCCGCCAGACGCGCAACCAGCGCGAGGGCGATGGAGAATACACCGGCCATCAGCGCATCGGGCGTGAACGCAACCGCGAACACCTCAAACCCGATCATCAGGAACAGCACCGCGTTCAGAATCTCGTCGATCATCTTCCAGAAGGCATCGACATAGTGGCGGGTTTCTTCGCTCATCCCGTGTTTCATGCCGACATCGCCGATGAACAGACCCGCGACAACCGCCATGATCGGGGCCGAGATATGCAGCCAAACCGCAAGCTCATACCCGCCGAAAGCCAGCCCCAGTGTAATCAAAACCTCAAGCGACGGATCGTCAATCCGCCGCATCACCCGAAACACCAGCCAGCCGAGAATACCGCCGAGAAGTGCGCCGCCAACCGCCTCTTGCAAGAACAGTTGCACCGCGTCGCCAAGGCCAGAGGCGTGCGCATCATCCCCCGGAAAAGCAAGACCCACGAGGACGAGGAACACGACATAGCCAACACCATCGTTGAACAGCGACTCCCCCGCGATCTTGGTTTCAAGCGCTTTGCGCAGGTTCGCCTCTTTGAGAACGCCCAACACCGCGACGGGGTCCGTCGGGGAAATTAACGCCCCGAAAATCAACGCGATCAACAGGGGCATCCCGGTGATCCAGCTAAACCCGACGCCGACGATGACCGTGGACAGCCCGACACCAATCGTGGCCATCAGAAAGACCGCCCGCCATTCGGCGCGAAGGTCCGCCAGACGCACATGCAGCGCCCCCGCAAAAAGCAAAAGCCCCAGCATCCCTTCCAGCAACGCCTCAGAGAAATGGATGCCTGTCACCTGTTCGCGCACGATATCCGCCATGCCAAGCGACGGCATGATCAGATCAAGCCCCATCAGGGTGAGCGACGCGAAAAGCGCCACGATCAAAATGCCAATCGCGCTTGGCAGTTTCAAAAACAGGTAGTTGATCGCCCCAAACGCGCCCGCAAGCACAATCAGGAACGAGGTAATCTGCAACAGGTTCATGCGCGGTCCCTTTTTACTGCCGTCGTCCTAGCACGGGCTGACAGACACCGGAACCACCGGCATGTGCGGGGCATCGGAAGTTGTTGCAGAAAGGAGAGGGGCTTAGTTCGCAGCGTTTTCGGAAATCGCCAGGTCTGCCCATATCGGCAAATGGTCCGACGCAACGCTCGACTGCGGGGTTTCGACGACCCCCGCATCCTGAAGGGCGATCCGGTTGCACAGCGCAACACGGTCAAGCCCCGCCACGGGCCGCGCGGCGTGAAAGCTCATCCCCGGGGAATGGACGTCGAAAGCGCCGTCGAGCGGCTCCATCCCGCGATTAGGGGTCCACTCGTTGAAGTCGCCAAGGATAATCGTCGGCATCGCAACCCGCTTTGCGAGTGTTGCGCGCACCGCCGCGAGTTGCCGCAACCGATAGCGGCGGATCAGCCCAAGATGCAGACCGACAATGCGCACCGGACCATTATCGCCCTCAATCTCCGCCAGCACAGCGCCGCGTGGCTCAAGCCCTGGCAGATCGATCCGCGCCGTGTCTTTCAGCGCGATCCCCTTGCGCAGCAACAGCGCGTTGCCGTGCCAGCCAAGGCTCACGTCATTGACGGCCAGCGTTGCGGGTTCAAAGTCGGAGTCCGTCGCGATCATGTCATGGGGCAGGGCGGCGGGCCGGGCGCCTAACCGACGATCCGCCTCCTGAACCGCGATCACATCCGCATCCAGCCCGTTCATCACATCAATCACCCGCCCCGGCGCACGTTTGCGATCAAGGCCGATGCATTTGCGAATATTGTAACTTGCAACGCGGAGTGGCATCTCTTTGATATATGCGAAATAGCGTGAATTGAAAGATGCCCATACGACGCTTCACCTTCGACAACTTGCGCGGCCACTCGTATCTGGTCTACGCGATCTGGTTTGCACTGCTCGCCGCAGGCATCGGCGCGGTGATCGAGCGCAACTGGTCGCTGGTCTATCTGGCCATCGCAACCTTCATCCTGTCGCTGCTGCCGGTGTTCTTCGCCAACCGGTTCGGCATCCGCCTGCCAGTCACTTTTTTCGCAATGGTCGTCGCCTTCATCTTCAGCACTATTTTTTTGGGCGAAGCCTACGATTTCTACGAACGCTTCTGGTGGTGGGATATGGTGCTGCATACCGGCTCTGCCGTTGGGTTTGGCCTGATCGGTTCGATTTTCATGTTCATGTTGTTCGAAGGCGACCGCTACGCCGCGCCCTCATGGGCCATCGCCTTCATGGCGTTCTGCTTTGCCGTCGCCGTTGGCGCGATCTGGGAGATTTTCGAATTCGGCATGGATCAGATCTTCGGCCTCAACATGCAGAAATCCGGTCTTGTCGATACGATGTATGACCTGATCGTCGACGTGATCGGTGCAATCATCGGGGCGAGCGCGGGCTACGCCTACCTGCGCTATCGCCGCCGGACGGGCCTTGCCGGGCAGCTCGCCTATTTCATCGAAAACAACCGCCGTTTCTTCCGCAAATCCGACCGGCGCCCGAAATCGAAATAGCGCAGCCCTCTCACCATTTTCCGAAAATATCCCCGCCGGAGGCTCTCATGCCTGTCACATGCTCGACCCTCTAAGTCCCGCAAAACGTTTGCAACACTTCCTCATCCGGCTGTGGCGGCCGCTGCAAATCTTCGGCATCCGGCTGATCTGAAAACGGGTCCGACAATACCCGGTTCAATCGCTCAAACGGCGCGAAATCACCTTTGACGGCGGCTTGGATCATCTCTTCAACCCGGTGATTGCGCGGAATGAAGGCGGGGTTTGATCGCGCCATCAGCGCCTTCTGTTCATCTTCGCTGCATCCGTCGCGGGCCAGGCGGGCGTGCCAGCCTGCGGCCCATTGGTCCCAGGCGGCGGGGTCGGTGAACTGGTCGCGTTCCCGTCCCGACCCGAGCGCACGGAAGGTGTTGGTGAAATCCGCGTCACCTTCGGCCATCCGGTCGAGCAGCCCGCCGATCAACGCTCCGTCGCCGTCTTCAGTCTTCGTCAGCCCGAGTTTCGCGCGGAACACGCCAAGCCATGCGTCGCGAAACACTGGTCCGAATTCGTGAACCGCTTCGGTTGCGGCCTCGACGGCGGCTTCTTCGTTTTCGTCGATCAGAGGCAGCAAGCTCGTCGCGAGTTGCGCGAGGTTCCAGACCGCGATGTCGGGCTGGTTCTGGTAAGCATAGCGCCCCTGCCGGTCGATGGATGAAAAGACGGTGGCGGGGTGGTAGCGGTCCATAAAGGCGCAGGGGCCGTAGTCGATGGTTTCGCCTGCAATCTGGCAGTTGTCGGTGTTCATCACACCATGGATGAACCCAACGCCCATCCATTGCGCGATCAACCGGGCCTGCCGTCGGATCACGCCCTTTAGCAAATCAAGCGCGCCGTCCGCATCAGGGTAGTGCCGCCGGATCACGTGATCGGTCAGCATCTGCACCGCTTCGGCATCGCCGCGCACGGCAAAGAACTGAAATGTCCCAACACGGATATGCGATGAGGCCACGCGCGTCAGGACCGCGCCGGGGTATGGCTTTTCGCGCACCACAGCCTCTCCGGTTTTGACGGCAGCCAGCGCGCGGGTCGTGGGGATGCCAAGCGCGTGCATCGCTTCGGACACCACGTATTCCCGCAGCACGGGGCCAAGCCACGCCCGCCCGTCACCTGCGCGGCTGAACGGCGTGCGGCCAGCGCCTTTCAACTGAATATCGCGCCGGACTCCGTCCGCATCGATCACTTCGCCAAGCAGGATCGCCCGACCATCGCCAAGCTGCGGAACGAAGTTGCCGAATTGGTGGCCAGCATAAGCCTGCGCAATCGGCTCTGCCCCATCGACGCGGGCGTTCCCGGCCAGCACCGCAACGCCGTGGGGCGTGCGCAGGGCGTCCGGGTCGATCCCAAGCGCCTCGGCCAGCGATTCATTTACCGTGACCAACGACGGCTCCGTCACCGGGGTAGGGGATTGTCGGGCAAAGAACCGGTCGCCAAGCTGGGTATAGCTGTTGTCGAATGGGATGGTGAGCGTCATCAAAGTCTCCTTCCCTCCGAGATAGGCGTGCTGCGCCCGGTTTTACAGGGTGCGCGTCATCAGGAAATACTCTGACCGCGCCTTGAACCCGGCCCGCTGATAGAGCTTCATCGCTTTGGGGTTGTCGTGGTCCACTTCCATATGAAGCGCCTTCACGCCCATGTCGCGCAGCATCGGCACCAGCGTCATCAGCGCCTGACTGCCCATACCACGGCCCCGCACGCTTTCGCGGATGAAGAATTCGTCCAGAAACGCATCACGCCCGCCAAGCTCAATCGAAAAGCCGAACGAAAGCGCGACATACCCGGGCGCGGTCGGGAACATTGGCAGGAGGTTGCAGAGCACCTTGTTGCCATACATCACGATTTTGGTGATCAATGCGCACCACATGTTGAATCGTTTGTTGAGCTACACGCGCTTTAGACTTAGCAACCTAAGCATTGTAGATGCTCGCGAGACTGCCAATTGCTCCTGCATTGCCAGCACTTCCGTCATCCATGGCGGTTGCCATCTGTTCCTACAATAAGATCCAGGTAGGAGCGAACTCGCTCGCGAATCAGGTTTAAATCAATAGTCATGTTACTAAAACTATCCGATGTTCTAGACGCTGAGAATTTATCGACTATTCAATCTCTTCTGTCAAACGCCGAATTCATTGACGGCAAACTATCGGCAGGGAAGGTTGCGCGTCAATATAAAACCAACGAAGAGTTGCCAAAGGATGCGCCAGTTCAGGACAAACTGAACCAAATTGTGATGTCCAGGTTAATTACGCATCAGTTATACAACGCAGCGGCATTACCGCATGGCGTGGCGGCGCCGTTTTATGTGCGTTACCGCAAAGGCATGAGTTACGGACAACATATCGACGACCCTGTTATGGGTGACGGTCCGCGTTATCGTTCGGACATCGCAATAACGATCTTTTTAAACGACGCCGGCGACTACGAAGGCGGGGATTTGACGATTCAAACTCACGCCGGTGAACAGGTGATTAAATATGACGCCGGCGACGCCGTTCTGTATCCCGCATCGACGCTGCACAGTGTCAAGGAAGTTACGTCCGGCGAAAGACTGGTCGCCGTCACTTGGGTGCAAAGTCTGGTGCGTGACCCGGCGCAACGTGAATTATTATTTGAATTGCATCAGGCGCGTGAAAAATTGTTGGCAGAGTCACCAAACGCTTCCGAAACTACTCAGATTGATCACGTTTACACCAATCTGGTTCGCATGTGGTCGGAGTTGTGATCAGCTCGTTAAGTAAGATTTCCGTTCGGACTGTCTTCGTCCGCTGCGTTGAATGACGCGGCCACGAATAGCGTCCAGACCAGGAATTTCAACCGTTTCGTATTCATCATTTAAGGGCCTTAAAAACCAGCGTTCACCTTGAAGATCGAGCTGGCGTAACACGTATTCGTCGTTGTGTTGCGCGACTACATAGCTGCCGTCATTTACAAAAACACCCGGTTCCACGATGACAATCGTTCCATCCTTGAATTCGGGTTCCATGCTGTCGCCCAACACCTGAAGCGCGAATGGTTCACTGCCCGCGCATCCGCTCATGAAAGCGCTTCTCCAAAATAGTGCAATTTAAACTTCGGTAACTGCAATCTAAAGACTTCGTGAGTTTTGTTGATCTAGATCAAGATCATAACACGAGCGGGCGCTCATCCACGCATAACAAAATTCTATTGATGGCAACGGGTTTACCCGTGGGTGAATGAGCTACGTTGTTGCTCATCGTGGCCCGTAGTTGAAGTGATGAGCAGCACGGCAGCCCGAAGGGCTGTGACAGTAAGCACCGCGGCTTTAGCATTGATGGCAATTGCAAAAACCTATCAAAGCAAAGGACTATAAGTCTTCACTTATTGGTTCCATTATTTTTTATGATTAGTTTATTGATAACGAATGGAACACAATACAACTCATTAAATATTACCAACTATCCGAAGGTATTGTGACATGGGTAACGAATTAGATGCAGCGGCTCGCTACAAGGCGGGTGTTCTTGAGTATAAACGCATGGGTTATTGGGAGCCTGATTACCGGCCCAAAGATACGGATGTTATTTGCGTGTTCAGAATCACGCCACAGGATGGCGTCGATCCGATTGAAGCCGCGGCAGCCATAGCGGGTGAATCGTCAACCGCTACATGGACTGTGGTATGGACTGATCGCTTGACTGCATGTGAAAAGTACCGCGCAAAAGCCTACCAAGTCGACCCCGTTCCAAACACCGGCGAGGATGCCGGTAACGACATGCAATATTTTGCGTATGTTGCCTATGACTTGGATTTGTTCGAGGAAGGATCAATCTCGAATATGACAGCGTCCATTATCGGCAATATTTTTGGATTCAAGCCACTCAAAGCACTGCGTCTGGAAGATATGCGCATGCCCGTCGCTTATCTGAAAACCTTCCAGGGTCCGGCGACCGGTATAGTCGTCGAGCGCGAGCGTTTGGACAAATACGGACGACCATTGTTAGGGGCCACGGTTAAACCCAAGTTAGGCTTGTCAGGACGGAACTATGGCCGGGTGGTTTATGAGGCGCTTAAAGGCGGACTCGATTTCACCAAGGATGACGAGAACATTAACTCGCAACCTTTCATGCACTGGCGTGATCGCTTTTTGTATTGCATGGAAGGGGTTAACCGTGCCCAGGCCATGACCGGTGAGATTAAGGGGACGTATCTCAATGTTACTGCGGCGACTATGGAAGACATGTACGAACGGGCCGAGTTCGCGAAAGAGCTAGGCTCGGTCATCATCATGATCGATCTGGTGATCGGTTACACCGCGATTCAGTCCATGGCGAAATGGGCGCGCAAGAACGACATGATCCTGCACTTGCATCGTGCGGGTCACTCGACTTACACGCGGCAAAAGTCTCACGGCGTTGCGTTCCGGGTCATTTCCAAGTGGATGCGTATGGCTGGTGTTGATCATATACATGCGGGAACCGTGGTCGGAAAACTCGAAGGCGATCCCAACGCCATCGCTGGAATTTACGATGTCCTGCGTGAGACGCGCAACGAACAGAATTTACCGCACGGTCTTTTCTTCGATCAGGAATGGGCTTCTTTGAACCGTGTCATGCCGGTGGCATCCGGTGGTATTCATGCCGGACAAATGCATCAACTGATTCATTATCTTGGTGAAGATGTGGTGTTGCAATTCGGTGGCGGCACGATCGGGCATCCGCAGGGTATTGAATCCGGCGCGATCGCCAATCGTGTTGCGCTGGAATCCATGATCCTGGCACGCAACGAGGGCAAGGACTATCTCGCCGAAGGCCCGGACATTCTTAATCAGGCCGCGAAACACTGTAAGCCACTCGAGGCCGCATTGGAAACATGGAAAGACATTACTTTTGACTATGCATCGACGGATACGCCGGACTTTGTGCCGCTCGAAACCGCAAGCATGTAACTGAACAGAGAGATAACACCATGAGAGTAACCCAGGGCGCGTTTTCATTTTTACCGGAATTGACGGACGAGCAGATTGCCAAACAGATCAAGTATTGCATTAACAACGGCTGGGCGGTCAGTGTTGAATACACCGACGATCCGCACCCAAGAAATACTTATTGGGAGATGTGGGGTATGCCCATGTTCGATTTGAAAGACCCCGCTGGCATCATGCTGGAAGTGAACGATTGCAGAAAAGCATTTTCCAACCATTACATTCGGGTCAATGCGTTTGATGCGTCCAACGGCGTCGAAAGCCTGCGTTTGAGTTTTATCGTCAACCGACCTGACGAAGAACCGGGTTTCCGGTTAGAACGCGCCGAAAAAGGTGGTCGAAATATCACTTATACCACCCACGCCTATGCGACCGACAGGCCGTCGGGTAGTCGCTACTAACAACGGGTAAATAAATTCCTGGCATTGGCTGATATGACGGAAGAAAAAATAGTCGCTTTGAATCCCGATAGCCCAAACAACGATTGCAACGATCCCACTATCGATCTTCATGCGGAGTTTGAGAAGGCGCAGATAGGCGAGGTTTTAGACCGGCTGGATCGGGATCTGGTCGGGTTAAAACCGGTCAAGACGCGAATTCGCGACATCGCCGCCTTGTTGCTGGTCGATCGCGTCAGGCGGGAACATGCACTGGTGTCGGAAGCGCCGACGCTGCACATGAGCTTTACGGGTAACCCGGGTACGGGCAAGACAACTGTCGCACTGCGTATGGCTGAGATATTGCACCGATTGCAATACATTCGCGAAAATCATTTAGTGACAGTCACACGGGACGATCTGGTAGGACAGTATATTGGTCATACTGCGCCGAAGACTCGCGAGGTGATAAAAAAAGCGATGGGTGGCGTGTTGTTTATTGACGAGGCTTACTATTTGTACCGGCCGGAAAACGAACGAGACTATGGACAGGAAGCGATCGAAATTTTGTTACAAATCATGGAAAACAATCGCGACGATCTGGTTGTCATTCTGGCTGGTTATAAAGATCGTATGGATACGTTTTTTGCCAGCAACCCCGGCATGCGTTCGCGTATTGCGCACCATCTTGAATTTCCGGACTATGGTGCCGACGAGCTGTTCGCCATCGGCAAATTGATATTGGCTGAACAGAACTATCGTTTTAGCGAAGAGGGCGAAGAGGCGTTCATGCAGTACATTCAGCACCGCATGCAGTTACCACACTTTGCTAATGGCCGTTCGATTCGTAACGCGCTGGATCGAGCGCGTCTCAGGCAGGCGAACCGGCTATTGAAAAGCCAGTCCCGGAAACTGACCCGCGCCGACTTAATGACTATTGAGGCGGAAGAAATATTTGCCAGCCGAGTGTTTACCGAAGGTAAACCGGATGTCGATACGCAACCCGAGTCTTAGGGATGATCTCAACTTACACAAACGAACAAAACGCTTGATTCGTTAAAGTAAATGTCTACCAAGCATCCCATTATCGCCGTTACCGGGTCATCCGGTGCCGGCACTAGCACGGTAAAGCAAGCGTTCGAGCATATGTTTTATCGCGAGAATATCAATCCGTGCATTGTCGAAGGCGATAGCTTCCACAAGTTCGATCGTCTTGAAATGCGTGAACAGGTGGCCAAAGCGTTAAAAGAAGGTTCTAACCTGAGTCATTTTGGTCCGCAGGCAAATCACTTCGACAAACTCGAAGCACTGTTTCGTCAGTACAGTGAATCCGGGCGCGGCCAAAGACGCTTGTACCTGCACAATGAAGAAGAGGCATCGCCGTTTAAAAAAGAACCCGGCACGTTTACCGACTGGGAAGACGTACCCGAAGACAGCGATATTTTATTTTACGAAGGTTTGCACGGTGGCGTTGTTAACGGCAGCGTAAACGTCGCCCAGTTTGTTGACTTGCTCATTGGTGTCGTCCCCATTGTGAATCTGGAATGGATACAGAAAATTCACCGGGATACCGAAGATCGCGGCTACGCGACGGATGATGTAACCGATAATATCCTGCGCCGCATGCATGATTACGTGCACTACATCACTCCGCAGTTTTCACGCACGGACATTAACTTCCAACGCGTTCCCACTGTCGATACCTCAAACCCGTTCGTGGCGCGTGACATACCGATGCTGGACGAAAGTTTCGTGGTAATCCGGTTTAGTGACCCGATGAAATTCAATATCGATTTTCCTTACTTACTCTCGATGTTGCATAACTCGTTTATGTCCCGGCGCAATACAATAGTGGTCCCCGGCGGGAAGATGGGTTTGGCAATTGAAATCATTTTGTCGCCAATCATTGACAAAATGATGGATCAGCGGCGTATTTTGCAGAAATCAACCCGGCAAAAAGACTAAATTTACCCGGTAAATCAACCGGGGTCTGGAAATACCTCTTCCAGAATTGGATAATGGAATCCTCTCCGGTGCGGAGAATCAGGTTTCCGGTACAGCCAATAACGAACAGGAAAAATCAGAGAGGTAATTTTATATGAGCACGATTGCAGGTGTGCTAAAAAACAAAGGATCAGACGTTTGGTCGGTGACTTCGAGCACAAGTGTGTATGACGCCATTCAGTATATGGCCGAAAAAGAAATCGGTGCGCTGGCCGTCGTCGATGATGACAAAATGGTGGGCATCGTTTCCGAGCGTGACTACGCCCGAAAAATCATTCTGCAAGACAGATTATCCAAAGAAACTCGTGTCGGCGAAATCATGACAGAACGGGTTATTTATACGCGCCCGGATCAACGAGTCGATCATTGTCTCGCCATAATGAACGAAAATCATATTCGACACATGCCGGTACTCGACGACGAAAAGCTGGTTGCGATGTTGTCCGTAAAAGATCTGGTCAACGTCATCATTGACGAGCAGAAAGTGCTGATTAAGCAACTGGAAACCTATATCACCGGTTAATTCGTATCGTTTAAGACCTGCAAAGCTTGTGTGACAAGCTGTATTCCTGTCAGGCCATGTCTTACGATGATAACTTCGTAGCTGCATTAGAATGGATGTGGGGCGATGGATTTCTCTCGCCCGGTGGGCCTGAAGAAGTGCGGGAAATGCTTAACGATGTCGAAGTCGCCGGCAAAACAATGCTCGACATCGGTTGCGGTATTGGCGGAATCGATTTGTTGTTGGTGAAAGAATACAACGCAGCTCACGTAACCGGGATCGATATTGAACCGGGTTTGATCGCAAAAGCGCAGCAATGTATCGACGATGCGAATTTGTCTGATCGGATTGAGCTACGATGCGTAACACCCGGCCCGCTTGATTTTCCCAATGACGAATTCGACGTGGTGTTTACGAAAGATGCCCTCATTCACGTCGAAGACAAGCAGGCAATTTTTGAAGAAATTTTTCGTGTGTTAAGACCAGGCGGTGTATTTGCCGCCAGCGATTGGCTTGGAGCAGATGTTCCGCGTTCGCCGGAAATGAAAAAATGGCTGGGGCTTGTTGGGCTGGAGTTCAATTTGTGCACGGCTACCGACATGGAAGAATTTTTGCAAAAGACAGGATTTGAGCAAATCAAGCTACGAGACCGTAACGAATGGTATGCTGGAATTGTTCGCGACGAAATTATTAGTGTCTCAGGAGAAAACCAAACCATGCTTGCGTCGAAACTGGGGGAAGCTGCCGCAAAACACCGACTGCAAAGTTCAACCGCAAAACTCAAAGTCGTAGAGCAGGGTGAGTTACGACCGACGCACTTAACTGGACGGAAGCCTGATGAATAGGCTGTATCGAGTGGGATCGGATATTTCGATTAATCACGCTTTCATAGCATTGCCTTGTCAAGTGACAAGAAAATATTCGCACAGTGATACGTTTGATTCGTCGCCTTCCTGATCTTCTCCGATCGACTAGCGATGTTAGTCCTTGAATTGTAATACAATTGTGCTACAATCATGCGAACACACTCGTTCATAGATAGCCGCATGTCAACCACTACTATTCGTTTACCGGAACAACTTAAAAACCGCGTCGCACATGCCGCAAAGCGTGTGGGTAAAACTACTCATGCATTTATCCTGGATGCCGTTAGTCAACGAGTTGAGGATGACGAACGCCAAAACGATTTTATTACAACTGCTGAGCAACGTTACCAGAACATCGTTTCTACTGGAAAGACCATTTCATGGGATAAGATGCGAATTTATCTCGAAGATCAATGTGAAGGTAAAAAAGCGACAAAACCGCGAGCGAAAAAACTAATTCGTTAATTCGCTAGTCGTGTGTCCAGAGTAGAACTAGCACCGGAAGTCAGGAACGATTTTGACCGTATTGTTGATCATCTTAAACAGCATGAAGCGCCCGATGCGCGTCAAAGAATTGAATCGATAATTCAGAGTTTGTCGGTATTAGAGTCCAATCCAATGATTGGCCGTCCATCTCAAACTAATTTACGTGAGCTGATCATTGGCCGCCAATCGAGAGGATATGTCGCGCTTTATCGATATATTCCCAAAGTCGACACTGTATTTGTGCTCGCGATTCGCAGCCAGCGTGAAGCAGGGTATCGGAAGAATTGTATTGATTGATTATGTTCATCGTGCGCGCCGTTAGTCGGGTCAACCAATAGTATTAGATCTAAATCAGCTTCTGATTGATCGGCTATGTGTATTTCCGGGAATCAGATTGTGTGTAGAGAGCTTTTGACACAATCAATTAGATTGTCCAGGTGCGAAGTTTCGATTTTCGGCGATAACAATACTGCACGGAAAAGCAATTCATCACGCCAGCGTGAAAGACTGACCCAGGGGCCGCCCGCTTGAGTCAATTCGTTATGCGCTTTCATCATTTGATTGTCACTCAGTTGTCGCGTGAAGCGAAAACATTGCAGGTTTAAATCCGGTTCATGTGTTGGTGTGAGACCCGCATTATCAATAAGTAAATTGTGAAGTTCGTGTGTCCTTTCAATCGATTGATCGACCCATTGTCCGAGGGTGCTGGTACCGATAACCTGCAAGAATAACCATAATGTTACCGCATCCGCACGCCGCGAGCCTTGCAAACCCCATCGGCCACGATGAGGCTGACCTGTGGCGGAGTAGGGTAAGTCGATACACAGGCACTCATCCATGATGGTTTGGTTCTTTAAATAAACAATGGCGCAAAGGCGTGGCACGTACATCCATTTTTGCGGCCCCATGACGATGGAGTCCGCCGTGTCGAGTCCGTGTAATAAATGGTTATACGATTCGCTGAACATCAGCGCCGCACCATAAATCGCATCAACATGTAGCCACGCGCCTGCATCTTTCACAATTCGACCGATGTCTTCGATATTGTCGACGGCTCCGTGAATGGTCGTTCCAAGCACTGCAACAACGATGTTCCTGTAGTCGTGATTCTTGCGCAACAATGACTCAAGTGCATCGGGGAGCATGCGTCCGCAATCGTCGCCTGGCACAGTGAGTATTTGATCCGCATGTAAACCCAAAACGGCTGCCGATTTTTTTATCGAGGCGTGCGTTGCTTCGGAAACGAACAATCGAAATCGATCACGTTCCACCGTATCGGCAAATCCTCCGCATGCGGCAAACAACGCGGTCAGGTTGGCAATCGATCCACCGCTGGCAAAAATGCCTGTCCATTCGCTGGATAATCCGGCACGTTGACGAAAGTCATCGATAAGATATTCCTCAATCCTGCTGGCAAGCGGTGATAACTCGCGAAACAGCAGGTTATTATTGAGGGCGGATACGACTGCGTCGGACAACGCGGCGGCGGTGTGTGGCGCTGTGTCCATGTGGCCCATCATGTTGGGCGAAGCCAGTTTTGTGCTGCCGTCAATTACGCGTGACCATAGTTCAGGCAACGCGGTCATGCCAAGACCATTGAGCGGTATTGATGTTATTTCAGGAAGGTTGTCAGGTATCGAGCGGTCGGGTTGATAGATCGTTTTCAGTGCATCAACCAATGCATTACTGAGATGCGATAATTCTTTTTCGTCCAGTTTCATTATGTGATCAAATGGAATTGCCCGGTGCAACCATTTCTTACTTAGCCTATTACCGGCATTTCCGTCTGCGCACGCTTGCTGAGTAACTCCGCCTCGCCTTCACGAATAACGATATTTTCTTCATGAACCATCAGCTTGCCCGGCGCGAAACACATGCCGGGTTCGATGGTGATGACCATACCGGCTTTAAGCACGGTGTCATCGCCGGGCATGTTGGACAAGCCTTCTGTCAGTTGCATGCCGAGGCCGTGACCGAGTCGTCCGATGTCGTTTCCTAAAGCGCCGCCTTGTTGCAATATCTTCCACATCACTTCCGCCAGGTCGGACGGTGTAGCACCGGGTCGAGCTGCATTGATACCGGCTTCGGTTGCTTGATAAACAACATCATGCGCTCGTTTACATGCATCCGAAACCGCGCCAAATGCAAAGTTACGGTCGAAGTCGCAGAAGTATCCATCGAATGTCGTTCCAGTGTCGATAATCAAAACATCGGATTCGCTCAGCACGCGATCTGTCGGCCCCATGATAATGTTGTCATAGCCGTTCGGTCCGGATGCGGTTACCACATAGGGTGAATCGTCCGCGCCGCGTTCGAGTAAATCGATTTTTAGTTTTCGACAAATATCACGCTCACTTTCTCCCGTAGATATATTGTTTGGCAAGTCGATAAACCCATCCGAGGTGAGTTCGCAAACATGGCGGATTTTTTCTATCTCGAGTTCGGATTTGATCGCGCGAATGGAACGAATCAACATTCCAGCATCAATAAATTCCTTGTTTGAAAGCCTGACCGTCAGTGTTTTGAAATCGAGTGCGGGCATTCGCACGAGGGTTTCATGTCCCATTGGAACACCGATACGCCCGTATCGAGATGGCAGTTGTTTCAGTGTATCGGTGACCAGGGATACGCCGTCGTCTTCGGGTTGTGGTGACGACCAGGTTCGGATGTCGTTCAGCCAGGTGGTGTGCATGCCCGCTGCACCGATTTCGGGAATGATTGCAATGGGTTTGCCTTCCAACGGCATAATCAAGTACCACGGGCGCGTCGGGCTTTCCCAAAACTGGCTGTGAAAGCCGGAAAAGTAACGTACTTCCGGTTCTGTTGTTAGAAACAATGCATCGATGCGTTGTTGACGCATCAATTCCTGCGTTCGTTCCGTTCGGTGTTCGAATTCAGAAATGGGAAAACCTCTCGCAGGAACATCCAATTTTGACATTGATTGATTCATGGTTTGCGGGTATTCATTATGAATATTTTTCGTTCTTGACTTTGGCGTATCGCGGAAAAAATTTACCGGAAAGATTCAAAGTGTGACGCAGTTGACATTTTTTCGTTCGATCTTCAAAAAATTTCACCTGTTTGGGTGAGGAATTTTAGTTTGGCTTAACCGTATTCTTTATTGAACAACAATTTTACAACAACAAGGGAATACGGAAGTGTCCAATAATACGAATAACCTTCGACTGGTTACACCAATAGACGAGTATGCGAAAAGCAATGCTTCAAAAACCTGGTTTTTAACCGGCGTTACTGGGTTTGTCGGAAGACAATTTCTTAAAAAGCTGATTAATGACACGAATGACCGGGTAATTGCCGTTGTTCGCGAACGGCCGGGCTTACCAGCGCGGGAACGGGGTAAGCGATTGCTTAAGGCGTTGTTCAGCGATGTGGGCCAGCGGGATATTGCTAATCGCATCCTAATTGTCGTGGGTGATGTGGCCGATGAAAAACTGGGATTTTCGGATTCGGATTGGGAGCAATTTGCTAATTGCACTGATTATGTTGTGCACATGGCGGCCTGTACCCGGTTCGATGCATCGTTGTCCGATGCACGCCGTCAAAATGTTCATGCAACGAATAATGTATTGGCTTTTGCCAAGGCCGCCGCGAAATCCGATTTCAATGCCTATGTTCATCTCAGCACCGCTTATGTTGCCGGTGACACAACAGATCTGGTCGGGCCGGACTATCTGGGTGTAACAGATCGCTTTCGTAACACCTACGAACAGTCCAAAGCGGAAGCAGAGGCCAACGTGCGCGCGCAGATGAGTGAGTTGCCCACCATCATTTTCAGGCCATCCATTATAGTGGGCGATAGCCGAACCGGTGAAGCGATTGGTTTGAGCACGGTGTATTGGGGTATCAAGAGTTATTTACAAGGTCAACGGCAATTCTATGCGAATGAGAATGCATCACTGGATCTGGTGCCCGTCGACTATGTAGTTAATGCGATGATGAGCATTATTCGAAAAGACGATGCGTTGGGTGATTGTTATCTGCTAGCCGGTGGATTAAAAAAATCAATCGAACTAAAGGAATTCACTACTTTGTTATGTGAACACTTTTCCATGCCGCTGCCTGTATTTTTTCCACCTGCAAAGCTGCACAAACTACGTGCCATGCGTCTGGTGGCGAAATTGTCTCGAAGGCATCGCGTGTTCCTTGAGCAGGCATATTGTTACCTGCCATACTTTAGTCAAAATCCAATATTCGATTGCAACAAAACTGAATCCATATTAGCTGGTAGCGGAATCCGGGTTCCACATTTGAGCGAATATGTTGATACGTTGCTGAATTATTGTATTGATCAAGGCTGGTGTGCCAATTCGCGCTTGAGCGCAACGGCCTGACCGGTAGCGCCAGAGCAATGCGTGAATTAAATCAACGCGTCGCCGTCATTACCGGCGCATCACGTGGTATCGGTCGCGCTACTGCGTTCGAATTAGGCCGTGCTGGATGCCGTGTCATCTTGATTGCGCGAGATGTCGAAGAATTGTCTGCTGTCGTTGACCGTATGCAGCATGAGAATATTGATGCACGTTATTTTGCGTGCGATTTATCGGAACCGCCCCAAACAATAGACACATTCGAAAAGATTCTTTCGTTGTATTCCCGGGTCGACATTCTGGTTAATTCGGCAGGTGCTGGAAAATTCGGGCTATTTCATGAAATGCCCATCGACGAAGTGATTAAGCCACAACGCGTTCCGACTGAGGCCGCCTTGCTTGCCAGCCGACTTGTCCTGCCTGGAATGGTTGCAAATTCCTCTGGCCACATCGTCAATATCCTGACGCCCGGTAGCTACTTTGCTTTGCCTTATCTGGTTGCTTACACGGTTTCCCGGTGGGGGTTGTTAGGGTTGACACGTGCATTGCGTGAAGAAGTCGCCCGGTTCGACGTCGGCGTCAGTTCCGTGTGCCCGGCCTGGGTGAATACGGATTACATTGGTAACAATGATACGGATGCAGACTGGTTCCCACGCGTAGCGAAAATTTTTCCCACCATCGAACCCGGTGATGTCGCAACACACGTGTTAGGTGCAATTCGGCACAACAAGAAAGATGTTGTCACATCCTGGCGGTTGCAAATTTTCGTATCGTTGTACCGGCATTTCCCTCGTTTGGCTGTAGGTTCATTGAAACTCATTGGTGTTTTTCAACCCAAGCGCGAAACCCAAGACCAGCCTCAACCGATTAAGACGCCATGAAAACTCAATCCAATTCAAAAAACTGGACCAACTGGGAAGAGAGTATCGCGTTGTCGCCCGCTGTCGTGGCGTCTCCCAAGTGCGTCAATGATGTGGTGCGGATATTAATTGATACGCAAAACTATCCGTCGCCTGTACGGGCTGCAGGTTCAAGGCATTCAACGACACATTGTGGTGTTACCGATCAGGGCACGTTGTTAGTCATGCGCAACATGGACCGGATCAAAGAGATTGATCGGGATAATGGCACGGTGACGGTTGAAGCGGGTGCGTTGTATATCGACGTCGCGCAGGAGTTAGAAAAATCCGGTCTGCAATTCTATGTCAATGTTGAGATCGGTAACCTGACCATGGGTAGCGCGGCTTGCACGGGAACGAAAGATGCCTCTATGCCAGACGAGTTCGGGCAGGTGTGTTCCTATTGTTGCGCTATGACACTCGCTCTGCCGTCGGGCGAGATCATCAAGGTGGATGAATCCGACCAGGAGTTGATGCAGGCAATGCGCTCCAGTTACGGATTATTAGGCGTCGTGTTGGATGTCACATTTCGGGTTAAACCTGTTCATGCCATGAAGGTATTTCACAAGACTTATTCTTTGGATGAATTTGAGCGGGCATTACCGGAACTGCGTGAGCGTGGCGAGTCGATGATGTATTACCTTTTTCCGTTTCTCGATTCGCTCACCGTTGAGTTTCGTCAGTACGTTAAAGGAACACCTGCACGTAATCGATGGTTATGGCGAGTGCGCAACATCTTTTGGAAAACCCTGGCACCGACATTTTCATGGTTTGCCACGCACTGCATTCCGTGGATATCTTTACGTTATGCCGTTGTCGATGTTTTTTACCGCTTGATTCAATTCATCATGACCCTCGTCCTACGCAGTAATTGCACCTATGCCGCCGATCAGCAGATTCGCTATCCGCAGCAAAAGGGCATTAGCAAGTATACGTTCAGCATTTGGGCGTTTCCCGAAGAGGAAATCATGCCGATCATGCGTGCTTACTATGCATTTTGTAAAGACTACTACCATGAACATGGTTTTCGCTGTGACATGCTGAACGTGGGTTATCGCATCGCGCAGGATACGAATCCATTGTTTTCCTACTCGTATGCGGGTACGGTTATGACGCTTGACCCTGTGACTACCGGTGCGCCGGGGTGGGACGAATTTTTGTGCGCATACAATGAATTTTGTTCACAGTATGACGGTATACCGTTATTCAATCAGTCCAAATGGTTGACCCGGTCACAGGTGCAAAAAGCATTCGGAAATCGTATTGCACGGTTCTGGCGTGTCAAGAAAAGACTGGATCCGGATAATCGCCTGATGAACGGGTATTTCATAGAATTGTTTGAGCCTGAAGCAGAATCGGTGCGCGCGGTTTATTCGGGAAACGGCGAAATAGATGAATTAGTGCAAAGCGAGGTGGCATAGACTAATCTGTCGCGGGATGTTGCATGCTGCATATTATGCGAAGATTAGATTCATCGAAGTCGCAATATTCACATGCTGCGTCTGCGATCTGATGGCATAGTTGGTGAACAATTAACAATGACATTATTTGCTTAAAATATTATGAAAAAAAATAACGGTCAATTTCAAACTGATTTTGTTAGTGAAGACGACAAAGCCGAATGGCGCACTTTGTTCGACGGATACGCCGATTTTTATAAAGTGCAAATGACCGACGATATCATCGACACCGTTTGGAATTGGTTGCTCGATCCTGACCATGTGTTTGAAGGATTGTTGACGCGTGACGACACCGGTAGAGCAGTCGCCATTGCCCATATACGCGCTTGCCCGCGCCCGTTAGGCGGTTGCGAAATTGGTTTTCTCGACGATATGTTCGTTCTCCCCGCTGCGAGGGGCAGCGGGGTGGCTGACGCGGTCTTTGCGGCCTTAAAAGATTTAGCTGCGGATCGTGGCTGGCCTTCCATTCGCTGGATAACCCAGCACTTCAACGAACGAGGCCGCGGGTTTTATGACAAATATACCAACGGGCCAAGCGACTTCATCATGTATCAATGGAATCAACAGTGAATTGATATAAAAACAAATTATGTCACGTGAGCAATGTAATGACGAAACAATTATTTATAGTAGCCAGCCGTCAGCATTCAGCTATCAGTATTTGACAATCCAGACAGGTAGGGCGGAACACGTTCCACCGAATAGTCCGGCTTAAACTTCAATGGAATGATGATTTGCAGGCGAAGCTATTTCAAGGATTTCTGTATCTTCGGAATACTCCATGAAATCGAGTACGTGACCTTTCGAGTGATACACGAAGTCGCCAGCGTTTAACACCATTTCGCCTTCACCTTCGTAATACATTTTCACCCAGCCTTTTAAAACAAACTTCCATCCATTTAACTGGATTTTCAATTGGCGCGAGCAGGTGAGAGTTTATTTGGCTAGATCTCATTTTCGTCGTGCCTCTTTGTACTGTGGTAAATCATCGCTAATCTCGTACCACGTTGCTTTCGATCCGGTGAAAATGTGCGCGTCAGGACGAAGATCAATATCGCTGTCGAGTGTTCCAAGAGAGAATTCGATCAAATCGCCGGTGTCGTTGGAAGGAGTAAATGTCATGCTGGAACCGCATAATTTACAGAATCGGCGAACAGTTCCATTATCCGCTTTGTAATTCTGTAAAAATTCTTCTCCCTCGATCCACCGAAAATTCTCGGCTTTCGCTTCGCCTAGTGTTGCGAACGCAGCGCCGTGAAATTTGCGGCACATTGAACAGTGGCAATGTCCCATTCGGGACTCGATCTTATCGACCTCATACTTAATCGAACCGCATAAACATTCTCCCGTGTATGGAGGGTTGCTCATCTCAATATCACCTTGCCTTTGCTATGTAGTTAAGCAGTATCGTCATAGTCTTCGCGATTTATTCTGTAAACACAACACTCATCTTCGCCAAAGATGCGGTTTTCAATAAACTTGAAACCGAGGCGTTTGTAAAATCGCTGGGCGCGAACATTCTTGGCGAGTGGGTCAATTAGTACTGCCGTCACATGTGTGTTTTTAAAACATCGGTCGAGCGCAAGCTTCATAATGCGCGTTCCGTAACCCTTGCCGAGCTGGTTTGCTTCGCCGATCCAAATGTCAATGGCTCGAGGATTGTCCGGCACATCACCCCAATAATGACTATCCTCAAGGGCTGGATCAATAATTTGAACAAAACCAATGGGTTTCTCATCTAATTCCGCAACCAACTGTTCACGCCAATTTGGGTTTCTAAGTAATTCTACTTCCCACTCCCAATCGCTATTAGGATCCGAGGCGCTGACATGCGGTTGTTCATCCCAGTGGCGCAGCAGCGCAAGATCAGCGATGGAGGCAGGTCTTAATTTGATTTCAATATTTTCGGTTTTCAATTTTCGAATTCACTTTGAATTTCGGCCTGGTGATTCCCCATGCACGACTCCTCCGCATAAAGCCCAGCGGGTAGGTAACTGCAATATCGCCTTCACCGAGCCGCGGTTGAAGCCTGATTCGGATATTCTTTGGATGTCGTTAAAAATCGCAGCATTCTTACGAGATTGCATTCGATAATTCCATTGGAATCATTACTGCAACGCATGCAGTTGATTCATCAAAAATCGAACAGCGAATATAGTAAAAAAGTACGTCCCAAATGCTGACCAGGTGATGATTGTCAGCGATTGCTTTATTTGTTTTGATCTCTCCCACAACAGGATCACCTGCTCGTCCCGTGTGTTCGCCGACTTTTCAGAATCGACGAGATTTTTGAATTTGATGTTGTTTTCAGAGTATTTTCCGGAAAAGACACTTGGCTTGCCCATGGCTTCCCACTCCATCGGTCTGTTCGATTCCATATGCTTTTCGATCTTTTGGATGGAAATCACGTAGCGAATGAAAAAGACCGCAGCCGAGCAAAACAGAAAAATAGTTAAGAGCGGAAAAAAATGGAGCAATAACTGAACCACGGCCTGGTTGGTGAATAAGAAAGGAAACAGCGAGTGCATTGTTTATCTCTTTCATAAATATAACAAAATTCAGTCCTCGTTTTTGATTATCTCTCTTATCCTGGTGTCCAATAATCTGAGGGAGGATCAAGAATACCGTAAGCACAGGCATGATTTGTGGGAGGTGAGTCCCCGCGGCGATTATTTGGTTTAGGCGTCGCCCTTAGAATTTACTACAACTTGTTACAAATAATGCCCCGCGACAATTCAGAAAATCGTTTTGTTTTGATATTTCGAAATCCGGAGCCGGACAATCCATTACACGCATGTTCAACATCCCAGAAAAACTCATCTTCGATGTCATTGGCTAATTCGGCCTGATTGCCGACTCGATAGGCTTCGAGTATCCGTTCTCTTGCGTGGATATTCTCAAACATTAAATCACCGAAAACAGCTATTCCATTGATGGATAAAGCATCGTGGGCGTATTGGAACAGCATTTCTTTTTCCAGTTCGGTCAGGTGATGAATGGCGTATGTACTGATGATGGCATCGAATGGCCCCGCGGATTGGTCGAAATATTCCAACAGGTCGGCGTGAATCCATTCGACATTTTCCGAGCTTGATAGTTTTTGTTCGCCGATGGCAGTCATTTTTTTTGAGACATCAACACAAACGACTTTCCTGTACTCCGTCAGGCGCTTGGTCAGGTTTCCGGTACCGGCGCCGAGTTCAAGTATTGTACGGTTTGGTAACGCGTTAGCCTCGGCTGCCACCCAATTCAATAACGCATCATAGCCTGCCCGGATGGGATCGGATTCGTTTAGTACGTCTTTGTCGTAACTAGTGGCATCCTCGTTATGATTGAATTTTTCGACAAACTGACTACGCATGTTCTACTAATGTATCGCCGTGGAAGTTGAAGTATTACTGTCATCGAACAGCGACACCGCATCGATTTCGTCGAATTGATAATTCTTGCTGCAAAATTCGCAGTCAACGCTGATTCGCCCTTTCTCTTCGATTAACTCATCGATGTCTTTTTTGCCTAAAGCACGCAAGGTAGTTTCGATGCGTTCGCGTGAGCAGTTGCAGCTAAACGAGATATTTTTTGGTTTGTATAAACGAACCTGGTCTTCGTTGAATAGTCTATAAAGCAAGTCTTCCGCCGGCAGCGTGTATAACTCACCCGGTTGCACGGTTTGCACAATCAATTCAAGGCGCTGCCAATCGTCACCGCTCGCGCTGCTGGAGGGCAAATGTTGCAACATAATGCCGGCGGCGTGTTGGCCATCCGACATAAGCCAGATTCTTGTCTTTAATTGTTCGGAGCGATGAAAATATTCGTCAATCGCCGTTGCAAGACTATCGCCAGATAACTCGACAATACCCTGGTAGCGTTCGCTGCCCTGTGCATCGATGGTAAACATCAAACGGCCAACGCCACACATTTCTCGGAAGTTACCGGCAGGCACATCGCCGCGCCAACGTGCCAGGCCACGAATAGTGCCTTTATCCGTTGCCTGCGCGACCAGTGTATGCAACGGCCCGTCGCTTTGCGTTTGCAGTATAAGAGATCCGTCGAGTTTTATTGTTCCCGCTAACAGTGTCGCTGCGGCAAGGCTCTGGCCCAGTTGTGATGCGATATGCGTCGGGTAGTTTTGATTTTCGAACACCGTTTTCGCACTGGATTGCAATCGTACAATTTGTCCGCGAATGCTTAAATTTTCAAACAGGAAACGAAATAGTTTGTCGTCTTGTGTCATCGGCACAGAGTGATTAGTCATCCAATTGCATATTGTCAATCAAGCGCACATTACCTAAGCGTACCGCAACAAGCCCGCGCGCACGGTGCATCGTTCCTTCCGGTGGCTTGGCCTGCCACATCTGCGGATCGCGTACGTCTGCGTATTCTATTTCAACACCGGCTTCGAGAAGCACGGAGTGCATGGCTGTGCGCAAAGCTTGTGCATCACGTTCGCCTTGTTGCCAAAGATTCTTGGCTGACACCAACGCATGGTATAGACAGGTTGCGCGCATTCGATCATTCGCACTCAACAACACATTGCGTGACGACATGGCGAGACCGTCTTTTTCCCGAACGGTAGGGCGTACAGCAATATCCGGGTAACCCATGCTGCCGGCCAGATCTTTTACCACTAAGGTTTGTTGAAAGTCTTTTGCGCCAAAATATGCGGTGCATTGTCCCGCTGTTTTAAATAGCTGTTCCACAATGGTGCAAACGCCCGCGAAATGCCCCGGTCGATAATCGCCTTCAAGTCCCCTGGCGAATTTCCCCGGATCGCAAGGTTTGATATCTTGCGGCGATTTCGCAGCGGGAAAAAACTGTGTCAAAGTGCCGGTAAACACCATATCACAGCCTTCGTCTTGCAGCATTTTTTTATCGGCGTCATGATCACGTGGATAGCGCTCGAAATCATCTGTATCGTTGAATTGCAGGGGGTTTACAAAAATGCTTACGCAGGTTGCATCGTTATGCGCTACGGCGTGGCGCACCAGACTCAAATGGCCTTCGTGCAGCGCACCCATCGTCGGTACAAATCCCAGCGTCCGACCTGCCGAACGTTGCGCGATGCACCACTGTGCCGCGCGTTGTGGCGTAGGTAGTTCAACAATCATACGTACGATTATATGCAGTAAGGAGGGCAAATTCCGTGAAAGAGTTGGAAATCGTTGAAAACTAGTCCGACGGTGTTAATATTAGATCGCGTAATAATCCCAATCATAAACACCCCAAGAGGAGCCAGGCATGAAAATCAATTTATTGGCAGTAACCGCCGTTGCTGCTTTTACGTTCCAATCCGGTGCCATGGCCGGAACCGCAGAAGCGGAGAAATGGATTAACGATGAGTTTCAACCGTCAACCCTTTCCAAAGACGAACAAATGGCGGAAATGGAATGGTTTATCAATGCGGCGAAACCTTTCGAAGGCATGGAGATCAACGTGTTGTCGGAGACTATCCCGACCCATGAATATGAATCCAAAACACTCACTAAAGCATTTGAAGAAATCACCGGCATCAAAGTCAATCACCAGTTGCTGGGTGAGGGCGAGGTGGTGCAAGCGGTTCAGACCCAAATGCAAACCGGGCGCAATTTGTATGACGCTTATATCAACGATTCCGATTTGATTGGTACGCACTCACGTTTACAGCTCGCGGTAAATCTAACCGACTGGATGGCGGGTGACGGTGCGGATGTGACCAATCCGATGCTGGATGTGGATGACTTTATGGGCAAGTCATTCACCACCGGACCGGACGGGAAGCTGTATCAACTGCCCGACCAACAGTTCGCGAATCTGTATTGGTTTCGATACGACTGGTTCCAGCGACCTGAACTGCAATCGCAATTTAAGGAAATTTATGGTTACGATTTAGGCGTGCCGGTTAACTGGTCGGCGTATGAGGATATTGCCGAGTTCTTTACCGAACATGTCAAAGAAATTGACGGTGTGCAGGTTTATGGTCACATGGACTACGGTAAACGCGCCCCCGATCTTGGTTGGCGTATGACCGATGCCTGGTTATCCATGGCCGGTGCCGGCAGCAAAGGCTTGCCCAACGGCGTGCCGGTTGACGAATGGGGCATTCGCATGGAAGAGGGTACTTGTAACCCGGTCGGTGCTTCGGTTTCCCGTGGTGGTGCGGCCAATGGTCCGGCCGCGGTCTATGCCATTCGCAAATGGGATGAATGGTTGCGCAAATATGCACCGCCGGGAGCGGCCAGTTACGACTTCTATCAATCCTTACCCGCGTTGTCGCAGGGTAACGTCGCCCAGCAAATATTCTGGTACACGGCGTTTACTGCGTCCATGGTGGCGCCGAAAAGCGAAGGTAACAACACCGTCGACGACGAAGGCAATCCACTATGGCGTATGGCGCCGTCACCACACGGCCCGTATTGGGAAGAAGGTCAAAAGCTGGGCTACCAGGATGCGGGTTCCTGGACGTTGTTTGAATCCACACCGGTCGACCGGCGTAAAGCCGCTTGGCTGTATGCGCAGTTTGCCGTGTCAAAAACCGTATCGTTGAAAAAAACCCATGTCGGTTTAACGCCGATTCGCGACAGTGACATTCGCCATGAGTCATTTACCGAACGCGCTCCAAAGCTGGGTGGTTTAGTCGAGTTTTATCGTTCGCCCGACCGTGTGCGCTGGTCGCCGACCGGTATCAACGTGCCGGATTATCCCAAGTTGGCGCAAATCTGGTGGCAGCAAATCGGAGATGTGAACTCCGGTGCATTTACACCGCAGGAAGCGATGGATCGTCTGGCCAGTGAAATGGATCAAGTCATGGCGCGTATGCAGGCGGCGGATGAGAAAGCCGAAACATACGGTGGTTGCGGGCCGCGTTTGAACGACGAGGTGGATCCCGCCGAGTGGTTAAACAAACCGGGTTCGCCTAAAGCGAAAGTAGAAGAGAAACTGCAAGGCGAAACCATTGCCTACGATGAGCTGGTAAAACGCTGGCAGCAGTAGTTAGTTTTGTTTGAGCGTGGAGAGCGAGCTGCTCTCCACGTATATTTTTGTTTGATCAATAGACGTCGAATTATCGATGCATTCCTCACTTTCATCCCTGTTCGACTAATGATCGGAATTTCCGAATGACATTAGAACTAAAAAACGTCACTAAACGGTCGGGGGGTGAGACTCATATCTATGACACCAGTCTGACGCTGGGTGCAGGTGGGTTCAATGTGTTGCTCGGTAATACGCTGGCAGGAAAAACGACCTTGATGCGCATGATGGCCGGTTTGGAAAAACCCAGTTCCGGCGAAGTGTGGTTCAAGGGTAAAGAAGTGACGGGTCAGTCCGTACAAAAACGCAGTGCTGCCATGGTGTATCAGCAATTCATCAATTATCCGAATTTTACTGTGTTCGAAAATATTGCGTCGCCGCTGAAAGTAGCAGGAATTTCGAAAGCTGAAATACGGAACAGAGTGGAGCGGATCGCCGATCTGTTGAAACTTACCCCGATGTTAGATCGTGTGCCGGGTGAGTTATCCGGCGGACAGCAGCAACGCACAGCACTTGCGCGGGCGCTGGTCAAACAAGCGGAGTTGGTATTGCTGGATGAGCCGTTGGCCAATCTGGATTACAAGTTGCGCGAAGAGTTGCGCGAAGAATTGCCGAAGTTATTCAAAGACAGCGGCGCAATTGTGGTTTACGCTACCACCGAGCCTACGGAAGCGTTGTTGTTAGCTGGCAATACCGTGACGTTACACGAAGGCAAGGTCACACAGGTTGGTAGAGCTTCGTCTATTTATCATGCGCCGGAGAATCTTATCAGTGCGAAAGTTTTTTCCGACCCTCCCGTCAACACTACCCAGGTGACTAAAAACGGCAATCAGTTTGTCTTGCATGAATCGGTGCGATGGCCAGTGTCCGATAAATATGCGAATCTCGACGATGGTCGCTATACGCTTGCCGTACGTCCGCATCATGTCACGCTGGTAAAAGACGAGGTGCGCGCGGAAAAGCTTGTTCCGATTACCGGCACGGTGCAAGTGGCGGAGATAAATGGTTCCGAAAGCGTTGTGCACGCCCGGGTGCTGGATGAGTCGTGGGTGTCTCAGTCGCTGGGAATACACGATCTCGAAGTAGGTGAAACTACGACCATGTATCTGCAGACGGACAAATGTTTTTTGTACGATCAGAATGATCGTTTAATTGAAGCGCGTTAAATGGCGAAGATTACGCTTAATAATGTAAAGCATAGTTATCTTGACAATCCTGTCGACGATGTTGACTGGGCATTAAAACATGTTGATCTTACCTGGCAGAATGGCGGTGCTTATGCATTATTGGGGCCGTCGGGTTGTGGCAAAACAACAATGCTGAATTTGATCTCGGGTTTGCTGACACCGACCGAGGGTCGTATTTTATTTGATGACGAAGATGTAACGACGTTACCCGCTGACCAACGGCATTTGGCGCAGGTATTTCAGTTTCCCGTGGTGTACGACACCATGACAGTGTTCGACAACCTCGCGTTTCCACTCAAAAATCGCGGGACTTCCCCCGAACAAATCCGTGAGCGTGTGACAGAGATTGCGCGCATGTTAGAGCTGGAAGAAGAGTTGAACAAGCGGGCATCGCGTTTAACTGCTGACGGCAAGCAGAAAATTTCGCTGGGACGTGGCCTGGTGCGTTCCGATGTTAATGTCATTATGTTCGATGAGCCGCTAACCGTGATTGATCCGCACTTGAAATGGCAACTGCGTTCCAAACTCAAGGAATTGCAGCAGCAGGTGGGTACAACCATGATTTATGTTACCCACGATCAAACCGAAGCGTTGACCTTTGCCGATCAGGTGGCTGTCATGCTTGAAGGCGAAGTGTTGCAGACCGGTACACCGACAGATTTATTTGAAAAGCCCATGCATACTTTCGTCGGCCACTTCATTGGATCACCGGGTATGAATGTGCTGCCTTGTACGGTGGATAACGGGACGCCGATATTCGCGAATAATCCTGTTTCATCCGCTAACTCATCGCGTCTTGCGCAAGTTGCGATCAAGACGGAGATTGGCGTGCGACCGGAGTTTGTTTCATTTTCCGCTGAAGGCATACCGGTTGATGTCGTCAAGGTAGATGATGTCGGGCGTTACCAGATTGTAGAAGTGCAGCATGAGCGGCATTCGATAAAAATTATTCTACAGGAGGGTCAGTCGCCTCCATCAGAAGGCGCAAAAATTAATTTCGACCCGGACAAAACCTACCTCTATGCCGACGAACATCTGGCGGCGTGAGCTTGAAACATGATCGATAAAATTACCAATCAAAAAGCCTGGCTTTTTATTCTGCCGGTAACGTTATTAGTCGCGTTCAACGCCATCATCCCGCTAATGACAGTGGTGAACTATTCCGTGCAGGAAACCTTTGGCGATAACGTGTTTTTCTGGGAAGGCGTGACATGGTACGAACAGGTGTTGAACTCAGAACGATTTCACGCCTCGTTTCTTCGCCAGTTAGCCTTCACCGGCATGATTTTAATTATCGAAATACCGCTGGGTATCGCGGTTGCACTCAGCATGCCGCGTAAAGGCCCCTGGGTTTCGGTTTGTCTCGTGCTAATGGCGTTGCCGTTGTTGATTCCCTGGAATGTCGTCGGATCGATGTGGAATATTTTCGCTTTGCCGGACAGCGGTTTGTTAGGACGCATGATTAACGGACTCGGTATCGACTATAACTTCACTCAACAACCTATTTCCGCATGGCTTACCACGGTAGTCATGGATGTATGGCATTGGACATCGCTCGTGGTACTGTTGGCCTACGCAGGACTGTGTTCAATTCCCGATGCTTATTATCAGGCGGCCAAGATTGACGGCGCGAGCGCCTGGGCGGTGTTTCGCTATATACAGTTGCCCAAGATGAAACGCGTACTCACCATCGCAATTCTGCTGCGTTTCATGGATAGTTTCATGATTTATACCGAGCCGTTTGTATTGACCGGTGGCGGGCCGGGAAACACGACGACATTTCTTTCTATTGATCTGGTTAAGATCGCTTTAGGGCAATTTGACCTCGGCCCAGCGGCGGCGATGTCGTTGATTTATTTCCTGATCATTCTTTTGATCTGCTGGGTTTTTTACACCTTGATGATGCGGCATGAAAATCAGTAGTTATTTCAAATGGACGCCTTCGACGCTGTACATCATCTTTTTGATGTTGCCCATCTATTGGCTGATCAACATGTCGTTTAAAACCACCAATGAAATATTGGGCGTATTTTCGTTGTGGCCACAGAATTTCACGCTGGATAACTACAGAACTATTTTTACTGATCCGACATGGTACAACGGTTATATTAATTCGCTGACCTATGTCGTGATTAACACTGTTATATCGGTCGCCGTGGCATTGCCCGCGGCCTATGCGTTTTCACGTTATCGTTTTCTCGGCGACAAACACATGTTTTTCTGGTTGCTGACCAACCGCATGGCGCCGCCGGCTGTGTTTGCGTTGCCGTTTTTCCAGTTTTATTCCGCTATCGGTTTGTTTGACACCCACATTGCAGTGGCATTGGCGCATTGCCTGTTTAACATACCGCTGGCGGTATGGATCCTGGAAGGTTTTATGTCCGGCGTGCCTAAAGAACTGGACGAGACCGCGTTTCTCGACGGTTATTCGTTCTGGCGTTTCTTTATCAGGATTTTCGTACCGACCATTGCGGCGGGTATTGGTGTCGCGATGTTTTTTTGCTTTATGTATTCCTGGGTTGAATTACTGTTGGCAAAGACATTGACATCGGTTGAAGCAAAACCCATTGCCGCGACCATGACGCGTACTGCTAGTACATCCGGTTACGAACTCGGACTGCTGGCTGCGGCGGGAACATTGACCATCATACCCGGTGCCTTTGTCATCTACTTTGTGCGCAACTACATCGCGCGCGGATTTGCGTTGGGGCGTGTTTAAACTCGTGAACGAAAAGGGCGCGGCATAATGGGTCTTTCCTGGATGGCCTGGACATGGCCGACCATCGCGTTCTTTGCTTTTATATTCCTTGCGATTTCGAGCATGGCGGTGTGGGAGCATTTCAGTCCCGGTGGCGGACCGCGCCGCGGTATTCTGGGTTTGGACACAACACGTGGCGACCGGCTTTTTATCTCATTATTGGGCAGCGCATTTATTCATCTGATTTGGCTCACATTCGCTGGAACGCCGTTGTGGGGTGCTTTAATTATTTCTATTGTTTTCTTTATCGTTGTTTTTCGCTGGGTTTAGTCTGTTTGATTAAATAGGAGTTTTTTAATCGACTATTGCTCAGATCCTGCACAGTGTTTACCCAGTCACTAATTTTCAATTCATAAAATATGCTATCAATGATTGCAGCTACTTGATATCATCGCTATCAACTTTCACTTACACTTAGCAAGAAATCAATGGCAAATTTAATTGTGCGAAATATTGACGATGAAATTGTAAAAGCATTGAAGCGCCGTGCCAGTCGGCATGGTGTCAGCGCCGAGGCGGAACATAGAAAGATTTTGGAGAGAGTACTGGTTAGTCCGAGAAAAAAGAGTTTTACCGAGATTCTGCGTTTGATCCCGAATGTAGGCGAAGATGAAGATTTCGAGCGAATTCAGGACAATCACGCTGAAAAAGTCTTTGATTAATGTATCTTGTCGACACCAACGTTATAAGTGAACTGAGGAAAAAAGCACGGACAAATTCTGGGGTAAAGCAATTCCTTAAAAAAGCTCTTGTTGAAGAGGTAAGTGTCTTTGTCAGTGTCATTACAATCGGAGAACTTCGGCGCGGTGTTGAACTGATTCGACATCGTGGTGATGATTTTCAGGCGAATAAGCTGGAAAAATGGTTAGAGACTATTCTAGATGAATACGCTGAACACATTCTGGACTTCACTCAAATAGAAGCGCAAGTCTGGGGGCGATTACGTGTTCCAAATTATGAAAACGCATTGGACAAACAGATCGCTGCTATTGCATTAGTTAACGGTTTGGTTCTTGTGACTCGCAATACAGATGATTTTGTTGGCACGGGTGTATCTGTATTGAATCCTTTTGAGTAAGTGAAGCCCTACTGGTTTAAATATGGAGAAGTGTTTTTCGACACTTCCCGGATACCATGAACGTCCTCCAGGGATATATGCTCAGAGTAGTGGAAAAAGTTTGTACTATGTTGATAGCCAAATCTCAGTAAGTTTAATTCGACTTGGTGGAAGAAAGGTGTCCATTGGATGTATTTCGCACGTGCTTTGCTTTAGGCACAGTTTTTTGCCGAATCTAAATGAAGTCGTCGTATCGGGGTTCGAACCGGAAGTATTTGCTTATCCAATCAAGCTAGAGCCATTAAAGGTGAAGCGGTTGTTTGGAATAAGGATTAGGTACCAATCACGTAACCGAAATTATGACTACGAGAGGTTTTGTTTTGCGGATAAGACAGAGAAACAAGTCATCAGGTATTTGGATCAAGTGAGAAATGCAGTTGAGACTGTTCTTGGAAGGGGTCGAAGAGTCTCGCCGGAACAATTGGCAGAAGAAATACGAAAATATGAGGAGTCCGCTTGGGTAGAATAAATTTGGCTAGACTCTTACGCAGGTCGACAAAAGTAGACTACGGAAATGGAACTAAAGTTAGTGCTGCTCGGATATTTGCTTTTTCCATTGCCGAAAAAGCCGGTGTCCGCTAAGGTATCATTTGTGAGTGAATAAATTTCGTAAAACAACTGAGTAGGAGTATAGAAATGCCGACGATATTAAAACGCATACTGATTGCATTCACGATTACCGTTTTCTGGATTGGGGCCGCGACGGCACAGGATTGTCCACGTGGAACGCTGGATAAACAATATTGCGATTGGGATAACGACCTGGTAGCCGATTTGCCACCGGATGAAGCTGACTGGGTCGATCCGGACACCATTATTTTTTCCTATACGCCAGTAGAAGATCCGGCGGTATATGCCAAAGTATGGCAGGGCTTTATCGATCACATGGCAAATGTCACCGGAAAGAAAGTAGTATTTTTTCCGGTGCAGTCCTATGCCGCGCAGTATGAAGCCATGCGTTCCGGCCGCTTGCATGTCGCGGGTGTGAACACCGGTGGTAATCCCGTCGCGGTGAGTTGCGCGGGGTTTGTTCCCTTCGCGATGATGGCATCGGCTGATGGTTCATTCGGTTATGAGATGGAAATTATCGTTCCGGTAGATAGTGATATTCAAAGTCCATCGGATATCAAAGGGCGTGCCATGGCATTTACATCGCCAACATCGAATTCGGGATTTAAAGCACCGTCCGCATTATTAAAATCCGAGTTTGGCCTGGTGGCGGATACTGATTTTGAAACTGCATTTTCCGGTAAGCACGACAATTCAATTCTTGGCGTAGCTAATAAAGATTATCAAGCAGCAGCAATTGCAAACTCCGTGTTAAATCGCATGATTGATCGTGATGCGGTGGATGCTTCCAAAATTCGTTCGATCTATAAATCCGCGACCTTTCCGACCACCGGTTACGGCCATGCACATAATCTTCACCCGGTAGTGGTCGCCAAGATTAAACGGGCTTTTTTCAGCTTTCCATGGGAAGGGTCGGATTTGCAGGCGGAGTTTCAGAAGGAAGGTGCGTTTATCGCCATCAATCATAAACACGATTGGGACGTGATTCGTAAAATCGATGCCGCGAACGGCGTGTCTTACGACTGCAAGTAAACCAACAAACTTTTTGTTCGATTGCGGGAGTTTTTTGTTCCCGCTATTTTTATATACGTCTTCAAAGTTAAACAATAGATGCTTCGTCTTGAAAACCTGCTAAAGCGCTACGCGACCGGGGATGTTGCGTTAAAAGAAGTTAATCTTGATGTGCCGGCAGGTCAGGTTATGGCCTTGATAGGGCCGTCCGGTGCGGGTAAAAGTACACTTATTCGTTGCATTAACCGCCTGGTTGAGCCTACCGCAGGGAATGTATATCTCAACGATGTGCGTATCTCCGCACTGGGTTCCGGAGAATTGCGCAAGGCGCGGCGGCGGATGGGCATGATCTTTCAGGAATACGCCCTGGTCGAACGTTTAACGGTAATGGAAAACGTTTTATCCGGCAGATTGGGTTATGTCGGCTTCTGGCGCAGTTATTTTCGAAAGTTCCCGCAAAAAGATATCGATGATGCTTTTTACTTGTTGCATCGCGTAGGTCTCGATCCTATGGTGGATAAACGCGCGGACGAGTTATCCGGCGGACAACGCCAACGCGTCGGCATCGCCAGGGCATTGATTCAGGACCCTGATTTATTGCTGGTGGATGAACCTACCGCGAGTCTTGATCCGAAAACTTCCCGGCAAATAATGCGTTTGATTGTAGAACTGTGCGAGGAGCGTGAACTGGCGGCCATTATCAATATTCATGATGTGCAACTGGCGCGCATGTTCGCGCAACGCGTAGTGGGTCTGCGCCTGGGTGAAATTGTCTACGATGGAAAACCGAATGGATTAAACCCGGATGTGCTAACCGAGATTTACGGTGAAGAAGACTGGGAAAAAACCATTCAGCATGATGAGGACGACGAAGAGCACGAGATAAGTCTCGACATTGAGGCAAGTAATGCCTGACACGCCGGGGTCGCACGTGGAATCGCGAACCTGGCACAAGCCCCCGTTTATTGCCGATGCACGTTTGCGCTGGGGTTTGTGGCTTGGCGCCGCGATTTACCTGGCGCTGGCCTTTGGCACCATGGAAATCAATTGGGGGCGGGTTGCGGAAGGTGTGCCGCGTGGCAGCCGATTCATCGCATCGTTTTTTCCACCGGATTTTGTTTCGCGCTGGGATTCCATTCTTGAAGGTATATTCGAGAGTCTGTGGATGACAGTGACTTCGACTGTGGTCGGCATCGCGTTGTCTGTTCCTGTCGCTTTAGGGGCGGCAAGAAATCTTTCGCCGTTGCCGGTTTATTTATTTTGCCGTGCCATTGTCGCGGTGTCGCGAACCTTTCCCGAGGTGATTCTCGCCATATTTTTTGTCAAATTGTTTGGCTTTGGACCGTTCGCCGGATTTCTTGCATTGAGCATCGGCACAATCGGTTTCTACGCCAAGTTGTTGGCGGAAGATATCGAAGACATGGATCGCGTACAGGCCGAGGCGGTGCGTGCGACCGGAGCATCGTGGTTTCAATGGTTGAACTATGCCGTGCAACCGCAGGTGTTGCCACGCATCATCGGTTTGGGTATGTACCGTTTCGACATTAACTTTCGCGAATCGGCTGTTGTCGGAATCGTCGGTGGCGGTGGCATCGGCGCAACCTTGTTGACCGCGTTTGATCGTTACGAATTTGATTCCGCCGCGGCGATTTTATTAGTCATTATCGCGATTGTCATGGCCGTGGAATATTCATCCGGTTACGTGCGCAAGCGGGTGCAGTAAATGCCGGTTTCCGAACAAGCGGGATTGAAAGTCTGGCAACGGCGTGAACGCGGAAAACAATTTGCTATTTGGGGCGCATGGCTGGCGGGTACTGCAGTGTTCGTTTATTGCTGGCGGCTTATTTCCGAAAAAACCATCTGGATGTTTGTGCTGGATGCGCCAAAGCAGGCAGCCGACCTGGCTGAGCGTATGGTGCCACCAAAATGGTCGTACATGACCAATCTGTGGTTGCCGGTATGGGACACCATCAATATCGCGACCCTGGGTACCATTATGGCTTTGATTATCGCCGTGCCTGTCGCGTTTTGCGCGGCACGCAACACCACACCGAGTGCATTGTATGTCAGGCCGGTAGCGTTGTTTATTATTGTTGCCACGCGTTCGATTAACTCGCTGATCTGGGCGTTGATGTTGGTGACCATCATCGGGCCTGGTGTATTCGCCGGTGTTTTGGCAATTGGATTTCGTTCCATTGGCTTCTGCGCGAAATTGCTTTACGAAGCGATTGAAGAGATTGACCCGAACCAGGTTGAAGCGATTACCGCGACCGGTGCCAGCGGCCCGCAGACATTGAGCTATGGCATTGTTCCGCAAATACTTCCGGCGTTTGCCGGGATTTCTGTATTTCGCTGGGACATTAATATTCGTGAATCGACGGTATTAGGGTTGGTCGGGGCAGGGGGTATCGGTTTGCAACTCGATGCATCTATTTCCACTTTAGCTTGGACCCAGGTGTCGATGATATTGTTGGTGATCCTGGCGACGGTCATGTTCAGCGAGTGGGTTTCAGCCAAGGTCAGGCACGCCATTATTTAGCGTCGCAATGCCTGCTCTCGAATGGTTTGAGGCAGCTTTTCATTGAATCGTTTCATTGCTTTTGTCACAACCCGCGCCGCTTATATTCTTGCATTTGGGGTGTTTCTGGGGTTATTCCTGCCATCGCTTGCGAGCGTTTTACGGTCGGGATTGAGCCTGTTTGTTGCGGCTTTACTCTATCTTGCCCTGCTTAATGTCGATTGGTCGCAAATGCGTGGTTATTTCGCTGCCCCATTTTTAGCGAGTGCCACAGTGGTCTGGATACTTGTCGTTTCACCTTTACTCGCATGGTGGATCACGAGTGCGTTGAATCTTAACGCGGGCGTCGCGGCGGCAATTGTGCTCATGGCTTCCGCTCCACCTATCATGTCGGCGCCATCGATGACCGCGTTAGTGCGTCTTGACGCCGCGCTGGCGATGGTTTGTCTTTTGCTAACAACACTACTTGCGCCGTTTACGATTACATTAGTTGCCGCTGGTCTGGTCAAAACGACACTGAGCTTGTCGCCACTGGCGTTGTTGATTCGACTCGTATTGTTTGTCGCTATTTGTATCGGTGCGGCACTGCTGACACGTCGACTGGCCGGTGTTGATCGATTGCAGAAATTCAATCCTTACAACAAAATCTTTTCAGTCGTACTGTTGCTGGTTTTTGCGATAGCCATCATGGACGGTGTCACCGCGCGTTTATTCGTCAATCCACATCATGTTTTGAAAGTCACCGCGTTGGCATTTGCGGCAAACGGGGTATTGTTTATCGTGGGAGCGTTGTTGTTTCGTCTTGCAGGCTGGCGCCGGTGTTTGACAATCGCGTTCGTTGGCGCCAACTGTAATATGGGATTGGTGCTGGCGGTTTTGCCGGCCGCCAGTCATCCGGATATCTTTCTTTATTTTGCGGTGGCGCAGATACCGATGTACCTGACACCGTTGGTGTTGGAATTGTTCAGCGCCAGGTTCCGGTTGCACGAAACAGGGAAACAGCAGGTTTAAACAGTGAGTACAATCTTACCGATGTGTTGACTGCTTTCCATCAATTCGTGGGCTAGCGCTGCTTCAGTCAGTGGAAAGGTCGCATGAATAATTGGTTTTACCTTGCCCGACTCCAGTGAGGGCCAGACTTTGTCGCGCAACGCGTCGGCAATAATCTTTTTCTCATCTACGCCGCGCGCACGTAACGTTGAACCCGTGACGGTGAGTCGTTTTAACATCACATCAACCAGGCTGAGTTCGCCTTTCGCTCCGCGTTGTAATGCGATTTGTACCAGGCGACCCTGGGGTGCGAGGCATTTGATGTTGCGTGGCAGATAATCGCCGCCAACCATGTCTAAAATCAGATTTACACCTTTACCGTCTGTCTCTGACTTGACACGTTCGACAAAATCATCGTCTTTGTAATTTACTGCGACATCCGCGCCAAGTTCCATGCAGCGTGCACACTTAACGTCATTGCCTGCGGTCGTGAATACCGTTGCGCCAAATGCTTTTGCCAATTGTATGGCGGTAGTGCCGATGCCACTGGTGCCGCCGTGCACAAGAAACTTCTCGCCCGCCTGTAAGCCGCCACGATCAAACACGTTAGTCCAAACAGTGAAAAAAGTTTCCGGCAGCGCCGCGGCCTGAGTAAAGTCGTACCCGGCAGGTAGCGGCAGGCAGATCGCGGCAGGCGCGGTGCAGTACTGCGCGTAACCGCCACCGGTTACCAGCGCGCAAACGTTATCGCCCACAGACAGACCCACAGATAGATGTGTAACATCAGCTCCCAAAGCGACGACCGTACCGGCAATTTCCAATCCGGGAATATCCGATGCACCGGGCGGTGGCGGATACATTCCCGTGCGTTGCATTACGTCGGGCCGGTTCACGCCGGCGGCCTGTACCTTGATTAAAACCTCAGTCGGTTGCGGTGTTGGAACCGGCCGTTCACCGGCAACTAAGACGTCTGGTGGGCCGGGTTCTGTGATTTCGACAGCTTGCATTGTTTCAGGTATTGCCATTTTGCATCTCACTTAAACTTTCGTTGTAGAGGTTTATTTTTTTGACATAAACTTGCGCCGCCTCGAGTAAGTTTGCGACTTCGCTATCGTTGAGTTCACGTACCACTTTGCCCGGTGAACCTATGACCAATGATCGTGGTGGAATGGTCTTGCCCTCGGTAATCAGCGAATTCGCGCCGACAATGCAGGATTCGCCGACACGTGCGCCATTCATGACGACGCTGTTGATGCCGATCAAACTGCCATCGCCAACCGTGCAGCCGTGCAACATTACTTTATGGCCGACCGTGACATTGGCGCCGACGGTCGCCGGATAACCAGGATCGACGTGAATCACGCAACCGTCTTGTATATTTGAATTTTCACCGATTACAACCGGCTCATTATCTGCGCGTATGACGACGCCAAACCAGATACTGGCGTTGTTTTCCAGTGTTATCGATCCGATCAGTGTTGCGTCGGGCGCGATGAAGGCTTCGCCCTTTACGGCAATACGCTGGTCGGCGAGTGCATACAACATTTAACTATACGATGTGTGTTCGATCAGCGGAAGACAGCGGGTCTTGTCGTGTACGCAGTGCCATGGACATTAAAGCGCCCAGCTTTTCGATAATGGTTTGTTTGGTAGTGTAAGTCACCTCGTATATTTCCGCATGTTCACTGCACGCCAGCATGTAGTCATCGCTGGTGCGCAGTTCGTCGACCAGGCCGAGTTCCAATGCGCGACTGCCCAGCCAGTGTTCACCGGTCGCTACCTTTTCAACTTCAAGCGCCGGGCGTTGTTGTTTTATAAAATCCTTGAACAACACATGCGTTTCTTCCACTTCCTCTTTTAATTTCTCACGTGCCTTGTCCGTGGTTTCTCCAAAAATGGTCACCGTGCGTTTGAATTCGCCTGCGGTGACCTGTTCAAAATCGATATCGTGTTTCTTGAGCAAACGATGAAAGTTTGGAATCTGGGTAAGGACACCGATGGAGCCGATGATGGAAAAGGGCGCGGCGATAATCTTATCCGCAACACAGGCCATCATATAGCCACCACTGGCCGCGACTTTGTCCACTGCAGCGGTTAACGGAACCTTTTTGTCTTTGATGCGTTGCAACTGAGATGCTGCGAGTCCATAGGCATGCACCAGGCCGCCAGTACTTTCCAGTTTTAGCAGTACCTCGTCTTGGGGTGTTGCGACGGTCAGTATGGCCGTGATCTCTTCACGCAGTGAGGCGACCTCTGAACCGCGTATATCGCCATCGAAATCGAGCACATAGATTCGTTTTTTATGTGCGCCCGGTTCGGAGGATTGTTGTTTCTTCTCAGCTTTTTTCTCAGCCTTGGCCTGTTTTTTACGCTCTTTCTCCCTGTGCTTCATTTCCTTTTTTTGCATGGTCGCGGATTCCAGCAGATGAGCCATGCCTTCGAATTTCTGGTTCAAGTGCTTGACTTCCACATGCTCCTTAGCCGTAGCCTTGTGCCGGGACGATATGGCGGCAACCGCGCCGATTATGATTAATAGTGCGACGACTGCGGTAACCGTTTTAGCGAGAAACATGCCGTATTCGGCAATAAACTCCATCAAGAATTCTCCGTAGGCGAAAAAGGCGCAAAGTCTACCATTTTCATCCCTAACATTGGTGTATGAACGATTTGGCTACCCAGAGCAGATCGATACAGTTTGGCGTATGGTTTGGTGAAGAGGATCGAAGTTAATTCTTGATTGGCATCATTTTACCGCGACACCCGGAACCCAGATATAACCCTCATTATCGGCGATGAAGGCTTCGCGCAGACCATGTGGTTTGTCCATAGCGCCCTGCAGGACGATGTAGTCGTTTTCCCGTGCGCGTGCTTCGGCCGTGTCGGGGTCGCACCCAATTAGTCGAAGTTCTACACCCGCGCCGCGTGCCTCAAGGTCTTTCACCACGCCGGTCATGGGATGGTCTTGATAGGTGTGATCGGCATGCAGCATCCATTCGGCATCATAAGCGCGTAAAACAGCGAAGTCGGGGTCGCTGTATACGATCTGAGCGTTCAATACGTCGCGTTGAAACTTAAGCGATTCATCGATATTTTTCACCAACAGGTTGATGACGAATCCTTTCAAAGACTTTCCGTATTCGTCTGCAGACATCCACGGTTGGACGTTTTCGGGCCGTTTTTTCATTGGCTTATTTTCTTTTTAACCACGAATCGCGCAGTGTCACAGTGCGGTTAAATACCAACGCATTAGGTGTCGAATCTACACTGTCCACGCAAAAATAGCCCTGACGCTCGAATTGATAAGATTGCCCGGCCCTTACTTGCGCCAGACCCGGTTCAAGTTTGCCATCGTTCAATTTTTGCAGTGAGTTTGGGTTCAAGTGCTGCATAAAATCGGTATCTTTGTCGGCGAGCGGATTTTCTGTGTCGAACAGACGATCGTAAAGTCTGATTTGTGCATCGACAGCATGTTTTGCGCTGACCCAATGCAAGGTTCCTTTTACCTTGCGCCCATCTGGGGTTTTGCCGCCGCGCGTGTCAGGATCATAAGTGCAGCGCAGTTCGATAACATTTCCCGTGTTGTCTTTAATAACTTCTGTGCAAGTGATGAGATAGGCGTAGCGCAGTCGTACTTCACGGCCCGGGGCAAGGCGAAAAAACTTTTTTGGCGGGTCTTCCATGAAATCGTCTTGCTCAATAAAAATGGTATTTGAAAACGGTATTTCGCGTGATCCCATGTCAGGATTGTTGGGATGATTCGCCGCTTCCAGTTGCTCGGTTTTGTCGTCGGGGTAATTTTCGATGACGACACGCAGGGGTTTTAATACGCCCATGACGCGCGGTGCATTCTTATCGAGATCCTCGCGAATACTGTTTTCCAACACGCCCATTTCAATGGTGTTGTCTTTTTTGGTAATACCAATGCGGTTACAAAAGTCACGAATAGAACCCGGCGTAAATCCGCGCCGGCGTAAACCCGAGATGGTGGGCATGCGCGGGTCGTCCCAGCCACTGACTTTGTTTTCATCCACTAACCGTGTCAGCAGACGTTTACTCATTATTGTGTAGTCCAGAGACAGTCGTGAAAATTCGATCTGCCGTGGGCGGCTTGGTGGCTCCGTGTTTTCTATACACCAGTCATACAGTGGCCGATGATCTTCGAACTCCAACGTGCACAGCGAATGAGTGACTTCTTCAATGGCATCCGACAATGAATGAGTGAAGTCGTACATGGGGTAAATACACCACTTGTCGCCAGTCATTTGATGTTCGGTATGCCGGATACGATACAATGCAGGATCGCGCATATTAATATTGGACGAAGCCATATCGATTTTCGCACGCAGTAGATGTTCGCCGTCTTTGAATTCACCATTACGCATGCGTTCGAACAAATCCAGATTTTCTTCTATGCTGCGTTCGCGGTACGGGCTGTTGCGTCCCGGTTCGGTCAGTGTGCCTCGGTGGTGGCGAATTTCCTCGGCACTGAGACTGTCGACATACGCTTTGCCATCCTTGATGAGTTTGAGTGCGAACTCATATAACTGATCGAAATAATCCGACGCATGCCGCAGCCGCTCGCCCCAGTCATAACCCAGCCAGCGCACGTCTTCCTTTATGGATTCGACATACTCCATGCTTTCCTTATCCGGATTGGTATCATCAAACCGCAGCGAGCATATACCGTTATAATCCTGGGCAATGCCGAAATTGAGGCAAATGGACTTGGCGTGTCCGATATGTAAATAGCCGTTGGGTTCCGGTGGAAAACGCGTAATTATTTTGTCGTGTTTTCCGGTCGCCAGGTCTTCGTCGATAATTTGACGAATAAAGTTGACCGGTGTTTCCGGGTTTGGTACGGACATACTGCTGTTCTACGGATGAATTCGAATTATCCTGGCGAGTATAACGCAGAACCTGAGCCGGATTGACAGGTCGAACCTTGTTAGCAGCTAGTATATATTTGTTTTTACGAAACTAACGAATAGGAGTCCTCGCGTGTCGCAACGCTTATTGTTTTTCCTCGCCTTGTTAATTTGTGTTGCCGCGATGAGTGGCGCGATGATCTTCCAATATGTCATGTATCTGGAACCTTGTCCCTTGTGTATTTTTCAACGTGTTGTGGTTATTGCGCTGGGTTTGATGTTTCTCGTCGCTTTGTTGCATAACCCGGGGACCGCGGGGAGAAAACTCTACGGGTTAGGTACAGTACTGGTGTCATTGGCTGGCATAGGACTTGCTGCCCGCCATGTTTATTTGCAAAACCTGCCACCGGATAAAGTGCCGGAGTGCGGGCCTGGGTTGGACTATTATCTTGAAACGCTGCCGGCGTTGGATGTGTTTCGCAAGGTATTGTCGGGTTCGGGCGAATGCGCTGAGGTGGTGTGGCGTTTCCTCGGTCTCAGCATCCCCGGTTGGACATTAGTGATGTTCGCCGGATTCTTTATTTTTGGATTGTATTTATTGTTCACCCGCGCGCCAATAGTCCTGAGGTTCTAGGTTGATTTTTTCACGGTACGGCCCACCCTGGAACATCCGGATACTTGTTTCGCGCGGTGGCGTTTACTTCCGTTAGAAATTTCCTCACCGGAAACCTGCCATTATCCGATAAACGCATGCGCGCGGCGGTATCGACTACCGCCGGGTGAATATCACTGGAACCTGAACGCTCATCGGAAGACTTTACCCAATCGCTAAGTACGCCCCGGCTGAATAATTCCATTAATGCCGCGAACCGGTCCATGGTGCTTTCGAATTCCACTGTACCGATACCATAAATTTCGCTTAACGCATGGGCAGCTCGCGACAGCGGGTTAGCTCGATTTAGGTCAGGGCTGGTTTGTTCAATTACGGGTGTCTGCGCCTGTCCTGCCCGAATACCGACTTCCACCGCGAGCCAGAATTCATTTGGGTCAAGCGCAATCGCCTTAGTGCGCCTGGCCACGGGAATTGATGTCGCAGATGACCGGTTAGTAGTTCGTCGGTGTGTTTAATACACTGTCTTGCGCGGCAAAATAAGCGCCGAGATCTTCCATGTCCTGGACCGATAAATTGGAAAATCCCAGCATGATTGCATTGTTGCGTTTGCCTGATTTGTAATCTTTTAAAGCCTGGACAATGTAGTCCGCATGTTGGCCGGCCAGTATTGGAAAAGCCGGGTCCGTACTATTGCCGCCTTCGCCGTGGCAAGGTACGCAGGTTGCGGATTTTTCCTTGCCTGCTGTTGCATCGCCCCCCGCTGCTGCGGTCAGTGGAAAAAATAAAAATGCAATTAAAACAATATGTTCTCGTGAAATTTTCATACAACGCTCCGATGCGTAAAAATTATCTGTTCGTTCTTATTGGGCTGACAAAGAAGCAAAATAAGCACCAATATCCGCCATATCCTCGTCGGTCATAGTGGCGGCATGGGCTTGCATGGTGGGATGCCAGCGGTCGCCGGTCTTGTAAGCCTGTAGCGCAGAGGCGATGTAGGCTGCGTGTTGGCCGCCGAGTTTAGGCACTTGATAGCCCGGATACGCGTTACGCATGCCCGCGGCGCCGTGGCAACCCATGCAGGTGAAGGATTTTTGCCGTCCGCTGTCGATATTGCCGCCGTCCTGGGCGAGCGCCGCCGTTGTCGAAAAGGTCAACGCAATTGAACAAAGTAATAGTGATTTCGTCATATCCAGCGTGTGTACTCCACTCAAAATTCAGGGGCGTAACCATAAGGAAGTGAACGCCGCTGTGCAACCGTTTTGAGCATGATTCCGGGCTTAAATGAGTGCCTAATTGTTGATTTAGTGCGTCAATCCTGTAAGCTCATCCGTACGGGTCGTGCCAATGGCCTGGCACAAAAACCGAAAATACGATTGAACCGCCAGGCCTAAAATGCGCAGTGATAGCGTGTAAGCCCGGTTATGCCTGGCTTGGTGTCGCTGTGCCGGCTACGGCGCAACACAGATCCTTACTAGACAATGACGGAGGAATCACAGGTTATGGCTGATTACACAACCGCAGACATCAGGAATATCGCGCTGGTGGGCCACGCCAGCGCAGGTAAAACCCTGCTTACCGACGCCCTACTGCACGCCGCGGGCGCTATCCCGGCACTCGGCAGTATCGATAAAGGCACCACGGTAAGCGACTATCATCCCCTGGAACAAAAACATCAGCACTCGCTTACCGCATCCATTGCATCCCTTGACCATGCCAATTGCCATATTAATATCATCGACACGCCGGGTTATCCCGATTTTATAGGTGCGGCGTTGAGTGTCTTGCCGGCAGTTGAAACTGTCGCGGTCGTGATCAATGCGCAATCCGGGATTGAATCCATGACCCGTCGCCTGATGAATTGGGCGGCCGATCGAAATCTGTGCCGCATTATTATCGTTAATAAAATCGATGCCGATGGCGTCGATCTGGCGGCGTTGTATGATCAGATTCGGGAGACCTTTGGTTCCGAGTGCCTGGCTATCAATCTGCCATCCGATGGCGCGACAAAAGTGGTCGATTGTTTTTTTAATCCGACCGGTGATGCGGATTTTTCGACCGTAGCCGATGCGCATACCGCAATCATCGACCAGGCCGTTGAAGTCGATGAAAAACTCATGGAAGTCTATCTGGAACAGGGCGAGCTGGCGCCGGAACAATTGCACGATCCGTTTGAGCAGGCCTTGCGCGAAGGACATCTGGTGCCGGTGTGTTTTACCTCCGCTGAAAGTGGTGCAGGGATCAAAGAATTAATGGATGTGGCCGCAAAACTCATGCCCAATCCAATGGAAGGCAACCCGCCGCCTTTCGTAAACGGCGAGGACGACGACGCCCAGCCGGTGGAGGTCACGCCGGACCTGGACCAACATGCACTCGCGCATGTTTTTAAAATCGAGTTCGATCCTTTTGTCGGCAAGATCGGCATGCTGCGCGTGCATCAGGGTACGGTCGCGAAGGATGGCCAAATGTTTATCGGCGATGCGCGCAAACCGATCAAGATCAGTAACTATTACGCGTCACAGGGCAAGGATAACAACGATGTCAGTTCCGGCATTCCGGGTGATATTCGAACCCTGGCAAAAGTGGACGGACTTGAATACGACGCGGTGCTGCACGACTCGCACGACGAAGATTTTATTCATATGCTGCCATTGGATTTGCCGCGCCCCATGGTCGGTCTCGCCATCACTCCCAAGAGCCGGGGCGAAGAGCAAAAGGTGTCCGAGGCGCTGCAAAAACTAGCCCAGGAGGACCCGTGTCTGCGGCTGGAACGCAACCCGGTTGCTAACGAAACTATTCTGCGTGGTTTGGGCGATTTACATCTTCGTATCGCCTTGGAGAAAATGCAGGAACAGTACAATGTGGAAGTGGAAACTTCGCCACCGACTATTCCGTACCAGGAGTCCATCGCGCGCAAAGCCGAAGGGCATTGCCGGCATAAAAAACAAACCGGTGGTGCTGGACAATTCGGTGAAGTATTTTTGCGGGTGGAGCCGCTACCGCGTGGAACGGGTTTTGAATTTGTCGATAAAATCGTCGGTGGCGTGATTCCATCGTCATTTATTCCGGCTGTGGAAAAGGGCGTGCGCCAGGTACTGGATCACGGCGCCTTCGCCGGATTCCCCATGCAGGATGTCCGTGTCACGGTGTACGACGGCAAACATCATGCGGTGGACTCGAAAGAGGTTGCGTTTGTCGCAGCAGGCAAGAAAGCTTTTATCGATGCGGTTTCCAAGGCCAAGCCTGTTGTGTTGGAGCCGATCGTGGATGTTGAGATCACGGCGCCGAGTGACAACATGGGTGATGTGACGGGAGATTTGTCGTCGCGGCGTGGACGGGTAAACAATACCGACGCCTTACCCGGTTCCATGGTGCTTATCACCGGCCAGGTGCCGTTGGCGGAAATGGATGACTATCAGTCGCGGCTAAAATCCGTTACCGGTGGCGAAGGTTCGTTCACCATGGATTTCAGTTCCTATGAACCGGCGCCGGCGGATGTGCAAAAGAAACTGGCAGATGCGTATCAGCATCCGGAGGATGACTGATCTATAGCCAGGTCTAATCTGATTTTTTGCGCCGCGACGGCAGGTCAATATCGCGTGTCAGTTGCTGAAACAAACTGCTTTCGCGTTTATAGAATCCTTCGGTGTGAAACGAGTCGGCTAGTTTGAGAAATTCGTAATCGAGGTGGTGACAAAGCTCATGCAGCAGTGTGCGTAGAAAAGTGCGTACCGCCACCACTTGTTTGCGTTGCGCGGTGCGCATCCAAAGCGTGATGGTCGCCGTGTAACCTTCTTCAGCGGGTTCATAGAGGCCGTGTAATTCGCCGTAGTGGCTACTCGGTCGTTTGGCTTTCACTTTTATCTTTACCGCCGCTGTTGTCAGGGATTCGGTTAAGCGTTTTGCAAGCGTGTTACATGAGCGCTCTACCTCGGCCCGGCTGTCACTTTCCAAAGCCTTGTGTATTTGCCACAAATCGTCATGATACTGAGCGGGCACGGCGACCGGTATGAACTCGATTGAGTCGCTTTGCGCATATATTCGCTGCTGGGTGCGATTCAGTTTGTGGTAGTAGGCGTAAACCAAGTCAGGATTGTTTTTGTGTGGAGTTTAAAAATATTTGCAGTGTATTTTCGTATTTCTCCCCGGTCACGATAAATCCGTTATTGTGACCACCTGTCATTTCAAGAAATGTTTTTGGTTGCCTGGCCGCTTCAAACAACCGCTGACCGTGCTCGTAGGGCACGACGCGATCGTCCGGGCTGTGGGCAATCAGAATGGGTATGTTAATCGATTCGAGCTGTTTTAAGTTGTTGTATCGAAATCGCGATAACAGCCGCACAGGCAGGAGCGGGTAGTGGTAGGCACCCAGTTCCGGTAAGTCAGTAAACGTGGATTCCAGGATTAAACCGGCGGGCGGATATCGAGCCGCCAGCCACGCAGCGACACCACCACCGAGTGAGCGACCGAAAAAGACAATAGACGACGCCTGGATTCTCTGCTGCGTTATCAGGTATTGCCAGGCCGCTTCCGCATCTGCATAAGTCGCTTTTTCCGAAGGTGAACCTTGGCTAAGGCCGAAACCGTGATAGTCAATAATGAACACGTTTTGCTCGAGCTGATGGAACAAGCTTATCGATGCAATCCGATGTGAAATATTGCCGGCATTGCCGTGAAAGAACAAAACGGTGCCACGTGCGTTCTTGCGCGGTACCCACCAGCCGTGAATACGGGTGCCATCTCGCGCCGAAAGATAGACATTCTCGTAATCCATGCCGTGTTGAGCAGGGTTGGTCTCAATGGTGGCGTAGGGGTAGTAGACCATTCCGGCTTGATTGAAATAAGCGAATGCCGTGAATAGCAAAAATACAACGACAGCGATTCCGATCATCCAGGCCACGGTGTTCACAGGAGTGCAATTCTCATAGGTGACTTACAAATCCCTTTAGAACTGCGTAAAATAAAAAGGGAAAATATTTTTAACATTAGTTTTTCAGATCAGTAATGAAGCAGGATAAAAACACGAAACTGACTCGCACTGACGATGTGCGAATCGCAGCCATTAAGTCGGTGGCGACGCCAGGGGAGATCATGACCGAGTTTCCCATAACCGATCAAGCCGAGCGCACGGTGATTGAGACGCGGCAGTCGATTCATAAAATCATGAACGGCATGGATGATCGCCTCCTGGTGGTGGCCGGTCCTTGTTCTATCCATGATCCCAAAGCAGCGTTGGAGTACGCTCAGCGTCTTGCGCCGTTACGTGACTTGTATCGTGATGATTTGTTGCTGGTGATGCGCGTGTACTTTGAAAAACCGCGCACAACGGTCGGTTGGAAAGGCTTGATCAATGACCCTGATCTGGATGAAAGTTTTCATATTAACAAAGGCTTACGGATGGCTCGTGAGCTTTTACTGGAACTCAATCATCTCGGTGTTCCAGCAGGTACGGAGTATCTGGATATTATTACACCGCAGTATGTCACCGACCTGATTAGCTGGGGCGCGATTGGCGCACGTACCACGGAAAGCCAGGTACACCGGGAAGTAGCTTCGGGTTTGTCCTGTCCGGTCGGATTCAAAAACGGCACCAACGGCAACCTGAAAATCGCCGTGGACGCAATCGGCGCGGCCATGTGTGCGCACCATTTTCTTTCCTTCGCTAAAAATGGCGAATCGGCAATTTTTTCCACGGCGGGAAATCCGGACACGCACATAATTTTACGTGGCGGCAAGGAGCCTAACTACGATGCCGCCAGCGTTAACCAGGCGAGCGAGTTACTGGCTGCAGCAAAACTGGCCAATATCGTTATGATCGACTTCAGCCATGCCAATAGCCGTAAGAACCCGCGCAAACAAATTGAAGTGGGCGAGAATGTGGCTGCACAGATTGCAAACGGTGACGAACGTATTTTTGGCGCGATGATCGAAAGTCACCTGACGGAAGGACGACAGGATGTCGTGCCGGGAGGAACACTGACTTATGGCCAGAGTATTACCGATGCCTGCCTGGGCTGGGAAGATACAACGCCGTTAATTGATACTCTGGCGGATGCCGTGAGACAGCGACGACAGCGCGCCCATAAAGCAGCGTCCTGACAATGTCTGATGCGGCGCTTTATGCCGCCTTATGTTGTGGCACTGAAACACACATGCGTTTGTTCAGCGTTTAAAAATTCTGCAGTTGTTCTGTCGGAATGCTTTGGTCTTCCAGCATGATCGGGATATCTTCATCGACACGGTAAATTGTCCGGCCGTTATCCGTAATCAAGGCTTCTTCGACCGGCGTATCGATTTTGGAGCCGTCCTGGTATTGTACTTCCTCCGTTTCAATAGCCTTATTCAAGGCTGCCAGTTTTTCCGTACTGAGTGGCGATACCGGTTGTTTGGTTACAGGGCAGCGCAGAATTTCCAGCAATTTTCGATCTACAGGCATAAACTTTTCTCCAACATTTTTACAAATACGGGCTGTTCAGGTGGCCTCGCGAAATGGTTGTAACAACATTTTATCAAGTCTTAACTCGTTTGCATCACGAAATACTTCAAGGCCGATAGTCATACCGTCATGGCCGGCCTGCGGTTGATCCCGGTAGGTACCGAACAGCCGGTCCCACCACGGGATATTAAAGCCAAAATTGCTGTTGGTCTCGGCGGCAACAATGGAATGATGTACCCGGTGCATGTCCGGTGTAACGACCAACCAGCGTAAGACGCGGTCAACCTGGGGTGTGATGTACGCGTTACTGTGATTAAACGTGGACGTCGCATTGAGTAGTATTTCAAAAATCACTACCGCCACGACGGGCGCTCCGATGGTGACAATGACACCGAATTTGATCAGCATGGATAAAATGATTTCGATGGGGTGAAAGCGCGCGCCGGTAGTGACATCGATATCCAGGTCCGCATGATGCATGCGATGTAATCGCCAGAAAAGCGGTATGGCGTGAAACAAACGGTGTTGAAAATAAATTGCCAAATCAAGAATCAATACACAGGCTGCGATGGTTATCAGCCGGGGTGACTGGATAATATTGAATAATCCCCAGTGTTGGGTCGTTGCATATGCGGCCACACCCAACGCGGCTGCCGGAAACAGAATCCGAACCAACAAGGTATCAATTACGACAATGCCTAAATTGCCGGGCCAGCGTTGTAAACGGGTCTGGGAGCGTGAGCGACGTGGGGCAAATACCTCCCACAGCGCCATGATCAAAAAAATCCCGATAAAACTGCCAAGCCGAATAATGGGTTCGAGGTTTTCCAACAAATGCTCGAACTTTTAGTGACTTTTAAGAGACTGGTTGGACGATAGGCTCAGGAATAGGGTCGGTTTCCGCCGAGGTTCCGTTTTCACCGTCTTCCCCATCATTGGTACCATTATCCGATCCGTTATCCCCATCGCCGTTGTTATCGCCGTTTTCATCGTCGTCATCGGGAAATAAAAGTCCTTCCTGTTCAGCAAAACATTCCGGGTCGAATAATTCACGACCGGTATTCAGCTCGGCGTCTTCTTCACCGCGATTGAAGTCGTCGTTATCGACGACAATACCTTCAACGTCCGATTGCGGGAAGGCCACCAACATGGTATCCGACTCCGCATTAAAACCATCGCTGACAACCAGGGTCACCGATGTTTCGGTTCCGGGTTCCAGGTTTTCCACGCAAACCTGTTGGCCTTTCAATGGTGCGTCCACGCCGTCGACAAACCACAGATAAGTTAGTTCGCGTCCAACCGGAGAAACGGACAGACTGGCATCGTAACGAAACGTGCCGTTGCTGGTCAGCGATGTGCCGGCCACCGCGATGGGTCGGCCGGTGAAAATCGGTGCTTCGCCTTCTTCAAACAATACGACACGGTCAATCAAGGTAAAATTACCGCGGCCACGCTGGCGCGTACTGGCGCGAATCTGTATGCGAATGGTTTGACCCAGAAACTGCCGGGTATCGACAAAGTGTGAACTGAATGTTCCGTTGCGTGGTTCAGTGGGGCAGCCGTTTGCCAGGGCAATGACGCTGGTGAAAAAGGGAATCGTGCGCAATTCGGACCCGCTTTCGCTCAGGATGCTGACTTCAACCCGGTTCGGACGCGAAGAACGTTTGCCGTCGGCGGATTCGGTCAGAGCCAGAAACGCGATACCGTCACCCGCGCTAAACGGCGCCGAGGTTAAGGTGCCGACGGAATCCGTATCGCCTTCGGCATTGGAGCGAATAGCGGCGGAGAAATTTCCGGGCAGGCGTATGCCTGTCGTATCCCCCGAGGAAAAACACGTACCGTTTGCGGCAACGAAGGCGACACCGCCATTCTCGCCGCCGCCGGCCCAACCAAATAGTGTGCCGGACTCGAAATCACCACCGGTTAATAGACCAAATGCCGCAGCAGATGTTGCCCAGACGGCGAGAAATACGCCACTGATTCTCGCAATGAGTAGCCGACATAGTTTACGCTGCGTGGGAAGCGAACACATAAAAGCAAGCTGTTTTAGATTTTGCCGTTCAATCATCAATTATTTTTGATCCTGTCAGGTTGGGCGGTATTTTAACGGATTCATCGGCGATACGGGCAAACTCGCGCGGCTGCAGGCATAATTATCGTTTAAATCACACAACATATTATCCGACTACAAACATGGCGCACGGTTCAGAAAAAGCGGTTTTATATGCCATCGCAGGCAATGGCAGTGTCACGGTGTTGAAATTCGGCGCTGCCGTGGTGACGCATTCCGCCTCCATGATGAATGAGGCGGTGCATAGCATGATGGACACGGCGAACCAGATATTTCTGTTGTTTGGTCTGAAGCAGGGCGGTAAACCGGCGGACACCAGACACGCATTCGGGCATGGCCAGAAAAAATACCTGTGGAACCTGTGGAGCGCTATCGGTTTGTTTTCCATTGGCTCCGGTTTGGGTATCGCCCATGCCTGGCATGCTTATCACAAACTCGATGAGATTCGGCATGAAGACATGGTGACCGTACTTGGCATTACCATGGATCCGATATGGGTGTCGGCGATTGTTCTGTTTATCGCCCTGGTGCTGGAATCTTACGTGTTATACGTTGCCGGACGTGAGTTCGTAAAGCGAATGCGTGCCGACAACGAAAGCAATCCGGTTAAATATTTGTTTGAAGCGGATGATCCCACTTTGTTAGCCGTGGTGCTGGAAGACACCATTGCTGTCACCGGGGTGGTACTGGCTGCACTGGGGATCGGTCTTAGTCGACTGACGGGTAACCCTATTTGGGATATTGGATTTTCCCTTGTTATTGCTGTGATGCTGGGCGTGGTTGCGTTTTTTCTGGGTGCGGTGAATATGCGTTTTCTGACCAATATTCGCGATGCGGAAGCGGAACAGGCATTCAAAGAGATAGCCGATTCGCATCGAGAGGTCGAGCGTTATCACGATTTGCGTTCGATTATTGTCGATGAAAATCACACAGTCATTGTCGCTGAGGTGGAGCTTCGCGAAGAAGCCATGATTCCGGATTTGCGGGCGCGTATCTCGAATCAGGAGAAGGAACTGGTAGAAACCCTGTCTGAGGAAAAGCGCAAGGATGAAGGCATTCGTTCCTATATCAACGCCCGTGCGGCGGTCGAGGCGACTTTGTGGCGCACGGAAAAAGTGGTGGATGAGATTGAAACTCAATTGCGCGAACGCTGTCCGCAAATATCTCACGTCACCATTGAGGTGGAGGGCATTGCGCCGCCGGATATGGCCCTGAACCAGGTGGGAGAAAAGCTGGCTTCGGCGTAAGCAGGTTTGGACGTGGCGGTCTCAATCTGCCATTATTCGCTGTTCGGGTCTCTCCCGAATATAAAACAGCCAGCATGGCCGCTCGCGGATATGCATCAACCTTGAGGAATATCATGAAAATCATTTCGACTTTTACGCTTGGAAGCGCACTTGCTTTGTTTGCCGGTATCGGTTTTGCCCAGGACGGCGAATTAGCCACGGACGATCAAAAATTCAGTTACTCGGTCGGATTCCAGGTTGGCACTCAAATACAGCAACAATTCGGTCAGAACGATACTGTTGTTGATCCTGAAACCTTTGCTCAAGGTGTACGCGATGCGCTGAGTAATAGCGAAACCAAATTAACTCCCGAGGAGATGCAGGCCATTATGCAGGCAAAACAAGAGGAACAAGTGGCGGCGCAACAGGCGATTGCCGTAGAAAATAAATCCAAGGGCGAGGCGTTTCTTGCCGAAAACAAAGAAAAGGACGGTATCGTGGTCACCGAGAGTGGATTGCAATACAAGGTTGTTACCGCGGGTGAAGGCAAACAGCCAACAGCCGATTCCACGGTTGTGGTGCATTACAGCGGGCGTTTAATAGACGGCACTGAATTCGACAGCTCTTACAAACGCGAAACTCCCGCAACGTTCGCGCTTAGCGGAATCATCCCCGGCTGGGGCGAAGTGCTTCAATTGATGAAAGAAGGTGCGAAATGGGAGGTGTTCATACCTGCCCAACTCGGTTACGGTGAGCGTGGCGCGGGTGGTGCGATCGGGCCGAATGAGACCCTGGTGTTCGATATCGAGTTGCTGGAAGTGAAGTAAAGCTTTAAATATGCAGGGATTTCGGCCTTATTCCATTGCTGCGGAATGTTTGGCTATACTAGCGTCACAATTCGGTGTATTAACACAAGACCGAACTAATAACTAAACTACATTGAGAGAGGAACGTACTATGTTTAAATCCCTGAAACACGTTTTACTGACTTGCACTATTGCATTGTTTGCCTTCGCGGGTGGCGCCCAGGCCAAGGTTGAAGGCGACACCATTGTTCTCGGTTCAGCCATTTCCTTCACGGGTAAATACGCCACCAACGGTATCCATGCAAAAAATGGTTATGACCTTGCGGTCAAGATGATTAACGATGCCGGTGGTGTAAAGATTGGCGACACCAGTTACAAACTGAAAGTCGTTTACTACGACGATGAATCCACACCAGCACGTACCGCGCAATTGCTGGAACGTCTGATTAACCAGGATGAAATCAAATATGTCCTTGGGCCTTATAGCTCCGCGACGACCAAAGCCGCAGCGCCGGTAACGGAACAATACAAAATCCCGATGGTGGAAGCCGAAGGCGCTTCACGTTCGCTGTTTACGCAGGGGTATAAATATTTATTCGCCGTATTGTCGACATCCGAACAATACCTGGCTAGCGCTGTGAATCTGGCCGCGGAAGTTGCAGAGAAAAACGGTAAAAGCCCGAACGATGTCAAAGTTGCGATGGCTTTCGAAAACGACCCGTTTTCATTGGACGTACGCGCAGGTGTGTTGGAAGACATCGAGCGTCACGGCATGCAGGTTGTTATTGACGACAAATTGCCTGCTGACTTATCCGATATGACGGCGACGTTGACTAAAGCGAAAGCACTCAAACCCGATTTGTTAATTGTCTCCGGTCACTCAAAAGGCGCGGCCACTGCGGTACGTCAGGTCAACGAATTAAAAGTCGATATTCCAATGTTTGCATTGACGCATTGTGAAGCGGCGGATGTGGTCGGCAAGTTCGGTGATGGTGCGAATGGCATTTTGTGCGCAACCCAATGGGCGGAAACACTGACCTATGAAGACGAATTGTTTGGCACTGCTGCCGAGTTCGATGCTTTGTTCAAACAGACCTATGCTGACTACACTACCGTACCCTACCAATCGGCCCAGGCTGCGGCTGCGGTCATGGTGTGGAAGGATGCGTTCGAACGCGCTGGCACAACGGATACAGAAGCGGTACGTGATGCGATTTCCGCGACGGATATGTCTACATTCTACGGTGGCATCAAGTTCTCCGATGCGGGAAACAACATTGCCAAACCAATGGTGTTACGCCAGATTCAGGATGGACAATATAATGTTGTAGCGCCGTCGGAATGGGCTTCCCACGAACTCATTCATCCGAGATAGAATCAGAAGCACAACAAAAATAATAATCTGATATTTCACTGTTGACCGCACGATTATCCCGGACATACCGGGATAATTGTGCGGATTTGCTTTAACAGGATTCAGTTCCACCTATGCTGGATAATCTGGCCGTCTTAAAAGTTGCGCCGATTTTCAACGTGCAGTTGTTACTGGATGGTTTGTTTATCGGCGCGATCTTTGCTTTGGCAGCCTACGGTTTGGCGTTAGTGTGGGGGGTGATGAACGTCAAAAATCTCTCCCAGGGCGAGTTCGTCATCATGGGTGGTTACTTCGCTTATGTTTTCGCGCAAAATGGCATTCATCCTATCTTTGCGCTGATACCCGCGACGGTTCTCATGTTTGGTTTTGGTTGGGTCACCTATCATTTGATCATCAAACGCGTTATCGAGCGCGATTTGTTCACCTCGTTGCTGGCGACATTTGGTTTGGCTCTGGTCATTCAACAGGCATTGAACCTCGCATTCGGCCCGGATGTACAAACCGCAGAATCGGGATTTGAAACACGGTTTATATTCGATGGTCTGGTCACGGTAGCGGACATCAAACTGATTTCATTCGCACTGTGTGTGGTGCTCGCCAGTATAGTGGTTATCTTTATGAAAAAGAGCCGTATGGGTCAGGCGATCCGCGCAACGGCACAGGACGCGCGTGCTGCCCGGGTAATGGGTATTGACACGGATCGTGTTTACGCGTTTACGTTTTCACTGAATGCCGCCATTTGTGGTGCAGCCGGTGTTTTGATTTCGATGATTTGGGTTATTCAACCGTTTTACGGCATACCGCATTCCATCCGCGCATTCGTTATCGTTACCGCGGCGGGGTTTGGTAACCTGCCCGGCGTTATTCTGGCGGCATTCGGTTTGGGCGTCGCTGAGCAATACAGCGGCTTTGTGTTGGGTGCGGAGTTTCAGCAGGCTACCGTTGTTGGTTTATTGGTAGCCGTTTTAGTGTGGCGGCAGATTTTACTCAGTCGTCATCGCCAGGTCGTGCAATAGCATGAATATCACCCGTCCAATTCCGCAAACCGTTATATGTCTGCTTGTGTTAGTCGTGGGGATTATTGCGCCGTATATATTCCCGGACTATCGCGTACAAATCTCGCTGCTGTGGATAATGATTTTGTTTGCGTTAACCTGGGACATCCTGGGCGGGCAGATGGGATACAACTCGTTGGGTAACATCTTCTTCTTCGGCGCGGGCATGTATATTTGTGCCGTTGTGCAAGTGGGTTTGTTCTATGATGTTGGCGAGTACACATCCGCACACGGTGGCACCATCGCCAAGTTTACGCCAATCCAGTACTACACCGGTTTTTTGCTGGGCACAATCGCGGCAGCGGTAGGGTGTGTTCTGCTCGCTATCGTATTCAGTTCAGTATTATTTGGTTTGCGCGGCCCCTATTTTGCGATAGGAACTTTGGGCACCGCACTGGCAGCGCGGGAATTATTCGCAACCTGGGGTTGGATTGGCGGTGGTAGCGGTATTTCTATGCCAGTTTATCCTGGTGATCCCTATTCGCGTTCGTTGTTCTTCTACTTTCTGTGTTTTATCGCGGCGGTTGTCACATTCTTGTTTGTACGTTGGTTGTATTCAACCCGCTTTGGGCTTGCCATTAATGCGATACGCGATGACGAAGAAAAAGCCGAGGCTATGGGCGTCCATACCAAGCGCCACAAGACGGTCGCGTGGTCAATATCGGCATTTTTTCTCGGTATCTCGGGCGCGGTGTTCGGCAATATGACCGGATTTATCGAGCCAGCCGAGGTTGCATTTCCCACCGTAACATTCGGTATTTTTATGGTTGCTATGACTCTGCTCGGTGGCAAGGGCACGCTGTGGGGGCCGGTTATCGGCGCAACCTTGTTTCATGTTGTCAAAGAAGTGACCTGGACTTACCTGTTGGGTTGGCAATGGATCGCGCTCGGTCTGCTAATCATTATTAACGTGGTTTATTTTCAACAAGGCATTGTCGGTTGGGTACGCAATCGCTGGCCGGAGTACTTTGGCGTGCGGGTGGAGACCGCTTCCGTTAAGTCGACAGCGGAGACATCGCCGTGACTACGCCGACCATTGAAGTGAGCAATGTCAGCAAATCGTTTGGCGGTGTTGTGGCGAATACCGATATTTCGCTGGATGTTCCGCAAGGGAAAATAACCGGACTCATCGGCCCGAACGGATCCGGTAAAACCACATTGTTCAATTCCATCGTCGGCTACCATCCAATCGACAGCGGGTCGATCAAATACCAGGGCAAGGAAATATCGCAGTTGCGGGTCCAGCAGATTGCGCGTCTGGGAATGCTGCGCACGTTTCAGCAAACACGCATTTATGCGGATATGGATTGCGTGAAAAACATGCTGATTTCGGTGCCCCATCGGAATGCAACGTTTTTCGATATGTTTCGTAAATATCCCACTGACCTGACCGAAAAAGCCGAACACCTGCTCGAGTTTGTCGGTCTGTATCAAAAGCGTTACCTCATCGCGGGGGATTTATCTTTTGGGCAGCAAAAGCTGTTGGAGTTTGCGATGGCACTGATGAACGAACCGACGGTTTTACTGCTCGATGAACCCACGGCGGGAATCAATCCAACCTTGATTAATGGATTGATCGACCGGTTAAAGCGCGCCAACGAAGAATTTGGAATTACATTATTTGTTATCGAGCACAACATGCGTGTCATTATGAACCTGGCGGAATCGATTTATTGTCTTGCTCATGGCGAGTTGCTGGCCAGTGGTACACCGGATGAAGTGCAAAATGACCAACGCGTTATCGACGCCTATTTAGGCGCGCATTAATGAAAATTGACAGATAATATGTGCAGTTGCCTGGTTTCTAACCAGGATGACAGAAGGATCCAAACTTGGTCACTCCCGCGAAGGCGGGAGTCCAGTAGAAAAAATCGCGTTCGAAGAACGCACAATATCTCCTGCGCGCCAAAATCCAATCATATCAACAAGCCCAGATTCAAACTAACCAATGAGCGACGACCATAAAAAAGCCAGTGGCTACCACGGCGGTTCCGTCGAGACCGTTATTTCGGTTGAAGAAGTCGTACGGCAAGCGTCAAAACTTGGCGACGGGGTTTCGCTCGAAAAAATTACGGCACTAGCGGGCGACGAGTTAGCGGTCAGCATCGATAATTTGCGGGCCGGCTACGGAAAAATGCAAATCCTGCACGATTTCAATCTGAAGGTGGGTAAAGGACAGTCGCTGTGTTTGATTGGCCCAAACGGTGCCGGTAAGTCTACAGTTTTACATTCCATATTCGGTTTTACTAATATTTATTCCGGCAAGATTACTGTGGGCACCAATAGTGCAGCGCGCGATGTAACTCAATTGAGTTCCAATCTAAAATTGAAAGAAACCGGCATTGCTTACATCTTGCAGGATAAATCCGTTTTCCCGGACATGACGGTAGAGGAAAATTTATGGATGGGTGGTTATCTCATGGATACCACCGACCAGGCAAAAGAGGCCGCAGAAAAAGTTTTCGCAAAATACGACCGCCTTGCAATGCGACGTAAACACCAAGCCAAAGTGCTATCTGGCGGTGAGCGCCGATTGTTGGAAATCTCCCGTGCCCTGGTGATGAACCCAACCGTGTTACTTGTAGACGAACCTTCAATTGGTTTGGAACCACGATTCATCGATATGGTGTTCGAAATTCTCGATGATCTGCAACATGCCGAAGGCAAAACCATCATCATGGTTGAACAAAATGCCAAGAAAGGACTGGAATTTGCGGACATCGGTTACGTTCTCGTGTCCGGCGAAACAGCTATCGCCGGGTCCGGCGACGAATTACTTGAAAACCCTGAAGTAGGGCGGTTATTTCTCGGTGGCTAATCTGCGGTGTGCAGATAATATTTGTCGGTCAGAATTATTTTCAACTTTTAACTTCTGTTTCGGGTTTGAGTAGGAGCGAGCTTGCTCGCGAATGGTTACGAAACCCGGTTCCTTACAACGCCAACCGCTAAACCTTCAATAAAAAAATCTTCGTCATGCAGGTTTACTTCAATCGGATCAAACTCAGGATTCTCCGCAAGCAAAGTGACTTTGTTCCCCCGGCGGCGAAACCGTTTAACCGTTACCTCGTCTTCCAACCGCGCAACAATTACCTGACCACTGCGCACTTCGTTCGTACGATGTACGGCGAGCAAATCGTTATTCAAAATACCAATGTCGCGCATGCTGTGACCGCGTACGCGCAGTAAAAAATCCGCGCGTGGCTTGAATTGCGAGCGTTCCAAATCGAAATAATCCTCGATGTGTTCTTCCGCCAAAATGGGAGAACCTGCCGCAACACGTCCAACTACCGGTAATCCGGATTGCAGAAATTCGTCCGCCAGTTGAATACCACGAGATGTACCACCTTGTAAACTGATAACACCTTTCCGCTCCAATGCTTTTAAATGATCTTCCGCCGCCGTGGGTGAGCGGAACCCAAAGTATTCACAAATATCCATGCGTGTGGGTGGCATACCCTCTTGCTCGATATACCCACGAATCATTTCGAAGACTTGCGTCTGGCGTTTGGTTAAATTCTGCATTTCAATTTGCAAGTATAAAGTTACATCGCGCTTCTAAGTGGGACGACATTTGCGTTTGCCGCGCTCACACTGCCTTGTTTTGTATCAATGAGACGATCCAAAGGACTTTGCACGCCATTGGCTCCTCGTTCCATCACATGCAGATAGGTTTGCGTTGTGCGTATATCCTTGTGCCCCCGCCCCGTTAGAAAATTATTCACGACAGTGTTTCGTATGAAACTTAATCCGATTTCTTAAATATCTCTTGCCCATACCACTTTTTAGATATTTCTCTCTTGCCAAAGCGTCTTTTTGATCAAGGCACGCTTCATAGTAGATTAATTTCCAAGGGCGTCTGGATTTGGTAGATGCGGTACTTCCTTTATCATGCTCCGCCATTCGTCGTCGTAGGTTATCAGTGTAACCTGTATACCACAGACCATCTTTTTCACTTTCAAGTACGTAAATATAGAAAAATGTCATGCCGCGATATTTTCTAACGGGGCAAGCTGGTCCTGAACCGTTCTAATATCCGCGCCATTTTCAAGAAGATGCGTTGCAATGGAATGCCTGAGTGTGTGACAACCCACCGGACGTGTAATATTGCATTGTCTAGCGGCTAATCGAATTTGCCGTTGAATTGCAGTTAAGTGAATATAATGCCTTCTTATAACATCCGAGTCAGGATCCACTGCCCGCCGCGTCGCGGGAAATACGTACTGCCAACCCCATTGTTTCCCGGCGTTGGGATACTTTCGATCTAATGCAAAGGGGAGTTTCGCTTCGCCATAACCTAAAGCCAAGTCGTGTTCATGTGTTTGTTTAACTTGTGCAAGATGGTTAAGAATGGGTTGATGCAACATAAATGGAAAAGTCACAACTCTATCTTTAGCTCCTTTCCCTTCACGAATGGTGATGGTTTTGTAGTGAAAGTCCAAATCTTTAACACGTAACCGCAAACACTCCAATAGACGCAGTCCCGATCCATAGAGCAAGCCGCCTATAATCCAATGGACGCCATGTAACTGACCCAACACTGATTTAACCTCCTCAGGTGTAAGAATCGATGGAATACGTTCAGGCCGCTTTGCGCGAACCGCTCCTTGAATATTGCCTAAAGGACGAAATAAAACATTCCGGTATAAAAACACTAGGGCATTCAGTGCTTGATTCTGCGTGCTTGCGGAAACGCGCCTTTTTTGAGCTAAAAAAGAAAGGTACTGCGCAACATCCCGTTCGGCCAGGTTTGCTGGATGAATTTTTCCATGAAAAAGTATGTATTGTCGTACCCAATACAAATAGGATTTTTCGGTCCGCGTGCTATAGTGCCTTATGCGAATAGCCTGGCGCACGTCTTCGAGTAATGGTGATTTTCGAGGCATTCGGTTGGGTGATATAAAGGATACTGTAAAAATATACAGTTATATTGAATAACGACGCAAGTTGCTGCGTTTCCCTGCCCGGCCTTTACTAACGACAATTTGAGATATAATCCCTAACTTATTGTTAATAAATGATAAAGAACAAACGAAGCGGTAACTTATGACGAAATTACTTCGTTCAATTTTACGGGATAGACAGCAACATGCTGTGTTAAAACACAGCAATGTGCTGTCTACTCACTGTTATACCTCACGGAAATATACGGAAGAAACGGAGATATAGGGAAGACATGAAGCTAATTGATCAAATCGTTGAGGTGGCAGCGGAACATAAGAAGCAGATGCACGTTTCAGATATTGCATCAGAGGTAAGTAAGAAATACGGAAACCCATACGAGAGCATGGAAGCGATGATTGGCCGCGTTGGCTCGACTTTGGCAGCGAATGTCAAGAAGAAGCGCGGAGAAGCTCTTTTCTCAAAAGTAAAGAACAAAAGCGGTGGATTCAAACGAGGAATATACAAATTAAAAATAGCGAGACGCAGTATATCTAAATCAGTCAAGGTTCCAGAACAACCGCGAGTGACCACCCAGTTTACTGGTAAAGCTGGAGAGTATTCTGTTATGTCTGAGCTTCTCTTCTTCGGATTCAATGCATCATCAATGACAGTAGATGATGGAATTGACATAGTTGCTAGTAAAGACAACGCGTATTTTCACATACAGGTGAAAACGGCGAATGCTACCGCTCAGGGTAAATATCATTTTAAGATAACCCATAGAGCATTCGAGTTGAAGTACACTTCAGCAACATTTTATATATTGGTTATGAGGGTAATAGAAAACAATAGAAATACTTGTGATCACCTAGTAATTCCGAGTGGGGAAATCAGACGGTTGATTGACAAGGCTGTAATTAGTGAAGGTGCAAACATGTCGATAACAATCGAAAGAGAGCGTGGCGGAAGATTTTCTTTGAATACCGTCGAGGATATCAGTTGGGCGTTAAATAGATACGATACGATCAAATAAGGTCGCTATCTCAAACAAGTGAGGTATAACCAGTGGATCGAGTACGGCCCTTCGGGCCCGGACGCCTCAAACGCTACTCTTTTTGAGGCGCCGCTCATCCACAATGATAAGCGGCGCATCCGTGCGCCACTTATCGCGGAGCTAGCCTGCAGGTGCAACAATGATAGGCAGGTAAGAAGTTAACCGAGATGGAATTGATTGCGGCGGCTGGTGAACGAGATAATATCCCTGATGAACGATACACCGATCATGTTGTTTGAGACTCAACAAGACGCCGCTCGCGCCGCCTATCAAGACGCTCAACCCGACAAACGTCTTTTCTCCCCCTCCATGGGGATAAAAGTCGTCGCAGGCTAGCTCCACGTTATGTTTTCCTATTAGAAACCTAAGGCGATAACAAAATGACCCGAAAAAGATTTTCTTTGAATTCTGACTTCGAAAAGCTACTTAATTATTCTCGAGTAGTGGTGGATGGAAATTGGGTATTTGTTTCTGGGTGTTCGGGATTTGACTATTCGACTATGAAAATATCGGACAGCATGTCGGAGCAAACTATACAAACATTTAAAAATATTGAGTGGTGTCTGGGTCAAGCAAACTGTTCTGCTGATGATATAGTAAGAATACGAATTATCGTTGCCGACAAAGAAAGATACTTGGAAGCAGCAAAAATTATTGGTGAATTTTGCAAGGTTTCTAAACCGGCAAATACAACTTGGTTTGCTGAACTCCCCGATCCTAGAATAAAAATTGAAATCGAGGTAACAGCACTCAAAACAGACACAACTTAATAAAATAGTCACACGATATGGATTTCCAAGACAGAAAACATAACAAGCCAAGGCAGCGTACGCATAAATGCGCCGCTGCTTTCAAACGTTAGGTTGCAGTAAACCCAAGTATCTTTTTAACAAGAGAGGTGAAATTATGGACATAACAGGATTATTAATATTTTTAGCAATTGGTGCCGTGGCAGGTTGGTTGGCTGGAACCTTGATGAAAGGTGGTGGATTTGGTCTGCTCGGAAATATCGTCGTCGGCGTAATAGGCGCAGTATTAGGTGGTTTTGTATTTGGCTTGCTTGGCATCTCTGCAGGAGGATTGATTGGCTCAATCATCACAGCAACTGCTGGTGCTGCCTTGCTTCTATTTATTGTCGGCATTATTAAGAAGGCATAACAACCTAACAAGGCAAATTCACTCGGACGGCATAAAGCGTCGCTATGCTTTATGCCACCGGTGATTTGCGACGATAAGCGGCGCATCCCTGCGCCACTTATCGCGGAGCTCGCCTGCGGGTGCAACCATGGCAGGCACGTAAGGAGTTAACAGCGATGGAATTGATGACGACGACGTGTGGACGAGGTAACATCGATGTTGCACGATACCCAGAAGATGTTACACGAAATGCAACAAGACACCTCTCGCGCCGCCTATCAAGACGCTCAACCCGGCAAACGGCTTTTCTCCCCATCCATGGAATAAAGGCCGTTGGCTAGCTCCACGTGATATACGGCCATTAGCCGCATATTACCAATATACGGTTTATCCCATATTGTGAGGCATAACCGGCGACGGCCTGCCAATCGCTTCGACCTTTACGGTTGCTTCGATAACCCCTTCGTCGCCGCTGGTGCCGGGCAGGTGAAGTTTTTCGACCGCGGTGATGAGTCTTGGTGAGGCGGCACCGGCTTTTAATGCCTGCTTCGCAGCAAGTTCGGTCGCGATTTGTTTTGCATTTTCGAGCGCCTGCAACCAGGAGTTAAACTCCTGCGGTTCAGTTGTATGATGCACGCGATAAGCGCCGCCATCAGGGCGACTTATTAATATTTCACTGGACTGAATCACCATGCCCGACACGGCACCGACAGCATTGGCGACTGAGTAGTGTTCGGGTGTCAACACATCGCAATTTAAGTATTTACCCACTTGCGGGTAATAAGCCTCAGCTGGCGCACCGACGGCGACGATGGGAGCGTCGAGTTCGACTTTAACCGTGGCGAGGCCGATCTTGTTCCGGCCTTTGCTTAAGGTTTGTAACAGTGGATCGATGCCTTCGTGATGGTTTACTACGACCGCGTCTTCGCTGACTTCATGGGCGTGCAGAGACAGTTTCAGCAGAGCCAGACTGGCGCTATTTTCGACAGCCTGTTTGATCTCGTGACAGAATTTTTCGATTCTTTCGTCATCCGCACCGTTGATGCCGAGTCGCCAGCGCAGTAACAATGCTGCGCCGAGTTTTGCGGCTTCTTTCGACCACACGTTGAACGTACCGACTACGTGCATGGCATCGCTTGGGGTGAATCCTGCTAAAGCGACTGCGCCTTGACGGCAAAGTTCATCCAAATGCCTTTTCTGGCTCGGCGCGACAATGATTTTATCGAGCGGGCAGGTGCCGTCGCGCAGTAATTCCAGAATCTCGACTTTGCGTGTGTGCGTTGCAGCGGTAATGAGATCGTCGACGTCACCTTGCGCCACTGCAAACCACCCGGAAAAAGGTGTGTAGTCTTTGCTAGTGAGCTGACTGCGCAGTTGTTTTTGCACGTCTTCGCGCTGACCGAGCAGACTGATCGGAATGGCACGGCGCGGGCCGAGTTCGATTTGGTTATCCTGGCGGATGTCCACCAGGCTGTCGCCGCCCAAAGCGAAGGTGTGTAAATCAATCGCCTGAATCATGGTACGTGTGCCGCCAACTTCCGCACCGTGTGCGTTGAGTTTTACTCGTCCATCGCGCAGCACGCCCAGATCCGTTGTCGTGCCACCCATGTCGGCCATGATGAAGCTGTCACGATTACATAATGCTTTTGCCCCAATCATGCTTGCAGCAGGGCCGGATAGAATAGTTTCTATGGGGCGAGTCTGAATGACATCAGCTGTCACTACCGTGCCGTCACCCTTGACCATCATTAACGGCGCTTTGATGAAAAAGTCGTCCATGCACTTATCCACGGCGTCGATTAACTTTCGGATGCGCGGAATCAGACTGGCGTTTAGCGCTGTGGTTAATGCGCGGCGCGGCGCGTCCAACGCCGATGTCAGTTCATGCCCGCAGGTGATGGGTTTATCGCATAGGCTGGTTATGATTTCGCGCGCGCGGATTTCATGTACCGGATTGCGCACACCAAAAGTCGAAGAAATCGCGAATGCATCGACTTGGTCGTTGTGTTGTTTGACCGCATGTTCAATCGCACTTTCGTCAAGTTCATGTAACTCCTGTCCGGTGCCGTCATGACCGCCTTCGATAGTGACAATTTCCGCATTCGAAAGTTTTTGCCGAATTCCGCTTTTATCGATCATGCTTTTTTCGTAACCGATAAACAGTGCGCACACGGGTGAACCATCGCCTTCGACCAGCGCATTCGTGGCGAGGGTTGTGGAAACCGACACCATTCGAATCGAGCCTGCGTCAAAAGGTGACGGTAATGTGCTGACGACTTTCTCGATGGCCTGGCGCAGGCCGATGGTGAGATCGTGTCGTGTGGTCAGGGCCTTCTGCGAACACAGCACATTGGAATCCGACGCGGTAATAATAACGGCGTCGGTGTAGGTGCCACCGGTATCAATTCCCAGATAAAGGGATTCTTGTCCGCTATATTCGGTCATCGCGTTTCAATCGCTGGTTGCAGGCACCAGTAAAATTACTCCCCACCGGAATTTGTCAGTGTCGCAGAAAGAGCGAATTGTAACGGTGTCTTTCGAATTAGAGAATAAAAGTGTTGCTCATGCGCGCCTATGGTGCTACTTTACGCGCCATGAGTTCAGTATGTTTAATCAGCATGCCTTGCGCCATGCCATGCACCTGTTGTCGCTGTACAACGGGGAATGCCGTGGTAATTGCTGTTTAAGACTGAACTTCCTCTTTTAGACTCACCAAACACTCTACCGCGTCTTCCCCGTAATCTGGCTCTGACAGGAGTCCCAGTCGATTGGTATTCGCGCGTATTTTGCCCGCGAATGAAAGATTACATTCAACATCAGGTAGAGCAAAATGAATTCATTTACAGAAATTTCGACAGATTACGAGCGCGAGTGGACAACACCGTTGCCGCAGGCCAACGAGCAAGAAACACCGGCGCTCCCGCTTTTATTACGTCCGGAAGAGTTGTTGCCGCATCTTTACAAAGACAATGTATTGATTGTCGACGTGCGTGTGCCGGAGACTTGTGTCGATGGCCACATTCCCGGTGCGGTGTCATTGCCATTCCAGGCATTGCAGGCAAGTAAAGGCGAGGCAAAAGGATTATTGCCATCAGAGGATCGGTTAACGGGAATATTTTCTGCGATCGGATTGACGCCCGAAACCCATGTCGTTGCCTATGACGATGATTCAGGCACCGGTGCGTCGCGCTTGTTGTGGACATTAGACATGGTTGGGCACAAATCGTTCTCATTGCTCAATGGCGGGTTCGCCGCATGGGATGAAGCGGAGTTACCGTTAGCACTTGACCTGATTGACCCGGCGCCCAGTGCATTTCGAGTTGGCCAGTTGAGCAATCTTTTAGCTGAGTATGAAGACGTATTAAAAAGTATAGATAATCCTGATGTTGTCATTGTCGATACACGAAGCGCCGGTGAGTTTGCTGGAACAGATGTACGAGCGCGGCGTAGTGGTCGTATTCCCGGTGCGATTAATATCGACTGGATGGATTCAACAGACCCTCTTGATGACTTTCAGATTAAAAATGATGATGACTTGCGGGCGTTGTTTGTTCGTAATGGCGTAACACCTGAAAAGGAAATTATTGTTTACTGCCAAACGCACCATCGTTCGTCACACACTTACATTATCTTGAAGCATCTTGGATACCCACGCGTTCGGGCTTATGCGGGTTCGTGGTCAGAATGGGGTAACCGTTTCGATTCGCCCATTGAGCGTAACGACGAATAAAGGAAACAATGCAAACTACGTCATTACCATTCCTGAAATATCGATGTCTGGTGTTCGATTGTTGATGATATCTGCAGTGATGCGTGCAGAACCGCAAGCCATGGTCCACCCAAGGTGTCCCTGTCCAGTGTTTAGAAATAAATTGTCGTAACGGCAATGGCCAAGATACGGTGAACCCGTGGGTGTTACCGGCCGCAGGCATGCCCAGGCTTGCGGTTGTGAGTAGTCGGCTGCGTTAGGGAATAGCTTCTTCGCTTTGGCAAGGATGCGTTCAATGTTTACGGGTGTATAAGATGTGTCATAGCCGCCGAACTCGGCAACAGACGTAAATCGCGCTTTGTCGCCGATACGGGCGTATGCGATCAAAGCTGTTTCGTCGACACCGCCCAGGTCGAACGGTTTATGTTGCGAGTTGATGGGCAGGGTAACGGAATAACCTTTGACCGGACAAATATCCAGAGTGATTTCGAGTGGTTTGACTATTTGCGGACTGTAAGGGCCAAGACATACAACGACCGCATCGGCGTTGTATTGCCCGCGGCTGGTTTTTACACTTTCTATTCTATTGCCGTTTGCTAAGATGGATTGAACCTGCGTATCGAAAACAAATTTAACACCGTGGTCACTACAATGCCGGCCCAATTTTTGTGTAAAGACATAACAATCGCCTGACTCATCCGTTGGTGCATAGACGGCGCCTGCGATTGAATCCGCATCCGCATAGCCCGGGTCCAGCTCAACAATTTGACTGCGATCCAGTACTTCAACCTGATGCCCAAAATGTTTTAAGAGTTCTACATGTGACGCTGCTTCGTCCAGTTCTTTCTGCGTATGGTGTAGATACATGAGACCGCGATTGATCTGGTGGTAGTCGATATTGGTTTCCGCGGCGACACGTTGCAACTGGGTTCGCGAGTAAATGCTTAAGGCGTATTTTCGTCGTGTGTTTGCCTGTTCGCGCTCGGTAGTGCATTGCCCGAGAAACTTAAAAATCCAACGCCAGAATGCTGTATCTGCCTGCAGCCGCATACGAATGGCCTGGTTGTTGCTGACCAGCGCTTTGAGCATGGTGAACGGTGCTTGCGGTGATGCCCAGGCTCGTGCATCGCCACATGCAATCAAGCTCGCATTAGCGAAACTGGTTTCACTGGCAGCTTGTGGTTGCCGGTCGACGACAACCACTTCGTGTCCGTCTTTTAAAAGTTCATATGCGGTGGAAACGCCTATGACACCGGCACCGAGAATAAGCACTTTCATTGGTGTGGTTTTAAGAGCGCTCTAATGCAATAACCTAATCCAATGCAGCCTGCACCATGATTTCTACCGCGAACTCCGGAAACGCCAGTTTTGATTCGACACAGGCGCGGCAAGGCGCCGAACCGGGCGTCACCCACGCATCCCACACGGCATTCATTTCCTCGAAGTCAGCCATGTCAGCTATCCAGATATTAGCGCTTAGCAGCTTGGTTTTATCCGTGCCGGCTTCGGCCAGCAGATTGTCAATTCGATCCAGTATGTTTTGTGTTTGCCTGGTGACGGATTCACCCTTGGCATCCGCCGCGACCTGACCGGCCAGATAAACCGTGTTGCCGTGGATAACCGCTTGACTCATGCGCGTAGCGGTTTGAATTCGTTTTATGCTCATGTTTGCTCCTGTCTCTAGTGGATTTCGTATTGGTAATCGTACAGGCTGGGTATTCTAAACGGAATGACTGACGATCAATTCATTTTTGCCCATGCGCATTCAGTTTTAGCTACAATTGACTAAATCAAGCATGTAATTTTTTTGGGTGCGATGGATTTCAATTTAACGCCGGAAATAAGCGATTTTCGCGATCGCATTCGTGATTTCGTCGAGACCAATCTTATTCCACTGGAAAACGACTCGGAAGTTTATGACGAGGGCGAAAATCTGAATGAACAGCTTTTACCGAAGCTGCGTGAGCAAGCTCGGAAAGCGGGGCTTTGGTGTTTGCAAATGCCTAAAGCGCGCGGTGGACAAAGCCTGGGACCAGTCGGCATGGCGATTTGTTATGAGGAAATGAATCGCTCTATTTTCGGCCCCGTCGTGTTCAATAGCGCCGCGCCCGACGATGGCAATATGATGGTGCTGGAAAAGGTGGCTACGGATGCGCAAAAAGAAAAATGGTTGCAGCCTATTGTCGATGGAACGGTACAGTCAGCGTTTGTTATGACCGAGCCTGCGCCGGGTTCCGGTTCCGATCCTGCGGCCATGATGCAAACCACGGCGACCCGGGAAGGTGATGACTGGGTAATTAACGGTCATAAATGGTTTATAACCGGTGCCGCAGTTGCGGCACATTTTATTCTCGTTGCACGCACTTCAGATGATCCGCGCAAGGGACTCACCGCGTTTCTGTTTCACCGCGACGATCCCGGCTGGGAGCTTGTGCGGCGTATTCCTATCATGGGGCCGGAGGAGCACGGTGGGCATTGCGAATTGAGGTTCAATGGTTTGCGCATCCCGGATGAAAATCGACTAATGGACGTCGGCGATGGTTTGAAACTCACCCAAATTCGATTGGGTACCGCACGGCTTACGCATTGTATGCGTTGGTTGGGGCTGGCAAAGCGCGCGATGGAAATAGCATCGTCTTATGTTGGTGAGCGCGAAGCGTTCGGCAGCACGCTGGCGGAGCACGAAAGTGTGCAATGGATGTTGGGTGAAGCGGCTATGGATATCCAGATCGGACGATTGCTGACCATGCATGCGGCGTGGAAACTGGAGCAGGGTGAGTTCGCGCGCAAAGAAGTATCTATGGCGAAAGTTGCCGTGGCGGACGTATTACACAAAGCAGTCGATACGGCCATTCAACTATGCGGTGCACGCGGGTATTCAAAAGATACGACATTAGAGTGGATGTATCGTTACGCACGCCAGGCGCGTTTGGTGGATGGCGCTTCGGAAGTACATAAAATGGTTTTGTCGCGCACATTATTAAAAGAAGGTTCTGAATTCTGGCAGTGGGGATAGAACAGACTTCCTATGAAAAATTAGCGGAGTTTATCGCTGATAAAAGTCAGGCAAATTCCGTTAAAGTCAATTCAATCTCTCGGTTAAGTGGCGGCGCGATTCAGGAAAACTACGCTGTCGATGTCAATATCAAAGGCGGCGATTGGGATGGAAAACATGCCTGGGTAATACGCACTGATGCGCCTTCCAGTGTGCAGGTCAGCATGAGTCGTGTGCAGGAGTTCGCCGTACTGGAGTCGACATATCAAAGCGGCGTCACGGTTCCACAACCCTTGTGGTGTTGCGAAGATGTTAGTGTGCTGGGTAGAAGTTTTTACCTGATGAAGCGTGTGAGTGGTAATGCGGATGCGCGTGCGTTAGTGCGTGAAAACAGGAACGATGCGCAAAGAATGGCTTTAGTGGAACGTCTGGGGACTGAGTTAGCTCGGATTCATGCAATCGATTGGATGAAGTTTGATCTGGATTTTCTTTTTTTCCCTTATCCATCGCCCGCCCGAGCACGCATAAATCAATATCGGGGTTATCTGGATGAATTACCAGCACCGCAGCCGGTTTTGGAGTGGGGATTGCGTTGGCTGGAAACAAATCTGCCTGCAGATTCTGAAACTGTATTTTGCCACTGTGATTTTCGAACTGGCAATCTCATGATAGACCATGAAGAGCTTACTGGCGTACTTGACTGGGAATTCGCTGGTCTCAGTGATCCGCTGGAAGATATTGCCTGGTATTGCTCGCGGTGCTGGCGCTTTGCTCAATACGAGTTCGAAGCGGGTGGCATCGGCCGGCGTGAAGATTTTTACCGGGCTTATGAGCGACAATCGGGTCGATCGATCAACAGAAAGCAAGCCACCTATTGGGAAGTGATGGCCGCGGTGCGTTGGGCGGTAATTGCCTTGCAGCAGGCACAACGGCATTTGTCCGGTGAACAATTATCACTTGAATTGGCGCTGACTGGCCGCATAGTTCCTGAAATGGAATTTGACATTCTCGAACAAACAGCGCCAGTCTAATAATTGGATTGACAATGACTCATCGCCCCAACGCTGCCGAATTGCTGAATATTGCGCGCGAAACCTTAAAAACCCTGGTTAACGATTTGCCTCAGAACAAGCGTTATGACGCGTTGATGATATTAAACGCAATGGCGATTGCCGCAAGGGAGGTTTCAGGTGCGGACGATGCGGGTTTGGTGATGGAAAATCTTAAAGAATTCTACGAGATCGATGAAAACGACAATGTTTCGTTAGTCGACCTCGATCGTCGTTTAGCTAAGGATATACGGGCGGGCAAATTCGATAGTCATTCCGGTATCTATGACTTCCTGGTTAAAAATGTTACTCGAGAACTACAAGTCAGCAACCCGAAATATATAACAGGACTGAAATGATTTTTCGCCAATTGTTCGACAGCGTTTCCAGTACTTATACCTATCTTGTTGCCAGTCGCCAAGGTGGCGAGGCGATCATTATCGATCCGGTGCTAGAAAAAGTTGATCGTTATATACAGCTTCTCGAAGAGTTGGATTTAAAACTTTTAAAAGCTGTCGACACTCATGTGCATGCCGATCATATTACCGGTCTGGGAGCGTTGCGTGATCGTACTCACTGCATAACTGTCATGGGCGAGATGAGTGCGGTGGATGTGGTGTCGGTACGTGTACAAGAAGGCGATACAGTGGATGCGGAAGGAGTAGATCTGGATGTGATTTACACCCCTGGACATACCGATGATTCTTATAGTTTTGTGATGCAGGATCGTGTTTTCACCGGTGATACCCTGCTGATTCGCGGCACCGGTAGAACGGATTTTCAGAATGGTGACGCTGTGGCGCAATACGATTCGATATTTAATAAACTGCTAAAACTACCGGAAGAAACCCTGGTTTATCCCGCTCATGATTACAAAGGTGATACGGTCAGTACGATTCAAGAAGAAAGAAAGTACAACCCGCGCTTGCAAGTCGGTGATGTTGATGAATACGTGGAGATAATGAATAATCTCAATCTGCCGAATCCAAAAATGATGGACGTTGCAGTTCCCGCCAATGTCAAAATTGGGTTGTCACAGGATGAACTGGAAGCGGCGGGGTGGTCACTGACCTGCGCAGAAGCGATTCCCTTGGTCGATTCGAATGAGATTGTGATGGTCGATCTACGCGATGAATCCGAGCGTGAACGTCACGGCGTCATTCCGGAATCAGCACACGCGCCGTATACGGAATTGGAAACGCATTTAAAACCGGGCGGGTTATTGCGCGAGTTAGCCGACACAACGAGTAAACGCCTGGTTTTTTACTGTGCGTACGGCGAGCGTTCCGCCATGGCTGTGCAGGCGGCCCGGCGGGCAGGACTGGAGAATGTTTGCCACATTAAAGGGGGCATTGATGCATGGGAAAAGGCGAGTGGGCCGATGAATGGAACAGCTTAGCTGTGCGCGTTGTGCTCAATCGTTGCTATGCCTTTTCGATCCTGTGTTCGTGAGAACTCAGTAAGAAGAAATCCCACCGGACAGGGGCGGATTGTTTCCCCGAATACCCGGCTTGTGCTTCATTACGTTCTCGGGCGTGAAAAGATGATGTGCGCGTCTAAACAGTGGAGCAGGGAAAGCGCAGTCGTTAGATTGCCTGCAGTGGATGGGTCTCATCAAAATGCTGAAGCACATGTTCTCAATGTGCGGCCTGATCGCTGTGTCCGGTTCGATCAGCAACAACGAGATCATCCTCGATCATCTGGCGAACCTTCGATTCGCCGTCTTGTTCGTTCATTATTTTTACTGCCACTTCAATGGCAATAATAGTAGGCAGACCTTCGTGTTGTGCGATGGCATCGACCTGGTCTTCATCGAGTTCACACAAGTCTATGCAATCAGTGATTGTAATCATTCGCGTACAGTCCTTTGCGCTGCGTAAAACTTTCGCGTTTTTATATTAGAAGGCTAAACGCTAAGTCGATAATATTTCTTGGATGCAGTAGGCGGGTCACACGATTAACTCCGTGTGACCCGACTGCAATATTGATTCAGTTATGGATGAATCAAATTATTGACCGGCAAGAGCGGCGTATTCATCCGCGCTTAGCATACCGTCGCTATCGGCATCGGCTTCGCTGAAAGCTGCTGCCACGGTTTCGTTAGCGCTGGCTTCTTCCGCGGAGATCTGGCCGTCTTGGTCAGCGTCGAGGTCCGCCATAGCGGGCATATCCTGACCATAACTCATGCCGGCTAACGCCATTAAACCAAGCCCTGATACCAATGTAATAATGCGTTTCATAATGTGTACTTCTCCAGTTAGTTTGTTAATAAAATGACAAATACGTCGTCCGTGACGAAAATTAAAGTCCTGCAGCCCACTAAGCAACTTGTGTGCCAGAGAGAATAGATACTTACAAATCAATCCATTACCGCATTGAACTCACGCAAACCAACGGGATTGTCCAACGAACTGTTTGCTTAATACGACAGGACAGCGTTATTCATGGTGTCGTGATGGCAGATGCGTTTGAAGCTGGTTACCCAGGTGTTTGGTCAACGATAGTCGCTACGCCAGCAGCCGACCTTCCCGCAAGATAATTAGCAGTTTGTGCAGCTTAAAAATAAGGGCATTCGGTTTTCCGGGATATGGCCAGGGAATGTGTTGATTGTCGCGTTGAGCAGACAGTTATTGAAAATTAGCGAATATTGAACGTAATGAAGGCAAGCAAGGCAGGCAACGAGATAGTCGTTGAGTGTGGTTCACCAAGAAACAGCATTGCCGTGGTTTTTGAGCATGATGGTGCCACGGGATGTCTCTAGTTCAAAAAATTATCCCCAAAGCAGGGCAATTGAAACAATACCTAAATTCCGGCAGAAAGCCGTCTGAACGCCCTCGTAAACTTGTCAGCGAGAATTTATGAAGCGTAAACTTTTAGGGTTTTAGTTCAAAAAAATGCCGCCCGAAGGCGGCATTTTGACTTCTTGATTCAAAGCAAAGCGTTAAGTTACTTTTTGCTCACTTCGTTAACGCTGTCTTGAAAGATTTTACGAGCTTCGCTGGCATAACCATTGCTTAACTCGGCAACGATTTTTGCATCTTCCGCTACTTTCTTAGCGGTATCTTGCATGACTTGACGTTGTTTTTCAGCATAGGCTTGGAAACTTTCAGCATCTTTAACGTCTAAAGCAGCTTTCCAGGAATCCATGCCCAGCTTGGAGTAGCTTTGCAGGTTGGCGACCTGCATTTTCACCAGTTTTTCGGTGTTTTTGATCGCTAATTTGTTAAGCTCGATGGCCGGGGCCATGTATTTCTCAGATTGTGCAAAAAATAAATTGTCGGTCATGATGTTACCTCAAATAGTGAAGGTTAGGATAATTTGTGCAGTGCAGCATAACAAAGAAAATGTTGCAGTGCAACATAATTCATAAAATATTTAATTCAATAATATCAATAAGATACGGTTATTCTCATAAAAATGGGTAGAGAAAATAGCAATTTTAAGACGCTGGAAATCGGATCGGGGGGATATATCGCTTATCGCCAGCGGGCAGGGCGTTCTCCGACAATCGTATTTCTGAGTGGCTACAAGTCATACATGGGCGGAACCAAGGCGGATTACCTGGATGGTTTTTGTGCACTGCACGGCTATGCCTATTTGCGGTTTGACTATTCCGGACATGGCCGATCCAGTGGTGAGTTTGTCGATGGCACCATTGGCCGTTGGTATGAGGATGCGCTGGCTGTTGTGACACAACTCACCAGCGACAAGCTGGTTTTGGTGGGTTCGAGCATGGGGGGTTGGATAATGTGTCTGCTGGCCCGCACGATTCCCGAACGCATCGCCGGGATGGTGGGTATCGCTTCGGCACCGGATTTTACCGAACGTTTAATGTGGACGCATCTGTCCGAGGAGCAACGCGCCAGACTCCAAGCGGGCGAAACGCTGATGTTGCCGTCGCGGTACGATGAGCAACCGTATCCGTTGTCGATGCAGTTTATCGACGATGGCCGTGAACATTTAGTTCTGAATGACAAGATCGAAATCGATTGTCCGGTTCATTTGCTGCATGGCATGAACGATCCGGATGTACCATGGGAAACGTCGATAGCATTAGCCAACGCTTTGTCGTCAGATAAGGTGACTGTCAATCTATTCAAAGATTCTGAACATCGCTTATCGTCGGATGCGGAGTTGGAAAGAATCGCGCGAGCGGTCAAAGACGTACTCAGCGAAATCGACAATGGCTGATCTCGATATCCAGGTCGCCATTCTTGGTGGGGGCGTGTGCGGTCTGTATGCGGCGTTAGTGTTAGCGAGGCGCGGCGTACCGGTCATGGTAATCGAGCGCGAGTCTGTGCCGGGCGGACTGGGAGCGGGGCACAGATTCGGTGAAAATTATTACGACTTCGGTGTGCACATGTTGTATGAGCATGATGCTGACATACTCGCCGATATGCGTGAATTGATGGGCGACCAATGCATCGATGTCATTTCTGACGGGAAAATACGCTGGGCGAATCGTTTTTTTCGCTATCCGTTGCGATTCAAGGATATGGTGCGTGGAATTCCGCCGTTGACTCTGGCTCGCTGTGTCATCGGGTTATTCGCGCAGGAACTGACCAATCGCATTTCACCAAAGCCATCGCTCAATGCCGAACAGGCACTGATCCAACTCTACGGTAAACCGCTATACGAATACTTTTTCAAAGACTTTACTGAACGTTACTGGGGTTTGCCGCCGGCGCAACTCTCTGCCACTTTTATAAAACGCAAGATGCCCCGCCTGAGCGCTGTCGATGTCATTAAAGACATGCTGGCCCGTATAGGTATTAAATCAAGTCAGGATCAATCGGTGGAAAGTGCGCTGGTAAAAGAAACCTTGCATTATTCGCGAACAGGCGCCGAGACCATGCCGCGCTTGATGATGCAACGCATACGGCAATTGGGCGGAACGGTCTTGCTGGATGCCGAAGTGCAGCGGGTTGAAATAAATTCCGGGGTAAAGCGATTTTCTGTCGTGTATCAGGATGCGGAGGGCAAAAACGCTACAGAAATTCACGCCGATTACTGTGTTTCTACTATTGCGTTACCTGAATTGGTGCGCTCGTTACGGCCGCGCCCATCGGATAACATCGTCGAGGCGGCAACCGCCTTACGTTATAAAGCGGGAATTGTTCACGGGTTGTTAGTAGACAAGCCCCAAGTCCTGGACGCGTCCTACGTATACTATCGTAACCGCTTGTTTCACCGGGTCAGTGAACCCAAAAATGCGGGCATGCAGATAAATCCAGCGACCCACACGGTTTTAATCGTTGAAATGACCTGCGAGGTTGGCGATGAAAAATGGACGAATTCGGATAATGTGTGCCAACGCTTGCTCAGCGAGTTGGAAAGCGAGGGATTATGCACACCAGATCAAATCGTTGAACATCACATAATTCGTAATCGTCATGCTTATCCGGTATTTAGACTGGGGTTTGAAGCACATCTTGCAACCTGTATGCGCTATTTAAGTGAAATCCCGGGTCTGATGTCCGTCGGCCGGCAAGGCGGGTTTTACTATCCAAACATGCACAGCGCCATGCGCATGGGCGCAGATGCGGTGGAAGATATTCTTCAACAGCTAGCGCAGACGCCGTCGCGCTCTGATTCGGTTTTGCCTGACCAGCCTATGCCGGTGCTCGATGCGGTTGCAGAGCGATAGTTCTTACGCGTGCTTGTTGCCAAAGATTCGTATAAACCCATACATTTAGTTTTATATGGCGCCGTGCTGGTCGGCGCCACGTTGCTTGTTTATTGGCAGGTGGCGAGCTTTGATTTCATCAATCTCGACGATGCGTACTATGTTTATAGAAATAACAACGTACGCACCGGACTGGCACTGGATAATTTGCTTTGGTCATTGACCGCGACCGATGTTGGATTGTGGCAACCGTTGGTTTGGATGTCTTATCAGTTGGAAAGTGCTGTGTTTGGTGCGGAGAACCCGCAAGCCCGGCACATCGTTAACTTGTTATTGCATTGTGGCAACGTATTGTTGGTTTTTTGTTTTGCCAAGCGGCTGTTCGGTGAAGCGCAATCCGGGTTTTTTGTTGCGCTGTTGTTTGCGTTGCATCCACAACATGTTCAATCCGTCGCGTGGATCGCGCAACGAAAAGATGTGTTGTCTGCATTTTTCTTTCTTGTGTGTTTGCTGTTCTATACAAAATGGCTGCGCAGGGAGTCGCAGTATACGGGTCACTATGGTTGGTACGGTTTGGCGCTGATCTCGTTTTTGTTCGCCTTGATGTGTAAACCATCCGTTGTCCCATTGCCGCTATTGTTGCTGTTGATGGACTATTGTTGCACAAAACGAATTAACCCACTGTCAGAAATCAGAGCAGGGAGTCAATTGATGAACAAGATTCCCTTCGTTCTCGTTGCGGCCATCGTTGCTGGAATTACGCTGCAGTTAAAGCATCCGGATTTTATCTATTCCCCGGCGTTTGCGGTGGAGAATTTGTCATACGCGGCATCGGGACTGTTGTACTACGCGAAAACGTTATTCGTCCCGTGGCCGTTACCGGTGCTGGTTGAAACGCCCGCTACGGTTCCAACAAGTGTTTTGACGGCAGCTGTGTTGTTGATAACAGTGCTTTCAGTCACCGCCGTCGTACTTCGTCGGGTCTGTCCGCTATTCAGTTTTGGCTTGTTGTGGTTTGTCGTTATGTGGCTTCCGGTCAGCGGTGTTGTGCCACTGGGGCAGTTTTATGTGGCGGATCGTTATACTTATCTTCCTCATATCGGCTTATTCATTTCCCTAGTTGCTTTGTTGCATTTGCTCCCGTCGAGATTTAGGTCTATAAAAGCGGGCGTCATTCTTATCGCCGGGGTTGCCGTCGGCTTGCTGGCCACGTTTCAAGTGTCTTACTGGCGCGATGCCGTAACGCTATTCGAAAGGGAAGTGCAGATTGACCCCGCGAACCAGTGGGGATACCTGTATGCCGGCGAGTCTTTGCTGGCCCGGCAACAGACAAAAAAAGCCTATGATTATTTTAATCGTGCACTCGATATTGATCCTGAGAACGCCATGGCCTATGAATACAAAGGCAATGCGTTGCGCGTGATGGGGGGCAACGATGAAGCTTATCAGGCGTTCCGTCTTGCTATTCGTAACGAGCCACGCCGTGGTAATGCCTATGTTGGTCTGGCGCAAATACTATCGGAGCAGAATGATCCGGAGCTGGCTCGAGCTATTTTGCAAGATGGTTTGCAGCGCTTCCCCCGCGACAACGGGATATTAAATCAACTGGGATATTTGCATGGATTCGTTATGTATGATGAAGAACTGGCCATCAGTTACTACGAGCAAGTCTTGCGAAAAAACCCAAAAGATGTACATGCATTGCATGGTCTTGGAGTATTATCTATAAGGATGGAAGATAACGAAAAAGGAATAAAACACCTGCGAAAGTTGCTGACTATTGAACCTGGAAACGAAACCGTACAAGCGATAGTGAGTCAGTATGATTTATAGGTAAGACAATGACGAATAACAAAGATAAAAAATCATCGGATATTGACCAACAGGCGCTGGATTATCATCGAAAAGAACCGGCCGGTAAGCTGGCTATTGCGGCGACCAAACCCTTGGCCACACAAAGCGATCTGGCGCTGGCGTATTCTCCTGGTGTTGCGGCGGCATGTGAAGCTATTCAGCATGATCCTGCTCAAGCGTCGGAACTAACGGCACGGGGTAATCTGGTCGGTGTAATTTCGAATGGGACGGCGGTGCTCGGTCTGGGCGCTATTGGTCCGTTAGCGGCCAAGCCGGTGATGGAAGGCAAAGCGGTGTTGTTTAAAAAGTTTGCCGGAATCGATGTATTCGATATTGAGGTTGCGCAAACCGATCCGGATCGTTTCATTGACGCTGTCGCTGCGCTGGAACCGACATTCGGCGGTATCAACCTTGAGGACATCAAAGCACCGGAATGCTTTCACATAGAAAAAGCGTTGAAGGAGCGCTTGAAGATTCCCGTATTTCATGATGATCAGCACGGCACGGCGATCATTGTTGCCGCTGCGATTGTTAATGGTTTGCGTGTAGTTGGTAAAAAAATAGAAGAGGTAAAACTGGTTGCGAGCGGAGCGGGTGCGGCGGCAATGGCGTGTCTCGATTTGCTGGTTGGTCTGGGTCTGCGCAAAGAAAATATTTTTGTGACAGACATAGCCGGTGTGATCTACGTGGGCCGCAAGCAGGAAATGGACGAATTCAAATCCCGTTATGCGCAGGATACCGAGTGGCGCACGCTGGGTGATGCGATTGACAACGCAGACATATTTCTCGGTTTGTCTGCTCCGGGTGTTTTGAAACAGGATATGGTCAAGCGTATGGCCGACAAACCATTGATTATGGCGTTGGCTAATCCTACCCCGGAGATTTTACCGGAAGATGCGAAGGCGGCCCGGCCCGATGCCATCATTGCCAGTGGTCGCTCCGATTACCCGAATCAGGTCAACAATGTTTTGTGTTTCCCGTACATTTTTCGCGGTGCGCTGGATGTTGGAGCGATTACCATTAACGAGGAAATGAAACGTGCTTGTGTATACGCTATAGCCGATCTTGCGCAGGCCGAATTATCCGACATTGTTTTTAAAGCCTATGGTGATGCATCGCAACGTTTTGGTCCGGATTCGTTAATCCCCAAGCCATTCGATCCGAGATTGATCACACAGATCGCGCCCGCCGTCGCCAAAGCCGCGATGGACAGCGGTGTTGCCACGCGTCCGATAACGGACTTTAGGGCGTATCGTCAACGCTTATTACAATTTGTTTTTCGTTCCGGTTTCGTCATGAAACCTATTTTTGATAAAGCCAAAGCGTTACAAAAACGGTTGGTTCTGGCTGAAGGCGAAGGGCATCGTGTTTTACAGGCGACACAACAGATCGTTGACGATGGTGTCGCACTCCCCATTCTGATTGGCCGTCCTGATGTGATTGAAAATCGCATTCAACGATTGGGCTTGCGTATTCAGCCCGGTAAGGATTTTGAAATCGTCAATCCACAACACGATGATCGTTTTAAACGGTACTGGGGCGAATATCATAGAATTCTGGGCCGTCAGGGCGTATCGCCGGAAGAAGCAAAGACTGTCGTGCAATCATCCAATACGGTAATCGGGGCGTTAATGCTTCGTTTGGATGATGCAGATGCTATGTTGTGCGGTACTATTGGCCGGTTTCAACATCACTTCGGCTATGTCAAGCGTCTGATTGGTACCGCTGAGAGCGTGGTCGATTTTTCCACGCTGGTAGCATTAGTCTTGCCCAGTGGAACGTTTTTTATATGCGACACGCACATAACACCGGATCCTAGCAGTGAGGAAATTGCCGAGATGGCGATTTTTGCCGCCCATGAATTACAACATTTTGGTATCGAACCCAAAGTTGCCCTGCTGTCTCATTCGAATTTTGGCAGTAACGAACATGAATCGTCTTTAAAGGTGAAGCTTGCTGCAGACATCATCCGCAGCCGCGCGCCGGATTTGCATATGGACGGTGAAATGCATGCCGATGCCGCGTTATCGGAAGCCATTAGAGACCTAGTATTGCCGGAAGCTACATTGAGAGGCGAAGCGAACCTTTTAATCATGCCGAATATCGATGCCGCACATATTTCTTATAACCTGCTTAAGGTATTGGGCGGCGGCGTGTCTATCGGACCGATATTACTGGGTGCGAGATACCCGGCCCACGTGTTGACCAACTCCGTTACTGTGCGCGGTATCGTCAATATGGCAGCTGTCGCCGCGGTTGGCACGCAAAATCCAACTTAGCGCGTGTTGGATATGGGAATGAATGGATGATTTCTGATACAGTCGAAATCATGTCCCTTTAACTACAGGAACCAGGTATGAAATTAACTAATGTGGCTAACAAGGCTGCGACGGAAGCCAGCGAAGCGATTGGCGCATCTTTGTCTGAGGATGAGTTGGAAAAAGTAACATCGATCATTGCCAAAGCCATGGAGGATGCCGTGCTTGAGGCCACAAATCAGCATTCTACTGCGTGCGTAGGGGTTTTGAGTCACGACCAGGATCTGGCGCATAAAATTCAAAAAGAACTGGAACTCAAAAAAGTGGCGTTGATCGCAAACCTGTCCAGCTTGCGTTGAGGCAATCAACTTAGACTCAGGTCGACGAGCTTTCCCCAGAACTCAGGAATTCTCTCACAATCTCACCAACCAACGTCGGTTGCTCTGCATGTAGCCAGTGACCGGCGTTTTCGATGGTTTGCATTGTTGAATTCGGAAAAAGATCTTTTATCCGCTGCCGGGTTGAGGGTTGTACATAGTCAGACTGTCCGCCGTATAAAAATAAAGAATCTCGTGTATAGACAGGGTTATTTTGGAGCGTAGGAAAACCTGTCAAATCATCCATTGCGTTATCCAAAACTTCCAGGTTAATACGCCACGAATAGCTGCCATTCTTATACACAAGATTTTGCAACAGAAATTGCCGTATCCCTGTTTCAGGTATATCGGGTTTCAACATCGCATCGGCACTGGAACGGTTTTTGACCTGCGCTAAATCAATTCCCCGCATGGCGTTGATGTGTGGCGTGTGACTGTGATCATAAACCACGGGGGCGATATCCAATATGGTCAGACGTGTGATGAGTTCGGGGAAGCGCAATGCCGTTACCATGGCTGTTTTACCGCCCATACTGTGACCGACAACACTCGCGTTTTTTATTTCATGTCGCTCAATGAAGTAACGCAGGTCTTCAGCCATGGCGTGGTAAGTCATGGTGTCGCTCCAGGGTGACTCGCCGTGGTTGCGCGCGTCAAGAACATATATCTTGAATGTATCGCTCAGTATTTTGGCGATACCGCGCCAGTTGCTGGAGGAGCCGAATAGGCCATGTAAAACGATAACGGGTTGCCCGTTACCGAATTCCTGATAGTTAAGTTCGAGGGGTGCTGACATCGCTACCGGATGTTCGGAGCGTGGTGTGCGTAGACGCTCCGACAGATAGTAATTATTTTTTTCTGGGCATGTATAAGTCGGTAATTGTTCCCTCGAATGCCTCTGCGGCGAAGGCGACAGTTTCTGAGAGTGTCGGATGCGGGTGAATCGTGAGTCCGATGTCTTGCGCGTCGCAGCCCATTTCAATAGCCAGCGCCACTTCGGCAATCAAATCGCCCGCATTGGTGCCAACAATGCCTGCGCCAATAACACGGTCGTTTTTATTATCGAATAAAACTTTGGTCATGCCTTCGTTTCGCCCGATGCTGAGCGAACGACCACTGGCGGCCCAGGGGAATACGCCTTTGCCGTAGTCGATACCTTTTTCTTTCGCCTCCAACTCTGTAACGCCAACCCAGGCAACTTCCGGGTCGGTGTATGCAACCGATGGAATGACGCTGGCATCGAACCCGCTCTTTAATCCGGCGGCGACTTCGGCGGCCACTTTGCCTTCGTGCGTGGCCTTGTGCGCCAGCATGGGTTGGCCGGTGATATCGCCGATGGCAAAGATGTGCGGCACGTTGGTTCGTTGTTGCTTGTCTGTTGCAATAAGACCGTATTGGTCGACTTGCACTCCTGCTTTATCGGCGCCGATATTGTTTCCATTTGCTTTTCTGCCAACAGCGACAAGCACACAGTCGAATGTATCACTAGCGGGTGCTTTCTTACCGTCAAACTCGACCACAATACCCTCGTCACCTGCCTGCATTGCGGTGACTTTGGTGCTGACAAAAATATTTTCGTATTGTTTTTTTACGCGGTTATGAAATGGACGCACGATATCCGGATCGGCTCCGGTCATGAGTGAATCCAGTAATTCAACCACTGTTATTTTGCTGCCGAGTTCGTGATAAACCGTTGCCATTTCCAGACCGATAATGCCGCCGCCGACGACTAACAGACGTTCGGGAATATCGGTTAAGTCCAATGCGCCGGTTGAATCGATAACTCGCGGATCGTCGTGCGGAAACGACGGGATGTGAGTCGCCTGGGAACCGGCTGCGATGATGGCTTGACCGAATGAGATTGTTGTGATGTTGCCGTCGTTGCTGACTTGTATTCGATTCGGAGAGGTAAAACTGCCAACGCCTTGCACCACTTTTACTTTGCGTTGTTTAGCCAGGCCAGCGAGACCGCCTGTAAGTTGTTTGACGACCTTGTCTTTCCAGCCGCGCAGTTTGTCGAGATCAAGTTCCGGTTTACCAAAGTTGATGCCGTACTCGCTCATTTCTTTACTTTCAGAAATAACCTTGGCCGCATGCAACAGTGCCTTGGACGGGATACAACCGACGTTGAGACAAACCCCACCCAGGTTTGGATAGCGCTCAATCAAAACAGTATCCAGGCCAAGGTCAGCCGCGCGAAACGCGGCGGTATACCCCCCAGGACCGGATCCGAGCACCATCACGTCGGCCTTTATGTCAGCACCTTGTGCATCCGGTGCTGCAGGCGTCGTCTTTTTTGCTTCATCCGGTTTTGTATCGGAGGCGAGCGTGGCGGACGACGAACTCGTTTCCATTGTCGCAACGATCGAATCCTGCGATACAGTATCGCCAACGGCTACTTTCAGCTCTTTTATTTTTCCGGCTTCCGGTGCCGGCACATCCATGGTTGCCTTATCGCTCTCGAGTGTGATCAAAGGATCTTCAGTTTGCACTGTTTCGCCGGGTGCAACATGCACTTCGATAATCGGAACGTCGGTGAAGTCGCCGATGTCCGGCACTTTGATCTCGATGGTTTGGGTCATTTGAATAGTATTATCGTAACTGACGAGGCCGGCTATGAATCGTCATTGGGTCAGAGTAATGTGTTTCCAATGTGGGGGCGAACTTGCTCGCGAATCATCGCTAAATCACGCGTTCGCGAACAAGCTGGCTCCGACTATCAGGTTATCCGGCTGAAGGCGGTGCGTATTTGGCAAATACTTCAGCGCCTGTCATGTTGTTAGTTTTATTTGCGAAGTCGTAGAAGGACGGTTTTTCATCGATGAATATCTGATCCTGGAAAACGATTTGTTCGTCTTCATCGAACAGGCCAACCGGCATAATGTATTGTTGACTTTCTTTTAGCCGGTAGAACAAGTGGGTTCCGCATTTGCTGCAAAAACCACGTTCCGCCCAATCGGATGAATTGAATACTGAAATATATTCTTCTCCTTCGAATGAAACATCTGTGCCGCAATCGGCTGCCAGCAATGGTCCTCCGCCCCAGTTTCGGCACATGGCGCAATGGCATGCGCCGATGTTTTTACTGGTGTTTTTCGCTGTAGCGCGGATGGCGCCGCACAGACAACTTCCACTGGCTTCAATCGTTTCTTCCGGCATTTTTCTACTCCTTTGATAGTTCTACTCTATAACAAGACACGGCGCATATCCGCGAGCGTATCGCGAAGATAAGCGACAAAGCGCGCCGCAGCCGCGCCGTCGATTACACGGTGATCGTAAGATAAATCCAGCGGCAACATTAAACGCGGTTTGAATTTTTCGCCATTCCACACCGGTTGCATACGCGCCCGCGTAACGCCAAGAATGGCGACCTCCGGCGCGTTGACGATAGGCGTAAACGCCGTGCCGCCGATCCCGCCCAGGCTGGAAATGCTGATACAACCGCCCTGCATTTCGTTTGGTTTTAACTTGCCGTCACGGGCGCGCAGACTGACTTCGCCCATTTCCAGTGCAAGATCAAAAATACTTTTCTTGTCTACATCCCGGAACACGGGAACCACCAGACCGTTTGGTGTATCCACCGCAATACCAATATGGAAATATTTCTTAAGTATCAGATTTTGACCATCGCTACTTAGCGATGCATTGAAATTCGGAAACTCTTTTAACGCTGCCGCGACCGCTTTCATAATAAAAGCGAGCATGGTCACGCGGAGATCTTTCTTTGCCGCTTCCTGTTTCAAGGACTGGCGAAACGCCTCCAAATCCGTGATGTCAGCTTCGTCGTGGTGAGTGACATGCGGTACATTGAGCCAGGCACGGTGCAGGTGAGGACCGGAGATACGTTTAATGCGCGGCAGTTCTTGTGTTTCGATTTCACCAAACTTGGAAAAATCCACTTCAGGCATCGCCGGAATTCCCGTGCCGCCGCTGACACCGGCCGGACTCGCGCCGCCTTCAACAATGGATTTAACAAAGGCTTTGACGTCTTCTTTCAGAATGCGGCCTTTGGGTCCGCTGCCGCGTATTTTGCTAACGTCCGCACCCAGTTCGCGCGCATAGCGGCGTACACCGGGACTGGCATGGGGTGGCGCGACGCCAGCTTTTTCGGCCGGCGGGGGCAATGTTGGCGGTGGCGAGTGAACGGCTTGTGGCTGCGGCTTGGTGTCCTCGTCGTCAGCAAGCGGCTTTTGTTCGGCAACAGTTGCTGTTGCAGCAGATTCGGATTTTTTTTCCGTCGCTGTGGGCATCGCCGTTAGCAGTATCGCAATATTTGAACCTTCCGAAACCTGGTCGCCGACCTTCACCAGAACATTTTTGATTTCACCATCAGCTGGTGAAGGTACATCCATCGTGGCTTTGTCGCTCTCTAGTGTGATAAGCGGGTCTTCCGCTTTAACCGAATCTCCAACAGCAACATGCACTTCGATAATATCGACTTGGTCAAAGTCACCGATGTCCGGAATCCTGGCGGTAATTTCTTCGCTTATACCCGTGGAAGACGCGGAGGCCGATGTGGATTCCTGCGTGTCGTTCGGTGCAGCCTGGGTCGATTCGGTCGCTTCCGATTCGCTTTCCAGTTCTGCAACCAGGGAGCCTTCGGATACTTTATCGCCTACCGCGACCTTGATTGAGCGCACCTTGCCGGCAGACGGGGAGGGCACATCCATAGTTGCCTTGTCGCTTTCCAGCGTAATTAGTGCGTCATCTACGTTCACTGTGTCACCGCTCGCCACCAGTATTTCAATTACCTCAACATCGGCAAAATCGCCGATATCGGGGACCGTAACTTCAATGTTGTTCGACATCGTGATTACACTTTGGCTGGGTTTGGTTTGTTGGGGTCAATATCGTACTTGGCGATTGCTTCACTCACCGTCGATTTGGGTATGACTCCATCGTCCGCCAAAGCGTTTAACGTGGCTACGGTAATATGTTTTGCGTTGACTTCAAAAAACTCACGCAGTTTCGCACGCGTGTCGCTGCGTCCAAATCCATCCGTACCCAGGGTGACATAGCGTTTTGAAATAAACGGTCGGATTTGTTCCGTATGCATGGCAATGTAGTCCGTTGTCGCAATGACCGGCCCCGGTGCATCCTGCAAACACTGTTCTACATAACTTATGTGTGTCTCACCGTCGGGGTTGAGAATATTGTGCCGTTGCGCGGCCCGGCCATCGCGTGCTAATTCCGGAAAACTGGTAACACTCCAGATCTGCGAGCCGACGCCCCAATCCTGCGCCAACAGCTCACCGGCGGCAATCACTTCGCGCAATATCGAACCACAGCCTAACAATGACACCTTATGCTTTTTGTCTTTTGCGCCTTCGATCTCCTGCAAGCGATACATGCCGCGCAGTATTCCGTCTTGCGCGCCTTCCGGCATGGCGGGATGAGCATAGTTTTCGTTCTCACAGGTGATGTAGTAGTAAATGCTTTCACCCTCTTTATACATACGGCGCAGACCGTCCTGAATAATGACCGCGAGTTCGTAACCAAAAGTCGGGTCATAAGAAACACAGTTAGGTATCGTTGAAGCGATGACATGGCTGTGACCGTCTTGATGCTGCAAGCCTTCACCAGCCAGCGTCGTGCGGCCTGCAGTGCCGCCAATTAAAAATCCACGCGCTTGCATATCACCTGCTGCCCAGGCGAGATCGCCGACGCGTTGAAAGCCAAACATGGAATAAAAAATATAAAACGGAATCATGTTAACGCCGTGATTGCTGTAGGCACTGGCCGCGGCAATCCACGATGACATTGCGCCCGCTTCGTTGATGCCCTCCTGCAGCACCTGGCCCTGCCGATCTTCGCGGTAGTACATCAGTTGATCCGCATCCTCCGGCGTATACAACTGACCGACGGGCGAATAAATTCCCAGTTGTCGAAACATGCCTTCCATGCCAAATGTGCGTGATTCGTCAGGTACAATAGGAACAACATGCTTGCCGATTTTTTTATCGCGCGTTAACGCCGCGAGGATGCGAACGAAGGCCATGGTCGTCGAAATTTCCCGGTCACCACTGCCGCCGAGTTGTGATTCGAAAGCCGATAACTCCGGCACTTCCAGTGGCGGCGCCGAGGTGCGACGTTGCGGCAGATAACCGCCGAGAGCAGCGCGACGTTCTTTCAGATATTGAATCTCAGGGCTGTCCTCGGGCGGGCGGTAAAAAGGCGCTTTGGCCACTTCTTCATCCGACAATGGGATATTAAAACGATCGCGAAATGCGATCATCGCTTCTTCACCCATTTTCTTTTGTTGATGGGTAATGTTCTGGCCTTCGCCGGCCTCACCCATGCCATAACCTTTAACGGTTTTCGCCAGGATGACCGTCGGTTGCCCGGTATGTTGCACCGCGGCAGCGTAGGCTGCGTAAACCTTGTGTGGGTCATGTCCGCCACGATTCAAACGCCAGATGTCCTCGTCGGACATGTTGGACACCATGGCTTTTAGCTCCGGGTATTTGCCAAAGAAATATTCACGCGTGTAAGCGCCGCCTTTGGCTTTGAAAGCCTGATATTCGCCATCGACGGCCTCATCAAACCGTTGCTTGAGCAATCCGGTGGTGTCACGCGCAATAAGCGGGTCCCAGTAAGAACCCCAAACGACTTTAATGACGTTCCAGCCCGCACCTCGAAATTCGGATTCCAATTCCTGAATAATTTTTCCATTGCCCCGCACCGGCCCGTCCAGGCGTTGCAGGTTACAGTTGACGACGAAGATAAGATTATCGAGTTTTTCGCGCCCGGCCAGCGAGATTGCGCCCATGGATTCCGGTTCGTCCATTTCACCATCGCCCATGAACGCCCACACCTTGCGTTTACTTGAATCAATGATCTCGCGGTGGTTCAAATACTGCATAAAACGCGCCTGGTAAATCGCCATGATCGGACCCAGACCCATCGAAACGGTTGGAAACTGCCAGAAATCTGGCATTAACCATGGGTGCGGATAAGATGACAGGCCTCCGTCATCGACTTCCTGTCGAAAACGACTAAGTTTTTCTTCGCTTAACTGGCCTTCAAGAAACGCGCGTGCGTAAATACCTGGTGCGGTATGTCCCTGGATAAATATCATGTCGCCGCCGTGTTCGTCCGTCGGCGCATGCCAGAAATGATTAAAACCAACATCGTATAAAGTCGCGGAGGATGCAAAGCTCGCAATATGACCGCCTAACTCGGAACTTTTACGATTGGCGCGCACCACCATGGCCAGCGCATTCCAGCGAATCAGGGAGCGGATGCGCCATTCCAGCGCGGCATCGCCCGGGCTGCGTTGTTCCTGTCCCGGTGGTATGGTGTTCATGTATGCCGTCGTCGCGCGGTAGGGCATGTCCGCACCGGCACGGCGCGCGCGGTCAATCAGGGCTTCAAGCAGAAAGTGCGCGCGTTCAGGGCCTTCACGGTCGAGTACAGCTTCGAGCGAATCCAGCCATTCTTGAGTTTCGACCTGATCGATATCTGTTAGCGTTATGTCATTCACGTCGATGGACTCCATAATCTTGGTTGGCTGTGTTTGTTATTCATCTGGAGCGTCACAACGCTTATGCATCGGTTGTCGATCAAATGCGCTGTCGATCCAGTTATTTCGCGTTATATTATCATACACCGGCGATTTCGCTCGCTTCACCGTACGTCCCGGTTTCTGCAAGAGTAAACGCCACAACGCGTATCGAAAATCGCCAATTTGGTTTTATTGACGTGCATCAATGTCACGCGTAATGTTGTCGCTAGTTTTATACTCTTAATTATTCTAACTAAATCAAAGGAACTCACAAATGGGCGCAGAATCAGATATTGTATTGTTAAGTGGCGTGCGAACTGCCATCGGCACGTTTGGCGGATCGTTAAAAGATCAACCACCGTGCGATCTCGCCGCCGGTGTCGTAAAAGAAGCGGTCAGCCGCGCCGGTGTTGACGCAGCCGATGTCGGGCATTGCGTTTTTGGCAATGTGATACACACCGAGCCACGCGATATGTACCTGGCCCGTGTCGCGGCCATCAACGGCGGCTTGCCCATCGAAACCCCGGCGTTTACGTTGAATCGACTGTGCGGCAGTGGGTTGCAGGCAGTGGTATCGGCGGCTCAGGTTGTGATGCAGGGCGATGCAGATTGCGTCGTAGCCGGTGGTGCCGAATCCATGAGCCGTTCGCAGTATTGGGTGCAGAACGCGCGATTCGGCCAACGCATGGGCGACGGAAAGATAGTCGATTCAATGGTCGCGGCCTTGCACGATCCTTTCGATGCCTGTCACATGGGAGTCACGGCGGAAAACATCGCCAAAAAATGGAATATCACGCGGGAAGATCAGGATGAACTCGCCGTGGAAAGTCACTTGCGTGCGACCAACGCGATAGAGCAAGGATTTTTCAAGGATCAGATAATGCCGGTCGAATTAAAATCGCGTAAAGGCACAACCATCTTTGATACCGATGAACACGTGCGTGCGGATGCCAGTATGGAAGGTATGGCGAAACTGCGACCAGTATTTGACAAGGAAGGCTCGGTAACGGCAGGTAACGCATCGGGTATAAACGATGCAGCGGCAGCAGTGGTGATGATGAAAGGATCTGTCGCAGAAAGCCGCGGGCTAAAACCAATGGCTCGCCTGGTCGGTTACAGTCATGCCGGTGTTGAACCGAAGTACATGGGTATTGGGCCGGTACCGGCGGTCAAGAAACTGCTCGATAAGACAGGACTCAGTGTCAGCGATCTGGATGTGCTTGAGGTCAACGAAGCATTTGCGGCGCAGGCGATTGCTGTCGTGCGCGATCTTGAATTGCCGATGGACAAAACCAATCCCAATGGCAGTGGTGTATCGCTTGGTCATCCCATCGGTGCGACTGGTTGTATTCTGACCGTGAAAGCGTTGTATGAGCTGCAACGTACCGGCGGCCGTTACGGTTTGATTACCATGTGTATCGGTGGCGGGCAGGGCATCGCCGCAATTATCGAGCGTATGTAAAACCAGTCTTGTGGCTTGTTGACAAACAAGCCGGTACATTAGTTGGTTAAAAGACTATTGTTACTTGTGTTGCTCGCCTTCAGTATTTGGCGGGCAACACAGCTCATAGGTGGTACGGAACAGTAAGTTCGCCACATCCAGTCATTACAAGCACACTCGTGCCATAAATTTTTGTCAGTACTCGATTAACCCGCCAGGGTAGATAGAGGGTCTAACAAAATTTTTGTATCGCAACATAGTTGGGATTTTTTCTGTGAATTGGCTCACAGACTATCCGTCCTTCGTTTCCTACAATATTTTCCATCGGCAACAGGATCGGTTTGATTTCCGGTTGTGTTGACAGAGATGACTTGCCGGGATACGGAGGACAAGCCAATGACCAGCTTCTTTATCAGTTATAGTCGTAACATACAGGACGAGGTAAAAGCGCTTACCCAGGACCTGGTTGATCTGGGACATGATGTGTGGGTCGATCACAAGTTGACCGGTGGTCAAACCTGGTGGGATGAAATTCTGAAACAGATTCGGGCCTGCGATGTATTTATCTTTGCGATCTCTCCCGACACATTAAATTCCGAGGCGTGCAAACTGGAGTTCGCCTATGCGCACAGTGTGAATCGTCCGAGATTGCCGGTAAAACTGGCTAAGGTGTCCGACCGATTGCTCCCGGACAATGTGGCTAAATTGCATCATGTCGATTACGTGAATGCTGATCCCACCGCGGTTAAGGCGTTGGTGAAGGCCATTAGTGAATTGCCTAAAGCGCCTGACCTGCCGAATCCATTGCCGGGGGAGCCGGATGTGCCTATGTCTTATCTTGGCCGGCTTCGCGAGCGCATTGAAAAACCGGAGCTGTGCAAGGACGAACAGAATTCTATCTACGCGGAACTTGCCGTGAAGGTGCATGATGGTGAAGATATTGACGATATCAAAGATTTGATAGAAATATTCCTGGCGCGCACCGATAACTATGCCATTACTGAAAAGAACCTGGTTGCGTTACAAAGCATGTTTCAAGGTGGTTACTCGCTCAATTCCGTGCAGAACAAAAATAAACACTCGAGACCAGCAAACGATATAGAGTTAGAGCTGGAATCATCTGAAAATTCAAATTCCATCGAAACGAAGGACGCGTTGCACTTTAAAGCCGAGAATGCCGAAAGCTCGATAGAACGAATATTGCAGGCCGTCGTTGGCGAGAGTCAGACCTGGGTTATCGAAAGCGATGAGCAGAATAAGATTACACTGACTACGGACGCTCAAAACAGCAGGCGGCAATTGTGCGCTCAGGTGAAATGTCGCGACAAGGTGACCGGTAGTCGTCAGGAATGCTTCAAGAAGTTAGGCTGGGAAACTAAAGATCAGGCTGCGATAGCGGGGCTGGCGGCGGGTGCGCTTGCCTATGCGACGGGTGGCGCTGCGCTGCTGGCGCTCGGCAGCAAAAAAGTACGTGATTATATGTTGGCGTTTGAGGCGACACGTGGATGGACGATTTCCAGGCAAGACTCAGAGCTGTCGAAAATCGCCGTTGAAATTTGCCGAATTCTTGATCAACTTACAAATAATGACGTGCCGCTCATGGCATGGAGAAACTCGCAAGCGTGACTGGCTTGAATTAAATACTTGCGCGTTGCTTGGTTGGAGCAACCGGGAGAATGGTTTTTAAAAACTGTCCGGTATAAGAATGATCTATTGAGGCGATGTCTTCCGGCGTTCCTTGAGCGATCAACTTGCCACCGCGTTCGCCGCCTTCAGGGCCGAGGTCGATTATCCAGTCGGCCGTTTTTATCACATCGAGATTATGCTCGATGACAACAACGGTGTTGCCGTGGTTGCGCAGGCGATGCAGCACGGCGAGTAGTTGTTTAATATCGTGAAAGTGCAAACCCGTAGTCGGTTCGTCCAAGACATAAAGCGTGCGGCCGGTATCGCGTTTGGATAATTCGCGCGACAGTTTGATGCGTTGGGCTTCGCCGCCGGACAGGGTGGTCGCGCTTTGGCCGAGCTGGATATAACCGAGACCGACTTCGAGCAGGGTTTCCAGTTTCCGGTTAATAGCGGGAACCGCGCGAAAAAATTTGCTAGCATCCTCTATGGTGAGTCCCAGCACTTCACTGATGTTTTTGCCTTTGTATCGAATATCCAGTGTTTCTCGATTATAACGCGCACCTTTGCAAACATCGCATGGGACATACACGTCGGGTAAAAAGTGCATTTCGACTTTGACCAGACCGTCACCCTGACAGGCTTCGCAACGTCCGCCTTTTACGTTAAAAGAGAATCGGCCCGGCTTGTAACCTCGCGCGCGGGATTCCGGTGTGGCGCTGAACAATTCTCGAATAGTTGTGAATAAACCTGTGTAAGTAGCTGAATTTGAACGCGGTGTTCGCCCAATGGGGCTTTGATCAATGGCAATGACTTTGTCGAAAAATTCGACGCCTTCCATTTTCGTATGGTCTGTGGCCTGGGTACGGGACCGGTACAGCACGCGCGCAACGGCGGGATGCAAGGTGTTGTTGATGAGGGTCGATTTGCCGGAGCCGGACACGCCGGTCACACAGGTAAACAAACCAATCGGAATTTCAATATCGACATTTTTCAAATTGTGTCCAGACGCGCCAAAAATCTTCATTAACCGGTCGGGGTTTCGTGGTGCGCGCTCCACCGGGACTGCAATCGCTTCTTCGCCTGATAAATAGCGCCCCGTTAACGAGGCCGAATGGGCAACTATTTCTTTCGGTTCGCCTTGTGCAACAACTTGCCCGCCGTGATTGCCCGCGCCGGGTCCAAGATCGATAACATGATCGGCGCTGCGAATCGCTTCTTCATCGTGTTCGACCACGATCACGGTGTTTCCGAGATCGCGCAGGTGATAAAGCGTTTTGAGCAGGCGCCCGTTATCGCGTTGGTGTAATCCGATTGACGGTTCATCCAGAATATACATGACACCCACCAGGCCCGAACCGATCTGTGATGCCAGGCGAATGCGTTGCGCTTCGCCGCCGGACAGCGTTTCCGCGGCACGATCCAGGGTCAGGTAATCAAGCCCGACATTAACCAAAAAGCCGAGGCGCGCCGTAATCTCACGCGTGATTTTTTCCGCGATGGCAGCCTGGTGTCCGGACAATTCGAGCTTTTGGAAAAATTCCGTGCAGCGATCAATGGGCAATCCGCTGATGTCGTGAATGGCTTTTCCAGCGATGAACACGTGACGCGATTCAATTCTTAAACGACTGCCGTTACAACTTCCACATATTTGATTGTTGATGAACTTGGCCAGGTCTTCTTTGACGGAGACTGAGTCTGCATTACGATAACGCCGTTCAATGTTGGGGATAATGCCTTCAAACGGATGATTGCGCCGCACGCTGTCGCCGTTTGAGCGCAAATAGTCGAATGCAATGGTTTCGCCTCGACTGCCGTACAGAATAATGTTCTGAATCTCATCGCTTAATGCTTCGAACGGCGCAGTGACGTCAAACCCGTAGTGGCTGGCCAAACACTGGATCATATTGAAATAAAACGCGTTACGCCGATCCCAGCCCTGCACGGCGCCAGCGGCAAGACTGACGCTGGGATCGTGCACGATACGTTGTGGATCGAAGAACTGGCGCAAACCCAAACCGTCGCAATCCGTGCAGGCGCCAGCCGGATTATTAAACGAAAACATGCGTGGTTCGAGTTCGGCCAGGCTGTAGCCGCAATAGGGGCAGGCGAATTTGGCGGAAAAGACAATCTCGTTTTCTTTCTGCTCGTCGTTTGGCAGTACCCACGCTTTGGCGCTGCCATCCGCGAGACCCAATGCGGTTTCAAACGACTCCGCCAAGCGTTGTTCGTTGCCGGCGCGTACCACGATGCGATCGACCACGACTTCAATGGTGTGTTTTTTGGTTTTCTTAAGTTCCGGTGTGTTGTCCAACTCCAAGACTTCGCCATCGATACGCGCGCGAATGAAACCCTGGCTATGCAGGCCCTCGAGGAGTTGTTGATATTCGCCTTTGCGATCTTTCACCACCGGCGCCAGTAACATTAAACGCGTGCCATCGGGCAACGCCATGACTTGATCGACCATTTGACTGACGGTCTGAGCCTTCAATGTGACATCGTGGGTCGGGCAGCGTGGTTCGCCAACACGGGCGAACAGCAGTCGCAGGTAGTCGTAGACCTCGGTCACCGTGCCGACCGTAGAGCGCGGATTATGCGAGGACGACTTTTGTTCTATGCTGATGGAAGGTGACAAACCTTCCATCACATCGACATCGGGTTTTTCCATCAGCGAGAGAAATTGCCGTGCGTAGGTTGATAACGATTCGACATAACGCCGCTGTCCTTCGGCGAAAATGGTATCGAAAGCGAGTGACGACTTGCCCGAGCCGGACAGACCGGTAATGACCGTCAGCCTGTCACGGGGTATGTCAAGATCGATGTTTTTCAGATTATGCGTGCGTGCGCCGCGAATCTGTATGTTGCGCATCTGTCGTCGAGGGCGAAAGTTAAACCTGTTACTATACGCCGCCTTGTTTCGCTGACGCAAAGCTTTCTCTTTTTGTCCACAGATTCCATGAACTCAACCGAGCGCCGGGCGGTTTTTTCGCTGGCCGGGATATTCGCCTTGCGCATGCTCGGGCTGTTTTCGATATTACCGGTGTTCGCCTTGTACGCAGTCGATCTCAATGGTGCGACGCCGTTTTTGATTGGTCTTGCGTTAGGCGCCTACGGACTGACCCAGGCGATCTTTCAGATTCCATTCGGTGTCTGGTCGGATCGTATTGGCCGCAAACCCGTGATTGCGTTCGGTTTGGTGGTTTTCGCGCTGGGCAGTCTGGTAGCGGCGGTATCGGACAGCATTACCGGTATCATCTTTGGACGCGCGTTGCAGGGTAGTGGCGCTATTGCAGCCGCCATCCTGGCGCTTACCACCGACCTCACGCGCGCCGAGCAGCGCACCAAAGCCATGGCGGTGATTGGCATCAGCATCGGTGCGATGTTTATGCTGGCACTGATCCTGGCGCCACTGCTGGAAGGCTGGGTCGGGGTGCCGGGATTATTCTGGTTGACTTTTATTCTGACCATTCCGGCGCTCGCGGTTTTGTGGTGGCTGGTACCGGCAGAACCCGAATTTGAGCGAAAACCCGAAACCATGCAGTTCTCCGGCGTACTAAAAAACGCCGCGCTGCTTAAACTTGACCTGGGAATTTTCGTATTGCATCTCGTGATGACGGCGTTGTTCGTAGTGACACCGGGTGTTATAGCTCAAGTCACGGGATGGGAATCATCCGATCACTGGAAAATCTATATCCCGGTATTGATCCTGTCCGTTGCCGGTATGTTGCCATTGGTTAAAAGGCATTCGGATGCTCGCAGGCTACAAGGCGTTTTTATCATAGCCATTGCAATCCTTGCATTTAGTCAGATCGCGTTGTTGTTCGGCCAACAATCCCTGTATTTACTATTATTGGCATTGTTGTTGTTTTTTATCGGGTTTAATGCCCTGGAGGCGATGTTGCCGTCCCAGATTTCGCGTTTGGCGCCGGCCCGGCATCGCGGTGCGGCGTTAGGGGTTTACAGTACAACGGAATATCTGGGTGTCTTCGCCGGTGGTGCGTTGGGAGGATGGTTACATGGCCGCTTCGGTGTCAATGCCGTGTACGGCTTAGGTTTAGTGCTGGCGTTGCTGTGGCTTAGCGTCGCTATGGGGTCGGCGGATAAGTCGGCGGCACAATCCGATGAAGCGCTGGGCGTGGAGGAATAACCTTTCAATCGGTCTTGAATATAAACGCATGGGCAGTCGATAATGCAGGCAGATGTGTATTAGAAAAATAGTGGGCGGTTTGCACCGCCGGATATCCAACAGTTAAGTAAAAAAAGAGGAAAAGTTAATGGCGAGAGGCATAAACAAGGCAATTTTAATCGGCCATCTGGGGCAGGACCCGGAGATAAGGTATTCGGCTAACGGTACGGCTATCGCCAACTGTTCGCTCGCCACTACCGAGAGTTGGAAAGACAAACAAACCGGCGATAAGGTCGAGAAAACCGAATGGCACCGCATTGTATTTTTTGCGCGCTTGGCGGAAATTGTCGGTGAGTATTTGAAAAAAGGGTCGCAGGTTTACGTTGAAGGCCGGTTGCAGACACGCAAATGGCAGGACAAGGAAGGTCATGATCGCTACACCACCGAGATTGTTGTCAACGATATGCAAATGCTGGGTTCACGCCAAGGTGCAGGTGCGCCGCCGTCAGGTATGGATGACTATGCGCCCGCGTCCAGTAACCAGGGTTCCAAGCCTGCTGCTGCAAACGCGCCGAGCGCATACGATGAGTTTGACGACGATATTCCGTTCTAATGCGTGAAATAACAGCGCATTAACATTAGTCATGCACGTTGATTTTGAATATCGTTTGAAAATATCTTTCACTAAAAAATAAAAATTTTGTTGGTACACCGAAACGGCACGTTCGTGCCGTTTCTTCATCGCTATCTCATTCCGATTTTACTGGTAACGATTTTCGTTAGCGGTTGCGCACGCACCGTGGTCGATAAGGTTTCCAGTCAAGAAGACAAGGACGTTGCGCTGCAGGAGTCTTTAGCGCGTGTGCAGGAGTTATTGTGGGAGCATCGTCCGGTGAGTGCATTGAATGTGCTCGAAGAGTTGCTTGAAAAAGGTCATGATTCTGCCGACGTATTGCACCAGAAAGGCGAGGCTTTATACCGGATGCAGGATTTTGCCGCGGCTGAGGTGCAATTTGGGGCGGCATTCGAGCGTTATCCCGATCATTATGATTCGTTACAGCGAAAGTGGGCGGCGAGTCTCGCGAATGATGCCAGCGACACGAACAAGAGGAATATCCGCGCGAACATTGAACGGCTCGTTGATCAAGCGCCAGATAATCCCGTCGCATTGTTTGCTGCGTATCAGGGATACGTTTACTTGTGGGATCGAGAAGCTAGGGTGTCAGTGATCGAACGCCTGGTGCCGATGACTAAAAATCATGAACTGGCGCCGGCGATTGCAGCACGTTTACTGGAAGATATGATTAGCGTGCGCGAACCGGCAGGCAGGATGCGTTTAGCCCGGTTGTATGTCGAAAACTATTCCAGGCAACGCGGTTTGCGTCTCGCGACGCAAAATCTCGTTAGTCTGCAACAAGATTCGATAGGCGTGGAACCGAGTGCTATTCGCGAGTATGTCGATCAATATCCGGACAATCGTCACGTCAATCAAATGGTCGCTGGACTTCTAGTGCATCGAAATCAAAATCTTGAATTGGCGCAGGAATTACTCGAACAGCATTTGCAAATGTGGGGCAGCCAGACCAGGGATGAGCAAGTGCACTATGTTGATGAGGCAGCCCGGCAAACCATCATTAACTGGGAGCGCGCCGAGTCTTTGTATTTGTTTGGCACCATTGCGTTCAGACAGCAACGTTCGAACGACGCGCAGTCATTGTTAAAGAATGCGCTGGAAATCCATCCGCGCCCAGGCATTGTTTTTCAGGCATTGTATGAAGTAGTGCGTGAGAGTGATTCGAGTGCGGCTTTCGAATACCTGTTGCAAGCAATACAGCATGGGCAGCAGAGCGACATATTAAATGACGAATTTGTCGCCTATTTGCCTGAGGTGAACTCGATGAATGAGGCGCAAGAAAGCCTCGCGCGGGATCGCGGGATTGTGACCTTTAGCGATGTCACTGAGCAAATAGAATTAACCGGTGTTAAAGCTGCTCGTGTGGCCTGGGGCGACTACGACAATGACGGTTTTGACGATTTGTTGTTATCCGGTCCGCGCGTATTGCGAAACGTGTCGGGTGAGTATTTCGTGGATGTGACTGGTCTTCTTGGGCTAGAAGAATGGGATGGCGGAACGGGTGGTTTGTGGGTGGATATCGACAATGACGGCGACCTCGATTTGTTTGTAACGTTTCCCGGAAAAAATATGTTGTTTGAAAATCGCGACGGGCGCGCGTTTATCGATGTAACCCGGGTTGCTTTTCCGGATTCTCAGAGCGCCGACAATATCTTGCGTAGTCGTACAGAAGCGGCGGCGTTTGGCGATATGAATAACGATGGCTGGTTGGACTTGTATCTGGCCAATTACGAAGGTCGTGGCGCGGAACGTGGCGTTTGCTTTGCTGATAAATTGTTGCGCAATACCGAGGGAAAATTTCACGACGCTACGGCTGAAGTCAGAGCTGTTACCGAAGCTCCATTATGCGGCCGTGGTGTGACCTGGAGTGATATTAATAACGATGGACGGCAGGATATTGTGGTTTCCAATTATCGATTACATCCAAATACATTGTGGATAAATAAAGGACGCAAGGGCTTTGAAGATCAAGCGGTACAATGGGGTTTTCGCGGAAATAACGCTAAAGGCGCATTCGGTCACACCATCGGCAGCGTCGCAGGCGATGTCGATAACAATGGTTTGACGGATATTTATGCATCCAATTTATCTCATCCGCGTTATCTTGATTATTCCGACGTCAGTGCACTATTGACACGAACTAAAAAGCGCACGAAGAAATTCGAGAATGCCTGGGCCAGCTCCGGTATCGCCTTTGAAGAAACCAGCTCCGATCCGGCGTTAGCGGATATCGACAACGACGGTGGACTCGATTTATTCGCCACCAGTGTCTACAAGGGCCGAACCAGTAACCTTTATCGCAACGATGGTGGTGGAAAGTTCACGAATATAAGCTGGCTAAGCGGCACGGTGGTTGAAAACGGATGGGGCGCAGCATTTTCAGATCTGGATAATGATGGCGATATGGATCTAGTCGTTGCACACCACGACGGTATCACGCTTTTGCGTAACAATAGTAACTCGAATAATTGGCTACAAATAGATGTGCGCAGTAAAACATGTAATCGTTTTGGTGTCGGTAGCCGGCTAGAGATTAACTATGATGGTAAGTCCCAGATTCGAGAGGTGACTGTGGGGCGTGGCACCGGTTCGCAGGATTCCTTAACCGCACATTTCGGTCTCGGCAGCTATCAGGGGCCAGTTAAAATCAAAGTAAAAGATTTATGTGGTGGAAAGGCGAAGCTGAAATTGGAAAATGTGAACCAAAGAGTTGTGATGGAAACCGATTAGGGCAGGGGCTGTGACGGTGTGCGCTGCGCGCACGAAATATCTGACCCGGACTATGCTGCGCTAATCCAGGCTATAGGAACTATTGGTGTTATATTTTGTTTTGAAGGAAGTTGACCCAAGACGGTAACATGGCTATGGCCGCGATGACAACACCAATGATCCCGACCCATATTGCGATTCTCTTGTTGCGTATCGAATGATGAATCGATAAATAGTCGGACAGAGTAGTCTTATAGTTCTTTAGTTGAAAGTAGGGGCACTTCTTGTTTCTTGAATTCCACTGCCTCGAGTTTACGGCACAGTATTCAACATAGTTGGGACCAGATCCAACGGCTATTGTTCTTGGAAATCCTTGATTGATAATATGTAGCCGTTGAAGTTCGCGTAGATTCTTGAAAAGTTGTTCGTTATCTTCAGAGTCTTTCAGACTTTGCTCAGGAAGATGAATTTTTAGTCCGCACAGATCGCATTTATTTGGTAATGACGAATCTTTACGCTTTTGATACCGCTCGTACTTAACTTGAAAATAGGTCGATACTGATTTCATGCGGACGAGGTTCGATTATTTTGTTCGAATATGACTCTAAACCACAACATTCCACCCATGTTTGTCTTCGATTTCGCCGAGTTGGATGCCGAGGATTTCGTTGTATAACTCGGTGGCGGAGGGGCCGGGTTTGCCGTTTCCGATATCGTAGACTTCATTCTGATAAAACAGTTTTCCGACCGGGCAAATGACAGCGGCGGTGCCGCAACCGAATGCTTCCTGGAGTTTCCCATCCTTGGTTCCTTCGATAACTTCGTTGATGCTAATTGGGCGTTCTTCCACGGTGTGACCTTTGTCGCGCAGTAAAGTGAGAACACTGTCGCGGGTGACACCGGGCAGGATGGTGCCTTTCAATGGCGGTGTAATAAAGGTGTCATCGATTTTAAACATGATGTTCATCTGTCCGGCTTCTTCGACATAATTGTGATCGCGTCCGTCCAGCCACAACACCTGGTTATAACCCGCATTCAAACTTTCTTTTCCCGGCAACAAGCTGGCGGCGTAGTTGCCACCGGTCTTGGCGTAACCGACCCCGCCCGGCGCCGCGCGTGTGTATTTGTCTTCCACTTTGAGCGCGATAGTGTGGAAATCATCGCCGAAGTAAGTGCATACCGGCGATGTCATGATTAAAAACCGAAATTCATTCGATGGCCGCACGTCGAGGTGACCTTCACTGGAAAATACCAATGGTCGAATATAAAAAGCCTCACCGCGTTTTCGTGGAATCCAGTCTTTATCCAGCTTGACCAGTTCGATTATTGCTTGTACGAAAATATCTTCATCGATTGGCGGAATACAGATTCGTTCGCACGATGTGTGCAAGCGTTTCGCATTCATGTCCGGGCGAAATATTCTGACCGCGCTGTCTTTGCCGCGAAAAGCCTTTAGTCCTTCGAATACCGTTTGGCCATAGTGCAAACTGCAGGCGCCGGGTTCGATAGGTACCGGGCCGTAAGGCAGGATTCGCGGGTTGTGCCATGCGCCATCGGAATATTCAAGGCTGAACATATGATCGCAAAAGTTTTTGCCGAATGCGAGTTTGTCGAAATCGACGCTGTCGATGCGACTTTTGTCAATTGGTTGGATTTCTATATCGGTTGTCATTGCATGGCGCTCTTTTGTTCGGCTCTGATTTTCGCGGCGATGTAATCGTTTTGTGGAATGTACAATAGTCCGGAGAGTTTGCGCAGTAAATGGCGTTCGTGCTTATCCAGTTCGCCGTCGGCGTATGCGGCCTGCCACAGATGTTCCATTATTTTTACTTTATCCGATGCAGTCCAATGTTCATTGATTAGCGAGGTAAAGGCATGCAGGCTGGTAGCATCCTTTATTTCTTCTTCGGCCAGTTGCAGCAAGGTTTCTGTTTCGTCTGTTTCAAGCTCGAACAACTCGCCTACCAAATCGGCGATATGACGAGACTCTTGTTCGCTCATTGAAAAATCGGCTTTGCCCACTTCAAGTAATAACGCGGCAGTCGCCAGTCGAATATCGTGTTCCGGATCGGAAACGCCGGCTTCATGTTCCCGATTGATATGCTGATCAAAAAACGCACGCAGTTGCGGTAACATCGTTTAAAAGCCAGGAAAAATTACTTTAGTTTGGCGATTTGTTTATGCCGAAAACAAGTCGTAAGGTGATCGTTTACCATACCCGTTGCCTGCATGAACGCGTAACAAATGGTAGAACCGACAAATTTAAACCCCCGTTTTTTCAGATCTTTACTGAAAGCATCTGAAATATTGGTCGAGGCTGGAACGTCTTTCATGCTGCGCCAACGATTCTGTTTCGGTTTTCCGCCGATGAACGACCACATAAATTCATCAAACGAACCAAACTCATCTTGGACCGCCAGATAGAGCTTTGCATTATTTACGGCTGATTCGACTTTCAGTCGATTACGCACAATGCCGGGGTTTTTGAGTAGGCTTTCGACCTTGCGTTTATTGAATTTCGCCACCAATGCCGGGTCGAAGCCGGAAAACGCCTCGCGGTAGTTGTCCCGTTTATACAAGATAGTTGACCAGCTTAGACCGGCTTGGGCGCCTTCCAGAATAAGGAATTCAAACAATTGTTGGTCGTCGTGCAGCGGTACGCCCCATTCTTCATCGTGGTAGGCGACATAGCGTGGATCGTCGCCCGCCCAACCGCAACGCTTTAATTTTTCATTCATAGCCCTTATTAAATAGAATATTGTGATTAAAGCAAGTGTTGTTCTTGTAACCTGGCATTTCAGGAGAAGGTTTAATGTTTACTAGAGTAATTTTATTTCTCGCGACCAACGTCGCGATTATATTCGTATTGAATATCACCATGCGCATATTCGGCATCGAACCGTATTTGAATGAGTATGGATTGAATTACACCAGTCTGCTGATATTTGCCGCGGTTTTCGGTATGGCGGGTTCATTCATCTCACTGGCCATGTCTAAATTCACGGCGAAGCGTATGACGGGGGCCAGGGTCATCGATACACCGGCCGATGAGACCGAGCGTTGGTTGTTGGAAACTGTGCAACGGCAGGCGAAAGATGCGGGAATCGGTATGCCGGACGTGGCGATTTATAACGCGCCGGATGTCAACGCATTCGCGACCGGCATGAACAAAAACAACGCCTTGGTTGCGGTGAGTACGGGATTGATGCAGGCTATGGACAGGGACGAAGCCGAAGCGGTGCTGGGTCACGAAGTGTCGCACGTCGCCAATGGCGACATGATTACGCTTGCGCTTATTCAGGGCGTGGTAAATACATTTGTGATCTTCCTGTCGCGTGTAATCGGCCAGATTGTCGATCGCGTCGTGTTTAAAAATGAGCGCGGGCATGGCCCCGCTTTCTGGATTAGCGCTATTGCGGCGGAGTTAGTGCTCGGTATTTTAGCCAGCATCATCGTGCAGTATTTCAGCCGTAAACGCGAATTTCGCGCTGATGCGGGTGGTGCCCGACTCGCTGGGCGGGAAAAAATGATTGCCGCACTGGAGCGACTGAAACGTGGGCAGGAACAACCGCATTTGCCCGATCAGTTAGCGGCGTTCGGTATTTCAGGCAACGTCGGCAGTGGTTTGAAAAGGTTGTTTATGACGCATCCGCCGCTGGAAGAACGTATCGAAGCGTTGCGTAGCGCCCGTTAGCGTTTGCCGTCTCCACCGGATTTGCTGAGAATTCGATCCACCAACCGGTCGGGTAGCCAGCGCTTTGCCCGGCCCAGGACATGGGTAGGAATGGTCACTGGGTATCGTATTTTTGCACGACGGCTTTCGAGTGCGTGCAAGATGTGTTTCACAACCGCGTCTTCGGGTAGGGTGAATCTCGCCGGAGTAGGATCAAGCAAACGCGCTTCGACGGATTGATATAAATCCCTGTGTGCGCTGTTCTCAACGTTGATGTGTTTGCGAAACGCGAGTAGGGCGTTTGGCCGAAAATTCGATTTAATCGGACCCGGTTCTATGAGCGACACCTGAATATTGGTATTGCGTAATTCCAAACGCATGGTGTCACTGAGTGCTTCCAGCGCATATTTGCTCGCGTTGTAGGCGCCGCGGTACGGGAGACACAGCAGCCCAAGAATGGAACTGATATTAATGATGCGGCCTTCATTTTTTGCACGCAGGGCCGGGACTATCAAGTTAGTCAGTTCCTGTGTGCCAAACACATTGCACTCAAACTGTTCGCGCAGGGCGGTGCGGCTCAGGTCTTCTACCGCGCCCGGTTGCCCGTATGCGCTGTTGTTTACCAACCCGTATATCTCGCCGTCACACCGTTCCATCATCGCGTTCGCGGCGTCGTGCACAGATGCGGAATCGCCTAACTCCAACTCCACGCACTCAATACCTTCGGCGCGCAGGCGCTCGATGTCCTGTTGTTTACGCGCAGTCGCGATCACGCGATATCCACTTTTTGTCAGTGTCCTGGCGGCGCAATAGCCGATACCGGACGAGCATCCAGTTACGATGACATTACGTGTTGCCTGCATGTGACTTATGATTTACCCAGTCGCATAGATTGCGAACATAACACATGCACGTCTGCGCATCGCAGACAAAGCGGGCACTTGGTATTGTTGATAACCGGTTTATAATGAATGTTATCGTTATTGCAACGCTGAAAAACAACTATGAGTAATTACTACAACAAGTATGAAGCACGGTAATGTCTGATCGCTTGCGCCTCGGGGTCGTGGGCGTAGGATACCTGGGAAGTATTCACGCAAAAATTTATGCCAGCATGCCTAACGTTGAACTGGTCGGCGTGGTGGATACCCGTTCCAACACGGCTGTACAGGTCGCACAAAAAAACGGTTGCAAGGCTTTTGCAAGTGGCGTGGAATTGTTGGATAAGGTGGATGCGGTGAGTATCGCTGTGCCCACCAGTCTTCACCGCGAGGTGGCACAACCGTTCCTGCGACGTGGTATTCATGTGATGCTGGAAAAACCCATCGCACCGGATGTGACGGAAGCCGAGACGATTGTGCGAGACGCTGAGCAAGGGGGCGCCATACTGCAGATCGGGCATCTCGAGCGCTTTAACGCCGGTGTGATGACCCTGGCCGAGCATATCGACGATCCGCGATTTATTGAGGTGCATCGATTGGGGACTTTTGTCGAACGCGCAACAGATGTGGATGTCGTGACCGACTTGATGATCCATGACATCGATATTGCATTGACGCTGATCGATTCGGAATTAACAAACATTTCAGCCATGGGTGTCCCGGTGGTGACAAAACATGTGGACATCGCCAACGCACGGCTTGAGTTCGCCAACGGCGCGATAGCCAATGTAACGGCGAGCCGGGTGTCGGTACGCAGGTTTCGGCGTATTCGCGTGTTTGCGCGTTCGCAATACGTTGCGTTAAATTTTCAGGATCAACAGATCGAAATCGTGCGGCCTGGAAAGTCAAAAACCGAAGGCGGATTCCCTGAGGTGGTCACCGAACAGGTTGCGGTGGAACCGCGCCAACCGTTGGATGCGGAGCTGGCACATTTCGTTGATACGGTGCGCGAGCAAAAGACACCCCTGGTGGGTGGACGAGAAGGATTGGAAGCAGTGCGCGTGGCGGAACGCGTTAAACGAAAAATTAACGAATCAATGGCGGTTTAAACAATGCGTCGAATAGTCCGGCAACTGACCTTGTACGGCGGTGTCATGATTTGCCTGGTAGTGAAACCAACGATGGCGCAGTGCGTGTTGACGACAACTCAACTGGAACATATGCACCAGGCTGAGCTTCGATTGCAAAACACTTCACAGGAATGGATAACGGTTAAAGCGCACATTGCAGACGAACCCGCGGAAAGCGCGGCCGGGTTTCAACATATTTGTCAGGAAACAATCGACGACACATTCATCCTGTTTGTCTATTCACGGCCTTATCTCGGCCGTTTCCATATGCAAAATGTTTACGGCAATCTGGATATTGCGTTTATACGGGACGATGGTGTTGTCATCTCCATTCAGCAAATGCGCGCCGAGCCACCGGGTTTGCCGGTCAGGCCCCGGCTATACAGTCCACCCGAACCCTTTAAGTATGCGCTGGAAGCAAGAGAAGGATTTTTCGCCGAAAACAATGTGCAAGAAATGCACTCTAGATTTGACGTAGACGCCTTCAAGAAAGTTCAGTAACGAATTAATGAAAACACAAGCGTCCTATGGCAGTTGGGTGAGTCCGCTCGAATTGCGCGATTTGTTCGAGCGTCCGTCGCCACCCATGTACCCGACATCGCATGATGGGCTGATTTATTGGCTGGAAGCAAAGCCGGATCAGGGTGGCCGCGTGGTTTTGATGCAACGCGAAAACCACGACGACTCGTGTATTACGCCCGAAGGTTTTAATATTCGCACGCGGGTGCACGAGTATGGTGGCCAGTGTTTCGTGCTGAGTGGCGATAGCATTATCTTCAGTAACTTCGTCGATAATCGATTGTATCGTCAACGTTTGGATTCTACGGACCCACCACAACCCTTGACTCCGGAAAAAAACGCTGACGGAACCGTCGGCATGTATGCCGATTTACACGTTGTCGGTGACGGAGACTGGCTGGTGTTTGTTTACGAGAAAGATGTCGCGGACGGCGAAAATATCAATTGTATCGCGGTCATCCGTTTGCACAACGATTCGTCAATGCAATCTGAGCCGCAAGTGCTTGTTGAAGGGCATGATTTTTTTGCCAACCCGGTGGTGTCACCGGACGATAAGCATATAGCGTGGGTGCAGTGGGATCATCCAAACATGCCGTGGGATTGTTCCCAAGCCAGTGTCACGCAGTTACACATCGAGAACGATTCGATTACGACGGCAAAACCGAAAATAATTGCCGGTGGCGAAGGTTGTTCCGTCTGTCAATTGTCGTTTTCGTCGGATGGCGATTTGTTTTTTGCGATGGATAAAGAGCCGGCCCAAGTGGATTCGGATAATTTCTGGAATTTGTATCGCTACGATCTTGATAAAAACGAAACAACAGGTGTTACGACCGATGCAGCGGAGTACGGAGAAGCGCACTGGATTTTTGGGCAGGTGCGCTATGTTGTTATCAATGACAATGAGCTGATTGCTTGCAGTACGAATGAAAACGGGGATGCGTTAGTACATATCAATATCGCGTCGGGAGCGATTGATAAAATTGACAGCGGGTATAACGATTTCGCCCAGTTTAGTCTGAGCGAATCCCGGGAAAGCGTTTTTATGATAGCGGGAAATTCTGAAAACGACGGCGCTGTCGTGGAATTAAGTCTCGCGGATTACACTTTCAGTGTTGTGAAACAACTGCCACCGATACTGTCTACGGATAATATCAGTTCACCAAGAACGATTGCCTATGCAACCGGCGATGGTGGTCAGGCGTATGCTTATTATTACTCGCCACGTAACGCGCAGTTTGAATGTGCGAATGGTTCGTTACCGCCGTTGCTGGTTTTCGTGCATGGCGGGCCGACTTCCAGGACTACACCTGCATTCAATGCCACCAAACAATATTGGACGACATTGGGATTCGCGGTGCTCGATATTAATCATCGCGGCAGCACCGGGCATGGCCGCGTATTTCGACAAAAACTGCTTGGGCAATGGGGCGTGATCGACGCCAGCGATATCGTCGATGGCGTGCAACACATTATCGATCAAGGTCTGGCGGATAAGGACAAGATTTTTATCCGTGGCGGCAGCGCCGGTGGTTATGCCGTGTTGCGCGTATTGACCGAATACCCGGACGTGTTTCGCGCGGGAGCGTGTTATTACGGTATCGGTAATCTGCAAACACTGGCCGAGATGACGCACAAGTTTGAAGGCCGTTATCTCGATGGACTGATGGGCGAAGACTACGATCCGGCGAATGCGGATAAGCCGGACAGTCCGTATCGTCAACGTTCGCCGATATTTTTTATGAATAAGGTCAAAAGCCCGATGATTTTGTTTCAGGGTGAAGATGATAAAGTGGTGCCGCCAGCGGTATCGCGCGAAGTCGTAGCGACGCTAAAACAAAACGACGTGTATCATGAGTACGTCGAATACTCCGGCGAAGGTCATGGTTTTCGGCGCAGCGAAACGCGTATTGACGCATTACGGCGTGAGTCGAAGTTTTTTATTGAATTAATCAACTAATCATTTGTTTCAGTAGATGCCAACAACGGATCAGACCATTGCCCTGGCGGGTGTGCTGCAAGCCGCTACGTTAGCACAGCAATTGGCGCGTCGTGGTACGGCTGACGATGCTGCGATGCAGGCCAGCTTGCGCAGTATTCTCGCGCTGGATGCGGAGAATACGGTGTCAGTATTTGGCGGCATCGATGGCGTCATGACGGGGTTGCTGGTAATTCGAAATAAGATTGCCAAGCGTTTTGATGCTACCGATCTTGAGATGGGACGGTACGCTTTGGCGCTATTTCAGTTGCAGGGAAATTTAAATCGCAACCTGGCGATGGTGAGTCGATTGCAAAACGGTATCGGTCAATTACAGGTGCAATGCGAGACGCTGGATCGCCTGGGACCGGATGAATTTTCAGCCCTGGCGGATTTATACAAGGAAACCATCAGTCAATTGACCCCCAAGATTATCGTACAGGGCGAGCAGGGGCATTTGTCCAATCCGCAAATAGCCGACCAGGTGCGGGCGGTGTTGCTGGCCGGCGTACGCGCCGCGCTATTGTGGCGCCAACTTGGTGGCGGCCGTTTTCATTTATTTTTACAACGTAAACATTACGCGTTCATGGCCGAGCGTTTGTTGGCAGACCTCGATTGAATTGTGCGAATTCTTACTGTGTAGTCGAGGTAGCGTAGTTACGGTAATAGGTATAAGACCGAAACTCACGAAGAATTATGTGCGTTCCGGCTGTCTAAATCGTACAATGTTAAACAATGTGGCGCAGCGTTACGGTGAAGCGAAATTGCAGTAAGCTTGCGCCATCACCCTGTTTAACGATCTGACAAGAATATGGAGTAGTTTCAATTATGTGGATCGCATGGCTCATCTTAATTCTAGGTTTATTTGCCACCGCCGCCCGAACAAACCTGTCTTTTAAAGTATGGACCGGCATCGTGGCTGGTGTTCTGTTTTTAACCGCGCTCACAGGAATGTTGCCTTTTGGCGCTTTTCTTGTGCTTGGCATCGCGTTTGCTGCGATTGCCGTTGTGCTGAATGTGGACTCGTTGCGGCGTGCATATCTGAGTAAACCCGTGTTGCAGCGCATTCGAGCGGTTTTGCCGCCCATATCGAATACCGAACGAGAGGCCATTGAAGCGGGAACGGTGTGGTGGGATGCCGAGCTGTTTCGCGGTAATCCTGACTGGCAACGGCTTGCCGCCGTACCTAAGCCGACACTAACTGAAGAGGAACAGGCGTTTATTGACGGGCCGGTGGAAGAGCTATGCAACATGCTGGACGACTGGCAAATTACTCATGAACTCAACGACTTGCCGCCGGAAGTTTGGCAGTTTGTTAAGGATAAGCGGTTCTTCTCGCTGAACATCCCCAAGCAGTACGGTGGTTTGGATTTTTCGCCGTTGGCGCAGTCCACTATTGTCATGAAAGTGTGCAGCCGAAGCGGCACGGCCGGTGTCACGGTGATGGTGCCGAACTCGTTAGGGCCGGCGGAATTATTGTTGCATTACGGAACCGAAGAGCAGAAAGATCATTACCTGCCGCGTCTGGCGCGTGGTGAAGAAGTGCCTTGTTTCGGTTTGACCGGTCCATGGGCAGGATCCGATGCCGGCGCCATGCCCGATTACGGCGTCGTGTGTAAGCAGGAATTCGATGGCAAGGAAACACTGGGATTCAGAATAACCTGGGAAAAACGCTACATCACGCTGGGACCGGTGGCGACTCTGTTGGGCCTGGCTTTCAAAGCCTACGACCCTGATCACCTGCTCGGCGACGAAGAAGAGCTGGGGATTACCTGTGCGCTGATTCCAACGGATACACCCGGCGTCGAGATTGGTAACCGGCATTTACCGCTCAACGCAGCATTTCAAAATGGTCCGAACAGTGGCAAAGACGTATTTATTCCGTTGGAATGGATTATTGGCGGTGAGGAATGGGTCGGCAAAGGCTGGCGCATGTTAATGGAAAGTCTGGCCGCCGGGCGCGGTATTTCGTTACCTGCATCCAGTGTCGCCGCCGCCAAGTCCGCCAGCCGGCTTACCGGCGCATATGCCCGCATCCGGCAGCAGTTTGGTATTGCCATCGGAAAATTTGAAGGTGTTGAAGAAGCCTTGGCGCGTATTGGCGGATTAACCTATATGATGGACGCGGCAAGACTGTTCACGACGGCAGGCCTGGCGCTGGGTGAAAAACCGTCAGTAGTGTCCGCGATATTGAAATATCAACTGACCGATGGTGCGCGCATTGTGATAAACGATGCCATGGATATTCACGGTGGTAAAGGCATATGCATGGGGCCGAATAATTATCTGGCGCGCACCTATCAACAGATTCCGATTGCCATTACCGTTGAAGGCGCGAACATACTGACCCGCAGTCTGATTGTTTTCGGTCAGGGGGCGATGCGTTGTCATCCTTATCTGCTGGATGAGATTGCGGCGGCCGCGATTGACGACGAGGAACGCGCGGTCGAGGAATTCGACGCAGTGTTTTTCAAGCACCTGGGTTATGTCACCACGAATGCAATACGGTCTTTAATTTACGGATTGAGTTTTGCCTGGCTGGCTCCCGCTCCCGCAGGAAATAACAATGCAAAATACTATCGTCAGATTTCGCGCTTTAGTGCGGGCTTGTCCTTCATGTCCGACATTACTTTGCTGATGCTCGGCGGAGCGTTGAAACGCAAGGAAAAATTGTCCGGCCGTTTCGCCGACGCTTTGAGCAATTTATTTCTTGCATCGTCAACGTTGAAGTATTTTGAGGACTGCGGTTCACCACAGGCCGATCAACCATTGCTCGATTGGTCGGTTCAACATGCGTTATACGAGACCCAACAGGCGCTGGACGGCATCATGCGCAACTTTCCGTCGCCTACGGTGGGTTTTGCGTTACGCCTGTTCGTATTCCCATTTGGACGGTATCAGCAAACGCCGAACGATGTGTTAGGTCATCGTGTCGCGCAATTGTTATTAGAGCCATCGCAAACACGGGACCGGTTGACCCAGGATATATTTATAAGCAACGACGCCAACGATGTCGCCGGTAGTGTTGAAGATGCTTTGGATAAAGTAATAGCGGCTGCTCCGGTTTTCCGCCGTTTGCGTAACGAAAATGAAAAGCAATCCGAGTTGCTTGAGTTTGATGGCTGGATTCGCGAACTCACCGAACAAGGAACCATCAACGCAGAGGAAGCCGAGATATTGCGCGAAGCCCGTGCGGCAACTTTGCGTGTGATTTCGGTGGACGATTTCGACCCGTCGCATGTTTCTGCAGCCGGCCAGGTGGATTCCTCCGGCGCACAATCCGTTGACGCGCAGGCCGCCTGACTTTTCATAACACTTAGTTCACTACTTGAAAGCCATGCAAACCGAAGCGACGGAATATCCACCAAACGCGCAACTAGGGCGAAAAGACACCGATACGATTTCGCGCGATACCGCGCGCACATTGGCGGGGTTGTTCCGTGAGCGGGTCAGACGCAGCCCGGACAAGATCGCTTACCGTGAGTTCGATGCCGAAACCGGTGAATGGAAGACTTACACCTGGACGGACACGGCGCGCGAAGTTGCCCGCTGGCAGGATGCGTTGCGTGCGGACGGTTTGCAAAAGGGCGAGCGGGTTGCCTTGCGATTAGAGAATTGCTGGCGCTGGATTGTATTTGATCAGGCTGCGCTCGGGCTGGGTTTGGTGCCTGTGCCGTTGTACGTGGACGACAGAGCGGAGAATATTGCTTATATTCTGGAGAAAGTAAAAGCGAGTTTGCTATTGACCGATTCTTGTGAGGTTTGGCAAGAAGTTCGTTCCCAGGAGCATGACTTAAGCAGTTTAAAACGCGTAGTTTTGATGCAATCGGACACGCCTGAAAACGATGCGCTGTGTCAGAAGCTGGATGAATGGTTACCCAGCGAAACCGACGCGCCGCTGGCCGAAGACGACTCCGCCCCCACTGAATTGGCAACCGTCGTTTTTACCTCCGGGACGACGGGCAAGCCTAAAGGTGTAATGTTGTCCCATGACAATATCGTTGCCAACTGTGAACACGGTTTGCAAAGTATCGCAATATTACCTACCGATTTGTTTCTATCGTTCCTACCGTTGTCGCACATGCTGGAACGCATGACCGGTTATTATTTGACCATGATGTCCGGCGCGGAGGTTGCTTTTAATCGATCAATTCCTGAATTGATCGAAGACCTGGGGGTCCTCAAACCAACCTGTCTGGTATCTGTCCCGCGTATTTTCGAACGTGCCTACAGCGCCATCAATACGAAAGTTGATGAAGGGTCGCCGCTAAAGAAAAAGCTGTTCAACCTGGCGATTGATGTCGGTTGGTTACGCTACGAACACGAACAAAAACGGGCCGCATGGCATCCGAAACTGGTGTTATGGCCGTTATTGGAAAAACTGGTTGCGGCCAAGATTCAAAACACCTTTGGCGGACGATTGCGTCTTGCGATCAGCGGTGGTGCACCACTGGCAGCACATGTCAGTAAATTGTTTGTCAGTCTTGGAATAAAGATTCTGCAGGGTTACGGTTTGACCGAAACCAGTCCGGTGCTGACCGTAAATACGATGGAGCGTAATCGCACGGATAGCATCGGTTTGCCAATCAATAGCGTCGAACTGCGCATCGGTGATAGCAATGAGTTGCTGGCGCGAGGTCCGAATATCATGCTGGGCTATTGGGAAAATGAAACGGCGACGAAAGAAGTCATTGATGACGACGGTTGGTTTCATACCGGCGATTGCGCGCGTATTGAGAATGGATTTTTATTTATCACCGGCCGTTTGAAGGATATTCTTGTTTTATCAAACGGCGAAAAGGTCCCGCCGGCGGATATGGAAACCGCTATTTCCGAAGACGCGTTGTTCGATCAAACAGTGGTCATCGGTGAAGGAAAGCCCTTCTTGTCCGCTATTGTCGTATTGAATCCCGACATCTGGGCTGAGTGGGCGAAGAAACGGGGTTTTGATACCAAAGATAAGAACATACTGAACAGTGAGCAGGTGGAGAAGGCGCTGCTCGAACGTATGGCAAAGCGTATCGAATCTTTCCCGGGTTATGCGCAAATTTATCAGGCCTGTGCAACGCTGGAGCCGTGGACAGTTGAAAACGGATTGCTAACGCCGACAATGAAACTGAAACGGCCGGTGATAAAGAATAAATTTCAATCGGATATTGAAAAGATGTACGAAGGTCACTAGCCCATGTTGCTAGTGCATGTTAGTCGCACGTGTTCTAGAACATGCTCAATAAGGCCGGTATTGGTTGATTTTACCGGCTAGAATAAGCCCCGAAACTGTACCAGGAAGATTTAGATGCCAAACGTATTACTTGATATTAAAGACTCCATTGCGACCGTCACTTTGAATCGCCCCCACGAGTTAAATGTACTCGATCCGAATCTGGCGAGTGAGTTGCATGATGTCGTAACAACGGTAGAGTCCAACGAAGGGGTGCGTTGCATGATTCTGACCGGTGCCGGCGATAATTTTATGGCGGGCGGCGATATCAATTATTTTGCCATGTCGGTGCAGGCACTAAAGAAGCATGGCAGTAAAGCGTTCTATGGAATTTTCGATAAGGTGCATGGCGTTATTCGAACCCTGCGCCGGATGGATGTGCCGGTGATCGCAAGTGTCCGAGGCGCGGTTGCGGGCTACGGTATCGGACTGATGGTCGCCTGCGACATGGTATTGGCTGCCAGGGACGCAAAATTCGCATTGGCCTACACGCATATTGGTGTGTCGCCTGATGGCGGAACCACTTATGCGTTGCCCCGTATTGTGGGTTTAAAACGAGCGACGGAATTGCTGCTGCTGGGTGACCGTTTCGATGCACAAACTGCGCTGGATTATGGGTTGGTAAATCGTCTGGTAGATCCGGAGGAGCTTGAAAACGAAACGCTTAAGTTAGCGCAGCGTTTGGCACAAGGCCCACGGCAAAGTTATGCACGCGTAAAGTCGCTGTTGAACTCGTCATTATCAAATAGCCTGGATGCGCAACTGGAGCGCGAACATTCGAGTTTTCTGTCTTGCGCTATTACCGATGATTTTGCGGAGGGTGTGCTGGCTTTTTGCGAAAAACGCAAACCCAACTTCGGCGATTAACGGATAACTTAAGTCAAGATGCTAAAGGACAAAACCATTTTTATTACCGGTTCAAGCCGAGGTATAGGCAAAGCAATTGCATTACGTGCCGCGCAGGATGGCGCTAACGTTGTCATTACCGGTAAAAGCGCGGAGCCGCATCCCAAATTGCCGGGAACCATACATAGCGCGGCTAAAGAAATCGAACAGGCGGGTGGAAAAGCGCTGGCCGTGCAAATGGATATTCGCTCGGAAGAACAGGTTCAATTGGCGGTCGACAAAACAGTCGAAACCTTTGGCGGCATAGACGTGCTGGTTAACAACGCCAGTGCTATCAGTCTGACTGGAACCGAAGCTACACCAATGAAACGTTTTGACCTGATGTTTTCAGTCAACGTGCGCGGTACTTACGCGGCAACGCAAATCTGTCTGCCGCATTTACGCAAAGCATCGAACCCGCATGTGTTGACCCTGTCGCCGCCTTTGAGCATGGACCCGAAATGGTTTAAGGATTTTGTCGCCTATACCATAGCCAAGTATGGCATGAGCATGTGTGTGTTGGGCATGGCCGAAGAATTTCGTGACGCAGGTATTGCCGTTAACGCCTTGTGGCCACGCACGGTGATCTATACTGCTGCCGTGGCTATGCTTGGCGACACTGTCAAGCCAGAAAATTGCCGGCAACCTGAGATTGTTGCCGATGCCGCACATGCTATTTTGTCGCGGGACAGTAAAACCTGCACGGGCAATTTCTTTATCGATGAGCAGGTGTTAAGCGAAGAAGGGGTAGACGATTTCAGTCGGTACGCCAATGGTGTGGAAGATCAGTTAATGGATGATCTTTTTCTCTAATCTCTCTGTTGTTCAGTGGGGTAGATAAGGCTGAAATCATTTGCTTGATGTGGATGATCTACGGAAGATGCGTTAGTTACTGACATATTGAGAATATCATGTCAGCGTGGGGCTGGCGGATTTGTGGAGCAAGGAGAAACCGGGGCCAGGGGATGACAATCGAAATAAAATTCAGCGAGGCAGACGATGTTCTTGTCGCACGCTTAACGGGGTTGTTTACACCCCGGGCGGATGAGTTGACCGATAGATCCATCGCGCAAAAATGCATCGAAAGCAATAAAACCAAGGTGTTGATCGATTATCGATTAGTCGATGGAGAACCCAGCCATTGGATTCCTTTCATTCCGGTGATGAGCTAAGCGAAAGAGGTTTTACCCGAAACATTAAACTTGCATTTCTTGATCGAATCGAATTCAAATCGGCCAATGATTTTTACGAGTTCGTCGCAACTAATCGCGGTTTTCAGCTCCGTCATTTTTATGATGAAGCGCAAGCGCTGGAGTGGTTACGCGACTAGAACTAAGTTCATTTAGTTTGGTCAAATCGAATGTGTGGAATGTATTAGAGTAGTTTATATTCAAGTTTGACTTGTCATTTGTCACAAACGCTGAACCAAGGAGTAGCATCGTGATCAGAATAATCTCTCTGTCGTTAGTTTTTATTTGTTCCATTCAATTTTTGAATGAAGTAAATGCGCAAGATGCACCCAAGCGCGACATTGTCAACATCACCGGTGACTTGTACCGTTTTCAGAACCAGTTCCACTACTCGGTTTTTTTGGTGACCGATGACGGCATCATCGCGACTGATCCCATCAACGCAGATGCAGCAAACTGGTTAAAAGCAGAGCTTCTTGAACGATTTGGCAAGCCGGTGAAATATCTGATCTATAGCCACGATCATGTTGATCATATCGCCGGTGGCGAAGTATTTGCCGATACGGCAACCGTCGTTGCTCATGACGCTGCGAAAGTGGACATTGTTGGCGAAAACCGTCCGACTGCGGTTCCCGATATTACGTTCAGCGATGCCATGACTATTGAACTTGGTGGAAAAACTGTCGAGCTGACCTATGTTGGTCGCGGGCACTCCGATAACAGCATCGTTATGCGGTTTCCAGAAGAGCGTGTGTTGTTTGCGGTCGATTTTATTCCTGTTAAAACGCTTGCGTGGAAAAATTTAACCGACGCTTTTATTCCGGATTGGATGGATGCGATAAAGAAAGTGGAAGTAATGGATTTTGATCAGCTCGTACCGGGACATGGCGCTATTGGTACAAAAGCGGATGCGACCGCGTTTCGTGAATATATGGAAACTTTGCATGCAGCGGTTCTGCAATCGGCGCGGGAAGGGAAGACCCTGGAAGAAATGCAGGTCAGTATAAAACTCGATGACTACAGCGATTGGGGTAACTACGAGGATCATCTACCATTGAATGTCGAAGGCATGTATAACCAGATTAAGTTACATCGGCGTGGAAACTGAACATCATTTAAAATATATCAGTAAAAACAAAGAGTTGAATTCAACTATACGCAGTTTTTCAAAAGTTGCGTATAGTTTAATTACTCCGCATCAGCAGTTTGGCGCATCAATTTCCATAGTTCTCCGACATGCTCGCGTTCGGTGGCTTCAACGCCGATAGACACGCGTACCATCCAGCGGCCATCGAGTTTTGAAGGTGTTAGAAATGCTTTGCCGGAATTATTAATTTCGTTTACCCATTTTAAGGTGTGATGATCGAGAGCATCGCCTTGCAGATTATCCGGATGGTGTCGAACACAAACTGTTTGCAGGTTAACCGGAGCGACGACTTCCCAATCCGGCGTAGTTTCAATTTGTTGCTTAAGCCATTGCGCATTATCCAGATCCCTGCGCAGTCGTTGTCGAATCGCATCGGGTCCATCCAACCGCAAATGAAACCAGAGTTTTAAAGCACGGAATCGACGTCCGAGTGGAATGCCCCAATCGCGATACTGTGTCACTTCACCATCGACGGTCGAACACAGATAGCTCGGGTTGGTCGACATGACGCGAATCAAGTGTTGTACATCGCGAACATAAAACAACGAACAATCTAAAATTGTCCCCATCCATTTGTGCGGATTCCATGATATCGAGTCTGCGCCTTCGACGCCCTGCCACATCCAACGGCACTCGGGTAATAACATGGCGGAGCCGGCCATCGCTGCATCGACGTGAATCCATAAACCGTGCTTCGTGGCAATACGAACGATGTCCTCAACGGGGTCAATAGCAGTTACTCCCGTGGTTCCTACGGAGGCGACGACAGTCGCAGGAAGGTAGTCATTCTGAATATCCTGCTCGATTGTCCTTTCTAAATCATCGGCGAGCATCGCGCGGGTAACAGGATTTACATTTACACAACGCAGATTGCCTTGACCGAATCCAGCCAGCAGCGCTGCTTTTTTAATAGAAGAGTGCGCTTCTTCGGTAGTGTAGACAATCAGCGGCACAGACTCGCGCTGCAGCCCGCCCCGGCTTTCGCTGTAGTCGCTCGCTTTTTCCCGCGCTGCAAGCAGCGCAGTGAAACAGGCGGTGGATGCTGTATCGTGAATTGTTCCGTGCCAATGTTCTTGTAGACCAGTAAGTTGACGCATCCAGTCACAAACCACTTCTTCGACTTCCGTTAATGATGGGCAACTTTCCCAGGAGATACCGAGCGTACCTAAACCGGAGGATGCGATATCGCCGATCACGGAAGCGAGTGACGCATTGGATGGAAACCAGCCGTAGTGCATGGGGTGTTGTACTTGCGTAATGCCTGGAACGATAATTCGTTCGAGGTCTTGTATTATTTTATCAAGTGATTCCTTTGTCTCAGGCGGTTCGCAGGGTAAAGCGTTGCGAACCTCGCCGGGACTGACCTGCGCGCGCACGGGCATTTGATCGATGCGCTGCCGATAGTCGGCAATCCAGTCAATCAGTTCGTGCCCGGCTTTGCGAAATTCTTCAGGTGTCACAAGTGCGTTTGAAAGTATTGGTGTGTGAATCGCTAATGTTCGTGCACTACGTCGCCTTGGACCCAAACCTGACGGACAGTGCTTGTTTGATAGTATCCGGCATTACTGAGCGTGCAAGTTTGTATAGCGTCGCAGCATACACCAAATTCAGTACTTGAATTAGCCGCTGCAAATGAGATTGTCTTTGATTGTCGCGAACCAACAATCGATTTACAGCTTTGTCGATTGCGGTTGTGGCGTCATCTTGTGTGAACGACGGTATTGTTGTGGACTCATACCGGTCCAGTTTCGAAATGCACGTGAAAATGCTGACAGTTCAGAATAACCGAGCAGCAATGCGACCTCTGTTAAGGGCATTGTGGAATCGTTCATGTAGTGAAGCGACAATTCCTGTCTAGCCGCGCGTAGCAAGTCCTGAAACGATAAGCCGTGGGTTTGTAGCTCATGTTGAAACTGGGCCTCGGAAAGGCCAAATATTCGCGCGATCTCTGCTAGTGTTGGTGCGCAGGTGCTTAGATTAAGTTTGATTTGATTGCGCACCACGTCGGCAAAGGACTCGGGGTTGTTGTGCATCTCACAACGTGATTGTAGGAAGGGTTCAATCACGGAAAATAAATATGGGTCCTGATCCGGCATCACCGTATCAAGATCGTGGCGCCGAAAAGCCATGGCGTTGGTGCGTCTTCCAAATTGCACTGGTGCACCAAACACCAGCTCATGTTCGGAGGCATGTTCAGGCTCGTCATGTTCGAATCGAACTTCCAGCGGCGACCATGTAGAACCCAGCGCGCGTCGAAAAATATTCAGAAACATGCCCATGGATAATTCGGCGTCTTGTCTTCGATCTTCTATACGCGGATCGAATATTCTGTAGCTTAACCAGAGAAGATCATTGTCTGGAATTAAGCTAAAACTCGATTGGTCTTGATGGGCTGGAAAATAATATTCCATGTTATGTAGTGCGGAAGAGAGCGTAGGGGAACTGATGGCGGCGTAGCCGATTGCACCCAGTTGTCTGGGTTCGAACTGAGCGCCAAAATGCAATCCGAAATTGTCGTTACCCGTTTGTGCGGCGGCTTCGGTGAACAAATGGCAATACTGTCGCAGGCTCAACTCCTGTATCGGGCTTTCCAGATCGTTCAAGCGAATGGAAGTAGCACCAAAAATAGAATCAACATCACCGTTGTTTTTCTCAATAAGTTTAATCACGCCGGTAGCGGCGGAGGCCAGAACGATGGATGGTTCAGCAATCGTACTCATTTCGCATTTGCTTGAGCGAGGGTTATCGCTAGTAAAGTCCCCAGTTTGATATTACAAGCCAGTTTAATGAAATGCTTTATTATATCTTTAAAATCAATGAGAAACGCAACAAATAGAATAAATACTTTAAGTTTTGAGTGTCAAATATCGGCAGATTTCTGTCAAGCTAGTTTGAATTTATGCAGGCAAGCTTAATAATTGAAGCAATCCATAAAAACTTTGCATCTCATAAACGTAACAGGAGGAACCAATGAAGTTTACTCGTAGACAGTTTAATACCACTTTAGCTGGTGCCGCCGGACTGGCAAGCATGGGGCCATTGAGTAGCGCCTTCGCTGCGCGAAATGACCAAATGAATATTCTTTGCTGGGAAGGTTACAACTCGGATGAAGTGCTGGGTCCGTTTCGTGAAGCGAATTCCGGTGCGACCGTGCGCGCTGAAAGCGGTACTTCTGATCCGGACATGATTAACAAATTGCGTGCCGGTGAAGTCAATGTGTGGGACTTGATCAACGTTAACCAACCCTGGGCCAAAGCGCAGCTTTATCCGGAAGGCTTGATTAAGCCACTAAACAAAGAACGCTTCATGCCGTATTTTGAAAAAATGTTACCGGAATTTTCCGGCCCTTATCCCTTGGCCTTTGCTGATGACGGTGAGTTAATCGGTATGCCCCAACGTTATGGCCCGTTCAGTTTCGTCGTCAATACCGACAAGATCAGTCGTGAGATGGCTGAAGACCAGGGTTGGAAGTTATTTCTTGACTCTGCAATGAAAGATCGTTACGGAGTGCTTACTTACGACAACTGGAACATTATGCACATGTGTTTGACTGGTGATCAAAATCCGTTTGAACCGATTGATGACGCAGGGCAAGAAGTATTTAAAGGAACCGCCGAAGCCATCTTTGGTGGTGCCAAGTTGCTAACTGATGATTTGGTTGCGATGAATACGGCTTTGATTAACGGTGAGATCGATGCCTACTTTACCGGCGGTACGTACACTGCATCGCCGGCCCGTTTTGATGGTGCGAGCAACGTCAGGGCGATAACGCCGAATTCAGGGCCAGTCGATGGTAAGGGCGGAGTGGTTTGGATTGAGTTGACCTCCGCAGTGAATAATCCTGATCCGTCCACTCTCGCCGAAGATTTTCTTGAGTTTGTGCAGAGCGCTGACATCAGTAAAGCGGTTGCGTTTGCTGAAGGAACGTACAATCCGGTCAGTCAAATGGGAGACCCTGCTGTATTCGACAAGTTCGATGCCGATGAACTTGATGCGATTCAGTGGGATAGCCTGGGCGAGGAGATGGCGCGTTCTCTCGACTATCAAGTCGTTAGTTCCTACGACGCATTGAACGAAATTTATAACGCCGCAAAACGCGGCTAGTCGTTTTTGAGCAATCCCCCGGCCAGGTGGCAAACACTTGGCCGGGTTTTTCATATTCTGTTATTTTGCGTCGCTATGCCGTCTGAACCCATTCTGCGTCTTGAAAAAATTGTTAAACGCTTTGGTCGTTTCACGGCGTTACACGGCATCGACCTTGAAATACTGGAAGGCGAATTCCTCACCATAGTAGGGCCATCCGGTAGCGGCAAAACGACGCTGATTCGGTTGTTGGTCGGAATCGATGAACCCACCGAAGGCCGGATTTGGTTGCGTGATAAACGCATTGAAAAAATCCCGGCAAATTTGCGCCCGACATGTATGGTGTTTCAATCACTCGCGTTATTTCCGCATCGGTCGGTTGGTGAAAACATCGAGTTTCCACTTAAAATTCGCGGCGAGAGTGTCGGCAAACGCAAGGAGCGTGCGCTCGAACTGCTGGACCTCTTGCATTTACCGCGGGATTTTTACAATAAACGTATCAATCAGTGTTCAGGCGGCGAACGTCAACGGGTTGCACTCGCAAGAGCGCTGGCTTTTGACCCTGAAATTTTGTTTTTTGATGAGCCGCTTTCTGCGCTTGACTATCGCCTGCGCAAAACGCTGGAAAAAGAATTAAAAGATTTGCATGAGCGTACCGGCAAAACATTCGTCTATATAACGCACAGTCTTGAAGAGGCGATGGTCATGTCCGATCGCATTGCGATTATGCGTGAAGGGCGTTTCGAACAAATAGATATTGCTGATGCGATCTACGCGCGCCCGGTGAGCCGGTTTGTCGCCGAGTTTATGGGTGAAGTGAATTTGATTGACGTAGATTCCGGTGCCGATGGACGACTAAAAGGACGCAGCGTCGATTTGCAAGTGAACGCGATAGCGCGCAGCGCCGAACTGAAATTGCCCCCAGGAAAAACCGGTGCATTAATGGTACGGCCGGAGTACGTGCGCTTTCTAGCATCCGGTGAAACAAGTGATTTTTCTGTCAGTGGCGTGATGCACGCGGAGTACGCACTGGGTTCACGTATGCAATACAGCATTGAGATGGGGAATGGCGCTGAGTTCACGGTTGAGAAATTACGCGAACATCGGTTTACCGGTCAAATGTCGGATGAGGTGGTATTAGGTTGGGATGCCGACAACGCGCATTTGATTCCGGACGACAACTTGAGCTGAGGCACAGTGGAATCCGCTAACAAAAAAATAGGAGTGTTTGCCGCGACGCCGATAACAGTGGTCTTGCTATTGAGCTTTGCCGCGCCATTGGTGGTTATTGCGGTATTTTCCATCATGCCGCAAAAGGTGTTCAGCTTTGCGCATTTGCCGGATTTTTCATCCTATGGCGTCTTGTTGAGTCAAGGCTATTACCGTTCGCTTTTATGGGCGCTTGGCATGGCTCTGGTATCAACTGTTATTCTGTTTATCGTTTGTTGGCCGCTTGCTTTTGCTATGGCCAAAGGTTTTTGATAAATTCACTACAGTCATTACCGTCATCGTTGTCATCACCCTATTCGTCTCGGAAAACATCCGGTTGTTCGGGTGGGTGCTGACGCTGATGAAGGGTGGTTTAATCGAAGGTCATTTGCGTGCATGGACAGGTTTAAGTTTTGAAGGTGCGTTGTACAACGTCCCGGTTATTATCTTCGGACTCGTTTACGTTTACTTTCCTTTCATGTTGTTTCCGCTCGCCCAGGGTATTTCCACGGTGCCTGAAGAAGCGCGGCAAGCAGCCGCGGATTTGGGGGCTACCCGTTGGCAGGTGTTTGTCGAAGTCGATCTGCCTTTGTCCGCGCCGGGTATCGTTATCGGTTCCTTGCTCAGTTTTGTGTTAGCCGCCGGTGCATTGGCGGAATCGAAATTGCTCGGTGGGCAAGCGGTGATTGTCATTGCGGACGAAATCGAAACCGCCTTTACCTACGGGCAAAACTGGCCGCTTGGTTCAGCGCTGTCCATCGTTTTGATTTTAATTATCGGAACACTGGCGATATTCGGTGTGAATCGGGTCGACCTTGATACCATCATGGGACGTAAACGCTGATGCGCATGAATCGTACTACAAAAATCGCGTTGTATATCTATGCTGTGCTAACACTTGTATTTTTGTATTTACCGTTGGTGTCCATTGGCTTCGCTTCCGTTTCAAAGGCGCGGTATCTGACATTCCCGATTAAGCGTTATGCAACAAAGTGGTATGGCAAAGCGATCGAAAGCCAAACCGTGCATGATTTATTGTCAACCTCTCTGACCATTGCCATCATCGTTGCGGTGATTTCGATGATCGTGGGGTTTTTTGGTGCGCTGGCGTTTGCGCGCTATGAATGGCGTTTTCGTGGCGTTTTTCAAAAGCTGATTTTATTACCCATATTTTTTCCGCAAGCCGTTTTGGGGCTGGCCTTGCTCATGTGGTTTAACTTTCTGGGTGTGATTCCGGATTGGAAAACTGCCGTCGTCGCGCATTTGGTCTGGATTTCACCTATTGCCACACTCATTATTGCTATTCGAGCATACAGTTTTGACCCTGCGCTGGAAGAAGCGGCGCGCGACATGGGCGCATCGACCTGGACGGTGCTAAGAGAAGTCACCGGGCCATTGCTAATGCCGGGCGTTATTTCAGCGGGATTGTTCGCCTTCTTGCTCAGTTGGGGAAATTTTCCGTTGTCCTTGTTTACAACGGGTGCGGATTCCACGCTACCGGAATGGCTATACGCGAAAATGGTATCGGGTTATTCACCGTTAGTACCAACCGTTGGCATTCTATCCATCGCCACGTCAATGGTTTTGTTGATCGTTGCATTTATCATCGTATGGTTTTTCCGTGTCGCGCAAGACCGGCGCATACAGACAGGTTAAAAACAAAAGTTGAAATTTAATTGAAAATAAATATGGAGAAATAAACATGCTTACATCGATTAAAGATCGTTCAGTCATTGTTACCGGTGGTTCAAAAGGCATCGGAAAAGGTATAGCGCAGATCTTTGCCGCACAAGGTGCGAAAGTCATGATTGCATCGCGTGGTGAAGCGGACGGCAAAGCTGCCGCTGAAGCGTTGATATTTGCAGGTGGAACGGCGGAATACTGCCAATGCGATGTGTCGGATTGGGGTTCGGTACAGAGCATGGTCAACAAAACCGCCGATACTTTTGGTGGTTTGGATATTCTGTGCGCCAATGCCGGTGCCTTCCCCCAAACTAAAATGATCGACATGGATCCTGCGGAATGGGATCAGGTTATGGCGACTAACCTAAAGAGCGCATTCCTTTGCGTTAAAGCGTCGATTCCGCATTTTGAAAAAGCGGGCGGTGGTCGTGTGGTATTGACCTCATCGATTACCGGGCCGGTGACCGGTTATCCCGGTTGGTCGCACTACGGCGCTTCCAAATCCGGTCAACTGGGTTTTCTAAAAACGGCTTGTATGGAATTGTCTAAGTACAACGTGACCATTAACGCCGTTATGCCCGGCAACATTTATACCGAGGGCCTGAAAGATCTCGGGCAGGATTATCTCGATACCATGGCTGCATCGATTCCGCTTAAACGACTGGGTGATGTCGCCGATATTGGCAACGCTGCATTATTTTTCGCATCCGACGAAGCGGGATACATAACCGGACAAACCATAATTGTCGATGGAGGACAAATTCTCCCAGAGTCCCTCGAAGCTATCGAAGAGATTTAGAAAAAAATTAGGCGAGGAGGATAATATGGCTGAAAGTGCCGTAGCGCATGATGTATTGCTTGAACGTTTAGGCGCGCTTGCGAATCAATCGCTAAAATTTTGGGACGTACCGGAAGATGCCAGCGCGCATTTAATTAATGTTTCCGAAAACGCGACATTTTTGGTGGAAGCACCGAGCGGGTTCAAATCTATTTTGCGCATTCATCGTGAGAACTATCACACGCGTAACGCTGTGACTTGCGAGCACGCGTGGTCAACGGCTTTAAACGAAGAGGGCGGGGTGATGACGCCGGACATTGTCGCCGGGCGTGACGGTAGCAATGTACAAACATCGTCTATCGAAGGCTTGCCGGGCGAGCGTCACATGGTGATGTTTGAATTTGTCGAAGGGCATGAACCGGATGAAAATGCCGATCTGGTTGCGCCGTTCGAAGAACTCGGTGAGATAGCCGCGCGTACACATAATCACTCGATAAACTGGCAACGACCGGAAAAATTTGAACGTCTGGTCTGGGATTTGGATACCGTCTTTGGATCGAAGGCGACTTGGGGGGATTGGCGGGACGCCCCCAATGTCACAAATGAAATAAAAACAATATTGGAACGTCTTCAATCCCTAGTCGAACAACGCTTGAACGACTACGGCAAGGGGCCAGATCGTTTTGGTCTTATTCACGCGGACATGCGACTGGCTAATTTGTTGATTAGTGATGGTGCAACACGCTTAATCGATTTTGACGATTGTGGCCTGGGATGGTTCATGTATGACTTCGCCGCAGGTATCAGTTTTATGGAAGATCACCCACAGGTGCCGGCACTCAAACAAGCGTGGGTGAAGGGTTATCGCAAGGTGCGCGAACTCAGTGCCGAAGACGAAGCCGAAATCGATACTTTTATTATGCTTCGCCGCCTCGCATTACTCGCCTGGATAGGTTCACATATCGAGGTTGATACGGCGCAAGAATTGGCCCCGACTTTTGCGCAGATTACAGCGGAGTTGGCTGAAAAGTTTTTGGATAAACAGGGGTGAGAATCAACTGAGTCAGAGGTGGTTTGCGTTGTAGGAGCGAGCTTGTACGCGAAAATTATTTAAACAAAACCACTTGTTCGCGAGCAAGCTCGTTCCTACAGGATGTGTTGTAATTGCGATCGTAGTGAGACAATCTCTGTTACGTTTTCGACCACTAACGCTAGGCGTTACAAACCATCCAAAGCACTCTGAACGCTGACAGCTAATTGCTAACACAATCATTAAAAACGAAGTCGAGGCGCTGTTTTCATTTCTGTATCGCCGCGATCAGCGGTCATGTCAATTTCCCCCGTTTTTTGTCAAGTCAACTTCAATAGCCTATGCCACGCTGTACATATAACCGTGAGGCAAGGCAATGAGCGAAGCTAAACTCGAATTTTTAGATCGGTCCAGAGCGTTTTGGAATCCTGGTAAAACCCAGGATTGGCAAGACATGGGTGTCGATCTTGTGATCGACCGGCGCGAAGGGTATTACCTGTACGACATGGATGGTCAACGTTTGATTGACCTGCATCTAAATGGTGGAACCTATAATTTGGGTCATCGAAACCCCGAACTGGTTGAAGCGTTGAAGGCAGGAAGCGAACGCTTTGACATGGGTAATCATCATTTCCCGGCACTCGCACGTACAGCTTTAGCCGAGGCCTTGGCAGCATGTGCACCTTCACCGGATATGACTTACACGGCTTACGGGTCAGGCGGTGGCGAAGCAATAGACATTGCAATAAAAACCGCGCGTCATGCAACCGGTAAGCGGAAAATTGTTTCTATTGTTAAGGCGTATCACGGGCATACCGGCCTCGCTTTAAAAACAGGTGACGATCGCTTCTCAAAATTATTTCTTTCCGAAGACACCACCGGCGAATTTGTGCAGGTTCCGTTCAATGATCTGACTGCCATGGAAGATGCATTGCGTGGCAGGGACGTTGCAGCGGTGATTATGGAAACTATTCCCGCGACCTATGGTTTTCCAATGCCTCACGAAGGTTATTTGCCAACGGTAAAAAGCCTGTGTGAACGATACGATGCGTTGTACATTGCCGATGAAGTGCAAACTGGCTTGATGCGTTGCGGTGAAATGTGGGCATGTTCCAAGTACGGGATCGAACCCGACATCATGGTCACAGGTAAAGGTATTGGTGGCGGGATGTATCCCATCGCATGCGTGTTGATTGCTGAGCGTTGTGGTGGTTGGTTGAAAGAAGATGGCTTTGGTCACATCTCAACCGGTGGCGGCGCGGAACTGGGTTGCATAGTTGCAATGAAAACCCTTGAGATCGTACAACGTCCAGAAGTGCGAACCATGGTGCGTTACATATCTGATTTCCTGCGCGCAGGATTGGAAAATATCATGGCCGAGTACCCGGATTTCTTTGTTGGAATTCGTCAACACGGTGTCGTAATGGGTCTCGAGTTCAATCATGAACAGGGCGCTAAACCGGTTATGAAAAATCTTTACAACAACGGGGTCTGGGCAATATTTTCAACCCTCGATCCACGTGTGTTGCAATTCAAGCCTGGACTGTTAATGACTCAGGCAGACTGTGAAGAAGTCTTGCGTCGAGTAGAAATCGGGATTGGTTTAGCGCGGGATGAGGTAATGGGTGCGCAGGTTTATCGGAGGAGCGCGTAATGGAACCGCAAGTGCGAACATTGGTTGATATTTCCGCTAGTCGCGCCGCACTCAGTGGGCGGGCCGACATGGTGTTGGAAAGAGCGCGATGGGCCGCGGAAGTATTTCGACGCTATGATCGTAATGCGACTATGGCTATAGTCGATGCGGTAGCTGCTACCGCACACGAACACGCTGGCAGATACGCCGACTGGGCTGTTGAGGAAACGGGGTTTGGCGTCGCTGCGCATAAAAAAATCAAAAACGAATTGACTGCACATCCGTTAGTTGATTTTTATCGTGACCATGACTACGTGAATTCACGTATTGACGAGACTAGCAAGATCGTCGAGATTCCACGACCGGCAGGCGTGATCATGGCGTTGACGCCGTCGACTAATCCGATTGCAACCATCAATTATAAAATTCTGATCTCATTGATGACGCGTAATGCGATTGTCATCAGTCCGCACCCGGCTGCACTTGAATGCAGTGTTGACGCAGCTCATAGACTGGCGGAGTCCGCCATTGCTGCAGGTGCGCCGGACGGCGTGATTCAGATTATCGAAGATCCGAGTATTCCGTTAGTCGAAGAACTCATGGGTTCACCAAAAACATCCGTGACTCTCGCGACAGGTGGCAGTGCCATGGTGCGTTCGGCATATTCTTCATCCAACCCGGCTATTGGTGTGGGGCCGGGTAATGCGCCTGTGTTTGTGGATTCAACTGCAGATATCGACAAGGCCGCAAAACGAATTGTCGATTCGAAGTCGTTCGATAACTCAGCCTTATGCACAAACGAGAGTGTGATTATTACCTTAACCGATGTCGATTCACGTTTGCGTCAGTCGTTCAAACAAGCGAAAGCCTATGTTTGTACTGAAGACGATGTAGAACGTTTGCGTCGCTATTTATTTCATGATCGTGGATTTAACGTCGAATGCGTTGGGCGCGATGCGCATTGGATTGCTCAGGAATGCGGCATTCGCGTGCCCGATGGAACGCTAGTGTTGCTGGCGCCCATTACGCAAATCGGTGTTGAAGAGCCGTTGTCAAAAGAAAAACTGTGCCCGGTGTTGGCGTATCACGTTGTCAAAAGCCGAGGTCAGGCCATCGCGCAGGCTCGCGCGGTATTGCGTATAGCTGGCGCGGGTCACTCGGCGGCCGTGCATGCGATGGATGAAAAAGTAGCGATAGACTATGCATCGGCGGTAGAGGCCTATCGTGTTGTGGTTAACGCACCGTGTACTCAGGGTGCCGCGGGTTTTCAGACCGGGTTGCCACCGACATTCACGGTTGGTACCGGATTCTTTGGTCGTAGTTCCATAGGTGAAAATATTGGTCCGCAACATCTCATGCATTGGACCAAGATGGCGTACAACTCTGATGCGTCCGAAACGTTTGGCAACTATCACGGACTCGATGCAGGTTTCGCAGGCCCGCTACCCGAAGCACCATCCGATGGTGTACCAGGTTCAAACGGTTACGTTAATCGGAGTTATTCAACATCTGCCGATGCAAACGGCGCGTCTGCAGTGACGCGTGATGAATTACGTCGCATGATTACAGAAGAACTGCAGGCAGTCTTAAAACACTAAGACAACATGGCCGATCTTCGTTCTTTTATTTTTATTGACCAGCTGCAACCGCAGACGTTAGCGTATATCGCCACCTGGATGCGTGGCTCGTTGCCGCGTCGTAACATGGCGGCGCAGATTATCGAAGTCGCGCCGGGGCTTGATATAGAGGCGTTGACTGATGTCGCTCTCAAGGGTGCAAACGTCAAAGTCGGTTTGTTGGTGGTCGAGCGGCAATACGGTTATCTGGAGATGCATTCAAAATCGACTGCGGAAGTTAAGGCCGGTGCGCAGGCGGTGTTAGATGCGCTCGGTGCGAGTGTTGAAGATGCGACGATGCCGACCATACTCGGATCGAAAGTGGTAACTCGGGTCGATCATCAACAAGCTTTTTTGATTAATCGAAATAAACTCGGTTCTATGGTGTTAAGTGGTGAGTCGTTGTACTTGTTGGAATGCCAGCCAGCGTCCTATGCCATTCTCGCGTGTAACGAAGCGGAAAAAGAAGCGAATGTAAAAGTGATCGACTATCGCATGATTGGCGCGAACGGGCGGTTATACCTTGCAGGGGATGAGGCGGAAATCCGTAATGCACGAAACGTCGCTGAAGCTGTTTTGCGTGACGGTAGGGTACATTAGGCGATGTCGGCGGAACTAAGACAAACTATTCGTTCGATTCTGGTCGAAGAGCTTGCGGCTCACGGCATCAAAGAAAAAAGTAACACGAATGAAAATACTCGTGAAGAATTTGTCACTATTAGCTCGGACAACGACTTATCGCGTTTCGTGCGACGAATTCTTGATTTGGGAAACAATAAGCAGGCTAGAGAGGATATTGAATCCGGTCGGTATCAATTTCGATTAACCCAAGGGACGAATAATGCTGGGCAGTCCCAATCGTCGTTTGCATCAGCCAGTGCCGTTAATTTTGAACAGGGTTTGATAACTGAAAAACAGATTAACAATCTTCCGGACGATGTGAGTGTAATTAAACTCGGTAAAACCGCGCGCTTGACGCCATTGGCGCAGGATGCGGTTCGTCAAGGCGGAATGAAAATTGAAAGGGTGAAATTATGATTCGTGGACGCGTAACAGGCCATATCTGGTCGAGTAAGCACATAGAAACATTGCCGAACGGCGCGCTGCTGGAAGTAACTTTGGATAATGGCGGCAGTTTGATTGCATTAGACCCATTGGGTTGCGCCGATGGCGAAGCGGTTTTGTTAACTCAAGGCTCGGTCGCCGCAGCCTATTTCACGAAAATTAAAGCACCGATAGACGCTTTGATCATCGGTTCGATAGACGAGCAAAGTTGATCGAAGTTGAATTTTTACTAACCCGGCCACAAGGCCACAAACAGGAGATAACATCATGTCCAATCAAGCTATAGGAATGATAGAAACCCGAGGCTATGTCCCGGCGCTAGCGTGTGCAGATGCCATGGTTAAAGCCGCAAATGTCGAAATCATATCGCGCAACGAAGTCGGTGGCGGCCTCGTATCCGTGGTCATCAAAGGCGATGTCGGAGCGGTGAAAGCAGCCACAGAAGCAGGTTCTGAAGCGGCCAATCAGGTAGGTGAAGTCGTTGCTGTGCATGTTATTCCACGTCCGCATCACGACTTAAGTAAACACTTCGAATCTGTCGGCGCGAAGTAATCGCAAATTATTTCGATAGTTTGAGGATTGGTGATGCCTGAGTTGCGTGTGTACTTGCCGGTGTATGATTTGCAGCCCCAATTCGCGGCTTATCTCAGTACGCCGTTACGCGCTCGTGGTTATCCATCCTTTGAAGGGCAACATAGCCTTATTATCGAAGTTTCTCCTGCGTTATCGATTCATCGTGTTTCCGATCTTGCGCTCAAGGCCGCACCGGATATGGAGCCGGGCATTCTGTTTACTGAGCGACAATTCGGTTTGCTGGAGTTACACTCTTCCGATCGCGAGGAATTGGACGCCGCTGGCGCCGCAATTCTGCATGGAATAGGGGCTAAACCTGAAGATCAACTGGCACCGGACACGTTGTTCGAAGACATTATCGAAGACATTTCGGATCAACATGCAATTATCTTGAATCGTTCACGGGATGCTTCTATTCTAGTGCCTGGTGCGTCATTGTTGTTATATGAGATGACGCCTGCATTGTTTGCTTGTGTCGCCGCGAATGAGGCCGAGCGTGCTGCGCCTAATGCGGTATTGAACGATGTGCAGATGATGGGTGTGTCTGGGCGAATCTTTATGTCAGGTGATACGGATGATCTGGTCAAAGCGCAGGATGCAATTACGAAAACACTGAATCAAGTTATAGGTCGAAAGCAATAACCGAAAGAACAACCAAGAGCCGATGAGAAAACTCAAATGAGCGATTGGAAAAATGCGCATCGTTCGTTCTATTACGCGAACGCGGAACCGCCGGACGACCCGGTTTTAAGTCCGTCGGATACTGCGCTTCTGGTGATTGATATTCAAAACACCTACTTGGAAACACCGGAGGAAGCAAGCGAGGGGGAACGCTGGGCGCCGTTTTTCGAGCGTATGTCGAACACGGTTATTCCCAATACCGCGAAGTTAATCGAATATTGTCGATCACAAGACATAGAAGTCATGTTTGCACGCATCGCCTGTCTTACAGAAGATGGTCGCGATCGGTCTCTGAGTCAGAAGAAACCAGGGTTTAATTATTTATTGTTGCCAAAGGACCGGGAAGACAGCCAGCTGGTTCCGGAATTGCAGCCTCAAGGCGATGAAATTACGGTGCTTAAGACTACCGATAGCGCATTGACCGGCACCAACCTGCGGTTAATATTGCGCAACATGGGTATCAGCAATGTTATTGTTGCTGGTATTTTTACCGATCAATGCATCAGCTCCAGCGTACGCAGTCTTGCGGACGAAAGTTTCAATGTTCTGGTAGTAGAAGATTGTTGCGCCGCCTCCACCATGGAATTGCATAACCACGAACTGGAAATCATCAACATGATTTACTGCCACGTCGTGCAACTGGAAGATATTGCAACTTTCCTAATCTAATAAAACCTCTTTCAATTGGAGCGAGCGGCCTTGGTCGCGAATAAGTTCTTTCCGTTGGTAATGTATCGCGAGCAAGGCCGCTCGCTCCTACAATTTCTACGGAATTAAGTTTGTTTGTAATATTCCGATACAATACCGTGAAGTAAATTATTGAAAGTTATAATCTATGTCCCTCGACTTCATATTCATGCTGACCCGCAACGACAAAACAGTCGATAAAGCGCATGAATATCTCGACATTGCATTAAAAGCAGGAGTAAAACACATCGGCTTTAAAAACGTGGGCTTGCCGTTTGGAGATTTAATCTCGACGGGGCGAGCAATCAAGACGAGCGGTGTAACAAGCTATCTTGAAGTCGTGTCACTAGACAGCGAAAGCGAAATTCAATCCGCCGAATTTGCACTGGAAATTGGTATAGAGTATCTCCTCGGTGGTACGCACGTAAGCGATGTCGTTCCAGTTATCCGAGGCTCCGACATTCGTTACTACCCATTTCCCGGTAAAGTCGTGGGACACCCCAGCGTGTTGGAAGGAGGGATTTCCGACATTACTGAAAGCGCGATTAAATTATGTGACTATGACGAAGTGCACGGGCTTGATTTATTAGCTTATCGGTTTGTGGGTGATGTTCCCGCACTAATGAACTCGGTCTGTCGGAGTGTGAGCAAGCCAGTTGTTGTGGCTGGTTCGATTGATGGGCCGGAAAGAATTCAAGTTGTTGCACAAGCTGGTGCAAACGCGTTTACCGTTGGTACTGCGGCGATTGATGGAAAATACCCGGGTGCAAGCGTGGACTTGCGGCCACAACTTTCAGCAATTTTAGAGGCTGCTAAAAGCGCTTAATCAGGAATTGCTTTCTGTATTGTCAGTTGCAAGATATAGGGATTGTCTTGCATTCCAGAAAAATTCTCTTGTCGCAGGTTTTGCAAATGCCCTTGTCAAGTTTTTCGAATATTTTTCCGATAGCCTCTTCTTTGGAATCGTATATATGGTCTCGATTAAGTATGTCCATGTATCCACCCCTTTCTAAAACATCGCATGCGCTGTCTTTAAGGCGATACAGGTAAAGGTCACCACCCATTTGTCGTCTTAAACCTGCTTCACTAACCAGGAGTTCTGAACCAGCGACATCAACCTGATTGATTCCTTTTGTGAGTAAAAGTAAATGTTTTTGTTCTGGATAATGTTCACGAAATAGCCGCAGCATTTCACGCACGTATGACACCGAGCCAAAGTAGAGTGAATCCTCAATACGCAGGATTTTCAGTTGAGGGCATTCAGGCAGCGATACGCTGTAGGTGAACTGCCGGTGTGGCGAATTTGGGTCGGGCAAACGTGGAACGACCCGTGGTCGTGAGGTCCTTCTCAAATAAAACATTAACGATAACATTACGCCCAACAGGATCGCGAATTCCAGTTCAAGAAACAGTGTACCAAGAAAGGTGACGACCATGACGGACGCTTCTTTTCGATCGGCGCGAATGATTCTTTTAATATGATGAAAATCAATCAGTCGCCAGGCCACCATAAACAGCAAACCCGCCATCGCAGCTTTCGGCAGATACGCCGTTAATGGTGCGACCAATAACACGAGGACGATTAACAGCACACCGGCGAAGATGGCCGCAAGTGGTGTTCGTGCGCCTGCATCGTAATTGGTCGCGCTGCGATTAAATGACCCGGTCGCTACATAGGCGGAGAAGAAGCTGCCAACGACATTTGATAGTCCTTGACCGATGAACTCCTGATTGCCTTCGATGGCCTGCCCGGAGCGGATAGAAATGGCGCGCGCGATAGACACGGCTTCGGTCAGTGCAAATAATGTCATCGCCAGTGCAACCGGCGCCAGATCCCGGAAGACGGACACCGAAAATATCGGCAGTGAAATTGGTGGTAGCTGACGTGGCAGTGCGCCGACCATGTGTATACCGGTTGTGGGTTCGTCAAGAAAGAAATTGAGCAAAACAGCGCTGCAACTGCCCAGGATTAAGGCAAAAATCATGGAAGGTGATTTTGGCCACAGGCGTCTGCAAACAATACCTGTCAGCAAAGTAACCAATGCTACGAGAGAGACCAGTGGGTGCATGTCGGGTATGTGATTCCACAAATAGTAAACCGTGTTGTGAAGGTGCCCGCCGGACGGAATTTCCAGTCCAAAAAAGTGTTCAGCCTGTTTGGTGATAATCAAAATGGCCGCACCGGCGGCAAATCCGACAATGACGGAGTGCGAGATAAAGTTGACCAGCGTGCCGAGCCGCGCAAAACCCATGACCAGTTGAATGACCCCGACCATAAACGCCAGAGTGATGGCCAATGCCACATAGTACTGGCTGCCGGGTTCGGCAAGAGTGCTCAGCGCCGAGAACATGACGATGGATGCGGCAGTGGTCGGACCCGATACAAGGTGCCAGGACGATCCAAACAACGCTGCAATGATGGCCGGTGCGATACCGGCATACAGACCATATTCCGGTGGCATGCCGGCAATGGTTGCGAATGCAACGCCTTGAGGCAAAACAATGACGGCGCCGGTCAATCCTGCCATCAGATCGGAGGGCAGGGTTTCGCGTGTTACACGGGGCCACCAGCGCAGAAACGGCAGCAACCGTTTCCACCGGGTAAGACTTATTCGTTGAATGCCGAACATCGTTTAAGACGAGATTTCGAGAGTTAGCATATGGGACAACACGACCGTCCTGGCGGGCCGCAGCGCGGACCGGGAATTGCGCCGGACAATAGCGATAATCGCGTTTTATGTAAATGAAAACTCGGAGAATTTGCTCAATTTCACTATTTGAGTTTTGTATGTCAGCCACAGTGCGTGTTAATGACTTTCCGCTACGTATCGGCAAGAAAGTCGACGTTTCAGTTTATTAAGCATTGGTAACCAGACTGTCATACATTGCATAACAAAGTTTCTGTACAATCGAATTATTGACCGTATCTGGCTGTGAATTTTCATTATGGTTAATTGACCGAAATCAACCACAAGGACGCATATAGCGATATGGTTGACATATATGCAGTTTGAACAAAGGATTTTCTTACCACTATGCTTGAAAACGAAACCGATCTGTCTTTTTCCTCCACACTTACTAAATACGTGCTCGCACTTGCGTCGGTTTTCTTTGTTTACGACTTGATTGCAGACCTAGGGGAAGGCGAGGATTGGTCCCATTTTGTGTTGGAGGCTTGTGTATTTGTTCTTGTAAGCGCCGCTTTAGCCTGGGAGATTATTCGCAGGAGTCGGTTATGGAAGCAGCTCGATGATCGTGAACACGCGCTGAGTCGAATGCAGGGACATTTGGGCGAACGTATTCGCGAACAATTTGCAAAGTGGCAACTGACGGGTAGTGAAACTGAGGTTGCCTGGCTGATTATCAAGGGTTATTCGTTCGCCGAAATCGCTGGATTGCGAGGTGTAAAGGAGAAAACCGTGCGTCAGCAGGCGACCGCGATATATTCGAAATCCGGTACGGGTAACCGCGCCGAGTTTTCCGCCTCCTTTCTGGAAGATTTATTGACTTCCAACGTTTGTTCGCCTGCCTCTGAACCACGAGAACCTGTCTCCGAATTGCGACGTCAAACGGCCTAGCGGGTTTTGGTTGTGCGCGTGGGACATTCGTCCCATGCGCACAGATTAGATGTTTGTACTCATTGGCTGACACTTTTGCGTGCCCGTTTGCGGCACTCGCCCGATGAACCGAATCAAACTTACCCGTATGCTGGGTTCCTCATTCATCAACACGAGGAATTAGTTCATGTATAAGCAAATTGTATTACCAGTTGTTCTTTCCAGTTCATTATTCGCCGGTGCTGTCATGGCCGGACCGGAATGCACCGATCAATCTCGGGAAAACTGGATGCCGGTCGCGGAAATGCAAAAGAAAATTATTGAAGATGGTTTTGTAATTGACCGCTTTAAGATCGATGACACCTGTTATGAAATCTATGGCCGTAATGCCAAAAACGAAAAGGTTGAAATCTATTTCAGATCCCGTCAACGGTGAAATCGTTAAGCAGGAAATCGAAAGCTAATGCAGATCAAGGTGTGGGACCCATTCATTCGACTGTTTCACTGGTCGGTGGTTACTCTATTTCTTGCCAACTACTGGTTGATAGAAAGCGGCTCTTTACATGATTGGCTCGGTTACACCTTGGCAGTGTTAGTGGCGATGCGAGTGATATGGGGAGTTGTCGGCTCCCCATACGCTCGTTTTAGCAATTTCTTTCCAACACCCAAGCGAGTGAACTTCTATTTATCGGATTTAATCAGTGGTCGACCGAGTCAATTCGTAGGTCATAATCCGCTCGGCAGCTTAATGATTTTGACCTTGTTGAGTCTGCTGATTGTACTGAGTATCTCAGGCTGGATGATCGGTCTGGATATGTTTTGGGGTGTCGATTGGGTTGAAACGCTGCATGAAACGACTGCAAATATCATACAGATATTAGTCGTTTTTCATGTCGCAGCAATTTTAACAGCCGATGTGTGGCGCAAAGAAGGACTGCTCAAAGCGATGGTCACCGGCTGGAAGCGAATGGAGACGGATAGGTTGCCGTTAACTCACGAAAATTAAGGCAACAACGGACGCCTTTTCTCGAAGGTTAAAAGGTAGTTTCGTCTCTCAACGAGCAAATATTTCCATCCGGGTCTGTGAAGTCGGCCAAAGTTCCCCAGACTTCGTTTCGCACATTGACTTCGACACCTTTTTGTCTTAGTTCTTCGGCGGATTTTTCAACATCGTCGACATTGAATCGTAACCATACAGGATTTTGATTCGGGGATTTCCCTTCTGGAATCGCTTTTCCACCCGTTTCGATCATGAGATAGTTGCCACTACTCATGTCGAAGCAAGTCAGTTTTGAATGGTCATTGTCCAGAGCATGCATAACAGGTAAATCTAAAATGTTCGAATAGAACTCTACGCACTCGTCGTAGTTCTCGGTGAATAGGATGATGCCAGTTCGGGTGTATTGCATAATTTAAATATTGGGAAATTCAGTTAGATTTTCGTTGATCTGGGTCACTCGCAGGAGCGACTTTAGTCGCGAACAACACTTAGCGCAAAGCGCCAATATAATTTTGATGTCGGTTGCGAAATTAGTAATTCGGAGTCACTTTAGGAATATCATTCGGCGCAATACGTTTCACTATTGCGCCCTACGCTAGCTCTTGCCACATAACGTTTGAACTAAACGGCGGCTACGTAGTAGCTGTCCGATTTAAGTGACTTGTTAGGAGCCATTTCGCTGGCCCTTACTTGATGAAGCCCACAGACCAATTTTAAACTGATTAATATCGTCTTTTGGACGAACCCCCAAATCTTTACGAATTTCATAAAAGAGAGTAGATAGTAAATTATCATGCTCATCACCAACAGCACGATTCGGATTAGCAATATGCGTTGCTTCACTATACGCTCTTAATGCCTTCAGCACCTTATACGGAGCAATTAGATTAAGCTTATTTCTAATTAGAGAATAAGCCTTTTGAGATTCAGGTGAACTCTCACCATGAACAATACCGCTAAGACAAACTGCTAACTCTTTGTAGTGCTCCAATCTTTCTTTACGAAGCTCTGCCTCTCGTTCGCGTTTCTTTGTAAATAAGTAGCTAGCTATTGCCAACAGAATGGCACCGCCCGATGCAATTAACGTAGTTATTACTTGAACAGTCATTGGTTCCTAACGGTTAATAGACAGCACATAGCTGTGGTTTAACGCAGCGTGTTGCGGTATGTCCCCGCTTTTGGAATGAGCAAAAATTAGGTAATTCCACTCTGTATTTAATGTAAATAAGCTTAATATTAACATACGGTTAGAGCAGACTTTTCGACTCTAAAGCTCAATTCAATATTGTGGAAATGCTGCAACATGCATCATTAGTGAATACGGCGGCTTCATACCGCACTCATTTGATAGCGAGCGTTGTTGAGCCAACTATCTGAAATTTCGACCCCCCATCCCGGCCCTTCGGGGATTTGAACTTTGCCGTCTTTGGCGATGGGGAAGTCGGAGTAGATGTCATATTGCCAGGGGTAATAGTTTTCTTCTTCGATTGCAAATTCGACGTAAGGGCCGGCGTTTTCGATCGCACCCATCAAGTGTAATGTGAATATGGTGACCAATGACATGTTGGCGGCATGGGGTGTAATTATTTTCCCGGCTTGTCTTGCCATTTCCACGACGCGCAGTGTGCGTTCGATACCGCCGAGATAACAAATGTCAGGCTGAAACACATCGACAACTTGCGAGTCGATCATATGCTTCCATAACGAGAGGTTGTTGTCTTGCTCGCCGCCAGTCACATCCAGTGACAAGGCTTGCGTGACCTGCCGGGTCATATCCAATTCCCAGTAGGGGCAGGGTTCTTCGAAATGACAAATATTATTGTCTTCCAATATTTTTCCGACTTCGATGGCGCGTTCTGGAAGAAAGCAACTGTTTGCATCCACCAGTAAATCGACTTCGTCGCCTAACGCTTTCCGGATAGTCGGAATAATTTCCTCCGTGCGTCCTGGCCATTCGTCCTGATTACGCCCGCATTCCGCGCCGACGCGGAACTTGAACGCATCGTAGCCGTGTTTATCTCGTAGTTTTAAGAAACGTTCTGCTTCTTGTTGCGGTGTGATGTCGCGTTTCATGCTGGAGGCGTACACGCGAAACGGACGGGGCGTGCCGCCCAATAATTCGCACACACTTTTTTGTTGTACCTTGCCGTGTAAATCCCAAATCGCGGTGTCCAGCCCACCCAACGCGCGGCACATATAAGAGCCGGGAAACTTGTGCTCTTTTTCGTAGATAAAGTCGAGTAGGTCACCGAGTTGGTTTAAATTGGAAATATCTTTGCCCAATGCATGTGGCGCTACCTGACGGTGCAAAACCGCAGAGGAAATGTCTGCATTGTAAGTGGAGACTTGTCCCCAACCTTCGTTTCCGTCATCGGTTTTTATATGAACAAGTCCGACTTCCTGGGTTGAAAACGTTTCTATACTTTTAATTATCATGGCGACTAATTGACACCGATAAATGACGATTTATGGAAACTGTAGTCAGCTATGTTATTTCGAGCGGCGCGAGAAATCTTGGTGATATTAATGCAAAGTGATCGATCATTTTTTAGATTTCTCCCTACGGTCGAAATGACAGAATTGAATTAGGCAGCTTCTTTTTTATTTAAATACCACCACGTTACGCAGTGCATCGCCTTGCTTGGTTGAGGCGACTGCGTCATTGATCTGTGCTAACGGATAACGGTCGCTGATGAGTTCGTCGAGTTTCAGCCGTCCTTGTTGATACCAATTCACCAGTTTTGGCATGTCGAGTTGCAGGCGCGTGGCGCCCATTTTGCTGCCGAGAATGCGTTGAGCATTGTTTGCAATTTCCAAGGTCTCAAGTTCGGACTTAACCCCTGAGGCGGTCATGCCAACGATAATCATGGTGCCGCCTTTACGCAGTAGTTCGGCGCCTTGTTCGATCGCTTTAGCGTTTCCCACCGTAACAAAAACATAATCCGCACCGCGATTTTGGGTCAACGCAAATACGCCAGCTTTCAGGTCATCATTGAGCGAATTAATGGTATGCGTTGCACCGAATTCCGTTGCCGCTTTGAGTTTTGTGTCCGCGACATCGACGGCGATTATGGTTTGTGCCCCGCACAACACGGAGCCTTGCACACTGTTTAACCCCACGCCGCCGGTGCCAATCACGACGACATTGGATGCCGGTTTGACCGCAGCAGTATTGACCACGGCGCCCAGTCCTGTGATAACGCCGCAGGCGAGCAGGGATGCACTGTCTAACGGAATATCTTTTGGCATACTTACCACTTGTGATGAGTGCACAACGACTTGCTCGGCGAATGCGCCGGTGCGCAGACCTTGTTTCACCGGTGTGCCGTCCGGTGATGTAATTGGCCCTTTTTTGTCTAAAGCAAATTGGGTTTCGCAAATATGCGGTTCACCCTGACTGCAGAAATAACACGATCCGCAAGAACGTATCAGTGTCACAACGACATGATCACCGGGATTTAGGTGATCGACACCTGCGCCGGTTTGTTCGACTACGCCCGCCGCTTCGTGACCGAAGACGCAGGGCAAATCGCCACCCCATGCGCCGTCCATATAAAGAATATCGCTGTGGCAAATAGCGCAGGCGTTGATTTTGACCTTGACTTCACCTGTCGCCGGTGGTGCAAGTTCAATATCTTCGATAATCAACGGTTGGCCGAATTCCTTACAGATCGCAGCTTTCATTTTGTATTCTCATCGCATATTGAGTTATCTTCCGGGCGAAGTATCAATGAATCTTATCGCCTGAGACAAGAAAAAATTGTCGATGAAATCGAACCGTGGGTCTGAACAAACAAATCTTTACTGAAGACTTCAAAGACCGACCATACTGGTGGGACAGAACGCCGCGTCCCGAAACGGGTGATACGGAGTTACCCGCGCAAGCGGATGTCGTTATCGTGGGTTCGGGGTACACCGGTTTGTGTGCAGCCATTCAAACCGTAAGAGGCGGGCGGCATACCGTGGTTGTGGATGCCGAAGCGGCGGGGTGGGGGTGCAGTAGCAGAAACGGTGGGCAAGTCAGTACCAGTATAAAACCCGGTTACCATCAACTAAGGAATAAATACGGACATGAGTTGGCTTTCGGTATTTTGCAAGAAGGTCACAACGCGCTGCGGTGGATTGGTGAGTTTATTCGTGAAGAAGAATTCAATTGCGACTTTGAGGTCTGTGGCCGTTTTTATGCGGCGCATTCGCTTAAACATTTTTCCGATTTAGCGAGAAAATTTGAGAAGCCGATTAAGGGATTGGAGACGGATTCTTATGTCGTGCCGCGCTCGGAACAATATATAGAAATCGGCAGCGATTTGTATCACGGCGGCGTTGTGCATCCGCGTCATGCATCGCTCGACCCAGGCAGATATCACCAATGTTTGTTAGAAAAGGCGCGACACGCGGGTGTTAATGTCGTACCGAATTGCAAAGCGGAATCGATCTCGCGAGTGCGGGATGGTTTTGAATTAAAAACGCAAAAAGGAAAAATCAAAGCCAGGGATTTGATCATCGCAACGAGTGGTTATTCCGGGAAATTATCGTCCTGGCATCGACGCAGAATTATTCCTATCGGCAGTTACGTAATTGCCACGGAACCCTTGCCTGATGATCTTATTCGCAAACTGATTCCAAACGACCGCATGATCATCGACACGCAAAAGTTGGTGGTGTATTACCGAACTTGTCCTGAACGAAGGCGAATAATATTTGGCGCGCGTGTTTCAATTAAAGAAACGGACGCGTGCAGTAGCGCCCCCGCTGTGTACCAGGAATTATTAAAGCGTTTTCCTGAATTAAAAGACTACCGTATCAGCCATTCCTGGATGGGTTTTGTCGGTTATACATTTGATGAAATGCCACACCTCGGTAAACACGACGGTATTTATTATTCAATGGGCTACTGTGGCTCCGGCGTGTCACTGGCAAGTTATTTTGGCACACGTATTGGTCAGCAGGTTTTGGGGCTTGAGGAAGGTCGTAGCCCATTGGAACACGCAACTTTTGAGACACGGCCGTATTACAGAGGAAATCCATGGTTTTTGAGTCCAACGATTCGCTACTACAAATGGTTGGATAATCAACAATAGCAGCTTGCGCTGTTGCGTCGATATTGGCAGACTGGCGATAGTGGATCTTTTCTATTCTATGCCAATTTTACAAGCAGACTTGAAAATGATCTAAATTAATGGCCTACGGTATCTAAATTAAACAATATCTGTTTTCTGTAAGGCTAAAACCAAACCACTGTTATTTTATGAGGAGTAAGATATGAGATTTTGCGACAGATTTTCGAAGCGGGCAATTGTGAAAGCCGCCGTTGGTACCGCAACGGCAATTCTTGTGACTGGTGTTGTATCTGCTGAACCCATCACGGTCGTTTCCTGGGGTGGAAGTTATGGCGAAGCGCAGGACAATGCCCTTTTTAACGATGCATCCAAGAATACCGGTATCGCCATAAACAGAGAATCCGGGGCCAGCATGTCGAAAACCTGTCTTCAGGTTCAGTCCGGCGCAGTTACCTGGGATTTGGTAGTTACCGGCTCTGGTGGTGCAGCATCCGCCGCGGCCGAGGGCTGTTTGGAAAAGATAGACTACAATGTCGTTGACGTTGCTGATTTCTATCCCAACTTATATACCGACTACTGTGTTGGTTCCGATGTTTTTGCCACGGTGATGGCATGGAACACCGACAAGTATGGTGAACCCGGTAGTGCGGATGCCCCAAAATCGTGGGCTGATTTCTGGGATGTTGAAAAATTTCCGGGTACCCGTGCCTATCGCGCGAATAACGTAGATGGTGCGTTAGAACCTGCGCTTATGGCAGACGGGGTACCGCCCGAGCAGGTTTATGAAGTTCTTTCTACGAAGGAAGGAATGATGCGCGCGATAAATAAGATCAGAGAGTTGAAACCGCATATTGCGGTATTCTGGGATTCCGGTGCGCAACAAGCTCAGTTGATGAAAGATGCCGAGGTTGACATGACCACTGGCTGGAACGGCCGGTTCGACAATGCTAAGAAAGATGGCGCCAAGGTCGGCTATTCATTCGATCAGGCATTACTCGATTATGATTGTTTCGCCATGCCGAAAGGTGCGCCCAACAAGGATGTCGCGATGAAGTTTCTCGCCGAGATTTCAAAACCCGAGTACCAGGCCAACCTGCCATTTCATATTACCTATGGGCCGACCAACAAAAAGGCTTACGAGATAACAACTGCGCCAAAGGAATTGATCGAATCTCTGCCTTCACATCCTAGCAATGTCCCGCTGATGCTTCCGGTCAATCTGGATTGGTATGCACAGAACAGGACTGAAGCGCTTGAGCTTTATATGGAACTTTTGAGCGAATAATAAGAAAAGTATGAACTGCCGGTCGGCCTAAGCCGCCCGGCAGCTTCAATTTACAAGGCTTTAAAACTTGGCCAGCCAACCCGAAATCGAGCCGTTGGATAGTTCGACGGCACTGCCTATTCATATCAGTGGTCTTACTAAAACGTATGGCGATCTCTATGCGCTCGATTCGGTAAATCTTGAGATCAAAAGCGGTGAATTTCTAACACTGTTAGGGCCATCGGGATCCGGGAAAACCACTCTTCTGATGGCTATCGCCGGCTTTAACAGACCCGATTCAGGCAGTATTCGTTTCGGTGACGCGGAAATGATTTTGACACCGCCGCATCGACGCGAAGTCGGAATGGTGTTTCAGAGCTACGCTCTGTTTCCGCACATGTCGGTGGCTGAGAATATCGCTTTTCCTTTGAAGCTGCGCGGTATCGGAACTGAAGAGTGCACCGAACGCGTTGCACAAGCACTGGCAACGGTTCAGCTATCCGATCTGGGTGAGCGAGGCATAGACCAGTTATCCGGTGGACAGAGACAACGGGTAGCCCTCGCGCGAGCCTTTGTGTTTCGCCCGCGCATTTTGTTGATGGATGAGCCGCTTTCCGCCCTCGATAAAAAACTGCGTGAGCAAATGCAGATCGAGCTTAAGCATTTACACAGGCAATTGGGCGTGACAACGGTTTATGTTACACACGACCAGCGCGAAGCCTTAACCATGTCCGACCGCATCGCGGTTATTAATCATGGCAAACTGGCCCAGGTCGATACGCCGGAAGCGATCTATAACCATCCCGCCAATGCCTTCGTTGCCGACTTCATCGGTGAATCGACAATGTTGCCATTGACGAGAGGTGAGTCTGGGCAACTGTTTTTCAGAAACCATTTGGTCGCGGAAAAGCTCGCAAACGAAACCACCGACAACTGGTCGCTGGTCATTCGTCCTGAACGATTGTTTATCACTGAAGAAGATAAGGAAGATTCGGGACAGACAATCGTGTTCGAGGGCATGGTGCGGGAATCCGTGTTTCAAGGTGAGACTGCGTTTGCGCTGATTGCAATCGACGATCAATACAATCTCTCGGTCCGCTTTGGAACCAGTTCGACATATCAAACAAACGCAATGCGTCCCGGAGACAGGGTATCCGTGGGTTTGCATAGGGAGGATGTCGTTATCATTCCCTGGGATAGTTAAGCAAGAATAATCATATGGTGAACAAGTCCGATTCCAAGCCTCAGCCCCTGCACGTGGCGGAACTCAAGGTTCGTGAGGTGCGGGAACAATGGACCTTGTTAAGTCTTGCGACACCAGCGATTTTGATAATCGTGCTCGTAATTCTCGTTCCTGTGGGTTGGTTGTTCTATCTGTCATTCGTCGGCAGCGACGGTCAACCATCGCTCGAGCATTATAGGAAGATGATCGAATACAAGTCGTATGCACGTGTGTTCGTGACTACTTTCCAGGTGAGTATTCTCACCACGATTATTTGTATCCTGATCGGTTATCCACTGGCTTATTTCTTGGCATTGTTACCTAAGCGGTGGACCGGCATATTCATGTTGGCTGTGTTGTTGCCGTTCTGGACGTCGCTGCTGGTCCGTACTTACGCGTGGCTTGTTCTGCTGCAGAAAAATGGGTTGCTCAATGAATTTGCGATGCACATAGGGCTTTGGGATTCCCCGGTAAAACTTGTTCATAACATGACGGGGACACTGATTGGTATGGCCCACATTATGCTGCCTTTCCTGGTTTTGCCCCTGTACGGCTCAATGAAAAAAATTGATCGCGATATGATGTACGCTGCCGCAAATCTTGGTGCGTCGCCGATCAAGGCATTCTGGCAGGTGTACTTCCCGTTATCGTTGTCAGGAATGGTGGCCGGGTCGTTGATAGTCTTCGTTCTATGTCTTGGGTTTTACGTTACACCTGCGGTGCTCGGTGGCGGTCGCGTTGTGATGGTGGCGACCCAGATAACCGCAATACTAGAAAATCAATTCAACTGGGGAGCAGCAAGCGCCCTTGGGGTCGTTCTCCTGGTTGCGACACTTATTGTTTTATACGTGGCTGCGCGACTGTTTAAGTTTGATGTTGCGTTGTTTGGGAAAAGTTGAAATGAGTTGGTGGAGCAAACCTGCGTCGGACACACAAGTAACCCATGGCGATCGGTTTTGGTTGTATGTCGTGGCGTTGATCATCATGCTGTTGTTGGTGATCCCGACATTTATTGTCGTCCCAATGTCGTTCTCAGATTCACAATATTTGGAATTTCCGCCAAGCAACTGGTCGACACGTTGGTATGAAGTGTATTTTGAATCATCGAAGTGGATGCAGGCGACGGTAACTTCCCTGCAGGCCGGAGTTCTCACCATGTTAGTCGCCACGCCTCTGGGAACGATGGCTGCTTATGCTCTGTTCGTGTCCGGTCATCGTGCGGCCAAAGCGATTTTCATGTTCTTAATTACACCGATGATCGTGCCTGTAATTTTGATCGCAATCGGCGCGTTCTATGCATACGGACGAGTAGGGCTTAACAACACAATCACAGGGCTGGTCTTGGCCCATACTGCAATGGCGACGCCACTCGTAATGATAGTCATCACCGCAGCTTTGCGGTCATATGACCTGAACCAGGAGCGGGTAGCCCGGAGTCTGGGTGCAACGCGGTTAAAGGCCTTTTTTATCATTACGCTGCCACAAATAAAGTTTTCCGTTATAACGGCAGCGTTGTTGTCGTTTTTGACTTCGTTTGACGAAGTGATAATCGCGATATTCGTTTCCGGAGGTGCAAACGCAACGTTAACCAAGCATATGTTCAGCGCTCTGCGTGATTATATTGATCCGACTATTGCCGCTATTTCCACGATAATGGTCTTGGTTTCCACCGTACTTTTACTGGCAACTCAATTTATCAGTCCTCGAGAAAAATAGACTCGGAGGGTACAGTGAATTGCGCCGAACGAGTGTGAGATACATTTGATGAAAATAGATATTGTGTCACTAAGTATTTCAACCAACACTAAATTTGTTAACGCACGATATTAATAACTCCATACGGCGTAATATATTATGCGCTCCGCTTGCTCGAATACTAGGCATTTCTCTGGTGTTAGACCAGCGCGACTTTGAAAAGCTAAAGACTCGCCTCGGCTAAACTATCGATCGACCACCCGTATTTCTCGTGGAAAATCCGTAAGGTACTCGTAGCCGTTACCGGTCACCACTACTGAATCGCCAATACGCCCGCCGAGACTTCCGCCAACGCTGATGCCGCCGTCCACAGCGAACGTCATACCGGGTTGCAGGATCGTTTTGTCGCCCGGCTTGAGTTCCGGCGTCTCGAGATAAGACATACCGATTGATCGGCCGGTGCGATAGCCGGTTTCGTAACCTCGTTCGCGGTAGACAGCGTCTGCTGCTTCTGAAATCGACTCGGCGGTTACACCTGGACGGATAGCGGCAATGGCTGCTTGTTGCGCATCTATCGCAGCCTGTTGCACTTTGCCTGCTTCATCGGACACGGCGCCGACAAAGAACATTCGATCAAACCCGAGTTTGTACAATTTGAACTGTGCCATGTTGCAAAAACAAAAGTACACCGGGTCGCCTTTCTCTAGCGGTTTGACGCTGGCACGCCGATGCACCATCGATGTGTCACGCCCTGATTGCATTATCTGCAGGTTATGGATCATTGGTGATACAAAAGCATCCCAGCCACGGTCAGTTAGAAAGCCGGCAGCCTTGCGACTACCTGCATTAATTACCGCCAGTGCGGCCTCGTACTCGGGAGCGTCTTGGGCCAGTGCGCCTTCTGCCGCTTCCATCATTACGCGGGCGATCTGGCCTGCCTGACGCATGATTTCAATTTCCTCCGGTGATTTGATCATGCGCATCTCTCCCAGCACCGGCGATATGTCTTCAAGTGTTGTTGCGCTCATTGAGTTATCGAACCAGTTGCGAACAATGGCAGGCAGTGAATCCAACTCAACTGCTACCTTGCGCGTATGGTCACCGATCGCTTTGTGCAAAATGTTTTCCCAGCGATTGGCGCCGCTGTCTTCCCAAGTCATTACGTTTGAAACCCATGTCATTGCGCTCACCATCTCGCTCTCCATGAGTGGTGTCACTACAATCGGTTCTTCGTCGGGACGAACAACCAGAAATGTCGGTCGCCCAAACTCGACGGACAAGTATCCCCAAAACCCCGCCAGATAAGCGATGGAACTCTCGTCGGTTAGAACGGCGATTTCGATATCGGCATTCTTGAGTCGGTGTTGGAAATCCAGCGTTCGTTGGCGGGCTTGATCGAGCATAGGTGAGGTTTCCTTGGAACGCTAGAATAAGTTTGATTTCGATGATTCTTATACTATCTTTTGTGCCGCACCAAAGAAATATCGATTATAAAAGTCTTGCATGGCGAGACGGTTTGTCCGGTACTCACGGTGCGATAGGGAGGACCGGCCAGATATCCACAGTATTTGAACATTCAGTGCTGGATATCAGAAAGCAACAAACGTGTCCGTTGAATCTTGCTGTTAAAATACAAGCTAATTTCGGAATAGTCGATTAGTCTCAGTCAGTTCATGACTGGATTGTATATTGTAAGCGGATCATTCTACTAATACCCAATACTATGCATCTGAAAGCGTCCTGAATTAGATGTTGTGCCAGGGTCCGAATTCGTTACTTGACCTGAATGGCCATCGACCATAGAGTTGATTCAACAACAAAAGTTGCGAATCCCAGGGTATCAACAGGAGAACTCGGAGGACGCAGTAAATTTCGCGGAACAAGGGTGAGGCACATTTAATGAAAATAAACCTTGAATTACCAAGATTTAAATCCAACGCCAAATACGTGAATGCGAGAGTGCTAATACGTCAATACGATGTCGTATATTTATGTCCTCCGCTAGCCCAAAGAAGATGATTTTCAATCGCGGGATACAGCTTTGTTGCAGGATTTTCCGATGAGCAGCGTACTCAATTGCACGGGTCATGAACTTAAGTTCCCTAATGTTGCCGACAGTGACAGAGTGTACTTGTTCGACGATAGCGGGAAGCGCTATCTCGATCTCGAATCCGGCGTATGGTGCCTTCCATTGGGCCATAAGAACGCCAGGGTCAATGCGGCCATGGCAAGGCAGGCCGATGCTATCGCCCACACCGGTTTCTGCTATTCGAGTGATATCGTTGAAATGGCCGCCCGTTCCGTGCTCTCGATTGTCGGATTCGAGGAGGGCAAATGCGTGTTCTTGTCTTCCGGCAGCGAAGTCATTGAACTCGCCCGGCAGATTTGCAGGCATATCACGAAGAGATCAACAACACTGTGCCTGCATGACGCCTATTTCGGTTCGTACAGCGCGACGAATGAGCGGAAGGAGGGCTGGTTTGAATTTGACTGGCGTGAGTGCGCGGACTGTGCACGCAAGGACGATTGCCGATCTGACTGCCCAAAATTAGTGACCATTCCGGACACTATTTCAGAATTCGCCTTTGAACCGGGCAGCGCATCCGGGTTCGTGCGATTTCCACCGGCTTCGTTGATAAGAAATATTGCTGATGCCGTCCGAGAACGAGGCGGTCTGGTATTAGTAAATGAAGTAACCACCGGAATGGGCCGCACGGGTGCGTGGTTTGGTTATAACCACTACCCAATCGTCCCCGACCTCGTGTGCATTGGAAAAGGCCTCGGCAATGGTTATCCGGTAAGCGTGTTGGCCATCAATCGAAAAACGGCCGCGAGATTGGATGGTGGGACATTCAAGTATATGCAATCCCACCAGAATGATCCGTTGGGCGCGGCTGTCGCTGCTGAAGTGATTGCAGTACTGACTGATGAACAATTGATCTCCAGGGCAGCTGCGTTGGGCGAAAAATTCTGGTCTGCACTGCAGTCGCTCGCCGACAGCGAACACATTGCAGAAGTCCGTGGTCGCGGACTGATGTTTGCGGTGGAGTTTGCTGAAAAGACTACCGGCGACAAGATATATGAGCAACTGATCGAACGGGGTTATATCGTCTGTAACAGGGGTGGAATGTTCCGCATCGACCCGCCATTGGTGATCGAGGAATCGGACTTCCAGCGTTTCGTTCAGGAGTTTGACGACCTGCTGGCAGAATAATGAGTCCGGTTCGCCTTGACCTGAAAAATGCTCGACTCATCTGATACGGTTTCATGTTCAGCGAGGACAACCTAACAGGCGTTTTTCCTGATGATCGAAGTTTGGCTTTTGGTCCACTGGGGACCAACGTATTATTTGGATTAGTTAAACACAGTTTTTCGGTTTGATTGTGGTATGGCGGGCGTGATGCCATCATAAGGTCAATATCAACGCTATACTTTTAAAATGCCTCGCACTGGGGATTACGACTGAACTCAAAATGGTCGCTTGACCTGAGTGACTGCCAACCATACAGTTGGTTCAATAACAAAAGTTGTAAACCCCAGGTTATCAACAGGAGAAATCACCAAGTGAAAATTGTCTTGGTCAATATTGGTAAGTTGATTAGTGGCAATTGGCGCTCGCCTTTTGTGAATGGCGATGCCGTAGTGATTGATGACGGCAAGCTCTCGTCGGTTGGACAGGCGAGTGATACCGACGTCAACGATGCAAAATTGGTTATTGATGTCGATGGAATGACCGTCTTGCCCGGTTTGATCGATTCCCACGTGCATATTACCTTCGGTGATTACACGCCACGTCAAAAGACCGTCGGTTTTTTGGAAAGTTATTTGCACGGTGCAATTACCAGTTGTATTTCCGCGAGTGAAATTCATGTGCCGGGCAGACCTGCCGATCCTGCCGGCATTTGCGCACTCGCTCTCGCGGCGCAACGTTGTTTTGCAGACTTTAGACCAGGTGGCATGCGCGTTTATGCAGGTTCGGTGATTATGGAGCCAGGTTTGGAGGAGTATCATTTTAAAGAGTTAGCGGCGGAAGGTGTGTGGCATGCGAAAGTGGGTTTCGGCGCGTTTGAAAGGCCAGTCGATGTCACGCCTATTGTAAGGAATGCGCAAAAACATGGCTTTAAAGTCATGTGTCATACCGGCGGCGCATCGATTCCAGGTTCTCAACCGATTACAGCGGACGATCTTGTCACCATGGCGCCGGATATCGCCGGTCATGTAAACGGAGGCCCGGTCGCGTTATCGGACGACGGTTTAGAGCGCATTGTCAGTGAGACGGAAATGGCATTGCAAATTGCGCAGGCTGGAAACATACGCAGTTCAGCCTTGGTGGTAAATCTTGCAGAAAAATACGATCAGTATGATCGCGTGATGATTTCCAGCGACACGCCAACCGGTACCGGCGTAATGCCCTTAGGCGTTATTAAATCCTTAACTGAAATGGCGGCCTTAACCGACGTCGAGCCGGAACGCATTTTGGCTGCGTCAACCGGTAACTGCACGCGTGTTTATGGTTTGAGTGCTGGGTTAATGGAGCCGGGTATGGATGCCGACCTTGCGATCATCGATGCGGCACAAGGTTGCACGCAACTGGACGCGTTGAGCGCAATGAAAAACGGTGACATTCCCGCTGTTGCCGGTGTGATTTCGAATGGCATGCCACGTTTCTTGGGTAAAAGCCGAAATACGCCGCCGCCAACGCGAACGCTTAAAATAGTCAAAAACGAATGCATTGCCTCATTCCAGGAAGAAGGTGTGCATCACTGTTGTTAAATAGTAGTTACATCTATCGATGTATTGTATGACTAATCCGAGGTAGCACGATGAGTACAAATGTCAAAACCGGTGCGGAACATTTAGCCAGCTTGCATGATGGACGTGCAGTTTATCTTGACGGTGCATTGGTTGATGACGTGACAACTCATCCTGCATTTAAAAATGCCGTGCATCAAGCGGCAGCGTTGTATGACTACCAGGCCGATCCAGCCAACGTCGATTTGTTGACCTTTGAATCGCCTACCAACGGCCGGCGGGTAAATCGTTGCTGGCAGATTCCACGCAATCACGAAGAGATGGTCAAAAGACGTGAAGCCATGGTCGATTGGCAACGAACCCACTGTGGTTTCATGGGTCGTTCGCCTGATCATTTGGCGTCCGCGTTAGTGGGCCAGGTAATCGGCATCGAAGTTTTTGAACGTCACGGCAAAGAACGCGCACAAGCGTTGCTGGAATATTTTCAATACGTTCGTGACAACGATATTTATCTAACCTATGTGATTATCAATCCACAGGCTGATCGATCAAAAGGTTGGGGCGAGCAAGACGATGAGTTTTTGGTCGCCGGTGTTGTTGATGAAGATGCAGATGGCATTACGGTGCGTGGCGCAAAAATGCTCGGCACGAGCAGTATCATGGCGAATGAAGTATTCGTCGCCAACATTCAACCATTAAAGCCCGGTGAAGAACGTTACGCATTGTCGTTTGCATTGCCTGTTAATACGCCGGGTATCAAAATATTGTCGCGCAAGTCTTTCGAAGCGGCAGCGATCTCCGAGTTCGATAATCCGTTATCGTCGCGTTTTGATGAGAACGACGCTCTGATGTATTTCGATAATGTCAAAGTGCCGTGGGATCGCGTATTCGTTTATAAGGACACAGAAACCTGCCGCGCACAATTTCAGGATACGGCAGGTCACTTGTATCAAAACTATCAGGCGCAGATTCGTTTGCTGGTGAAAATGCAATTTCTGACAGGTTTGGCCAGGGGTATTGCCGAGACGATTGGTACGCACAAGATGCCACAGATCATACAACAACTGGGCCAAATGGCAGCGCAGGCGGCGATGGTGGAAGGCATGGTGTACGGTATGGAATCCAGCGGTGAGAATCGTGGCGACTACTTCGTGCCTAACCGTCATCTAATGTATGCTGCACAGGTGTTGACACAGGAATTGTATCCCGGCTTTATCAGCAGTATTCGCGAGCTGGCCGGCGGAAGTTTAATCATGTTGCCATCGTCAGTGCTTGATTTTGAGAACCCTGAACTGCGTGACATTATTCATCGTACGCAGCAATCGTCGTCGACAGATCCTGAATCGCGAGTGAAGTTTTTAAAACTTGCGTGGGATGCTATTGGTTCTGAGTTTGCTTCCAGGCATGTGCAGTATGAAATGTTTTATGCCGGGGCGCAGTTTGTGACGCGCGGTCATAGTGCGCGCACTTACGATTGGGATAATGCAAAGGGATTAGTGCAATCGATTTTGAATCGATACGAATTGCCAACGGCGTCAAGTGCCGCGAACGCAAAACACACGGCAAACGGGTAAGCTGTGACACGTTGGTACTGCGGTAACTGAATATGCTCACACAACAACTGATAAATGGGCTCATGCTGGGCGCGTCTTACGCGCTCGTTGCCATTGGTTATACGCTGATATTTGGTGTGTTGCGGCTTTTGCATTTTGCGCATGGCGAAGTGTTTATGCTGGGCGCTTTCATCGGTCTGCATATTGTCCTGGCGTTTACGGGGGTCAATATTTATGTCGCGATCGCCGGTGCGATGATTGGCACGGGCATTATTGGTGTGTTAATCGCGGTTATTGCGGTACGACCTGTGAGTAATAAGTACCCACTGGCACCTTTGATTAGCACCATCGGTGTGACCATCTTTTTGCAGAACATCGTGATTTATATTTTTGGCGGTACTCAGGTTGCCTTTCCTGCAACCATTGATCCTAACCTGTATCAAGTAGGCGGCGTCACAATCAGTTCTGTGCAGATATTTATATTGGTTATGGCGATGGTGTTGATGGTAGCGTTGTGGTTGTTGGTAGAGAAATCAAAAACCGGTCGTGCCATTAGAGCTGTCGCGGAAAGCCATGAAACAGCCGCCTTACTTGGGGTTAATGTCAATCACGTCGTGCTTTTAACGTTTTTGATTGCATCTTGTTTAGCAGGTGCTGCAGGAGTGTTAGACGGCGTAAAAAACAGTGCTATATCTCCCTTTATGGGCCTCGAGGTGGCGGTTACAGCGTTGGTGTGTATGTTGCTTGGCGGTTTGGGAAATATTGTTGGTGCCATGGTGGCAGGCATATTGGTCGGTATGATTGAGATTTTGTCGGCGGCGTATATTGGCACATCGTTACGCGATTTATTAACTTTTGTTATTTTGATTTTAATTCTTCTATACAGACCTACTGGTTTATTCGGTACGCGAGTAGTCGGTGATTGATTTTTTGTAGTTTGTTAGTTGCGCTCTAGTAAAAAATAATAAAAACGTGTTTGACGCATTTGTTCAATCCCTGATGATTTTTACCGGGATCAATTTGATCCTGGCGTTTAGTTTTTACGTGCCGTTCAAAACAGGGCAGGTGTCACTCGGGCAAGCGGGATTTATGGGGGTTGGCGCATATGCTTCGGGCATCATCACAGTAAAAATGGGCTTGCCTTTTCCTCTGGGTTTATTGGTGGGTGGCATAGTGTCGGGAATCATCGGCGTGATTGTGGGATTTCCGGCGTTGCGCATTAAGGGCATATACCTATTGTTATTGACTCTCGGATTCGCACAAATTGTGCAGGTCATTGCGTTAACCTGGGAATTTACCGGTGCTTCCGATGGGTTTCAGGGTATTCCCTATCAGGAGCACACGCTTTACTACGTGTTCGCCATCATTGCGATTTTGATATTGTTTTTTCATCGACTGGAACGTTCCAGTCTGGGCCGCGCCATGGTGGCGATTCATGCCGATGAAGAAGTTGCCGAGGTCATGGGTGTGGATGTCGTGCGTATTAAACTGCTTGCCTTTGGTCTGGGCGCGTTTATCGCCGGACTCGCCGGGTGTTTATTTGCCCACTACACGACTTACGTCGATTCGCTGACGTTTAATATTCTGCTGGCGGTAGAAATTCTTGTGTTCGTCGTCGTGGGTGGTGGCACGACCTACTGGGGGCCGGTACTCGGAACTTGTTTCTTGACTCTGTTGCCGGAGTTTTTACGAACCTTGCGTGACTGGATGGAATACATTCCCATTGAATGGACAGATTCCTATCCCTGGAATGTGAGTTACGAATTTATGTATGAGTTTCTTGATTTTGAAAATGAAAAACGACTCATCATTTACGGCATGATACTGATCGTCATGATGATTGTGCGTCCACAAGGATTACTGACACGCGACACGGTAAATCGCATCGCGCGTTTGTTCGGATTAGGTAAGCTATGAGTACGCCGGTGACCGACACATTGCTCTCAACCCAGGGAGTGACAAAACGTTTTGGCGGTTTTTACGCTTTGCGCGATTTAACGATGGAAGTCAAGCGCGGTAGTATCCACGCGGTGATTGGGCCGAATGGCGCCGGCAAGACGACTTTGTTCAACTTGCTAAGCGGTACGTTGACACCGGATTCAGGTTCGTTGTTGCTGGATGATAATGAACTTCAAGGCCTGCGCCCTAACCACCGTACTGCCAAGGGCGTTGCGCGAACTTTTCAAAATATTCGTTTGTTCGAGGACATGACGGTGTTGGAAAATGTTATGTTGAGCCAGCATTGCCAGCAGTTTCCGTCATTATGGTCAGCCTTTCAGAACGCGATATTTCATAGACTGTTTTCAGTGGTCGCGCCGGAAAAACAAATGCGTGAGTACGCTAATGAGCTGCTCGAGTTTGTCGGACTGGCGAACAATGCGTCGCACAAGGCCAGCGATTTGTCTTACGGCGAGCGCCGCTTGTTGGAGTTAGCACGAGCGTTGGGAACCGAACCGAAATTGTTGCTTCTCGATGAGCCAGCAGCGGGTATGAATCCGCAAGAAACCGAAGAGCTTGACCAGCTTATAACGCAAATACGCGATCGTGGTGTCACCATATTGTTGGTAGAGCACGATATGAATCTCATCATGGGTATATCGGATCGCATTACCGTTTTGAATTTTGGCGAAAAGATTGCCGAAGGTTTGCCCGGTGAGATCCAAAAAGATCCACGAGTTATTGAAGCCTATCTTGGCGACGAGGATGTTGTGTGAGTTTGCTCTCGATAAATAATTTACATGCGGGATACGGCGAGATCGAAGTGTTGCACGGCATTGATGTTCATATTGAACAGGGCGAGATTGTCACCTTGATTGGCGCCAATGGCGCTGGCAAAACTACGTTGCTGAAAACCATATCGGGATTGATTCGCGCTACGCAAGGCGAGATTGTCTTTGAGTCAAAACGAATCGATAAACAACCCGCGCATAAAACCGTCGCAATGGGTATCAGTCAGGCGGCGGAGGGAAGGGCGATATTAAAACGCATGACAGTGCTGGAAAATCTGCGCATGGGCGCTCACGTGCGTAAGGACGCGAACGTCGATGCGGATATAACGGCAATGTTGGATCGTTTTCCGGCGCTCAAAGAACGATCCAGTCAACTAGCCGGCTTGTTAAGCGGCGGTGAACAACAAATGCTGGCTATTGCCCGTGCACTAATGTCTCGTCCACACTTATTATTGCTGGATGAACCGTCACTGGGGTTAGCACCGATGATTGTGACGCAGATATTTCGTACTATACGAGACTTGAAAACTGAGGGTAAAACCATATTCCTGGTGGAGCAAAATGCGCGCCGTGCGCTGCAACTGGCCGACCGGGGTTATGTGCTGGAACGCGGTCAAATTGCCTTGGAAGGGTTTGGACAGGACTTGCTGAATAATCCGCAGGTGCAACATACTTATCTGGGTGATCACACAAGTACTGAAAATCGTGCAACTTGAATTTTAACCGTCGTGATGTTGACTTGCCCATCGACGTTGCGCACCATATTGAGGGCAGAAAATTGGAGATTTATGAATATGAGAAACAAGAACCGATCAATTGTCTATTCCCTGTCGTTAGTGCTTGCGGCAGCGGGCGTTTTGTTTGCGGTAAACGCATCGGCAGAATTGTCCGGTCGTTCCGTGAAAATCGGATTAATGGTTCCGTTAACCGGCAAAGGCGCGGAGTGGGGCGAAGCCGCGCAAATGGGGGCGGAAATTGCCGCCGAAGAAATCAATACCGCAGGTGGTATCGGCGGCGTACCGCTCAAACTGGTCACTTACGATACGCATACCAAGGAATCGGAAGGCATCAACCTGATTAACAAACTCGCGACGCGCGATAACGTATTAGCTGTGACCGGCCCGTGTTTCAGTTCATTGGTGGAAGTTATTTTTCCCATGTTGGAAAGACTTAAATTACCGGTCATTTCCATGTGTTCAGCAAAGCCCGGTTTAGGTGAATTGACTGATTGGGGTTTTCGCAACAGCCTGACCAGTGATAAACAACTCGGTCCGGTCGTCGATGCATGGGTAAAAGAATACGATGTGAAGAAAGTAGTCATTATTCACGATCTGGAAGATGCCGTGTCCAAGGCGGAAGGCGCGAAAGTGTTGCCGGCGTTGTTTGGTAATCACAATGTCGAGATCCTGGATATCATGACTTATCGCACTCAGGACACTGATTTCTCCGCGCAAATCACCAAGGCCAAATCACTTAGTCCGGACGGAATAGCATTGGGTTCTTGTTACCAACAAGCGGCGGGTATTGTTAAAGAAGCGCGCAAACAAGGCCTTGATGTCCCGTTTATGGGTGGCGCGTGCGCAGGTTCGCCGGGTTTCATTGAGTTGGGTGGCGATGCAACCGAGGGCACGTATATGTCAACCGCCGCCTGGGTAGACGATCCACGAGATCGTGTACAGGCGTTTAAGGCAAAAGTACATGAGAAAAATGGCGGTCAGGCGTTTCCCTACAGCGCTTCACGATCCTACGACAATCTGTATATCCTGAAACAGGTCATGGAACAAAGCGGTGTCACGAATGCCAAGGGCGATGTCGAAGCGGATCGTGAAAAAATCAAACAAGGCTTAGGTGCATTGCGTGACTACGACGGCGTTTCAGGCTCGACCGGGTTCAACGAAGTCGGCGACGCCGCCGGTGGTATTCGCATCTTGAAAGTTGTCGACGGAAAGTATATCGACATATCCGGGCAATAGCTCAGTCTTTCGATAAAAAAGGGGTGGCATGGCCACCCCTTATTTGTGTACCGCAGTTGGAGTTTTTTGTAGGAGTAAGCTTGCTCGCGAATCGATTTTGCAACGACATGCGTTTTTCGTGAGACTGCCGATTGCTCCTGCGGCGCCAGCACTTCCGCCTTCCCTGGCGGTCGCCGCTCACTCCTCCTACGGCTATTAGTGTTGTTTCGTTAAGATTAATGAAATCATGATAACGAAAAACTAACAACTAACTGCTAGCTTGCTCAATCAACTCAAGCAGTATTTTATTGACTTCTCCCGCCGCTTCCATCTGTACCATGTGACCGGCGCCCTCGATAATTTTAGTCTCGATACCCTGTGGAGCATTTTCCGTATGAGCGGCAGGAATGATCTGGTCTTCCCGGCCCGAAATAGCTACCACTGGGATAGTTAGCCCAGCGGATTGAACCGCTAATACAGATTGTTGCTTACCACCAGCAAAGTGTGCGACCCCGATAGTTTGTAATGCTTGTTCAACGCCGTCGAGTCGTTTGTATTTCAAAATATCGTCGATCATTTGCCGGGTGACTAAGGATTCATCCGCGAACAGTTTTTGCAAAAAAGGTTTTATCTCGCGCCGTGAGTTTGAACGGGTAAAGCCGTCGATATAATCCTGATTGATGTCATCACCTAAACCGGCACTACAGATTAGACCAAGCGATGCGGCGCGCCGGGGATGATCGATGGCTACCTGTTGCGCTACTGCACCACCCATGGAATGTCCTACCAGGTGCGCTTTTGTGATATCCAGTTCTTCAATGAAATCGACTACGCATTGGGCGAGTGAATTGAGACTGCCGTCACCAACATCTTTCGACGACTGGCCGTGACCCGGTAAATCCAGCGCATACACGGTCGCTTTGGCTGAAAGGTCACCAAGATTAAATAACCAGTTGTCAATATCGCCACCAAAGCCGTGAATCAAGACGACGTTTTGTGCGTCGTCGCCTTGTTGCACGTAACGTATTTCACGGCCACCGATAGCGATTTTCTGATAAGCGTTACCGCCGTCGCCGACTTCATCGCTTTCTTCCGGCACGAAGTTGGCCTGGAACTCTTCGATGAAGGCATCAATGTCCGCATCGGGTACTGACGCGTCGGCCAGCACGCCAAGCAGGCCGCCGACAGGTAGTACTTCGTCAAGCTGTCCTACCTGGCGCCGCAATACGCCGCCATCTGTCGCTTCAACAGCGCTGGCGATCTTGTCGGTTTCGACTTCCAGGATTTCATCACCGATATTGACCTCTTTACCGACTTCCACCAGCCAGTCGCCAACCTTGCCCTCGGACATTGAAAGTCCCCACTTAGGCATTTTGATTGCGGTGATGTTAGCTTCGGCCATCACTTCGCCTCGGATTGCCGATGAACATCATCACGCAGCGACCGCCTGTACGGCTTGGCTGATTTTATTCGCATCCGGTATATACATATCTTCTAGATTCGCGGCGAAAGGTGGTGGCACATGCGGTGCGTTCACCATTTCGATTTTTGACTTTAAGCTGCTAAAACAATTTTGCGCTACCAGCGATGATACGTCGGATGCGATACTGCAACGCGGATGGGATTCATCGACGACTACCAGTCGACCGGTCTTTTCGACACTCTCGTAAACCGTATCTTCGTCCATCGGTGATGTGGTGCGCAGATCGATGACTTCACAATTGATGCCGTCTTTCGCTAAGGTGTCCGCGGCTTCAAGAGATTTACCAACCATGGCGCCTAAACTGACAACAGTCACGTCGTCGCCTTCACGAGCGATGTTGGCTTCCGCAAAGGGGATGGTGTAAGACTCTTCCGGCACATCCGCTTCGGTGCCGTAAAGCATTTTATGTTCGCAGAAAATAACCGGGTCGTTATCGCGAATAGCCTGAATCAATAGTCCTTTCGCGTCATAAGCATTCGACGGCAATACGACTTTTAAACCCGGAATGTGCGTGAACACCGATGTCAGCATTTGCGAGTGATGGGCGGCAGCACGGAAGCCGGCGCCAACCATGCAACGGATGACCACCGGTGTTTCCGCTTTACCACCAAACATATAGCGAAACTTCGCCGCCTGGTTATAGATTTGATCCATGCACACGCCAAAGAAATCCACGAACATCAGTTCCGCAACCGGGCGCATGCCACATGTGGCCGCACCAATTGCTGCGCCGACATAGGCGGATTCACTCAGAGGTGTGTCCATCATGCGTTCGCCGTACTTAGCGTATAAACCTTTGGTGACGCCCAATACGCCGCCCCAGGCATCGTCCTCGCCGGGGCTGCCAGTGCCGCCGACGACATCTTCGCCCATTACGATAACGGTTTCATCGCGTGCCATTTCCTGGTCGAGCGCTTCGTTGATTGCGTCTTTAAAACTTAACATTCTTGCCATTGTTCTGTTCTCCTTTTGCTCCGCTTGGTTAGTACGAAACGTAAACGTCGGTATGCAGTTCGGCTGCCGCTGGTGGCGGCGCGGCGACGGCTTTTTCTACCGCATCGTCGATGAGTGCTAACACTTCTTTGTCGATAGCATCCAGTTCGCTTTGTTCGATGACACGGGCTTCAGTTACTTTTTTCGCGAAAATTTTGATGCAGTCTTTTTCTGCACGCATGTCATCGACTTCGTTCTCTGCGCGATAAGTTTGCGCGTCGCCTTCGAAGTGCCCGAAGAACCGGCCAGTACGGCATTCCATTAGGCTCGGGCCACCGCCGTTGCGTGCGCGTTTAACTGCTTCGCCGGCAGCTTCGTATACCGCAAAGAAGTCAAAACCGTCGACAGATACGCCTGGCATGCCGAAGCCGGCAGCGCGATCGACGTAGCTGTCGCAGGATACCGCCCACTCCGCAGAAGTGGATTCGGCGTAACCGTTGTTCTCAACAACGAAAATCGCCGGTAGGTTCCACACGGTAGCGAGATTGAGACTTTCCAGCATCATTCCCTGATTGGACGCGCCGTCGCCGACAAAACTGATCGCAACGCCTTTGTTGTTTTTATATTTTGCCGCCAGTGCTGCACCACAGACTAACGGCGCGCCTGCGCCGAGGATGCCGTTGGCGCCCATCATGCCGGTGTCGAGATCGGCAATATGCATGGAACCGCCTTTGCCCGCGCACACACCGGTTCCCTTGCCGTAGATTTCCGCCATCATGCCGTGAATATCCACACCTTTGGCGATGCAGTGGCCGTGGCCCCTATGGGTGCTGGCGATACGATCTTCCGGTGTTAAGTGATACATGATGCCGGCGGCATTTGCTTCCTCCCCGGCATATAAATGCACGAAGCCTGGAATACCGCCTTTGGCAAATTCAAGGTGTACGCGCTCTTCAAACTCGCGAATAGAACGCATGGTTCGATACACTTTTAGTAATTCCTCTTTGTTAAGAGGGAAGGGACTGGCACTACCCATGATAATGTCCTCCTATGGTGGTTTGGGTTATCGTGATTTCACTATTTCAACTCGATACGAGTAATTGATTTTTGGCGGCGTTTGCCATCGCGTGTTCAACGTCGATTGTGTAAAACGCATTGGATTGCAAATTAATTTCGATATGATCCTTTTCGCTGAATTCAATTTCGCGTTCGCCATCGAGAGCAATAGATCCGGCTTTGGTTGACGGCGTGTAAGTTTTTTCCGGTGTAATTCTTTCGACATGCTTTATACCAACCGAACTCATGAGTCCCGGTGCGATAGGTGCGGTTAGAGTGTGTTTGCATTCTTCTTCCGACCCAATTTCAACCAATAATCCGTGTGTATTGTGGCGCGATACAGGATCGATGAGTCCGGCGATAGACGACATGCCCGTGCCATGGGGTTCGCCGTAAGTTACGTAGAGTTCTCTAAACGTATCCGTTCGCCACAGTGCGCGTGCACCGACATAACGATCCGTGGTGATGGCAACATCGACCAACGCGATCTCCTGTTGTTCGCCGTTGTTGATCGACACGTTTAACATTTTATTCGGCACACAAGCGTCTTCGTGTGACAGTTGACCGGTGACATAAAGCCCGGTAGCGAGTCCGGTGATTGTCGGTTCACGATAATCCGGAAACGCATTGTTGGTGCCTGTCGATAAACCCGCGATCGGGATTTTTCCGCACTTGCTGGCGACTGCCCGATGGGTGCCATCGCCTCCCAGCACCACTATTGCCGATACGCCAAGCTCGACCATTTTGCTCACCGCATTGAGTGTGTCGTCTACCGATGAAAATACCGGTATCTCCAAAAACTTCAACTGGGGAAATTTCGTCTCGCCGGCGTTTTGCTCGCGTGTCAGCCCTCGTTGTACATGGCCACGCACGCCGCCATTGTCCGGCATCATTACGACATTCTTGACACCGACCGCTGCCATTGACGCCAACAAACGCATGACGATGTTGGCGCGGTCCGCGACCTGTAAACTCGATGCGTTGGTTATCAAACGGCGAATGTCTCTCGCCGATACCGGATTTGCTACGATGCCAACGGATGCATTCATCATCCATTGCTACTACGCCGGCGGCTGAACACGATGAAACATAGCGTGAAAACCAGTCTCCTTTGTTTTAGTGGTCAGACTCATGTAGATGTTGATGGCCAACAACGCATGATGCCACTTATTGTCTATCTATCTATTTATTTGTTGATTAGATTATTTTTCGCCGGTTAATTCAACTATTTCATATAGGGTTGTTTCCTAAATGAACTGAAATAGTCCTGGTTTCGTAGAAAATCGATAAATATGATTTAGTATGTCGCATTTATGACACAGTATTGTATGCTTTAATAAACGTTAGTACTCGAGGTGCAAAAAATAGTCACGTGAGTCCTAACTGGCTACAGCAAAACACAAAGGAGATCAAAGCATGAGCATAGCGTTAATCGGACCGTCCGGTGTGGGTAAAGGAACCCATGCTTTACAGTTGATAGAAAAGTTTGACATGTTGTACCTGGTCACGGGGGATCTGTTACGCGAAAACTTAAAGCAACACACGGCAGTCGGTTTTTTGGCGCAACGACATGTGAAGCAAGGTGAGTTGGTACCGGACGAAGTGGTCGATGCCATGGTCGCGGAATGGGTGTGGCGTGCTTCGCCCGATAAAAACATCCTGTTTGATGGGTTTCCTCGCACGGTCGATCAGGCGCGGTTTCTCGATGAATTTTTTATCGAAGTTGAGCGTCAACTTGATGCCGTTATATATCTTGAAATATCAGACGATGCTGTAGCACAACGGTTGGCTGGACGAGTTGTATGTTCTGAGTGCCAAACTCCCTACCATCGGGATTTCAAACCGCCGCTTAAGCCGGGAGTGTGCGATCTGTGTGCCGGGGAAGTTACCAAGCGCGCGGATGATATTCCGGAAGTTATTCGGGTTCGACTGCGTGGGTTTAGAAGAGCGTTAGATCCGGTACTGGATTATTATCGGGAGTCGAATCGACTCATTACGATTGACGGTGATGGTTCCGTGCAAGAGGTTGGCCAAGCCGTTATTGAGGCTGTTGAGCGGCTGCAAATCGATGGCCGACCACAGACAGCACCTGGTAAAAGCACGACACAATCGCCAAAGCATGAGAAATCTGAAACAGTATCCGTTAGTGAAGTCACAGATGCAAGTTTTAATTTGGTTTTGGTTGGCGGTCCGGGTTCGGGTAAGGGTACTCAAGCAGAACAATTACAAGCACATCTTGATTTGCCTCATATCGCCACGGGCGATCTGTTTCGCGAAAACCTGAGTAAAAAAACCGATTTAGGCATGTTGGCTAAAAGTTATATGGACAAAGGTGCTTTGGTTCCCGACGATGTCACCGAAGCAATGGTCGAAGAGCGCATGGCTCGCTCCGATGCTAAAGCAGGTTTTATTCTTGATGGGTTTCCCCGTACGTTGCCTCAGGCCCAAGCGCTCACCGACATAATGAATGCCGCTAACCGGCGTATTACCGGTGCGATCTATATTCGTGTTTCGGATGAAGAAATCGTACGCCGGTTGTCGGGCCGTTTGATTTGTCGTGATTGCCAAACTCCTTTTCATGTCGATTTTAAACCGCCGGCATTGGCGGGAGTTTGCGATAACTGTAAGGGCGAGTTGTATCAACGTGATGACGACAATCCAAATACGATTCGTGCACGGCTCAAAACTTTTCACGGTCAAACCGGTCCCGTCGTCAACTACTATCGGGATGCCGGGTTACTGATCGAAATCGATGGAGAAGGTGAAGTATCCGATGTGATAACGCGGAGCAAATCGGCGGTGGACAAGCTGTCTAGTGCGTCAACTTCGGGAGCAAGCTGAGTGTAAAATTTCCAGAGAGAAAATTGAATATAGATTTGTATGCTCACATAAATTAGGAATTAATTAAAGTGCGCAATATCAATAAATTAGAGGGATATTATGACGTAGCTTAGAATGCTGTTTTATAAATTAATTTATTGCTCGTAATAAAACTTATAATGCCAGGAAAAGGATGGAAAAAATGCAAATAGACCGACGACTGTTTTGCTGGCTTCTATCTGCCTTCTTTCCGTTCGCGGCAACGCGGTGAAGGCCTCTTACATGCAAAGATTGTCAAAACGAAATGATCTTACTGTCGAGTGCCCGCTCCGCTCCATATGATCTAAAACCATAAAATAGTCAAACGGTGCTGCCATGCTAAAAAAAATAATACTACCTGTCATTTTATTAGTGCTTGCGTACGGATTCTGGGTTAGTCCAGATTTCAAAGAAATAGCGGCAGGAGTCGCGATATTCTTGTTTGGTATGTTATTTCTTGAGGAGGGATTTCGCGCGTTTACCGGTGGCGTTCTGGAGAAGTTGCTCAAGAAGACAACCGATAAAGTTTGGAAGAGTCTGAGCTTCGGTGTTGTTGCAACGACAATAATGCAATCCAGCTCCTTGGTATCGGTCATTAGTATTTCTTTTATTAGCGCTGGATTGATCAGTCTGGTTGCAGGTATTGGCATAATTTTCGGTGCGAACATAGGCACAACAACCGGCGCTTGGTTGGTGGCTGGATTTGGCTTAAAGGTGAAGATTTCTGCGTATGCGATGCCGATGCTGGCGTTCGGTATCGTTTTGTCGTTTCAAAAATCAAAATACATGAAGGGTATCGGTTCGGTTTTGGCGGGTCTTGGCTTCCTGTTTCTCGGTATTCATCATATGAAAGAAGGGTTTGATGCATTCCGTGGAAGTTTTGATCTGGCCGCGTTCTCGGTGGACGGATATCCTGGACTTTTCCTGTTTGCCGCTATCGGCATGGCTGCGACGGTAGTGATGCAATCGAGTCATGCAACACTGGTGCTCATTATTACCGCTTTGGCGGCGAGTCAGATTACCTATGAAAACGCCTTGGCTCTGGCTATCGGTGCAAACCTGGGCACAACAATCACGGCAATTATTGGTTCCATGAGTTCGAATGTCGAAGGAAAACGACTGGCTGGAGCGCATCTTATATTCAATATGGTAACAGGGTTAATCGCCATTATATTTATCAGCCAATTTGTTTCGGCAGTAGATTGGATCAGTATGAAGGTCGGCATTGCAGATGACAATTACACTTTAAAGTTAGCCGTGTTCCATACGGTGTTTAACGTTGTCGGTGTAGTGGTTATGGTGCCGTTCATTTACAAGTTAGCCGATTTGTTGTGCAAGTTTTTCGCGGAGCCAAAGGAAGATCTGGCAGAACCAAAGTATCTTTCAGATGCCGCTATCGACTTTCCCGAAACGGTCATGGAGGCGGTGCGTAAGGAAACCTGGCATTTGTTTGACAGCGCTTTTGAGCTGATGGCGCACGGGATGAATTTACATCGAACCGAAATATTGGAATCCGCGGACCTGGAAAAAACGATCAACGATGATCGGGAAATTCACGAATTCGATATGGATGCGTTGTACGATAGCAAAGTGAAAGTGTTGTACGGCGCTATCGTGGAATTTATCAGTCGTGCCCAATCTAAATTGCCGAGTGAATTTTCCGAAGAACTGTATCGATTCCGGCACGCCGCCGCAGACATTGTCGAATGTGTCAAACATATCAAGCATTTCAGAAAAAACGCTACAGAATATCTTGTTTCAGATAACGAACAAATTCGCGGCGAATACAACAATATCCGTCTTCGCCTGGCGACCATCCTGCGGGAAATTTACCGCATACGGGAAGAGAGTGAAGCCGATGTTGATAAAACACCGGATCTACTGGGATTGGATGCGTATAAATTGGAGACGGAGCAAAGCCGCCTCAATGTCGGTCTAAGGGTAGACGATTTATTGCTAAATCAAAGCATCACACCCCATATGGCAACTTCGTTATTAAACGACAATGGCTACGCGGAAAGTACTGCGTGGAATCTCCTCAGCAGTGCTCAGGCACTGTTTGCTTCCCACGAGGCTCTTGTTGCTGATGCCGAACAGGAAGTTGTGCTGGACGAAGATGAAATAAGAGAATTATCAACCGACCAAGCGTGATGGATTTATCGCGCTTGATCGACATAAATCGAGGACAAAAATGAGACTCACTGAACTGAAGAAATCGGTTAAAAAGCTGGTTAGCAAGGAACGCAAAGGCAAAAAAATCAAAGGAAAAAAAATCAAAAAAGTGTTGGACGGACTCAAAGCCAAAGAAAAGGATCTAAAAAAAGCATTTGATAATGAGAAATCCAAAAAGACGCAAAAGCAATTAAAGTTAAAACTTAAAGTTGTGCGGGCGCAAATTAACAAAGCTCAAAATGTACTAAAGAAACTGGCAGACTAATGTCACCAATAAAACTAAGGAGAACAACATGGCAGCTAAAAAGAAAACGAGTACTTCCAGAGTAGCAAAAACTACTAAAAAGAAATCCAATGCCAAAGTTACAGCAAAGAAAATGTCGATTACCAAAGCAAGTGCGCCTAAGATTTCAGCGAAAACCAAAGAAAAAAAACCGAAAAAGATCAAGAATAAGGTCTATGAGCGCGAATTGGAAAATCTACAGATTGAGCTGGTAAAACTACAGGCCTGGATTCAACACAAGGGTCTGAAAGTTGTAGTAATTTTTGAAGGACGTGATGCTGCGGGTAAGGGTGGCACGATAAAACGCATCACCGAAAGGCTGAATCCGCGCGTCTGCCGGGTCGTGGCATTACCCGCTCCGACTGAACGTGAGAAGACCCAGTGGTATTTCCAACGCTATGTCGAGCACCTGCCGGCCGCCGGGGAAATGGTGTTACTTGACCGTAGTTGGTATAACCGCGGTGGCGTTGAGCACGTAATGAATTTTTGTACAGAAGATGAATACCGTGAATTTATGCGAAGTTGTCCCGAATTCGAGCGTATGCTCATTCGTTCGGGAATTAAATTGATCAAATACTGGTTCTCAGTAAATGACAGAGAACAGGAGCGGAGATTTCAAGCCAGAGTTGATGATGTTACCAAACACTGGAAGCTCAGTCCGATGGATATCGAATCGCGCAATCGCTGGGTAGAGTATTCCAAAGCCAAGGACGTGATGTTTTCGCACACCGATATCAAACAAGCGCCTTGGTATGTCGTCAATGCGGATGTCAAAAAGAGAGCACGGCTTAACTGTATTTCACATCTCCTGAATCAATTTGACTATGAAGATTTGACGCCAAAGGCGGTAAAATTGCCGGCGCGCAAAACCGCTGCCGGTTATGTAAGGCCGCCAATGAGCGATCAGACGTTTGTGTCGGAGCGATTTTAACTCGTTTTGTAAAAACACCGGCACGACAGGGAGTGATATTGTGTTGCTCATGGCCGATCCAAGACAGCTGCTAATGGCAAAAGCCTAATACCATGCGTCGGGCGTGGAAGCCTTGCGCTTAGAAATGAACTCTTTCAGCGCATCGTCGATGTTGGTATCAATGGGCGGCGCGAGGTACTCATTCAGCATAGTTGTCCATTTCTCACAGGCGCGTTGTTGCATGTCCTTGCTGCCGTTTTCTGTCCATTGCTCAAACGAGTTGGTATCGGTGAGTTCTGAGCAATGATTAGCGGTTTCAAAGTTTTTCATGGTATGCGCGACACCGAGAAAATTATTACCGATGCCTGCCTCAAGATATGCGTCGGCGGCAAGTTCATTGTTATCGAGGTTTAACCCTTGTGTCATGCGATGAATCATGCCGCAGCGATCCGCATCCATGACGAATTTTTCGTAACCAATGGTAAGTCCGCCTTCGAGCCAGCCGGCCGCTTGAAAAATAAAATTTGCACCGGCCATGATGGCCGGGTTCATGGTATCGGCGGATTCCTGCATCGCTTGTGCATCGGCAACTTTTGATGCGGTTAAATGTCCGCCGCAGCGAAAGGGCAGGCCGAGGCGCCGGCATAGCTGCGAGATGGCGAAACAGGCGAGTGATGATTCTGGAGTACCAAATGTCGGTGCGCCGGATTTTAAATCCATAGTCGTGAGAAAGCTGCCATAAACAACGGGTGCGCCTTTTCGGACTAATTGCGTGAGTGCGATGCCCACCATCGCTTCGGCGTGCGCTTGGGCGATCAACGCCGCTTGTGTAACCGGACTCATTGCGCCACCCAAAATAAACGGTGATATCACATTGCCTTGGTTCGCGGCGGCATAGGTGCGTAGTGCGCCGGTCATGGTATCATCGTAAACCAGCGGCGAGTTCACATTGATATTGCCTTGAATCACCAGGTGGTCTTGCATGAATTCTTCACCAAAAACAATTTGTGCCATGGTGAGCGAATCTTCAGCTCGTTCGGGCGCAGTAACGGAACCCATGAAGGGTTTGTCTGAATAACGCAGATGGGCGTAGGTCATATCCAGATGCCGTTTGTTGACAGCGACATCGACCGGCTCACACACGGTGCCGCTTTGATGATGCAACCACGGTGTGATGTAAGTGAGTTTGATAAAGTTCTCGAAATCCTTGATCGTGCCGTAGCGGCGACCATTCTTTAGGTCGGTTACAAAAGGCGAGCCGTAAGCGGGGCCAAGAATGAGGTGGTTACCGCCAAATTCGATATTGCGATCCGGGTTACGCGCAAACATGGTGAAAGTTTTAGGTGCGGTCTCGCACAGGGCGCGTACATGCCCATGATCAAAGCGAACGCGTTCGCTGTCTACGCTCGCGCCGGCATCTTTGAATAATTGCAATGCGACAGGGTCACCACGAATCTCCAACCCGATTTCAGCAAGAATCCAGTCCGCGTGATCTTCAAGCTTTACTAGGCCTTCTTCATCGAGTAATTCGTAAGCTGGAATCTTGCGGGTAATGTAGGCCGGTGCAACGTTGGCTGCATTTGACGGCCGACGGTGAGACATCCTTACGGCCCGGCCACCGCTACGCCGTTGTTTTGTGTTTTTAATAGCGGGCACTAAGGGGCGACGGGATAGTTTTGCAACTGTTATTGCATCGGTGACTGTGTCGACATGGTAATGTTTATCGATTTAGCTGTCACGCTTCTCCTCTTGCTTTCCACAACTCCCAGGCGAACTTTGTCTTCACACCAATATCCAGAAACGGCCGTGGCGGTACCGTATTTGGTGTGCCCAAACTCTGCATATAGCCAATCAGCTCGTTGTCTAAATTGCACGCCATATCGGCCGCAAGCATTCCGCCGATTGTGCCTTTGGTGGCACCAACCGCATTTTGGCAAACCGAGGTGTAAATATTGGGCGCGATTTGCCCGAACCCCGGCGCACCGTTTTGTGACAAGCACAGATATCCTGTCCAGGTGTATTCCATATCAACATTGGAAAGTGCAGGGAAACGTTGATCAAATAGTTTTTTGTGGGAACGTTTAATATTCGAACGGTAGGTGTTTGATTCACGCATTTGAGGATTGAAATAAATATTCTGTCGAATCAATAGTCGATGATCTTGTGTGAATCGCATGGTGATGCCGGCAAAAGCGTTAGCGGGCGTCAGCCCCCAGTTATCTTCGCATCCAAGTGTTGTTCGCTCTTCTTTCGTTAGACGCCGGCTTAAGCTGGCGTTGGCCGCAAAAGTAATTAGCTTGCGCGGGAAAAATCCAAATCGATCTGCGAATCCGTTGACGCACAGTATCATTTTGTTGGCAGTAACTTTACCGTTCCTGGTGGATAATACGACCTTGTTTTCATGCTCTAATTGAACAACCGGTGAGTGTTCATGCAGGGTGACGTTATCCGGCAGGTTGTCGGCCAGGCCGCGCGTCAGCGCCGCTGGATTAAACAAACGGCAACCGGGTGTATACACCGCTGCCGTAAAATGACCAGTGCCTAATCGCTGATCGAGATCTGTTTTTTCAATCCACTGAAAGGGTTCCCCCAGGGCTTCCAGTTCGCTGGCGAAAGGTTTCAGAACACCATCGACACCTTGTTGGGTTACTGCGGCGTGGTATTTACCTGGTTGACTCCAATCGCATTGAATGTTGTAACGGCTGATTTGCGTTTCGTGGTATGCGACAGCTGCACGCGCAAGTGCCATGTAGCGATGCGAACCTTCCAGTTCATCCATCGAACTTCCTACGTTGTGCGGTAGATCGATAGCGAACCCTGAGTTACGTCCCGATGCGCCTTCACCGATTTCATTGGCTTCCAGCAAAATGATATGGTCATCAGGGCGGTTTTCAGCTAACCGGCGTGCGGCCGCTAATCCCGCAAAACCGGCGCCGAGTACGACCCAATCCGCTTTGTGTTCGCCAGCCAGCGGTGGGCGAGTTTGCCGGGGTGTAAGAATATGACTCCAACCATTGCCATCGTCGTCAACCGGGAGATGCGAAATAGTGCGTGTCACCATGGTCGTTGCTTACGCATTCCAGTTAGACGGGTGAATGGCGTACGCCACGAGAGCCTTATCTGACTCGTACACCAGCTCGGTGCCGGTCGGCAGCCAGATGCTGTCATGGAATTGTAACTCGTGAATCTCCCCGCCAGCGTGTACACGTAGGACGCCTTCCAAAACCGTCAGCATTTCGTCGTATTGAATAGTCCAGGGGATATACGCATTCTCGAAACGGGCAAACCCGGTGCCCAGCTCAGTACCATCCTTCCAGCTACAGATTTCCGCTATCTGCGCCATATGCCCATATTCAAAACGTGGCTTAAACTCGAGATCGCAATATCGTTTGACTCGAAGCGCTGCCCTTGCGGATTTGTCCTGTTGCAAAACCGTCATGCCATATTCTCTATTGTAGAAAGAGTACAATAGTGTATATTAAAACATACATAACTGTATGGATTCAATATGACTGATCTTATACTGCTCAAATCCGTCGCGAATCGCGGAGCTGCGCCGGTGCAACGCAACCAACTGCAGCGATTCGATTGGTTACTCACTGCGTTGGAAGTTTTCGTGACAGAAGGCATCGACGCCGTACGCATCACCCGGTTGGCTGATGATCTCGGCGTTACTCGCGGAAGTTTTTACTGGCATTTCGCCAATCGTAACGATTTGATCGACGCCTTAGTTGCTTTTTGGCGTGAGAAAAACACGCGCGCGATTGTTGGCGCAATTGACCATGCGGCGTCACTGAGCGAAGGTATTCTCAACTTCTTCGAAACCTGCCTCGATGTCGAATCGTTTGATCCCCGACTTGATCTTGCTATTCGCGAGTGGGCGCGTCGTTCAGCGTCTATTCGTAAAGCCGTGGACGAGGAAGATAACGCGTGTATACAAGCGTTAACGGACTTTTATTCGCGGTTCGACTACTCGATGCCACAAGCATTGATACGCGCCCGCGTGATTTACTTTGCTCAGATTGGCTTCTACGCTTTGGATGTCAAAGAACCGTTGCGTACGCGTCTGGACTATACTGATGCGTATTACGAGGCATTCACGGGCCAACGTTTGAAATCAAGTGAAACCAAACGCTTTAAAAAACGAATAATCGAAAAATACGGAGACAAACTCCCATGACTCGTCGTAATAAACGTCGTTCGACTTCTGGAAGATCGGCTGATTCCGCCAAACGCGATGTCAGCTATCGTGCACTTAAGAATCCGTTGGCATTACAAAAGTCGTTTTCCGATGACCGGCTTGAAGCCGCTCATCAAACCGCATTACGGGTTTTGCAAGAACTCGGTATACGTGTATTAAACGACGAAGCACGCACTCTATTTAAGCAAGCCGGTGCCTCGGTCGATGACGATACATTGATGGTAAACATTGACCGGTCGCTGGTCGAGCAGGCGTTATCCACTGCGCCCAGTGAGTTTGTACTGCATGGTGCTACGCCCGAGAAAAGCACGGCACTCGGTGGCGATAACATAAACTTCGTCAGCGTCGGTGGTCCACCGCATATCTCTGACCTCGATCACGGCAAACGCAATGGCACGTTGGAAGACAGTCGTAACATTATCAAGCTGTCGGAACATTTCGATGTTATGCACATTCAATCGCCTAATGTCGAGCCACAGGATATTCCACTGCATACCCGTCATTTGCATACTATTGAAAGTCAACTGACGTTGAGTCAAAAACCAATATTTATTTTCTCGCGTGGAGCACCGCAGGTGCGTGACGGATTCGACATGGTGCGTATTGCGCGCGGACTAAGTGAGGAAGAGTTCCAGGGAAAAGCCTGGTGTTATACGGTGATAAACACTAACTCGCCGCGCCAACTCGATACTCCCATGTGTCAGGGCATTATCGATTTCGCGCGCGCCGGGCAGGTGTCCGTGATCACACCATTCACACTTGCTGGCGCCATGGCGCCAGTGACCATGCCCGGTGCTTTGGTGTTACAACATGCGGAGGCAATGGCCGGTGTTACGCTGGCGCAAATAGTCAGACCCGGTGCACCCGTGGTATATGGATCGTTTACTTCCAATGTCGATATGAAATCCGGTGCGCCCGCATTCGGCACGCCGGAGTTTGTGCAGGCCGCTTTTGGCGCGGGGCAACTTGCTCGACATATCAATTTACCGTGGCGTGGTTCGGCGGCAACGGCTTCCAACGCACCGGATGAACAATCCGTTTACGAATTCATGATGTCGGCCTGGGGTAGTGTTTTAGGCGGGTGTAATATGTTGATTCATGCGGCGGGTTGGCTGGAAGGCGGGCTGACCGCCTCGATGGAAAAATACATTCTCGATGTCGAAATGCTGCAAACCTTCGCGGAAATATTCCACCCGCTGAATACGCAAGAGCCGGAACTCGCATTCGAAGCGATAGCCAGCGTCGAACCCGGTGGGCATTTCTTTGGCTGCGACCACACCATGTCCCGCTATCAAACCGCGTTTTACGAACCGTTGGTGTCCGACTGGAGTAATTTCGGCACCTGGACCGAGCGCGGTAGTCAAACTGCAACCCAGCGCGCAAACGGTATCTGGAAAAAGATATTGCAAGAGTTTGAAGCACCGGCGATGGATGCCGGTGTTTTCGACGAATTACAGGATTTTGTCCAGCGCCGAACGGACGAAGGCGGCGCACCACCAGAGTCTTAGTCGACGCGTACATGCAAAAGTAATTCCGTGGAACCAACACGTCAAAGAAAATTATCCGATTTTCGAAAGATAGCGCTTGAGATGGTGTCAAAGTACGACGTGCATCTTGAGAGCATTAAGTTCGTGGCGGATTTAGGTTGCATAGTGTTTCGTTCTAAGTCGAAAGATTCTCAATTCAAGCAGGTTAGCTTGCGCTTTTACCCAACGGAGTTTGGTGGTGTTGAAGGAGTTGGGCACGAAATGCAATGGTTGAAAAGTATTGCACGGGATACAGATTTGTTAACCCCGGAACCGTTGGTCGCAAAAGATGGGTCGCTGGTTCAGCCGATGCCTGAAACACTGCACAATGCCAATTGTTTCGTGCTGTTGAGCTGGGTTCCAGGTCGATTTTTCTATAAAGGTTTGACCACCACACACTTAAGGCGGGTCGGTGAATTCACAGGGCAGTTACACAATTATTCGGAACGTTATACGCAAAGAGTCGAACTTCCACAGAACAGGCTCGCCTATCTACCAGAACTAAATGATTGGCGAGAGGGTATTTTCCAACGTCCAGAATGGTTTAGTGACGATGAGCGCGTTGTTTTGGCGGCTGCAGCAAAACGACTTCTCGCGGAATCAAAAGGTCAGGAAAAGAAGTCGCGTGACTATGGACTTATTCACGGTGATCTGCATGTGGAAAACTTTTTATTTCATCGTGGTCGTGTCGGTGCAATCGATCTTTCCGATTGTGGCTGGGGTCACTATGTCTATGACATGGCAGCGATTCTCGTTTATCTCAAATATCCGCTAGCGGGCTATCCACCAGGTTTCTCCGGGTATGACGCACTTTATGCAGCATTTGTTCATGGATACCAGTCCGTACGTGCATTGTCTCCGTATTGGGACTGTTATCTAGAACGATGCATTCTCATGCGTCTATTCGTAATGTTGGATTGGATGACATGGTGTTGGCCAAAGCCCGACTACATAGACTGGGGTTCCAAGGCGCGTTCAGTTGCTATATCTGCAATGCGCAAGTATTTGGATTCATAATCCTGTATTGCAAGATTGGAAGCATCCAGAAAAAACGAATGCTTCTTGTCGAGCAATGTTTCTGATCAATAATTATTGATCTTTACGCGAATGCGTTGCCGATAAAGTATAACAATGCGGAACTCAGTAAATACATGACCGCGACATAAGGCCAGTTCCAGATTGCCGCTTTCCCACTGGGAATGCCATAACGCCCCTGGAATACCAGATGGGTGCCGGACAGTGGACTGCCACAGGTGCCAAGGCTCCAGGCAAATAAATAAGTCAACGCTAATAAATTAGGATTCGGATCTAACGACAACAATAGCGGCGTGATACTGGAAATTAAAATGACCGGATGCACGCCCATAGCGGCGATTAAAATAATAATGCCGAGTAGCTGAATTGCCGTGCCTGAGTGAAATTGTGTAATAGGTGGCGCCAGCATACCGCTTTGCACGATTGCCGAGATTCCGGTTGCAAGCACTCCTGCTGCCAGGAATAAAACCAGTTCATTAACCGTATGCGGTAATGCGTTTACGACATGAGCGTACAGTTGCTTGCTGGCGGAAGAAAACCCCACACGTATAAACAGGGTGAAGCTGGTAAGCAATAAAGCGCTTAAAGCAATAACGACCAGGATAGATAGATCGGGCAACAACCAGGTTCCCAGGACAACGCTGACGGCGAGTAATGCCGGAATCCACAAATTCGCTATTTGCATGGGATAACCAAGAAATTCATTTACTTCCTTTGAGTAACAGATTATTGCTTCGAAATAGACGACTAACAGCCCGATAATCGCGAAAGGCAGGCCGGCGGTGATGATCCACAAAATCTGAGCATCGCCGACATAAGTCAGGACGACCGCCATGCCGGCAAAGAATGGTGACCACGCGGCGCAGGCGGAAAAAACGCGGGTGATTGATTGAGCCGTAAGTCGTTGTAATGGTCGGTGGCGATGTATTCGATCCGCTATGAGTATGGGGGCGGAGATATTGATAACCGAACCAAACAAACTCGTGCCAAGCAATGTTTTCAAGTACGCGTTTCTCCCAACGGGCAGTTCGGATTTTTCAGACGATTTTGGAATAGCTACCAGGCGCAAGAATCCGACCGCGGTAATCATGGTTAATAAACCTGTGTTGCCAGTAACTGCTCCGGAAAAATTGATCGGCACGCCTTTCGTAGTTGAAAACATCATCAGCAACACGCCGACCACGACTAATAGACCAACCTGAATTTGCTGTGGGCGTGAAATGTCATGAATCAACAACAGGGCGGCCACCCAACTAACCAACCCGGCAAGCCACAAGAAATTGTTTGGAAATATTAAACCCAGCAGTTGACTTGCAACGGTTAATAAAACCATTGACAGAATCAACAAGCCCGCGATGGCGCGTCTGATGTTTCCGTAAAGAACGCGGGTCAATGTAGTAATTCCTTGCTTATGGTGAACATTCGATGATCTAAAACCGGAACGAAAGAACGCAGCGCCGGATGTTGTTGTTATGGTCGCAACGTCGGCAGGTCAAAACTATACTGTATTTGGGGCTGAAGCAATGACATCCACTTCCACACCGTGACGAAACACAGTGTTGAATTCATTTACAGAACAAGATTGCCGTTTTAATCCCAGCGCCAGGCAGGCGCGGCATCACGTGGCTGCACAAATCAAACGATTTCTGAATGCTTGAGTACTAATACGCGCGTCGTTGTTTTGCGCCGTGATAAAGAATATCAGCGAAATTCTCGTTGACAAGCTTTCGTGTGGCCACGCCTTGCGGGTCCATGTCAAAACGCGGGCGCGTCAATTGCACGCTATTCTCGCGCCGGTTCTGGCCTCGAATTTGCAGCCATTGATTTTTGCCAATAACCTGATGAACATGCGGTGGCATATAAGACTGTAAAGCGAATCCGATACGTCGTTGTTTGCTACGATTTGGCTGTGACCCGTGAACAATCTCGCCGTGATGTAAAGACATTTGTCCCGGACGCAGAATCAGGTCAACCGCGTTGGAAGTGTCGATATCGGATACGACCTGGCCGCGGGTAAGAATATTGTCATCGTCGAACGTATCGTCATGTTTGCGAATATGATTCTTATGACTGCCCGGAATCATGCTCATGCAGCCGTTCTCGCGGTTGCTGTGGGTGAGGGCGATCCAGGGCGTAACAAAATCGTTCAAATTAAATCCCATATACGTCGCGTCCTGATGCCAGCTCACGTACCCTGAGGTTTCGGGATCTTTGATAAACAGAACTGTACCCCATAAAGAAATGTCGGAACCGATCAAATCCTCGACCGCATCGACAACAACGGGATGATGCACGAGTTCATCCAGAAACGCGAAAGACAGGTGTGCGTTGTTGCGATTTTTCGCGTTGATTTCTTCAGGGTAATTGCGCTCGGTTCGCTCGAGTTTTTCTTTGTAAGATAGCGCTTCGTCTTCCGGCATTACGTCCACGGGTGAAATAAACCCCTGTTCATGGTATTGCTCGATTTGTTTTTGGGAGAGGACCTTTGGCATAGACGGGATTATATGAAATTTAAATCTAATGACAACGAGTGATGACACTTGTATGCAAGCGATGATGCCGGTAATGTTTGATAACAAGTTGGGTTATAAAAGTTGCTTTGACGATAATGTCGGGAAATCGATGTGAATAATAAATTGTCAGTTACGCGTTTGGCAGGGGAATTAGGTGCGGAAGTGCGCGGCCTGTCGTTAGCGAATGTTACGCCGGACGATGTAACGACTATTAAATCGTTACTGCTTGATCAACTTGTTTTGTTCTTTCCCGATCAACATCTGGATATCAATGCGCATGTCGCATTTGGTCGTCACTTTGGTGAATTGGAATCGCATCCCAATTTGAATAACCCGTTTACCCAGCATGATGAGGTGTTTGAATTGGCAGCGAGTCATGGCGGGCTGGCTGATGAATGGCATAGTGACATTACCTTTCAACAGCATCCGGCATTGTTCTCGATTCTGAACATGGTCAAATGTCCCAGCGTGGGTGGCGACACGTTATGGACAAGTGCCTACGCCGCTTACGAGGCTTTATCGCCACCGTTGAGAGATTTATGCGATGGCTTAAGCGCCTTGCACGATGCCACGCCTCATGGAAAACCGGAAATCATGGCGATACATCCGGTGGTGCGGGTGCATCCCGATGCCCAACGCAAGGCCTTGTTTGTCAACGAACACTTCACCCGTCGTATCGTTGAGTTGAGTCATCAGGAAAGCCGAATGCTGCTGGATTATCTTGTCAACTGGATTGCCAGTCCGCGCTTTACCGTACGTTATCGTTGGCAGGAAGGAACCATTGCCATGTGGGACAATCGTTGTACCCAACATTTCGTTTTAAGCGATTTTAACGAACAACGTGTTATCCAAAGAGTCACTGTGATGGGCGATACACCGGAACCTGCAAACCCATCGCGCTGGCAACCTTTTGTGCGAACCGAAAACGTGGGCGCCACCAGCCGCTACGATAGTCAACTCAATGAATGTTTGGGTCGTGATGTAAAAACTTTGGAGGATAATAGTAAATTTTGAACATGGTTGTTCGCTATAGGGCGTGATCCAGTTTTCTATCCAGCCAGTCTCTAAATTGAAAGTAGCCGCCGATTAACGGGACGAACCAGCGTTGATTGCCGTTGTAGAATCGGTTGTCAGGAAAATCACCGGTATCGAAGGGACAGGAATAATTTTCTACACCGGCAATCTTTCGGGCGACTTGCATACCAAGATAAGTCATGTTGGCTACGCCTGAACCATTGCAGCCGAGCGCGTAATAAAGATTATCCAATTTTCCAGCGTGAAGTTGTTCGTCCAGGGTCAGGGCGACATTGCCTGACCATGCGTGTGTGATTTTCGTGCCTTTGAGCTGCGGATAACGTTCCAGCATGATGTCGTATAAGTAAGGCGCCATCTGGTCCGGTTCAATGTCTCGCCATTTAACCCGGCTGCCAAATATCATGCGTTGGTTTCCTTTTTTGCCTGTTAACCGATAAAAAGCCGCGATGCGCGATGACTCAACAACACTCCGGTTCTTTGGGCTGAGATTTTGCGCCATATCATCCGACAAGGGTTCAGTCGCGATAATGTAAGGCGCCAGAGGCACCAACCGGCGTTTAAACACTGGAGTCACGCCGCCAGTGTAACCGTTCGTCGCGACGACAACTTTATCAGCGACAATATCACCCCGCTTGGTTTTGACTATCCAGCTCTGGCTATCCTCTTTTAGCTGTGTGACTTCCGCGTGCGCACAAATGGCAATATTACGTTTCTTGCACGCGTTGAGCATGCCTTTGTAATATAACGCCGGATGCAGATGCGCCGCCTGTCCGGTCAACATACCGCCGTGATAGTAGTCGCTACCAATTTGCTCTCCTTGCTTGTCAGAAGGAACGAGCGTGGCGCGCATGCCACCAATCTGTTGCAAAAATCCGGTTTTATTAGTCAGCGTCCGGTACAGCGATTTGGTATTAGCAGCCTTGAATAAACCGGTTCGACGCCATTCGCAGTTTATGTTTTCATCGGTTATCAAGTGCTCGATCAGATTGAACCCGTCAATTGTAGCGGCGAGAATGGCGGAGAAACGCTCCGATGAATATTGTGCGTTAACCAGTGGTGTTTTGATACCACCGTAACCCGCAACGATTCCACCCGAGCGGGTCGAAGCGCCATACCCGGGTTCGTTTGACTCCAGAATGCAGGACTCAATACCGGCTTTGTGCAGCGCCAATGCGGCTGCGAGCCCCGCGTACCCCCCGCCCAGAATAGCGACGGGAATTTCTTTTGGCACATCGGTTAATGTGTAACCCGCCGGTTCATAAGCTTCCCACCAATACGGCCTGACTTGAAAATCGGCATGAAAAATATCACGCGAGCGGCTCGGCATTGGTGTCCGTTTAAAGGGCTACAATTTTTGTTTTATTGACAGTAAATTACGCAACAAAGAAAGTATTTCAATTGTCACGGTTGCGGTGCAGAAAGACGCACTCATGAATGTTAATGGGCCGGTAAACGGCCCATCTTTTTGCGATGATGCTACCGCGTCGGGAACGAACACGAGTAATGAGTTCCTGCTAAGCTAAAGCGATCTTGGCGCTTTCGCGTTGCAGCATTTGTTCCTGCCATCGATTGATGTTTGGGGTCTTCGATAACAAATCCTGCCCTTCAGGAGCTGTGACGGAAAGATAGTGGGTTATCGGTAACAAGAATAAATCGGCCAACGTCATCGAGTCGCCAACCAGGTACTCTGAATCATCTAAAGCATCATTAACCACGCCCAGCGCTTTTTCAGCTTTTGGGATGGCGGCTTTGATCATATCCTCGTCCGCGCTTCCACCCTGTTGGGGTACGACCAGGCGTTGTATAACAATGCTTACAATCGACGGCGGATAGAGGTAGCAGTTGATCACCGAAATATGTTGATGCATTTTCGCGCGCGTGGCTACATCAGCGGGCTGCAGTGCAGGACCGTCGAATGCGTCATCAATATATTCGGCAATAGCAGTTGTTTCGTAAAGCTTAACGTCTCCGTGGGTCATGGCTGGCACTTTACCCCAGGGGTGTTGCGCAAGTTGTTCCGGTGTTTGTGGCTCGGCGGGGTCAAGTTCATAAGCCACGCCTTTCTCGTCCGCTGCCATACGGCAAGTGCGAACATACGTGCTGATCGGAAAACCATGTAGTGTCAGGGTGCTCATTTTTTTATCCTCCAAATCAATTTAAAACCAGCTTAGCATATCAGGGTTTGATGGATCATGGCACAATAACCGGTCAACGCCGTTTGGTGGTGAAGACCACTACAACATTGAGAAAAGAATGATATGAAAATTTCTCGGATGATCAATGCGATTGATCTACACGCCTGCGGTGAACCGGGCCGGGTGATTGTTGGTGGTGTGCTGGATGTTCCGGGTAAAAGTATGTTCGATAAAATGCAATATCTCGAAACGCACGCAGATGATTTACGCAAACGCATGTTGCGTGAACCGCGCGGTTATCCCGCGGCAAATTGCAATATAATCTTACCCGCAACTCACCCGGATGCGGTAGCGGGTTATGTCATTATGGAACAGGTCGAATACCCGCCCATGTCCGGTACCAATACTATCTGTGTGGTAACGGCGTTGATCGAAACCGGCATGGTTGCATCGCAAGAACCGGTGACTAAACTGGTGCTCGAGTCACCCGCCGGATTGATCGCTATTACCGCTGACGTAAAAGACGGCAAGGTCAAAGGCGTGACATTTGAAAACGTTCCGGCCTTTGCCGTACATCTCGATGTGACTGTCGACGTGCCGAATCTTGGGTCAGTGATCGTGGATATCGCGTGGGGCGGTATGTTTTATGTTATCGCCGATACAGAAAAACTCGACATCGGACTGACACCGGATAACGGCGGAGAGATTGTACGCGTAGGTGAAATGATAAAAGCCGCGACCCAGGAACAATATCCCGTCGTACATCCTGAAAATCCCGACATAACTGGGCCGACTATTTGCGTCATGTCAGGGCCGCCGTCAAGTTCAGGGGCGAGTGCGAAGAATGCTGTCGTAGTTTCCAGCGGCAAACTGGATTGGCAACGACCCGAGACCTGGACGGGTGTTATTGATCGTTCGCCATGCGGTACGGGAACCTGCGCGAAAATGGCCGCGCTATACGCCAAAGGCAAACTTGATCTTAATCAAGACTTCCACCACGAAGGCATACTGGGAACTGTTTTTACCGGACGGCTTATCAAACAAACCAAAGTTGGCAACTACGATGCCGTCGTACCTACCATCAAGGGACAGGCCTGGATTACCGGCATGGCCCAGTACGTTGTCGATCCCGATGACCCATTTCCAGATGGATTTACCATAGGGGATATCTGGGGCGGGCAGGGGAGTTAACCTGGAGTCTTTTATTGCGTAAATCGATCGATGCGGTAGGGCGTTATGTCAATGTTCGGTGTTTCGCCGTTAATGATTTCGGCGATCACCCGGCCGGTACTGGGTGCCATGCTGAAACCAAAATGACAGTGACCGAATGCAACATACAAATTTTTATGTCCCGGTGTTTTGCCAATTACCGGCAGGCTATCCGGAAATGACGGCCGGCTGCCCATCCATTCTTCGGTGTCGTCGACATTGAGTTGCGGAAACAAGTTTTTGTTCAATTTCTTTAACATTCGCGCGCGTTGATAGTCGGGTGCCGTGTTGAGACCGGCAAACTCCGCTGTGCCCGCGCAACGCACACCGGCCGACATGGAACTCGACACTGTTTTATTGTCAGTATCCATGATTGAATTATTCAAGGTGATACCCGGGTTGCGAAACACCAGGTGATAACCACGTTCCGCTTCTAAAGGCACTTTAACCCCGAGCGGTTTGAGCAAACGTGCCGACCAGGCACCGGCGGCCAGGAGCACGTTCGAACAAGTTGACGATCCTTGATCGGTTTCCAGTGTCCAGGTGTTATCGTTACTAGGTTTTAGTGCATGTACTTTCTTCTGCTGGAAGTGAGCGCCCAGCTTTTGCGCTTTCTCCGCCAGTGCTTTACCGACTGCGCCCGGATCCATCGCCCGTGCCTGATCGTTTATGACCATGGCTGCCTTAATGTTGCGCGAAAGCGCAGGCTCCATTTCATACAACGCCTCGCCTTTAACAGCTTTAAACGGCACGCCGCGTTTGGCGCGTAAACGCCACTCGATGCGGTTTGGATTGCAATCATCGGGATTACGATAAACGTGAATATAATTGGAGTCGACAACCAGATTTTCCTGTCCGGTGTCTTTAAGATGATAGTGATACAATTCAACGTTAGGCCGTACGAGCGCGAGCATGGCGTCCGCTGTATCGGGTAATGAATCTTTATCGTTTGCTCGCAGGAATTTCAAAGCCCAGGGTGTGAACCGTGCAAGATAACGCCAGCGAATGGTTACCGGCCCATCAGGATGCAGCAGCCAACCTGGAATATATCGCCACAGACCCGGCAGGGATTGTGGTACGCAACTCCAGCGCGCGATGACACCGGCATTGCCACGGCTCGCTCCGGATGCAGGTGGGTCAGCGTCGATAATTTCAACCTGGATGCCTTTTTCCAACAGTGACAAGGCCGAAAATATCCCGACAATACCGGCGCCAACAACGGTTACTTTTTCCACTAAAGCGTTCTATTTAATTTGTTTTTACCGATTGTATACAGTTAGTTTGTTTCTATCGTGCCGGCCACGGAGAAAGTGCCGTCTTCGGATCGTTTTACCACCACTAATTCCCCGGATGCAGGATACTCTTTGGTTAAAGCGGTAATGTTAACTCGATGTGTAACGAGTATATGTGGCTTGTCCAGTGTTTGCCCAGCAAGCCATTCTTTTAGTGCATTGGTTTGTGGAACATGCCGTTCGTCACGTTGGTAAAAAGAATTGAGAGCGGGCAACTCGGTTACATCACCGAATGACAGCAATTCAGCGGTGTCCAGACAACGGCACCATTGGCTGGAGTAAACCCGTGCGCTTTTAATACCGTTCTCACGCATGCGATTACCAATTCGTGTGGCTTGAGCACGCCCTTCAGCCGAAAGGTTTCTTTGCGTGGCGCACTCGCGTAGCTTGAAGTGTCCCGGATCGCCGGTTCCCGGTGCCAGCGCGTGACGTAATAAGCCGATGTGTTTGCCGGAGCGTAGTGCGTCCCACAACAAGGCCTCATCGGGTGATATTGTTTCAACGGCGTGGGCCGAGAGACAGTAAACTAAGGCAATTGTGAAATACAAACACTTTTTCAGTCCGTGTGTTTTGCAATAGCAAAGTCTGCTTAGCATGTCGAAACCTCGTTGAGAATCCATATTGCTTTTGCGTTTCGCGGTGTTATCTTTTGATTTGTTCCAGGTACCACTCGATGAAGCCCGTGACATAGTCTTCCGAGTTTGCCAATGGGCCTGGCTCGTAGTAACGTGAGTTCAGGCCTTTCTGATTATTCAGGATTATTTTTTTGTCCGCTTCGGTCGTTACCGTCCACAACCAGGTCAATTCGTCGAGATTATAGTCGGTGCCTTCTTTTGCATCCTGGTTAACCAGCCAGATAATGTCCATATTGGTTTTTTGCACTGCGGTTGGCAAAAAGCGATACAACACCGCGTGATCAGGATACAGAATGCCAAAGTTGACCGGTCCAAACTGAATATCTGCTGCTCCGCCACCATAGTCCTTGATGTCACCTAACAGGGGCGCCACAGCTTTGCCCGATTCGCTGCCGGTTACGTAGGGTTCATACATTGCACTGCGATTGTAAAAATACTCAACTTCATCGGGTTGCTCCCAGTTGGGGTTGTTAATGAGTTCTGTTTGATAACCGAGTTGTGCAGCTCGTTCGATCATGGCAGGGCGCATTGCCGCATAGTCTTTGGGTGACTTTAGAGCGTGACTGCAAGAGTATTCTGGATGAGCGGGCGCACAATGGTAACACTCCATGAAATTTTCGATGGTGAGTTTCCAGTTTGCATCAACTTCGAATGTCTTTTGACAAGCGACTTTGGTCTTATCCAGCCTGTAAATATCAAAACTGGAATGTATTGAACTCATACCTTTGTCGAGATCCGGTGCATCAGGGTTGAGATTGATAAAAACGAGGCCATGGAAAAGACCCACCCGAACCGACTTAAGTCCATAGTTTTCTTGTTTGAAATCGGCAGACATCTCGCGGCGGGATCGTAAACTGCCGTCCAGTTCGTAAGTCCATGCGTGATAAGGACAGACAAACGCACGAACTTTGCCACTGTGTTCGAGACATACGCGTGAACCACGGTGCCGGCAAACATTGGCGAATGCACGAATCTCATCGTCTTTACCGCGTGCGACAATGATCGATTCGCCGCCAAACTCGACCAGGAAATAAGAACCCGCTTCGGATAACTGGCTGACGTGTCCTGCCAGCAGCCATCGGCGACAAAAGATTGTTTCAATGTCGGTTTGATAGATAGAGGCATCAGAATAAAAAGCGGCTGGCAGAGAGAAACCCGGCCGGTAAGCCTCGATAAGTTTTTGTAATGTTTGATTTGTACTACCCAATTTACAACTCCTTGCTACAACACTTTGGATTGATAGTTTTCCCTCTTGAACCCGTAACTTTGATCGACCGGGTTGTCCAGTTGACGGGCATATAAATGACCGGAATAAACCGCAGTGGCGATAATACCCGGCGCGAGACAATCGCCAATGACTTCGACCGATTTGATATTGTGGTCTTTCAATTCGGATTCGTTCTGCAGTCCGTTCATCAACATATCTCGCGGCGTGCGCGATGTTACAGGTATCAAAACGTCGGCGGTAGTCGTTCGAATATTGTCCGTGAACAGGCATTTCAAGTTAATGGTTCCCGCATCGGTGGAGTCCAAAGTGTGGCTGCATACGATTTCGATTTCCAAGTCCAGTAAACGTTTACGGACGTTAGCACTTTCGAGCGTTCCTTCTGTGTACGGCGCGGCTTCTGCGGCCGAAGTTGCATAAGTTACACGGCATCCATCTTTGGCCAGTTTCTCGGCGATCACATTCGCCATGTAATAGTAGTCATCGTCAAACACTACTACGTCACCGATTACGCTTTCGCCGTTCAATATTCGTTCGACTGATACTGTCGTTATTCCTTTGCCGAATACGACAGGGTCGCAAAAAGTGCGGCCAACACCATCTTCGCGCCATTGTGCACCAGTGGCGACAACAACTCTCTCAAAGCCATAGTCGAGGACGTCGGAGGCGGTCAGTTCACTGTCCAGATAAATTTCAACGTTCGGTTTTTGACTTAACATGTAAGTTCGGTGATCGATAACACGTTTCCATTCTCCCAAACCGGGTAATTTCGATTCACGCAGTACCCGGCCACCGAGGTCCTTGTCTTTTTCGGCGAGCACGATGTCATAACCGCGTTTCGATAATGCCAATGCACACTCCAATCCGGCTGGGCCTGCGCCAATGATTAAGACTTTATCGTTTGAGCCAGCCGTTTCGATGATTTCCGGATGCCATCCTTTACGGTATTCTTCGCCCATGGTCGGATTTTGGGTGCAACGTATGGGAACGGCAAAATAATCGCCCGTAGTGCAAATATTGCAGCCAATACATTCGCGAATTTCTTCGATTCTGTTTTGTTCAATTTTTTTCGGCAGAAAAGGGTCGGCGATCGATGGGCGTGCCGCGCCGATAAAATCGAGAATGCCTCGTTTGATTTGCGACACCATAGCGTCGGGTGACGTAAACCGGCCGACACCTACGACAGGTTTGTTGGTAATGTGTTTGACGAAACTAACGTAGTCTTCCTGGTGACCCGATTCTCCGAAACGGGATGTAAGTGAATCATGTTCCCAGGTGGAGACGTTAACATCCCATAAATCCGGGACGTCGGCCAGCATCTGTACGATCTCACGACCTTCATCATCAAAGCGCAAATGATTGTCATAAAAATCATGCACAGCGAAGCGCAGCGCGACCGCGCAACTGTCGCCGATTGCATCCTTGGTGTCTTCCAGCACTTCGCGTAACAAACGCACGCGATTTTCCAGACTGCCACCGTATTCGTCAGTGCGTTTGTTATAGCGGGACTGGAGAAAGTGACTCAACATTGTCATATTGTGCGCCGCATACACGTAAACAATGTCGTAGTCAGCTTGTTTTGCTCGAATTGCGGCGTCGCGATACCAACCGCGCAACGCCTTAATGTCACTTGTTGACATGGGCCGTGACTGAATCGGATCAATCCAGACGCCGTAACCGCCGGATGGCGACAGCGTTGGTGTGCGGGAAAACCGATTGGCCAATGTAAAACCGTTATGCACCAACTGAACGCCAGCCAGCGCGCCATGTTCGTGTACTTTATCCGTCATCAATCGGTGTGTGGGAATATCGCTGTCGTCCCATAATCGCATTTCCACGAATCCGGAAATATCGCTGCTCGGATGGATTTCGCATTCTTCCGTACACACAACGCCCCAACCACCTTCGGCTTTCATACCACGCAAGTGTGCCATTGTTTGTGGCCATCGATGTCCGCTTCCAATGCAATGCGGTACTTGATAAAAACGATTCTTTGCTGTCTTAGGGCCGATTTGCACCGGCGCGAATAAAATGTCGTAACGAGAGTCAGTCATTAATAGTGTGTCAGGTTAAATAATAGAGGCTTCGAGCCGCTGTAACACAAAGCGTGGATGTCGTATTCTAATCGACGTTGATCCGTTTCCGGGGAGAAATTTTATAAATCTGCGCGAACAAAATGAGCTTAAAGGAATGTCTTTCTGGATTTTATCCAGTAGTCTGCAAAACACGTGCAACCATGCACCCACTTCTATTCGCTACACTCAGAGCGACACCTTTTCAGGTAGTGAGTTTGTTCGCGATACATTACCCACCGAAAACACTTATTCGCGAGACTACCGCATGCTCCTGCAGTGCCAGCACTTCCGCCATCCCTGGCGGTCGCTACTCGCTCCTACAACTAACAACCACTTCGCCCTTAGACGGGATGACTGTAACAGTATCGTCCGTTTTAATGAGTTGCGTAACGTCGCCGTCTTCAAATCGATCACATAAAGTCATATTTGCAAATGCACCACCCTGGGCAAGAATGGGATTGGTGCGGTTAAACAATATTGCCTTTGGCGCAATGCCGCGCGCCGTCATTTCGTGCAGCATCCAGGCGGTGGCAACGCCGCCTTTTGCGGTATTAACGACAAGAATCTTGTCGACGTAACTTTGTCCCGCCAATTTATGTTGCGGGCGTGAAAAGATACCTTTTATTCTGTCGAGATCATATCTGGCTGAAAAATTATCGTCCGTGACCAACGCTTTGCCGGTGACTTGCGGGCCGACACCAATATGACATTTCAACGTTCGCGTGGTCATTAAATGATCTCCCCCGCGACAGCGGATGCGACGCAGTCTTGCATGCTGGCGAGTGTTGGTTTGTAACCATAGCCGCCGATGATATTGACCAGTTTGGCCGAGTTGCTCATTAACGTCGTCCAGCCATTCGCCTCGGCCATTTCCCTGGCATAGCTTTGATAAAAACACATGCCTTGCAGTACCAGTCCACCCGCATTTTCAATTTTGGCCGATATGCCCAGGCGGCGTGCGTCAGCGGCGACAACGGGCGAGGTGACTGCGAGCAAAGCGGTGTCAGGATGTACGCGTTTATCTTTTAGCAGATTTGCGAGTTCACTCATTTCAACCAGCGATAATTGCGGCGCGGAAAACACAACCACGTCAACTTTATCGCCCTTGCCACCATAGGATGAGAAAAACTGTTTGAAGTCGGATTCGTTAATTTGAATCAGTGGCAGACGGTCGGGGTCGCACACCGAAGACAGGGCAGGGGCTTCAGGCGTAACGCCGACAAGATGATACAACGGCACGGAGCCATAGCTCGCCATGGCTGCGCCCAGGTGTTTTAAATCATCCGAACTGGGTGTTTGTGTAATGCCCTCGATAACAGGTACATCCCAATATAATCCGGTGTGTTTTCCGACTAACGCGCCAAGCGCTCCCCATTCGACCAGGTTTACAGGTTGGTAATTAATGTTGAATCGAATCGTTGCGCGCCGATTATCTTTAAGATGCAAACCATAACAAGGCGTTCGACCCGTTAGGCCGGCAGCCAGGGCAGAGGGGCCGCCTTCGAAATTAGAATGTGCGCCCAGCACGCTATTGCAATAAATCACCACACCGGTGTCGCCATAAGCAAGATGTTCTCCTCTGACCGGTGGCATGATGGTTTGATAATTGATGCAGGTATTGGTCATTAAAATGCCCAGCGCTTCAAACGCATCGATTGCACGGCGTTCCAGGTTCGCCATGTGGTCGGTTTGCTTCAGTGTTTGATAGTGATCGAAATCAATGCCGCGCGGATCGGTAATCATAGGAATGCGTACTGTGCGTTCCTGCTCAGGGCAGGCAGCCATCTTTTCAACAAACTCAACACCGGCGGTTCCCATTGATTCGGTATCTGCCATCATGTGGACCTGGGTAACTTCGACAAACTGTTCGGCGTCAAAGAATTCCCCCACTTGCAACATGTGTTGCATGGCCCATTGTCGGGGCCACCCGAAGTCGCCATTTAACATGGCTTGTTCTTCTTCATTGAGACGCACTGGTTAACCGCGGCCAACAAAAGGCATCTTGGTGGCCATCACGTTCATAAACAACACGTTGGCATCAAGTGGGAGTTCGGCCATATGCAATACACTGGTGGCGACATGGTTCACGTCCATCAACGGTTCCGCCATGATACTGCCGTTTGCCTGCGCCGTGCCTTGACCGAGTCGTTCGGCCATGTCGGTGTGGGCGTTGCCAATATCGATTTGGCCGCAGGCGATATCGTATTTTCGTCCATCCAATGCGAGACACTTGGTCAGACCCGAAATTGCATGTTTGGTCGTTGTGTAAGGGACAGTGTTGGGTCGGGGTGTGTAAGCCGATATCGAGCCGTTGTTAATAATGCGTCCACCCATCGGTTTTTGCTTTTTCATTATTTCAAATGCTTTACGCGCGCACAAAAAAGAACCTGTCAGGTTTGTATCGACGACTCTTTGCCATGCGTCTACTTCTAACTCATCGATATCGACCGGAGGTGCGCCTATGCCTGCGTTGTTGAATAAAATGTCGATGCGGCCAAAAGCATCGACGGTTTTTGTGAATAATTGTTCAACGTCATCGCTCTTACCAACATCGGTTGCAACACCGATTGCTTTGTCATTACTCGCACCGGCTTCCTGGATGGCCTGGTCCAGTTTGTCCTGGCGTCGCCCGGCCAATGCGACGTTGTAGCCATTCGTGAGGAATATCAACGCCACGGCTTTGCCGATGCCGGCACTCGCGCCGGTAACGACGGCAGTTTTATTTTTAGCGTTCATAGATGTGATTTGTTGTTTGATTCTGTGTTGATGATTCTATCACTTGACCAATTGTTTTTACGCTTGTGATGCGATCGCCAGCGCTACAACCAATAACATGGCCAGCGCCATGACGTAGTTTATGAATCGCTGTGTCTTTTCGCTGACCGCCAAACGTTTCAGGCTAACACCCGTAGCCAACCACAACAAATGGATTGGAATCCAGATTGCGTTTATCACGGCAAACTTGAATAAAGTTTCCGTCAGTAGACCTGTGTGTGAAAACACAAAACCTGTGAACAGAGTCGTGTTCACAGCGTATGCTTTTGGGTTGATTGTTTGCAGTGCTATACCGTTCAGGATGCCGGGTGCGGATTGGGTCTCGATGAAAGCGATCTTCGATCCGGCGAGTGCAATGCGTGCGGCTAGATAGAGTAAGTAAACAGCCGATGCAAACAATAAAATATTTCTTAACCAGGGCGTGGAAAACATCACTGCGGCCAGACCGGTGACGACCGCGAAAGCAACTAGGTTAGTGCCAAGAAAGAGTCCAACGATATATCTTATTCCCGGCGCATACCCGTAAGCAGCGCCGACTCCGGCTGCCGATAACACACCCGGCCCTGGTGTTATGAGCAAAAAGAATACGGCAAGGACAAATGAAATCAATTAAGAAGCGTTTGAAAAATATTAACTCACATCGGGTGGTGGTGCGCAGACCAGATCGTAAGCGTATCTTTCCTTGATCGATCCGGTGTACTGAAAGACATCTAAAATAACCTCAAAAGCCGCGCGAGTGATCTCCATGTGCGGTGTCCAGCAACCTAATTGTTGATAGGTTGCAATGCATTTTTCCAGCGCATTTTGGTCAATGTCGGGGAAGAACGGTTTTTCAGCAGCAGCGATTTCTTTGGCGGACGCTTCGTTTAAATAGCGCCGTGCATTAGCGTACGCACGTGTAAACGCTTTGGCCATGTCGGTTTGCAACCATTCGCGCGATGCCGCAAGACTCGAGAATGCGCAGGGTCCAATCTGTGGCCCTACTCGCGCGACGATGTTACCAAGACCGTCGGCTTCCAGTTGTTGCGGAAACGGGCCTTGTTGTTGGACGTATTGTCCCTGGCCGCTTCGAAACGCTTTATCAATATCGGCAGCGCCACCGGGCATAACCGGGATGATCTTGTCATAGTCGATTCCCGCTTTATGGCAAGCGTAACGAAACATGGCGTTCGGTTGTCCTGCCTTGAACATGACCACTTCAGCGCCTTCTAGTTTTTTCCACGAAAAATCGGCATCCGGTTCGCGTCCGGTGATAAAGAAACCATCCATTTCATTCACTTGGGCGAAATGCACAGCAGGCGGTGTTTTACCTTTTTGCAATGAATTAAATCCCTGACTGGGTGCGGATTGAATGACGTGGGCAGATCCATCAACAATCGCGTCAACCGCCGACGTGCCGGGTGGTGAAACTGACCATTCGTAATCGAGTCCTTCATCCTTTAGAAAGCCGCCAGACATGGTTGCGATCAGTGGTGAATAGAAAGCGGAAAACAGAGTAAACTGAATGTTTATTGTTGTCATGAATGGCCTGGTTTGGTGGAATGTTTTGATTGTTGTGTCATTGTAACGATCCTACACAAAGACTGGAACTTTAATTGCATATCAGATGTTTGAGATAAAACCGCTTACCGGCTTTATTGGTGCCGAGATCGAAGGTGTGAACCTGCGTCAATCGATGTCTTCAGAACTTGCCGACAAACTGCGGTCTACGCTGGACAAGTGGTATGTTATTTTCATACGCGGTCAGTTTCTTGACATTGCGCAGCAAAAACAATTAACTCGTGTGTTCGGCACACTCATGCAATTGCCTTATATCAAACCCATGGACGACGAGCCGAACGTTATCGCTGTACTGAAAGAGGCAAGCGATAGTGGCGGTGGCGTGTTTGGTGGGGATTGGCATGCCGATCTCAGTTTCCTCGCGCAACCACCGTCAGGTTCCGTACTGAATGCGGTTGAAGTGCCGAACGTTGGCGGTGACACGGTGTGGGCGAATCAGGCGATTGCTTATGAAACTTTACCAGCGGAACTGAAAACGCTGATTGAAGATCGGGACGCTGTTCATACAGGCAAGCCTTATGGCGTCAAACATGCGCCATCACCGGAGCAACGATCCGGACGATCGATTCAAATGACGCGAGGCGATCCCGCCGCCGATAAGGAAATACGTCATTCGGTTGTCTATACGCACCCACGCACAGGGCGTCGTGCGCTGAATGTAAATCCGACTTATACAACGCGTTTGAGTGGAATGACGGAAGCCGAAAGCACACCAATTCTGAATGCTATCTATAAACATTGCACCAAGCCTGACTTTTGTTGTCGATTTCGTTGGTCAGCGGGCGATATTGCCGTCTGGGATAATCGCATGGCCATGCATCATGCGGTAAATGATTACGATGGTTATCGGCGTTTGCTTTATCGCACGGCTTATCGCGAAGATAGTTAGAATCTATCTCACAAATGGACGAGCGAAGGCGAGGCGAGGCGAAATTGATCGAAAAAGCGCAGTGTATATGTAAATACATGAGCATTTTGAGATCATTTTTAACGAAGTATCGGCAATGCTCAGACTTTTTGAGATAGATTCTAAATGAGTACAAGAATTGCAGTAGACATCGGTGGAACGTTCACGGACGTTGTGTTACAACACGGCGACAAACAAGTTTCAACGAAATTGCTGACAACACCGGAACGACCTGCGAGTGGGTTTATTGCAGGCGTAGAGAAAGTGCTTGCAGATACCCGTATCAGTCCGGTGGATGTTGATCTTATTCTTCATGGCACAACGCTTGCGACCAACGCGTTGATAGAACGTAAGGGCGCGAACACTGCGTTGATCACAACGCAAGGCCACCGCGACTCGCTGGAGATGGCCTACGAAAACCGGTTCGCCCAATACGATATCGATGCGGATCGTTTGCCACCGCTGGTCGCACGTGATCTTCGCTTGCCGGTTAAAGAACGCATCAATTTTCGTGGTGAAATCTTAACACCGCTGGATAACGCATCTGTTGACGCACTCATACCCTCCCTGGAACAAGCCAATGTACAAAGCATAGCGATTGGATTATTGCACGCTTATGCAAATCCGGTGCACGAAGAAATGGTTGCAAAAATTATTATCAAGGCTTTACCCGGAATATCGATTTCATTGTCGTCACAGGTGAGTCCGGAAATTCGAGAGTACGAACGCCAATCCACGACTTGTGCGAACGCGTATGTTCAACCCATGGTGGCAAATTATCTGACCGATGTGCAAACAATGCTTAGAGAGCGTGGTTTTACCTGCGCCTGTTTGTTGATGACATCGGCCGGTAGCCTGGTGACAATTGAAACAGCTTCAAGTTTTCCGATTCGACTGGTCGAGTCCGGTCCGGCAGGGGGAGCGATCCTTGCAGCACATATTGCGCAAACATTGAATGAACCCAGTGTCGTGTCTTTCGACATGGGCGGCACGACGGCGAAAATTTGTTTAATCGATGATAGCGAACCGGTGTTGAGTCGTGAATTTGAAATTGATCGTGCGCATCGATTCACCAAAGGCAGCGGTATTCCGGTCAAGATTCCGGTGATGGAAATGGTTGAAATAGGTGCGGGTGGCGGCTCGATTGCCGATGTCGATAATTTGAATCGCATACGTGTGGGGCCGCAAAGTGCGGGTGCCGATCCCGGACCTGCTTGTTACGGGCTGGGTGGAACAGAACCGACAGTCACCGATGCGAACTTGATGCTCGGTCGTCTCGATCCGCAAACATTTGCGGACGGACAAATCCAACTCAGTGTCGACGAAGCAAACAAAGCATTGCAGAAACATATCGGGCAAGCGCTTGAATTTGATTCGTTGCAATCCGCCAAAGGTTTGATTGAAATCGTTGACGAAAACATGGCGAGCGCAGCGCGGGTGCATGCGGCGGAGCGTGGAAAAGAGTTAGCGGGCCGCACCATGATTGCATTCGGCGGCGCAGCGCCGTTACATGCCGCTCGTCTCGCGCAAAAACTGCAAATCGACAAGGTCATTATTCCTGACTCCGCGGGTGTGGGTTCTACGGTTGGGTTTTTACTCGCGCCGATCGCTTACGAAGTTGTACGCAGCCGTTATATGCGCTTAGAGAGTGCCGACTCCGGTCAACTCAATCGTTTGTTCGATGAGATGGAAACTGAAGCGACTAATATTGTGCGATTAGGTGCACCTGATGACACATTGACAATAAGGCGACATGCGTATGCACGCTATGTTGGTCAAGGTTACGAAGTAAAAATTGAGCTACCGTTAACAGCATTTGATGATTCTTGTGGGATCAATATTGAAGAAGCATTCGAAGATGTTTATCAAACGCAATACGGTTTGCTTATTCCAGGTTCAGAGGTGGAAGTATTAACATGGTCGGTGACAGTGTCCGCGCCACGTGGTCAAACTTTGTCAGCCGATACCGAAAGCAAAAGTATTACCAGTGAGAATGAACATGAGTCGCGACAGCTACACTTTCCTGATCTGGCCGAATCCGTAAACGCAGTTGTGCTTGATCGTGACAGTTTTGCAGCGAACAGCCCTGTGCACGGCCCAGGTATTGTGCAAGAAGCGCATACCAGCACGATTGTTCCGCGAAGCTGGCAAGTTGGGGTCAACGCGGACTGTGATCTTGTTTTACAGCATGTTGATAATGTTGCCCAATCAGAACAACGTATTGAGTTAGCGGCGAATGTTCGTAATCAAGTGTTGTGGGATCGCTTGATTTCGATAGTCGAAGAGCAGGCGCAAACAATTATTCGAACAGCCTTCTCGACAACCGTGCGTGAAGCCGGTGATTTGTCCGCGGGTGTGTTTGATCCTCAAGGCCGCATGCTGGCGCAAGCCGTGACCGGTACGCCGGGTCATGTCAATGCGATGGCGGCGTCGGTGGGCTACTTTCTTGAAAAATATCCTGTGCACACAATGCAACCCAGCGATGTGTTTGTGACCAACGATCCCTGGCTAGGCACAGGTCATTTGTTTGACTTTACCGTCGTCACTCCCGTATTTCGTGGCAATGATGCAGTTGCGCTGTTTGCCTGCACAGTGCATGTTGTCGATATCGGCGGCTCCGGTTTCAGTCCGGATAGCGGTCAAGTTTACGAGGAAGGTTTGTGTGTTCCGATTATGGCACTATTCGAGCAAGGCAAACCCAATGATAGTCTGTTCGAAATTATCAAAGGCAACGTGCGCGAACCCGTTCAAGTCGTTGGCGATTTGTATTCATTAACAGCCAGCAACGAGATTGGTGCGCGGCGATTACTTGCTTTAATGGATGAATTTTCACTGGACGACCTAAACGCTATTGGTGATTACATCATCACTACGTCACGTCGTGCCATGCAAAATGCCATAGCGCAACTACCCACTGGCTTGTACGAAAACGACATGACGGTTGACGGGTACGATAGACCCGTTTTGTTAAAAGCGAACATGTGTGTCGAACAAGATCGCATCACAGTGGGTTATGACGGAACATCGCCGGTTTCTTCTTTCGGAATCAATGTTCCATTGACATACGCACAAGCTTATACATCTTTTGGCATACGTTGCGTAGTGGGCAACAATATCCCCAACAACAGTGGTTCGCTGGAACCGATTCAAGTGACCGCGCCCGAAGGTTCTATTCTAAATGCACCGCGACCTTGCGCCGTAAACGTACGGCATGTGATCGGGCAAATGTTGCCAGATGTAGTGTTGGGTTGTTTGCAGCAGGCGATGCCGGGACAAGTGCCCGCTGAAGGCAGTTCCAGTTTGTGGAACCCGATGTTATCCGGCGGACACGGCATGGTCGGCGAACACGTTTACGGTGACGCCACACCTTTCTCAGTCACGATATTTCATTCCGGTGGCACTGGAGCACGTCCGGGCAAAGATGGATTGTCCGCCACCGCTTTTCCATCGGGTGTTCGCAATACCCCCGTGGAAATTACCGAATCACTGGCGCCACTTATTTTTAAACGTAAAGAGTATCGCGTTAACTCGGGCGGAGAAGGGCGTTACCGTGGTGGTGATGGACAGACTATTGAAATCGAACACAGCGAAAGCGCGCCGTTTGCCGTTTTCGCATTATTCGACCGCATCGACCATCCCGCTCGTGGCCGTGACGGTGGCAGTTGTGGCAAACCTGGAAAGATCAGTCTCGCGAACGGAATCGTTTTAAAAGGCAAGGGCAAACAAATCGTCCCTGCGGGCGAAAAATTGGTACTCGAACTACCCGCAGGTGGTGGACTAGGGCAAGCGTGAACACATCGCTGAATTTAAAAGACGGTACAAAGTATTGTTAATCAATAACGATGTAAGTTGCAGCGTTTCCGCGAGATCCTGTGAATAATATTAGGTGAGATGTCTCCTTTAACCGTATGATATTATTTAAACTACTTATGTTAAATATCGGATAGAAGTGGCCATTTTTATTGTTGATACATTGCGGGAAAAACAGCAAGATACTGTGTTAAAACATAGGAATGTGCTGTCTATTAACCGTTAGGCGGCTAACATGGCTTCTAACTGCTTCATCATAATGCCTATCTCAACCCCCGCAGATCTATTGGATAATTATGGTGACGAAGACCATTTTGAACATGTGCTCGATTATTTGTTCGTACCTGCGGTCAAGAAGGCTGGATTGACACCTATCCGACCTTTGGCAGAAGGTGCAGACCTGATACATGCCAGGATAGTTGAACAACTTGAGAATTCCGATCTAGTGCTCTGCGATATGTCGAGCCTTAATCCCAATGTTTTCTTTGAGTTAGGAATCAGAACTGCGCTTGACAAGCCCATTTCTCTCGTCAAGGACGATGCAACGCCTCGTGTTCCTTTCGATACCGGCATAATCAATTACCACGAGTATTCGTCCGATTTAAGTCCTTGGCTACTTTCCGAGCAGGTCGAGGTATTGGCAAATCACCTGATGAAAAGTACAAGAGAGTCCGATCCACACAACTCTCTTTGGAAATATTTTGGGATCACATCGCGTGTCCACTCCCTTTCAGAAGGTGCGACTAGCGAGGACCGTATTGCGTTGCTTACCAGTCAAGTTGAAGCGCTCAGACGGGAGCTACCTAGCCCGAATGTGAGTCTCGTCCGCGAACTAGCTCAAATCGACGATCCCGAAATTGGCGATGAAATCCGTCGCGCCCGAAAAAAAATGGGAATATCCCTTACCGAACTCGCGCAACGCGCGGGCGTATCGAAAGCGACGGTCTCCCGTATCGAAAATGACACTATTCGCCCGACAAAACTGTCCCTTCAAGCAATACTTCGGGTACTCGACCTCAAACAAAATGAATAGGTCTTGGAGGGCGCAATAGCGAAGCGTATTGCGCCGAAAGAGGCTAGCGTTATCGGTAAAAATTAAATTCACTGACAGAGGTAACCATGAGTAATGATTACATAGTCTTCGATTCGACTGGTCTGAAAGAGTTTCCTAACAAATCACAGCTTCAAGCGATTATCGATGAACAAATCGGTGGCGGTGAAGCCAATAACTCTGTTAGCGGGACCGAGAAAATTTGCGAAATCATCGATTGGGCTGGCCAGAAGTATGGTTCTACTGTCGCTGAATCCGGTCAATGGAATACCTGGCCGCCAATTCTATTGGCAAACGGGCGGTACTGCACATTTAATCTTTCTCTGGATGCCGACGCAATGACATTCATGATGCTAATGAACGATCAGTGCCAAAAGCATGGATTGGTCATGATTGATCCAAGTGGAAATGAAAGTTTTATTACAATTCCAGGTGGTGGAGGACTTTTAGACTAAGTCTTGTGTTTTTGCGAGGCTATAAACATCTGTTCTTGATATAACTATGAACTCAAAAAAGAAAGCCATACTTGATCGCATCAAACATCTCGAAGAAGCGATTGCCAAAGGGCATGAGTATCTGGAAAGCGAAAAGCATGCGCATTGGAGTGGGTTTCGTCCATTGTTTGTCAACAAGGTAAGAGATGGAAAGGTTTTGCCACCTCACAAGGACTGGGTAAAAAATGTGTTCATTCCGAAGAAAGAAAAAGCACTGAGAAAAGCAGAAAAAATTGTGGAGCGACTGACTTAGAATGATTTACTTTCGAACAACAACCCACAAAGCGCAACCCATCGTGTTGGTTAGGGGTTCAGCAACTTATTCGTTACATATCTGTCGACCGTAATATTCTGAACGAACACCACTTCTCAAAGACATATGCTCAAGCGCGACACCGATTTATAGACGCTGCTGAGTTGGTGGGTGCAACCATTAGTTCGTATAGCATCGATGCGGACTGCGAAGAGGAACTCGCAATCGATGTTGCTACTTTCGGTGCGCATGATGCACCAACGCTTGTTACATCATCTGGAATGCACGGCGTTGAGGGATTTCTTGGTTCTGCCGTTCAACTCGCACTTCTTGAACGGTTAAGTCAAAGGCGTGTTGAGGCCAACATCCGTCATGTTTTGATTCATTCTGTAAATCCATTTGGGTTTTCGCAGCTCCGCCGTGTCAACGAGGAAAATGTCGATCTGAATCGCAATTTTCTTGTAAATGGCGACGACTACCACGGCGCACCAGATGGCTTTGCCAGTCTGAACGGATTTCTGAACCCTGAATCACCGCCTTCGCGTTTTGAGCCGTTCAAGGTGAAGGCGATGTGGAACATCTGGCGTCATGGTCTGCATGCGCTGAAACAATCTGTGGCGGGTGGCCAGTACGAGTATCCACGAGGTTTATTTTTCGGTGGCCACGGCCCGTGTAAATCAACCCAAATTATCTGTGAGAACTGTGATGCCTGGATAGGATCGGCGGAGAGAATAGTTCACATCGACTTCCATACCGGGTTGGGATCATACGGAACTTATAAACTACTGGTCTCCGAGAACACGGAATCCGAGAATGTCTCTTGGTACAACGATGTATTCGGGGTTAACGCTGTTGAGCCGCTGGATGCGCAAGAAGGTACTGCGTATCAAATATCAGGTCTTTTCGGAGAGTGGATGCAAAATCACTTTGCATCTCGGGATTATCGGTTTGTCGGTGCGGAGTTTGGAACCTACGACGTGATACGCGTCCTCGGGGCGCTCCGAGCCGAGAATCGTGCGTATCATTACGGTGACGAGAACAGCGCGATCTACAAGTCTGCTAAAACAGAGCTTCTGGAATGTTTTTATCCGGGTGATACTGAGTGGCGAAGGCAGACTGTCGAATCTTCACTGAGTATCATTGATCAGGCAACATACGCCTTACGCTGCACTCAATGATGCATTGCCATGTCACAGTTAATTGACGACTAACCCGTCCGGCGCGTGATTAACCAGTTCGTACTCGTCGTCGGTAACAATGTAGGTTTCGCCCAGTGACATGGTTATACCCGTTTTGCCATCGACGCCAAGGTACATGACCTGGAACATGGTGTATCCCGACGTATCGTATCCTGTCAGGTAGTACATGCTTTCCTGGCGAAATAACAAAATACTATCTAGTCCGCTGCTTTTTAGCGTTTGGCAAACTTTGGATTGACGTTGGTTGAATCCCTCTTTGCTGAAATGCAGACCCATCGTTTCGATCATTAAGCCGATCGTTTGCTCTCTTATAAGCTATCGTAGATGAGGCTGATCCATTTCTCTGCACTTAACATGGCCTGTCCCCACTTTTCGTCGAGATCGGCCAGTGGTTGCATTTCTATTACATCGCTCAGTGTCACTCCTTCCGCTTTCAACGAAGACAATTTCTGATGTGCCAGGGCGAGCATGTCACGATAGGATTGCAAGTCCGTTTTAGTTGCCAGTGGTCCGTGTCCGGGAATGATTTTTGTATCGTCATTGGCTAAGGCGAGAATCACATCTGCGCCCGCAATCATGCCCGCTAACGAACCGCCGTGATCGGTGTCGATGAATGGAAAGAATCCGTTAAAGAACAAATCGCCTGCGTGAATGGCATTGGTATCGGTAAAGTGCACGATACTGTCGCCATCAGTGTGCGCATTAGGGACATGTACAACATCTATATTATCGCCATTGAGATGGAATCGAATTATCGAATCATAAGTCACCATGGGCAATGCTACTGCCGGAGCAGCGGGTACGATCATGTCGAAGGCCTTGATGACATTGTTAACCGACATGCGCGCACGCACGTTGTCGTGCGCGACGATCACGGAACCTTGGGTACCAAATGATTCATTGCCGCCGGTATGATCGCCATGCCAATGGGTGTTGATTAAAAATTTTGGTATGTCACCGCCAGCGGATTTGATGGCATTGGTAACGTCTTCCGTCATGTCGGGAAATTTGTCATCGATCATGAATGTGCCGTCGTTACCTGTGAACAGGCCAATGTTGCCACCGCGCCCCATTAATATTTTAATGTTGTCGGTGACATCAACAACACTGACGTCGTTTTGGGCATATACAGGGGTCGCAGACCCCACGCATAGAACTGTAATTGCTAAAGCGGTAATAAATTTTACTACACTGAATTGATAGGCTGCGTTTTTATACATTGTTTATACTCCTTTGATTCAGTTTGACAGTGTGCAGCAACGGACAATACACGTTTGAGTTTGAATGTCCAAAAGCGGAAAAGTTCTGCCGTGACAACGGAATCATACAGCAGTCTTTAGTATGTCATTTCAGAACATCCGGCTTTAAAAGCCAATAATGTTTTATTGCTTGCTCCCGGCCTGCTGGCGCAGGGCGTTAATGTGAGCGAGTGCAAGTGAGCGTGAATTAAACATATCAGGATCCGTGCGGCTTGTTTGATTCGATGTTGCGGTGTTGTCATCGCTCGCGTCTTTCTCGACATAACGCACTGTCCCCAGCGAATAACTGACATTGACTTTCTTGCCGCGGTGAGCGAAGGCCACCCAGGCTTCCGGCCATATACTGACGCCCCGATAGTTGACGATGATGTACCAGCTTCGGCCCGACGCCTCAATCAGTTTGTCCAGGACATCGTAGAAATCATTCACAATCTTTGAGCTGCTAAATACAAAGTCGCTGAAATCGACTTCTATCGCCTCATGCTCGTCCAGAATGGTTATACGCGATGCGTATTGATCATAATGTTTCGGTTTTACGCTCGCCGGTATGTGGAGATGATCACGTTGTGCCGCCGCGTACACGGTGGTGGCCAGTTGTTCTACGCCGTTTTCCAACCGGGCGCATTCCTCCAGAGCCGTGTTGATAAAACGCTGTTGGTCGATGCGTGGTAAATCGTGAAAATCACGTAAAATCTCCAAAGCGCCGCGTACGGCTGTCAGTGGCGCAACGAAATCTTCTTCAAGTTTGGTGCTTAGCGCTAGCGTCGGGTGTATATCAGGCCTGTCTTCGGCCATTGCAAAGAACTCCTTTTTAGATGCGGGTGTCTGAGTGCAGGTGCCTCAGTTAATATGATTTGTCATAATTGTCAAATCGTAAACAACTAATTGACCTGAAACGGTAATTTTGTCAATTATTTCGGGGTGCCTAGTATCCCGATGTAAACAATTTACAGTCTGATGTTGCGGCGGTAGGAATACATGCGGTGCCGAATTTGTGCTCCCTGGCGGCGGCGCGATAACCTAAGGTGGCACCGGGAATTGCAAGCGCTGGCAATCTGTCGTCTAATCGTTACGCTCGATCAGAAGATTTGACAAATGTATTTGGGGGTATCAATGTCAAAAAAAATTTTGCTCGCTGAGGACGAACCTAATGTCGTCGAATCGCTTACCTTTTTACTGCAGCGGGCCGGATATGATGTCAGTGTCGCCACGGACGGACAACATGCGCTTGATCTTTGTCTTAACAATACGCCGGACGTCCTAGTGCTGGATGTTATGTTGCCGCAGATGAATGGTTACGAGGTCTTGCGTCGCTTACGCGCAGATCAGCGTACCGTGTCACTACCCATACTCGTGTTAACCGCAAAATTTCAGGACGAAGATCGCGAGACAGCTCTGGAATATGGCGCAAGTGCTTTTATCAGCAAACCCTACGACAACGGCGATGTTACTGCGACAGTGCAGCGGTTAATTCAGGATCAGAATCAGGTTCAGGCTCGGAATCAGGCTCAGGAGTCAGAATCCTGATGAGACGCACGCGAAAAAAGCTTGTTGCGTCATCGGTAAATTCGACGGTCAGATCACCGCCCATTGTGCGCATAATGGCACGACTGATGGACAAGCCTAAACCCGAACCTTCATCAAGCTCGCTGCGTCTCCCGCGTCTGAATTTTTCGAACACCGTGGTTGCCTCTTCGCGGCTGACTCCACCACCGTTGTCGACGATATCGATGTCGACATAGTCTTGTTGAATATCGGTACGTATTTCAATTTCCGGTGAATCCGCGTCGTTGTACTTGGCTGCATTTGACAGCAGATTGATCAACACCTGACGTAGCCGGTCATCATTCGCCTGCACCAAAACCGGCTGCGTAATCGGGCGGCAATTGACGGTTACATTGTTTTTTCTGATTACCCCCGAAACCGAGTTGAGTGCTGCCTGAATGACGGCCTCAGCGTTAACCGGCGCTAACGGTACGTCCAGGGAACCTGCTTCCAAGCGTCCTATATCAAGAATTTCGTCCAGCAATCGCGTCAGACGCTGGCTTTCCTCGTGAATAATACTAAGAAACTTATTTTGCTCCTCTTTGGTTACGTTCTCCGTACCTAGCAGAATCTCGGAAAATGACCGGATGGACGTCATGGGAGTGCGCAGTTCGTGGCTCACTTGGCTCAGAAACTCGTCTTTTTGCGCATCAAGATCACGCAGTTGTTCATTCGCTTTGCTCAGTTGGGCCATGGCGCGTGTGAGTTCCGAGGATTTTTCAGATAGTTCTTGCGAGGTCGCAATCAATCGCTGTGTCTCATCCGCGATGTCGATAAGCTCGTTTATGCTGATGTTCTCCTGACCGGTAATTTGCTGCACCATGGCGTGTGCGGACGCCGCACCGACCGAACCTGCGAGTTCGCGTTCCAGACGGGAGATCACGGCATCACTCGGATACGGGATATCACGGGTGTGACCTTGAGCGAGGGCCATTTCATTAAACAACCGGCGTGCCGGTTGGGGACCCATAATGCGCTGTGCCAGTACGAACAGATCTTCGGACGTTGCCCGTCCCGAATCGAAAGTTGCGGAACCACCGCTTGGCGTAGCGCGAAAAATGTTGACGAACAAAGCGCCCTGCAATCGTTCGAGGGGCAGATCTTCGGATAAACTGGATACGATTAAGAACAACAAGGTATTAACGCCCAGACTCCAGACCACCGCATGAACCAGCGGGTCGAGTCCATCCAGTCCGAGCAATGACTGTGGTATTAATGCATCAATGCCGAACAATCCATGCTCCAGTGTGTGTGCGCTCAAAATAAACTCGCCGCCAAAGCTGGGTAGAAACAAAGTGTAAGCCCACAAGATAAAGCCAAATACCATTCCGGTCAGCGCTCCGGTGCGTGTCGCGCCACGCCAGAATATGCCGCCAACGAGACTCGGCATGAACTGCGCGACACCGACAAAGGCAATTAACCCAATCGCCGCCAGCGCGTCGGACCCGCCACTAAAGCGAAAATACAGAAACCCCAGACCGAGAACGGCAGCAATACTGATACGCCGGGAATTTAGCAACAGCCGCCGCACATCGCCACTGACTTCCGAGCCTTTGTCCAGAAACCGAAGCGCGATGGGCATTACGATGTGATTCGATACCATGGTCGACACCGCGATGGAGGCAACAATCACCATCGAAGTGGCTGACGAGAATCCGCCGAGGAACGCAAGCAACGCGAGGTCTTGGCGCTGCATAGACAACGGTAACGTGAGTACATAGAGGTCAGGATTAGAACCGGCCGGTAAAAATTTGAGACCGGCGATCGCGATAGGCATGACAAACAGGCACATGCCAAATAGATATAAAGGAAACAACCATGAGGCCGTTACGAGGTGGCGCTCGTTGACGTTCTCTACCACGGTAACCTGAAACTGGCGCGGCAGGCAGATAATGGCCGTTGCACTTAAAAACGTCAGCGTCACCCAGCGCGCATCGAAAATATCTCCCGCGCCGTAGATGGCCGCGGTGTCAACGCCTTCAAATATGTCACTCATGCCACCCGCTACGCCAAATACCGCGAACATACCGACAGCGAGTAGCGCGACCAGTTTAACCACGGCTTCTACGGCAATTGCCGCGACAACGCCGTGATGCCGTTCGTTGGCATCCAGATTGCGCGTGCCGAATAAAACAGTGAACAACGCCATGCCGGCGGCGATGGCAAAAGCGGTTGCCGTGACGTTTACCTCGCCAACAATAACCTGATAGCTTCGGGTGACGGATTGAAGTTGAAGTGCGATATAAGGTGTTGTTGCGATGAGCGCGATGACGGTCACCAACACACCGAGACTTGCGCTTTTGCCATAGCGTGAGGAAATTAAATCGGCGATAGAAGTAATACGATGCGCCCGACCAATACGCACCAGTTTCCTCAGCAACCACCACCAGCCGACGAAAACCAGTGTTGGCCCGAGATAAATGGTGATGAATTCGAGACCGTTACGGGCTGCGGAGCCGACTGCGCCGTAAAATGTCCACGATGTGCAGTAGACTGAGATGGAAAGCGTATAAATGACCGGCGAATGCAACCAGCCTGCACGGTTTTTCCGTGACAACCGGTCGACTATAAAGGCAATGGTGAACAGGATCGCGACGTAACCGAGACATACGATTAGAAGCAGATCGACCGATAGCACGAGACTAATCCGAGTTATTCTGCGATGGCTTCAACGGGTCAACAGGTTCTTCATCGTCGTACATTTTTCTCGACAACAACGCCGCGCCGATAATCAGAAAACCCCATACTACAAAAAGATATACCGCCGTGAACGGAATTTCGGCCACGCGCATGTCGAGTTGGAATACATCCGCAATGGGAGGAACGAGAAATACCAGTCCTACCATAAGCAGGATAAACGCCCGGTCACGCACCTTGCGTTTGGAAAAAGGCCGGCGGGCCGGATCGTCGTTAGCTGGGTTCATTGTTGTTCGGATGATGTCAGTTTTTTTACCGCTGCGATGACTTCGGCATTTGAAAACGGTTTAGAGATAAAAATATCGGCACCAAACTCAAGTGCGTTTTTTCGGTCTTCACGTTGACCTTTTGCCGTCAGCATCAAAATTGGCAGTGAACCCACCTGTGTATCCGCACGGATTCTGCGCAGAATCTCAAAACCATCGAGACCCGGCAGCATGACATCGAGCACGAGTGCATCAGGAGGGTTGGTCAGGATTTTATCGAGTGCCGTTTGACCGTTGGTTTCAGTCGCGACGTCGAACCCGGCGCGTTCGAGCAGAAACGATAACGAAATAACAATGTTGGGTTCGTCCTCGACCAATAGTATGCGTTTTGACATGGCGTGATTTTTATTCTCGCTGGATTGCCGGACTACAGTTTAGCCGTCTATTCGATAGATGTCTGCATGCCGGGTTCACCCAGTTAACGGATCGCTCACACGATGCGCGCATTCGCGACGCGGACAACTGCGACAAGTGGAACCGACAGGCTCTACGGGTACTGCATCATCCGGGGCATAAACGGTTAGCGATGCGTCTTGCTCGCTGGTTGCCAGCATATCGGTGACGTAGTGCCTCGGTTTACCAAACCCAGTTGCGCCCGCATGGCGCGCACGGGCCAGAAACACAATGCGTGTGCCGGTGGGAAACACGGTGCGTTGACGCATGACGGTCTGTGGCGATTGTTGCGCACGGAACAGCGCCCACAGCGGACAGGCGGAAGCGTATCTTGGGCTGACCAGGCCGGGCAGGGTGCGTAGGGTAACTATTGTGCCGGCTGCATTAGCCAGAAAGTAACCGAAACGGGGTAGGCTGCCGTTGTCGGGAAGCGCGCACAATCGATGGCATACCGTTTCGAAATTGATTGAAAAAGTGTCGGCAAGCGCTTCAACATCAAATCCAACTTGTTGCGCCTGCGTCTGAAATATGTTGTCCGGTGCGAGTAATGCGCGCGCGGCATAGGCGAGCAGAGCTTCATGGGCTTGATGCTGGGCAAATTCGGTATCGAATTGCCGGTGCCGCGAGATAATTTCGCTAACGCAATCCGCAAGTTTCGTTCGTGCCAGCGAATAGGCATTCGCGTAGCGCGATCCCGGCGTTGTGTCGTTAACTTCAGTCGCCAACGAGTCCGCCGCTTTTTCGAGTTCGTCAATACGATTGCTTCGAGATTCGAAAAACGCTTCCACTTCGTCGAGTGGCGTCAGCACATGTTCGGTGACATCCGCCTTACTGAAATATGCAGCAAGCGCTTCACCAACGTCGGTTAATTTGCGGCACTCGTTATGAATAATGTGATGGAATTTATCCAGGGTGGCGGCATCGATGTCGTTGTGTTCGACCAGTATCTCGGCAACGGAACGAATGGCTGAGATGCCGGATAAAATACTGTGAACCGCGTCGCCCAGAAATGCATCGTGGGTTAATCGATCCCCCAGCGCACGCGCGACCTGGGTGGCTTCGTGTTCGGAGCGCGCCAGCGACGCGACGGTGCGCGCCCAGCCGGGATAGCGTCCAATCAACTCCCCGATACGTTCGGTTTCCACGCCCAGCGCAGCGATATCCGGTGCATATGCGATTTCTTCGAGAGTGGACAGCAGGCGGCGCTCTACAGCACCATCCAGTTCCTCAATTTTTACATCTAACGACGTGGCTATTTTGCGTAACAACGCGCCCGAAATGGTGCGCTTGTTATGCTCTATCAGGTTGAGATACGAAGGGGAAATACCGACCTGGTGTGCGAGTTGTGCCTGCGTGAATTTCAGTTTTTTTCGAAGCTCCCGAATGCGGGCGCCGAGAATAGCGATCATCTTGTTCTTAACCCGCGTGGCAGCGCATGCTGGACCATAGTTGTAAAAAATTTACATGTTGTAATAATTTTAAGTCTATATTTTACAAAATTTCTTTTATTTATTCGATAGTTATTGCGCTCATGACAATTTAACCGCAATCTTGCCGTCTCACAAAATCTCATCCGGACAGGATGCGGTTTATTATCATCAATGTAAATAAAGACATAACTGGAGGTCAGTAAATGAGTAAGAACAATCGCCGCAAGTTTTTGAAATCCAGCGCTATTCTCGGCGCTGGGCTATCCGCCCCGTATATTTTTACCCGTACCGCACTTGGCGCGGCTTACACCAATGAGCCGACCGGTTCTACCGTAACTTTCGGATTCAATGTGCCGCAAACCGGTGCTTACGCGGATGAAGGCGCGGATGAACTGCGTGCTTATGAACTCGCCGTGCAACATATTAATGGTGAAGGTGACGGTGGCATGCTCAGCACATTTTCGTCAAAAGCACTGGAAGGTAACGGTGTGAATGGCAAAAAAGTCGTATTCGTGACCGGTGATACGCAAACCAAGTCTGATGCGGCGCGGGCTTCGGCCAAACGCATGATCGAGAAAGACGGCGCGATAATGATTACCGGCGGATCGTCCTCCGGTGTTGCCATCGCCGTGCAAGGCCTTTGCCAGGAAGCGGGCGTTATTTTCATGGCGGGCTTGACTCACTCAAATGACACGACCGGTAAGGACAAGCGCGCAAATGGTTTTCGTCACTTCTTCAACACGGAAATGTCGGGCGCCGCATTGGCACCGGTGTTGAAAAACGCGTTTGGTACGGACCGCGTTGCTTATCACTTGACCGCGGATTACACCTGGGGCTGGTCACAAGAAGGTTCTATTAAAAAATACACGGAAGAGCTCGGCTGGAACACCTCTGCCGCGGTACGCACACCATTGGGTGCCGGCGACTTTTCACAATACATTACACCGGTGCTTAACTCAGGTGCAGACGTTTTGGTGTTAAATCACTACGGCAAAGACATGGTGAACTCACTCACTCAGGCGGTGCAGTTCGGTTTGCGTGACAAGCAGGTTAATAATAAAGACTTTGCTATTGTGGTGCCGTTGTACTCACGTCTCATGGCCCAGGGTGCCGGCGAAAACGTTAAAGGTATATTCGGTTCGACTAACTGGCATTGGTCTTTGCAGGATGAGGGTTCTCAAGCATTTGTGAAATCCTTTGGTCAAGCTTACGGCTTCCCGCCGAGCCAGGCTGCGCACACGACTTATTGTCAGGCCATTCTGTATGCCGATGCATGTCAGCGTGCGGGTAGCTTTATGCCAAGTGAAGTCGGCAAGGCACTGGAAGGGTTCACGTTTGACGGACTGGGTAACGGCCCGACCGAGTATCGCGCGGCTGATCACCAGTGCTTTAAAGATGTATTAGTCGTGAAGGGTAAAGAAAAGCCTGAATCCGAATTTGACGTGCTGGAAGTGGTTGAAGTGACGCCGCGAGCGCAGGTTGAATATCCTGCGGACATGCTCGGTGGCGAGCTTGGTCCGTATAACAACGGTGCTTAATACCCGCTAACAACTAAGGTAGTAATTAAAAGGCCGGTCTGAACTTTTCAGACCGGCCTGCATACCGTGGTACCACTTGGAGGAGGCTAGAAAGTGGACGCTATCGTTCTACAGATTCTGAATGGCCTGGACAAAGGCGGCGCCTACGCGCTTATCGCGTTGGGGCTTACCCTTGTGTTTGGCACGCTCGGTGTCGTCAATTTTGCGCACGGCGCGTTATTCATGCTGGGCGCTTTTTGCGTGGTCAGTCTCAAAGCCTTGCTCACGCTGGAGCGGGTAGTGCTCGATCCGGATCAACTGACCGCCTGGGGCACACCGAAAGAAATTCGCACGCCTTATATCGAGACCTGGCTGGGTGATTTTGGCGCGACATTGATTGACTTTGCCGTACCGGTGTCGATTTTACTGGCCATACCGGTCATGTTGATCATCGGTATTGCCATGGAGCGCGGCTTGATTCGTCACTTTTATAAACGCACGCATGCCGAGCAGATTCTGGTCACCTTTGGGCTGGCGATTGTCGTACAGGAAATAATAAAAGCGCAATTCGGCGCAAATCCGATACCGCAACCCGCGCCCGATATCTTTGCAGGTTCCGCTGACGTTGGATCATTGCTGGGATTCGCCGCCGGAGCGGTGGTTTATCCCTGGTGGCGTATTGTATACCTTTTGTTTTCGCTTGCTGTTTTGGGTGCCGTGTTTGCATTTCTACAATTCACCACATTCGGCATGGTGGTTCGGGCGGGCATGGCGGATCGTGAAACGGTCGGACTGCTAGGTATCAATATTGATCGCCGCTTTACCATCGTGTTTGGGATTGCTGCTGTCGTCGCAGGACTCGCGGGCGTGATGTATACACCTATTCTTTCGCCGGATTATCACATGGGCATGGATTTTCTGGTGTTGAGTTTCGTGGTAGTCGTTGTCGGTGGTATGGGAAGTCTCGGTGGTGCGGTGGCGGCGGGTTTTCTGCTCGGTGTGTTGCAATCCTTCGCATCCATGAATGAAGTTAAATCCATTGTTCCCGGTATTGATCAGATTGTCATCTATCTGGTGGCGGTGGTCATTTTGCTGGTTAGACCACGGGGTTTAATGGGTCGTAAAGGCGTAATGGAGAATTAATGCGATGACGCAAACCACTTCGAAACGAACTGATACATTATTGCTCATTGGGTTCATCATTGCCGTGGCACTGGGTCCGATTATTTTTAAACCCATTGGTGGCGGTTACCCCGATCTGCTGCAGAAATTTGCGATTTTCGGAATTTTTGCTATAGGATTTAACATTCTATTCGGCCTGACCGGTTACTTATCCTTTGGCCATGCGGCATTTCTTGGCGTGGGTTCGTATACTGCCGTGTGGACATTCAAACTGATGACTATGAACGTCATCCCTGCGTTGATACTGTCGACGATTTTTGCCGGGTTGTTTGCGTTAGCCATCGGTTTTATCGCGTTGCGCCGAACGGGAATCTATTTCTCTATCCTGACGCTGGCGTTCGCACAAATGTCGTACAACCTGGCGTATTCGGTGTTGACACCCATAACCAATGGTGAAACCGGTTTGCAACTGACGATGGGTGATGCCCGTGTACTGGATGCGTTGTTCAGCGTCGAACGTGGTGCCGGTTTGCCGTCGACATCGTTTTTTGGATTGTCGATGTCCGGGTGGTCGGGATATTATTTTTGCGGCGTTGTTTTGATCATCATGTTTTATATCTCGATGCGTATTTTCCGTTCGCCGTTCGGTCTGATGCTCAAGGCGGTCAAAGCGAATCAGAACCGATTGAATTACACCGGTGTTAACACACGGCCTTATACGCTGGCGGCGTTCGTGATTTCAGGTATGTATGCCGGACTGGCAGGGGGCTTGTTGGCCATTACCGACCCACTGGCCGGTGCCGAGCGTATGCAATGGACAGCCAGCGGTGAAGTCGTACTCATGACCATTTTGGGTGGGATGGGCACATTGCTTGGTCCTGTCATCGGTGCGGGTGTAATTAAATATTTTGAAAATATTTTTTCCGCTTTTAATGAGGGAATCCTGATGCAGGCATTTTCGTTTCTGCCCGAACCCCTGCAACATGCCGCTGTATCGGTCACTGGCCTGTTTGTCGGTGAAGGGTGGCATTTAACGCTTGGTGCCTTGTTCATGGTGATTGTCATTTTCCTGCCCGGTGGTTTGATGGAAGGCGTCAACCGGATATCAAATTGGATTCATTCGTTGGTGCGGCGCAAACCGAAGTCCGATCAACCCGTAACGACGTAAATACACAGGGAACAGAATCATGTCGCTCTTAAAAGTAAGAAACGTCAACAAGCGGTTTGGTGGGTTGAAGGCGCTCGACGAAGTGAATCTCGATGTTGAGCAGGGCGCCGTACACGCAATTATCGGTCCCAACGGCGCGGGTAAATCCACTTTGCTCAATTGTTTTATCGGCCGCCTGGAACCGGATACCGGTATTGTCGATTTCAATGGTGTATCACTGCTGGGCAGGAAGCCGCACGAGATTAATCAGACCGGAGTAAGCCGGGTATTCCAGACGCCGGAAATATACGGCGAATTGACTTTGTTAGAAAATGTGATGATTCCTGCATTTGCCAAGCGTGATGGCGCATTTCGTATCAACGCCTGGTCGTCGGTACACAATGAAGACAGCGTACGCCAGCAAGCCATGAAGATGCTGCAAGATGTCGGTCTGGAGGATAGTGCCGGCAATGTGGCGAGCCAACTCTCGCGTGGCGACAAGCGTCGACTGGAACTGGCCATGTGTCTGATACAGGAGCCGAAACTATTGTTACTGGACGAACCCACCGCGGGCATGGCCAGAGCCGATACGAACGCGACCATTGATTTGTTAAAACAGATTGCCGGACAGGGTCTTACCATGGTGGTTATTGAGCACGACATGCACGTGGTATTTTCGCTGGCAAACAAGATTTCGGTACTCGCCCAGGGCACTGTCATCGCGGAAGGTCTGCCGGAGGAGATCAAGGGTAACCCTAAAGTGCAAGACGCCTATCTTGGAGGAGCGCACCTGTGACACAAACAGCCGCATCTAATTCATCAAAAGATGCAACCTTGCTTGGAGACAATCAATTTCAGGGCAAGATTGCACCCGGTGTTTCACCCCAGATGTCCAAGGGCGGACAACGCGCCTTTTGTTCCGTTTGGGATGTTCATGCCTACTACGGGGAGAGTTATATCGTCCAGGGAGTCAGCTTCGATATTCGCGAAGGCGAAATCGTGGCACTGCTCGGACGTAACGGCGCGGGCAAAACGTCGACGTTGCGCACCCTGGCCAGGGTCGATTCACCCGCGTTGAAGCACGGTGAAATCTGGCTGGATCATAAACCGTTGCACTCGATGAGTTCGCACGAAGCGGCACGCAGTGGCCTTGGGTTGGTGCCGGAAGACCGGCGCATTATCCAGGGACTTACCGTGGAGGAAAACCTGCAACTCGCCCAGATCGCACCACCCCTGGGCTGGACGCTTGAGCGTGTGTACGATCTGTTTCCACGATTGGCGGAGAGACGCCGTCAGGAAGGTGTCACGTTGTCTGGCGGAGAACAACAGATGCTGGCTGTTGCCCGCGCTCTGGTTCGTGATGTCAAGCTCTTGCTGTTGGATGAACCTTATGAGGGGTTGGCGCCGGTTATCGTGCAGGAAATCGAAAAAACACTGGAACAGATCAAGCAGCTTGGTATGACTACGGTTATCGTTGAGCAAAACGCCATCGCGGCATTGCATCTCGCAGATCGAGCCTTGATTCTGGACATGGGCCAGATCGTGTTTGACGGTACTGCGCAGGAAGTACTCGACAACGAAGACTTACGTCATGAGTATCTGGCTATCTAAGTAGCGGTGTCAGCGTGTTCGCCCGGCTTCTTCAGATGTGCCATCGATGTAACCATTGGCCCATGAACCGAATACGTTCTTGCGGATTAACATTGCGATAGCTTCGAGATCGGGTTGAAAGTAGCGGTCGTTGTCCCAGTAATCGGCGACCGCTCGGACCTCGTTCCAGTAGCCTTCCAGAGTTGCGTTGGATTGCAACGGCCTGCGCAGTTCGATTCCCTGACAGGCCGCGAGTAATTCGATAGCGACAACATAGCGCGTGTTCAAATTCATGTCGGTCAAACGGCGTGCCGCGAAGGTGGCCATACTGACGTGATCTTCCTGGTTGGCGGAGGTAGGGAGGCTGTCGACGCTGGCGGGATGGGCAAGACTTTTGTTTTCGCTGGCCAACGCGGCGGCGGTCACCTGGGCGATCATAAACCCGCTGTTAACGCCTGCATCTTCAACCAGGAAGGCGGGCAATTGCGACATATTGGTGTCGAGCAGTAATGCCATGCGTCTTTCCGACATCGCGCCGATCTCCGCGACGGCCAAGGCAATATTGTCCGCGGCAAATGCAATCGGCTGCGCGTGAAAATTACCGCCGGACAAAATATCGCCTTCATCGGTAAAAATAAGTGGGTTGTCGCAAGCGGCATTCGCTTCAATCTCAATCGAGCGGGCGGCATTGCGTAACTGGTCAAGACATGCGCCCATGACCTGTGGCTGGCATCGTAGGGAATAGGGGTCTTGCACTTTATCGCACTCGGCGTGCGAGTCCGCTATCTCGCTGGGCTGCAACAACTCACGGTATATTGCAGCGGCTTCGATCTGACCCGGCTGACCACGCACCGCCTGAATACGTTGATCAAACGGTACCCGGCTTGCGAGCACCGCTTCAACCGTGAGACTTCCTGCGACGAAGGCGGCATTGATATTTTGTTCCGCTTCGAACAATCCTTTTAACGCTAATGCGGTGGAAACCTGCGTGCCGTTCAACAAGGCAAGTCCTTCCTTGGCAGTCAGCGTGAGCGGAACAAGACCCGCGGATTTCAGCGCAGCATCACTTTCCAACAGCTTGCCATCGGTATATACCTGGCCTTTGCCGATAATGGGCAGACTCATGTGGGCGAGAGGTGCGAGATCGCCGGAAGCACCGACGGAACCTTTTTCCGGGATGGCGGGAAGCAGATTATTATTCAACATGGTTAGCAGGAACTCGACCAACTCTTTGCGCACACCGGATACGCCACGGCACAGTCCGTTGATTTTGAGCAGCAGTATCAGCCGAACCGTCGCGACATCGAGATACTCACCAACACCGGTGGCATGGGACAGGATCAGGTTGTGTTGCAGTTCCGACAGCAAATCTTTTTCAATATATTCTTGCGCCAATCGTCCAAATCCGGTGTTAACACCGTAGACAATATCACCGCTGTCGATTTTCTCGTTGACCAGATTCCGGGATTGTTCGATCACATTCCAAGTGGATGTGTCAATTTCAAGTTCGACGCCGTTGAAATAAACATCCCGCAGTGTGCTTAACGATAATTCACCGGGTTTCAATGTCAGTTTGTTCATTGCGGCTATCGAAGTTCCCTGATGGTCGACTGGAAGCGTTGTTTTATCTTTTCTTCATCGGCGTGATGACCGTTTTCAATGACTCGCACGCCACCAACGTATACATCGCGCACGGTGTTGGCGTTTCCTGAAAATATCCAACTATCTAGAATTTCGTCATCTTCGCGCTCACACAACAGTGGATGCGTTGTATCCAGCACAATGAAATCGGCGCGCCTGCCGGTTTTTATAGCACCGCTATTGTGCCCACAGGCCTGGGCGCCGCCGGCGACGGCGATGTCAAACAGGTTTCGTCCGGTGCTGCGATTAGAACCGCCCGACAGTTGATTGCGTGAATGATGAACCAAGCGCTGGCCGTACTCAAACCAGCGCAGTTCCTCGACGGGTGAAACGGATATGTGACTGTCTGAGCCAATACCCAGTTTCCCGCCAGCATCAAGAAATTGTGTAGCGTTAAAAAATCCGTCGCCAAGATTGCCTTCGGTGACTGGACACAGGCCGGCTACTGCATTGCTTTTGGCGAGCGTCATGGTTTCCGTTTCCGTCATGTGCGTGGCGTGAATTAAACACCAAGCTCTATCGACAGCAAAATTGTCGTACAGATACTCAACCGGTCGCGCCCCGCACCACGCCACGCAATCTTCGACTTCTTTGGTTTGTTCTGCGATATGGATATGAACCGGCAATGAAGCATGAGTTGCATGCGCGTCCAATACCTCGTTGAATGATTCTTTGGTCACCGCACGCAACGAGTGGGCTGCGACGCCGGTTACGGTATTTGCATCTTCACCACTCTCGTCTTTTAGTGCATCAACGATGCGTAAATAGTTACCCGGGTTATTTGCAAACCGTTTTTGCTGCGCAGCTACGGGTTGACCGCCAAAACCACCAAACTGATAGTGCACCGGCAGGTTGGTGATACCGAGACCTGTATCGCGTGCCGCCGCTAAAGTTTGCAGCGACATCTGTGCAATGTTGTCGTAGCGGTTTCCGTCCGGTTGGTGATGCAGGTATTGAAACTCTGCCACCCGGGTATAGCCAGCTTTGAGCATTTCCACATAAAGTTGCGATGCGATAGCATGCAGGTGATGCGGTTGAATTGCATCAAGAAATTCGTACATCGTCCTGCGCCAGGTCCAGAAACTGTCGTCACTGTCTCCAGCCCGCTCTGCCAGACCGGCCATCGCCCGTTGATGTGCATGGGAATGCAGGTTGGCAATACCGGGCAGCAGGCAACCTTCAGTGGCGCCTTGTACGCCTGTCTGTACGTTACTGATGTTACCAACTGCATCGATATCGACAGAAACATCGCCGGCCCATCCATCAGGTAACAACGCCGTTTTGAAACGTAAGCTATTCACAAAACTGTCGTGTAAATTATTATTTTTTATCGCATTATCGAGTTTAAAATACTTTGCCTGTACATAGAAGCTGCTGTGACTGTGCTTTAATGGTAGTAAATCACTTGCATCATACACACTTTCAACATCGCCGAGATCAACACGTATGAATGCCGCTCAACAGTGGGACACGCTTTGGTACAACGCACGGGTGGCGACAATGGTTGCCGGCGATGTTCCCTATGGCCTCATCAACGATGCCGCTGTTGCCGTCAGTGACGGGAAGATCAGTTGGGTCGGGCGTTGTGAAGAAATGCCGCAAAACGCGGTACGGGCTAGCACGGAAAAACTGGACTGCAAAGACCAATTGATTACACCTGGCCTGATCGATTGCCACACTCATCTCGTTTACGGCGGCCATCGGGCAAAGGAATTTGAAATGCGATTAAACGGCGCAAGCTACGAAGAGGTTGCCCGGGCCGGCGGTGGCATTGTTTCTACGGTAGCCGCAACACGCGCCGCAAGTGCCGACGACTTGTTCGACCAGGCTGTGAACCGGTTGCGAGGTTTTATGGATGAGGGTGTTACCACGGTTGAAATCAAATCTGGGTATGGATTAAACCTCGACGACGAACTGAAAATGTTGCGTGTTGCCCGCCGGATCGGGTGCGAGTTACCGGTTAATGTCGTCACTGCTTTTCTCGGAGCGCACGCGGTACCGCCTGAATATTCCGGGCGTGATGACGAATACATAGATTTTGTATGCGATCATGTATTACCCGCTGTAGTTGCTGAAAATCTGGCAGACAGCATCGATGCCTTTTGCGAAGGCATTGCATTTTCAGTGGAACAGGTCGAGCGGGTATTCGATGTAGCGCAAAAAAATAATTTACCGATAAAACTTCATGCCGAACAATTAAGCGATTTAAAAGGTGCCGTAATGGCGGCTCGGCGGGGCGCATTATCCGTTGACCATATTGAATACCTGGCCGAAGAAGATGTGCCCACCCTGGCGGAAAACCAGACTGTCGCGGTATTGTTGCCGGGTGCGTTTTATTGTCTCGGCGAAACCAAGCTTCCGCCGGTTGCAGTCTTAAGAAACCACGACGTGCCGATTGCAATCGCCAGTGACAGCAATCCGGGTAGTTCACCGGTCGGTGGCTCGTTGTTGCTCATGTTAAACATGGGGTGTACCCTGTTTCGACTTACGCCGGAGGAAGTGCTGGCGGGTGTTACCCGTAACGCGGCCCGTGCATTAGGCTTGGAAAAAGAAATTGGAACGCTAGAACCCGGCAAGCAGGCTGATATGGTGTTGTGGCAGACAAGCGATCCGGCGGAATTGAGTTACAGGATCGGTGGTCAACGGTGTGAACGAGTAATGTTCCGGGGCAAATTGTTCTAAAAGTTGCGATAACGACAATGATCATGACCATACGAACTTATACTAACAATACTTTTAACGCTAACCATGGTGAATTGAAAAAATGAGTGTAGCCCTTCGACGTGACACCAGCCGTAAAATCCGCGCACCACGTGGTGCCGAGATCACCTGTAAGAGCTGGTTGACTGAAGCGCCTTATCGCATGATTCAAAACAACCTTGATCCTGAAGTTGCCGAACGACCGGAAGAACTGGTGGTTTACGGTGGCATTGGGCGGGCGGCGCGCAATTGGCAATGTTTCGACAAGGTCCTCGAAACATTAAAGACATTGAATGATGACGAAAGTCTGTGTATTCAATCGGGCAAGCCAGTGGGAGTGTTTAAAACCCATCCCGACGCGCCGCGTGTGTTGATCGCTAATTCCAATCTTGTGCCCGCCTGGTCCAACTGGGGGCATTTCAATGAACTGGATAAGAAAGACTTAATGATGTTCGGCCAGATGACGGCGGGAAGCTGGATTTACATCGGCTCCCAGGGCATTGTACAAGGAACCTACGAAACATTTGTCGAGGCGGCACGGCAACACTTCGATGGCAATCCCAGCGGTAAATGGATTCTAACTGCCGGGTTGGGCGGCATGGGCGGGGCGCAGCCGCTGGCAGCGACCATGGCGGGTTATTCCATGCTGGTGATTGAATGCGATCAAACCCGAATTGATTTCAGGTTGCGCAATAAATATCTCGATACCAGCGCGGCTTCAATCGAAGACGCATTGCAGATTATCCACAAGGCTCACAGCGAAGGTAAGGCCATTTCAGTCGGCGTTCTGGGCAATGCCGCGGAACTATTACCGGAGATGGTTAAGAACGGTATTAAACCCGATCTGGTCACTGACCAGACATCCGCGCACGATCCGGTCAACGGCTATCTACCTGTCGGCTGGAGCGTCGAACAATGGCGTCGCGAAGCGCAGAACAATCCCGCTAAAGTAGCGGATGCGGCGCGGGACTCCATGGCGATACATGTTCGCGCGATGCTGGATTTTTACAATCAGGGCATTCCAACTGTTGACTATGGAAACAACATCAGACAGGAAGCGAAGGATCGCGGCGTAAGCAATGCGTTTGATTTCCCCGGTTTTGTGCCGGCTTATATTCGTCCGTTGTTTTGTAAAGGAGTCGGTCCGTTCCGCTGGGTAGCGCTGTCGGGTGAACCCGACGACATTTATAAAACGGATGCGAAAGTGAAAGAACTTATTCCAGACGATCCTCATTTGCACAACTGGTTGGACATGGCGCAGGAGCGCATCGAATTTCAGGGTTTGCCGGCGCGAATCTGCTGGGTGGGTCTCGGAGATCGGGATCGTTTGGGGCTTGCGTTCAATGAGATGGTGAAAACAGGTGAGCTTAAAGCACCGGTCGTGATCGGACGCGATCATCTTGACTCAGGCTCGGTTGCCAGCCCCAACCGTGAAACCGAATCCATGATGGACGGGTCCGACGCCATATCCGACTGGGCGCTGATCAATCTTATGCTCAGTACATCCGGTGGTGCTACCTGGGTGTCTTTTCACCATGGCGGAGGAGTGGGCATGGGTTACTCGCAACATGCCGGACTGGTCATTTGTTGTGACGGTACGGATGCAGCCGCGGGACGTATTAAACGCGTACTCTGGAATGACCCCGCGTCAGGCGTTATGCGTCATGCGGACGCCGGTTATGAGGCGGCAAAAGAATGTGCGCGTAAGTTTGATCTCAATCTTCCGGCAATCGAGTTGTAGTCTAATGCAGGATGAACACCAGACACGAGAGAAATTCATTCTCCTGAAACGCAGTATATGAAGCGCTATGTAACTGAAATGGGAATGGGTGTAGACGTTCACGGTGGCGATTATACTAAAGCCGCAAAACGAGCGGTATCCGATGCGATTCGCCATTCAAGCCTGCAGTTTTTCAGCGCATTGGATAAATCGCCTGACGATATGCGCATTACTGTCAAATTGGGGGTGGTTGATCCAGATGCGATTGATGTTAAAGCTGTCGCCGCCGAACTGCCTTACGGAACCATTACCGTGAAGCCTGAGCAAGGTGGATTGAATGTCGCGGGGGAAAACGGCGATCTCATGGTCATCGTGAACGCAGCAATTCTCATCTACTTTAATGACTAACTTTCCTAAACAATTATTACGCGGTTACCGTGACTTCATGAATGGTCGGTACCGCGCTGAGCGCGACAGATACTCGGAACTCGCAACTTCCGGGCAGAAACCGGAAGTTCTTATGATTGCCTGTTGTGATTCCAGAGCGGCACCCGAAACCGTTTTTTCCTGTGGGCCGGGCGAGTTATTTGTTACCCGAAATGTTGCCAACCTGGTTCCACCCTACGCACCGGACAGCGCCTATCATGCCACCTCGGCAGCGTTGGAGTTCGCTGTGCAGTCGTTACGTGTTAAGCACATTGTGGTCATGGGGCACGGACGTTGTGGCGGTATACAGGCCGTGCTCGATCCTGTGACCGAGCCGTTGTCACCCGGCGACTTCATTGGCAACTGGATAAGCATGCTGACGCCGCTGAAAGAGCAAATGCAAAACACCGCTGCGTTACCCGAATCAGAGTATCAGATTACGTTGGAGCGAATGTCGATAAAAAATTCAATGGCTAACCTGCTGACATTTCCATGCATTAAAATTCTGGTTGAACGCGAAAAGCTCCATCTGCATGGAGCCTGGTTTGATATATCAACCGGTGAGCTTTGGGTGACGGATTCTGAAAGTGGCGATTTCATACGTCCGGAAATCGAGTAAATAGGAAAACTGTGATATGCACAATCTTATGGGACAGGAAAGAAGATAATTGCAGCTTTTCTCGAAGCGCCTCATAAAGGGTTGTTTCAATGTGCGTACCACAGCTTGGAGCTTGGCGGTGGAACATGTTGTACTTCTGCCGGCTAGCTGTGCGGGCGTTGCAGAAAAACACGTTGTCCGCATGATGCCGTCAGTTACTAAGTCGATCGAGTTCGTTATTGGTCATGATGCTTTGGCCTTTCCAGGTTAAATTCTCATCGTCCTCATTAGAGGCCATCTACCCAACAGCTCGTGCTTCGATTGGCCGTACAAACTGTCTATGAGAAAAAATTCGTCCACTGTCCAGGAAATCGGTTCGATGGCGAACGTGTTACATACTTGATCCGTATACATCATAGTCACGTGAGGTATGAAACTGGTCTTGTGCCGGACGCCCAATCCACGTTTCACTAGGCCACCCCGCGCTATCGCCAGGCTCAGGGTCTTCTGAAACGTCACGAACCCTGCGGCACCCTCACCGCCCGTAAGCACAAGCGCTCGCCTACCCATTGCACCGCCAAAACTTGCTACGTGATCAAACGTTACGGTGAATGGAGTCATCGAAACGGTCTTAGCCATTTCCCTCACATTATCGAGGATGGCAGGCGGACATCCACCATCAAACGCGTCGACTGCTAATAATGACACATGCAGGCGCTCAGGCGAGAGCGGCTTCGCGGGCAGACGTCGGTGTCTGACAACGTCTTGTGCCATGCCCGCAATCCTTTTGGCGGTCGTTGGATCCGGTCTCGCTGCAAAGAAAACAGTGTGCACCTCTAGTGGATTGTTCCATATCCTACGTTGGTAGGGCATTTGCTCGTTCCTCCATATCGATACGGTGTGCCACTCGTCTGTAGCTATCCAAGAGATCGGCTCAATAGATTAGCATGCCCTTCGGACACGCTGCAGCGAAACAACGAATTATTGACGTCTAAGAATGATTTCATCGAATTTATTTGCATAGTTTTTTGTATTGAACTGACGATAAACCCAAGATCATGAGTATGATGAGTATCAGTGCATCGACAGGTCTTTGCAGGCTAGTGACATGATATCTGTGCTATGATTACAATGTAATCATATTGAACCATATTTAATTTTAAAGCGAATATATCGATGAGTACAGAAGCATTTAGTGTCCGAACGGACAGCAAGAAGGTCGGGCAGCTAGACAAGCTGGCCAAACAGATGGAGCGATCGCGTAATTACCTTGTGAATCAGGCAATCGATCAGTTCTTGGAATTGCACGCTTGGCAAAACGAACGCGTTAAAGCAGGTATTAAGGCTGCAGACAAGGGTCGGTTCGTCAGCGATAAAGCAATGGAGCGGATATTCAATAAATATCAAGACGCGTAAGAATGCGCGTTCGTTGGACCGCGCCCGCGGCCCATGCATTGGAAAGTATCCAAGACTATATTGCGATAGACAATCCACGGGCGGCGTTTGCAGTAACGCTACGAATTCAAAGTGCTGTCAGCCAGCTTAAGGTATATCCCCAAATAGGACGAGTTGGTCGTGTTCGCGGTACATACGAACTTGTCATTCACGATATTCCTTACATAGTCGTGTATCGCATTAAGAAGAACGAAGTGCAGATTCTTAGTGTGTATCACGCGTCTAGAAAGTGGCCCGAATCGTTCGATTGATTTGATTGAAATTTATATTTGTTGTTGTCCGCTTGTGAAATCAGTTTCTCGCACTACGTTAACTTGACAGTGTCTTGAAGAACCCTATCCTTGACTGCGCTAACAATCATCTATTGAAAAAATATTTTAGAAAATAGTCACAAGTCTAAAAATTTGATATGAACACGGCGAAACATCAATTACCACCACTCGGAATGAATGCGGATAGTGTCCAGCGTGATTTTCGACGTTATTTTCACTACACCCTTGGACGCGAAGGTTATGAAACGTCGAACGAGTATCAATTCACGGCCATAGCGTTAACAGTGCGTGATCGCTTAATGGAACGTTGGAACAATACTCGCCACGCCTATGATCGAAACGACAGCCGTAAGACGTGTTATTTATCATTAGAGTATTTGCTTGGGCGAAGTTTGCGCAATGCCATCCTAAACCTGGATTTGGACGGTGCGGTTACAGAGGCAATGGATTCTCTCGGCGTGAAGCTTGAAGCGATTGCCGAACTTGAACATGATGCAGGATTGGGAAATGGCGGACTGGGAAGACTGGCAGCCTGCTTTCTTGATAGTTGCGCAACCTTGCAGCTTCCGGTAATCGGGTATGGATTGCGCTATCGTTACGGTATGTTTCATCAGAATATTGAAAATGGCTACCAGGTTGAGGAACCCGATCACTGGTTACGTGACGGTCATCCCTGGGAGATTGAGCGCCCGGAGTTCAGTCAACGCATCCATTTCGGGGGACACTGTGAGTCTTACACCAATGAACAGGGACAAATGCGAAGGAGATGGGTGGATACTCATGACGTTCTGGCAATACCTTATGATGTACCGATACCCGGCTATCGTAACGGCACGGTCAACACACTACGCTTGTGGGCAGCGGTTTCTACCGACGAGTTTGATCTAGACGAATTCAATGCTGGAAGTTATCCCGAAGCGGTAGCCACAAAAAACGCGGCAGAAAACATTACGATGGTGTTGTACCCGAACGACGCCAGCGAAAACGGAAAGGAACTGCGCCTGCGCCAACAATATTTTCTTTCATCCGCGAGTCTGAAAGATACTCTTCGACACTGGTGTGCACGGCGTGGCTCAAACTTTGACGAATTCGCTGACAAACACTGTTTCCAATTGAACGATACGCACCCTAGTATCGCCGTGGCTGAATTGATGCGATTATTGATGGACGAACATGGTCTTGATTGGGACCGGGCATGGAGTATTACCACGCAGACCATGGCCTACACAAACCATACTTTGCTACCCGAGGCGTTAGAACGCTGGCCGGTCCATTTGTTCGAGCAATTGTTACCCCGTCTGCTGCAAATTATATATAAGATTAATCAAAACTGGCTGGCCGAGGTCGAGCGTCGTTGGCCAGGCGATGGATCGCGTCAGCGATGTATGTCGATATTCGAGGAAGGCCACGTGCCAATGGTGCGAATGGCGTATCTGGCGATTGTAGGCAGTTACTCAGTTAATGGTGTCGCGCAGCTGCATTCCCAATTGTTGAAACAGGGGTTGTTCCGAAACTTCGCTGAGATAGCACCGCAAAAATTCAATAACAAAACCAACGGCGTGACTCCGCGTCGTTGGCTGGTATCGTGTAATCGCAGATTGAGTGAGTTGATTACCGAAACCGTAGGTGATGCATGGATAACGGATCTTGATCGGCTACGCGACTTGGCTCCTTTGGCCGCAGAAGAGTCGTTTGCCGAGCGATGGCGAACGATTAAACTTGCAAACAAGGAACGTCTTGCAGCCTTGGTTCGATCGAAATGCGGGATCGATTTCAGTCCGCAAGCGTTATTCGATGTTCAGGTAAAACGCATTCATGAGTACAAACGACAATTACTGAACGTACTGCATGTGATTCACCTTTACCATCGGATTGTCGATGGCGATAACTTTGAGACCGTTCCCCGGTGTGTGCTTATCGGTGGCAAGGCAGCGCCGGGCTATGTCATGGCAAAACTCATTGTCAAATTGATCAACAATGTTGCGGATGTGGTGAACAACGACACGCGAGTTGGAGGCCAATTGAAGCTGGTTTTTTTGCCGAACTATTGCGTATCGTCTATGGAAATCATTTGCCCGGGGACTGACCTTTCTGAACAGGTATCCACCGCCGGCAAAGAAGCGTCAGGAACGGGCAACATGAAGTTTATGATGAATGGTGCTTTAACGATAGGTACCTTAGATGGGGCCAATATAGAAATACGTGAAGCAGTGGGTGAGGATAATTTCTTTAAATTTGGACTTACCGCCGAGGAAGTTGAGTCGCTTCGGTCTGACTACCGCCCCCAGGACATTGTAGATCAGGATCCGGGGTTGAGGGCAGTTGTTGGGCTTTTGCGCAGCGATTATTTTAATCAAACGGAACCGGGGATATTTCAACCGATCGTGGATTCGATACTCAGTCCGAATGACCCATGGATGTGCGTGGCGGATTCTCACAGTTATGTGCAGGCGCAGGAACGGGTTGCACAGGCTTATCGGGATATAAACAAATGGACCAAGATGAGTATTCTCAACACGGCAATGAGCGGACAATTTTCCACCGATCGCACAATGCAAGACTACAATAATGACATTTGGCGATTAACCCCGGTTGATCCGCAACCCATTGAGCGAGGCGTAGACCATCAAACCGCGATAGCGCGATAACAATTATGTCTATGCGCATAGCCCCCGGAGTACCTTATCCGTTGGGTGCAAGCTGGGACGGCAGGGGTGTTAACTTTGCGCTGTTTTCGGCTTCGGCAGAAAAAGTAGAACTCTGCTTGTTCGATCAGGACGGTGATCTTGAGGTGCAACGTATCCAGCTACGCGAGAATACCCACGATGTATGGCATATATATTTGACGGGTTGTCAACCAGGCACACTGTACGGATACCGGGTTTACGGACCTTACGAACCTGATAAGGGTCATCGTTTCAATCATCACAAGTTGTTAGTCGACCCGTATGCGCGCCAGCTCTTCGGCGATTTACAATGGTGCGATGCAGTGTACGGTCATGTAGTCAACAGTGATGTTGCAGACTTGTCATTCGATAAACGTGACAGTGCGCCTTATGTCCCAAAGAGCGTGGTTACGGATAACACGTTCACCTGGACCGATCGCAAGCCTCAGGTTAGCTGGCCAGATACCGTGATCTACGAAACTCATGTGCGTGGGTTTACTATGCGTCATCCCGCGCTCAACGATGGTATCCGCGGTACCTTTGCTGGGTTGGCACACGACAAGATCATCGAATACTTAAATGCTTTAGGAATTACTTCGGTTGAATTGATGCCGGTGCATTCATTTATTGACGATGATTTTCTGGTCAAAAAGGGATTGAAGAACTACTGGGGTTACAACACGCTTAATTATTTTGCACCGATGTCCCGCTACCTCAGTAGCGACTCTATAAACGAGTTCAAATTGATGGTCACCAAATTACACGATGCCGGAATCGAAGTGTTGCTGGATGTTGTGTATAACCATACCGCGGAGGGTAATCATCTTGGCCCGAGTCTGAGTTTCCGTGGTATCGATAATCACAGCTACTATCGACTCGAAGCGGATAATAAACGTTTTTATGTCAACGATACGGGATGTGGCAATAATCTGGATTTAACGCATCCGAGGGTGTTGCAAATGGTTATGGATAGTTTGCGTTATTGGGTGAACGACATGCATGTCGATGGTTTTCGTTTCGATTTGGCTGTATCGCTTGGACGAGAACAGCATGGGTTTGACTTGGGTGGCGGATTTTTCGATGCCATACAGCAAGACCCGGTTCTGTCACAGGTCAAATTAATTGCTGAACCCTGGGACACCGGTCCTGGTGGCTACCAGCTTGGACGTTTCCCCGGTGGCTGGGCGGAATGGAATGATCGATATCGCGACACGATACGCCGATATTGGCGCAGCGATGCGGGGCAGTTACCGGCTCTGGCCAGTAGTCTGCATGGATCTTGTGAATACTTTGAACACAACCGGCGTCGTCCTTATGCCAGCGTTAACATGGTGACCTGTCACGATGGGTACACGCTGAGTGACCTGGTGAGCTATCGAGAGCGTCACAATCGTGCCAATGGTGAAAACAATCGCGATGGGCATCATGCAAACTTTAGTGAAAACTACGGTATCGAAGGGCCGACAAATGACCCTGATGTATCAGTGCTTAGGCTTCGTCAGCGAAAAAATTTATTGGCGACAATGATTTTATCCCAGGGTACACCAATGTTGTTAGCGGGTGACGAAATGGGGAGATCGCAACAGGGGAACAACAATGCTTACTGTCAAGATAATAAATCAACATGGTTAGACTGGTCACTTCTCGATACACAATCCAGCATATTCGCATTCGTGCAGCAGGTCATTACGTTACGCCAGGGTGTGAAGTTATTTCGACGTGATCGTTTTGTGCATGGTCATGAGAAATCGCCTATTTCCGGGTTTGCCGATATTGAGTGGATTGGGTCGGATGGTACGAAGATGTGTGAAAAAGACTGGCAGGACACCGAAAAACATTGTATCGGGATGTTGTTGAGCGATGGGTTGGACGCACAAACAGACAACGATTCAGATAGTGTTTTGGTGATATTAAATGCGGGTGCTGCAGCAATAGATTTTACTTTGCCAGCTTCCCCGTCAGTTGGCGAATGGCATCAAATTCTTAGCACTGTAGATTCAAATGATAAGCCGGTTGTTGTTCAAAATTTAATTCGAGTTGAATCACGCAGTGTTTATGTACTGCAACTCAGTTTGGCAGCAAGTAGATTGTAATGGTTGAGCAATCAGCATTGACGTGGCTGGAGATTGCCTACGGAATTTCGCAGGGTTATCACGACATCGCGGGAAATTATCACCCGACCAGTGAAGAAACCGGGCGACAATTATTGTCCGCCATGGGTATCTCCGCAGACAGCGATACAGAAGTTGCTGAATCCTTGACTGCATTCGAACACGCCGTATGGAATCGCGTATTGCCATACGTTCAGATCGCCTATGAAAACGATCCCGTCAAAATCGTATTAACTTTACCTGTCGCCCACCGTGCACATCTATGTCATTGGGAATTAGAAACCGAGGACAACTATATTCATCGCGGTGCATTCACACCGTGTGATATTCCAGTGTTGGAAGAACACAGCATCAATGGGCAATGTCTGCAACGCCTTGAGCTAACGTTGGAACTACGACTGGGACTTGGGTACCACTGGTTTAAAATAGAAACGGCGCCGGGTAACCTGGATAACTCACCGATGCGTTTAATTGTTGCACCGCGGTGTTGTTATAAACCACCGGTGTTTGAAGCGGGTGGTCGGGTATTGGGCATATCAATTCAGCTATATGCAGTGCGTTCGCAGCGCAACTGGGGAATTGGCGATTTCACCGACCTTAGGACGGTTATCGAAAAGATGCCGGCCTTAGGGTGCGCAGGTGTTGGATTGAATCCATTGCACGCCTTGTATGCCGATTCACCGGATCAAGCGAGTCCGTACAGCCCATCTAGCCGTTTGTTTCTCAACCCGCTGTATATGGACGTCGAGTTCATGGATGATTTTCACGAGTGCCCTGATGCGCATGATCTTGTGCGCCAAAACAACTTCCAAATGCAACTTGACCAATTACGCGCACAATCATTGATTGATTATAAGGCCGTGATGGAGTTGAAGTATTCGTTGTTTAAACTATTGTACGAGCATTTTCGTCAACAGCATTTAAACCCCCTGTCCGAACGTGGTAGTGAGTTCAGGAAATATCAAAAAGAGCTGAACCCACAACTTCGCTTGTATGCCACGTTCGAAGCCTTGCGAGCGGAATTTCACGACCAATCGGATTCGTCGACGCAACAACAGTGGTGGCGGGATTGGCCGCAGGAATTTCGACAAGTCGAAAGTGAAAGCGTGAAGTGTTTCGTGCGTACTCACAAAACACAAATAGAATTTTATGAATATTTGCAATGGCAAACAGAGTTACAGTTAGCGAAGGCGGCGGATCTGGCGAAAGAAAAAGAATTGGTGCTGGGGATCTACCAGGATCTCGCGGTCGGTTGTGATGGGTGTGGTGCGGATGTTTGGACTCAGCCACATTTATTTGCGCAATCGACGAGCATTGGTGCCCCTCCGGACGATTTTAGCCCAGCCGGTCAGGACTGGGGTCTGAAACCCGCTATCCCAAACCAAATGAAACGAACAGGATATCAGTCTTTCGTTGATGTCTTACGGCGTAACATGCGTTATGCCGATTCTTTGAGGATTGATCATGTTATGGGACTGCGGCGTTTGTTTTGGGTTGCCGATAAAGATCCGGTGATAGGTACATACGTTGATTATCCAATGGACGACCTGCTTGGGATAGTGGCTCTTGAGAGTCATCGTCAACATTGTCTTGTCATTGGTGAAGACCTGGGTACAGTTCCTGACGATTTGCGTTGGGCATTGGATGACCGGGGAGTCTTCTCTTACAAAGTGTTCTATTTCGAGAAGCATTGGCACGGTGACCACAGTTATCGACGTCCGAATGAGTATCCCGTCAATTCGTTAGTGACAGCCTCTACACATGATCTTCCTACGATACAGGGCTTTTGGGCTGAATCCGATATCCGTATGCGTGACAACCTTGGTCTATTTGTCAACGACGATTCATGTCGGCTGATTTTCGAGCAGCGCGAACAAGACAGAAATCGCTTGATCTTGGCGCTGCACCAGGAAGGATTATGGGGCGATACTGGAGTACCCGATAGAGCGGCGGCGCCTCCAGAATTGAGTGAAGCGCTTCACTGTTTTTTGGCTCGCTCTAACGCGAGTATGATGATGATTCAGATCGAAGATATTCTCGGGGTTGCTGAACAATGCAATTTACCCGGCACGACGACGGAGTACCCCAATTGGCGGCGAAAACTTCCTGTAAATTTGGAGGATTGGTTGGATGATGCAATGGTAATTGAATCAGTAAATCGTATAAGCGATCAGCGTGAGTATCCACAGATATAGCGCATAAATTTTTGTTCTGTAACCTGAAACGTTTCAACACAAATTACTATGTGTCGTACTTGTCCGGCGGCTGCGAGTTCAGCCGTAGCCTGATCGTAACTTTCCATACATCGGTGTTGCACTTTGCGCCAACCAACTGGCAATCAACATCGAAGGTTGATTGTTATCGGTGTACACGCCGCTCGCGGAAGCGATCAGTATCGGCAGTGAAGTATTCGCACATGTGGCGATCACCGATCCGATCTGCGTGTTCGGTAAGGGCCTGCTGTCCGGGCAGCTGACTTATCTGCATTACCTAGGTAGAAGAGATTTGTAAAGATCGATATAGCGTTTGGCTGAGCGCGCCCAGCTGAAATCTCGGCTCATAGCGGTGCGCATCAATTGTTGCCATGTTTGTTGATTGTCGTAGACTTCGCAGACGCGGTTCAGTATTTGCTCAAATTCGATCGCAGTCGGTAGATTGAAACAAAATCCGTCGGCGCTATCCAAGTTGTGTCCCGTATAACCATTAATAGTGTCGGCGAGACCGCCCGTGTTGCGTACAACCGGTAGGGTGCCATAACGCAGGCCATAAAGTTGTGTTAGGCCACAAGGCTCGAATAGTGAAGGTACGAGGATTGCATCGGCGCCGCCAAAAATTCTGTGTGCAGCGGCTTCGTCATATTCGATTCTTACTGAGCAGTGTTTTGGACTGCGCGCGGCGAGTTCGACAAATCCGGTTTCCAGTTCGGCGTCGCCAGTCCCGATCAGCACCAGTTGCAGCTTGTTGCGTTGGATCAGGGAGGAAATCACGTCAAGTGCGAAATCGAACCCCTTTTGTCGCGTTAAGCGGCTGACAACACCGAATACCGGGCGTGCGGAATTTTGATCCAGGCCCGTTTCCAGGCGCAAGGCGGTTTTGTTTTCCACCTTGTCGCGCAGTGAATCCGCATCGTAGTGACTCGGTAGCAATGCATCGTTCGCTGGAGACCAAACCTCGTAGTCGACACCATTCAGAATGCCGTGTAAGTGCGCGCGGCGGTGATTGAGCAAACCGTCGAGTCCCATTCCTAATTCCGGTGTCAGAATTTCGCGCGCATATGTCGGACTCACTGTGGTAATCGCGTTGCTGAAATTCAACCCGGCTTTAATGAAGCTCCAATCGCCATGATACTCCACGCCATCGATGTGGTACTGGGCCTCGGTCAAGCCGGTATCAAGGAATTGAGATGGCGAATACAGACCATGGAAAGCGAGATTATGAATTGTGAAGCAACTTGCTGGTCCGCCACCAAGCATATCGAGATAAGCCAGCGTCAGACCGGCATGCCAGTCGTGGGCGTGGACGATATCCACGGAATGCGTTGTACGTGCAAGTTCAGCACCGACGCGCCCAAGCAATGCGAAGCGACGATGATTGTCAGGCCACTCCTTGCCATCGGCATCGAGATATGGATCACCGGGTCGGCTGAAATAGTTTGGGTTGTCGATAATCAACAGTTCGACATCGCCCGGCAGCTTACCGCGCAATAACCCGGCGCGGCCCGGGGCGCCAAAATTGAAACCGGTCAACCGTTGCAGGTCGCCAGCGCGTTCGATTACTGCCGGGTAACCTGGCACCAGCACTGTCACCTGGTGGCCGAGTCCGGCCTGCGCGGCGGGTAGACTACCGACAACATCGGCGAGGCCACCGGTTTTTATAAGCGGTGCGACTTCGGATGCTACATGAAGAATTTGCATCCTGCTCAGGTGATCACGGTCGGGCGTGAGCGCGCAGTGAAGTATTCGATTTGCGCGACCTCGCTGGCAAGCGCAATCAAACCATTGAGTAACTGCTGCGCGTCTTTGTCCAGATGTTCCTGGTTGTTTACATGTTGCTCGAAATAGATCCTCAGTGTTGCACCCTCTGTGCCGGTGCCGGACAGGCGAAAAACAACGCGTGCATCGTTGCTGCAGATTAGTCGAATGCCTTGGCCCTCTGTCACACTGCCATCGACCGGATCGGAATACGCAAAGTCGTCTGCGTCATCGATTTCATAATTACCGATGCGTTTCGACCGCAGCGAAGTCAAATTCCCGCGCAACTTGTCAATGAGTTCGGCAGCGGACGCGGCGTCGACTCCCTCGTAATCGTGGCTACTGTAGTAGGTACGCCCGTATTCGCACCAGTGCCTGCGTACGATGTCGGCTACCTCCAGGCCAGTCGAAGCGAGCAGATCCAGCCAGAATAATACCGCCCACATCCCGTCCTTTTCGCGCACGTGATTCGAGCCGGTTCCAAAACTCTCTTCTCCACACAGGGTGATACGTTCTGCATCAAGCAGGCTACCAAAGAATTTCCAGCCGGTTGGGGTTTCGAAACAGTCTATACCGAGGCGCTGCGCGACACGGTCGACGGCGGTACTGGTCGGCATCGACCGTGCAACACCGGCGAGTCCGTCGGCATAACCCGGCACCTGTCTCGCATTGGCGGTCAGAACCGCCAGACTGTCGTTCGGCGTGACAAAGAATCCGTGACCGAGAATCATGTTGCGATCACCGTCGCCGTCTGTGGCGGCGCCAAAGTCCGGACCATTCGGCGAGAATAGCTCGTAAACCAGTGATTTTGCATAAACCAGATTAGGATCAGGGTGAGCGCCACCGAAATTCGGCAACACCTCTCCGCGTAGCAGTGCGTTGGTGGGTGCACCAAGCCGCCGGCCGAGAATTTCCTCAGCATAAGGTCCATTGATTGCGTGCATAGCGTCAAAACGAAGTGCGAAATCATCACGCTTAATCAGTCTTGCGATGTGATCGAAATCAAACAGTTTCTCCATCAGCGCTGCGTAGTCGGCCACCGGATCGATGATTTCCACAACCATGTCCCCGAGTTGGAATCCACCGGGTTTGTCTAGATCCAGATCGCGTGCATCGAGCGTGTAATATTGATCGATCTCACGGCTACGTCGATAGAATTTCTCAGTGTATTCGGCCGGTGCGGGTCCTCCATTGGCAATATTGAACTTGATGCCAAAATCTCCATCAGGACCGCCTGGGTTATGGCTGGCCGATAGTATGATGCCGCCAAAAGCGCCGCGCTTACGAATGAGGCCAGAGGCAGCCGGGGTTGACAACAATCCGCCACGGCCGAGCACGACCCGGCCGACACCGTTGGCGGCAGCAATACGCAGAATGATTTGCAAGGCTTCGCGGTTGTAATAGCGACCATCGCCGCCAAGTACCATTGCTCGGCCCATGAAACCATCGAGTGAATTGAAAATCGCCTGCACGAAGTTTTCAAGATAATGCAGTTGCTGAAAAACCGACACCTTTTTGCGCAGTCCTGAAGTACCAGGGCGCTGGTCATCGTAAGCATGTGTATCGATTGTGATGCGTGACATGATTAAGCTCAGCGAACAAAATGCGTCGTTTGACCAAGCATGTCCGGCGTCACTAATACCACTCCATCGTCGCTAATGCGAAACCCGTGAGCAAGATCATCGCCATGGTTGTAACCGATTTCCATGTCGGCGGGCACGTTGCAGCCGCTATCGATGATCGCGCGTAAGATTTTCGCCCGGCGTCCGATATTTACGCCTGGCAATACGACGGTTCGCTCGACGCTGGCCCGGGAATTCACTCGCACGTTGGAAAACAGCAGCGAACGATTGAGCGCGGCGCCTGATATCAGACAGCCACCGGAGACCATCGAATCCGTGGCGATGCCGCGACGATCGTCATCGTTGAAGATAAACTTTGCCGGGGGCAACTGTGCCTGATCCGTCAGGATTGGCCAGTCGTTGTCATATAGATCGAGTTCCGGTGTGATATCTAGCAATTCCATATTGGCAAGCCAGAAGGCATCGAGGTTGCCGACATCGCGCCAATAGGCGCGTGAGCCGTCCGCAGCACGAAAGGGGTAGGCATACACATCGGCCTTGCCAATCAACGACGGAATGATGTCTTTGCCGAAGTCATGCGCGGAGTCTTTGCTATCGGCGTCGGTGATCAGGGCATCATATAAAAATTCCGTACGGAATACGTAGTTACCCATCGACGCCAGGCACAGCTCGGAAGAATCCGGTATCGGTTTGGGTTCGGCAGGTTTCTCGTCGAAACGGACTATGCGCATGCTTTCATCTACCGTCATCACGCCATAGTCGCCGGCAGCCTCGGCCAAAGGCACTTCAAGACAGGAAATCGTCATGTCAGCGCCACTCTCTACGTGCGCCGCGATCATCGTGCCATAGTCCTGCTTGTAAATATGATCGCCGGATAGGATCAGCACGTAGTCGGGTTTATGGGTACGGATAATGTCGAGGTTTTGATAAAGCGCATCGGCGGTGCCCTTGTACCATTCGCCGCCAACGCGTTGCGAGGCCGGCAAGATCTCCATAAATTCCCCGAGTTCACGGTTAGCGTGACTCCAGCCTTGAACCAGGTGGCGAATGAGCGAATGCGCCTTGTATTGGGTCAATACACCGACCCGGCGAATGCCGGAATTAACGCAGTTAGACAAAGGGAAGTCGATAATGCGGAATTTGCCGCCGAAAGGCACCGCCGGTTTTGCGCGCCACTCAGTGAGTTCGTGCAGGCGCGAGCCTTGACCGCCTGCCAGTACCAGGGCTAGAGTTTTTCGGGTTAACTGGCTTATATGCCGGTCGGGAACTCTGTCTGTCATGGTTTGTCTCCGTTCCAGATGGTTTTTCGGTAGTTGCGGATTGAACAAGCACTGGAAAACCACTACTCATCCCGGTATTCGACACCGCCATGCGTCCCCAGCGATAAAGTTACGACCCAGCATGTTCGAAATAGATCGTCGCCAATGGCGGTGCCAGCAACCGTAGGGTAAACGGCTGGCTGTCGTATTCTTCAGATGTGGTTTCAACAACGCCGCCATTGCCGAGGTCGCTGCCGCCATAGATGCTCGCATCTGTATTCAGTCGCTCATAGTATCGACCGCTGAAGGGTACCCCGAGTTTTAGGTTGCTATGTACTTGTGGTGTCAGATTGCATACCACCAGTACTGCAGAGTCGGCACTATCACCGTGGCGAAACCATGCCAGCACCGATTCGGTATGAGTGGATATCCACTGAAATCCATTGGCTCTCGTGTCCCGCCGATACAAGGCCCGGTATTCGCGGTAACAATGGTTCAAATCCTGTAGTAAGGTCTGCATTCCACGGTGCGGTGGATCGTCCAGCAAATGCCAATCGAGACTGCGGTCGTGATTCCATTCGGCGCGCTGCGCAAATTCGCCACCCATAAACAATAGCTTTTTGCCCGGGTGCGCCCACATAAAAGCGTAATAGGCGCGCAGGTTTGCAAAGCGTTGCCAGTCGTCGCCCGGCATCTTGCCAAGCAGCGATCCTTTGCCGTGAACGACTTCGTCATGTGACAATGGCAGGATGTAGTTTTCACTCCAAGCGTAGACGATGCTGAAGGTCATCTCGTCTTCATGGTAATGCCGGTGGATCGGATCGCGACGCATGTACTTCAGGCTGTCGTTCATCCAACCCATGTTCCACTTGAAACCGAAACCAAGACCGCCGTCCTGCACCGGTGCGGAGACACCAGGCCAGGCAGTCGATTCTTCGGCGATCATCATGATACCTGGATGCTGCTGATACAACCGGGTATTGACTTCGCGTAGTAATTCAATCGCTTCGAGATTTTCCCGGCCACCGTGTTCGTTAGGTATCCACTCATTTTGGCGGCGGCTGTAATCGAGGTATAACATTGATGCCACCGCGTCAACGCGCAAACCGTCAAGGTGAAACTCATCTAGCCAGTAATTGGCATTCGAAATCAGGAAGGATTTAACTTCATTGCGACCGTAATTGTAGATTAGCGTGTTCCAGTCTGTGTGGAACCCCTTGCGCGGGTCTTCGTGCTCGTAGAGGCAGGAGCCGTCAAAACGACCGAGACCGTGCTCGTCGGTAGGAAAATGCCCGGGAACCCAATCCAACAACACGCCAATGCCCTGTTGGTGGCAACGATCTACGAATTCGCGAAACTCGTCCGGTGTACCAAAGCGAATCGACGGCGCGAACAGGCCGATCGGCTGGTATCCCCAGGAGCCGTCGAATGGGTACTCGCTGACCGGCATCAGTTGAATATAGGTGAACCCCATCTGAACCACGTATGGGATTAATTCGTCAGCGAGTTCGAGATAACTGAGGTACCGATTGCCGTCATCGACCTTGCGTTTCCACGATCCAGCATGCACTTCGTAAATAGTGACGGGTTGATCGTATGGAAAACGCGTAGAGCGCCCCGACATCCACTCGGCGTCATTCCATTCATAACCGCTTATAGTAACGAGCGATGCGGTCGCGGGTGGATGCTCCATCAACCGTGCGTAGGGATCGGCCCTAAGCGGTAGCCGTCGCCCGTCGGCAGCAATGATTTCAAATTTGTAACGAGCTAAAGCTGCAACACCCGGAATGAAAATGTCCCAAATTCCACTACCACGATGTTTGCGCATCGCGTGCCGGCGCCCATCCCAGTGATTGAAGTCGCCAACCACCGATACACGCCGCGCCGTCGGCGCCCACACGGTAAACCAGACACCGTCAATGTCATCAACGACGCGAGTGTTTGCGCCCATCCAGCGATAAGCGAACATGTCCGTGCCTTTGGCGAAAAGGTATTCCTTATCGGCTGTAATCAGGCTAGCAAAACGATACGGATCCTCGACGAGGACTGATTCGTCGAGTCGAAACAGATAGTCCATCCGCTTCTCACCGGGGCGAGACAACACCGCCTCAAACATACCGTCATCGTGAATTCGGTGCATGGTGGCGATAGTTTCAAGATCGCGACCGATTAGATCGACTCGACCGGCTTGAGGTTGAAAGGTGCGAACAACAATCTCGTTGCACGTCGAGGTCGGGTGCGCGCCGAGTACGCTGAATACATCTGCATGATCCCCGCGCGCCACTGCGTTGGTCACTGAGATATCCAGGATGGGATTGCGCTTGATTGTGGATTTTTTCGCCATTTTACCTAGCAGCTCATTTCCGAAAGAACGATCGTAAAAGAAAGGAAAACGGTTTCAGCGGCGCATCGCAAAGAGGACGAAATAGGATAGATGCGACGGACATGATGACCTAACAGTAAATCATGGGCGTTGCGCCGTCGAGTATTTTATACGAACTTGCATGTGCACATAAAATTTGCGGACGACAGCAACCTGCTTGCGAAGGAAAAGATTCTCTGCTGATAAAGCGACACTCGGTCGAAACAACAACCGAAAATAGATTAGTGCATCACAAAGAAGACGGAATAGAAGTGACGCAACGGACATAATGACTAAACATTAAGTCATGACACAGATGCCGTCGAGTGTTTTGTTAGTATTTATGTATGCATATAATATTTGCGGACGACAAGCCGTTTGCGGCTCCGTCTATTGCCGCTTTGAGCGACTCACAAAACTAAAGCCCCCGGCTTTGCCGGGGGATATTTACTTTTTACGAACCGTAATCCTTACTGTGTTTGGTGCACCAACGGTATTGCGTTTGCGTGCTTTTCGATGATGTCTATCGTAACTGTCGGCAATGGCAAGTGGTTTTTTTCATCGTTCCATTTCTCAAAAAATAGAGTGACCGTCTCAATGGCCGTATTGAGTATGATCGTTTCGGGTAGTTTTGCCTTTCCTGCAAAATATCGAAGTTCGTCCATAGAAAGGTCAGCCCACCGTTTCGAACGGCCAAAATTCAAAGCCATGTTCTCATCCGGGAGAAACGCTATGGTTGAAACAAAATCGTAACCGGGGGATAGCGCTGAATGGCGTTGGTCAGGATAGATGAATGACCAGTTCTTCAGGTGCATATCGGCATTTCCGATCAAGGCATTGAAGATGAGCCGCCGAACATACTCGGTAAGTCCTTCTTCGCCTGTTTCTATCCAAATGACTTTTGCAATGTTGCGATAGTTAGCTTGTTTGTACTTTTCCTCCGGGTAGATAGCGAATATCTGTGCGAAGTCCTCGGTATGGATAGGTCCGCCATCAGTGCGGTCGAACCGGCGCACAGCGAGTGCTTGTCCTTCAAGACCCTGGATTCCTTTTGGAAGACCGACGATGTCATTCAGTGTGTGAAGCTGAACTTCGGGAACATCAATTCCAATATGACGCGCCAACGTCATCATCGCAAATTCATTTTCGGGTACGCCGTTATATTTAGTGGATGGTAACTTGATAATCCACGAACCTCCTATGCCCTCGGCGGGGATAGTGAGTCCGCCGCTCGCCTCCATAACTGCGGAAAACTTGAGCTGAACACCCGCGAGTGAGAATCGTAAGGCGTCATGAGGACTTTCCCCTTGATGGTCATCGTCTTCAGTTGTGGGAGGCCATAGCCCATCGTCGGCAGGTTTGATGACGACTGCACCGGGTAAGTCCTGCCCGAGAACCCAGAGAAGAAAAAATTCGCGTTTATCGTTGACACCGGCTCGCTCGGCAAGATAGGAGCGAAGTGGCCCTTCGGGTAACAAATTGGCAAAGTAAGGCGCCACCCGTGTTCGTGTGGGCTTGATATCGGTATTGAGATCGCCAAACTTGTTCTTGAATGAGAGGCTCAGTGTCGTTCGATCTGCGTCGTTGATATAGTCCTCGTTAAATGCAAACAGATTTTGGTCGCCACCGAGTTGAGTCAGTGTGCCGATCGGTCTGCCATGTAGTAGCACTTCGAGTACCGACACATCAGGCATCGTTCTCGTCCTCATCGAGACTGTAGAGCGGGTCATCGGTGATAGTGGAAGAAAACGCGTGTAGTTCTATTTTGCCTGTTGGGACGCGAACAGTTTGATCGCGTGAGCCACGCACAAGGCTTTGTACGGCTGGTATTAGCTGTCGCGGCACAAGCGTCAGTTCAAGGTCAAGTGCACGTGCGAGCGCAATTAGACTTGAGAGCTTGAGATCGGTCCGGCCGCTCTCGATTTTGGAAATATGGCTTTGCGGTAGGCCGACTTTCGCACCAAGCTCAGTTTGACTGAGTTTCTTGGCTTTTCTGGCTGCTTTTAGATTTGCAGCTATGTGTTCAATTTGGTAAGGCATATTATATATCCAAGCATATAAAATATGAATAGCATATAACGTTATATATAACATGAAAAAAGTCAACGAAAAAATACATCTTTATGTATAATTTATTTCTTTAATATGTTTAAACATATATTTTTATGTATATTATTAAAATAATTCAGAGCTAATGAAGTGTCTTGAGCAAAAAATTAAAGTCACCGTCAACGTGGTACGAATTCGTAGTTGTGATGTAACCCGCCCAGCACCGAATTCGCAATCACTTGCAGTTTTTCACTGATACGATGACGCCCAGTGGATACCAACAACGGACTATCGTCTTGCGGGTGTGGAATGCCTGGCCCCAATGCCATGTGCGGTCGTGATTGATTATAGTACGTAGTCCAATCTTTTAGGATTCGTCTCAAATGTGATTTAGTGAGTGGAATCATATAGTCGAGACATTCGCGTCGCATGGATCCGATAGATCGTTCGCAGATTGAATTTGCCTTTGGACTTCGATACGGAGTCTTTATTACATGCAACCCCAGTTTCTCAACCGAGCGATCCAACTCGGTTGAAAAAATACAATTGGCTTGCCCCAGTTAAACGCGACCAGTTGGAATGATAGAGTTTTATCAACAACTGGAGACCATTCAGCCACATTTTGGTCACACTAAAGTAGTTTGTGAAGTGGACGTGCCCGCTAAGTCATTGATTTAATCTCTAAGGGTCGAATTCCCCGTCCCTTGGGGCGAGATAGAAAGCTGCATTATCAATACCCCGCTGCTTGCGGCGGGGTAGTTTATTTCACTTAATTCCGGCGCGTCCGTTGCCCAATTGCAGCACGCTGCACAATATTGCACAACTGAGTCCCGCAAAAGCCCCACAAGGTTTCGTAGAAGTTAAATCACAAACATATATTGTAGATGTGTCTGTGACTTCCGCTTTGTAAGATTCGTTTACTAGAAAAACATCAACCTTTTCCAATACATTTATTTGTGTCAAAGGTAGAGTATTGGGCTACGACATAAACTAGCACGAGTTCTTCAACTTTCAAATCTTCGTTTTAGGATAAAACAAATTTGATTTTGGCATGTGAAGTAAAATTCGCATCGCCCTGTGTTTGAATGTGATTTGAATTGTTAATACGGTTAATCGCCAGTTTCTATAATTCAATTCCTGCCGCTGACTGTTCTGGTCGAAGGGACGAGCCAATAGATTCATATCGAACAGCATTTGCCACGCAATTGGATCCAGAAAATCCGATTCGATTTTAGGAACAGAACAGGATGGGTTTGTTTAAAAATAGTCTAAATTCCCGTGCAATTTGAAATTTAATCGAATAACTTCCATCGTTCGTCTTGCAGCGGATTCGCGCAATCGTGTCTTAGGAATCCACGAGGTAACCGAGCACGACTATGTTGGTCACGATTATCTCCGCCGAATTGTTGGAAATTTGTTGCTAAAGGGATAAAAAACGATAGTTACTGAATAGCATATACTCCGTGAGAATAGTCGTTTGGGGTGTAAAGTGGATTAGTAGAGTTGTGTCTTAATCTATTGTAATTACTACATTTCAATCATATCTACAGTTCATATCTTTCGGCGAGTTTTGATGTTCGGCTAACGTAAATCAGGCATTGCCGGCAATCTAGTCCAGTGGCTCATTATTAGAAAAGGTCTAAGTTATAGATTGGTGTATATTGGTATATTGACCAAGTCAATACCGTATGTAATCCTCGGATTGCAATAGTTGCGCATTCATAACAACCTAAAAATCAAGTTAAGGAGGGTACGATGAGAAAAGTATTTTCATTCGCCACGCTACTCGCGTTTTCACTTGGGTTGCCGACCTTGTTAATGGCCGAAGGGCTCGATGAGATTCCGGAAGAAACACGCGCCAAAGTGTACAACCCGGATTTTATGGATCCGGCTCAGCCACTTGAAGCCAGCATCTATCGGAATTGGAAAAGCCCACGTAAGCCGCCTTGGACAATCGGCTATGCGAGCACCTATGCTGGTAACACCTGGCGTAAAGGTGCTATGGCGCGCCTGTTGGGTGAAGTTGTTCCCAAGTGGCAAAAGCTGGGTTTGATTAAAGAAGTCATCATCACACAATCCAACCTGAAAGATGCGTTACAGATTCAGCAAATGCGTCAATTAGTCGATCAAGGCGTGGATGCAATCATTATTTGTTGTTCTAACCCGACAGCCCTTAACCAGACAATTAAATTTGCCTATGACCAAGGTGTGCCGACTTTCTCTTTTACAGGCTATGTCACTTCGCCGTATGCGATGAATTCGTCGGTTAACTACCATCAGGCTGGCTATGAAATCGGCCGCTGGATGGCGGAAGAGATTGGCGAGGAAGGCAATGTTCTCGTCATTGAAGGTATACCGGGTTCATCCGCGTCCGATTCCCAAAATGCCGGTGTTTTAGATGGATTGAATCAGTCTCCCAACGTTAAAATTGTCGGCAATATTAATCACATGTGGACTTCGCAGGTCGGACAAGCTGAAACACAGAAGTGGTTAGCCACGCATCCACAAAAATTAGACGGTATCGCGGTGCAGTCTTCTGGTGAAACCGGGGTGTTGCAGGCCTTGTTGCAATCCGGCCGCGACATTCCGCCTATTTCTATCGGTGGTGAACTGGGAGCGCTGTGTTATTGGCGTAACAACCCCGAATACATCAGTGCCGCGATCCAAACCTGGCCTCCTGGCGACGACATCGAGCTAGGTTGGAATATCATGATGCGTACCATGCAGGGTCAAGGTCCAAAAATTCAATCGATCTTGGTACCGACAGTTAAATCATCATTCGATGACATCAAGGCCATATTGGATGAGAACTGTGACCGTAACTCGACCGACTGGCTGCATGTGGGAATTGACGCCTGGGGTGGAACAGGCTATCTGGATCAGTTTTTCGTTAATCCGGCGGACCCGGAGAAATACGATCCGGCTTCACATTAGAAGTTGATGTTGCGGTGCTGCGCGGGGGATGAGTAACGACGCAGCGTTAAACTTACAACACGACAATGCTTTGGGTGGACCGCCGCCTGAAGCATTGTTAACCTTTCACGGCGAGTTCTACGTTAAGAACGCCTACAAGACGTTCGACGTTACAAAGGCATTAGACGGTTGTTCGTTTAGCGCGAATTTTGGTGAGATACATGCCATTGTCGGTGGCAATGGTTGCGGCAAGAGCACGCTCGCCAAAGTCCTGTCCGGTGTCTTGCCCCTGGATTCTGGAAAGGTCTCTATCATGGGGCATCATCCAACCACACCTGTCGAGGCTCGGATCCAGGGTATCGCGACGGTGTTTCAGGAGATCCTTATCGCCGATGAAGCGACCGTAGTCGACAATCTTTTCACCGGTGTCGATGGATTTTGGACGAAGTCCGTACCCGTAAAACAAAAAGTCGAAAGAGCGCGCGGTTTGATGCGCGACTTAGCAGGCGAGGAAATCGATCCGCTTTTACCCGCCGGTAGCTTACCTTTGAGCACTAAGGCTTGGATCACCATTGGCAGGGCATTGCTATGTGATCCGAAAATCCTGATCCTGGATGAATCTTCCGCCGCGTTGGATTTCGATTCAACGGAACGTTTATTCACCAAAATGCGTGAATTGCGTGACAACGGTGCCGCGGTACTCATTGTTACCCACCGGATTGCTGAGTTGATTCGAATAAGCGATCGGGCGACGGTTATGCGAGATGGCCGTGATGTTGGTGTTCTGGAGAAAAGTGAAATCACGGAGCAAAACTTGTTGGGATTGATGACCGGTAAATCTGAATCGGCGGCAACTCGCGGCGCAGTAGCACCGAAGACAGAGAGCCATCAAGTTGTGTTGAGAACTTCCGGAGTAAAGGTCTGGCCAGATAGCGATCCGGTCGACTTTGAGTTACGGAAGGGCGAGATTATTGGGGTAACTGGGCTTGAAGGTCATGGGCAAGAGGAGTTTGTGCGCATTCTGGCTGGAGTCAACGAGGCGCAAGAAAGTTTTCCAGAAGTTGCCGCCAATGGCAGCATGAGTTTTGAGGCGATAACCAATTTGGAGGATGCCAAGCGTAACGGTATTTCCTTTGTTTCCGGTGACCGCAAGCGCGAGGGTATTTTACCGAATCTCAGTATCTTCGAGAACTTGTTATTCCCGCTGTATCGGATCAATAAGCGTGTGCCTGGTTTACGTTTTATAGATTGGTTGACGTTGTCCGATGTATTCGATTGGGAGGTGGAGCGTTTATCCATTAAAGCAGGTGATAAGTCCAATCTCATTACGTCGTTGAGTGGAGGAAATCAACAAAAAGTAATGATTGCGCGTTCTTTGTCGTTGCAACCGAAAATTCTCGTCTTGAACGATCCCGCCCGCGGCATCGACGTGGACACGAAGCGCGAATTGTATAGTTACTTACGCGAATTCGCATTAGAAGGTGGCTCGGTAGTCTATATGTCGAGTGAATTGGAAGAATTTATCGGGTTTTGTTCGCGTGTGGTGGTTTTTCGAAACGGTGGAATCTTCGATGTGTTCGTAGACGAAGCCGTGGAGCCTGTCGGCATTCTCGAAGGTATGTTTGGCCAAACAAAAGGGCGTACAACCGCTGCGTTGGTGGGTCCGGATGATAGTGGTGCAGATGCCCAGACTACACAAAAATCGAATACGGCAAAACACCAGAGCGAACAATTACAAGATTCATCGCGCAGGTCACCGGTGAGAACGGGACACGATGTGGTCTATGTTAAGGTCGTCGATTTTGACCGCGAACGTTCACAATCTAGAGTCGACAAGAAAAAAATTAAGGTCGCATACTTTGACTAATGAATAAACGAACTGAAAAAAGCAACATGGGCTACGATCATTTCGAACAAGCCTACACTTCAAGCGATGCCGGTCAATTTGAGACATTGTTGCGGGATTTGGATGTAACGGTTGGATCGGTTAACCGAAACGTCGACGAGAACAATGATCGTTCCGGGATTGTTGAAATACACTACGCTGAAAATGATGAGCATCAATTTCAAGAACTACAGAACTTTGATATCAGTCGAATAAAATCGCTCGGACCTAGAAACCGTGCGAATCGGAAAGTAGCGGGTTCCGGCGAATACACTAACAGTGATCAGCGTCAGTTTAGTGAGTTGTTAGCGGCACAAAAAGGGTATGAGTTTGATCTTCGGTCATCACAAAATGAGCCGGATAAATCGGCGTTTAGTTACACAGAGGACGATCAGGCGGCGTTTGATGCCTTATGGCCAGTAGAGCGAGACAAAACAATGCAATTTTTGCATGACGCGAAAAAACCGTTTGGTGCTGACGACCAGAAAATCGATTTCATCAAGATTGTTGACTATGACAAAGAACTCGCAAAAGTGAAGGAAAACGATACTCGGACCGCTTCGGGATTAAAAGTTCGGTATTTCGATTGACCCAATGGTGAGTAAACGAATAAAGGTGATGAACTGATGCGTACCCAATTCAGACTTGGTGTTGACGCTGGCGGTACCTTTACTGATTTCGTTTTAGCGGACCGCGAAGCGGGAACAGTGGACATTTATAAAACATTATCCACCCCGCACGATCCTACCGAGGCTATAAAAAACGGTTTGCAACTCATTGCTTCGGAAATTGGGATTAGCGAAAAAGAAGTTATATCGAATTGCGACTTGTGCATTAACGGCACCACGGTGGGTTTGAACGCGTTGATCCAACATAAGGGTGCGAAAGTAGGTTTAATTTGCACCGCGGGTCATGAGGATTCTATAGAAATCCGACTTGGACACAAAGAGGATGGCTACCGCTATGATCCCGAATACCCGCCTGCGGTCATGTTGGTGCCACGTTATTTGCGCCGGAGGTGTCCGTGAGCGCGTAATTTCAAATGGCGACGTGAGAACGCCAATGCATGAAGAAGATGTACGCGAGGCCTGCCAGTTGTTTATTGCAGAGGGGGTAGAGGCGGTAGCGGTCTCATTTATTTGGTCGGTGTTGAATTCAGCCCATGAACTGCGCGCTGCGGAAATCGTGCGGGAAATGATGCCGAATGCCATTATTACCGTGGGATGCGAATTGTATCCACAGATTCGCGAATACACGCGAACCTCCACGGCAATCACCAACGCCTATCTCGCACCAATCATGAAGACCTATGTGGCGTCTATTGACCAGTATTTCAGCGAGTTAGGGGCGGTTAATCCAGTACGTTATTTTCAATCGAATGGTGGATTGGCTATCGGTCAGGCGATGACCGATAGATCGGTTTATGCCATTAATTCAGGCCCCGCGTCAGCACCCCAGGCGGCGTTGGCCGTATGCGCGCCTTTCGGACATAACAATGTCATCACAGTGGATATGGGTGGAACGTCGTTTGATATCACTCTTGCCCGGGACGGTAACACCAACTTGAACAAGAACATTGATTTCTTACGCTATCGTATCGGCGTTCCCATGATTCAAGTGGAAACGTTGGGCGCAGGCGGCGGTTCAATTGGTTGGATAGACGAATTAGGGCTGTTGCAAATGGGGCCGCAAAGCGCGGGCTCCGATCCGGGTCCGGCATGTTACGACCGTGGTGGAACGGAGCCTACCGTATCGGATGCGAACCTGGTACTCGGTTACTTGAATCCTGAAGGGTTGGTGGGCGGGCGTTTGCCACTGATTTACGAAAAATCCTATCGTGTCATCGAAGAAAAAATCGCTCGACCGTTAAATATCTCGGTGGAAAAAGCGGCTTTTGGAATGTTTACCATTGTGAACAACAACATGGTTAATGGCATCCGCCGTGTATCCGTTGAGCGGGGTTACGATCCGCGCGATTTTGTACTGGTGGCGGCTGGAGGAGCTACGGGAGCACATATAACCGCGTTGGCTACGGAGATGGGCATCGACACCATCATCGCATCTAAATTGAGCTCCGGTCTTTGTGCTTACGGACAAATCATTTCCGACGTTAAATACAATTATATGGCCACAATTCCCGTCCGCTTGGAAGGCGATGACACTTATGTCCGGGTAAATGCCTTGTTCAAGGAAATAGAAGCCAAGGGAATAGATCATCTGAAATCTGATGGCTTTTCCGAATCGAACATTGACATTCAACGCAGTATGGAAATGCGTTATGTTGGTCAGATTCACGAGTGCACGGTTAACATCGGTTCGTTCGAAATTAATTCGAAGACCATCGATGAGATCAAAGATGCATTTCATAATCGTCATGAAGAATTATTCACTTATTCCGAACGTCATAATCCTGTAGAGCTGGTGAACATCGAGAGTACGCTATACGGGCGCGTTGCAAGGCCGAAACCGGCCGAACTCAATGGCAGTATGCGACTTGAGGGCGCCAGGAAAGGACAACGCGAATTAATCTTTTCCGAAGACGGTCATTCAACGAATACACCGGTTTACGACGGTGCAAAGATTAGCGCAGGTCATCAACTAAAAGGTCCGGCTGTGATTGAAGAAGAAACTGCGACCATTGTATTGCAACCGGGTTGGCAAATTGAATTACACAAAAGTAGTTCTTATGTTTTGAAAAAGGTGCATTAGTTATGCCAGAAGTCGATCCCATTACGTTATCCGTCGTACGCGGCGTGTTGGAAACCACGCAACGCGAGATGACTTTGTCGTTGGAGAAAACCAGCCGATCCAGTGTTTTTAATCTGGCCCACGACTATTCCACCTCGTTGTTCAATTCCACGCCTGAGATGATTATGCAAGGACAGGATATTCCCATTCATCTCGGTTCGTTGATGCCGGCGATGAAAGCGGTACAGGGATATTTTGGGGATGACATTCATGAAGGCGATTTGATGTTGCACAACGACCCGGCGTACATGGGTAGTCATATCATCGATATGTGCATGTATAAGCCGGTTTTTTACGAAGACGAACACGTTTTTTGGACGGTGTGTAAGGGGCATCTCACGGATATTGGCGGTCCGGTGCCAGCAGGGTATAACCCGGACGCCAAGGAAATCTATGGTGAAGGTTTGCGCGTACCACCAATTAAGTTATGGGACAAAGGCAAACCCCGGGACGATATTCTCAACATGATTCTGACCAATATGCGCGCCCGGCGCGATCAAGAGGGTGACTTTAATGCGTTGATCGGTGCGTGCCAGGTGGGGGAACGCAACCTTGTTAACATGCTGGACAAATATGGAGCCGAGCAAGTCAAGTTGTGTATAGAAGAGTTACTGTCCATGGCTGATCGGCATATGCGTTCGCTTATGAAAGGAGTACCCGACGGTGAATACTCGGGTACAGCAATTTTGGAGGATGCGGGTCATGATTTCGGCGACATTGAAATCTCCGCCAATCTAACCATCAAGGACGACGCCTGTCACATTCGTATTAATAGTCCACCGCAACTGCCGTATTTCATCAATTCCTATGAAGGCAATTCTTATTCCGGTGTGTATTTGGGAATCATGATGTTCGCACAGTTGCCGCCGCCTTATAACGAAGGACTATACCGTTGTGTGTCTGTAGACATGGGTGACAAGGGTACGCTGTGCAATGCTGAAGAACCGGCGCCGCATGTTAACTGTACGACAACACCGATGGAGACATTGACCGATGCCGTACGATTGGCTTTTGAACAGGCGGCACCGGCTAAGGTGAGCGCTACCTGGGGTCATACTAACGGTTGCAACATTGCGGGTTGGGATAATCGAACCAATGAAGAGTATGTCACTATGGTTTTGGCGACATTAATCTCCGGTGCAGGCGCTACGCCACAACAAGACGGTTGGCATGCCTGCGGGCCGCAATGTTGTATGGGGGCTTTGGCTTCAGGTGATGTTGAATTAATCGAGCATTCCTATCCGATTATCGTTCATCGCTACAGTTTAATGACCGACTCGGGCGGCGCCGGAAAATTTCGTGGCGGCTCGGGTACATGTTGGGAGGTAGAACCCATCGATGAGCCGATGACATTCGTCATGTTTGGCGAGGGGCGGCGTCTCCCGGCGATGGGTGCGGCCAAAGCGCAATCAGCCATGGTGGAATCAAAAGTCGGACGGGTTGAATTTAACCGCGGCGGTGAAATAGAAGTTGTTCGTAAAAATGTGATTGAGACTATTAATCCGGGTGAGACGGTTGCCAATAAGAATCCCGGTGGTGGCGGGCACGGTGATGCATTTGAACGGCCAATCGATAAAGTTGTGTGGGACGTGAAAAACGACCTGGTGTCACTGGAAGGGGCGCGGGAAGATTATGGCGTTGTTGTCATTCGCGATGAAGATACTTTGGAGGTCGATACGGTTGCGACGCAAAGCTTGCGTAGTAACCGAAATGTCCAACCGGTCACGAACATGCGTGAACAAGTGGTGAATAAACCCGTTGAGATTGCTCCCGTGTCCGCCTATTCGACTAATGGTGAGCAACTCGTAGCAAACCCACAGAATCATTCATCTGCTGGAAACGGACAGAGAGTCACAGCAACAGTCAGCAACAGTCCGGTCACCGATAACAGGCCTCGATTCACCACGCCGTTAACCGGAGCCGACGTAAAGCACATTAAAATAGTCGATTTTGATAAGCAACAACCGAAAGAAAAGAAGGAAAAAGAAAGAAAAGATATAAAGATTCGCTACTTTTAATAGCAGTAACCAAAAAATTCAATGATAAATAACTGCCGGTGAATACCGCTTTAACAACGACAGTGGACCAGTTACCCGTCGCTGCGCCTGAGGGTGCTAGTTCAGATACCAAACGTACTAGCTCAGGTACCAACACTTATTTAATGGTGCCGATACTGATTTTTTTCGCATTGTTAATTTTCGCCGTCATCCGCGGGCCTAATTTAATATCCGGTGCTGGTATCGGCAGCGCGGTTATCGTAGTCGCTCCACTTATCCTGGCGACTTATGCGTTAACGATTATCGTTATGGCAGGGCGTGCGGGTGTCGATCTTTCCATCGGACCGCTAATTGGATTCATCAACGTTGGCATGATCCAATTGTTTTCCGCCGGTTTTATGGAATCGCCCATCGCGTTTTTCTTGTATGCAATGGGGGTTGGTGTGGCGTATCAAATCCTTCAGGGTTTAATCATTATTTTCGTTCGCGTACAACCAATTATCGTCTCGTTAAGTGGTTACTTGATGTTGGTAGGTTTAAATCTGGTAATCATGCCAAGACCCGGTGGCGTAGCGCCGGATTGGATGTTCCCCTGGGGAAGCGGCACCACTATTTTTTCTCCCGTTCTAGTCATACTGATTATTGCGACAATCGCGTGGTACTTGTTGGCGCGCACCGCATTTTTCGGTCATTTACGTATGATGGGGTCGGATGAGCGTGCGGCCTATACCAGCGGTGTAAGAATTTACTGGGTGCGTTTGGGGGCGCATGCAATTGGTGGCGTTTATGCCGGTTTGGCCGCGCTAACTTTTACTTCGCTCATCAGTTCCGGCGATCCAACACAGGGCACAACTTACACCTTGATGGCGGTAACCGCCTTGGTTTTGGGTGGCGCTAATCTTGCTGGCGGGCGTGGTGGTGCGTTTGGGTCATTGCTAGGTGCGTTAAATATCTATCTGATTACCTACGGCTTGTCGACGTTCAGTTTTGGAATGGTGCAAAGTTTTGTTACCGACCTGGCTTACGGCGTGATGTTGGTTGTGTCGCTTTTGATAAGCGTCGCGGTTCCGTATCTGCAAAAACGCGTTCGTAATCTTTCGCCGTTAACGTTTTTTGTGATATTGGCTGTTATTGCACTCGGTGTGATTATGCACACATCGATGGATCAAACGCTTGAACCACTAGCCGCGGTTTCGAGTTCCTCATTTGTCATTCTTTCCGATGGTGGAGTTGCCCAAGTAAGTGGAGCGGAAACCGGTACGGCATACTCCGCGGGGACATATATTCTTTTCATTATTATTGGCGTTGTTGGGGTCGTTTATGCATTTCGGGTGCTGTTCAAAAACGTCAACGTTCCCATGATCGGATTTATGATCGTGATAGCCGTTACCGGATTAGGATTGATCTTTAATCCCGACGCGCAAACGGATGAAATGGTAGAAGGGGAGACACCCACCCAAGAAGTGGCTGTGGGTGTGGATGGTTATGTCCCCGAATTTTTTGCTTTGCAAACCATAGAACAAACCCCGGATGTTAGTACGCCAGTCAGTCAGACGACATATGCGATAGTCGCGATTTCAGGAGTAGTGTTATTAGCCTCTCTAATCATTTTGGTCATGTTGCCCCAGGTCACGATACGCACAAAGCGCATCGCCATGGTTTTATTCGCTACCGCCGTAGCCGTTGTTGCTATTGGTGCTTTATTTTTTGATACCGACGAACAAGGGTATTTATCGGGTCGACTGTCCGGTGAGATATACGCTGTTATGTTGGTTGGGGTATTGCTCTTTACTTTAGCTGCGCCATTTTTACATACGCGTTTTCGTGATGTATCGAATATTTTTATCGCATGTATGGGAATATTGGCGGTTATTGCGGTGTATTTTTTTACCGATACATCTCGGGTATCGTCGGCCGCGGAACATGCCGATCCCGTATTTAAGATTGCTGTGGAACCGAAGTCTGTACCTGAAATCGATTACAACAGGCCGGTTAGGGTCAATGTCGATACCCCGGGAATCGCCGTATTTTCACAAATCGCATATAGCGCATTGCTAATTGTCCTTTTACATATTTTCTTGCGTATCGCGATGGGTGAGACCAGTTTCCGCGGTTTCTGGCGTCACTGGCATATCGTTGTTCCGGCGGTTTTGATTTGGGGCGTATTGTTCTACGCGATCGGCACTCCGTTGTGGAAAATTCTTGTAGTGATTGGAATAGCAACGATTTCCGCGCCCAATGTAATGCACATTATTAGCGCGTACAAAATCGGGCAAAGCCGAAATGTATCTATCAGTGGGTGGCGAGGGTAGATAGTGTGAATAACATGATGACTTGTGTTGGGATTATGTGATGAAACGACGAGTATTTTCATTTTATAAATGGTTGGGTTTTATTGTTGCAGCGATAGTCGCTGTCGTTAGTGTGATTCTTGGTTGGGTCGACGACGTTCCTATGCAGCACATGGTGTTTTATGGTTTGGCAATTTTTGCGCTCATAGCATGGGGTTGGCATCATTTTTCAGTGCGCTGGATATTCCCTGCCGACGCTATTGCTGTGAGTGCTAGCCCTGGCGGTGCTCACTTACGCGATCAACATGGTGTTTCGGACGAAGAGCACGAACCCAGTTATTTGCGTTCACTGATATCGAGAAATAAAGCGGGATTTATCTGGTTGTTGATATTACTGGGGGTTTTGATCGCTAGCGCATTTGCCATTGATGATTTTTTCCAATGGCGCAATCTCCTCTCCGTTTTGGTGTTATTAGCGTTTCTAATTGTTGCTTTTGTTTTCAATAAACGCGCCAAGGTAAATAAAAGTGCATTTATTGGTATCACGGTTCTTATTGGTTTGTTTATTATTGGTTCTTTGCTCGTGGAAGGATTCCTGTCGACATTGAATATCAAATCCATGTTGGTTTTTGCGTCGTTCCTTGGGCTGGCCTGTATCGGACAAACATTGGTTGTAATGCTCGCTGGTCTGGATCTATCCATTCCATTTGTAATCGGTTCGTCCAATATCGGTTTGATGTATTTGTTGACCTTGGGTGTGCCTCCATGGATAGCTTTTATTGCTATTCTGCTAATCGGTGCGGGGATTGGTTTTATAAACGGTATGTTGAGTTTTCGTCTGCAAGGCCAGGCGTTAATTCTTACGCTGGGTGTAGGGTTTGCCGTATCCGGTGGTACCCAGATTCTAACCAGTATCGGTACGGCGTTCGGTGGCAACGTGTTTGGCACTGTTCCCGAGTGGCTGTCGAATATCGCATCCATAAACGGCAAGTTTTTTGGGTTAAGTTTTCCGCCGGTAGTGATTATCTGGATTATTGCTTCAATTATTCTGATTGTTGCGCTGCGCACGACTACATGGGGTCGTAATTTATACGCTTTGGGCGGCAGCCGGACTTCCGCCAAACGACTTTCAATCTCTGAGCGGGGTTATTGGGTCGGCGTATATACCATAAGTGGTTTGGTATCCGCCTTTACAGGCGCGTTATTGTTGGGTTGGAGTGGCGGTGGATTCATCGGTGTTGGTGATCAATATCTGTTTATGACCATCGCTGCGGTTGTCGTAGGTGGAACATCGCTACTGGGTGGTTGGGGTGGTTACGGTTTTACAGTCATCGGCGTATTGGTGTTGCAAGTGCTGACTTCTTTTCTGGTGGGTATGGGGCTTGATTTTGAAACTCAGCAGTTTATTTTCGGCTTAATCATTTTACCCATGGTGGCGCTCTACGCGCGTTCTCCACACATACGTACACAAATTTAAAAATGGATAAGAGCGAGAAAACTCATGAATAAAATGCTGTTACCGACGGATGTTGTTGGAGGAACTTTTTGGTTGCTTTCCATGGCGATGATTGGCGCCACAATTTTCTTTTTGTTAGAAAGAAACAAAGTTTCGAGTCGCTGGCACACCACTATGACGTTACTGGGTGTTGTGATGTTGGTATCGGCTATTCACTACTACTTTACACGCGACATGTGGGTCAGTACCGGTGAAGCCCCGATCATTTTGCGTTATGTGGGTTGGGTCTTAACACATCCTATGCAAATCGTCTTGTTCTATTTGATTCTCACTGCGGTGACCACAGCCTCAACTGCCTTGTTTTGGAGACTGTTGATCGGTTCACTGGTAATGGTGATAGGGGAGTTTCTTGGTGCCGCTGGCTACATGAGCGCAACGCTGGGTTTTATTATCGGTATGGTTGGCTGGTTGTACATACTCGGTGAGTTATATATGGGAGAGGCTGGCCGTGTGAACGCTAAAAGCGGAAATGATGCCACCCATTTAGCGTTTAATGGATTGCGTCTGATTGTGACCATTGGCTGGGCCATATACCCACTGGGTTACTTCATTAATAACCTGGGCGGGGGCGTTGATGCTAACAGCCTAAATATTATTTATAACCTGGCTGATTTTCTGAACAAAATTATTTTTGGATTTGTCATCTATCGAGCAGCGATGAGAGACACGAGAATGAGTAACCATTAACTGTTTTTAAAACGCAGAATAATTTATGAGGAGTAAAAAACTATGACTGGTGCAGACATTATTGCTGTCATTATTCTGATAGCGCTAGCCATTGCTATTGCGGTCTACTTATTACACTGGTTGTACCGGCGTGCATCCAAAGAGATTTCATTTGTGCGTACCGGACTTGGCGGTGAGAAAGTTGTCATCAGTGGCGGTGCGTTTGTATTGCCGATTATTCATAACGTTACCATGGTGGGTATGCGCACATTGTGTATCGAAGTGCGTCGTGGTGGTGAAAAGTCATTGATCACAAAGAACCGCATGCGTGTTGAATTGGTAGCCGAGTTTTTCGTCCGGGTGACGCCAAACAACGAATCGGTTTCGACGGCAGCTACGTCGTTAGGCAACCGCACTTTAGAGCCAGACAGTTTGCGCGAACTGGTTCAAGGCCGTTTTGTCGATGCATTGGGTATCGTCGCGGCACAAATGACCATGGAAGAAATGCAAGAGAAACGCGGTGAATACGCCAAAGCGGTAAAGGGTTTGGTCGAGGAAGCGTTAAGTGAAACCGGCCTTGAAGTAGAAACCGTTTCGATTACTGGTCTAGATCAGGCTGATATGGAAGTGTTCGATCCATCTAACGCCTTCGATGCTGAAGGTTTAACACAACTGACGGAACAGATCGAATCACGCAAGAAAAAGCGCAACGATATTGAGCAAGATACCGCTATACAGATTCGCAATAAAAATCTGGAAACTGAAAAAATGGCGTTGGAAATTGATAAGGAAAGCGAATTCTCACGATTGCAGCAAGAACGTGAGATTTCCAAGCAACGTGCCAGAGAACGGACGGAAATGTCGGTTGAGCGTGCGAATCAAGAGCGAGAAGCAGAAGAAGCGCAAATCAAAGCGGACGAGGAGGTGGAAAAATCCCGTATTTCCCAGCAACAGGCGATTGAAGTGGAGCGTTCGCTACGGGAACACAAGTTAACTCTGGAGATTGAAGAGCGGCGCAGACTACGCAATGAAGTTGAAAAGGACACCGAAATTTCAATTCAACGTAAGAATTTAGAAACGGAAGTCGAGTCATTGAATATCTTGAAAGAGGAAGAGTTTGCGCGATTGATGCAACAAGAAGAGATCGCGATACGCAGAGCGAAGCAAAAGGCCGACGTAGTGAAAGAGGAATCTGATCGTTATCGTGAGGCTGAGCAAGCACAGATCAAAGCGCAGGAAGATGTAAAAAAATCACAAATCGAGCAACAACGCAGTATCGACACAACGCGTATAGAGAACGAAGAAAAAATCAAGGCTCGCGATATCGCGAAACGAAAACAGCTGGAGTTGGAAGAGCAAGCGCGCATTTTGGCGATAACGGAAAAATCGATGGAGGTGCTCAACATGAGCGCTGAAGAAGAACTGGTACGCGCGAAACTGGCGGAGGCGGAAGAAAAAGTCTCATCGGCACGTGAAATGGAAGCGGCTGAGCGTCAAAAATCCATCGAGTTAATTAAAGCAGCCCAACAAGTGGAGCGCGAAGCTATCCAATTGACGACGTTGGCCAAGGCCGAAAAAGAAGCATCTCAAGAACGCGAGCAAGCTGAAAAATACGCGTCGCTGGCCGCTAAGTTGCGTTACGAAGTGGACGCGGCTGGTAAGCAATTACTAAATGAAGCGGAGAATATTCGTAGCGACGCAAGCCGGCGTAGCGCGTTACGCATGCAATTGGCCAAGAACCTCGATTCCATTATTAGAGAGTCGGTCAAGCCGATGCAAAACATCGACGCGATCAAGATTCTTGAAGTGAATGGCATGCCGGGGTTTAGCAATGGCCAACCAGGAAATACTAATGGCGATGGCGAAGGTGGTTCACCCTCCGGCGATGGCAAGGGTGGCGGTTCGAAAGGAAACCTCGCCGATAACGTAGTGAATTCCGCTTTGCGATATCGTGCGCAAATGCCGTTTGTCGATAATTTGTTGCATGAAATTGGCATGTCACCCGGTGAAATTAGCAACATCAGCAATATTCTCGGCGGCTTTGATAAAGAAGTTGCGGCCGGAGACGATATTGGCGAAACGGCCAAAAAAGTCATTCGCCGCAATAAAAAGAATTGAGCTAGTCATGACCATAGATTCAAATAACTTTAATTACAGTAACTAAGTCTCAAAGATAAAGAGAAACGGATATGAAGCAAGACATCAACGCTTGGGTACAAAAATACGAAAGCCTGACGAACAGCGATGAGACTATTGCCGCGATGGCGAAGTATTACACCTGTTCGTTTATGTTCGATATGGAGGAGTGCAAAGTCATTATTGAAATGCATGACGGAAAGGTGAAAAGCATTAACACCGATCCGGGTCCATTGGATCCGTATGATTTTGCATTGCGTGCGTCAGCAGCGAGTTGGCGTGAGTTTTCGCAACCCATGCCGCGACCGATGTTTCATGGTATTTGGGCTGCTAGTTTTTGTGAGGATTTAAAGATAGAGGGCAATCATCTGGTGTTGATGAAAAATTTACGTAATTTTACCGTGCAATTCGAGCTGTTGCGTAAATCCGGCGTTCCAGTGTAGTTCGGCAAAACGAAATTGTAAGGATAAAAACATGGTTAAGCATTCACCCGTAATTGGCCGCTATGTCACGATTGATGTAGATGGCAAAGAATACAAAGTCTTTTACCTGCACAATGGGCGGGGTCAACCGTTGATATGTCAACACACCGCCGGTTGCCACAATCATCAATGGCGAGGGTTGCTGGAAGACGAAGAAATAACGCAAAACTACAATATTATTGCCTATGACCTCCCACGGCATGGCAAGTCTGATCCGCCGCACAACGCGGAATGGTGGAAGGAAGAATACAAACTGACTGCTGAACACTATTGCAACTTTATCGTAAAGCTATGTGATGCTCTGGAATTGAAAGATCCAATCTTCATGGGTTCGTCATTTGGCGGAAACGTGGCTTTGCAACTAGCACTACGGAGACCGGACCGATTCAAAGCGGTGATACCCGTCGAGGCCGCAGATTACGCACCCGGATTTTATCTGGATTGGTGGCGTCATCCTCACGCCAACGCCGCGCAGGTGTGTGCCAGTGGTGTATGGGATTTGATGGCGCCGCAGTCACCGGAAATGGATCGTTGGCTCACCTGGCACTACTACTCACAGGGGTCGGAAGCGTTTAAGGGAGATTTGTATTTTTATTCAGTAGATCACGATCTGCGCGGTGAATTGCAAAACATCCAGGGTCGAAAATGTCCAGTGATTATGATGACTGGAACATACGATTATTTGACGCCCCCTGAAGCCACCGAAAATACGGCGCGACAGATTAAAGGCGGTGTTTATATTGAGATGACCGATATTGGTCATTTTCCAATGAGTGAAAACTATGATGTGTTTCGTGTCTATTTGAAAGAGGCCTTGCGCATTATTCGTGAGCGTACTGGAGATTAGAAACTAACCGCCGCTGACAAATTGCTTGACTTGACAACAACAGCAACAAGATAGCAAAAGTGTCCGTTAAACTTTATGCAATGACGTGTGGTTGGCTCACGTCCGACTTGAGCGCCATGCTCGCCGGTCGTGAGGGGAAAATACATTTTCCGATCCCGGCATATCTGATCGACCATCCCCGTGGTCTTGTGTTATTTGATACGGGTTTGCACCCCCAGTGCCAACACGACGCCAGCGGACGACTGGGGTTCATGGCTGACCTCTTTACTGTGCATTTCAAAACGGGTGAGGACATTCAATCACGTTTACAGGAGTTGGATATTGATGCAAACAAAATTGAGTTTCTGATCAATTCGCATTTGCACTTCGATCATACCGGTGGCAATGAACTAGTGCCAAACGCGAAAATTATCATTCAGGAACGTGAATGGGAGGCAGGACAAACCCCAGAGTTTATCAAGGTGAACGGATATGTATTAGCGGATTACAATCATGGGCACCTCGTTCAACGGGTTAATGGTGAACACGATTTGTTTGGTGATGGACGCATTGTCACAATCCCGACATTCGGGCACACGCCTGGCCACCAATCGCTCAAAGTAAGATTGGATTCTGGCGACATCGTGCTCACGGCAGATGCCTGTTACTTCAAAGAAACTTTAGCTAATTTGCATTTGCCACATCTGGTCCACAATCGCAGTCAAATGATCGATTCGTTGTTGTTGCTGCGCAAATTGGAACGTTCGGGCGCACGGTTGTTTTACGGTCATGATCCGGAGTTTTGGTCACAGCTCCCGCAGTCACCAAAGGCCATTAGTTGATGGACCTTTTATCCACAAAGACAATGCATGATGCCGCAACTAAAGGAGCAATGGGTGTCCGATAGTATGATTTGGATTTTCATTTTTATCGCGCTTTATTGGGCGTTTTGCATCTTTTGGGGCATTCGTGCGTTGCGCCGCGCTCATACGGCAAGTGACTTTTTTCTTGCTGGTCGAGATCTCTCGCCATGGGTTTTTGCTTTGGCAGTGACGGGTGTTTCATTTGCTGGGTGGGCTTTTGTAGGGCATCCCGCGCTGGTGTTTCGTGATGGATTTCAGTTTGTTAATGCATCTTTTTATGCCGTCGCCGTGCCGCTGACTGGCGTCGTATTACTCAAGCGTCAGTGGATGCTTGGGCGTCGGTTTGGATATATGACATCAGGTGAAATGCTGACCGACTATTTTAATGGTGACGCGTTGCGCATTATTTCCATTGGAATCGCATTGCTTTTTGGAGTGGCCTTCGTCGGCATCTTGTTTAGCGCATCAGGATATATTGTCAGTGTACTGACTAATGGTGCAATTCCACGCGATACAGCAATGTGGGTTATATCGGCATTTGTTTTGATCTATTGCGTAACCGGTGGAATGCAAGCGGTCGCCAAAATCGCCGTTGTGCAATGCGTTATGTTTATTATCGGTTCCGCTGTGCTCGGGCTATATGCGTTGAATATCGTTGGTGGTTTTGATGCATTGAATTCGAGTTTGGCAACGCTCGCGCAAAATATGGAAGGGCTGTGGGGTAATACAAATGGTTTCGGTGGAGGCAGTTATCCGGGCTATTTCGCTATACCCGGTGTAATTCAATTCACCGCTGGGTTGGGCGTCGAAGCGCCAGATGGGGGGCCGTGGACGGCGATTATGTGTATGACATTTATGATGGCAGTGATGGGCATTCAGGCATCGCCTAATTTCTCAACTTGGGGTTTCTCGAGTCGTTCGCCACGTGGTTTTGCATTACACCAGGTTTGGGGTGCGGCGTGTTGCGTTGGCATCGTAATGTTCGTGTTTGCCACGTTACAAGGTGTGAGCGCGCACTTGTTAGGGGCGAACCAAGAGGTGAATGACGCGGGCCTTGCCGTGGCGCAAGTGTTGCCGGTTTTAGACAAATCCCAGCAAAACGCATTGATACCCCATTATATTCAACTGGTTGGCCAACAGTTACCTTGGTTGGTTGGTTTTCTCGCGGTATGTGCGATCGCAGCGTTGCAAGCGACCGGCGCGGCATTCATGTCAACCACGGGTACCATACTAACGCGCGACATCTATATTCGCTATCTGCATCCACAAGCCGATCACGCGAAGCAAATGTTAGTGGGGCGATTATGTACAGGCCTTTTGTTTCTTGTGGCAATGCTACTGGCGACATTCTCCATGGAGGCAACGCTTTTGTTAAGTGGTCTTGCTATCGCCTTTGCGTTTCAGCTATGGCCAAGTCTATTGGCAGTGACATGGTTTCCATGGATTACACGGCAGGCCGCCGTATTGGGATTATTCGCCGGCCTGCTTGTAGTGTTAATGACTGAATCCCTGGGTCAAAAACTCACTGGTGGTGCGCTGCCCTGGGGTCGTTGGCCCTGGACGATACATTCAGCCGTCTGGGGAATATTTTTTAATATTATTGTTTGTCTATTGGTATCCGCCCTCACCAGACGGGATACTGACCGTTCAAGGCGCGAGGGGTTTCACGCCTTCCTCAGGCAATACAGTACGCAGACGGTTTATAGGCGCTGGATGAAACCGGTTGCTTGGGTGTTTGTCATGGTTTGGGTGTTTTTTGCCATTGGTCCTGGTTCCGTCATCGGGAATATTTTATTTGGCGAACCGAATGGTGGCTATGAAGCATGGAGCCTGGGCATGCCGTCCATCTGGGCATGGCAAATAATCTGGTGGGCGCTGGGCGTTGGCATGATCTGGTACCTCGCATACAAGATGGAATTGTCGACGGAACCGGAATTGGAAATCGAAAGTTACGCCAGCTATTCAAGTTAATAATCGACAAAAGTTAAAGAGGGTAAGACGATGTTACGAATAACAGGATATAGCGACCAATATTCCGTTTGTCCTGGGGATCGCATCCGGTTTTACGTGAACTCCGAAAACAATGAGGAGTACGAAGCGCAAATGGTGCGTTTAATTCATGGCGATACGAATCCAGATGGGCCAGGGTACAAAGAGGAAGAAATCGCAGCGTCATGTAACATGAACTATCCCGGTCGTAATCAACGTATACACGGCGGTTCATATGTCATTATCCCGCAGGACGACCGATTAAATTTAAAGAGTTTTACACTGCAAGCGTATATTTTTCCTACAACACCGGACAAAGGTCGCCAGGGCATTTTGACAAAATGGGTAGAAGAACGCGGTAGTGGTTACGGATTGTTTATCGATGATGAAGGATGTCTATCGATAGAGATTGGTGACGGCAATGGTTTGGTTACGCGCTTGTCCAGCGGAAAAAAATTACTGCGAAAAGTATGGTATCTCGCCGCTGCCAGCTACGATGCTGACAGCGGTAGGGTGATTTTGCACCAAGAACCAGTAGTGACACCTACCAACGGAGGTCTTGGAATGTCATTGCTTTATCCGGCGGATGAGACGACTGCGGCGGTAGAGTCAATCAGCAGTATGCAGCCCGAGTCGAATGACGCCCCGTTTCTTATAGCTGCCTCCACTTTGGTTGAGCGCTCGGGCAGAACAATCGTCGGCGCGCATTATAAAGAAGCCGCGCAACCTGTTGAGCTTCCAGAACAAGCGAATGTTTACAACGGAAAAATTGATAGACCGCGCCTCAGTCGGCGTGCCCTGAGTAAGGCGGAAATCGAATCCTTGGCGCGTGGCTACAAAGGATGCCCGGCTGAATTGCGTAATGAAGTAACGGGTGCATGGGATTTCCATGCAAACATTACCAACAACATCGCGTCGACATACGTTATCGACACATCTCCGAGCATGTTAAACGGTCACGTAATCAACTTGCCGGCACGTGGAATGACGGGATTTAATTGGACAGCGGATGATATCGTCTATCACCACATCCCGGAGGAGTACGGGGCAATTCATTTTCATGACGACGATATCGACGATGCGCGTTGGGATGTCGATTTTGAATACACGGTTCCTGAAGGGTTGAAAAGTGGGATCTACGCAGCCCGTCTACGTATCGGTGGCGAAGATTCGCCCGAAACAGAAGACTACATACCATTTGTTGTACGGCCACCGCAGGGAAAAACGACCGCTCGGGTGGCGCTCATTCTGCCGACCAATAGTTATATGGCCTATTCGAACGATAATCTAGGCACAAATTCGGTTGTCGCGCAGTTACTGGCGGGAAAGGTTCCGGTGATGAATGCATCGGATTTGTATTTGAACGAACATCGCGAGTATGGTTTGTCGACTTATTCGCTACATTCCGATGGCAGTGGCGTGTGCTACTCGACACGATTGCGGCCTATCTTAAACATGCGGCCTAAATATCGGCATTGGTTGTCACCTTCGCTTTGGCAGTTGAACGGCGACCTACATCTTACGGATTGGCTTGAGGAAAAGAATATCGATTTCGATGTACACACCGATGAGGATTTACATCGTGAAGGTGTCGATTTACTCAATCGTTACAAGGTGGTGCTAACAGGGAGCCATCCAGAATATACATCGGAGAAGATGTACGCCGCGTACGAATCGTATCAACTCGAAGGTGGGCGATGGATTTATTTGGGTGCAGACGGGTTTTATTGGTGTAGCGAATATCATCCTGACAATTTTAATATTATCGAGGTACGCAAGGGCGAAGCAGGAACCCGTGCGTGGACGGCGAATCCAGGTGAATATAACAACGCCTTCGATGGAAAATTTGGTGGCATGTGGCGTGCCCGTGGTCGCATACCCAGTAAAGTTTGTGGCTTAACATTTACTGCTTACGGGTTTGATGTATCTTCGTACTATCGACGAGAAGAAGACAGCAAGCGCCCCGAGTGCGCCTGGATATTTGCGGGCGTAGGTGAAGATGAGCTGATTGGTGACTTTGGGTTGGTTGGTGGTGGCGCGGCCGGTTTGGAGCTTGACCGTTATGATTTAGAGTTTGGCACGCCGCACAACGCCTACCTACTGGCCCGATCGGAAGGTCACACCAATCTTATGTTGCAAGTTAATGAAGAGATCCATTTCGCGGTACGTGGTTACTACGGTGGTGGCACCGAGAATCCGCAAGTACGTGCTGACATGATCTACTACAAGACGCCCAATGATGGTGCTATGTTTGCACCAGGCTCTTTATCATGGTGTGGCAGTCTTTCGCACAATAAATATGAAAACAATGTTTCCCGAATCCTTGAAAACACAATTCGGGGTTTTCTAAAAGACGGTCCGTTGCCCTAAACCGGTAATTTAATAGCGTAAACAATTATGCGAAACAAACAAGTTGAATCGATGATGGAGCGGCCAGAAGGCAAGCAGGTGATGGGCGCGAGTATGTCGCCACAAAACGGTTTGGAAAAGGCCGTGTTAAGGGAATTGGATGTCGATAAACTCAATGATTTGGCTGAATGTTTATTTGTATTAAACAACCGGCGTTATGGCCCGATACCTGGTGCATATATGGTGGTTTGTACCAAACAAAACGAAGAGTGGTGTGTTGGTCAACTCAATGCCGACCGCTTAAAACCAATTTTATTGTTCGAGGACAAGGTGTTTTCGTCGCCCGAGCAGGCGCGGCAAGAAGCCTTGCGCATTAAAGAGGAACGTGGCGAGTCGGCTCCGTGCCGTTGTACCTAGATTACAAAAACTATTTCTATAAAAGGAGGCTGAAGCGATGCTAGACAAACCCACTGGTGTTCAAACGAACCAGGGACACGCCAGCACGGATGACTACATTACGCGCAAATATGTTTTACCGTTGCTGATGGATGAAGAATCGCGCAACAGATTGATCGAAGAGCACAAATCGAATCCGGTGGGTACACCACCTCGAAACGGCAAAGCGCCGGTAGAACATAGTGAAGATCTGAGGACGGTGTTGGATAAGTTTCGCCGTGCGCCGATGACGGGTAAATACATCACGGTGTGCAAACGTTTGCACGAAGATTATCGAATCGGAATTTGTTCCGGCGTCCGGGGTGAGCCAGTCAAGATACTAGAAGGCTCTTTTTCCTCGGAAGAAGCGTGTGAACATGCAATCTTCTTAAAGCGTATCGCCGACTTGCTTCAAGAATACAGTTAATTATTCTCTGTAGGGAGGGGGTCGATAGCGGAGGCGGGTAGCCGCGGAATATAGTTGTGTTCCGCAAAAAATAACAGTCACCGTCAACACGGTACTAATTCGTAGTTGTGATGCAACTCACCTAGCACTGAATTCGCAATAATACGCAACTTATCACTAATACGATGACGCTCAGGGTTGATCTGTATTTGACTAATTCGTTTTGGATCAGGAATACCTGGCCCCAATGCCATGTGAGGCCTCGACTGATTGTAATAAGCTGCCCACGCTTTGAGAATATGTCGAAGATGTGATTCGTTGAGCGGAATCATATAGTCAAGGCATTCCCGCCGCATGGAGCCGATGACACGTTCGCAGATTGAATTCGCCTTTGGACTTCGATAGGGCGTCTTAATCACCTACAATCCCAATTTATTGATCGATCCAAGTCGGCTGAGAAAATACAGTCTCGATCATGAATAAGATATTGATGGGAATGGACAGAGGGAATGGTCTCACGCAGCTGTTGCCTTGTCCACTCGGCAGTGGGATGTTCAGTGACATTGCAATGCAACAATCGTCGCAAACCGTGTTCAATAATGACCAAAACATAGAGCAACCGAAACGTTGCCGTTACCACGACACAGAAATCACAAGCAATGATGCCAGCGGCATGATTCGCCAAGAATGACGACCAACGTTGATCGCCTCTAGGCACACCGTGTGGTCGTTTTGGCATATATTTTCTAATGGTTCGGGGTGAAACATAAATCCCCAGTTTCAACAACAACTCATTTGCAATACGCTCCTCGCCCCATAAGATGTTGTTTAGGGTCATCTCTCGAATCAATTGTCTGAGTTCCAGCGGAATAGGGGGCCGACCAGGGCGGGACTTATAGCGCCATAACATTCGAAAACCAAGTCGATGCCAGCGTACTAATGTGCCAGGTTTCACAATGACTAGCGCATCACGCCAATCAAAGCGTTCTGATAGAACAGCCATTGTAAATCGCGTAGCCGGGTCAGTGTGTTTTCGTGATGTTTTCCGTTCCTGATAAAGTGCTAATTGCTTGCGAAGGAACAATATTTCAGCAGCTAGTGAATCGCGAGGTCGAAACAACAGCCCAAAATAGGTTAGTGCATCACAAACAAGTCGGAATATAAGTGAAACGACAGACACAATGACGAAACTTTAAGTCATGATACTAACGTCGTCGAGTGTTTTGTTGGTATTTTCGTGTGCACATAATTTTTGCGGAGTACACGTATCGTTTGAAGACCGCCAGGATTTACTCGGTCATCGTTCGGGGCGCATTACCACGCACTATTCGGCAGCGGAATTGGGGTCGCTTTTCGAGGCAGCCAATAGCGTTTGTCGCAAAAAGTCCCGCAAAAGTCCCGCAATGGTGGTATTGCGTTCAGAGGTCGCTGCGTGAGATGAAAATATTGTCACTATTTTCAATAACTTATGTGGCGCGCCCGGAGAGATTCGAACTCCCGACCACCTGGTTCGAAGCTCGTGTGATGATCTATAAACAGTTGTTTTTATTAACGTTCATTAGGGTGGCGCCCGTTGCGAATTGCAGGACACTGCACAACGCTGCATAACTCAATCCGGCAAAACTCCGGCAATGGGCTTTTTCCCAGTTCCTGAATTAAACACATAACTAACATATGTACGGTGATTCGCCTCGTTATCGAGGAATCTCTACTAGAACACTTCCATTTTAAGAAATTACATTTTAAGCAATTACCGTTTTACGGCGTGGACATTAATATTTGCGAACCACAGGGCCTTTTGCTTGTTTGTTCCGCCCTCATAAAGAAAAACCCCGCCTTTCCTGGCAGGGTTTCCGGTATGTCCCTATATAAAACAGTGTGCTTCAGTGAAGCCCCCCCGGACTTCTCAGCCACACTTTCCTAGACAGCCCCCCAAAACTCGCTTGAGAAGGAGTGCGGTCAGTGTAGTCGGCCGTCAATTGAAAAACTGTGAACTGCATCACACTTTTCGTGCGGGGTTATTGCATTTCACCGTTGTTCACAATTGCAACTGCTTAAAAAGACCCCGCTGGAGGAGGTTGACGGATAATCATGCGGGGTCGGAATCTCCATGAGGGTGTGTTGTTATTATTTTGGGGTAAGGGGAGAAGAAGACTCCCAATCCGTGAGAGTCCAACACCAGCTTAACAAAAGTATGCCAATGCATGTGTTAAGAAGTGTTGCAGATCATAGAGGTAATGACCGTGTAGACCGACGCTGCCATCCACCGATAAAAGAAATCGAGCTGTCTCTCCGCCCCCAGCCCGACCGTCAATGAGGAGAGATAAAGATAATGCGGTGCCAGTATAACCGATGGGGAAATCGCATGACGCACACCCATTCGAATACAATACAATCCGTAGCGACAAAGCCGTAAAGACATCCCGATCAATCGTGCCGACCAACCAACCGAGACAGGCCGTCGTTCAATGCGAACAACGCATCGTATGGCTAGAGGCTATCGATGCGCTGGACTATGTGCGTATCGCCTGCCCCACCGCAACAAGAAGGGCCGCATCCGTGCCCCGCGCAATGGACGCCTGATCGGTTATGCCGAACATCAAGCGGAGGCACCGGGCTATCGTCACATGCGTCGCATCTTCTGGCTCAAACCCTGCGATCGCGATAGCGACCCCACAGGACCCTATGCGGTCAACACGCCGCAAGAGGCGGTCGATCCGCGTACCGTCAAACCCGGTATCATCGGTTACCGTACCGAGCGGGCAAAGGGTAGGGCGAACACACAGTTCATCTAATGACCCGAATCAAAGCAAAGCCGCTGGATCAGTTCATTGACCAACCAGGCTCTATTTATACCCTGGTGATGGACGATGCCAGCTCGTTAGCGGATGCCTTGGCGCAACGCACGAAAACAGCCGCATATCGCGTTGATCTCGGCGCAATAGCCACTCCATTCATCGGCGAGACGGAAAAGAACATCGATGAATTGTTTGACAAGGCAAGACAACAGGACTGGGTCTTATTGTTTGATGAAGCCGATGCCTTGTTCGGTAAGCGATCCGATGTGAGGGACAGCCATGACCGTTTTGCCAATATCGATCAGTCCTACCTGCTCAAGAGAATCCGGCAACACACGCACAGCGCGATATTCCTGTTGCGGGAACTGCCACGACACACCGATTCGGTGTTGCTGCGCAAGGCTATCCGGCTCGCTACAGCCGATTCGAATGGTCCCGAATAGCCCGATTCAAGACGCCGCAGCGCTCGTATCAGACTGTCCGTTGTTATCAAGGCGATCCGAAGCTTGTTCAGGCTCATCCACACGCCACACCTTCAACGATCGCGGTGCTGTGATACCGAGCTTGACCTGATTACCCGTGCCGCGTTCCACCCGGATGACAATATCATCGCCGATGCGAATCGCCTGACCGTATTGACGTTGAATCATTAACATCAGGCGGCATCCTCCAGTGTCGCTTCGATCTCGTCATTGATTGCCTTATGTCCAGGACCAGCCAACAATAAAGCCGTTTCATCATCCCACAGGGCAATCGACCTTAAGGCGTCGTCCAACAGCTCAGGACGTAGATAACGGGGTAGGGCAGTGGTGTCGGTTTAATCAATCATGTTGTGTCTCCATTGAGAGGTTAGATTCGATGCACAGCAGGATAATCAAATGAAACCCAATTTCGTGTGAACTAATTCACAGAAATATTAGCGTCAACGATTTATAACAATCACTCTACAAAGAGGACGAGCGAACACAAAGGATGGAGGAGAAAAGAATAGTATGAATCCGGCACTTATTATGCTCTGGGTCCTGGCAATCCTCAGCGTCGTATATCCACCGTTATGCTCCGCGCAACAAGCACTGCAGTTAACAGAGGAAAAGAAATTCTCTGACTTGCTGGAACGCGGTCTTGAACCGAGTGGCGTGACCGTACTGGACGATGCCTACTACGTCGTGTTCGATAACCGGCGTGCCATCGGCCAACTGCAGCGCTCCCTGTCAGACGATGACGCTGCCCATCGCATGATTGGTGACAGTGGCGAACGCGGCTTTGAAGGCATCACCTATGACAAGTCCTCGCAGCGGTTTTTCGCGGTGATCGAAACCGCACCCCAGGGGAGGCGGTTCGGATCGACTATCCTTACTTTAGACCGCGCGTTGAATGTGCTGGCGGAAAAACCGACCCGTGGTATCGCCTTCACGCATGCCAACAAGGGATTTGAAGGCATCGCCCATATTCGAGTCGACAATGAGCTTTACTTATTACTCCTGTGTGAAGGTAACAAGTGCAAAGGCGGCAAAAAGGGTAGAAAACGTGGCAAAGGGCGAATTTACGTGTTTCAGGAACAAAACGATCATTGGACCCGTGTCGATAAGGTGAAACTACCCAAAACAGTCGACTTCGAAGACTACTCGGGTCTGGACATTCAGGGTGAGAAGATCGCCATCACATCGCAGCAGGATTCTAGGCTATGGCTGGGTGAGTGGCGCTCTAAAAGTACAACACCGATAACAATCGATGTTCGGATTGAAGGAAAGGGTGCTGTTTATCGATTCCATGGCGATAACGATCGTTATTGCAATATCGAAGGTGTGTCATTTACTGATGACGATACCGTCGTCCTGGTGTCGGACCGTAAGAAGGAAAGCGACCCTGATCGTTGCAACGGCAAAGATCAGTCAATCCACGTCTTTTCAATACGCAATCGTTAGTGACCTCGCTTCAAATTACATGACCCTAATATAAGCCTTCGACCAAAAACGCCTCACGCAGTGTATCCCGTCCAAGGAATGGAGACTCAGGTTTGATCGCTACTAGCGGATTATTCGCAAAGCTTTCACCAATGTGACGAGACACAGGATTGAAGTTATCTCACTCAGGGTGGTGAAAATTGACCAAGGTCGTTGATGGAGGAATCGTATGCTTAAATTCAGTTTATCGACATATAGGGGTTTGACCCGCTTACTCTTGCTAGCGCTCGTGGTTCATTGCTCAGCGACATCGGTAATCGGTGCCCAAGAGTTGTCGACTGAAATACTAATAGAGACCAAGCTGGTCGCAACCGAGGTACAAGACGGTGACAACTTCGGTGCAGCGCTCGCGATCGACGGCGACACCATGGTGGTTGCTGCGCCCTGGGCCGATATCGACGGCGTCGAGAATTCGGGAGCCGTTTATCTTTTTGAGCGTGATTCGACGACCGGAGAGTGGGTAGAACAACAGCGTATCATGCCGGATGACGGCGACTACGACAGCGTCAATATGGCACTGGCCATCGACGACGACACCATCGTTGTTGGTGCCTACTTTGCGACGATCGAAGATTTTCAAGAAGGCGCAGTTTACATCTTCGAGCGCGATGGAGTCGGTGACGGTTGGCACCAGGTCAAGAAACTGACCGACCCGTCGGTGGGCTTCGGTGGCCATTTCGGAATCAGTGTAGCGCTCGACGGCGAGCTGCTCGCAGTTGGTGCAGATATGCAGCTGACATCCAACGGTCAGGTGACACTATTCGAAAAGGACCGCGGCGGATCAGACAACTGGGGTGAAGTGACAACGATCTTCGACAGTAGCGTTGCTGACGGTGGCTCGCTTGAAGCATTCGGCAGTGCGCTCGCGATCGCCGGCGATGTGATGTTAGTAGGGGCAGAGCGCGCGGATGTGAGTGGCAATTTACAAAACGATGGCGCTGCTTATCTGTTTCGCCGTGATGAAGTCAATACTGATGAATGGGATTACGTCACACGCTTCATCGCACCGGGCTCCGATGCCTGTGTCGGTGGACAAACGCTGAGTGAGTTCTTTGCCAACCCTGAAAGCGACACGGAGACACGAATCGAAGCGGATCGCTGTGCGCGCGAGGACAGCAACTCGGATCACGACCATTTTGGGGGCGCCGTGTCCTTCGATGGCGATACCATCGTGATCGGTGCATACGCTGCTGAGGGTGAGGATGGGAGTTATGCAGTCGGTGCAAGCCATGTCTTTCAACCAGAACCGGACGGTAGTGATAAGTGGCAACATGTCGCCAAGCTATCAGCCGAGGATGCATCTCAGTTTGGGTATTTTGGCGGCGCACTGGCGCTCGCTGACGACACCATCCTCGCGGGTGCACACGGCAGCACGATCGGATCGCGGTCATCTCAAGGCGCGGCCTACATCTTCACGCGCGATGCGGATGGCGCCTGGAACGAAGTTGAGAAACTGATCGCCCATGATGGTTTAAGTAATACCTTTTTCGGCGACGCCGTGGCGCTCGACGGTCAGACAAGAATTGTTGGTGCGTGGGGCGACGATGAGGCACGCGGCGCCGCATACGTTCAGGTGACGCAACCTATTTCCGAACAGCCGAAAGGGCCGGCGTTTGAATCTACCGGAGAGTTAGTCGATAACGCCATTCTGGAAGATAGTACCGGTGTTCTCCTTGGTGCAGTCGAGGGCACGCTCACCGAGCCGCTCCCGGTCTGGATCCACGAGGTCGACACGCCTGACGAGTCCCTACCGTCGCAGGCCAAGGTCGTTGGCGCCTTTTACAATATCGGTGCTACACAAACGACGACTGCCCCGAGGGAGGGGACTTTTGCCTTGTCGTTGCCGGTTCCAGAGGGTATTGATACCGCGCATCTGGCGCTCGGTGTGTTGCCGGCAGCGGCGCGTCGTCTAGAGTTCTTTGACACAAGCAATCTCTGGCAGCCACTCGCTGGTGACTTCGACCCTGAGCTTCAAGTTTTGAGCATCGCTTTGCGCAACCTGTTCGCCGACGGCAGCACGGTCGTGCTCATGGATCATCCTGATCTCGCACCGCTCCCGTCAACCGAAGCGTTAACGGAGTCGGACCAGGAACAGGCAGAACCGGTTTTTTGGATTGACTGTTACGGTTGGTCGGAGTCCGAAGACACTTGCGGTGCCGAGGACGAGGACTTGTTCAAGCCTCTACTCAAAGATGCTTACGATCGATACGTGGCAATGGGATATGTGAATCCGGCCCTGGCGTTCAAAAGGATTTATTTAGAGAAGACGGAGGATGGGAAGCCGCGCAGGCACCGCAAAGTTGAGGTTCTCACCACAACCTATATGGGCAACAGGCTGAGAGACGCCAACAGTCCCGACTGTGCGAATCGAGTGGCCAGCTACATTGATGAATTCGAGATCGTCGAGATCTGCTATCAATATACTGAAAGCGGACCGATTGCCGCTCATGGCGTTGATCTGAACACGGCGGTTCGACACGAAATGTTCCATGCATTCCAACACGGTTTCACCAATTATCACCAAGATAGCCAAAAGGTTGAAGCAACTGCGGACCCCATCGGGATTTACACTAATCCTACGTCGATCGAGGAATTCGTATGGATCAGCGAGGGCACGGCAGCGGCCGCCGAAGACTCCAATCCAGCGATGACACGCAGCAAAAATTTTATAAGGGAGTTGCATCCAATCCATCGGGCACTGATCGCATTCGATAGAAAAACCACCAGCAGCCTGGAGAAAATTGGATACGAGGCGCAAGATTTTTGGGTCTATTTCGGTATTAAGAAAGGCCTTGACCTAGGATACCTGATCGCTCTGTTTGAAAAGGGTGCAAGCACCACCGCCGCCGATCAGTTTTTCGACGAGGAGCATCAAACATCGCTTGGAAACGAATATTGGGCATGGGTCAAGAATCAGGCGATGGAGAAGACCATCGACTTCGATAAGCGATTACAGAGTCCTTGTACGATCCAGATGGATTTAGTCGGCGATATGTCAACACTGCTCTATCCACCAGGCGACGCCGCTGCCGAGGTGCAAGGGACGCTACCACGGCTAACGTCGCAGGTGGTTAGGATCATCACGACTGAAAAGGTCGGTCCAATCACTGTCGCTGCCAGCGTGGATGACGGTACCCCTGACGACTACAACTATAAGGTTTATCTTGAGGGCGAGGCAACCTGTGTCGATATCGATGATCGTGAACGTACTTTCGGTGATCTCCCGGCGGGTTCGGTTCTTTATGTCATCGTGTCGCATCTTCGGTATGAGGCTGGGCAGATGCTTGACTATACGGTCGGTGTGGCGCCTGCAACTGAGGGCGAACCACTCCAATAAGTGACTGTGGTGTCCGAAGTGGAGTCCATATTGGCCGTCGTCAAAACAGTTCCTCACAAAGGAGTGTATTCACTGAACCGGGGAGCGCTCGATATAGCGATCAACTGTTAGCGAGGCACTCGAATCAGAAGATCTAGATAACAATAGTACAGTTGGCATCTATATTGAACGCAGGGTTTTATTGTGAACTAATTCACAGAAAAATCTGAGCCAACGATTTATAACAATCACATTACGTACGAAGCAAAAATTCGAAGGATGGCGAACGCAAACGAGACTGATATGAGGTTCGTACATTAAATCATGGCGATGAAAGAAGGCAAAGAATCTCCGGATGGGCGAGATGCCTACCTCAGACAGCCAAGTCTAAAAGATACGAAAGTGTTTATCGCTTGGAGCGATGAAACGAAACTGGTCGCGGAGCAGATATTCAAGTCGTTTTGCGCCGCGGGTTTGTTTCCATGGCTGAGTGATCAAATTAGGCCGGGCCGCGAATTTAGAAATGAAATTCGGGATCGAATTCTAAATACAAATGTAGTCGTCGCGGTTCTGCCGGAAGAGCCTTCCCGATGGCTTACTGCGGAAGCCGGGCTGGCATATTTTGAACAAAAACTAATTCCTGTCGTAGTCGACTCAAAAACGACGGTGGAACCCTTCAGCGAATTGCAGGTACATACTATAACGCGTCAAGATGCTACCACAGGCGAGGGAGACACGATCGACGAACTCATTGATTATGTCAAAGATACTTTGGGACAAGCCTCTTCCGAAAGTCGCTGGATAAAATTTTTTCGTCACTGTAATAGTCTGTTTCCAATTGTCACTCCTAGTGTTGGATTCATAATCGTATTTGGATTATTGACTACTGGAATTTTGGGGCCGTTGGGCTTTTGGAAAAGTGGTCATGTTGTACTGGGCACTATGGTCGCCGGTGGCGGCGCATTTGTGGCATTACTGTATGCGCTGGCGGGAAAATCGACTAATTTTACAGAGCGTCAATTCGGGATCCGAGTCGCCTCTAGACTCTCTGTCATTTGGTTTTTAGTTGCGGGCGCCCAACTGATAGTCGGATCCGTACTCGTTTGGCAATCCCATTTTCTTATAACTCATGACTGGGTGCTATGGTCCGTCTTCGCTTATATAGCAGCCCTTGCTCTTTGGGCGTTTGGATTTTACAACTATACGAGAGCGAATGAAAATGATAAACGGAATGCGCCACAGAAACATTCGGTTTGTTACAAGTTCGCCGCAAATGCTTGTTTTGGATTGGGATTAATCTTGATTACGTTGGTCATCATACTAATGAGCTTGAAGGCGAGCCTTACCGAGTTGTTGTGAATCTACGAGTTATCTTCCCTGTCAAAAGTAACACGATTTACTGGTATTCAGAGACCAACTAACCAGCATGGATCAAGACAAATACATCAAAGAACGCCTAGACGATCAAATCAACTGGTACAGCAACAAAAGTAAACGTGCGCAGACCTGGTTCAAGTCCCTGCGTATTATTGAAATTGCTGCCGCCGCGAGTATTCCTTTTTTGGCCGGTTATGTGACAGCGGAGACACCCGGTATCAAGGCCATGGTGGGATTGTTAGGTGTATTGGTGGCTGTGATCGCTGGCGTGATTTCCATCAATAAGTTCCAAGAGATCTGGATTCAATATCGCACCACGGCCGAAACACTCATTCGTCATAAATTCCTTTTTCAAACAGACTCACCACCATATGATGGTGAGAACGCATACAGATTGCTAGTTGAATCCGCTGAAACAACGATGGCCCAGGAAAACGCCAGTTGGAGCAGTTACATACAACAAGAAGATACGCAGAACGCAACCGGTAACAAGTAGTGTGAATTAAGGCGCGCAAAGGATGGACAAGAAAACTAAGTTCGCCGTAACCACAATCTAACCCGCGTTGTCCTACCTGGAGTTTACGCTGTCCACTGATCAAGCCATGTCTGTCACAATTTGAACGGTCAAGGAATATGGCGATAGATGTATTCATATCTTACGCACGCGAAGACATCGACTTTGTGCGAACGTTACATCGTGCGATTGATGATGCGGGGAGGCAAGCATGGGTTGATTGGGAAGGCATACCGCCGACTGCTGAATGGATGAACGAAATCGAATCTGCCATTGAAGCCGCTCACGTATTTATTTTTGTGATAAGTCCAGACTCGATGAGTTCCGAAATCTGTATGCGAGAATTAGCCCATGGTGTTGAGAACAACAAACGCCTTATCCCGCTAGTCAGACACGAAGTTACTGACCAACGTGTTGCATCCGAACTCAGCCAACTGAACTGGATATTTTTTAGAGATCAAGACGATTTCGATACTTCATTTCAAACCTTAATAACGGCCATCGACACCGATTACGACTGGGTCAAGACACACACTCGTCTACTGGTGCGCGCCAAAGAGTGGATTAACGCGGAATTAGACAATAGTTTGTTGATGCGCGGCGACGATTTAAGGAGCGCAGAAGCTTGGCTCGCGACCTCGGTGCAAAAGGACCCTACACCTACAGGATTGCACTCGCAGTTTATTCTTGCCAGTCGAAAACAGACCACGAAACGTTTGACGACGACGCTAGCTGCCGTGGCGACGGCATTGGTCGTGGCCATCATCCTTGCAGTCGTAGCTACTTACCAGAAACGGGTTGCCGAACAACGCAGACAAGTGAGTCTCGCACGTCAATTGACGACCCAAGCTGTATCGTTAAGATCTAGTCAACTCGACGTGTCGTTGTTACTCAGTCTGGAAGCGGGGCGCATTATCGAACAGCTTAAGAAATCCGCCAACAACTATATATCGGTGAGTGACAACGCCATTAAAGGTGCATTGCTAGATGGACTAACCGCCAGTCCGCGGCTAGTAAAGTACTTACGCGGTCACAATACTTCAATAACGAGTGTGGCCTACAGCCCTGATGGTAAAACGTTGGCGTCTGCTGACAACGACGGTACTATCATGTTCTGGGATATGGACTCAATGCAAGCCGTTGGTTCATCGTTAAGCAAAATGGGTACCCGCATAACCAAAGTTACGTACAGCCCTGCAGGCGATGTTCTGGCTGCCGCCGTGTGTAAAGCACCCCATCCGAAGTACGGTGGTGTATGTCGCGCCGAAGTCCAGTTATTAGATCCCACAACGGGTGAACTCTTGGGTACACCGCTCGTCGGTCACCGTTGGAACGTGACAGACCTCGTTTTCAGTTCGGACGGACGCCATTTGGCATCAGCCGGAGGCTGGCGAGACAACTCAATCGTGATTTGGGATCTAGCCTCACGCACACCCATTGGTGATCCACTCGTTCACAGTAAAAAAGTCACTAGCATTGAATTCACCCGGGATAACAAAACGATTGCATCCAGCGGATTAGATGGCAAAGTCCTGCTTTGGGATGTGCAGACGCAAACGGCGCTTTTATTAGATCAAAAAGATGTTCCGGTGTGGAGTGTTGCTTTTAGTCCCGATGGCCAATTACTGGCAGGAGCGGATTCCAGCGGAGCGATTACCTTGTGGAGCATGGCCACACGATCGATGGTTGATGATTCATTGCTTGGCCACAAAGGTGAAGCCAGGGATTTAGTGTTCCATCCGGATGGGAAATCGTTAATTTCTGTAGGACGTGACAATGTCGTTGTGCATTGGGATAAGCCTGACCAAAGACCTAAAGCAACACCGCAATTGGGTCACACTCAGGATATCTATTCCGTTGACATGACACCTGACGGCAAATACTTGGCATCGGCCGGTATCGGTGGTGAGCTGATTATCTGGCGTACCGATAAGGGGCATCCTTTGGGCACGTCACTGGACGGACACAACGCGAGTGTCGAAGCCTTGGAGTTCGACAAGACAAGCGATTTGTTAGCGTCGGCAGACGCAGACGGAACCGTTTTACTTTGGAACACCAGTAAACACCCTCCACACCACACAGAACTGGCTGGCCACGAAGGCTCGGTTTTCGATATCGCGTTTGATACGCAAGATACGAGACTGGTTTCGGTGGGGGCTGCCGGCTTGGGGACTGTATGGGATTTACAGACTCAGGACGTTATCAGGGAAATAGCCACGCCAGACAACGACGTGGCTACAAGTGCTACCATCGGACACGGCGGTGAGGTGGTTGCCTATGCAACCAAGACCAACGGTATCAGGATACTGAACCCTCGATCGCGAGAATATCTCAGTCCAGCGTTGACGGGTCACAGCAGTGATATTGAGAGTCTGGGCTTCAATCCCGATAATCACTATTTGGTATCGGCAGGAAAAGGTGAAATTAAACTGTGGGACTTAAAAGGCTCATCGCCAGTCAAATCCATTGTCCCAAGATTTGGCGGTAGTATTTTCGATCTCGAATTCACTCCCACAGGAGATACCTTTGTGTCGGCCATGGTCGGGGGCTTACAGTTTTGGGATACGTTAACCGGTGAACCGGTGGGTGCAATACTTCACCAACATGGAATTTTAGTGTCGCGGGTTGCCTTCGTACCTGACGGTGGATGGTTTGCATCGGGAACCCGTTTCAAACGTGGCAACATTCAACCGACAGTCCAGCTATGGGATCTGGACACACATCAGCCTTTCGGTACTCCATTTGCGATGCATTCGAAGTCCATTAAAAGTTTAGCATTTAGCCCAAACGGCAAAAAACTCGCCTCTGGCGGGGAAGATAATAAGATTGTGCTTTGGGATGTCGATTATGAGTCTTGGAAACGGCGTGCGTGTGAAATGGTAGGTCGCACCTTGACGGCGGAAGAGTGGAAGTACTTCTTAGACGATGAACCTCAGCCCATCCGGGATACCTGTACACGAATAATCGAGTCGCCTTGAAATTCAACATCAGTGAATCGGTCGATATGCAAAGATCAATATGAATAAACGTAGTCGTTGGTTTTGTAGTGAGGCCAAAACACCTACGGCAGGGTGGCGCGCACCGTATCGCTAGGGTTGTGGTCAACTCCTAGAAAACAACATCGCCTCAGATCGCCCGCATTGAACGCAATGGCTCAAAGCCAGGGCTAGGTATAGCGCCAAGTGGGTACGCTGAATTCACCAATTCGTACCCTCCGCTCAGTACAAACAACATTAAATACTCATGTTATAGTATTGTAATAAATCAACAATAAATTATTCTGTTGTCTTAGATGTTGGAAAAATTACTCGGCAAGCCGACTGTGGATCAGTTTGCCAAGGCCATGATGGCCACCTTGAAGGAAAAGGGCATTGCCGAGGACATTCGCTATCTTGCCGATGTGGGTGAAGTGCGCATGCTCAAGCAGGGCGAGGCCAAAGAGACCGTCATCCATTTAGACAAACTGTTTCGCGACTATATCCAAGCCCAACGACCCGAACGCAAGGCAATGGTCGAGCGCATCGCAAGGGGATTGAGTGAGACGTCTGAGGACGAGGATTTCGACTCAATTAAAACAACGATTTATCCCCGTCTGCGTTCACGCAGCTACATCGAACTCAACAAACTACGGCTCCCGGACTTCAATCCCACATTCCAAGAAGTGACCGAACATCTGGTGTTTACTATCTGTATCGATAGAGAACAATCGATACTCGAAATCATGCAGCCGGTCGAGCAACATTGGGATACATCCGAGCACGTTGCCTTTGCCAACGCGATGGACAACCTGCGCCGTGACAGGCAAGACGCATTCGAGGACATCGCCCCGGGTGTTTATCGGTCGGCCTGGCAGGACAACCACGATGCGTCGCGTATCGCATTGCCCGAGTTGTTCTATCGTCTTCCTCTCAAAGGTCACCCTGTCGTCACCGTACCCAATCGCGATACCTTATTGGTGAGCGGTAGCGAGGACACCGAAGGGCTGGTGCACCTGGGCGAGTTCACCCTAAAAGCCGTCGATCATCATCGCCGGGTGGACGGCTCCGCCCTGTGTCTGACAGACACCACTTGGCACGATTATTTACCCGATCGGGACCACCCGGCCTTTGCCACATTTGTAGCAGCACGGCGTATGTCTATGGGACTCGACTACAACGAGCAACAAGAAATACTCGATGGAATACATCAAGACTGCGGTGAAGGCGCCTTCGTCGCCAGCTTCTCGTTACTCGACAATGACGAGGGCGAACACAGTTTCTGTGTATGGACCCAGGGTGTCGATACCTGGTTACCGATTACCGATCTCGTCGCCTTGAATACCGATGACGAGAACGAGGACATTCAGTTCGTCTCTTGGCATACGGTGCAGCAGACTATGGGTGATGCCATGCGACCGCTCGAGATGTATCCCGCTCGTTATGCTGTCAATACCTTCCCGAGCCAAACCCAAATGACACAAATGCACGAAATCGAGAGCGAATTAGTCCGTTAAGATGTTTGACTTGACGAACAGACAAACCTAGGAACAAATCATTACAACACCAAGCAAGCAATCCCCCATCAAAGACAAGCCGCTACGCCAGGCAGGCCAGTCACTAAACGAACAGATCAACGATTTGATCGACAGCGAAGGTATGGTGTATGTACTCGTCGCGCTGTTTGGCGTTGTCTGGGCAATTACCGAATGGTGGCGATGGTCTTTAGATACACCCTATGTGCCGTACCACATGACAGTGATTGCTGTAGGCCTTGTCCTACTGGCAACATACAAAGTGTCAAAAATCCGCAAGAAACTAAAACCCCTGCGCATGGCGCGCGATGGCGAGAGGGCGGTGGGGGAGTTTTTAGAAAGACTACGTAAACAAGGCTGTAGTGTTTTTCATGACATCGTCGGGGACAACTTCAACATTGATCATGTCATCGTGGCATCACAAGGGATTTTCGCAGTGGAGACCAAGACCTACAGTCTTGTACCCGGTCGAGAAAACCATATTGAATACGATGGTCAATCCATACTAATCAATGGTCAGTCATCCAAAAGCGACATATTAAAACAAGCAGCGGCAGAGAGACGTTATCTACAGGAGCTATTGGAATCGAGTACGGGCAAACGCCTGCCAGTTAAAACCGTGGTGGTGTTTCCTGGTTGGTTCGTCAAGTCTACAGTGAATACGCAAGACGCGGTGATCTGGGTCTTGAATCCTAAAGCGTTACCCCAATTTCTGCATCACGAACCGAAGGTATTGAAACAGAAAGACGTACAGCTTGCCGCATATCACTTGTCCCGGCATATTCGAACGTCGTGATGATATTTGCAACGGGTATTATTGATGCGGTGTGAACTGTTTATGCACGTAAATTCGATTCAATTTTAATGTTGAATCAGAATAGCCAATATTGATTCACGCAGAGCCGAGCATATCGAAAACCTCCAAATCTGCGCTGCGAATTGTGATGCCCGGTACAACGGGCACGCAGCGTCTATTGCGCTGAAAGAACAATCCGCAACTGTGATCCTACAATATCACCGATTTGGATGATGCATTGCCCCAACGCGATTTGATAAAAATCGACCCCAGGTAAATAAGAAGTAAGCGTCTCAAACATTGGGAGGAACCCATGACGCAACAATCAACATCGTTTTCTCTGGGATCCACTAACAAGAGTGATCCTCACTACGACAATGTGACTCAGCAAAACACCACTGAATCACCGCCGCAACGTCAGCACATCGTCGGCGAATTGCGCGCGAGAAGAAAACTCACGTTAGGGACCAACACTCTGTGTGGCTTACTATCGCTTATTTTTCTATGGCCTTCGGTGATGAATGCCCAGAGCACAGCTCTGTTGTGTCTGGACTTTAATGGGCATGTGATTCCCCGATGGGAAATTCAAGACCAGCTGTTCGAAAACATTGATATACCACCTTATAACCACCCCAACAGCGACGCCACGACACTAAGTGCTGATGAGAAAGCGGCGGTGAATCGAATTGTTGAAGCGGTTGTCGAGGATTTTTCACCTTTTGATATCACAGTGATCACGGAAGAACTCCCGGTGGCGGGTGGTACAGCACACTGAATCACCCCGGGATTGTCGGAGGCTAAAACCTTTGAGAGGATTAGCCAATGAAGAAACAACCGACCTATTCATCCGAAGTACGGGAACGCGCAGTTCGATTGGTGTTCACCAGCGAACAAGACCATGCATCGCGCTGGGCAGCCACGCAATCAGTAGCTGCAAAGATTGGCTGTACGCCAGAAACGCTGAGGAAGTGGATTCAACGATCTGAGATTGATCGGGGTATCAGATCGGGTGTGACATCCGATCAAGCCCACTATACAAAAGCGCTTGAACGAGAAAACCGAGAACTAAAGCGTGCCAATGAGATTTTACGCAAAGCAGCGGCTTTTTTCGCCCAGGCGGAGTTCGACCGCAAAGCGAAGTAATGGTGTCTTTCATTGATCAACATCGATCGATCTACGGTGTCGAGCCGATCTGTGCGGTATTGCCGATTGCACCGTCGACGTATTACAAACACAAATCAAATGAACGTGATCCAGGCTGTCGTTCAGCACGTGCGAAACGGGACGATGAACTCAAGGTGCAGATTAAACGGCTGTGGCATGAGAATAACGACGTGTATGGTGCGGTTAAAGTTTGGCGTCAGTTACACCGTGAAGGGATTCAGGTCGCACGCTGCACGGTAGAGCGATTGATGCGCAAATTAGGACTTGCGGGCGTCAGACGGGGTGCACGTTGCAAAACGACAATTCCATCAACACATGACGAAAAACCCTTGGATCTGGTTAATCGGCAATTTACAGCCACACGTCCCAATCAACTTTGGGTGGCTGATCTGACGTATGTGGCCACCTGGTCTGGATTTGTGTATGTGGCCTTTGTGGTGGATGTGTTTGCGCGTTTCATCGTCGGCTGGCGTGTCTCACGTTCACTACACACCGACAGCGTCATGGATGCGTTAGAGCAAGCTTTATGGGCCAGAGGTAAACATACCGGTCTCATTCACCACAGTGATAGGGGCAGTCAATATTTATCCATTCGATATAGTGAACGATTAGTCGAAGCAGGCATCCAAGCTTCCGTTGGCAGTGTTGGCGACTCCTACGACAATGCGCTGGCTGAAACCATTAATGGCCTTTATAAAACGGAAGTCATTCGTCACAAGGGACCCTGGAAAAGTATTGATGAAGTTGAGCGTGCCACACTTGATTGGATCGATTGGTTTAATAACAGACGACTACTTGAACCGATTGGACATATTCCGCCTGTAGAATATGAAATGATGTATTATCAACAAACCGAGTCAGCGAAAGCAGCAGGACTCAAACAAACCGGTCTCCGATAAATCCGGGGTGATTCACACCGGTTCCTACGTGTCCTGTCAGCATTCCGAAGGGTAGGGGATTGCGCGTGGTGATTGGCGGTGACTCGGAAGATCTACAGGAAGGATTCACTGATGCTGCGGGAATCGCACCCACGGCATCGTTTTTGAGTAACAACACCAACAAACCAAATGTTGGACTGGCGTTTGCGTATCGACCGGATCAGACCATGGGTCTGCACACGGAGTACGAGATTGCCAAGACCGTCAGTCATGAAGCCGGTCATGTGCTGGGCTTGCGGCATCAGGCCGAATATGATCGCGGTGACTACGTGGATTCGCGTGAACCTGGGAACCGCGGCTTCAGCCCCATCATGGGTGGTTGGCAAGATAAAGAAGTGACCAGTCTTGGTTTTCTGCTTAATCAAAATGGCGGTCACCCGATGCGTACGATTTGGTGGGAGGGTCCTGCGGAGCCCTTGATCGATAAATGCAAAGAACCTGTTTTTGAGGACAAGCGTCGAGCGTTTACCCAAGATGATATGAAAATTCTGGGCGCACAAACACCCGCCGACCTGCCGAATATCTATAACTGCATGGACACCACCCTGCCGGATGATTACGAGAGTATTTTCGGTGAAGAATGTGCCCCCATTCTCCCCAACGGTTTTGGTTACAAAGCCGATGATCACGGCGATTTTGCTTATGACGCAACCGGGATGGGCCTGGCCGAACAAGCGGGCAATTTCAGTGCATGGCGAGGCATTATCGAAAAACACAGCGACGTCGACTATTTTTCCTTTGTCGTTCCCAGACCCGCGTTGACGACACAAACACAACCCATGGTAACTGTTGATGCGAGGGTCGTCGTCAGCGACAGGTTTGAACCCAACCTATTTCCCATCTTGGAACTGCGAGACTTTACGGGTGCGCAAATGCTAGCGGAAAGTCGCGATATACAAGGTAGGATTGTCTCATCTGTCGGTGGTAGTGATCCGATAAGAAGTACCAGCTTCGATAGTTCAATACTCACAGAACTCTTGCCAGGGGAGTACCGTTTAGCCGTGCGTAGCCACGGTGACTACGGTGACACGGGACAGTACACGCTACAAGTCCGGGTTAACGCGGGTCCCTACATCAAGTACCATCGGGCATTTTCGGACAGGCTCCGCGTCGCTTTTAGTCAACCAATACGAAACGACATATTCATGTTAAGTGATGTGCAAATAACCGATGGCGACCCGACTTCGCGGTTAGCCGCTACAGCGATTGATCCCGTCGCGGGGCTACAAAATGCTTACGACATACACTTTCCAGAGTACTCGAGTGTTGATGGCATTCAGATCCGGGTGGGCCCTCGGATCAAGAATTTGCAGGGCGTTGATATGGATCAAAATGGTAACGGGTCGCCCGGTGAAATGCCTGTCGGAACGGATTCGCTGGACGCGTTTGAATTTACCGATTTCTCGCCACCCACTGTTCGCAGAGTGCTGTTCCAGTTAGGCAAAGTTGTCATTGATTTTAGTGAGCCTATAAATCCAAACTCCGTCAACCTACAGAGCTTGAATGTGCTGGACGCTAATGGGACACCTTTTCCAAATGCATCGCCGCTAGCGGTTACGGATACGCGATTCGAAATCCCGATGCACTCGTATCCCGTGGGTGGGATACAAGTGGTGTTCAACACGACTATCCGAGATTGGTTTGGCAATACGTTGGCGCAAACGGAACGATTCGAACATAGAGATGTGGCAGGACCACGCGTCGAAGACGTTGCCCTTGCGGCAGATCAATCACTTCCTGGCGAAGGGATGATACGCGGTCCCGCCCTGTTGATCGCGTTTGATGAGCCGGTGGTATCCAGTGTGCCGGTACCGGGCGGGCCGCCGCCCACTAGCCCTGATATGGCCATAACGTATCAGGGCTCACCAGTCGAGGTGACGGACATTTCTAGCTACCCTGGATCGGGTGAGCGTCTTTGGCTCGTGTCGTTCATACCGCTCGGTTCCGGGATGTACGATGTGCGTGTGCCTATCACCAATGAAGACTTATTTCATAACACGATGAATCAAGATGACGATCAAACGAATGGCGAAATATTTGAAGACTATTTTCACGACAGGTTTGAATACAACGTCGGATGGTCGATAAACGAGTGGTTGGATGAAGATGATGCCTATCGCCTAGTCGGTCAAATGATTTGGGGTGACGGTTGGCTCATACACCATTCACCAGAGCAATTTCTGTCGGATCCAAGGGAAGAGCCCCGTGAGGGTGAATCTATCAATGATGACCCTGTGGGAGATCAGACTATACGGACTTGCCCCAAGTAAATTCTATTGGAAAAACCGGTATTGTTGTCGGTGATGTTTAAACGCGTTTTGAAGGCCGAGTAGCTATTGGTTATTGACCGTTCAAATTACCCAATTCTGATTCAATTCACGCCCCAAAATCATCGTTAAACCTAGTTTAGAGCCTCAAATCAGGCTTTTTTTGTTGTAATTATGAATCATTACTACAGTATTGATTCGATTCTGAACCCCCTATGGCGGACAAGTTTCTCGATGAAATGCGCCTGTTCGACGTTGACGGCAATCGGTTGTATGTCGATGCTGATGAACGTGCGCGATTCTTGGTTGTGTGTAACGATGAAACTGCCGAGGATCGATTATTCTGCCATATGTTGCATTACACGGGGTGTCGCCCATCGGAAGCATTAGAGACACGAATATCGCGTGTACTCATAAACGAAAATGCTATCGTGTTCCGTACACTGAAGAAACGACTGAAAGATGCGAAGGGTAGGGCACGCAAGCCAGAATACCGCACAGTACTGGTGCCTGAATCGCTGATAGAAAAGTTGGACATGGTATTCGATATACGAAGGGCCAAACGCAAACGCAAGCATAAGGTTGATTTTCAGTTATGGAAGATGAGCCGCCCATCGGCCTATCGCCTCATTAAACGTGTCATGGCGTGTGCCGGTATCGAAGGGCCACAAGCAACAGGGAAAGGACTGCGTCACGGCTTTGCCGTCGCCATGGTGCAATCCGGTAAGATCACATTACCGGAATTACGTGATTTACTTGGGCACTCATCAACAAAGACAACGGAGATATACATGCAGGTTAAACCCAAAGACCAACGTGAGCGAATGATGGCGGCGTGGTCATGAGTTTCCAATACATAGCTGGAGTTCCGTTATCCCATGAAATTTAAGGCAAACAAATTCACAATCAATCCAGACAAACCATACGCTGAGGACAAACTAGATCGTAAGCGTGAGGTTGACAATCTGTCTGTGTTATTGCGCAACATTTCAACACCAATCGTTTTATCTATCAACGGTTCTTGGGGGAGCGGAAAGACCACGTTTGTTGAACTCTTGGAGTTTTCCCTTCGATCAGATGGCTGTAATACAATATATTTCAACGCTTGGGAAACCGATTTCGCAACTGACCCACTTCTGGCGTTCCTGGGTGAAATGAACACCGCCATTACCACGTTATTAGCTGGCGATCAAGAAAAGAGTAGGGCGTGGGAAATAGCAAAAAACGCTGGTACCCACATTGCAAAAAGAAGCATTCCAGTTGCGCTCAAGTTAGCAACAGTCGGTCTAATCGACACCGAAAAGATCGTTGAGGAGGAGGCAGCAAAGCTGGCTGAAGAGTTAGGAAAAGACTTAGTTGAAGAGTATTCGCGTGACAAAGACAAAATTAATCGATTCAAAGAGGGTGTCACCAAGGTATTGGAAAGAGATGATGGCAAAACAACCGAACTCTATATATTTGTCGATGAACTGGATCGTTGTCGTCCTACTTACGCGATCGAGTTATTAGAGCGAATAAAACACTTGCTAGATATTGAAGGGCTAGTGTTTATCTTGGCACTGGACAAACAGCAATTGGCACACAGTGTTAAGGCAGTGTACGGATCAGATTTCGACGCAACGGGCTATCTACGGCGATTCGTCGATTTTGACTACTCTCTCCGCCATGCTGAATTGGATAACTTTATTGACAAGCAGTATGCAACATTTAATTTTCAAGAATTTTTCGATGCTCGAAGCACCCATAATGTGCTACGACATGACGCCAAAATATTAAAAAACGTGTTCAAAATGCTTGCGAAATGGAAAGAACTATCATTACGCGACGTTGAGCAGTTATTCGCCAGGGTTAACCTGGTCATATTGTCAACTGCGGAAAACCATTACCTTTATCCATCTTTACTAGCATTTCTAATATTCACAAGGGAACACGAACCTGCCTACTACCGAGAGTACATTCAGGAGTCTAATACACCGGATAAAATGATTGACCTCCTGCATTCACTGTTGCCTGAGGATGAACGATTAGAGTCGGGAGAGTGTCGGTTGGTTGAAGCGTTTCTGATCGCTGCAAAAGCTAGCAGGTCTAGTAATCTCGCAAGCAATATCATTGATAAACACAATAAACGACTTGAAGATACGGCAACTCCAAAAAATCTTCACGATTACTCCGAACACGTGATGCAACTCGTGCAGAGACCTGGCGACATAGGACGTGAAGTGAGCTTGAGTTCCATTGTTCAACGAATAGAACTCAATGCACAGTTTACGTTTGCCGATTAGTCGGAAACATCGCGGGCGAGCAACACGAGAAGCGAAGCCGATAACGTTTGTGTGAAAACAGTGCGTTTGCTATGTCAGAATCAAAACTCGATGGCGTCGGATCACCCGTAACAAGCACAGTGGTCTCAGGCGAAAATCCTCCTTACTTGTATAAGTATCGAACGGTAAGTAGCCGTGACATTAACAAAGCAATCGAGGAATCGAAAATATACTTGTCCAGTCGAGAAAGCTTCAACGATCCCTACGATTGTTACCCACGTATCAAGAAATATTCTCAGAGCGAAGAGTTAGCTTACACAAGAACCGCCATAAAACGCGTTGCTGTCAACGAAGGCGTACACTTAAGCAGAGCCGAGATAGATCGCAATTCAAAGAAGTTTTACCAGGATCTCGTCAAGACATACGGCTCGGTCAACCAGTATTTAGAAATTGAACTACGTAACATGCTCAATGATATCGGTATTTATGCATTGTCATCACGGTGCGACGATTTAGCAATGTGGGCATACTATAGTGATTCGCACCGTGGATTTTGTTTGCAATTTGACAGATCGAATACAGGCCCTTTTTATTGGGCTCAACTCGTTAAATATGTAAATGACTATCCAGTAATTGATGGCAAAAAAGTTGCACTAGGCGACAAAGACACAATGGAAAAGGCGTTAACGCATAAAGCAAAGTGTTGGTCTCATGAAAAGGAATGGCGATTATTATCGGTGCCTGCATTAGACGGAATAACAGAAAGTGGGATTTCGCAAATGACAGGTGCTGGTGTGGGCTGGCACACATTAGATGCGAAATACCTCACCGGAATTATATTGGGTGCCAGGATATCAAACTCAGACGAAAAAAAGATTCGAAGCTGGATATCACGGAGCCCAGTTAACGTTAAGATGTTTAGCGCCACTCTGAATCAAAAGAAGTTTCAGGTCGATATCCATCAAATCACTTAGTGGAGCTTGTAATTTGCGACCAAAGTGAACCCTAATATTTGCAATCAACAATACTTGTTGCATACGATAGTAATCGAGAACAATTTGACATAATGCGCGTTACTCGCAATTGATGTGTAAGCCCCATTTAGAAATGTCACAATTTTGGCGTACCCACGAGTAAATAACCCGGAGAGACCAATGCCAATATACAAACAGCTGTTTATTTTATTCCTCTGTATTTCAACAGCTCAGTTTTCTGCGGCAACCGATGATCTTGAATTGCAAGAAGTCACGGAGAATGTCTACGCGATTGTGGGAAGTCTTGGCAACCGGACACCCGACAATTTGGGTAATAACGCGACGTTCGGATTTGTAGTTACTTCCGAAGGTGTTGTTGTGATCGATTCAGGCGGTACTCACAAGGGGGCGAAGCGACTACACGAAGTCATTAAGCGCGTTACAGACAAACCTATTGTCACAGTAATTAATACCGGCGGGCAAGATCATCGCTGGTTAGGGAACGAATACTTTCAAAAGCTGGGTGCTAAGGTGATCGCCAGTGAACGAGCTGTTTCGGATCAGAAAGCGCGTCGTCAGGATCAGTTTATTATGTTGGGGAACCTGGTTGGTGACGAGGGGCTAAGCGGTACCAATGACACCTATGCCGATGAAGTATTCGATAACGAAATGCAAATTGTTGTCGGTGAATCGACATTCGAGCTTTACCACGTTGGACAAGCGCACACGCCAGGAGACAGTTTTGTCTGGCTGCCGGAACAGAAAGTTATGTTTACGGGGGATATTGTCTATGTCGAACGTATGTTAGGGATCGGTGAGCAGTCAAACAGTAAAAGCTGGGTCAAAGTGTACGAGTCGATGGCTTCCTTTCAGCTAAAATATATCGTTCCTGGCCATGGTCATCCGACGACGTTGCAGCAAGCGAATTCGGATACCTATGAGTATTTGTTGTTCTTGCGCAAGTCGGTAGCTGACTTTATTGATAACGGGGGCGATATTACTGAGATTAGACGTATCGATCAGTCGCAGTACGAACACCTTCGAAATTTTGAATTACTATCGGGGCTTAACGCGCAGAATGTCTATACAGAACTTGAGTGGGAATGATGAATGTATCTATAAATGTAGCGGGATTACTCATCCCGAATTGAAAAACGTTGCGACCTTGTGGGGCAGGGTGTGGCTAGGAAACATCACTCGCTACCCCTAAGTGTGCAACATAACCACACCATCTCGCAGCCGACTTTATTCCGGTGAACCTAACCGTCAGTTTGACCCGGTCCATCCGACATGAACCGGTTGAACTCCTCTTCGTCAGCACGGCGTTTAGCGTTAGTCCGAAACTCTCCAAAGCGACGCGCACGTGCTTTTATCTCATCCTTGATTTCACGAATGCGATCATATTGCGTTTGCTGATACTCGTTAAATACGGCGTTGCCGTTGGAATCAGTTTTACCGAAACCGTCATAGCCGCTCGCGCAATCCTTTACCTTTGACCATTGATGATGTATCGCTCGGGGCAGATCCTTGAGATTGCGACCGGAGACGATCCAGAACAACAACAGCAAGCCTACAGGCCAAAAAAACACAAAGCCTAACACCATCGCGGCGATATTCAGCCCAGACCAGTTAGCGCAGCCACCACAGCCACGTGATCGATGGTTTGCTTGTTCAACAGTTGAACCGTTTGACGATGACATAATCTGATCTCCTTACGAATGTGAGTACTCGCGCCGACCCATTCTCCAGTGTCCTATTTTGGGCTTTATGCGCTTTAGTAATTGACTAATGCGAACACTGTTCACATAATAATAAGGTATTTGAACTCCAATTTCAAGTTCTTGGGGCAAAAAAGTGAACAATGTACACATTAATCGACTGGGAAACCCACTATGAAGCAAGATAAAAGGCGAAGAAAAACTTATCACCATGGACATTTAGCGGAATCATTGCTCAATGCGGTGGATGAGTTGGCAACGCAATTCGGGTTCGAGGCGGTCACCCTGCGCGGTTGCGCCAAACGAGTCGGTGTCGCACCGTCCTCGGCATTTCGGCACTATGCGGATAAACGCGCTTTGCTGACTGCATTTGCGACCCGGGCGTTGCACCAGCTTGCGGACGCTATGGCCGCCGCCAAGACAAAAGCCCACAAAGCAAACACCAATGCCTTCCACGCGGTGGGACTGGCCTACATAAGGTTTGCGTTAGATAAGCCTGCCTTCTTTCGGGCTATGTGGCGTGAAGAGGCCATATATTCCAATGACGATAACTATGTGGCGGCTGCTAATGCACTCAGCGCGCATATAAAAGGGGGGTTTGCCGATACCATTGACGACCGTGATGCAATGCGACTGAGTCCTCAGGAGCTTCTGGCCTGGTCATCTGTGCATGGACTGGCCAATCTGTTCGTCGACGGACCGGTCGGCAAAGGCGAATCGAAATCACAAAAACTAAACCGGGCAGCAGATATGATCGATGCGCTGGTACCGGTGTTTGACAGTACATCTTTTATAGAAAGGTAGGATTCGAACTCATGGGATCAACCGGCCGTTTTGTCCGGCACACTAAAAAGTGACCTCCACAATTCGCCTGCATTGAACGTAATGACAGTGAGTAAGGGATAGGCAGGGTTGAAAAGGCGTTTGGAATGAAGGCACTTGACATAATTCATGCTTAATAAGCAACATGAGCTATAACGCACATCACACTGAATTGTAGATTAAACATTGATTGCGAAAACTTACATTCACGATTCCTCGAGAATGAGTAGCGACTAGCCCATGACCGACAGAACGATTCCAGACGATGCGCTGAAAGAAATCAATCGTCGTATCGATCAGATCGAGAGCGACAATCCGGTCAAAGTGATATGGGCTTGCGAATCGGGGAGTCGGGCCTGGGGCTTTGCCTCGGCCGACAGTGACTACGATGTACGCTTTCTCTATATCAATAAACCCTCTTGGTATCACGCCGTCGATCTGGAAGAAAAACGCGATGTCATCGAAACCCCTATAGAAGGCGTATGGGATATCAATGGATGGGACTTTAGAAAAGCACTGCGTCTGTATCGAAAGTCCAATCCACCGCTACTGGAATGGTTGCAATCACCGATCACCTATCGTGAGCAATCGAGTGCAGCGCACAAGATGCGCGATCTACTGCCATCCTTCTACTCACCGACGGCGTGTAAGGTACCACTACTTACACATGGCCCAAGGCAATTACCGCGGGTATCTACAAAGTGACGCGGTCAGAACCAAAAAATACTTCTATGTATTGCGCCCGTTACTGGGCTGTCGCTGGATCGAACGCGATATCGGGGCCGTACCTATGGAGTTTGAACGACTCGTACACGGCACTGAAGTCCCCGATGCGGTACGAAGTGGAATAGCCACACTACTGGAGAAAAAACGTGTGGAGGGGGAAATAGGGCAGGGGCCACGAAACGAGGTTCTCAGCGAATTTATCGAGTCGGAGTTTCGCCACTATGAGGAAGAAGGCCTAAAAGACAAAAACCCCAGACCGATGTTCAGCAACTCAACGCGATCTTTCAGGAAACGCTAGAAGAGGTCTGGGGGAGTGGCATATCGGGGTAGGAGACTCCTGCCTTGTTGTGTGCCAATATATGAACTGTCATGCCGTTACAAAACCGCGTAACTCCGTTTAGCGAAATCGTCACGCTCGAAGTACGCGGCACCATGATGGGTAACCGCGGCATTATTCACGATGCGAATACGCGGCAGTTACTAACAAGACGATGGCAACACCCAGCGTGGATCTGCTGTGTACTGGACTACAAGGGCTATCAACACCCGATCATGGGGCAGGGCCACTATACCGAGCTATTCTTCCTCGACGAAGCCACGGCGTTCGCCGCTGGACATCGTCCTTGTGCCTATTGTCGGCGCTCCGATTTCAATGCGTTTAAACACGCTTGGGCCAAAGGTCAGAACCTACGACCCTATTCTGTGCGTGCCCCCATGATCGATCGCCAATTGCATAATGAGCGCGTTACCCGAACTCGACGGCAAATTACCTATGAAACCCAGATCGATGAGCTACCTGACGGCACCATGATTAAACTCGATGGTCAACCTTGGTTGTCAAAAGGCTCATATCTATTGCGATGGCGTGCAGGGGGTTATGCATCCTTGCGCGAACGTCAAAAAGGAACAACGGTGGAAGTACTGACCCCTCGTTCTATGGTAGCTGCATTCGTCCACGGTTATCCAGTGTCTGTGCATCCCAGCGCTGCGAAATTGTTCAGCGGCTCAACGACACATCGGTGCATCGACTAGGGCACTCCACTGCAGCTCCAAGTGTTGTCAACCGCTAATTGGCCGCGTCGATTAGTGTATGATTCGATCTCTTTCGCCTGCAAACTGTCATTCAAGGGGGGTAGATGGTAACAATCGAATACAAACGCGCTCGCACCAAAGGTTTACGAAAGCGCTACGTATCACATGAATATGCACATCCCACTAACGCTAAGAACAAGGCCTCATCTCAAGGACTGCCATTCGGAAATAAGGAAGCCTTCTCCAAAGCACTGAATCGAATGCAGTCGGATATGCAGTCAATCGGGTTCATCGCCAAATCTGATTCAAAGTAATTGGACACCACGACGCCCAGACCTCGTGACCAAATCATCCCTTGTCGACCCAACTCAGACGGATTGCGAAGTTCTGAAAAACGTCCGCAATGGTGTCGAATTCAGAATAATTTCTGTAACAATCGAGTTAATAAAATCCAACTAACCGCCACTTAAAACTGTGTTGGCTGGCCCTAATCACGCACAACAAATCGATAGTAGCAGCGGAAGGCGTTGCGCTAAAAATGTTCGATTGATCTACAATTCTTTGTGGTATTGCATCCAGTAACGCAAAGAAAACGAAGCACCTAGGGTAGTGTTCCCAAGTTTCGCTTCATAGTTGTTTTCGATTGGGTATGCTTCTGCCGGTGTCATCGCTTGAAGTCCATTGGTACTGCAGTTTCTTCTAAACATCTCCATATTTATTCGTACATCGTCCAAATAGCTGCTTTGCGTAGATAGCAAAAAATTACGCCAGTTAACGACGTCGGTTGTGGATGGTTTATTTGGGGAACACCAAAAATCCCCGATTTTATCCTGGAAATGGACCCAGTTCACACCTTTGCTATTATGGCTGTAAACTTGTGGGTATTGAAACAAAAGCCGAAGCTGAGTGGCAAGCGTATTTCGATGAGTCTGTGTCGTACTAGAATATTTGGTCCAAAATGCAGGCGACCAAAGCGTAGATCTATTCGGTTTCACACCGTGAAACATATTGACCATTTGTAGAAATAAGCGTGCATACCCTTGTCTAATGGCTGGATCGACAACAAAGGCATTCAAGTTTGCTTCGTAGGAAAGGTACCAATGATAGGCCCCTATAGTTGGGTACCTTGCAATAAAGTTACTGACCGCAATTCGAGATATTCTTTCAAATTCATCTCTATTGCATTTACTTTTTATTCCTTGGGTATACAAATGCCCGCCTGTGTAACAAGGGTTACTGGAATCCCAGCGGGGGCTCACAGTTCCTATGAATTTATAATCAAAGCAATGCCATTTATCGATAATTTTATCGAGCTCGGCTGCATACAGGGTGCCATTTCGATTTGCAATTCTCTGGATGACCAAGTTATTTACATAGTCGTCTTTGCTTGGGTTACGATGATGCGTGCAAACATGCTGAAGGTCGCTTTCAAGCTGCAATAAAGCAGTTGCCTTGTCGCGTTTTGCGTAGGGGAGTTGAATAAAAAGGCCTTTCTTAATTGCGTTATTCCAAGCTATTGGTGCGGCAAATACATTCGACCAAAATAGCAATGAAAGGAGTGATAGGGCGAGAAACGGGAGAAAAATATTTCGGCATCTCCAGATAAATCTCGAACAAACGTTAGGTCTCATAACGCTACCGGATGGATTTTGTATTCACTTTGCAATTTATATTCAATGGTTACCTATGTCAACAAAGATCCACGTTTATCCGTAGTATCACTTAGATAACAATGGAGGTACAAGTGACGATCTTTTTGAGTAGCCGCACTTTCTAGAGTCTAAGATAAGAATTGGACGTGAACACTCACAATCACGCCAACCAGAAAATTAAGTGAGTTACTTTGTGCGAACTGAAGTGAATTGACACAAAACCAATTAGAGAAAATCTAAAATCCAGTCGCTACCGGAAGCAACCCAATAACCATGCAAACCATCAGGGACATCCGATAGAAACTTGACTGAATTTTTCAGCAAAATCGATTGGTCACCGGATATCACAAAACAATGAGGATATCAGCATATTGGTATTTTCCTGATTGATGATTAACTTCCAATGCTGCTGTCACTCAGATGTATAGTGTCATCATCGAACAACACTTTGTTCCTCGAAATAGTTAGCAACTTTTTCAATATCGAAAACCTGTTACGACAATCCTGCACCAAAAATCTCGGGTGTGGTTAGCAAAAAAGTGCGGGGAAGAGCCAACGATTGTGGTGTATCAAAAAATCCTTAGGCAAACTCTTCATATAGACTATAATTTGATCAACTAAGTTAATTGTAGGCATGGATGCCGTTAGATGAGGAGGGCAACCATGACGAGATTCTCTATTCCTGCAGTTACACAACGCATTATTGTCTTAGTCACCACGTTTCTTTCGTCTTTTGTTTTTAGCACATCGGCGCATTCCAATATTCCCGGTGGTTCGGGTGGGTCGTTCACCGTCACCGATGCAGGCGCCGCCAGTTACACCATTCCTATTGTTGTTCCCCCTGGTACAAATGGCATCGAACCTGAGCTGTCAATCACTTACAACAGCAGCATGGGCAACGGAATACTCGGTGTCGGTTGGGCGTTGGGTGGCATCTCGCAGATTTCCCGATGTCCAAAAACCATTGAAACCGACGGTGGTGTCGGTGGAGTAAACCATGACCCCAATGATCGGTTTTGCCTCGACGGTCAACGGCTGGTTGCGATCAGCGGTGCTTATGGTGCGAATGGAACGGAATATCGCACAGAGATTGATAGTTTCGCCAAGATCAAATCATTCGGATCAACCATCAACATCAACGGCGGTACAGCCCCGGCCTATTTTCAAGTGTGGCAAAAAGACGGGGAAATCTGGTACTACGGTTTTAACCTCTCGGGTAACAATGCGCGTATAGCAGTTCCGGGTACCGGTAGCATTCATAAATGGATGTTGAGCCGAGTGCAGGATCGGTGGGGTAATTATTACGACATCATCTTCGATGATGTCACTTCCGAACAATGTTTGCCTTCAAGAATTGAGTACACCAAAAACAACGGTCGAGGACTTGCCAGCGATCGCAGTGTCAAGTTTATCTACCAAACCACCAATCGCCCAGACCCCATTCCTCAAGCCGTCGCCGGTGGTGAGTTTAAAAACACCCGTTTACTCGACCGAATCGAGACCTCCGTATCGAACAGTGTAGTGCGCGAGTATCGCTTTACTTATCAGACCAGCAGCGCGAGTGGTCGCTCACGGCTGCGCTCGGTGCGCGAATGCGGCTCGGCTGGTAATTGTCTGCCGCAGACGACGTTTAACTACCGCACAGAAACTGCCGGTTTCACGCAACATAACAACAGCGTGGATTTGCCGACAGTGATGGTGAACCACGATAAGAACCTCATTCCAGATAGTATTGAGAGTAACTTCAGCCACGTAGATTACGGCCAGTTCACCGACTTTAACGGCGATGGTAAGCACGACTTCATCATGTCTTGGCGCGGTTTCGGCGCCAGTGATTACAGCAAGGTGTGGTTGAGCAACGGCGCGGGGTGGACGCGCAACTATAACTACGTGCCACCGGTCGGCGAGTTCTTGTTGAGTTATCGCCACGTCGATGATCCTGATCCTAACCGCCGTGCGTTGTTGCATACCGGGCACCTTGTCGATGTCAACGGCGACGGAAAGGTTGACTGGGTCAAGGCGTACCGCGATCGCGATGGAGTCGATCATTTTGGTGTTTGGCTCAACGTCGGCGTTGGCGCGCAAGCCGGGTGGCAGCTAGCGCCGTACGTTTTACCGACACCAATCCACAATCACGACAAAGGCTACATCGCCAACAACATCGATGCTTCACTCAACCATATCGAAACCGGGCAATTCTTTGATTTCAATGGCGACGGGCGTATGGATTACATCAAGGCCTGGCGTGGTATGTACAACGAGGGCGATTACAAACAGGTCTACATTAACAATGGCTTTGGTTGGACCCCGAATTCAACGTACAACCTACCCAGTGGCGAAGTCATCACCAACTACCGCGATGCCGATCACAGCACCCATCCAGTCGTTTACACCACCGGGCAATTGATCGACGTCAACGGCGACGGACTTCCGGATTGGGTCAAGGCATATCGCGATATTGCTGGAGTCAATCACAACAAAACTTGGATCAATACCGGATCGGGGTGGCAACACGACCCGTATTACGCACTTCCCGACGTCATCATGAACTACCAGGATATGGACAACGCTGATCCAGATAAACGCGTACCGCTTGTGCATGGGCAATTCGTCGATGTCAATGGCGACGGGCTTGTGGACTATGTGCGGGCGCTGCGTGATATCGCGGGCAACAACTGGAAAGGCACTTATATCAATACCGGAAAAGGGTGGCAGTGGAACAGTGCCTACAAGCTACCCGATGTCATCATGAATTATGAAGACCTCGATCATAGCAACGCGAACCGCCGGCACCCGCGCCAGCACGGCGAATTCGCCGATCTAAATAGTGATGGACTACCTGACTTTGTGCGCGCGTTGCGCCATCCCAACGGCATCGACTACAAAACCACTTACCGCAACACGGGTTCCGGTTGGGCGGCAGATGGTGGTTATCAACTTCCCGACGTGATTAATGAATACTCCTGGATAACGAGTGGCGTTCGTCGCGGACAGTTCGTCGATATGAATGGTGACGGTGCGGCCGATTGGGTCAGAGCCTATCGACAACCTAACGGTACTGATCAAAAGATCACCTGGACAGGTAAGTCCATCATTCCCGATCACTTGGTGCAAATCACCGATCCGCTGGGTGTGGACACCCATATCACTTATAAACCGCTGACAGACTCCACTGTCTACACCAAAGACCACAACGGCTCCTATCCGAATATCGATCTGCAACCCGCTGCGTATGTCGTCTCCAATCACACCACCAGCAATGGTGTCGGTTTGCCTACCCAATTTGACTACCGCTACGGTGGTCTGAAACTCAATGTACGCGGACGGGGTGGTTTAGGTTTTCGCTGGCGTAAGATACACCATGTTGATCCGTTACTAAACGGCCTGATTACCTATACGGAACACAAACAAACCTTCCCGGGTATTGGCCTCACCGAATACTCGGAGTTGCGCCTTGCAGCGGGGACCTTAGTACGAACGGTAGATCCAACCTACAGCGCCATTCCCAAGAACATTATTTTGGGTCCGCAATTCTATGCCCCTCCAGCGGTAGTTCACTCCGAGGAACAACACTACGAACCGAATATGGGTGGGCAATTGGTGAAGACAACCATCACCGATACGACATACGACGAATACGGTAATCCAGTTACCAACACCGTTGACCAAGGCGATGGCTATGTCACCGTGACTCACGTTCCCACATACCGAAATGACACCACCAATTGGTTCCTTGGCTTACCCGAGCGGATTGAAGTGACCCACCAACATCCGACTGAACCGAGTCAGACTCGTGTAACCGAGATGACTTACGGGCAATGGACAGGCGTATTGCTGACCACGGTGGTCGAACCTGATTCCAATCCTGACGTGAGCCTGACCACGACATACGGTTATGATGGCTACGGCAATCAAACCAGTACCCAAATCGCCGGCCCCGATATCACGACCCGAACAAGCACGGTTCAATACGACAGTAACGGGCGTTTCCCACAACTCATCACCAATGCAGCTGGGCATACCGAAACGCGTGACTACGACGAACACTGTGGCGGCATGATCTCCCACCAAGGCCCAAACCTACTGACTCCCACTACCTGGGAATACGATGAATTTTGTCGTTTAAAGAACGAAACACGCCCCGACGGTACTGTGACTACTACAACCTACCAAGTAGGGTCGGCACCTTACTCCACCACGGTGACGACGACCGGCTTACCACCTGTAACTCAGTACATGGATATTTTGGCCCGGCCCACGTTAATCGAAAGCACGGGTTTTGACGGCCGTGTGGTGAAACAATCCACGATTTACGATGCAAAGGGGCGCGTATCCCAAACCTCACTGCCGTACTTCGATGGCGAGACCGTGTATTGGACCACCAATACCTACGACATCATCGGCCGCACTACCGCCGTTACCTTGGACGACGGTACCAAGACCACCATCGACTACCAGGGTCTGACCACCGTCGAGTACAACGACTTACAACAATCTAAAACAACGAAGGTGAATGTCCGCGGCGAGGTGATCGAAGTCCGGGACAACGATAATGAACCCATGACTTATCAGTACGACGCCGTCGGAAACCTGCTGCGTACCATCGACCCAATGGGCAACACGATTGCCATGGAATACGACATCCGTGGCCGTAAGAAAAGCATGGACGACCCGGATATGGGTTACTGGACGTATGACTACGATGCCTTGGGCCAACTCACCTCCCAGACCGATGCCAAAGGCAATGACATCGATACCCAATACGACAAGCTAGGACGCATGACCCAGCGCACTACCGTTGAGGGCGCCAGTACCTGGACCTACGATACCTCCCTGGTGAATGGTATCGGCAAACTGCACACCGCCAGCGGGCCGGATTACTCGCGCACGCACACTTACGATCACTTAGGCCGTCCGAGTCAGACCGACTATGTGATCAAAGGGCTGAGTGCCACGCTCAGCACCACTTACGACAACATCGGCCGACCCGATACCGTGACCTATCCCCAAGGCTTCACCGTCAAGAGTGTTTATAACACCTTAGGCTATTTCGCCGAACTGCAAGACATCACCAGTGGCATCCCAGAATCCTTGTGGCAGGCCGATGCCATCGATGCTTCGGGGCGTTTGTTGCAGGAAACCTTTGGCAATCAACTCAGTACCGTCCACGACTATGACCCCATCCAAGGTTTTCTTAAAACCCGGAATACTGGCAACGGCGCTGTTCAGGATTTGGAATACCAATGGGATTCGATCGGTAGGTTAGAAAACCGCTACGACCACCGCCAGGGGCTGACCGAGACCTTTGGCTACGATACGTTGAATCGCCTTACGCTTTCCGATGTAACGGGAGGGGACACCAAGATTGCCGGATACGACAGTATCGGAAATATAACCTTCAAGTCTGACGTCGGTATTGAATACAAGTATGGTGAATTTGGGGCAGGACCCCATGCCGTTACAACGGTCGAATCCTATGTCCCACCGTTGTTCCCCAATCCACCGTTCTCACCGGCTGGTATCTATGCCTACGATGCTAACGGCAATATGACCAGTTCCCCGAGTGGCACTGTCGCCTGGACCTCGTTCAACAAACCGTCCTCCATTACCCGCAACGGCAATACCCAGACCTTCCAGTACGGACCTGAGTTGCAACGCATCTATAAAGAGGGTGGTGGTGACAATACCCGTTATGTCGGCAAAACCTACGAGCGCAAATGGAAAGACGGCGGTGAAATCCACAAATACTACATCGGTGCCGGTAGCGCTACGGTAGAGGTCACAAAACAGGGCAGCACCTTTACCAACCAATACCTACACACCGATCACTTAGGCTCGCCGGACACCATTACTGATGACAACGGCAATGTCATCGAACGCATGAGTTTTGATCCCTGGGGCCAAAGAAGAGAAGTCGATTGGACCTTCGCGCCCATCTTGCCAACGAGCAATACCACTAGAGGCTTTACTGGTCATGAGATGGACGACGAGGTCGGGCTTATCAATATGAATGCCAGAATCTATGAACCGGTGTTGGGACGATTCTTAAGTCCCGATCCCACCATACCGGATCCATCCAATTTGCAAGCCTACAACCGCTATAGCTATGTCTACAACAACCCGCTTGCTCTGACCGATCCGTCGGGCTTTGAGCCGAATGATCCGAAGTGGGATAAGAGTGCGGTGCAAAAAGTCAGATCGAGTTCTTCCAGACGCGTTTTCTTGGGATATTTCGGGCGGAATAGCCAGAACGCACGTTATGCCGATCCGGCCAAGATCGGACCGCATCCGATCAAACAGAACGAATACCAATACCTCGGCGCGGCAGCAGATATACTGGGAATCAAAACCGATAAACAAGGCCCAAAAACCTTCAAAACTGATACCGGCGGCACGGTCACTGTTACACCCGATTACCAAGGCCCAGTCTTCAGTCAAGCCCAACGCGAATACCTCTACGGTATTGCGACCGGAAAGGTCGAAGCCCCCGAAGGGGTCAGTGCCGAAGAGCTGGCTGCGGCCATTGAATTGATTAATCAAGCCTATGGGTGGAGTCGTGAATACATTAAGTATAAGAGGGCGAAGAGTAGAGGGACGTATCGGCAAGTTGTTGCTATGGTCGCAGCTGTTGCTGGTGGCGCGACGGGAGCTGTGAACTTTTTTCTTGGAAATGCGACCAGTGGAATTGCACAAGCGGAAGGACTAGGATCAACAGCTACTGCAATACTTGGACTCGCAATGGGCTCGGCGACGAGTGGCAGTTTACCGACATTGGGGGATGTTGGGATGGCGGGACTGGATGTAGTTGCTCCTGAACTAGCGTTAGCGATAGGTGTACAACAACATTTTCAAGCGATAGCGAATCAAAGTGTGATAATTTTTCATTCCCCCATTCCGGAAGAAAACTTACCTCCAGGGTTGGACTTTCCAGCAAACGCACGCCTTGGTAAGTGGATAGGCTGGCCAGTATTATTCAAAGCTAGAAGAGGAGGTTCGTTTGACTTCCGCAGTCAATACAGCGACAGCAGTCTAACCCGACAACAACTAACAGATCTTGCAAACTATAACTTTGGTTTGGTTGGAGCCGCTACAGGTCTTGATCTAAGTACCTTAAGAAATATAGGAGATTGGAAACAAGGACTCGATGGCAAGTCTTTGAGAGGCCAAAGAAAATACCAAGATAATCCACGGGATGCGCTTCTAATTAATCATGGTTGGTATGATTACGTTACGGGCGATTTTTGAGTCCATGCACAAAAGTGTTCAAACTATATTGTTTTCTCTGACATCAGTAATTTGCTTATCGCTAAGTAACAAATTGTTGTTTCTATATCTATCATTTAAATTTGATGATGTGGAAGAAGCGATAACAACAGAATTCATGTTTTTTATTGCTTCGATTTTTGCAGGTGCAATTTTAGGAATTTGGATTTACTGCCGCGGTCGTCAATTGAAAGAACTGTTGATAATCTCTTTGTATGTTTGGTTGCTGGAGATTTCGCTTGTCGCAGTTATGGCAACCACCATTAATTCAATCGAACAACGTTCTTTTATTTATTCGGGTTTTTTTTATGCTTTTCCTATTCTTGCTTTTGATTATGGTTTGTATAAACTGTCAGAGGTTTTTATATGCGTCGTATTTATTTCGTTAATTGTAAAACCACTTACTAAAAGACAATAGACCTCGGTAAGCGCTAAAAGACCAAATCAATGGGGTCAGATTCGATTGATTGACACTTTAGAAGATGAAATCAAGCTTTAAATCTATAGAGATTTTCACGGACCGATTTCGTCCGTAATGTACTTTAAAACGGACTAACTTTGTCAGAACGAAATTCGTCCCTTGTTGGCCGAACTCGGCTGTATCGATATTAGGGCAGGGCGCTGTATGCTAGCTTCGAATTCGATTGAGCAAATATATTGTATTTGCATAACTATATTAATTGTAATATAATAACGGAGTGAAAGCACTCACGTGGGTAGGCGACACATTGGAGGTCATACGGGCTTTTGATGAAACTGTCCAAGACGAGATTGGCTATCAATTACACCGGGTACAGTGTGGGGAGAATCCCTACGACTGGAAACCGATGTCTGACATCGGCTCCGGGGTACGCGAAATCCGTGTACGAATCAGTAAGAATGCCTACCGAGTGATATACATCGCGTCGTTTGAAGATTCGGTCTATGTCTTACATGCTTTTCAGAAGAAAACGCAAAAGACGCCCATACGCGAACTCCGATTAGCCAAGCGACGTCTGACAGCAGTACTGAAAGAACGAGGATAGGTTTAATGGCTAAAATGACACCATCCAGCGGGAACGTATTTAAAGATCTCGGGCGTAGCGATACGCAAGCGGAGAACTTGCGTGTTCGTGCCGAGCTCATGCTGGCCATCGAACGTTACATCAAAGCACAAGGCTGGACACAAACCGAAGCCGCCAATCACTTTGGTATACCGCAACCGCGTATTAGCAATCTCATGCGCGGTAAGATCAATGACTTCACCATTGATACCTTAGTGAACTTACTCGCATCAGTAGGTCAACGTGTCACATTAGCAGCGGATACCAACACCCATGACTATGATCCGGCTATTGACGAGATGGCGGACAAACTCGGCGATGTTTTAGACTTACTGCCGCGACTGAAGCAACGCTATCGATCAAAACCCATCCCCAAGAAACCGGCTAACCGAGCGGCGAAACGCTAAAATCAGACTTCAGGCGAAGTACCAAGCCCCATCGAGTATTGCATAAACGAGGAATCATCGCTTGTACATAATCTACAACTTTACATAAGCAGCATTACACGAAATTTTTAGCGAACTGCTGTTACCATGTCTTTAATAGCACTGTTGTTCAGTGTTACCTAACAACAATGCATTTGTTTGCTAAACAGCATCCGGGGCGTGTAGACGCCCCGGTTTTTAATAGACATTAATCTCTGATCAAGCGCAGGTCATCGAGCACCAATCGACCGTGGTCGGAGCCGAAAGAGCTGCCAAACTCTAAGCGGATGGCCTTAATGTTAGTCAAATCAATAACACGTCCGTTGGTTTGGAACTCGGGAATCGACAGATAAATAGTCTCCATCTCATTTTGCCAACCGGGTCCGATCCCAAAAGCACCTAATCCTCGTTGATAAGGCTCTTCGATGCCGGCACCACTGGCGTCGATACGCATGGTGGAGCGATTACCGTCACCATCAATCAAGGTCACACTGAAGACGACATCACCAAGCTCTGCGATCGTCTCAGGATGGCGGGTTCCTTGCGCGGCGCGAAAGGTGAGCCAACGAAAACGAGAGAAATCGCTTTTCTTATCCACAATTTCAAACTCTAACGAGCGGTTGTTGCTATTCCAATCAAACACGGTGCCCCGCGTGTTATCACGATACTTGCCATTGGCGCGACCCCGCGCCATACCGTTGAATGGGTCGGAAACACCGTCATTCGGCCAGTCGTAAGTCGTATCCGTATCCAGCATGCGTCCTTCCACCCGGTTACTGACATCGGTGATGACGGCACCGCGTGAGGTACTGGTGTCGGACGTGCCTTCGGGAATGGCCTTGGTGTGTCCAAACGAATCGATAATCGAATGTTGAGATCCGGATAGATACGGTTTGTACTCATTGACGATGATGGTGGTGTCGGATACCCCTAGGGGTCGGAACTCTTCACTCTGACGCCAGAAGTAGTCGGTCACCGCGATATTATCCCGGTTGAAGTGCTCTAAAGCGGCGAGGGTGATAGCTTTTTGCATCGCTTGTGCTTCAGCTCTGCCGATTTCCGTTGCAGGTGGCCCTTTAAAATCATCGTTATCGTGGGTACCCGTAGCCGGTTGGTTAAAATCGTTGTGATCGGTACCATGGATGTAGGTCGCAAGACGATCGCCTTTGGCGCGTTCGAAAATACCGAATGCTTTACTCTCATCGAAAAGGGGATGTGACGAGACGTCGCCATCGGCCGACCCGTACAGCAAATGAAAATTCGTGTATCCGGGTTCAATCTTACGTGGGCCATTGTGATCACTGGGCGCGATACTCTGGATATAAACAATGTTGTTCTTATCCAGACCGGGTCCGAAAGTGTCGGGGTTGCGTTGCGACAAACGACTGCGTACGCGTACGACGAGTTCACCACCGCGCGAATGCCCAATCAGCGAGATGCGATCCGTATCCAGGCGGTTCTGCAAACGCCCGTTGGCGATGGTACCGAGACTGCTGAAGAACAGATCCAAGCTATCGAAAAAGTCGTCAGTGGCGTTTTCGACGGATTCAGCCGGGGTTAAGAAATTACCACTGCCTACCAGAAGCGTGTTGACACTGACCGATACGTAGCCGTAAGAGACCATCAATTCTTGTAGGTGCTGATACAGCAAATGATGTACCCCAGCACCATTCTGATGCACAATAAACACCAATGGCAGCGGATCGGTCAGTGTATCGATGGTCTGGGGCCAGAAAACCAGTTGATCGTTGATCGTAGAGTTGGTATTCGATGACGGGACTAGGACGCTGTTATCCACCTTATAGTTTTGCCTTTCGAAACCGTGAGGACCGGCTTGAGTCATGTCTTTGATAATATAGAACCCGGCCTCGGCCGAGCTATCATTCACGTGACCGTCGATGTAATCACCCCCATCGAGGGTGCCATTGCGATTGATATCCAATACGATGTCATAGCCACGGCTAACCAGGCTGTCACCGCCAGTCGCGGTCAATGAGGACGATCGCGACAAATCAAAGGTCTGACTTTGGATGTCGGCACCGGAAAAATCGAAGGTGTCAGGTCCGCTGGGCCGCATATCGATCAAAGATTGTCCGTCGGTAGTGCCACTCCCCGCATCGATGACATACACATCCACCAGACCGGTCGCGTGGGAGACATGGCGGTTACCCAGATGAGTGCGGGTTGGATCGATAGCAATGGCGATATTATCGCCTTCATTAAATGCGCGTGTGTACTGAAAAAAGGGATACACATTGCGCCGTACACCGGCGAGATCAGCTGTGTTGATCACTTGGCACAGCACAAAACCGTACGCCACCAACCAATCGTGCCCATCCACGATACCGTCTTGATTTAAATCGTAAGTCGCATCGGTGGTGCCGTAATGATTCGTGAGTATGGTGAGATCAGCATTGTCGACCACATTGGAAAAGTCGAAATCCACTTGCGCACAGCCAACGGGCGTTGTTTGTGCTTCGACAGCGCGAACAGCGCCAACTGCCATTAAGGCAGTCAATACATAGCTCGCTAGTCGCTTGTGTTTTGTCCATATCATCGTTCATCTCCTTAAGTAAAAAAATGTCTGAAAACAAGTATCGCCCTGGAGATGTATCGATCAGGCACGACACTTAACTGCGATGGTGGGTAGTACGTGCACGAGACAATCGCAGCCTTCCACAGTGGTCGAATGCGGATCGAACACTCATTGCTTACCCACGGTCAATCAGGATAAGGAGAAGCGTGGCCTCAAGTCATAAGCAAACGGTAATGTTTTGGTAACAAGACTTACTGGACACGAGACGATGGCAAAGTGCCGTGTCAATTTGCTGTACACTCATTCCGATAACCGCAGTTTTGCAATCGCTGCGTACTGAGAAAACTCATACACAAGGGGAGATTTCATCAAACCAGACAAAAATTCGACCTCGAGAAATCACCGGTATTGAACGCAATGAAAACAGGCAAGGGGTAGGGTAGGCTTGAGGACCGTTGTTGACATCAAGCGATTTATCCCGTTCACACTTAATATGGGGTTCTCGTTACTATCGTGTCAGAAGTGACGGGAACTCCAAATGGAGAAAAGACAATGATCAATTGCAGCGATCCGATTCCCGATGGCCAAATTCCAGTCCATAATGTCGAGGATTACATCGACCGTTTGACAAACGACCAAGAAGGAATAGAGATTGCCGTGGCCTGTGAATCACCCCGGATTTATCGGAGACCGGTTTGTTTGAGTCCTGCTGCTTTCGCTGACTCGGTTTGTTGATAATACATCATTTCATATTCTACAGGCGGAATATGTCCAATCGGTTCAAGTAGTCGTCTGTTATTAAACCAATCGATCCAATCAAGTGTGGCACGCTCAACTTCATCAATACTTTTCCAGGGTCCCTTGTGACGAATGACTTCCGTTTTATAAAGGCCATTAATGGTTTCAGCCAGCGCATTGTCGTAGGAGTCGCCAACACTGCCAACGGAAGCTTGGATGCCTGCTTCGACTAATCGTTCACTATATCGAATGGATAAATATTGACTGCCCCTATCACTGTGGTGAATGAGACCGGTATGTTTACCTCTGGCCCATAAAGCTTGCTCTAACGCATCCATGACGCTGTCGGTGTGTAGTGAACGTGAGACACGCCAGCCGACGATGAAACGCGCAAACACATCCACCACAAAGGCCACATACACAAATCCAGACCAGGTGGCCACATACGTCAGATCAGCCACCCAAAGTTGATTGGGACGTGTGGCTGTAAATTGCCGATTAACCAGATCCAAGGGTTTTTCGTCATGTGTTGATGGAATTGTCGTTTTGCAACGTGCACCCCGTCTGACGCCCGCAAGTCCTAATTTGCGCATCAATCGCTCTACCGTGCAGCGTGCGACCTGAATCCCTTCACGGTGTAACTGACGCCAAACTTTAACCGCACCATACACGTCGTTATTCTCATGCCACAGCCGTTTAATCTGCACCTTGAGTTCATCGTCCCGTTTCGCACGTGCTGAACGACAGCCTGGATCACGTTCATTTGATTTGTGTTTGTAATACGTCGACGGTGCAATCGGCAATACCGCACAGATCGGCTCGACACCGTAGATCGATCGATGTTGATCAATGAAAGACACCATTACTTCGTTTTGCGGTCGAACTCCGCCTGGGCGAAAAAAGCCGCTGCTTTGCGTAAAATCTCATTGGCACGCTTTAGTTCTCGGTTTTCTCGTTCAAGCGCTTTTGTATAGTGGGCTTGATCGGATGTCACACCCGATCTGATACCCCGATCAATCTCAGATCGTTGAATCCACTTCCTCAGCGTTTCTGGCGTACAGCCAATCTTTGCAGCTACTGATTGCGTGGCTGCCCAGCGCGATGCATGGTCTTGTTCGCTGGTGAACACCAATCGAACTGCGCGTTCCCGTACTTCGGATGAATAGGTCGGTTGTTTCTTCATTGGCTAATCCTCTCAAAGGTTTTAGCCTCCGACAATCCCGGGGTGATTCACTGTGCCAGCAGCATGGGTGGGCTCGTCGTATTCCCACCTCGCCGTTATAACGTTGGAAGAATGACGCTTGACCCAACTACACCGACACTGCTTTCGTTTCTCCCAGGTGCGAAGCTAGTCCCTCGTGGAAAGGTCACGTTATCTGAAGAAATCTGGGTCCAAGCAGCAGATGATTCCGTAATATTGAGACTGTAAATAAAACTGTGTAACTGTTCAGTTCACATGAGGAGTGAGTTGCTCTTCGAATTCAATCATAAATCGACTCATCACGGGTTTCCAGTTTTGGATCGACATGGTCCATTTTTTCGATGCTGATTCACAAGCTAAAAAGACAACCTTCACCGCGCCAAACCGGCAACTACAACCCATGTGACATTTCTAAATGGGAATCAATGTGCCATCTTTAAATGGCGTCAACATATCTACTAGCCCCCGATAGTAATGTCGGGTTTTAACCCATTAGAAATTTCGGGTACTGGACCCTAAGTTTGTTATGAGTGACTAACTAAAACATCCACCTGAGAAATCCACCTTTGCTTACGCCTGTTCAATCTGTCGCCAACACTCTCCCCGTCAAAGTCTGCAACGGAAGAGTCTAATTCCGATTTACTTACTCCTTCGAATGTATTGACATTTACAACGGCGTATTCATAGCCTTCAATCGTGCTCGTCACGAAAGCCACCACGCCACGGCCGGAACAAACATAAAACTCCGCTGTCTTCGTGCCAAATATGTATTTATTCACGAGTGCGAGATCCGAGATCTGTGCTGTCAGCTGAGCATCAGGGTGAGAGGTGTAAACGCCACCGTGCTTTATACAAAACGTACAACTGCAGGCGCGAACCGGAATTTGTGAACCGGGTTCAGGCCACATGAACTCATAACTTATGTTTCCGCAGTGACACTTTCCATCGATTCGCCGCATTTAGTTTATCTCCAGTTCGCCACGCCTAACAGGTAACGGAACATACGATATCACCCCAGTAATCCATATGAGTAATCGTGATCTTCGGCATTATCTTCATTTAATCACCAAGTCACCGAGTGTTTTATAGTACTTAGGAACTATGCCTAATAGAAATTATACGTAACGAGGATTATCCCCTATGAACGGAAAAGTAGCTGCGAAGTGGGGTAGGGCGCGTGCGACTGATACTGCTCTAATTGACCTGCGATAGTTAAGTTTTTGCGGTCGATCACCCAAATGAAGTGGCCTGGTGACAAGACACCAGCACCAAGCCACAGTGTTACTCTAAACCGTTAGGGCATCTCTCGTTCTTTCCTGTCGTTAGCCGTTATTACCACCAAGCATGCAGTTTGCATAGAAGGTCGTGGTGGCTGGCCAGTCGGAGAACAGACCAATGATTCCTACCTTTCGGGCCAGCACATCGATAGTCCGCAGGATGTCACCGTCATTGTTGAGGGCGTCCAGTGTCGTCTGGTAGTAAAAGGTGCTGCCTCCCTCAAGGACGTCTTCGACGATTCGTCCGGAGCGCTCCGTGGTCCAGGAAATTATCCTGAGTCCGGCTTGCCGCGCCCTCTCGGCGTAAACGGACGGAACAATTTCGTCGTCCGTGTTAGTAGTCAACAGAACCGGCATAGGAGGCGCAATGATATTAACCCCCGACGCCTTAAGATCCAGAAACTCTAACAGCTCCGGTGGCGTCGAGGCGAGATCGGCCACTGGGCGACCATCCAGGTACACGGCGCGCCGGCCGTATCTCGGAAATTCCGCAATCCACTGCTCCACGTCGTCGAGATTGAAGGACTGGGCAAACACCCGGCGCGGATTGATCCCGGCATCGAGGTACTCCTGAATCATCTTCCGCGCATAACTCGCTTGGTCGAGTCCCGAAGCGCCGAATCCGTCCGTGACCGCCTTGAGTTCAGGGGTGAACTTTGCCCCCAGTTGATCGAAGAGTTTTATGCTCTCCTTATGGCTGAGTAAGGTGCCGCCTGTGGCATAGAGGTCGGTACGAAAATCCGCCGTGCCCCCGAGGAATTCCTCGACCGTCGTCGCATTCCTGTCGGATGCATCCATCTTGCCCTCCAGGGACTTGAACTCCGCGAGAGTGAGGTCGCTAGCGCAGCACCGAGCGGTCGCCGGTGTCACGAGATTACCGTCTATATCGAACTCGGCCGGGGTGAACGGTGTGGCGCACGTTGCGGCAAGCGGTGTGGCGAGAATGTTGGTCGTGGTGTGCAGATCACATTGTGCGTGGCGGCAGACCAGTTCGCCGTCGCTGGTGAACGTCACGTCACACTCGAGGATGCCGGCGCCCATGCGATGGGCTGCCTCGTAGGATTCCTTAGTGTGCTCTGGAAACTGTAGTGCCGCCCCACGATGTCCGATCGAGAAATCGTGGTGCTTATAGCGCTTGGTGTTGGCAGCGCACTTTGCGAGTTTCCTTTTTAACCGTCCTTCACTCATCTTATCGACGAGATAGAACGGCCGAGGACCGAGTTGTACACTGTGGCCACCCCTTTTTGCTTTATTTTTTCCTTCGTGGTCAGCCAACGCAACTGGCGCGAGTGTTGGGATTAGTGCAAGAATCGCAGTGATGGTAAGTATTTTTATGCTCTGACTCATGAAACCTCCTTATCAATGGTTCAGAAAATGAATAGCGAAAATAGAGGCCCCGATTCTTGTTGGAATCGCGGGCCTCCATCATTGGTGGCTAGGCCTATTTGGTATGAGGCCCATCACCACGATGAAAACCCAAATTGAGGCGTCTATGAAACAAACTATAGTCCACGGTGAACTTGATGTCGACAATTCCGTACCCCCGGTTTGGCGTGCCTTCAGAACAGAACGTCAGAGAAATCTTGAATACTAAGGGTCGTCGGTCGCTTTCGAGCAGTCATCGCCAGAAGGGAGTAAATCAGTCAAACACTTGAATAAGGCTAAATGCGGACTCAAGGGTTTAGCGAAAATTCCCGTGTTACGTACATTGAATGAAAGCGGTAAGAACGAGAAGATCGGAGAAATCGTTAAAAACCTTGCGGCACAAAACCAGGGCAACGTCAGCTACAAGTTACTGCGCTGATCTGGTGTGTGTCGGATGCCAATCGATAAATACATAACTTTACATTTGATGTACTATCCGCCATAAGTTATTGATTATTATATAGAAAAGATTGCATCATTGTTTGAGATGATGAGTGACTCCAGGGTAATGTGGTTGCAAACTTATTCCATTGAAGTTATATTCCATGTATAGAATATTGATGTATCGTATAGCTACACGTTTTGATAAGTATTTCCTAGAGCGATTTAACGGTCAGTGAGCTATGACGTTGAATACACCGATGAATTTGAAGTCTGGTGGGATAGTCTTAATGCCGATGAACAAGTCAGCGTCGCTGCGACTGTGGGATTGTTGGAGACGAAGGGCCCACAGCTTCCGTACCCACACAGTTCGGGTATCAAAGGGTCAAAGCACTCGCATATGCGCGAACTGAGGGTCCAACACGCGGGACAACCATACCGTGTTTTGTGTGCGTTTGATCCACGACGCACGGCACTGTTGTTGATCGGGGGTCGAAAGACCGGTGACGACCGTTAGTATAAAACATTCATACCTATGGCAGACAAACTGTACGACGAACATTTAAACACGCTTAAGCAAGAAGGAAGTAACTGATGGCGAAGAAGTTTCAAACATTACGTAACAAGATGACGCCCGAGCAACGGGAGAAATCCGCTGCGCTCACCCAAAAGCTATTGAGTGAAATGCCGATTCACGAGTTGCGCCACGCACTCGCGTTATCACAGGAACAATTGGCCGAAGCCTTAGATATTAACCAAGCTGCAGTGTCGAAATTAGAGCACCGTACAGACATGCTGATCTCGACATTGCGACGGTACATTGAAGCCATGGGGGGCGAGCTAGAGGTTCGGGCTAATTTCCCTGAAGGGTCTGTCAGCATACCGAGTCTCGGTGAGATTCAAGAAGAGCAGGAATTACGAACCTGAGTGGATACCACAAATGAATCGCTCAAACAGTCTGACGTTATTTGCCAAAGATAAGAAACATAAGAAAGGAAAATTGCAGGATCGGACTCGTGATGCAGGGTTGACCGAAAACCAGGCCGCTGTTGACCAATACAATAAACGGATTAAACGCCAAGGCGTATTCGGCGACCAATTGCGTCGCTTTTGAGGCGCGGCTTGGGGAGCTATAGGGCTATCTAGTATTGCATAGTATTGAAGTACTATGAATGCCAGATATTCCTACACAATGAGGCTTATCCGCCACGAATTGTGTAGGCCCCATTTAGTAATGTCGCATTTCCGCCAAATAGAAATGTCACAGTTTTGGATTTTACCAACATAGTGTTCCATACCGGGTCTTGTTCAAGCTGGAGACGCAATCATTTATAAATTTCGTATTCATGGTTAAGACGCTGCCGGGCAAACGGGCACAGTTGGGCTACCTGGTGCTCGCTTACACTGCCACTGCGTTGGGCATTGCCGGGGTGTTCCTGCCACTGCTGCCGGCGACACCGTTCCTGCTGGTAGCGGTCTGGGCGGCGTCAAGGGGGTCGCAGCGCGTGCACGACTGGATTTACAGTCAGCCGCGGTTTGCGCGGTTGATAAACGACTGGCATGAAAAGGGCGCAGTACCGTCAAGTGCAAAGTGGCTCGCAACCGCGATGATGATCGCGAGCTGGTCATTCCTGCTGTGGTCCGGCTATCACTGGGGATTGCTGCTCAGCATCAGCCTGTTCTTTCTCTGCATAGGCACTTTCCTGTGGACGCGTCCAAACCCCAGGGTATAGTCAAATATTCAATGCAAGCACGAAAGAACAGGGGATACGCATGGGATCACCTACTGTGGCCGATAATTTCCGGTTTGATTGATCGGTATCCGATAGGCGCGGACGACGTAAAATAGACTGTGGTATCCACATGAATAGAAGAGCCATTGGCGACAAATTACGTACTGCGTGATTTTGAGAATGTCCAGCCAAAGAATCTGGAAATACTAGCTGACCATCCGTTTAAGGTGTTTGTCTTTGTCGGGGCCAATCAGACCAAGGTTCCCTATGATCTTGCAAGCGCATTGCAATCCCTCGGTGGGGACGGCCAGTACATTAAGATTACGGGCAGTGGCAAAAATGCATTGGATTTTCACGTGGCTTACTACATTGGGGACTTGGTTGCGAAAGACCCAAAAGGGTATTTTCACATCATCTCTAAAGACACCGGTTTCGATCCATTGATCAAACACCTCAGGGGTAAACACATCCAAATACAGCGTCATAAGGATTTAGCCGAAATACCCGTACTACGTATATCAAATGCGACCAGTAAGGACGAGAAAATCAGCGCTATCGTCAAAAACCTCGCAACGCGCGGTCACTCCAGACCCAGAAAGGTGAAAACACTGAGCAATACGATCAATTCACTTTTCACGAGACAGCTCTCCGAAACTGAGCTGCAGTCACTCGTACAGGAACTGGAAAATCGAGAACTGATTACCGTAAACCAAGGCAACGTCAGCTACAAGCTACCGCATTGAACTGGTGCATCAGATGCAAATCGACAAATATAATATTCTACATCGCCGGTATTACCCGAAATTCTTAAGAAATTATCGTCACATACCGGGTAGGGCGCACTGTACGTAGTCAACGCGAGGCTGGTTACCGAATGGACTAGTGGATGATCTAACCCATAGTTGGTTTTGTTCTCCTGTCATTGGAGTGCGGTAGCAAAGGTGGCCTGCCCTAATTAAACCTTATCCGTTGCAGAGCCGATTGAAAATTTCTCAGCTCAAATCGACAAAAACAGTGTAACTCTATCGAATATTCGATGAAATCGAATTGTTATTATAGGTTTCACGTTGTATTCTTATTTTGCAAATGTCATTGGAATGCAAACAGTGTTTAAATAGTGCGATCATAGTTTGGGCTATAAAATCCACTGTTGACCAAAGTAATTCAATGAACAGTATCGGAGAATGTACTGGACTGTCTGTCAGTCACGATACGGGTATCCCTTTGCATGCGTTCGTCGCTCTCGATATCAATGATGCATGACAAGCGAAGCGCGTTCGTGACCTGTAAACACCAGCAACCTAAAAAGAGGATAGATAATATGAAACTTCGTTTACGGACTACTGGCGTTGCGTCTTTGGCTGCAGTCATTACGCTTGCCACTCAGCCCGCGTTGTCCCAGGATAAGACACTCTATCTTGGAGGTTATGGCGGATCATTCGAGAAACTGCTCAAGGAAAAAGTTCTGCCACCGTTTGAGGAGGAAACAGGCGCGAAAATCGTCTACGTACCCGGCAATTCCACGGACACACTCGCGAAACTCCAGGCGCAGAAAGGTAATCAGGAACTGGATGTTGTGTTCCTTGACGACGGACCGATGTATCAGGCGGTTTCGTTTGGTTTCTGTGACACAATCGCGGATGCTGAAATATTTAATGATATATATGACATTGCCAAAATGAACACTGACAAGGCGGTTGGCGCAGGTTTCGTGGTAACCGGATTGTCATATAACAAAGAAATGTTTGCAGCCAATGGTTGGGACGCGCCGTCTTCCTGGAATGATCTTACCGACCCCAAATACAAGGGAAAGCTTGTCGTACCGCCGATCACGAATACCTATGGTCTACATGCTTTGGTGATGACGGCCCGGCTCAATGGCGGTGGTGAAAACGATATCGAAAAAGGATTTGATGCGTTTGGTGAGAAAGTTGCCCCAAATGTTTTGGTATTTGAACCCAGCTCCGGAAAAATGTCGGAGTTGTTTCAGAACGGGGAAATCGCCTTGTCTGTGTGGGGATCGGGACGCCTTAAATCTCTGGCGGACACCGGTTTTCCAGGAGGGTTTGTATATCCAAAGGAAGGTGGAGTTGCCTTAATGGTGGCGGTATGTCCGGTCGTGGAGTCGGATGTGTCAGACCTTGCACAACAATTAGTTCAACATTTTCTAAGACCTGAATATCAAGTCATGCTCGCCGAGACTGTCGGTTTTGGTCCTACTAATACCAAGGCAGAACTACCGGCGGATTTGGGAGACAAGCTGCCTTACGGTCCCGAAAAGATTAATGCGCTCAATGCAGTGGATTGGGATGTTATCAATCCTAATCGCGGAGAATGGACTAAAATGTGGAGCCGGCAAATAGAGCAATAAGTCTTGCAATTCTCTGGCGGCCTCATCGAAGGCCGCCAGACCGATTACACTGACAACCGATCAACCCGCGCTGTCACCGGCCAAATAATGAATATCCGGAGACATGGTTGGCTCGAGAATCCATCACCATACTGATTCAATATGAGTTTTGTTGAACTGGTTCAACTGACCAAAAAGTTCGGCGACTTTACTGCGGTAGACGATTTGTCGTTGCATATAGAGAAAGGTGAGTTTATCTCTCTTCTGGGGCCTTCCGGATGCGGGAAAACCACCACCCTGCAAATGATAGCCGGGCTGCAACAACCCGATGGTGGTCAAATCAAGCTCGATGATGAGGATATTACCCATAAAGCGCCAAACCGGCGTGGATTAGGCATTGTATTTCAAAGTTATGCCTTATTCCCCCACATGACGGTTGCGGGGAACGTAAGCTTTGGCCTGGAAATGCGCAATGTCTCTAAGGAAACTCGTAAAGATAAGATTCGTGCAGCGCTTTCCCAGGTTCGCCTGGAGGATTTTGCGGAACGGCATCCGCGCGAATTATCCGGTGGCCAAAGGCAACGAGTCGCATTAGCACGTGCGCTGGTGATCGAACCACCGGTTTTATTGCTGGATGAACCCCTGTCCAACCTTGATGCAAAGCTGCGTGAAGAAATGCAGATTGAATTGCGGACACTGCAACAACAGGTTGGTGTGACAACCATTCTGGTAACCCATGACCAGAGCGAGGCGCTTTCTATGAGCGATCGGGTCGTTGTTATGAACTCAGGCCGGGTTGAACAGATAGATACACCTGTCGGTGTCTATGATTCACCGCTCAATAATTTCGTTTCTGATTTTGTTGGCAAGACCAACTTGTTGAGTGCTGTTGTTAAAAATATAGATAACGAGCAGGCGTTAATCGAAATACACGGTATCACTGTTGGGCTACCCGTTACTAACCTGTCTGTCGGCGATACGGTACAGGTTTTCCTACGGCCGGAGCGAATAAGACTCGATGCAAGTGCTGCAGACGGTATTGACGCTATCGTAGATGCGGCCATATTCCACGGTGACCGTTGGCTGTTTCAAATCGAATGCGCGCTTGGAAAAATTATTGCTACCGCGCCTAATGCGGGCGAGGAAATCTTTCGCCATGGACAAAGCGTAAAACTCAGTTGGCCAGATGATGCGTTAAGGATTCTCACCCGAAGTCAAAATCCATGAGTGCAGGCGAGCCATTCTCAAGCCGTGCCTACATTTTGAGTAGTCCTGGCCTTGTTTTGTTTATTGCACTGCTCGGCGCGCCTCTACTCATGACACTGGTTCTGAGTTTTTACAGTTTTGACTACAACAGCGGCGGCATCCTTCCCGGATTTTCTTTTGATAACTACGCCGAAGTACTCAGCGATAAATATTTTCATCGTATATTTGGCCGCAACTTTTTCAGTGGCGTTAGGTGTGACCTTCATATGCGTTCTGATCGGCGTGCCGGAAGCCTATATCTTGTCGCGCATGCGGAATCCCTGGAAATCTATTTTTCTGGTCATCGTTTTAGGCCCGTTACTGATTTCAGTGATTGTACGCACCCTGGGTTGGGCCTTGTTGTTGGGTGGCAAAGGCATGATCTCAGAAGCCCTGCAAAGACTGCACCTCATCGAGGCGCCGTTTAGTCTGATGTTTACTACGACGGGTATGGTGATTGCGCTGGTACATGTACTGGTGCCTTTTATGGTGTTGTCGGTATGGGCTTCCCTGCAACGGATCGATCCGCAGGTCGAAGATGCCGCGCTGACGCTAGGTGCCGGCCGTTTTACCGTGATGCGTCGAATTGTCATCCCTCAGGTCATGCCGGGTATATTGTCCGGCAGTATGATTGTATTTGCCTTGACCGCGAGCGCCTTCGCAACGCCATCCATTATCGGCGGCCGCCGGCTAAAGGTAGTGGCAACCACTGCTTATGACGAATACCTCAATACACTCAACTGGCCGCTTGGCGCAGCAATTGCGCTGTTACTGCTTATCGCAAACGTGATTATCATCATGTCGTACAACCGATTCATCGAAAAGCGCTTTGCCAGAGTATTTGAATAGAAGTCCCCATGAATAAAAACAGCAAACTCGCCATCGTCTATCACAGCCTATTTATTATTTTTCTGCTTGCTCCATTGGTGGCAGTGGTGGCAGTGTCATTTACAGGAAAAGGCTATTTGTCGCTGCCCACAGATGGGTTGTCATTGAGATGGTTCAAAACCATTTTGGAATACCCTGGATTTATCGACGCGTTTTGGATGAGTCTCTATCTGGGCACTGCCGCGGCCAGTCTGGCAATTGTGCTGGCTATTCCTGCGGCAATAGCAATTGGGCGTCATCAATTTCCCGGGCGGGCACTCATCACCGGTTTTTTTATGTCGCCGTTGATGATTCCAGCCGTGGTCATGGGAGTATCTTTTCTGCGATTCTTCAACCAGATTGGATTATCGGGCACCTTCGTCGGTATCACACTGGCTCATACTATTTTGATCATGCCCTACGCTTTGCGTCTGGTATTGGCATCCATTACGGGTTTACCAAAAGACGCGGAACAGGCGGCGGAAACCCTTGGCGCATCGAAATGGACCGTGTTTCACCGTATCACACTACCTCTGATATTGCCCGGTATTGCCGGCGGATGGTTGCTTGCGTTTATCACCAGTTTTGACGAAGTCACCATGAGTGTTTTTGTAGCGTCTCCGAAAACCATGACTTTGCCAGTACGTATGTATCACCACATCGCCCAAACCATCGATCCGTTGATTGCTTCGATCTCTACCGTGCTCATCGTCATAACCGTCGTTTTATTGATTGTGCTTGATCGCATTTATGGTCTGGATCGAATACTTGTCGGTAAGAACTGATTTGTTCGCCAGCACCGCCGTTGGAATCTGAGTTAGCGATCATTGGCGGGGGCGTTCTGGGTATTTCAATTGCCTGGGGCTTGCGGCGCGAGGGACACGATGTTGTCGTCATTGATGAGGGTGATTTCGCTTTTCGCGCCTCCAGAGGAAACTTTGGACTGGTATGGGTGCAGAGCAAAGGCGATGGGATGCCCGACTATGCAAGATGGACTCGTCACTCCGCCTCGCTTTGGCCCGCCTTTGCCGATGAGTTGCAGGATGCAACCGGAATCCAGTTGGAGTTATCGCAGCTGGGAGGGGTGGATTTCTGTCT
>CBDCFT010000048.1:0-10182 GCA_965216365.1 Arenicellales bacterium | reverse complement strand
GATCAGCGCTTTGGTAAGGCAAATAACCCTGGTCCGCGTGTGTCCGTATTGCTTAAAACGTTAAAAAACAAATACAACAAAACACTGACCGCAGGAAGTTTGTTGCACGAAACTTTGCGTCACTTTGTAGAAATGTGGCCGCATGGCAAGGTAGTCAATAATCAATGTTTGGGCGATGTTGGCGTGCACGGCAAAATCGTCGGCGAAGGCATGACAAATAATCTCGTGCCGTTTCATAAGTTGTCGCAATGGTTGTCTTATTCATTAGTCGAGCCGTTACAGTGGGCGGGTGTCGCTGTCACTGATTTGGATCAAATGACCGGGTTGCCGGAATACCGTAACGGCGGATTACTTATTGACATGGGCGTGTTGCGAGCAAAAAAAAAAGTATTGCAAGAAACGTATTCTGCCACCGCCGAACCCATCGTCGAGTGGCGTGCGCTTACTGTTTGTTTGCTGGATGAGCTTGCGACAATTATTCGTAAAAAATTAAATCGAAGTGTGGATGAATTACCTTTGGTAAAGATATTACAAGGCGGTACCTGGACGGCGGGGCGCAAGATCGCGAAAAGACTCCGGGAAGACGGCACGCCGCCAATCCGGCTCAAAAACGAAGGCACGGTTTTTTAAGGTCTATGAAACGTCATCTTAAAAATTGTCATTGCGAGCGAAGCGCAGCAATCTATAACTACATTTGATGTAGACTAAAGATTGCTTCGTCGTTTCACTCCTCGCAATGACAAAAGTTTGAATACGGATTAAGAAGGAAACTTACATCTGATAGCGAGTCACGGGTATACTTTCAAACTAAAAACAAAACCGCACGTTCGTTAATCAAGAACTGGAGTGTCTTAATGGCCGCAAAAAAACAAAAAGACCTTTCCGTCAACGTCGTAACCCATCCATTGATTCAACATAAGTTGACTTTAATGCGCCGCAAGGAAACGCCGACTGCATTGTTTCGGCAATTGCTACGTGAAATCGCCTTGTTGCTGGCTTACGAAGTCACACGCGATCTGGAAATGACCGAAAGCGAAATCGAAACACCGCTTGAGGAAATGGCGGCGCCGGTGTTGAAGGGCAAAAAACTGTGTTTTGTTTCTGTTTTGCGCGCGGGCAATGGTTTGCTCGACGGCATGCTTGATTTATTGCCGTCTGCTCGGGTTGGGCACGTCGGTTTATACCGCGATCCTGAAACTCTGGTCGCCGTGGAATATTATTTCAAAGCACCACACGACCTCGGTGATCGCCTGGTTATCGTGGTTGATCCAATGTTGGCTACGGCCAACTCAGGTATCGCTGCCGTGCAACGTTTAAAAGATGCAGGTGCAAAGCGCATGAAATTTCTATGCTTGCTTGCTGCGCCGGAAGGTGTCAACATGTTTAACGCCGCTCACCCCGATGTGGATTTGTACACAGCATCATTGGACAGCCACTTAAACGACCATGGGTATATTGTTCCAGGATTGGGTGATGCAGGCGATAGAATGTACGGAACAAAATAGTTTTGGGAACGCTCGGTATACTTAGCCAATAAAAAATTTAAACTCATGGTTGAGAAGCCGATACGCGATCCACTGCTTACACCTGAAGAGTATGAAATTGTGGCTCGTTTAACCGAATCAGATTTGCAGGAAATCGATAAATTACTAATGTCGAATGCGTCGCGTCACTGGCAAAAGGTGGCAATGGTTGTGGGTCAAACGATGATGGACTTGCGAACACGGTATGAAAATATCTCAGATATTTTTTACCCGCAACGAGTTCGAAAGCTTGTAAAAGAGGGCAAGCTAGAATCGCAGGGAAATATGGCCTACATGCGTTTTAGTGAAGTGCGGATTGCGACACGTGAATTTGTTGCTAAATCGAAAAATAATTGATAAAAGTTAGTGGAAGAAATAGTCGAAGTTTTCCTGCGTTCCGCGAATGTCGCCATAAGATGGATTTTTTGGGATATATTAATTCAAGTTATATTTTTTAACTTAGGTAGATTCTTTTTGTTGATTGTAACTTTTGGGCGATACCCGAGAGGGTATGTGCTTGAAAGAGACAATGGAAAGATTTCTTGGGTTGGCGTTGCAGTATTGATTTTGATTTGGGTTGTTATAGCCGTCAGCAATAGGTTTTAATTTTTGGTCGCTCGTCGTGAATTAATGAGAAAAATAATTCACTAAAAATTCATCGAAACTAACTTTGTCATTCGCTTCAATTTCCGCTTGTTCGTCGAGTGATCGTTCCGCGAGTTCGGTAAACAGTTTTTTGCTTTTCTCGCTTAAGGGTTGTTGTTTGAAATAGTTTTCGTGTTCGTTCGCTTTGCGCAGGGCGAACTCGACAAAAGAGTCGTCATCGCGGCGCATTTCTTCGATAATTTGAGCCGCGGGGATACGGTCCGGTTCGGTGAGCTTCACTTTCTGGTTTTTTAGAGATGCGCTGTAGTCTTTACAACCTAGTTTGTCGTCGAACATTTCGGCTACGGCGTCGAGTTCGTCCAGTATCTTCGATGCCTCATTCTGAAATGAAACGGTATTGCCGTTGCTTCTTAAATTCAGATCGGGTGCGCGCCCGCGAAACGACACTTCAGTTTGATTAAAGTCAATCGCGTCCGTTTCCGCGTCGGTGATTTGCGGGCTGGGCGAGAACAGGCAATACAACAAAAACATATCGACAAAACGCATGGTGTCCGCGTCGATACCGACAGGAACGAATGGATTTAAATCGATACAACGCACTTCGATGTATTCCACGCCACGCGTGGCCAACGCCGTTGTCGGCCGCTCGCCTGAGCGAATGACGCGCTTTGGACGCACTGCCGCATAGTATTCATTTTCGATTTGCAAAAGATTTGTGTTGAGTTGACGGTATTCGCCATCGACTTTCACGCCGATCTTTTCGTAATCCGCGAATGACTTGTCGGTTGCATTTCGCAATGAATCGACAAACTCATCCAGGCTGTTGTAACAAATATTGATGTGGGTTTGCGCGCTGTTGTGATAACCCAGACGGCTCATGCGCAGCGTGGTGGCGTAGGATGCGTAATAAGTGACTTCATCGAAAATTTCCAGGCCATGATCGCGTCCGGCAACAAACGATTTGCAAACAGCGGGCGATGCCCCAAATAGATAAAACAATAACCAGCTATGCCGGTGAAAATTACGAATCGCGGTGAAATAATGTTCGGAAATGCGATCCTGGCGTTGTTCCTTGCGCATACCCCAGGGCAACCAGGCATCCCAAAACGTATCCGGCAATGAAAAATTATAGTGAATGCCGGCGATGGCCTGCATCAGTTTGCCGTAGCGATAGCCCAGTCCACGACGGTAGACGTTCTTCATGCGTCCAATGTTAGATGAACCGTACTCGGCGATGGGTATAGAATCCTCGCCGCGTACGATACAAGGCATGCTGTTGACCCATAACTTCTCGTCGCCGATATTCTGGTAGACGAAGGTGTGAATGCGATTGAGGCATTGCAAAACATCTTCGATACTGCTCGACACCGGCGTGACGAACTCCAGCAAGGCTTCGGAGTAGTCCGTGGTTATGTGCGGGTGAGTCAGAGTAGAGCCGAGCGCGAGCGGATGCGGGGTTTGCGCGAGAATGCCGTCCTGGTCGATGCGCAGACTCTCTTTTTCTACACCCCGCCGGATGGCGTCGAGAGAGTCGGCGGCGCCGCTCTCATGCATGTGGTGCAAATTGGATTCGAGTGTGTCAGTCACGTTGTTTTTATCAGTAGTGCGTGTGGTAGGCGCGTGCATTGTAACGGCGCCGGCGCCCGGACGAAACCACAATGATTCCAAATCGCCCTGATGCAGTCTGGTATTATTGGGTTTTGTAACGCCTGCCACCACAATGGGGGCGCGCACGTTATTCATTTTGCATTCATTGGCGCGAACTAGACTCTGACGATGTGGCATCAAGACAAACTGGACATCCAAACCCATGGCCGGGATAGCTATGACATCACTCAGGACATTGGCCGTGTCGTGGAGGGTAGCGGTGTATCGACGGGTTTATGTCACATGTTTATTCACCATACCAGCGCATCCATTATGATTTGCGAGAATGCCGATTCCGTCGTGCGTTCGGATTTGGAGTCGTTTATGCAGCGTATTACGCCTGACGGCGATCCGCTGTATAAACATACGCAAGAAGGCCCGGACGATATGTCAGCCCATGTGCGCACTCTGCTGACTGAAACCAGTATGTCGGTTCCTGTCAGTGCAGGCCGGCTGGTGTTAGGCACATGGCAAGGCATTTACCTGTGGGAGCATCGGTACTCGCCGCACACGCGACGCATCACGGTGACCATAAATGGTGAATAAGTCACTAACCGAGTCATTCGGTCGGCGCATCTGCGTAGCGCCGATGATGGACTGCACGGATCGTCACGACCGTTATTTATTGCGGCTGATTTCCAAACACGTGTTGCTGTATACGGAAATGATTACAACCGGTGCGTTGCTGCATGGCGACAGTGCGCGATTTTTGGCTTATGACGATGCAGAGCATCCGCTCGCTTTGCAACTCGGTGGTTCGGAGCCGAACGAGATGGCGCAATGCACACGCATGGCGCAAGACGCCGGTTACGACGAAGTGAATATGAATGTTGGTTGCCCGAGTGATCGGGTGAAGTCCGGGTTTTTCGGTGCATGTCTTATGGCGGAGCCGCAACGTGTCGCCGATTGCGTCGCCGCCATGAACGCGGCGGTAAGCATTCCAGTGACCGTCAAAACCCGCATCGGTATCGATGATAAAGATTCGTACGAAGAATTGTGCGCCTTTATCGAGCAAGTGGCACAAGCGGGATGCGATGCGTTTACTATTCATGCGCGCAAGGCATGGCTACAGGGATTGAGTCCGAAGCAGAATCGTGAAATACCACCGCTGTGCTATGACGTTGTTTATCGTTTAAAACAAGACTTCCCGAATCTGCATATCGGCATTAACGGTGGTATTCGCAAACTCAGTGAAATTGATGAGCATTTAAAACAAGTGGATAGCGCGATGATTGGCCGCGAGGCTTATCGCAATCCTTATTTTTTAAGCGAGATTGACTCTCGTTATTTTAATAGTAACCAAGCCACGTCTAGCCGCGAAGAAATTTTAGAAGACTATTTGATTTATATCGAACGACAACTGGTCCAGGGTGTCTACTTGAAACATATGTCGCGTCATCTGCTCGGATTGTTTCAAGGTATGCCCGGTGCAAAAGCCTGGCGCAGGTCAATCAGTGAGAATGCATATCACAAGGATGCAGGTTGTGAAGTTATTCGAGCGGCTGCCCGTCACGTGCTTAAAAACAAATATGCTCGGGAGCCAATACAAATGAACACCGCTGCGTTACAGCAGACAGCGATGGCGGTTTGATGATTTTTTAAGGAGTTGTAAATCGCAATGAAGACGTTGTTCAAGATTTTAGGTTGGTTAGTTGTATGTGTGGTGTTGCTGGCGGTAGGTTTAGTCGTTGCGTTGACGGTCTTTGTCGATCCGAATGATTTTCGTGACGAGATCGCGGGTGCCGTGAAAAAACAAACGGGCCGGGATTTGGCTATCGAAGGCGATCTTGAACTCACTTATTACCCGTGGCTCGGCCTGTCCACAGGGAAAGTCGTGTTGGCGAATCGAGAAGGTTTTGGCGATACGCCCATGCTGCAGATCGATGGCGCCAAGGTGAAGGCAAAGTTGTTGCCGTTGCTGAAAAAGCAGATTGAAGTGGATACCATAGTTTTGGAGTCGCCTAAAATCGATTTGCAGGTGAATGAGCAAGGCGAACCTAACTGGGGAGACCTGGTACCGAAAGAGGGCGGCGATAAGCAGTCTAACGCGAAAGACGCCGGGGCGGGTGCTGGTGCGTTAGCATTAAACGGTGTCGAGATCACCAACGGTGACGTGAGTTGGCGCGATGCTTCCACCAGCCAGAATTATCAAATCAGTGGTTTGACGTTAAAAACCGGTGACATTCTAAAAGGAAAACCCGTTGGGTTTGAAACGGCGTTGACCGTGAGCGGCGATGGCATACCGGACGCAGTAGCCATTGCATTGAACACAACCGTGACCGCTGATTTGAATAATCAAAGCTTTATTCTGGATGATGTTGATTTTTCAGCAAAAGGCGAAGGCATCGATGCATCGTTACAAGCCCCGAATCTTTCGGTCGATGCCGGCAAAGGTTTGGTTAATCTTACGTCGGGCGCACTAGTCGGAACTTATCAGGCGATGAAAGCGGACTTGTCGCTCGGTTCGTTAAATTTTGATATGAATGCGCAACAATTGGCAGCGGATGAAATCGCGCTGAATGCATCAGGCAGTCTTGATGGGCAGGTTGGGCCGATGACTTCGGCGCTTGAGCTCGGCAAACTGGATTTTAATTTAGCTAATCAGAAAGCGGTCGTTGCACAGTTAAGCGGAACATTTGATGGTGTCGTTAACGGGGTCGGTGGGCCGTTCAAAGCGTCGATTGACTCGTCGGCTGTGGATGCCATGCTAAAAGATCAATTGGTTAATGCGGTTGACCTTAAAGTTACATTCGACGGCGCGCTGGAAGGTGTCGGTGGGCCGATGAAAGTATCGCTCGATTCCGGGCCGGTGCAATCAAACATAGCGCAGCAGGCGGCTACGGTCAGCGACATGAAGTTATCGTTTGATGGCACGCTCGAAGCTGTTGAAGGTCAGTTGAAAGGAGACATGGCGCTGGGTGAATTGCAAGCGAATATGACAAGTAAGCAATTCGAAACGACCAGCGCAACGGTCGATGCCGATCTGGATGGTAAAGCCGCGACGCTGACCTTTCCAACCGCAACGGCAGATCTGAATTCGCAAACGGCATCTGTCCCGCAGATCACCGTTACGCATGCCGATGCAATGTTGCAGGCCAGCGTGCAGGGCGAGCAGGTAGTCGACGCGCCGGCGTTTTCAGGACAACTATCAGCACAGCCGTTTAATCTGCGCAAATTGCTGGATGAGTTCGAGATTGTCGTTGATGCCTTATCGCCTGACGCTCTGGCGAAAGTAGGACTTGATACGAAATTCAACGCCACAACGAATAGTGTGAATTTGTCGAGCCTGTCCGCGGTGGTCGATGACAGTTCGATTAAAGGTTCAGTCGCCGTAAACGGGTTTGCCGCACCGGTCTACGGTTTTGATTTATCCATCGACCGGCTTGACCTGGATAAGCTGTTGGCGAAACCGGACAAAGCCGGGCAAAAGGAAACGACCGGTGATGCTGAAACGCAAACAACCGGCGACAGCGGCACGTCTGAGTCAACCGGCGCTGTAGTGGCGCCTGCAGCCGCGGCGACACAGATACCTGTCGAAACTCTGCGCGGATTGAATGCGGATGGAAAGATGAAAATCGGCGCCTTACGTTACAGCGGAATCGATATGAGTAATGTTGAGGTCGGATTGAACGCGAAAGACGGTTTGATTCAAGTGTCACCATTAAATGCGAATCTTTATTCCGGGAGCATTAGTGGAAGTACGGTAGTGGATGCGACAGGAGATACGCCCGTGCTCAAGGTAAACAACCAGTTCACCAGTATCGATATCGGCGCGTTGCTACAGGACGCAGAAATATCGGACAAATTGGAAGGCAAAGGCAGTTTCAATATTGATCTGAGCGCGCAAGGCGCAACCGACAAAGCGATGATGGCGTCGAACAATGGAACGATTGGATTCGAATTTCGTGATGGTGCATTGAAAGGTTTTGATTTGCAAAAAATGGTTTTGGATGCACGCAGCATATTGGACAAACTTACGGATGAGGAGATGGATGTTGAAGCGCAAATCGCGGATGAAACAAAATTTACCGAGCTTAATGGCACAATCAACTTTAACAACGGTGTTGCCAGTAACGAGGATTTATCATTGAAGGCACCGATTTTTCGCGTCGGCGGGGATGGGTCTGCAAATATCATCGATCAAACGGTTGATTATTTGCTAGCGGTTACGGTGGCGGATACTATTGAAGGTCAGAGCGGCAAAGATTTGTCAGAACTTGAAGGCGTGACAATTCCTATTTCGGTTAAAGGCGCTTTGACTGATCCCAGGTTTCGTGTGGATATGAAGGAGTTGGTGAAATCCCGCGTCGACAAACAACTGGCTGCAGAAAAGGAAAAATTACAAGAAGAGTTGAAGTTGAAAGAAGCCGCGGCAAAAGCAAAGCTTGAAGCAGAAAAAGAGGCGGCGAAAGTAAGACTGGAAGCGGAAGAGGCCGAGGCAAAGGCAAAGTTGGAAGAAAAACTGCAAGAAAAGCTGGGTATTGAATCTTTCGATTCCGAAGACGAAGGTGCGATTGAAGGAGAGACAAAAAAGGAAAGAAAGAAACGACTTAGAAAAGAAAGAAGAAAGAAGCTGCTTGAAAGTTTAGGTGGCTAGGGTTTGTTTTCCAAAAAGGAGAGTTGTGCTTCTCCTTTTGGAACCCCATTGTTTGATCAACTGTACTATTTCAAATTGAAGACATTGAAAATTGTCAGAAGCTGAAATACGGCTACGTCGTTCGGCGTTGTTCATGCCCGGTCATAACCAGCGTGCGCTGGAAAAAGCACGTTCGCTGGATTGCGATGTGGCGATAATGGATTTTGAAGACTCTGTGGCGCCAAACTCAAAAGCCGAAGCACGCGAGGGTGTTAAGGCCGCGATGGAGCAAAATGGTTACGGTCATCGTGAATTGGTGGTTCGGGTTAATCAGATTAAATCCGAGTGGGGCCGGGCAGATGTCGAGGCTGTTGCCGGTCTTGAAATCAGCGCGGTGATGATGCCAAAGGTCGAGTCGGCGGAAGAAGTGTTAGCGGTGTCGGATTGCCTGAATGCGAACGGCGGCGAGGCGAAGGCGATCTGGGTCATGGCGGAGACGCCACGTGGGATTTTAAATATTGACAGTATTGCAGCATCACATCCACGGGTCGATTGTATTGTGGTCGGCACAGAAGACTTGGGAGAAGCGATGCGGGTTCCATCCAGTCCTGGTCGTCTCGGCATGTTGAGTGCCTTAACAACTTGTGTGCTCGCCGCGCGCGCTAATGACATCGATATTCTCGACAGCGTTTTCACGCAACTGGATGACCCGATTGGTTTGCGCAAGAGCTGCGAACAAGGACGCACGCTGGGCTTCGATGGCAAAACATTAATTCACCCGAATCAGATCGAAACGGCTAATCGAATTTTTAGTCCGGACGAAGAATCTGTTGTTTGGTCGCAGAAAATAGTTAATGCCTGGGAGCAAAGTTCGCAACAGGGCGTTGGTGTTATTACCGTCGATGGCGCAATGATTGAACACTTGCATGTCGCGCAGGCGCGACGGGTTTTAGCGATGCATACGGCAATTACAAAACGTTAATATTTTTTTGTTTTCTGAATATTGACGACACAATTTGTCGTGAATATATTTTGCGCCCTGCACGTCACCACGCGTATTGGTGGCGCAAGGCTCGGTCTTTACTGCAGATCATTTCAGTGAAATCAAAACAGAAAAGACAACGGTTAAAAAATACTTATTTTGATTGGCAATTTATCAAAACATTGATAACGGCATGATCGAAGTAACATGATTGATGTAGATAGTCTATCCAAGCGATTTGACACCATCGTCGCTGTCGACAATATTTCGTTCAAGGTCGGCAAGGGCGAAGTGCTGGGGTTTCTCGGACCCAATGGCGCCGGCAAGTCCACCACCATGAAAATGATAACCGGGTTTTTGTCGCCGGATAGCGGTCGCGTGTCGATTTGTGGTGATGACGTTTTAAACAAGCCGGTGGCCGCAAAAAAACGTTTGGGTTATTTGCCGGAAGGCGCGCCACTTTACTCCGATATGACGCCACGCGCTTTCCTGGATTTCATTGCTGACATTCGGGGTTTCTCCGGCGACGGCAAACGCCAACGAATCGAAACGGTAATCGACAAAGTCAATCTGCAGTCGGTGCTTGATCAATCCATGGATACCCTGTCCAAAGGATTCAAGCGGCGGGTTGGGTTGGCTCAGGCTATTCTGCATGACCCGGAAGTGCTGGTCCTGGACGAACCAACGGACGGTCTCGATCCAAATCAAAAACATGAAGTGCGTGAATTGATTCAGGATATGGCCGCGGAGAAAGCCATCATATTGTCGACTCATATTCTGGAAGAAGTGGATGCCGTGTGTTCGCGTGCGGTGATTATCGCTGGCGGCAAGCTGGTAGCAGACGGTAC
>CBDCFT010000047.1:0-80385 GCA_965216365.1 Arenicellales bacterium | reverse complement strand
TTGTCCAAGCTTTATGGCTGTTATTACTACCCTTAACCGTATTTGCCACTCATGAGGTTGATCATCGCTTTTCAGTGTACGGTGAGGTGAAGTATACCGATGGTTCTGTCGCAAGCCGGGTTCCGGTGCAATTGCTTGGTGGCGGTGACACGATATTGACCGAGGTCGAAACCGATGAATTGGGCCGCTTTCGCATTTTATTGCACCTGCATAACGAGGATTTAGGTAAAAAATTTGATATTGCCGTCGCTGATCAGCGTGTTAAAGCCACGATCGAATTCGATCCCGTCGATACCACCACTGAACGCAAGCAACGCTTTGATTTTACGATAGAAAAGCCGTAAAAGTTGAAGCCATTGGCTGTAAATCCGTTTTGTATACATTGTCATTGATTTTCTGATTTGTCCCCCATCCTAACCTTCCCCCAGAGGGGGAAGGGGCAACAATTCGTCCCCATCCTAGCCCTTCCACGGGGAGGGAAGGAATCAAGATCACCGTTCACCTTGAAACATTCCCCCTCCCGGCGGGAGGGGGTTAGGGGGAGGGGAATTTGAACTACGACATTCTGGTTGTAGGTGGCGGTATCAACGGCGTGGGTATCGCGCGCGACGCTGCCGGGCGTGGGTTGAAAGTGCTGCTTTGTGAGCAGGACGATCTCGCCAGTCACACTTCGTCGGCCAGTTCGAAAATGGTTCACGGCGGTCTGCGTTACCTCGAGTATTACGAATTCGGGTTAGTGCGTAAGTCGCTCACGGAACGCGAAGTCGTGTTGCGCATGGCTCCACATATTGTCTGGCCGTTGCAACTGGCGTTAGTGCACGACGCCGGGCAACGCCCGGCATGGATGATCCGGTTAGGGTTGTTTTTGTACGATCATCTTGGCGGTCGCAAATTGTTGGCTGCATCGTCAGGAATCAACCTGAAGTCGCATCCGGCGGGTCAGCCGATTAACGATCAATTCACCAAAGGCTTCGTGTACTCCGACTGCTGGGTGCAGGATGCGAGATTGGTTGTGTTGAATGCGATGGATGCCCGCGAACGTGGTGCGGAAATTTTAACCCGTACGAAATGCCTTAAAGCAAGTCGCAACGCGAGTGAATGGCAAGTCACCTTGCAGGCCGAAGATGGTTCACAACAGGAGGTATGCGCAAGGTGTATCGTTAATGCTGCTGGGCCGTGGGTGACAAGCTTTATTGATGACGGATTACAACTACCGCGCAAGCATGGCATTCGACTTGTCCAGGGCAGTCACGTTATCGTGCCGCGATTGTACGAGTATGAGTTTGCTTATCTTTTTCAGAACACAGACAAGCGAGTTATCTTTGTTATTCCGTATGAACAAAAATTTACCTTGATTGGGACAACCGATGTGGATTACGAAGGCGATCCTGCCGCGGTTGAAATTACTGAACAGGAAATCGATTATCTGTGTACCATCGTCAATCGTTACTTTAAACAAAGATTGACTGCAGCGGATGTCGTATCGTCATTTGCCGGCGTGCGCGCCTTGGTTGATGACGGCAGTGATGATGCGTTCGCTATCACGCGGGATTACCGTCTCGAACTCAATACCACTGATGTCAAAGCTCCATTATTGTCGGTGTTTGGCGGCAAACTCACTACTTATCGAAATCTCGCGGAACACGTGATGGAAAAGCTGCGTGATGTGCTTGAGTTTAAAGATGAGTCCTGGACGGGAAGCAGTCCGTTACCTGGCGGTGATTTCGAAAATGCAGATTTTGAACAATTTTTGCAGGCGTTTCGCACGCGTCATTCCTGGTTACCGGAAAAATTAGCCTGGCGTTATGCGCGAAATTATGGAACATGTGCGGACGGCATTGTTGGAGAGGCGATAACGCTGGATGATTTGGGGACGAATCTTTGTGCGGACTTGTATGAAGCGGAGGCGCGTTATTTGGTAAAGCACGAATGGGCAAAAACAGCGGACGATATTTTATGGCGGCGTACCAAATTGGGTTTGTTGGTTACGGGTGACGACGTGCGGCGATTAAACGAATGGCTGGCTAAGGAGTTGGAACACTAAAATGACATCACTGACAAACACCAAGGCATGGAAAGCCCTGCAAGAACACTGTAACGATATTGCAGGTCTGCACATGCGTGATTTGTTCGCGCAGGATGGCAAACGGTTCGATAAATTTTCATTGCGATTAGATGGAATGTTGCTCGACTACTCCAAGAATCGCGTGACTGACCAAACGATGTCGTTGTTACGCGTGCTGGCCGAAGACGCGCAACTGGAGCAATGGATCGAACGCATGTTTTGCGGCGAAAAAATCAATATTACCGAAAACCGCGCCGTGCTGCATACCGCATTGCGCCAACAATCCAATGACAAGGTGGTGGTCGAAGGCCGTGATGTTATTCCCGATATTCGCGCTGCTCAAAAAATGGTGCGCGAATTCTCCGATGCTGTTCGTGATGGAACATGGAAGGGTTGTACCGGCAAACGCATACGATCCGTTGTCAATATCGGGATAGGTGGATCCGATCTTGGTCCAGCTGTGGTCACACAGGCGTTGCAACCGTGGCAACATGGCGAGGTGGAGTTTTATTTTGTCTCTAATGTCGATCCGTACGATATCGTGACCACATTGCGACAAGTCGAGCCTGAATCGACTTTGTTTATTGTCGCCTCAAAAACATTTACCACCCAGGAAACTATGGCCAATGCCAACACTGCGCGTAAATGGTTTTTAGAAAGTTGTGACGAAGATGCAATTGGTAAACATTTCATCGCGGTAACCACTAACATCGAGGGAGCGAAAACTTTCGGCATCGACGCGCAAAATATTTTCCCGATGTGGGATTGGGTAGGCGGTCGTTACTCGCTATGGTCAGCGATAGGTCTGTCAATCGCGTTGTCTATCGGCATGGATGAGTACGATAATTTGTTGGCGGGTGCGGCAACCATGGATGAGCATTTTCGCAATGCGTCGTTTGATGAAAACATGCCTGTGACACTGGCCTTGTTAGGCATTTGGTATACCAATTTTTTCAATGCGCAAACCCATGCAATCGTTCCTTACGCGCAAAGTCTGGCGCGTTTCCCCGCATTTATTCAACAACTGGATATGGAAAGCAACGGCAAGTCTGTAACGCATGATAGCGAGTTTGTTGAATGTTCTACGGGGCCGGTAATCTGGGGTGAGCCAGGCACCAACGCTCAACATGCGTTTTTTCAATTACTGCATCAGGGCAAGCATCTGGTACCGGTCGATTTTATTGTTGCCGCGAATAGCGAGTATAAAAATCCAGCCCAGCATAAGACGCTGTTGGCGAATTTTCTTGCCCAGACGGAAGCATTGACGAGCGGAAAAAGTGTCGTGGAGGCGAGCGAAGAATTACGCCAACAAGGGATGTCCGAAGTTGATACCGCGAAGCTCGCTCCGCACAAAACCTATCCGGGCAATCAGCCGAGTAACAGCATTATCCTGGAGCGATTAGATCCACGCACCCTGGGCAGTTTGATTGCGTTGTATGAACATAAAGTATTCGTCCAGGGCGTTATCTGGCAGGTTTGTTCCTTTGATCAATGGGGCGTGGAGTTGGGCAAACAACTAGCCGGTGGTTTGTTGAGTCAACTCGTAGATGGAAATCCGGATGAAATTGAAAACCCTTCAACGCGAGGATTGATGGATCAAATCGTTGCATGGCGTAAATAGACACTCTCAAATTCTTGTTTCCGTAGGTCGTTCAAATTCTATTTCTTCTCGTCCCCCTCACCCCAACCCCCTCCCGCCAGGGGAGAGGGAGTTACAGCGTGTTGTAATTTCATACCGCTCACGCACTTCTCCGCAAAGGCGCTGCTCCGCAAAATAATATTTTTCATTCAGAAGTCGAAAAAGAATTCAGCTTTCTGAAATTCTTTCCCCCTTGAGGGGGAAAGGTCAGGATGGGGGTGACAAAAATTATTATTGATATGTGTATTTCTTTCCCTCTTATCTTTTGCCTTATGTCCTTAGCTCTGTTAACGGTACCTTGATCTTTTTTCAATTTTTCTGTGCACTGATTCTCGGCAAGGGTTTTTGCCATTCAGGCATGCAACGTTGCAACCATTCATTTAACGGAGCGAGGACAGGCTTGTCTATGTGGTGGCCTAGCAATCGAACGACCCGGTGAATATGTTCTAAATAATGACACTTGCCGTCGCGTGTACAAAGCCGTACGAAAATCCCGGCGACTTTGCAATGCCGTTGTGCCCCTAGTACGACGTACCATTGTTTGAAGCTTTCCCGATCGATATTCACAAACGCGTTCAAATAACGTGTTTTCATTGCGCACACTAACTCAAGAGATATATCGCGACGCGCATCTTCCAAAAGCGAAACAACATCGTACGCGGTGGGGCCGATAACCGCGTCCTGAAAATCCAGCAGCCCACATTGAGTTTTGTTAGTACGTTTTATCTGCATAAGGTTATCGACATGATAATCGCGTAAAACCAATGTTTGCGGGGCAGGGGGCAGGCTGTGCAGAATGTCACACCAGGCTTTCAGATATGCCTGTCGCGCATCGGAAGAAATTTCTTCGCCGCGATGGGCGGGATAGAACCAGTCGACAAATAAGACGGCTTCATCCAGCAATCGCGCGGTATCGTATGCAGGAATATTTACTTTTGTCGCATCCGTTTGTTTATGTAAATGACAAAGCACATCAATCGCCATTTCGTACAGTTTCGCTTCATCCGCTCCTTGCGCCAGTAAGCGGGTGAAAGTGTCGTTGCCAAAGTCCTCGATTAACGCAAACCCGTTGGTTAAGTCTGTTGCGTAAATAATCGGTGCTGTGAGTCCTATCGAAATCAGGTGTTCGGCAATCGTGATAAACGGCGCGATAGTTTCATGCTCTGGCGGTGCGTCCATGAGTAAAGCGGTTTGCTTTTCATTGCGCACGCGGAAGTAACGTCGAAACGATGCGTCCTGCGGCAACGCGTCCAGGTCGGCTCTGCCAAAGCCGTTTTGCTGTACAAATTGTTTGCGCAGCGCGTTGTGGTTTTCTTGTGAGTTGATAGTAAAAGCGCCGTCAAAAAACTAACGAATCATATACACCTTGCGCACGGTTTCGGTTACCCGGCAGGTGCCTTTCCAGCCCGCTGGAAAAAACGCAACGGTGTCCGGTTCGATATGAATGTTTTCGCCGATATCGGACACGTAGTCGCATTGCCCGCTTAAGAAATGACAAAACTCATCGCGTTCGACATGGCATTGCCATAAACCGGGTGTGCATTCCCACACGCCGCATTCCGATTCGCCGTTTTCGCCTATGTGCAGCAAAATGCCGCTGGTGTGTGATTCGCCTTCGAGCATGGTGGGAATGATTCCCCAATCTGCTTCAGTGGCGATATTCGCGGGATCCTGGAGTATGGCGACAGTTGATTGAGACATCAGGTTAACTTGCTTGTTCTTTCAGCAATTCGTCAAGCAGATCAGCAGCTTTTTGAGTGCCGTTTTGCGATTGCATGTGTGCTGAAGTCGCTTTGAGTTTCGCCGCCATCGCATCATCGGTCAGTAAGGTGTTGATGGCGCTCGCCATATCATCTTTGTTCCAGTTGTAGCGGTCGAGCTTCAAACCATGACCGGTTTCCTGCACGCGAGTCGCGTTGTCGTGGCCATCCCACACGTATGGCATGATGATAGCGGGTTTGCCGAAGAACAGACACTCGGTAAAACTGTTGTTGCCGCCGTGGTGAATAACCGCATCGACTTGTGGAATGACCGAAGGCTGCGGATACCAGGATGCCAAATGCACGTTGGGTGGCGGGGTATCGTAGTCGTCCTGGTAATCGCCGACGTTGACCAATGCGCGATAGGGCAGGCCGGCAACCACATCGATTATGCGCTTTAATAAATCGGTGTCGCCCGAACCCAGGCTGCCAAAACTGACGTACAACAATGGCTTGTCATTGTGCGCATCAAATTCTGGAATGTCATACTCCGCTTCCTCACGCACGCAACCTTCAAGATATTGAAATTGTTTTTTGTCCAGTGGTTTTTCACGTTTGAATTTGACTGGCTCCGGATACAGCAAAAGATTCAAATAAGGTGACGGCTCAAAGAATTCACCCAGGGGATAAGACGGTTCGCCACAGGATTCTAGAAATTCATTGAAATCGTCGTGAATCGGTTTAACCACTTCATTAAATCGTTGCGTGTATTTTTCAAAACACGCTTTGTCGTTTTCGCCACAACCGGATAAATGCGGCGGAATACCGGGATCGGGGATTTCGTTTTCGCTGCAGGAGATAATGCGTACCCAGGGAACGCCGTATTGTTTGGTCGCTGGAAACAGAATTACGTTGTCGATACAAATCAAATCCGGCTCGATGCGTTGCAAGATATCCGGCAACTCTTTTTGCGCCCACTTGGATGTATCGACGATAGCTTCCCAGCATTCTTTTACATAATTATCAATTTGATCGTAAGGTGACTTGCTGAAATTCGGTATGTGCCCGTTGATAAAGTCTGACCAGTATTTTGCCATCTCTTCCGGTGGCATGGGTTCGGACATGTTGACCGGGTACTCTTCGAATCCGTATTCCTTGAATACGCCGGTGAAGCCCGGGTCGCACACAAACACCGGTTTGTGCCCGCGCTCGCGGCAGGCTTGCGCAATGCCCACCGAATTCAGCGCTGGACCGAATGCGGCTTCCGGAAAAAATACTATGGTTTTTGATTCGCTCACCTTGTTCTCCTCTTGCTATTGTTTATCCAACAGTTTACACAATTCACTTGAAGTCACGCATAAAAATCGGACTCACCTTCGGGCCGGGTTTTAAAGCGTTTATGCACCCAGAAATATTGCTCCGGCATGGTTCGCACCATTTGCTCAATCGCCTGGTTCATTGCTGCAGTGTCGGCCAGTTCATCGTCACTGGGAAAATTTTTCAATGGCGGCGAAAAAATGATTTCGTAGCCACGTCCCCCGGGCAATTGTCGCGTAGCACACGGAATGACAATCGACTTTGCCATGTGCGCGAAGCGGCTCAGCATGGGAAACGTTGCCGTTTGAATATTAAAGAAGGGCACGAAAACACCGCCTTTCTGCCGCCCCGGATCCTGATCGGGCAGATAATAAAATGGTTTGCCCTGGCGCGTGTGCCGCACCAGGCTTAGCATTTCGGCCTTTCGTTCCACCATCAGTGCACCGAATCGTGCGCGACCACGCCGCACCAGTTCGTCAACCAAACTATTCTTCGTGTGTTGATACATGCTTACAACAGGCGTTTGTGACGAGAGGAAAATTCCACCGATTTCCAGCGCTACAAAGTGCGGCGCGAGCAAAATAATATTTTTATCGGTGGCTAGAGCTTCTTTATAGTGTTGTTCGTTTTTAAGTTTAATCAGTCCATTTAATCGCCGTTCGCTTGCCCACCAATTCAACCCAATACTGAATGTCGATTTAGTCACTTCGCGAAATTGTTGACGTACCAGTTGCCGCTGTTCCGCCCCGGATAGTTCAGGGAAGCAACGTTCGATATTGCGCAAAGCTATGTGCCGTCGTGGTTTGTGCAGAGCATGAATCACGTCGCCGATGAAACTGCCAAAGCGATGAACGAGTGGCAACGGAAGCATGGAGAGCGCGCGTAACACACCCACACCGAACCAGGTCGACCAGTAACGGGGATGTAAAAACGCGGAAAGATGTTTTTGATGCATTGTTATTGAATTCAGCAAACCCTGCAAAGATACCTTATACGCACCCGTCCGGGCGATAGCGTGTTGTGGTATAGTGAATTCACCCTGTTCGGGGTGTCGTTAAATTCGAGTTCCGGATTCATATCTGAAACTCTTACCGATCTGGAGGCAGTTTGACCGAGGTCATACCGTTAAATGGCGAGATGATCGCTGTGATGGCGATTCTCGCGCTGACCATTGCTTTGTTCGCATTTGAAATAGTGCGAGTCGATGTGGCGGCGGTATCGATCATGGTGTTGCTCGGACTCACCAGCTTATTCCCCGGTTATGACGGTTTGGTGGATATCAACCATTTGTTCGATGGTTTCTCCAGTAACGCGGTCATCTCCATTATCGCGGTTATGATTATCGGCGCCGGTCTCGATAAGACCGGAATTATGAATCAACTGGCGTCCGCCATACTGGAATACGGCGGGCGTACTGAAGGGCGCATCATCAGTATTGTCTCCGGCACCGTCAGTGTTATTTCCAGCTTCATGCAAAACATCGGTGCGGCGGCATTATTTTTGCCGGTGGTGAATCGAATCGCACGACGCAGTGAAATATCAGTCTCGCGTTTGCTAATGCCGATGGGTTTTTGCGCCATCCTGGGTGGCACCTTGACCATGGTTGGATCAAGTCCGCTCATCTTACTGAATGACCTGATTATCAATTCCAACCGCACCCTGCCTCAGAGTGTGCAGCCCATGGACACGTTTTCCCTGTTCTCGGTTATGCCGGTAGGTATAGTTTTGGTTATCTCCGGCATCGCGTATTTTGCAATTGCGGGAAAATTTGTTTTACCGGAAATCAAGGATAAACCTGGCGAGTCCGGGCGCACTCTAAATTACTTCAAGGAAGTATACGGTATCGAAGGCGAGGTGTATGAAGCCACGGTGCGTGACGATAGCCCGCTGGTCGGAAAAACGCTGGACGACATCGAAAGCGCAGGTCGTGCAGGCTGGATAATCGCGATCCGATCCGGCGACGATATTATTGTGGAGCCATCGGGCGAAACCGAATTCGAACAAGGCAGCGATATAGCCATCATGGGCCGGCAAAAAGCGGTGGAAAATTTTGCCAAAGAATATGCGCTGGATATTAAAACCGGTATGGAAGTATTCGCTGAGACATTGAGCGCTACCAGCGCGGGAATTTCCGAAATCGTTATTCCACCGGACTCATCGTTGATAGGCAAGTCGTTGCGCGAGTTGCATTTGCGTAAACGATTCGGCGCCACTGTATTGGCGGTTTTCCGTATCAACGATGTGATTGATGAAGACTTGCCCGACCTGGAGTTTCAGGCCGGCGATACATTGGTCATCCACTGCCGCTGGCGTGAGTTGGAACACATCGCGAAAGACAATAATTTCGTTGTTGTCACGGATTTCCCACGCGACGATACGCGGCCGGAAAAACTTAAACATGCGCTCATATTTTTCGGTTTGACCTTATTTTTGGTTTTATTCACCGATATGCGTTTGTCCGCCGCTTTGATGTTTGGTGCGATTGGTATGGTGTTAAGTGGGGTGTTGAAAATCGATGAAGCCTATCGCTCGGTAGGGTGGCAAAGCGTATTTTTATTAGCAAGTTTAATTCCGTTGGGTGCAGCGGTCGAACATACCGGCACCGCTGCATGGATAGCGCAACAAACATTATTGATGTTAGGCGATGTGCCTGTATGGGTAATACAGGCGGCCATTGCGATATTGGCGACAGTGTTTACGTTGTTAATGTCCAACGTTGGCGCGACGGTATTGCTAGTGCCGATTGCCGTTAACATCGCCCTCGCTACCGGTGCAAACCCGGCAGTGTTTGCATTAACCGTTGCGCTCGCAACATCCAATTCATTCCTTATTCCCACACATCAGGTCAACGCACTGATTATGGGGCCGGGTGGATACAGCGTGATTGATTTTGTAAAAGCCGGCGGCATCATGACCATTTTGTTTTTAGTCGTGATGCTGGTGATGGTAAATGTGGTGTTTTGAATTTTAAAAGTATTTTGTTGAAGATCGGACAAGATGCGCCGTGCGGTGATTTAGTGCTATCAGCTTTCAGCAGTCAGTGCTGGTTGTAGATTTTCTCTGAGCGCCGAAGGCGCGGGACGAAAATACAGCGGATATTAACTCCTAGCGGATACTAAATTTCTTTCCAGTGGTTAATCATGGCAGCGAGAGGAAACAATACATTCCATATTAATGTGGCTCCAATAACGATGAATATTGTTGCATAGATGCTGAACATACTCATTTCCAGAATAGCGTCAAATAACCCCATACCCAGCATAATTACATATAGGTAAACCACCGCCTATGGCGGTGAGACACGAAAAGGCTCAGCCGAAAGGGCGTGCGGGGTAGAAAATGGCCTCCTTTGAACCGGCAAGTTCGATAGGAGGCCATTATGAGAGAGTGGCAAAGCCAAGCTCACGTTAGACATTATTGCAAATATCACATTGTATTTGTCCCCAAGTATCGTAAGAAATCGTTATACGGGACATTACGTAAAGACATCGGAGGGATTCTGCGCGAGTTATGTCGCCAGCAAGGAATCGAGCTAATCGAGGGCTATGCGATGAGAGATCATATCCATATGCTGCTCATGATCCCGCCAAAGTATAGCGTGGCGAATACGATAGGGTTTTTAAAGGGGAAGTCGGCGATACGGATATTCAGGGACTATCTGCAAGTGAGAAGGAATTTTACAGGTCGTCATTTTTGGGCTCGTGGATATTGCGTGAGTACAGTTGGATTAGACGAACAGATGATTCGCGCCTACATTAAGAATCAGGAACGAGAAGAGAAGCGTCAGGAGCAACTGAGATTGGCAGGATTGTGACTACAGCCCCCTTTGGGGGCTTTCACCATACCACCCGCTCTGCGGGTGGTAGTTGATTAACACAATATAGAAAAAACTCCTAATTCCGAAATTCGCGCTCCAGCTATCGTATTCTTTATCCAAAAAATACAGGCGACGTATGAAACGAACTATCGAATTTAGCGCGAGTTTCATAGCTCAATCCGGCTCTAGTGATTTAGTGAATTATAGCAGACGACGTTTGAGTGATATGTTTGTGATTCATAAGTACATTAAGATTCAAAACAACCCGTGAAACGGTTGAACGTTTACTATCGAACCGGGTTCTGCGGATTCGTCATCGTGATCGAGTAACACGAAACAATTGGCGATACTCATACTGGTCAGCAATCCTGAACCTTGTGTGCCTGTCGTACGCACCGTTGTTTTTCCATTCTCATCGCGTTCCATTATGGCTCGATATACTTCACTGCGGCCCGGTTTTTTACGAAAGCGCGTCGTGCATTCGGCTTGCAGTATCGCGGCAGGTTCGATGTTGGTTTCGCCCATCATTAAACGTAACGCGGGTTGTACCAGTTGATAAAACGTAACGACAACGGCTACCGGGTTGCCGGGTAAACCAAAGAACTCGGTATCGTGAATTCGTCCTTGGGCAAAGGGTCGACCGGGGCGAATGGCAATTCGCCAAACGGTTAAGTCACCTTCGCTTGCGAGGGTTTCGCTCACGTAATCGGCTTTGCCGGTGGAAACACCCGCGGAGCTGATAATGACATCGGCTTGTGTCGCACCACGTTGTAAAGCGTTTTGAATGAGATCGGGTTCGTCGCGAATAATGCCGAGATCGACAACTTCTACGCCCAGCCGGGTCAACATGGCATGCAACAGGCAGCGGTTGCTGTCGTAAATCGAACCGGGTTCGAGAGCTTCACCAGCGCAACGTAATTCGTTGCCAGTGGACATGATGGCGATTTTTAAACGACGAATTACCTGCACTGAGTCAATGCCCATTGATGCGATGATTCCGCATTCTGGCGGGCTGATGCGCATGCCTTTTTTCAGAACAACCTCGCCACTGCGAATATCTTCGCCGGCATCGCGTGTATTTTCTCCCGCTTTGGCGCCGGGAGCGATGCGTACGAGTTCACCGTCTACTTGGACATTTTCCTGGATCACAACCGTGTCGGTGCCGCCTGGCATGATGGCGCCCGTCATAATGCGCACGGCCTCGCCAGATTTTACTTCTCCGTCGTATGGCGCGCCGGCATAAGCCGTTCCAATAACCTGAAAGGATTTGCTATCGGTTGTTGGGAGATCTTTTCCCGCGACGGCATAACCATCCATGGCGGAGTTGGTATGCGGCGGTACGTCGAATGTTGCAATTATGTCTTCGGCTAGTACCCGATCCAGTGCGTCAAACAAACCCACGCGGTCCGTTTCAGTTACGGATTTGAAGCGATTGAAAATGCGCGTGCGGGTTTCCGCCATGGGCAGCAGTTCCGGCCCGGCTTCAAAACAATCCACGACTTTAGGTGTTTGTGTCATGCTCGCGTCATTTCAATTCTGCAATACAATACCATCACATTTTAAACGACAGGAAAATCCGAATGAACGAAGATACTTTTAATATTCAACTGCGAAAGTTTTTAAAGAAAGTCGGTATCAACGCGCAGCGCGAAATCGAATCGAAGGTGCGCAGCGGAATTGAATCGGGTCAATTGAAAGGCAATGAAACACTTAATGCAGTGGTGACATTAAAAGTCGCCGGGACCGATATTGATTTGACCATCGATGACAAGATCGCATTGGAGTAGTAACCTTTTTCCATGTTGTGTTGGCTTTGTTTGGTAACCATGTATCGTGTTGTCATACTAAGCGTAGCGAACTTAGATTACATGGACTTTGCTTTTTGATTTGCTGGCTGCAACCGGTCTCTTTTCAGGCTTGGCATCGTAAATAATGTTTTCAGTGCCGTTGTAAATCAAAAAGTGCTTGCCCTTGGCGCGGGCGATCATGGTAACGCCAAGATCCTGGGCAAGTTCCAGGCCCATGTGAGTAATGCCCGAACGCGATAGCAAAACCGGTATGCCCATATGCGCGACTTTCATGACAATTTCTGAGGTCAATCGCCCCGTGGTGTAAAAAATTTTGTCGCCGCCTTCGATCTGGTTTAACCACATGTGACCGGAGATAGCGTCGGCGGCATTATGCCGGCCAACATCTTCGATGAAATTCAATATCTCGCTGCCGCAACACAGGGCGCAGCCGTGTACCGCGCCGGCCTGTTTATACACTTCGTTGTAAGCGCTGATATTTTTTAATAGCGCGTAGATGCCCGATTGTGCGATTTCCACTTGCGGCAGGCGGGCGTCGTACAACTTGTCCAGCGTGCAGCTAAACACCGTGCCTTGCCCACAACCCGTTGTCACGGTTCGGTTAGCGAGTTTTTCCTGCCAGTCGACAATGCCTTCACCGTCGCGTGTGGTAACCGTTACCTGTTCGCGATCCCAATCGACTTCCACCGATTCGATATTTTCGATGTCCTCGATCAACCGCTGATTGCGCAAATAACCCAGTGTCAGCATTTCGGGGTAGGTGCCCAGCGACATCAACGTCACTACCTCACGCTCATCGACCTTGATAGTCAGGGGGAATTCACCGGCTACGTGCAGGTCGCGCGATTCGCCATATTCGTCCAGTGCGACCACCGGATGAGTCGGACGCAGACCGGCTTCGGTCATTTTGGGCATATAGCCGGGGTTAGTCATTCTGGGTTATGCTGTTTCATCAGGTAACAGTAACTAGACTCGATTTTACACCGAATTTATTCAATGGTTTCAGAACAATATCCTTTGCCTTGCAAGTATTACTTTCAAGACAGAATTGCGGTATTAACGCGTCGTCAATGCACATAGCGTTTGTTAACAATGCCGAATTCTGAGCATAGCACGTCGTTACAGTCGGAATTTTCCATATCCGTCGTTTTGCAGAAAACCCGTAAACAGGTAAAGCAATGGGTGAGTTGGAATTGGTCAATTGCCGGTATCGTGGCTAATGACCCGGCCGTGAGCAAAGCCTGGGGAACGGTGCTTGAGGAAAACGACAACCAGACGCGCTATTTATACAGAGGCATGCGACTTGAGTTACATAAAGATGGGTGTGAAGGTTACTGGTATAACCTGACATCGGAAAAGGCGTCGTTGTTTCTGGTGTGCGATATGGAAGATGAAACCATGGCGCAACCCATGCTGATTACCGCAAATCAGGACGAAGCGATGGCGCACATGGAATCGGATGAATTAGTATTGTCGGTACCCATACCGCCGGAAATCTATCGTCACATCGAAGCCTTTGTAGTGGCTAACTACTTGCCTGCGGCGAAAAAGAAACGAAAACGCCGTGATTGGGCGGGAGAATCGGAATATGCGAAGCGACAGTAAAAAAACTGAATCGAAACCGGTTCAGGAACTCAAGCAGGGACTGGCCCAGGACGAAGGCGCATTGTCCCGCTGGTCGCGACGCAAGCAGCAGGCATTAGACTCATCGCGGCCGCAATCGCCACCCTTTCCAGTCGACGATTCGATCGACAACGAAGTAGAACAACCCGTCCTAACGGATGCCGATATGCCGCCGGTGGAAGATCTTAGTGAAGACAGCGACTACTCAGGATTCTTATCGCCGGGAGTCAGTGAAGAGTTGCGCGCAATGGCGTTGCGTAAACTGTTTCGCAGCGCCAAGTTCAATGTTTGTGATGGTCTGGACGATTACGACGACGATTTTCGCGCATTGACCTTGCTGAAAGACGTTTTGGTCGCCGATGCGACTGCCAACAAGTTGAAGGATACGGACAAACCGGATGCGCACGACGAGCCGGATGAGCCAGTTCAGCCAGCCAGGAACGAGGCTTCGCCAGGCGAAGAACGCACGAGCGATGAAAATTCCGCAGTCCAGGATGAAACGGCGGATACTCGACGCGGCCAGCAATCCGCGCAAATAGATGACGAAGTAAATGATGAGAGTATGAACGACGAGGAGAGCGGGACGGCATGAGTGAAGATGCGGCTCAGTGGCCCGCGACAACCGGTGATGGGCAGGCGCGCAAAAAAGCATTCGCCGCGGAGCAGGGCGAAGTTCAACCGACATCGCTGATTTCCTACTCTTCTTCGGGTCATACGTTGATTATCGGTGACAGCGATGCCGCCGCAACTGCGGCAAACAAATTGACAAATGAGTTGACCTGTTCCGTGTTGTTGGAAGCCGGGTCGCCGGCAGCCGCGACGTTTTCAGACAAGGTCTATCACGCCGAAGTTAAGTCGATTTCCGGTCATCTTGGTCAGTATCAAGTCGTCGTTGAGCAAGCGGGCGAAGAGACCGATCTCGGCGCATTGACTCGCCCGGAGCAACCTTTTTTCGATCTGGTCCTGGATTTAAGAGATAAACCTGCCATAGAACGTGAAGTATTGCCGCCAGGATACTACGCCCCAAAACCCGGGGCTTTGGATGAAGCCATTGAAGAAATGCAAACCCTGGTCGGCGGCTTCGAAAAGCCGAAGTATTTTGTCTATGACCCAGAAATATGCGCGCATGGACGCAGCGGCTTAACCGGTTGTACCCGCTGTTTGAATGCTTGCCCGACCCAGGCCATTTCATCATTGGCCGATTCCATCGAAGTCGATCCTTATTTGTGCCAAGGTGCAGGCAGTTGCTCCACAGCCTGTCCGACGGGAGCTATCGTTTACGCTTATCCACGAGCAAAAGATACGCTGCACCAAATAAAAACATTATTATCGACCTATCGGGAAGCGGGCGGGGTTAATCCTGTTCTGGTGCTGCACGACAGCGAACGGGGTGCTGAACAGATTGCTTCTATTGCCGGGCAAATTCCTGAAAATTTTCTGCCGCTGATGCTGGAGGAGATCGGCTCGGCAGGTATGGATACTTGGTTATCAGCGTTGGCTTACGGTGTGTCAGGGGTTTTATTGCTTTGTCCCGATCATGTGCCGGGTTCTGTCGCGCGCGAGTTAGAGCATCAGGTACGGATTGTAAAAACATTATTGCAGTCAATGGGCTATGACGATAATCGAATACAAATTATCGAGACTAATTTCATTGAAAATATAAATAATCACGGTATTGGCGACATCGACATTGAGACTGCAGGCTTCGCCGGCATGGACGAAAAACGTATTACCCAGCGGTTCGCCATCGATCATTTGTATGCACAGGGCAATGAGAAACCCGAAATCATGCCATTACCCGAAGGCGCACCGTTTGGTCAGATCATGGTTGACGAACAAAAGTGCACCTTGTGTATGGCTTGCGTCTCGGTATGCCCGGCGGGCGCGTTGGAGGCGGGTGGCGAGAGTCCGCGATTGGGTTTTATCGAATGGAACTGCGTGCAATGCGGGTTGTGCGAGAACGCCTGCCCGGAAAATGCGATCACGCGTGAGTGCCGATTCCTGTTTGATAATGATCAGCGCATGCGCTCGCGCACGCTTAATGAAGATCAGCCATTTCAGTGTATTAAGTGCGGAAAAGAGTTTGCTACTCAAAGTGTTATGGACAAAATGCAAAGTAAATTAAAAGATCACTGGATGTTTCAGAAGCCAAATGCATTGAGCCGGCTAAAGATGTGTGAGGACTGCAGAATAGAAGATATGTTTCAGGCTGAGGGCGGACTGACCGATACCCGTCGAACCAACCAGTAGAGTTTCATATCATCATAATCCGTACCAATCCAAAGCGCCCATTTCATAGCCCTTACAAATCAGATAGCGATCGCCTAAGCGCTTGTAATGCCCAACGTTTTTAATTGATTTATGGCGCTGATTTGCTATGATGATCGAGTATTAATACGATAAATAATAAGGTATTAACCGTTTGCATGAGTGAAACGGCGTTAGCCGAAGAACGGATTGAAACCATTGAGGAGATTCACGGGCAAGATCCCGCAGAGCTTGCTCGCGCTGACTTCTACAGCATCCTCGCTAAACTTTTTTCCAGCCCGCCTGATTCCGAATTCGTCAAATTCCTTTCCGGGTTGCCCGCAAATAGCGCAGGTGACGACAGCGACATGGCGTCGAGTTGGCGCGCACTGCAACAAGCATTGCAAAACGCTGACATAGAAGCGTTAGGTGACGAATACAACGCGTTGTTTATCGGCGTTGGCCGAGGCGAGTTGTTGCCATTCGGTTCCTGGTACCAAACCGGTTTTATGATGGACAGACCGTTGAGTTTGTTGCGCGAAGACTTAAAAGCACTCGGATTTGAACGACAAGAGGACGTCAAAGAACCGGAAGATCATGTCGCAGCATTGTGCGAATCCATGGCTATGATCATTCAGTCCAACGGCGACATTTCGTTCTCAACACAACAAAAGTTTTTTAGCGATCACATTGAATCATGGATGGGGCGATTTTTTGATGACCTGGGTGAGGCAAAAACGGCAAAGATTTATACATCGATCGGCAGGTTTGGCCGATCGTTTTTTGATTTTGAAACACAATATTTCAACATGTTGGTTTAAGCATTTTTAGCATGCAGGAGGAAACAGTTAATGAGTAAAAGCAAGACGAAAATACAAGAGCGGCGTGGTTTTCTAAAAGGCCTCGCGGTAGCAGGCGGCGCGGCAACGGCAGCAGGCGTTGCCGGTAATGCGGTCGCCTCGGACGCTAGCGCTCAACCAGAGGAAAAACCGCAATCACATGGATACAAAGAAACAGCGCATGTGCGTGAGTACTATCGTTTAGCGCGGTTTTAATCGCGGCGATAATTCGACAATTATTTTTTGTATAAATTTGTTGTACAACCAACCTCGTTCTAAGACCAGGGCAGGAGTTAAATAATGAAGTTAATTCGAAAGAGTAGTGTAAGTGCGACAACGGACAGGGCCGAAGGTTTGGCCGCTGTCGGCAACGCAATCAATCGTCGCGCTTTTCTGAAACGCTCGGGGTTAACCATGGGTGCGGGTGCAGCCGCTTCCGTGTTGGCGCCGAGCATGATGAAAAAAGCCACCGCCGCTGAAACCTCGCCCAAAGCGGGTGTGGAGGTAGAAACCAAACGCAGTGTGTGCACACACTGTTCGGTCGGTTGTGGTGTTATCGCTGAAGTGCAAAACGGTGTCTGGACCGGCCAGGAGCCGGATTTTCAATCGCCGTTTAACCTGGGTTCCCATTGTGCCAAGGGCGCGTCGGTGCGCGAGCACGGTCATGGCGAACGGCGTCTGAAGTACCCGATGAAACTGGCGGGTGGAAAGTGGGAACGCATGTCATGGGACGATGCGATTAACGAAATCGGTGACAAGATGCTGGAGATTCGTGAACAGTCCGGCCCCGATTCGGTGTATTGGTTAGGGTCGGCCAAGCACAATAACGAGCAGGCTTATTTGTTCCGCAAGTTCGCCGCCATGTGGGGTACGAATAACGTCGATCACCAGGCGCGAATTTGTCATTCAACGACCGTAGCGGGTGTGGCCAACACCTGGGGTTATGGTGCTATGACCAACTCCTATAACGACATGCATAACTGTAAAGCCATGTTGTTTATCGGCTCCAATCCTGCCGAAGCGCATCCGGTTTCGCTGCAACACATCATGCGGGCGAAGGAAAATGGTGCGCAGATGATTGTTATCGATCCACGTTATACCCGCACAGCGGCTCATGCAGATCACTTTGTGCGCATCCGTCCGGGTTCCGATGTTGGCATTATGTGGGGCATGTTGTGGCACATCTTTGAAAACGGCTGGGAAGATAAAGAGTACATTCGCCAGCGCGTTTACGGCATGGATCAGATTCGCGAAGAAGTCGCGAAGTGGACGCCGGAGGAAACCGAAAAAGTCACCGGTGCTGATGAAGCTACGGTTAAGCGAGCGGCGCAAATGATGGCGGAAAATCGCCCAGGCACCATCGTGTGGTGCATGGGTGGTACGCAACACACTATCGGAAACAACAACACGCGTTCCTACTGTGTGTTGCAGTTGGCTTTGGGCAATATCGGTAAATCCGGTGGCGGCGCGAATATTTTCCGCGGTCATGACAATGTGCAAGGTGCGACTGACCTGGGTGTTCTGTCGCATACGTTGCCGGGTTACTATGGTCTGTCCGAAGGTTCATGGAAACACTGGGCGCGTGTTTGGGATCTGGATTTCGAATGGGTTAAAGGCCAGTTCGATTCGGAAGAAGTTGAAGGCGACAACGGCAAACCCACTCATCCGATGAATTACAAAGGTATCCCGGTTTCCCGTTGGATCGATGGCGTACTGGAGAACAAGGACAATATTGGTCAAAAGGACAATATTCGCGCCATGGTGTTGAACGGCCATGCGGTGAACAGCCAATCCCGTGGGCCGGAAATGAAAAAGGCCATGGAAATGCTGGATATGATGGTCATTATCGATCCTTATCCGACCCATGCGGCAGTCATGAATGACCGTAAAGACGGTACTTATTTATTGCCGGCAGCGACTCAGTTCGAAACCTATGGTTCGGTAACCGCATCCAACCGTTCGTTTCAATGGCGTGAAAAAGTCATTGATCCATTGTTCGAAGCATTACCCGATCAAACCATTCTGTATAAGTTTGCCAAGAAGCTTGGTTTTCATCAGGAGTTCTGCAAGAACATCAAGGTTACCGACGACGAGCCATTAATCGAAGACGTGTTGCGCGAAATCAATCGCGGCATGTGGACGATCGGTTATACAGGTCAGAGTCCTGAGCGCTTGAAACTGCATGCGGAGCATCGCGGCACATTTAACACCACGACGCTGAAAGCCGAAGGTGGGCCAGCCGACGGCGATTACTACGGTTTGCCGTGGCCGTGTTGGGGCACGCCGGAAATGAATCATCCGGGTACCCCGGTGTTGTACGACCCGAGTAAACCGGTTGCCGAAGGTGGCTTGAACTTTCGCGCCCGGTTTGGCGTGGAGCATGAAGGTACTAACTTGCTGGCGGAGGATTCCTACCCGGTCGGTAACGAACTTAAAGACGGTCATCCGGAATTCACCGCAGATATGCTCAAGCAGCTTGGGTGGTGGGAAGAACTAACGCCGGAAGAGCGCGCTTTGGCCGAGGGCAAGAACTGGAAAACTGACTTGTCCGGCGGTATTCAACGTGTCGCTATCGCGCACGGTTGTGCGCCGTTCGGCAATGCCAAGGCTCGCGCTATGGTGTGGACATTCCCGGATCCGGTGCCGATTCACCGCGAACCGTTGTATACGCCGGATCGTGGTCTGGCGGCTAAATACCCAACCTACGAAGATCGCAAACGTTTCTACCGTTTGCCGACTTTGTATGCAGGTATTCAGAAAGACGATTACTCCAAAGACTACCCGATTATTTACACCAGCGGACGCCTGGTGGAATACGAAGGTGGTGGTGAAGAATCGCGTTCCAACCCATGGCTGGCCGAGTTGCAGCAAGACATGTTCGCCGAGGTCAATCCACATGATGCAAATGACAACGGCATCAAGGATGGCGACATGATATGGATCGAAACACCCAAGGGTGTTCATGCTGATGCCGGTGCCAGGATCAAGGTGAAAGCCATGATTACCAATCGTGTGGCGCCCGGCGTTATCTTTGCCCCGTTCCATTTCGGTGGGCACTTCCAGGGCGAAGATTTAATCGACAAGTATCCGGAAGGAACCGAGCCTTTTGTCCGAGGTGAGGCGGCGAACACCGCGTTTACCTATGGATACGATTCTGTAACGCAAATGCAGGAGACCAAAGTGACTCTCTGCAAAATCAGTGTAGCTTAAGAGGAGACGCATTATGGCTAGAATGAAATTTCTTTGTGATGCGGAACGCTGCATTGAGTGCAATGCCTGTGTCACGGCTTGTAAAAACGAGCACGAAGTACCCTGGGGCGTTAACCGGCGCCGTGTTGTCACTTTGGGTGACGGCGAACCGGGCGAAAAGTCCATTTCGGTGGCGTGTATGCATTGCACCGATGCACCCTGTGCAGCGGTGTGTCCGGTGGATTGTTTTTACACCACCGATGACGGCATCGTGTTGCACGATAAGGATCTGTGTATCGGTTGTGGTTATTGTTTCTATGCGTGCCCGTTTGGCGCGCCGCAGTATCCGCAAGAGCAGGCCTTTGGTGTGCGTGGCAAGATGGACAAGTGCACTTTCTGCGCAGGTGGCCCGGCTGACGATATGACGGATGCTGAGTTCACCAAGTACGGTCGTAACCGTATCGCGGAAGGCAAGTTGCCTCTGTGCGCGGAAATGTGTTCGACCAAAGCGTTGATTGCCGGTGATGGCGATATGGTCGCGGATATTTATCGCGAACGCACCCTGAAACGCGGTGGTCGACCCAACACCTGGGGTTGGGAAACCGCTTACGGCAATAACGTCTAACGTTTAAACTGAAAAGAGGGTCGAGCGGCCCTCTTTTCGATTTGGGTTTCGTTACGACGAAGCTTTTTATGTAACACTAAACAAAGGGGATGAAGATGCATTCAAGAATCCTTACCCTCAGTGCCGTCGCTTTGATGAGTCTCGCTTTATCAGGCTGCTGGGAGTCGACCGACATAACCATGCATGAGCCAGGTGAATACATGGGCGCTCCCGACCCGTTAATGCAAGCCGATGTGAGTGCGCGTTCCGAGCAGCTTAAAGATCGTTTTCAGTTGGTTCAGGTAGATCGTTAGTCGTGCTGCAAAATAAGAGTTTCACTAACCGCCCGGATTATAGAGTCCAGGGTGGTTTGTACTAACGAACATTCGGAGGATTAAGTTGTGACAAAAGTGGTAACCGATAGCAATAAAAAACAACTCAGCGCGAATCGGCCCAAGGCCAATTGGCCAAGGAAAGATAAGCGATGGAAGGCGATGTTATGGAGCATGGCGTTCATTGTCGTTGCAGCGATGGCTTTGCCTATTGGCAGTTATGTACTGCATGGGATATCCGCAGCGCAGGCGCAGGATGATGATTCGAATCAACGCGCGAATTTCTGGCGCGCCGTGCGTGAAGGTAACACGGGTTACAGCGCCGTCAGTGGTGCGGAAACGAATGTGTTAATCAACAACGGCGGTCAGAACTGGCGACAGATGCGTAATGGCCCGATAGCGACGTATGGTGGTTGGATGCTGCTTGGTGTAGTTACCGCTATTCTATTGTTCTTCGCCATTCGCGGCAGCGTTAAGCTCGATCAACCGCGTTCAGGTCAAACGGTGCCACGTTGGAACATTATTGAGCGGACACTGCATTGGTTCACCGCCATATGTTTTGTTTTGTTGACGATCACAGGACTAAGCATGTTTTTTGGGCGTGCCGTATTGATTCCCATTCTCGGTTCAAGCGGTTTTGCTTTTTGGGCTAATTTGTCCATCAACATTCACAATAAAGTGGGGCCATTTTTCTCCGGGGCCGTCGTGTTAATGTTTCTGTTTTGGGTTCGACATAATATTCCAAACGCCATCGACGTGAAATGGTTCGCGCAAGGTGGTGGAATAATTGGCAAAGCACATCCCAGTGCTGAAAAAGCCAATGCGGGAGAAAAGGTATGGTTCTGGGTGGTCATTTTGATCGGGTTGGTCTGCGTATGTGTTAGTGGGCTTGCGCTGATGGGTTGGCTAGGTGAATGGGGCGTTTGGGAAGCGACACGCGCCAACATGCAAACCGCGAACATCGTGCACTCGATTGCGGCTATGCTTTGGATTGCGATGTTCCTCGGCCACGTTTATATCGGTACCATTGGTTCCGAGGGTTCGCTGGAGGCGATGACCACAGGGCGTGTCAGTGTCGAATGGGCGAAGCAACACCATGATCTTTGGTATGAAGAAGTTAAAGATGATGCGGCGAGTACGGGCGTATCTGCGGCGATGGCTTCTGCTGTCACCAGTGGCGGGGCGGATATTCCGCCGACGGATTCGGTTCTGCGCCGGCATTGGGAAGCCAATCAAAGCGCTTCTTAGTAAACTCAATAAAGTTAAGGGTGACAAGAGCGGTGGCAGCGCCACCGCTCTTTCTTTGTCCGAGCGGCAGAATCAGATTTGAAACGGTTTCCGGACTTTATATGTCAGGCGATGCGTTCATCCGGCGCAGCGGCAACCTGTGTACCTGTCCAGTTTGACGATGGCGATTGGGAAGCGGCGGTGTTTTTCCAGGTCGGCGGGCCGGAGAGTAAATTAGACAGAAAATTATTGCGGCGCGCCGATAAACCTTTCCACGTCAGTCTGGAAACCGATGTCATCGAACACGCCCATGCCGCAGTTATCATGTTACGTTTCGAAATGTATACGACCATGGAAGATCCGTTGATCGGTGAAGTGTTGTTTGCGCCAGGTCAATACACCAGTCATTTCGATACCTTGACCTATCTTAGCAAGCAGGAACGGCTGGCGTGGTTTTTTGGCGATGCGGCTTTTGAAGTTTTGCACACTCAAACCAGCATTCTCGGAGCGCAAGAGCATCAGGAATTTCAGAATGTGATAGATAAATCGACAAAACACGATGCGTTGGTGCGAATGACCGCGCAGTATGATGCGAACCGTGCATTATCGGATATAGCCAGCCAGTACGAAAATAGACAGGCGGTTAAGTTCACGACCGAAAAAGCGAACTAAAACTAATGAATTGTTAGAATTCGAAACGTGGTAATCGGAACAGTGATGAGTTTGAAAATTCGCAACATTCTTCTCGCTCGTTGTGGGAGCGGCGCCCTCGCCGCGATTAGTCGCAGTTTAATAGTTGCTGGTGTGTTTTCGTTAGTCGCATTCGCGTCCAGCATTCAGGCGAACGAGGTATCCGAACAAGCTGTAAAAGCCATTCGTGCGGACGATATTGGTGCTCTGGAAACAGTCTACCGCGATCTGCCCGATGTAAACATCGCGACAGAACGTGGCAAAACAGCGCTGATGATTGCAGCCAAATACAATAAGCCAGAAATTGTGCAATCACTTTTGGATAAGAACGCCGATGTCAACACGACAAATGACAATGGCGGTACCGCTCTAATGTACGCCGCTATACCAAATTCGCCACGGATTGTTCGCTTGTTGTTGGAGCGAGGCGCCGTGGTAAATAAAAAGGGAGCTAACGGTTGGTCAGCATTGATGGTGGCGGCGGCGAAAGGTCATGCAGAAGTCGTGCAAATTCTGCTCGACCACAGCGCGGACGTAAACACGCAAGATGTCTATGGTTGGACACCGTTAATGCGCGCGGTTTGGGAGCGACGTGTGGAAGTAGTGAGTCGATTGTTGTCACATGGTGCTATCGAACTCGACCACAAAGATGAGCAAGGCGCTACGGCCTTACACCATGCCGCTGCCGCAGGTGACTCTCAGATAGTGAAGATGTTGCTGGAAAAAGGTGCGGCCAGCGAAGCAAAAGATTTTAACGGGAAAACGCCGTTTGACCGTGCGTTGGCGATGGGTTACACCGAAATTGTTGACGCGCTTAAGGAATAGATGAAATAGATACAGCTAGTCTTATACCGTTTTGATGTATTGGCTAGACATTCGGGAGGTAGAACTCGTAGGGCGGATTAGTGCAGCGTAATCCGCCGAATGGTGTAAGCTGGAAGTTAACGCGTTCGGTAGATTCCAAAAATGCTAACCGCAAAGTTGCTGTGATGCAGAATACTGCTCAATTGTAACCACCTCGGTTGCATCAAGAATTGGAGTACGTACATCTTCAACTTTGTTTTCGAGGGAGAGTCGGAATCCAAACTTTTCGAAAAACGGATCGAACATTTCACCGCCCATGGTTCCCGTAGCAAACAATTCGCCACTCTTTTCGTCGTAATCCAATAACACGGCAGCCAGTGGCTGTGGGGCAGGGCCGCCAAGCACTTGTCCGCCTTTGGCCGGGTCATAGACGCTGTTTTCGGAGCAACAGTAGATTACCTGTGAACGTGATTCTGGGGATTCCTTGCCATTTTTAAAGCTCACTTTTTCGTGACGATAGTTGATGAAGCTGACACTGCGCGCGGGGTGGGACATCTTATGCGCACAAATGGCGGAGAAGGCAACGATAGATTGTTTTGGGCCGACGCCGCCAGTCCATCGGTATTTCGCGCCTCCTTCGGTTTCAAGCTCAGTTCTTTCAATAGCCGGATGGCCAAGGTTTATCAAAAAACAAGGCGTAGTGACATAGGGATAGGAAAAGATATAACTGGTGCCAATTTCAAGTTGCTCTGCAGTTATCGGTTTTTTGTCGTCATTAACCAGCCGCACACGATGATAAAAACGCGCGGTTTGATTTTCTTGGGCCAGCAACCGCGGATTAACGGTCACCGCCAAGGCAGTCGAACCGCACAATTTGACAAACTCCCGCCTGTTTTTGGTTATTTGATTATTCAACTATCTGTCCTTGATAGATAGTATAACGCCTAATTTTTGCTGTGGCTTTTTATGATTTCAACTATACCTATCTCACCGACCATTTGCGCAGCTTTCATTGCGGTCCAACTGTCTTTCGCTTTTATATTTGGATCCGCCCCTGCGGTAAGTAATAGATCAACAATATCTGCGTATCCGAGATTGGCGGCGAGCATTAACGCAGTATTGCCCGTTTCGGTCGATTGTGCGTTGACGTTGGCACCTTGTCCAAGCAAAAGTTGAATGATTGGAGTGTAGCCTGCGCGGGCAGCATGTAACAGGGGTGGCTCACCGTCTTTGCCAGGCAGATTGACATCGGCATTGGCTTTAATCAATTGAAATACCGCCTGTTCCGCTCCGGCCGCCGCAGCGCGTCCTAATGCGGTTAAAGCATTTTTCCCGCTTTTAGCATTAACTCGAGCACCGGCTTTAATGAGCATTTCAAGACTGGTGGCAAAATTCCTTTCTGCCGCCAAAATCAATGCGGTGCGCCCATCGCTGGTTTCCAGTTCAGGTTTCACGCCATTTAATAATAAGACTTCAATGATTCGAATGTTGCCGTAATTTATCGCACTCATTAACGGTGACCACCCGTCGTTTGCAGTCTGGTTAATGTCTGCGCCCGCAGCAATTAAGTCGACTACTGAGGGAAGACCGGTTCGATGGGCCGCGATTTCAATGAGTGGCGTGTTACCCCGAACGCTGTCGCTTAAGTTAGGATTGGCTTTGTATTTGAGTAGTATCTGGATAATGGGTTGATTGCCATTTTGTGCAGCTAACAAAAGTGGTGTCATGCCAGATGTCGATTGTTGGTAATTTGGATTTGCTTTGTTTTTCAGCAAGGCCCCGACCACGGAAACCATATTGTTATTACAAGCCAATAACAACGAAGTCCAACCATTCGCACCCTGCAGATTCACATCAGCGTCGCTCTCAATCAAAAATTCTGCGACCTGAGTCCAACCTGCGCGAATCGCCAACATCAAGGCGGTGTGACGTTGCGGACGCAAGTCGCGCGCATTGATATCCGCACCTTGTTCGAGCGCATATTGAATGGCATCAAGCCGACCGGTCTCCGCTGCAAATAACAAAGATTGATCAGCGACGAATTGAGGCGACTCACGATTAATAGTATTGAGATCGATATGTTCCGCGTACGCCGACGGTACAATTCCAGCGAAAACTATCAGCAAGGCAAATTTCACCGGGCGCGCGAGTACCCGAACTGGTGATGTGAGATTTGCCGATGTATCTGTGAACAAGGCTAGCCTAAATCGTAGAATTCGCTCAGAGATATCTGCCGAATATTGCCGTCAGTAAGTGTTATGGCTGCTGCACCGTTCGGTTCAATGCTGGCTAATATTCCGGATGCGGTTTCATTTTTAAGCTTGATGGAAACATGCTCATCTATACCATTAACACGTTGTCGCCAATTTCTAAGTAGAGGGTCAAATCCGTGTTCTGCCCAACGGTTTATCCAGTGCAGGAATTGTTTTGAAAATTCTTCCAACACGTCGACGACGCTAATTTCCGGGTTACCCTGCGCTTCGTGCACGCTGACTGCTCCAGGATTCGGGTCATTCGGGTAACTGTTCACGTTGACTGACACACCGATTACCATCCACGGCCAATAATCATCAATTGCTGTGGGCGCGTCAATGAATATCCCCGCAGCCTTGTCGCCATTAAGAATAATGTCGTTTGGCCAGCGGTAGCGCAGTGTTACCATGGGCGACATCATGCTGCCCAAGGCCGTGCCAATGCTCAGTGCAGTGACGTAGTTAATTTCCAGTGCTTGTTGCGGTGAAAAGTCGGGTTGCAAAACCACAGCGCAATACAAATTACCTGGTGGTGAATGCCATGTATGATTCAAGCGAGTGTGGGCGTCAGTTTGTTCATGCGCCCAAATTAAAGTACCTTCTTCTGCGCCGTTTTCGGCATGCCGCCGGGCTTCTTTTAGCGCGCTGTCCGCGCTTTGTAATTCGATGAGTTCATAAAGCGAAGGCAGGTTTGGTGGATCGTTGCTCAACTCGGATTCCTCATTCTTCGACGGCGCCCCATAATTTGACATTGGTATGATCCGCCGCGTTTTGACGAATCACACGCAGGCGTTCGACGACACCATCATCGGTAAACTCGCGTTCAATAGCCAGTAGCGCATGCAAGTCGTGTTCGCATAGTCCGGCGGTATATTCTATTTCCTGATGTGCTACGGGTTCGGCGGCTGCCATATTCGGTGCACCGAAATGTTCTATGAATTGCGTTGCTAATAATTCGACCAGGCGACGATATTGCAGGTCGTCAATTTCGGCAACTTGCGCCAGCGTCGACCAGCCCAGGCTGTCCGTGCCAAGAAATCCGCTTTTAAATGCCTGCAGGCGTTTGCCTTGCAGTTTTTCAGGTTCGTCGTGTAGAAACGCGAATGAACCCGTCACCAACCATTCGCCGGGTGTTGCTGTGGTTTCAAAAACCTGCTTATCGGATTCGTCTAGTTGTATGGCGCGAAGAAATCGTTTTGACACGCGGGCATCGGGTGTTGCTATTATCGTGCGTCATTGTAGACAGACGCTGGAGTAAAATACACAGTTATCAACGGCTAGGATTATCGATCAATCAGGCTGCGTGTTGTTCGACGGCATTGTTTGCCGACTCCCAGGCAAGTATCGCTTGTTTGCGTGTCGTTCCCCAGCGGTAGTTGCCAATGACACCGCTGCTGCGAATAACTCGATGGCACGGTATCAAATAGCCGACGATGTTTCGTGCCACTGCGTTGCCTACGGCGCGCGCGGCGGTAGGTTGGCCGATTTGTGCAGCGACGGTATCGTAGGAGACAACACTCCCGGTGGGAATGCGCAGCAGCGCTTCCCAGACTTTGATTTGAAAATTAGTGCCTTTAAGATCGAGCTGAAGGCGATTCCTGTGGTTTGAGGCAGCGCTATTGAAAACAGTTTGCGCAATTTCTCCGGTTTGTTTTTGATTCAGTTTCAGTTCGGAGTTGTACCATTCCTGTTGAAGTTCGGATAACGCGGTATCACGATTGCCATTTTCAACAAAAGATAACCAGCAAATTCCTTTTTCGGTTGTTGCTAATAAACAATCGCCAAATGGCGTAGCATGAAATCCATACTGAATCAGCGAACCACCGCCTGCATCGCGATATTGGGCGGGTGTCATCGCGTGTAAATTGATAAACAGATCGTGTAACCGGCTGCCGCTCGATAAGCCGGTGTCAAACGCGACATCCAATAAAGAATGGGTGTCTTTGAGCAGCTCTTTGGCATGATTAGCGGTAACATATTGCAGGAATCGTTTCGGACTAATTCCGGCCCAACGACGGAACAGGCGTTGCAGGTGAAACTCACTCAGCCCGACCTGATTGCCCAGCTCGGCTAAGGACGGTTGTTCGATGCTGTTTTCATTCAAATAACTGATCAGCTCGCTGACCCGTTGGTAGTCATTTTGTGCCATATTTTTAGTTCCTCGGTTTCTTGGTATATAGCTTACTGGATGGGCGCCCGGGTGCAATCCGATTCTTGCGCAAGAAGGTTAATTGCGGAACAATCGCGGTTTGCGAGAATCGCCGAGTTTCAGCGTGCCGTGCACACGAATCCGGCATAACGGTCACTAAAAAAGAGGTAAACATGGCACAGATTCCGGATGAAACTCGAGTCGTCATCATCGGCGGCGGGGTAGTGGGGTGCAGCGTCGCATATCACTTGGCCAAATACGGCTGGAAAGATGTCGTATTGCTGGAACGTAAACAATTATCCTGCGGCACCACCTGGCACGCCGCCGGGTTGGTAGGGCAACTGCGCGCGACACAAAACCTGACGCGTTTAGCACAATACACCGCTGACTTGTTTGGCGAGCTGGAACAGGAAACTGGACAAGCAACCGGCTTTAAGCAAAACGGCTCGTTGTCAGTCGCACCGGATGAGGAACGCTTTGAGGAGTTGCAACGCGGCGCTTCGATGGCCGGCTGCTTCGGTTTGGAAGTGGATGTGTTGACACCGCAACAAGCCCAGGAGTTGTACCCGATACTCAATATCGACGACATAGTCGGTGCGGTCTATTTGCCAAAAGATGGACAGATAAACCCTGCGGATGTGACCCAGGCATTCGCCAAGGGTGCGCGTATGCACGGCGCAAAAATTATTGAGAACGTCAAAGTTAATGGAATACTGACGGGTAACGGTCGTGTCACGGGTGTGTCGACAGATTATGGAGAAATCGAATCCGAGTTCGTCGTGAATTGTGCGGGCATGTGGGCGCGCGAAGTCGGGAACAGGGTCGGTGTCAAAATACCGTTGCATGCAGCGGAGCATTTTTACATTCTGACCGAACCGATGCCCGACAAATTCACCGCCGGATTACCGGTTTTACGCGACCCCAGTGCGTGTAATTACATTAAAGAAGACGCAGGTAAATTATTGGTCGGTGCGTTTGAGCCGGTCGCAAAACCCTGGGGTATGGACGGCATACCGAAAGACTTTTGTTTTGATGAATTACCAGAAGACTGGGATCATTTCGAACCTATGCTGATGAACGCGATGCATCGTATCCCGGCGCTGGAAGAGGCGGGTATTCAGACATTTTTTTGTGGTCCGGAAAGTTTTACACCGGACAATCGCTATTATTTGGGCGAGGCGCCCGAGTTAAGGAATTTTTTCGTTGCATGCGGATTTAACTCCATCGGTATTCAATCCTCCGGTGGTGCAGGTAAAGTGACGGCTGAATGGATTATCGAAGGGGCGCCGCCAATGGATTTGGGTGACATGGACATACGCCGCATCACGCCGTTTCAAAACAACGCGAAATACCTGCATGATCGAACAGTAGAAGCTTTGGGATTGTTGTACGCAATGCATTGGCCTTTTCGTCAGGTGGAAACGGCACGCGATGTGCGCCGCTCGCCGTTGCATGATCGATTATCGGCCAAAGGCGCTTGTTTTGGTGAACTGTCCGGATGGGAGCGTGCAAACTGGTTTGCCCCTGCGGGGATTGATGCAAAGTATGAATACACTTACGGGCGGCAAAACTGGTTCGAGTATTCGGCGGCCGAACACAAAGCGGCACGCGAACAAGTAGTATTGTTCGATCAAACATCGTTTGCAAAATTTCTTTTGCAGGGGCGTGATGCAGAGCGCGTTATAAATAGAGTCAGCGCAAATAACATGTCCGTATCCGTCGGTCGCGTTGTGTATACACAATGGTTAAACGAGCGCGGTGGAATAGAAGCGGATTTAACCGTAACGCGAATCGCGCAAGATCAATACTTAATAGTGACCGCCGCAGCAACACAACGGCGGGATTTCTCCTGGTTGAACCGGCATATCGCCGAAAACGATCACGCTTTTCTAACAGACATAACCTCCGCCTACGCGACCATCAGTATTATGGGTCCGAATGCCCGGACATTGTTGCAGGAAGTTACTACGACAGATTTGTCGCACAAGGCTTTTCCGTTCGCGACCTCACGAGAAATAGAATTGGGATACGCGTATGTTCGCGCAACACGAGTCACATTCGTCGGTGAGTTAGGTTGGGAGTTGTACATTCCTACAGAATTTGCTGCGCATTGTTACGATGTGATAGTGGAAGCAGGTGAGCGGCATGACCTGGTGCATGCGGGTTACCATGCTCTCAATTCATTGCGCATGGAGAAAGGCTACCGGCATTGGGGTGATGACATTGCGGATGAAGATTCGCCACTCGAGTCAGGCCTTGATTTTGTTGTCAAGCTGGATAAACCAGGCGGGTTTATCGGCCGGGAAGCTTTGCTAAAACAAAAAGAGCAGGGTTTGAAGCGTCGCCTGGTGCAGTTCGCGTTGGACGATCCTGAACCATTGATGTATCACGAGGAGCCGATTTTTCGCGATGGTGTTTTGGTCGGGAGAACCACCTCAGCGATGTTTGGCCACACGTTAGGCCGGTCAATCGCATTGGGTTACGTTTCAAATGACGAAGGTGTAACCGATGACTTTGTTGCAAGCGGAAAGTACGAAATCGAAGTTGCCGGTGAGCGTTGTTCCGCCACGGCATCGTTACAACCCTTGTACGATCCCAAAAATGAAAGAATTCGAGTTTAGAGACAAAGAGGGAAACATTGTGACTAAAGAATTGTTCCGAGAAGATGGATATTTGCAGGAATGCACCGCAACGGTGACTAAGGTGGATGAGCGTGGCGTGTGTGTCGATCAAACTGTGTTTTATCCCATGGGGGGCGGTCAACCGGGCGACACCGGCATGTTGCTTCGTGTTGATGGATCGCAACTCCGTGTCGTTGATACGCGCAAAGATCGTGAAACCGGCGATCACCTGCATATCCTGGAAGAGGGTGTGCAGTTACCGGTAACGGGTGAGTCCGTGACTTTACGTATCGACTGGGAAAGAAGACATCGATTGATGCGTATGCACAGTTGCATGCACATGTTGTGCGCTGTCGTTCCCGCACCCGTGACCGGTGGATCGATTCGCGATGGCAGTGGCCGCCTGGATTTCGATTTACAGGATACGTTGAACAAGGATGAGATTACGCAAAAATTGAATGAACTCATTCGGCAGGATAGCCCGATGACATTGCAGTGGATCACCGATGAGGAACTCGATAGCCAACCCGACCTGGTGCGAACCATGTCTGTGCAGCCTCCCAGAGGTAGCGGACGTGTGCGTCTGGTAAATTTCAACGGAATAGACTTACAACCTTGTGGCGGTACCCACGTGGCTTCATCGGGGGAAATTGGTCCGGTTCGCGTAGCGAAAATTGAGAAAAAGGGGAAACATAACCGGCGCGTCATAGTTGAATTTATTGCATAGGAGATAACCGATGGCAAAATCTAACAAGAAAAAGAAATTTCTCGACCAATTTGCGGTAACCGGAAAAGGCCGGCTTTCGCTTGCAAGACGACCCACTGAAATCGATAAACTGTATGACGATAAAAAAGATTATCGCAATCAACTAGAGGATTTGCGCGAGAAAATCGACGACTTGCAACACATGATGTACGCCCATGATCGTTATGCGTTATTGGCGGTATTCCAGGCTATGGACGCGGCAGGTAAGGATGGCACTATCCGGCATGTGTTCTCCGGCGTGAATCCTCATGGTTTACAGTTATATGCTTTCAAAAAACCCAATGACCGCGAACTCGATCACGGGTTCATGTGGCGCACCAATCGCTTCATGCCGGAACGCGGCCGTATTGGGGTATTTAACCGGTCTTACTACGAAGAAGTTCTGGTGGTCCGGGTGCATGAGGAAATTTTGCAAAAATACCAGCGCGTTCCATCCGAGTTCACCAGGAATATAAATAACGTATGGAAGCAACGCTACGAGGATATTAAAAACTTCGAACTCTACGCATATCGTAATGGAACGCGGGTGATGAAATTTTTTCTCAACGTGTCAAAAGAAGAGCAGGGCAGACGCTTTCTTGCACGTATCGACGAACCGGAAAAAAACTGGAAATTCTCCGAGGCGGACATTAAAGAACGTGGGTACTGGGATGACTACATGCGCGCCTATCAGGACTGCATCAAAGCGACCGCCGCACCACACGCACCCTGGTATGTTATTCCGGCGGATGATAAATGGAACATGCGGTTGATCGTAGCGCAACTTATATTACAGGAGCTGGAGTCGCTGGATATTCATTACCCCAAGGTTACGCCCACCCGGCGTAAGGAGTTGCAACAAATTCGCAAGGGATTGGCGGATAGGTTGTGACTTGAACTGATTTGAAATTCGATGAGTTGCGCAATACATCACTTGTGTTGATAGCCTTACGAATAGAGTTGTCGCTGGATTGCGACGACCAATTCCAATAATTGAAGAAATGTCTCAATATTGTCATATTTATCAATAACTTTGCACTAAAAAGCACTTGACAATGGCAATCTGCATAGCCAAAATGCGTCGCCGTGAATAGCGGATACACAGAATCAGCCGACTCCACCTCGGTGCAGAATCACGCCCTCGGGCATCTCGGTTATATCCGTCGAACCATCGAGTCGTCGATGTCGTTTACGGCAATTCCGGGACGGGCAATCGCGTTAGTCGGTTTTACCGCTATTGTTGCCGCCTGGTTTGCTCATCAGGCGCAATCCGATTTTCAATGGCTGATGGTCTGGCTGACTGAAGCCGCTATTGCTTTTGTCACCGGCAGTTATGCCATGATTCAAAAAGCTCGTCAGGCCGATGTCAGTCTGGTGCACGGCGCGGGACGCCGCTTTTTACTGAGTCTGTCACCGCCCATTGTAGTCGCTGCATTTATGACTGCCGTTTTCTACCATCATGGTTTGTTTCATATCATGCCCGGTATGTGGTTGTTGCTGTTTGGCGTGGGCGTGCTTAGCGCCGGAGTGTTTTCAGTGCGGCCGGTACCGCTGATGGGTTTTGTCTTTTTGGCCTGTGGTGTATTGACCTATGTTTTTCCCGCCGCTTGGTCTGACATCATGATGGCGATTGGATTTGGCGTTGTGTTGATCATTTTTGGTTTCATCATCGCGAATCGATATGGCGGCTAACCGGCAAAGCGTGCGCGCAGATATGATTGAACCCACTGCGCTACAGCAGGAGCGTCTGCAAGGTATTGCCGGTTATTTGGCGGATGATGCGGCTGCTGAATTTGACCGGTTAATTTATGAGCGCATTCGTCTCGGCATAATGAGCGCGCTGATGGTGAATGCGTCGTTGAGTTTTGGCGCTTTGAAAGAATTATTGAAAACCAGCGACGGTAATTTGAGCACGCATGCGCGCAAGCTGGAAGAGGCGAAATATATCGCTATAAAAAAGACCTTTGAAAACAGAGTTCCAAAAACGATTTATCGTTTAACAGAGAAGGGACGGCGGGCTTTTGATCGATACCTGAGTCACATGGAAGCGCTCATTAAAACCAGCCGGGGAAACTAACTTAAACTACTTTGAGCATGTCAATGAAACAGAAGTCACCAAGAAAGGAACAAGCCATGCACGTCGCGATGATTATGGACGGAAATGGCCGTTGGGCGCGTCAGCGAGGTTTGCCGCGTAGCGCAGGGCACCGGCAGGGCGCTAAAGCAGTGCGTCAGGTCACTGAAACCGCGGCGGAACAGGACATCAGTGTTTTAACATTGTATGCGTTTTCATCAGACAACTGGCAACGGCCAACGGCGGAGGTTCAAGTCTTGATGGCGTTGCTGGAAGAATATTTACATAAGGAAATTCCACGTTGTCTCGAAAACGGAATTCGTTTGAATGTGATCGGGCGGCGTGATCGTCTAAAACCTTCTTTGGTGAAAGCGATTGAACATGCTGAGGCGAAAACCGCGCAACAGGACAGAATGTTGTTGCGTGTAGCGGTTGATTATTCCGCACGTTACTCCATTGCCATGGCGGGCGCGCAGTTGGCTACCAAGGCCTCAATCGAGCAGGAAGAATTTTGGCCAGCGTTGGAGCAGGCGATTCATTCTGTGCCAGGTGCGGGTCCCGTCGATTTGTTGATTCGTACCGGTGGCGAGCAACGCCTAAGCGATTTCCTGTTGTGGGAATGCGCTTATGCCGAGTTACTGTTCGTGGAGAAAATGTGGCCTGATTTTAACGGCGGCGATTTAACCCAGGCGCTGGAACAGTTCGGCACTCGCGAACGCCGTTATGGCCGGATACTCACGGCTGTTGGTGAGAATTAGATTGGGATTGTCGTGAATTATTTAATATACGGGGAATGCTTTTTTGCTGGGTACCTGCCCGCGCAAGTTTGACTACTGACAAGGGAGTGAGTGGCGACCGCCAGGGATGGTGGAAGTGCTGGCGCTGCAGGAGCAGGTGGCAGTCCCACGAATAGCCCAAGTGAATTCCTCGGTTTATATCAAAAAATAAATACCAATTCGGTTTTCTTAGACGTTGCAGATTAAACAGTGCGCTAAGCATAATCATTGTTATTGCGCCGAGTTCCATAATCCAGTTCATTCTTACCCCGGTTAATTCCCAGCCGACAAATTCATCGAAGTGGTGAAACGATGAAGCGCGAATCAGGACGAACCCGGTCAACAAAGCCGCACCCAGCACGGCGAGCCAAAATTTCTTTTTTCAAATCCCACAAGGTGACGGTCATTACCGCGATAAAACCGGTCGCACCCAGTATGACGCTGATAATGAAGAGTAGTTGCACCTGACGCCGGTTCTCGTACCAGCCCTGATGCCGGGCGAGAGTCTTTCCGATTTCTGTGAACAATGACTGTAAGTCGAGTTGTTTATTGATGCTCAAGAAACCCACCAGCAGCGTTAAACAAATCCAAAACCACTTTTCGCGTGAGTCTAAAGGGTTAGAGCCACTCCGGCTGATTTTGAAGGCATAGGCGCCGCAAAGAACCGGGCATGTAATGTATGCGAACACGGTAGTTCATTCGCCCAGGGTTGGGTCGCCGATTTCAGGAGTCCAGTTTAGTGCCACGTAATAGAGCCATTATCTGGCGGCAACGCCGTGGTTACTCCCAACCGGATGATGGCCAGGTCGTATCCGGCCATGACTGTATGGTGAGTCCACCGGACTGGTATTCGCCGCCTGCAAGTAATCCCAATACTACAAATACCGCGATCAACCCCAACAAAACCGCCAAAGCAATCTTGATAATACTGTATGGACGTTCACCCTGGACTTCACCCGTGCGACCGTTGACGATAAAACGATAAGTCTTGTTGCGAAATCTGAAACCGGCAATCCAGAATGGCAACAAGATATGTTTGAACCGGATATTACGGTGCTCCGTCTGCACGCGATGAATGCGTTGATGATCGCCGCCGATGTCGCGTGCAACGTCAGATCGAATGACGCTTTGCATTCGTTCACGCGCGATATCGAATCCGTCTTCTAGGTTGACTTGGTAAACTTCGCTGCGAAACCCGCTCAAATATTCTTCTGTATAAGGTTCGAGATTTTCCAGATCCCAGGGTGCCAATTCACGTGCCATGTTACGTGGCAGCGATTTGCTGGCAAATACAAGAAGATCGTCAAACCGGCGGCGGACGTTGCCACGCACAGGTGTCCAACGAATCTTGGTAACCATGCGGGTTTGCGTTGTCCAGCGTCCGTTGACTTTAACCCGGACTTGTTGTGCTACTTGGTAGATTGTTCCGCGTTCACCGGAATAGCTGGAGCGCGAATCGGAATCATAAGTCCAGTAAGGCACGTACATACCATTCAGTTGGCTGTCTTTGCGCGCGTACTTTTTGAGTTTGCCCGGCGCGAACCATAAGCGCTTTAACCAGTTGCGGTAATCTTCAACCGCCTGGTTCGCGCTGATGCGGAACGGCAGTAAGCCCTGGGGTTTGAAATGCCGAGTCTCGTGACCGTCAACAACGATTCGTGTGCCGCAAAAAGGGCAATCGTCGGCATGCACGTTGGAGTCAAATTCGAATTCAGCCGCGCAGGATTCGCACTTAACGGTCAGGCTGACAGTCGTATCGTCAGGGCCATCGATATTCTTTAACGCAGAGTAATAATCGTGCTCGACCAAATCTCCTTGGGACTGACGAATTGCACTGCGATGACCGCAGTATGAGCACAACAATTCCGTGGTGCCCGGCGCATAGTCGAGTTGCGCGCCGCACTCCTGGCATGGAAATGCCAGGAGTGCGGCGTCTTCAGCCGTTGCGGCCAGAATCAGGCCTTCTTCGGTAATGGCGGCGGTACGTCCGCCAGAATGTCCTTGAGTTCGTCTACGGTGTTTGCGGCTTTCCACGCCTTCATCCCTGAGCGCCACACCAACGATTTGGGTTTTAACTTATGCGATGAAGCCATGCCATCCAACTCGTCCAGCGTATAAGGTCCTTCCGGTTTCCCGCGCACGGCGACAAAATACTTAGTCGAAATCCGCGGAATAGGTGGTGGCATATCGTCTGCTGGGGCCGAGCCGTGTATCCCATCGGGTGCAATACTGAAGGCATCGCCTAATTTCTTCGCCATGGCGAATCCCATGCCCATACCGATACCTGCGGCAGCACCGCCATCAGCGGGATTATTAGCCGCGTCGCGCATGGCTTCGGCGGCTTGAAAGGCGGCGTAGTTACGCAAGTTACCCACAATGCCCATGCTGGTACGGGTGTCGAGTGCCTGTTCGACTTTCTTGGGCAGGGAAATGTTCTCCACCAGAAATTTGCTTAAACCCAGACCGTACTCCTTGAACTCAGGGCTGATTTGTGCAGTGACAAAATCGCTTAAATCATCGTAGTTGGCGGCGAGGTCAAGAATGGGAATGCCCGATTCGCCGAGAATATTCGAAAAACGCGACACGATGATGTTGCGCAACTGATCCTTGATTTCGGAGGTCGTGAAAAAACCGTCTGTTCCCGCGATCTCTTTCAGAAAAACGGCTGGATCGCTGATACGCATTGAATAAGTGCCGAATGCGCGTAAGCGTACCGGGCCAAACTCGCTGTCGCGCATCATGAGCGGATTTTTTGTGCCCCATTTTAAATCGGTAAACTGCCGCGTACTGAGAAAATAGATTTCCGCCTTAAACGGGCTGCGAAAACCGTGCGGCCACGATTGTAAAGTGGTGAGTACAGGCAGGTTTGCGGTTTCCAGGCGATACAGTCCGGGTGGAAAGACATCTGCTATTTGTCCTTCGTTGACGAACACCGCTGTCTGCGATTCGCGCACGGTAAGCATGGCGCCAAACTTGATTTCGTTACCATGCCGTTGATAGCGGTAAACCATGGTGTCGGAGGAGTCATCTGTCCATTCAATGACATCAATAAATTCACCGGTTAATTTATCCCACAAACTCATATCGAATGACTCCTATGTTGTTGCGCTGCCTGACCCGCTGGCATGCGCGCTGGCGGCGGCCAGTTTTTCGCGCAGCTGGGTTTCCATCTCTTCGAGTTGGATAACGGCTTCTGCGCGTTTACGTTTGCCTTCATCGGCGATTTGCAGGCTTTCTTCGATCGTTTCGATCAGTGTCTGGTTTGCTTTCTTCACGACTTCGACGTCAAATACGCCGCGCTCGATTTGTTCGCGCACTTCGCGATTCGCTGTCTTCAACGTTTCAGACGTTTTCTCCAGCAAATCGTTGGTCAGATCGGTCGCGTCTTTTACTGTTTTTGCGGCTTCACCGGAGCGATAAATGGTGACTGCCTGCGCCAGTTGTTGGCGCCACAATGGCACGGTGTTAGCGACAGTAGACTGAATCTTGCGCACCAGCCCTTTGTCGTTTTCCTGCACCAGACGAATACTGGGTAACCCCTGCATGGTGACTTGGCGGGTTAAGCGCAAATCATGTACCCGACGATCAAGATCATCACGCGCGGTGCGCAAGTCGCGCAACTCCTGCGCTTTCAGCATGTCATCGTCGCCCTGGGTTTCTTTTTCCATTGCAGGAATAATTTCGGCATCGAGTTGCTTTAACTTCTGCTCGCCCGCAGCAATATAGTGTTCAAGATCGTGAAAGTAGTCCAGGTTGGCGTCATAGAGCCGGTCCAGCGAAGCGATATCCGTTAACAATTTGGTTTTGTGGTCTTCCAGTTTGTCGGTGACGCCGTCGATTTGTTTGCGCACCTCTTCGTATTGTTGTAAAAATTTAACAACCGGCTTGGCACGACCAAATAAACGGGCGAAAAAACCGGGTTTCTCTGCCAATTCATCAACGCCAAAACCACGCAAAGTGGCGACCATATCGCTGAGTGAGTCGGCTGCAGGACCCACATCTTTGTTGCGCACTCCTTCCAGCATATTGTCAGACAGCGTGGTCAGTTTTTCCTGGGCCTTGGTGCCGAAAAAAATGATTGAGTTGCTGTCACTCATATCGATTTCGTTAATCAGCGTTTCGATCTTCTCTCTTTCGCCAGGCTCTGCCTCGTCATAAGGCACGATATCGTGTTTTACATCCTGCAATAGTTTTCCGGTGACTTCCGCGACAGCAGGATCATCTACAGCCGTGGTCGTTTCTTGAGTCGTTGACATGGGTATTCTCCTTTTTGATATTCGAAATATGACGCGTGTGCATCACCAGGTAATTTTAAACTACGCCTTCTCGTTTTAGTTGCGTTTCTAGTACTTCAATTTGTACGTCGAGATCCATTACGTTATTTTCCAGCAGTTTATCGTGTTGTTCGCCGAACACATCTTCGATGGTGGTCAACACGTTGCGAAAATTCTGATCCAACACATCATTTTGTTGTTGCGTGTGTGTTTTCGCGTAGCCTTCCGTCACGCGTTTTGCGCCATCAAGATAGGTGCGTAAGAACTTGCGCGCCCTGCGCAGGTCTTTTGGGTCGTCTTCAATAACGCCCAGTATATCGCGCGCTTTAGTAGTAATACGGGACAAACGGCTGTTCAGTTCCGGATTGCGGATTGATTTTGTGGCGATCTCAATACCGGAGATTTTCTTGTCGGCTTCTTCGAGCGCTTCGATCACCTCGTCGGCGGTTACACCGTATTTGCTGGTAACGTCTTCGGTGCTGTGTTGCGGATCGACACCGTAAGTTAACAGGCAACCGATGATCGCACCGATGCCAAAAAATAGCGAGGCCATTAAACTGTGACTGGTTAAAAACAGAACGCTCAACGTCGTGGCCAATCCGATGCCGGCGGCTCCAATCGCTTTCCAGGGCACACGGGTTGAGCGTGCCCATTTACGCCTTTTTTGCTCCGCTTGATAGTGTAAGCCACGTCTGACCAGATAAGCGCCCAACATAAATAAACCGAATGCGCCCAGGCCAACGCCAAACTTGATGTAGGAACCATTCGCCAACGACGCCAGAACGGCCGGCAATAACGGCAATGGCAGAATAAACAACAATAAGCCACCGATAAACGGCCGTTTACGCGTTTGTTGTCGATATGGTGTTGGCATTTCGAATCAATCCATTTATAGCCGTAAAATTATTGTTAGTATCAGAAGAGGCGCTAGTACCCGAAAAATGCCTGGCAACTGGCCATGCCGATTGTACCGAATAGCAGCGCTATTCCAATCACTTTACGCAGGGTAATAGGGAATTGTTCGTTTTTTTCCATTATTGTCCGTCGATGTTACCAAAGGTTGCAGGGGCTAATTGTATCTTGTTGTAAAACAATGTGAAAATCGCGTGCACACCCCCAAAACACGCTTGTTTCCAGTATATATAAGGGCGTGGGCGCCTGTTTTCAACAATACCGCTGGTGTCCGCGTTGCCGGGTTGGCACGCGGGCGATGGTTTTTCGTGCGAGAGTAGATATGATTTGTAATGTGGAGAACTGAATTTGTTAAGTAGAAAAACGTTTGAATGCCCGTCTTACTTACTAGAAAAATGCGCGGCAATCGAGCCGGCCCGAATTGCTGTCGTGAATGCAGGTTCCAGAGTGGTGATGGAAAGCATCAAGCTCGCGGTCGATCATGGCATCGCGTTACCTGTTCTAGTTGGCGATACCGTTGCGATCGGAAAACTAGCCAACGAGCTGGAGTGGGAGTTAAGCGATAAAAACGTAGTACATGCTGCGGATGAAACGGAAGCGGCATCGCATGGCGCGCAACTGGCGAAACGCGGCGAAGTAACGGCGGTAATGAAAGGTCACGTACATACCGATGTTTTCATGCGCGCGCTCATCGATAAGGAAGCAGGCTTACGCACTGACCGGCGTTTTACCCATGTGTTTCACATGACAGTGCCGGGTAGCGATAAAACGCTTCTGATTTCGGATGCGGCAGTGAATGTGGCGCCGGATTTCAAAACGAAAACCGAAATTATTTTAAATGCAATCGATGTTGCCCATGCTTTAGGTAATACAAATCCTAAAGTTGCTCTGCTGGCAGCGTCTGAGGAAGTATTGGATGCCATGCCCGTAACGCAGGAATGCGCTGAACTGGTAGCGTGGGCGAATCAACAAAATCTCGCGGCACAGGTTTTCGGACCGCTGGCTTTTGATAACATCATCTCGCCTGAGGCCGCGAAAGCCAAGGGCGTTACGCATCCGGTAGCGGGTAATGCGGATATCGTTATCGTGCCTAATATTGAAACCGGCAATTCGTTGTTCAAGGCCATGGTTTATCTGTGCAGCGCCTGCGCGGCGGGTCTGGTGTTGGGTGCGAAGGTCCCCATCATGCTTACCAGCCGGGCTGATCCGCCGCAAGCGCGGTTAGCCTCTGCTGCACTGGCGGCAATTGTGGCGAACTATCAAAAGAGTACTGGTGTTCGTGGATAAAACCTTCCCGGAGAAGTTTGCGCGGGAATGGATTGATGCGTGGAACTCGCATGACCTGGATGAAATAATGTCCCACTATGCGGATGAAATCGAGTACGTGTCGCCGTTGGTCGTTGAGCGCTATGACGATGTGACAGGCACAATCACCACTAAGGAAAAACTGAGAGAATATGTGGCAATAGGTTTGACCGCTAATCCGAAGTTGAAATTCGAGCTGGTGCAGGTTTTGCTGGGAGTGCGCGGTTTCACGTTATATTACAAGAATGCCAGGGGCGGACATTCGACGGAGTATTTTGAACTTAACGGCGAGCGCAAAGTGGTAAAAGTGATTGCGACTTACAGTTGATGTAAATTAAGCGCCAGTCGTTAAATACCAACCTGTTTCGGATACATTCATTTTTTAAGGAGTAGATCGCATGTTTAATGCAATAGAGATTCCCTACGGCTGTGTCATGTTGTTTAACGTTGTCAAACTTAAGGAAGGCATTTCCGCGGATGATGTCGAGCTAGCGGTAGGTGAGATGTGTAACGTGGTGAAAAATACTTATGGAAACGACGAGGGCGGTTTTATTGCCGGGCAGGTTTTCAAGTACACCGGGTTTCTGTCCGATGAAGGTTCATTCGATGCGGAAAAGTCGACGGACGACCACATGGCTATCGTGACTTACTGGCAGTCGTTTGATCAACACGAAAAGTCCCACGCCGATAGTGCATTCAAAGAACGATTTAGCGGGCTTTTGGAATATTGCGAAGAAACCTATGAAATCGGCTATGAAATGTTGTGGCAGGGTGTGCCAGACTAACGAATCATGCCACAATCCATCGATTGTGATTATCGATAATTTGAACCCCGGAGTATTCCATCGTGACTGTAGCGCAACAAGATCAATCCGCTTCCCGAAAAATGGCAAAGGCGATTGCATCGCACTATCCCATCATTTATGTCGTCAGTGCGGAGGAGGAGCGGGTCGAGCAAATGTTGCGAGCTGTGTCGTCAGACCACTATGGCGATGAACGTAAACTGGTAACCTGGACGGCATCGCGTGGATTCGATTTCGAGCAACCTGAAGGCGACAATCTGCATGATCCCATCAACGCTGTGAATCACATTGTCGCGCGTCAGACCGATGCCGTTTATCTAATGAAGGACTTGCCGGCTTACTTTGAGGACAATCAAGCGTTGGTGCGTGTTTTGCGTGATTTTTATCATCAAATGGCTGCACGGAACAGTTTCCTGGTGTTGTCTCACCCGGTATTGAACATGCCGGAAGAGCTAAAAAAAGAAGTTTATTTGGTCGAGTTGGAATTGCCGTCTGAGGATGAAATTTACAACTACCTGTCGCGCCTGATGGAATCCGCTACACTGGAAACGCCGGTTGACGAAAACTGGATAAGCAAGTGCGCGCAAAGTCTGCGTGGACTTTCATTTAACGAGATCCGTCATTTGTTCCTGCGGTTGATGAATGAAGGCAAGTTTGAACTGGATGTTGCGTTAGGTGAAATATTCGAAGAAAAATCCCAGGTATTGCTAAAGGAAAGCTGCTTGAAAGTCATGCCGCGCGGTTTTGATATTGACAGTATCGGAGGACTGCAAAAACTGAAAGAATGGGTGCGGGCGCGCGGCAAGTTATTGACGAAAGAGGCGCACGACGCCGGTATTCCCATGCCGTCCGGCGTGTTGTTCATGGGCGTCAGCGGTTGTGGAAAGAGTCTGGCAGCAAAAACTATTGCTGCGGCATGGGATTTACAACTGATCCGGTTGGATATGAATTTAATTTTATCCGGTGTTTATGGCCCGCCAGAGTTTGCTTTTGAACGCGCCACCCGGGTGGCGGAGAACATCGCGCCGGTGGTGTTGTGGATTGATGAAATCGAAAATAGTTTTGGCTATGACGACAACGCCTCGGGCAGTGGCGGCAATGTCAATATCTTCACCAGCTTTCTCACCTGGATGCAGGAAAAACCGCCCAATGTATTTGTTGCCGCGACTGCAAACCGAATCAATAAACTACCGGCGGAAATGATTCGCAAAGGGCGTTTTGACCAGGTATTCTTTGTTGACCTGCCCTGGGAAGAAGAACGTCAGGATATTTTCCGCATTCATATCGAAGCCAACGGCGGCAACGTAGAAGAATTTGATTTAAAAATTCTCGGCATGGTGACGCAGGGATGGTCGGGTGCGGAAATTGAACAAGTGGTTTAAAGCCGCCCGTATCGACGCATTCGATGAGAACCGGCCTTTTAACGAACGTGACATCACCCGTAACACCGGCAGAGTGGTGCCGTTGTCAAAAACCATGAACGAACAGGTCAATCAACTGCGCGGCTGGTCTATGGAGCGCGCAACTCCCGCGTCAACTAAACCACCAACACAGAAGAGTGTTTGATTCGCTTTCTCTCTGCGTTTTTTGCTTGAAACCAATCTAAAACTTTAGTGGACGCTAAACTGGATTGGGCCGTATGAGCCTGGAAGACTGGGTTCACGGTTATAAATTATTACCATTTTCGCCCAAGCGTAGGTTATATCGAAGAATTGTACTGTGGGTAGAGAGGGCTCGGAATGGACGACGTTCAAACAAGGTTGGAACCATTCCTATCAAAGGCACTCGCGCAATTAAACTAAATTTGAACCTAGACATCTGGTTGCAGCGGGAGTGTTATTACTTTAATACCTTTGAACTGTTTGTATCCAATTTTATTAAATCAGTATTAAAGGATGGTGACAAAGTTATCGATATAGGCGCCAATATCGGCTATTACACGTTGATTTGCTCACGACTCGTGGGTTCAAAAGGGCATGTATTCGCCTTCGAGCCATCATCGAAGTTTTACGGGCAGCTAGAGCAAAACATCGCATTAAACGGCCTGAAAAACATTTCGACCTATAAACTTGCTGTTGGATGCGATAACTCACCCCAAACATTAATGACGGGTAGTCAATCGGCAAGCATTGTTCTTGGTGATCCGAAAAAAGAGCAAGTTACGAGTGAAGTGGTTGATTCGACTACATTGGATCAATTTATTGCACAGCAGAATTACTCGATTAAGTTGTTAAAAGTTGATGTGGATGGTTGGGACTACAACGTGTTGCTTGGGGCCACGAATTTGCTGCGAGAAATACGACCTTTTGTAATAGTAGAAGTGATCGATTGGGGAATTACGACACCTTCACATATTTTCCATTTTTTGAAGGAGCACAACTACGATGTTTTTTTCGAGCAAGACTTGACAGCTGCACTTACCGCGTTGGATTTTGATAAGCTAGTTACAAAATTGCATGGATTAAACGTAATTGGTATTCCAAGAGCGTAATGTACGACATGGGTAAGTTGTAGAGAGGAATGAGTCGCATCAATCGAGATATGAGTATTAAGACATACCTGTAGCGCTTACCAAAAGTTGTAAAATTGCGGCACAACACGTTGCGTGCTGTCGGTTCGCAACTGTGCTACATTCTTTAACTTACTCGCTTGTGCTCAACGATGTGAGGCGGGATTGAATTTGTGCGCACGCCGCCAAGTGAACACCGTGATGATAAGGAGTGCGATTAATAGTGGGGTAGATACAAGGTTAAACAGACGTATACGTAGACCGAGTGCGTCGACGTTTTCTCGAATTTGTCGGCGAATATTACGTAATTCGCGACGGGTAGAAATTAATTCATCTCGTAACGACAAGGCTTGTTGTTCCAGATTTTCCGGTAATTGTTCTAGTCGTTCCACCCCGGAGACTTTTACGACTTCGTCGAGATAGCCTTCCAGTTTTTGTGCTTTTTCGTTCAGTTCTTTTTCCTGGTTTCTATATTGTTGTTCTGCGTGTTTGAATAAACCCGCTACCCGGGTAAATGGGCGATTTAAACGACTACGACTGCGAATATTATTGAGCAATTTGCCCTCACTGGCATATTCGATAAGATTGAACAAGAAAGTTATATTGTCATTGAGTGGTCGTGTAATCGTTTGTCCGTCAAGTTCTGTCGTTTGCAATGCGAAGGGGTCGAGTATCCAGTCGGTATCCGCTATGGCGAATACATTTGCGCGGCCTGTGGATTCGATTAAATGAGTTTTGGGTGAATCTAGCCTCTCTTTGTAGGCACTCTGTAGTTTTTGCTTAGTGGAAACTGCAAGCGACCTGATTTGGTTGTCTGGTTGAAATTTCAACGCTAATTTGTCGGACTCGGAGGACGCGTAGTGTGCACGATTAAAGGCGCCTGCTTCGTCAGTTGTGTTTATAAGCGTTTTATGGCGGCCACTGGATTTGAAAGAACCAGGGTCGACCAGAAAAATTTCATTTAATCCACTGGTAGTCTGGTGAGCGTCTGACAATTGCTCGGGTTTGAACCGCATCCAGTATGGATAACTCATTTGATTCTGTTCGGCGTCTATAATCGGTGAGGCAAGCTGATTGTCACCGATAACGTGTTTGGCGTCATACTCGATTCCGTAAGCGAGTAGTAAATCGGATATTTCGTCTATTTCTTGTGACGGCGCAAAAGTAAAGCGGTTAAGAGCTTGATCGAATCGAACGTGTGGATCGATCAATACGATTAATCCGCCGCCACGCATTACGAATTGGTCAATATCATACAACATAGATTGTTTCAACGCGGGAGCCTGAATGACCAGGAGGCTATCTAGATTATCTGGTAAATGATCATCGAAGTACGGGATGATCGCAACATCAAATACTTTTTTTAGCTCACCAAGAAACGCAAACCCTTCACGACCCTCCTCCAGAGCGCTAGGCGCAAGCATCGGAGTAATGATCCCCATTGTGGGAATGTATTCGCGTGTAAGGCTGTTTAGTGCAGTTGCGAGATCTTGTTCCAGCAGGCGATCGCGACGAATATCAAAGTAGGGAATACGGTGGGTTTTCTGCTCAGTCGAGAGAATCGCACCGAGGAAGAAACTATCGCCGGATGACATGGGAATACGTTGTATGCTGTTTTGTAACGCGTCGATCTCTTCGTCAGTGTCGGGCTGTGGGTCGACAAAATTCAGTGTAATCCGTTGGTTAGACAACGTTGAAAATTTCTCTAGTAAAAGTTGTGTACGACGGGCATGGGATTTGATCGAAGCAGGAATATTCGATTGATGTTCGCTCCAGTAAAGTGTGGCTGTGATATCACTGGTGAGATTTGATAACAAGCGACGTGTTCCAGCGCTCACGGTGTGTTCTTTTTGTTCCGTTAAATCCAAGCCGGTAACTTGAAATAGCCTTGTATCTGTAAGTAACGTAATAATGCCTATTGCGGGTATTGCGAGGAGAGTACATAAAGCTACGCCACTAACGACTTTACGACCACTACGGGAATGATTTAGCGTGATCGCTGATAACCATAAGAATAATAAGATTGAAAAAATGAAATAAATCCCGTTGCCAGCCTGAATATAGCCGCTGGCGATCGCATCGTAATGCAGTTTGGGCGAGCTTGCCGTGATCAAATCGAACCAATGACCAGGAATAAAGTTGCCTGTCACTCTGGCAAGTGAATCCCAGCCTAATACAAATAAAATCAGCAATACAAATACACCGCTAATGAAGGCAGTGATAGGCTCGCGGGCTAAAGCGGAGCACAACAGGGCGATAGCATAAAACAGGGCAAGCAATAATATACTGGCGATGTAACCGGCAATAACGGCGCCAGTGTCGGGGGAGCCTAAATAATAAACCGTTGCGATAAAGGGTAGTGTGAATGTCATACTGATGATCAGTATGACTAGCCCGGCCAAGTATTTACCTATAACCATATTGAAAACACCAAGCGGCAGACTTAATGCGAGTTCATGACTGCGATCAACATAAGGATCACCCCAGGCCCGCATCGCCAGCGCTGGAACCAGGACGATGGCGATCCACGGGATAAAAATCAGTAATAGATTGATGCTCGCTTCGTCACTGTTGTAGAAATCCGCAACCAGAAACACACAAACAAATAACGCAAATAGAAATCCAAATTGAAAAATATAGGTTAAAGGCGAATAAAAAAATATTCGCAGTTCATGTCTAAACGCTGCAAACCAGGACATGCCGGAATGAGTTGATGACTCGTTTGCTTTCAAATCGCTGAAGAATTCATTGTGGGTTCATTATCTTGTGTAACCCTGGAAAAAAACGATTCAAGGCGATGGTTTTCATCGGTAAGTTGCGTGGTCGGTTGATTTGTAACTATCTCGCCTTGCTTCATAATAATAATGTGATCGCACAACCATTCCGCTTCCTCGAGAATATGCGTAGAGATGAGAACGGCTTTGGTTGTCGCCCGCTCACGAATCAGCTGGCGTATGTTTTCTTTTTGATTAGGATCTAATCCGTCGGTAGGTTCATCAAGTATTAATACTGCCGGGTCGTGCAACAGGCTTTGTGCGAGCCATGCCCGTTGCCGCCACCCTTTTGACAGTTTACGTAACGGCGTATTAATTTCTCCTGTGAGAGACACTTGCTCGCAGAGTTCGTACAGGCGATTAGTAAGTCCTTCTTCTGTGATGCCACGAGCCTCACCGCAAAAGCGTAAAAATTCCGCGATGGTTAAATTACCAAATCCACTGGCCGCTTCCGGTAAATAGCCTAAACAACTTTGCGCTTCGCGTCGGGACTTCACCACATCGATGCCGCAAATTCGCGCATCACCTTCACTAGGTAATAAACAACCGGAAAGTATTCTCATGGTTGTGGACTTGCCTGCGCCATTGGGACCGAGTAGGCCGGTAATGCTGCTTTGCGGTACGTTAAACGAAATATTATTCAGCGCTTTACGGTCGTCGAATTGCATGGTCAGATTGTCGACTTCGATAAAGGGTGTTATGGCTGACATTCGTTGATTAAGCACGAAAACCGGCAATAATAAAAATCGCAACACTACACCAGGCGAGTGCGTAGCCCAAGCGCAAAATAAATTTTCCGGTGCTTTTATATCGTTGCGACGCGCGTTGCAACGTAATGTTGCCGACAGTGGCGAGTATGGCGCCAGATATTGCGAGGGTGATGAAAACCGGGCGTTGAATCAGGGAGTCGAGCAAATCCATGATTGTAGGTCCAGTGGGGTCTCCGGTTTTAGTATGAGTTTCCCCGGAGAGATAGGGCGGTATCTTATTAGCTACGATTCATTGCAGCTTGCATTGCCTGTCTTTCGGAAGCAGTTTGTGTGGTGAAACTTTTCATGGCTTCTTCATGCAGGATTTCCAGCGCTTGTTTTTTGTATTCAAAAGCCTGTTGTGTTCCCATCGTGCCGGGTTCTCGCGGACGGGGCAGGTCGATAGTAAGAAGTTCTTTCACACTAGTTGGTGTATTAGACAAAATGATCAAACGATCGGCTAGAAACACCGCTTCTTCAATTTCTGAGGTAACAAATAAATTCGTCGTGCCGGTCTCTTCGAATAAGCGCAGAAAAAATTCCTGCATCAATTCCCGCGTCATGGCGTCCAATCCACGGAAGGGTTCGTCCATAATCAAGACTTTGGGCTTGTTCATTAACGCGCGCGCGAGTTCAGCACGTCGTTGCATGCCACCGGAAAGTTGTATGGGATATTTTTCTTTAAAATCGGTGAGGCCTACTTTCTCGAGCAAACGATTTGCTTCGGACTGAATTTCGGAATCGCTCATATCACCGCGAATTTTGGGACCAAATACCGTGTTTTGGTAAGTTGTTAACCACGGCATTAATGCGGTTTCCTGGAACACAACAATACGGTCTTTCGAGGGTCCGGTTATTGGCTCACCATCAATGGTGATTTCACCCGAATCAGCTTGCTCAAACCCGGCTATCAGATTAACCAGTGTTGATTTACCGCAGCCGGAAGGTCCGACAATAGCGGTGAGTTTTCCCGCCGGTAAATCCATAGTCATATCGAATATGACGTCAGCCCAGTCCCACTCTTCGCCATAACCTTTGTTGACGTTTTTCAGTACGACGTGTCCGATATTACTGTTCATGTTGAATATAGATATTCGTCCTAGAAAAGTTTGCGCCAGGGCATGGAGCGATCACCCAACCAACGGATAAGGCTACTGGAAAGGTAGCCGGCGATACCGATGCTAATCATTCCGACAACGATTTGTTCCAGTGAACCACCCATGTAAGAGTTCCAGATAAAAAAGCCGAGGCCGCCACCGCCTTGTGTACCACCACCTGAAATCATTTCTGCAGCTAACACCACTTCCCATGTGATGCCCATACCGACCGCTGCTCCGGTAAAGATTGAGGGTAAGGTTCCGGGCAAAACAATCTTCCAGAACAATGTCCACTTGGTTGCACCCATGGATTGTGCTGCCCGCATGAGTCGTATATCGATATTACGCGCACCGCCGAGTACGTTGATGACAATAGTAAAAAATGCACCGAGGAATGTGACAAAGGCAATCGACATCTCGTTAGTTGGCCAGAAAATGAGCGACGCCGGAACCCATGCAAGTGGAGGAATTGGTCGAAGAATTTCAAACGGTGGAAAAAATAATTCTCTAAAGTAGCGATTAACTGCCAGGAATAGCCCGAAGGGTATACCGATTAGTTGCGCGGCAATGAAACCAAACAAGACTCGTTTAAAGCTCAAGTACCAGCTTTCCCAGTAACCCCACAGAGGTATGACTTCAGCCCATGCTTTGAGTACCGCAGTCGGCGCTGGAATCAAACCGATGAAGGGCAGGGTATATTCAAACCATTCGTCCCAACGAGAACCGATTTCCCACAACGCCAAAAGGACAGCGCCCGCTGTTAGGCCGCGCCATAACTTTTTATTCTGTCGCAGTTTTTGCCAACGCGTACGACGTAGTTTTGCCGTTGAATCGTGAGCGCTTTGTGCTGCCGCAATTGCCATTGTAAAATTATATTTGGTCTTTTTACATCTATTAGTTTTTGTCTTGCTAGGCCATTTCCCTTTCGCCCGCTTCAAAGGCTTTTATCGCTTCCTCATGCACGGCTTCGCTGGTTTCTTCGAGCAATAAGCGAAATTCTTCCGATGATAGCGTGTGAAAATCTCGCGGACGAGGGATTTTGACATCAACGATTTTCTTCGATTTGCACGGACGAGTTGTCATGACTACAACGCGGTCACCTAGAAATATCGCTTCTTCCAAATCGTGGGTGATAAAGAAAATCGTGACCTTAGTGCGATCATACATTTCTAATAATGATTCATGCATGATGGATTTAGTTAAGGCGTCCATTGCACGATAAGGTTCATCCAGCAACAATACTTTAGGATCATTTATCAGTGCGCGCACAATCTCGGCACGGCGCGCCATCCCTGACGATACTTCACCAGGGTACTTGTCGCCAACATCGGAGAGTCCCGCTTCCGCTAACATGTGATAAGCCTTCTCGCGCGCTTCCGATTTGCTTAGCACGCCTTGTACCATCGGCCCGTAGGCGACGTTGTCAGCGAGAGTTTTCCACGGAAACAATGCACCGTTTTGAAATACGACGACTCTATCCGCTCCTTGTTCGGCCAGGGGTTTATGCTCGCCGCACAATACTTCTCCATCGAGGAGAATCTCGCCTAAGGTGATGGAGTGAAATCCCGCAATTGCATTGAGTAACGTGGTTTTACCACAACCCGATGGCCCAACAATCATGCACACTTCACCTGCAGCGATTTCCAGCGAGCAATTATCGACCGCTAAAACATTGACACCTTCCGGGTCGTAAATCTTGGTTACGTTGCGAATGCTGATCGCACCTTTTGTAGCAGTGCCACTCGTCACTTTGGCGTCCATTAGCGTTGCTCCGCCGCAAGTGCACGGGTGCGCCATTGCATCAGGCGATTGCCGATAGTGCGCACGATGACCGATGTGATCCACCCAACAAATCCCAGTGTAATCATGCCAATGACCATGGGTACGCTGACATTATTCATGTAGGCATCGAGTATCAGATAACCGAGTCCGTAATCACCTGACACCATCTCTGCGGCTACCAGGGAGAACCATGCGACACCAATACTGATTTGCAATCCAGTAAAAATAAATGGCAGGGCGCCGGGAACGACGACATTAAAAAAAATGTCTTTGGGTTTCGAGCCAAGACAACCAGCCGCACGAAAATAAGATTCGTCGATTGAATCCACACCTAGCATTGTGTTTAGTGTGGTCACGAATAGTGATGCTAGAGTGGCGAGAAAAATCACCGGGCCTTCGAAACCGGCAAACATCAAGATAGCGAGTGGTACCCAAGCCAGAATTGGGATTGGCCGTAACACTTCCAGTATAGGAAACGTGTAGTCGCGAAACTTTTGTGACCAACCCATAAATAACCCCAATGGTACCCCGACACAGGTAGCGATGCCGAATGCGATAAAAATGCGTCGACAACTCGCCCAGATGTGTTCGTAAAGTTCCTGAGTAAAGATGGATATACCGGTAAAGGGTTCGGGAGAGAAGAACTCTTTCAACACTGCAACGGGGCCGGGCATTTTTTCGAAACGCGGTAACAATAGCCACTCTGAGGCGGTCCACCATAGGAACAACCACAGCGCTATGCCGCCCACTAACAGATATGGCGAGGAAGTACCCAGGCGTTTTTTAAATCGCGACCAGAACATTTGGCTGGCAGTAAATTCCACTTTGGTGGAATTTGTCATGGCCGGATTGCTTGATTGTTCGCTCATGGATTGAAGGCGACTGCGAAAATGGACATAAAACCCCAGGTTACCGATTCTGTATTCAAGAAACTACGCGATGAAAGAAGGGGACGATACGCGCCCCCTTCGAATGCACCTTGGCAAGTCACGCTTTCGTAATAATAACCCGCGTGTACTTGTTACTACCTAACGATTCAACATCTTCCCGTTATTGAGCCTTAACTACACCTAGTGGGCTGGACAGTCCACGTTCTTCCAGAATTCGCCGTGCAACGCCGTCCATAATGGCTTCTTCACGTACTGAAGCTGCGGCTGCGGGTTTCTTCGGTAAGCTGTACAAAAACGCGGTTGCGTCATTAAGTAGACTTTGCACACGGTCGTTAATAACGAAGTCCAATTGAACTTTGACTTCACCACCGCCTTGATTGGCCGGCCAACCGCCATACAATGAATGTTTCAATACTTCCGTGTCGATTTTCTCGGTTTGGGCTGCCGCCATTTCTGCCACTGCATCAGCGTTTGCTGGGTCGGCCATGAACAACTGAGCGTCCAATTCCGCTTCCAGCCATGCTTTATGCACGTCCGGCCGTTGTTGAATCAAGTCGTTTAACATCACCATGAAGCCACCGTCCAATGCATCAAAATCTTCACCGCTGGCGCCACGGCGTGCGATGCCAGCTTTTACGATTTTGGAAGCTGTGGGTTCCCAGATAGCCGCGGCATCGAGTTTTCCTGCGCGGAAGTTTGTCGTGATAACTTCAATATTTTGATTGAGATAACTTTTCGGTTCGATCCCGGCTTGTTGAAACGCCAAACGTGCGAACCGGTCAGTACATGCACCGTGTGGAGCGGAGGTGACTTTGCCATCCATCCACTTTACGGCTTCGCTTCCGTTAGCGAATTCGGGAGCGTCGTTACGCACCAGAAAGATATTACACTGTTGCTTCGATGTTCCGAGTACCGACACGATGCGAATGTCCGTTCCCCCACGTTCTTTAATGTTTCTGAACGTTGAGGCGATAGCGGGCATATCGCCCATGTAACCGATATGTTGCTTTTCACCGGTCATCGCGTTTACGATCACCGAGCCTTGCAGACCGATCTGGAACTCGGCAGTGGATCCTTCCGGCAGATAATTTTTCCATAGTTGCTTGCCGTTGTTGATTACCCCAGACCATGATTCGGTGTAGTACGGTTGGTACCCTATTACCAGATTGACAGCTTCGCCTTCGCTACCGAAATCAACTTCCGCTATCGCGGGTTGTGCTACAGCGAAAATTAACGCAGTCAATCCAGCAGCAGCTGAAGTTATCGAGCGGGAATTCTTCTTAAACATTATATGATCTCCTCTCTAGCTTGGTTTTTGACAACTAGCGAATTGAAACAGAATTCATTCTTATGTGTGACATCATCGCTAGACGGATTATATCAACCGAATCCGCGTCATTTGTAAAATCATTCAATTCAATGATTTGATTGGTTCGATCTATCAAAATACTTCGGAGCAGTATGCAACAAACACAGTTAATTTTACCGCTTGACGATAATTGTCACGGCGAATTTGGCTTGAGCGTAATCATTCTTCAATCAACCATTGTGCGCTGAACTCGGAGTTCAACCCGGCGTTAACCACGTCCGTAGGCCGCTCGATGGGTTTGATACATCCCCTAAAACCGACTGTCTCTATACTTTTTCCAGCGTGAAAGCTACTACTCATTGCTATCATGTTTAAACTCTGACAATACATGGACTCAAAGGTTTTTTAAGATGCGGCTTGCTCACATCGATTCTTACAAATTGTCTGAACACTGCTGTTATTGTTCCATTCAATCATTAGAGGACTTCATTGGAATTGACATATCCACAGGCGGAGTATATTACAAGCGTCCGGTTCCCCCATCTTGCAAAATTCAGGTAGACCCGCAAGTTTGTTAGTATTAAAACTAAACACTTTGATAGTGGGCTTACTGCTCGCCGGACGAGGTTAAATGTTTGGTTATCAGGGTCGTAAGTTGGCGCATCACCAGATAACCGGAGGCAGGGTCGGATTCAAGTACTTTTATGACTTCTTCGCCATTTAGACGAACTAGTGCCGATTTTTCCACGCAGACAGCTTTTGCGATGCGCATAGGTTGGTGTTCAAGGAGTGCAGCCCATCCAAACACCTCACCCTTACGTAGTATGAAACCAGCGACGCTGGCGTGGTCATCCCGGCCTATTTGAAATTCAACTCGACCTGATTCGAGAATGTAGAGATCATCAGTGCGATCACGGATGTTATAAAGAATACTACCGCCCTCATGCTCCTCGCGGCGTGTAAGTTGTTCGAGCCGTTCGCGTGTATTACCGGAAATATCCGAAAACAGTTGCGCTATTTTCAGCAAGCCGGCTTGTTGCACAAATATCTCTCCGTCTTCTATTTCAACCAGGTAAGGCTCCAGTGGGGTTTCGGCGAGACCAATTGCTTTTCCAGTTGTGATATCCCATTGCCACAAATGCTTGTGACAGGTGAGTACCGCCCCGTTATAAAACCCCTCTGCCAGGCAAGTTCCCTGATGGGGACACAACCCCCCATAGGCATAATAGTCTCCGTTGAAGTTGGCGATTAGCACTTTTAACCCTTCTTCAGTGTAAAATTCCCTCATTCCGTTGGCGGGGATATCTTCCAGTTTGCAAATGGCCTCTATTTTTATTCATAGAACTGTTACTAGCTGAATTTGTCGTAGCGAATATTATCAGTAGTTACTTTTGCCCGTAGCAGCATGCCTATGGATCCGTTGACAACGGGTTCCGGGCCGGCAATATAGGCTCTGACATTTCCATAGCGGTTCTCCATACAACGACCAGCTACTTCATGCACATAACCCCGGTCGAATACCAATTGTGGATAGTCATTCTTAGCCGATACCGACGCATCCTCTTCCGATAAGGCAATGACTATATTTAGATTTTCCCCGCAGCGAGTACGAAAATCCGAAAGCTCATCGAGAAAGAATGCGTCTTTCATCGTATTCACACCGAAAAAGATATCCCCAGTATTTTGTGTAAAATAGCCATCCTGAGCTGCCCGAGAGAGAATAGACATCATTCCCGCGATACCACTGCCGCCGGCGATACAAAGAATATTCTTTGATAGGCTCGGATAAAAAGTCGCCCGTCCTAACGCTCCAAAAAGTTCAACTTCTACACCTTTGCAGCTATTGCTGAAAATCCATTCAGACAGATTCCCCCCTGGTTTTTTTTTGACAACAAAATCGAGCATTTCGGCGTGGCGTTTGTAGTTCACCATAGACCAGCCACGAAAACCCACCACCTCAGGAAATTGAACCAATACAAATTGGCCAGCATCAAAATCGAGTGCCTGGTCCAATGATATCTGAAGAAACATCACGTCAGGCGTTAGAAGCTTGGCGGTTTTAACGTGACCACGTCTAGCAGAAGGCACACAGGCGCCAGCCTCCATGGTGTGGACATAATTCTCGACTTCGATCACCACATCAGTTTCTGCGACACACTGGCACATCAGAAACTCACTTTTTTTGGGCTTCAGATACTTTCTTCCGGGGGCTTCCGGCCACTGATCTGTAATTTGCCCGGACACTAGGCGCGCTATGCAAGTACCACAGGTCCCGCTTCCACATTCATAAGGTAAATCGATAGCGTTGCTTAAACCAAGGCTAAGGATTTTGTCGCCACTAACGCCATCAAAATTATGGGCGCGGTTTCTGGCGTTAACCTGGATCTTCATTGGTTATGATCGATCACTACGATGAAACGGTATGCAACACAAAGTCGCCACACGAAATAAAATGTTTTCTTTTGAAGAATAGTCAAGAGTTCGTTTATCACGTCCGTTATGGATACTCTATCTTGAATCTTCAACGATTTGAATTTTACTCGTCGGTATAAGTGCTAGTCGGCATTGAAAAAATCTTCTTCGTCTTGATCGTCTTCTTCTGGCTCATCATCCTCATAGATAAGCTCTTGCTCGACGTGAGCGTAAACATCGTCACCATCCTGTTTGACGTCGTAGAACAACAGCTCTCTTTCCGTCATTCCGAACATTTCTCCAGTCTTCATATTCCACTGCCAAAGATGCTTTGAACAGGTCAGTGTTCCGTCTATCAACATGCCTGATTCGCAAAGAGGTTCTTCCATATGAGGGCATCTCGGAGGGAATGCGCGATAACCCTCTCCAAAATTTGCAATCACTATTTCTATGCCATCTACCTCAAACTTTTTTAGTGAGTCCACCGAAACCTCAGTAACTTTACAAATTTTTTTCCAGGTCAATATCTATATCCTTTTTTTGTTGTACTTCGAGTAAATTCGATGTCGGGGGTTACGAACTCTCGCAAAATGCTGCTGGGAATGAGCATGTACAAGTTTATGGGTAGAAAACCTGACAACTCTAATTGGAGATGATCATTAAATGACCCAGTGTGATCCTTTGTCTAAACGGCGCGTAAACACCCGTGCCTCGCGTTCGGTAAAGGTCACCTTGTCACCATCAATCTTGAACTTATCGTTATATTTTCCAACCAGATAGAGTCTGTTTTCACCGGAATCCAGTGGAGCATTGATACCGTCGAACATTTCCTGGGTTACTAGAAATGAAGTTACTGCTTCTGCTGACTTCTCATCTTCGGCAACAGTGACAGAATAAACGGTGGCGTGACGGCGAATCGGTGAATGATCTGAGTTATGTTTCGGCAATAAAGCGAAGTAGGGTTTCAACTCCTTGTAGTCCAGTCGTAGATAGGTTAAATCTTTGCGGACTTCAGGGCTGTAGGTAGTAACCTTGTACTCGAAATTATCATCACACTGATCGAGCCAGTCATCCCATTGCTGATCGTCGAGATTTTGACAGGCTTTGTAAATCTCTTCTCGGATAAGGGTTCTTGTTTGGTGGTGATTTGCACTCATGAGGCATCTCCTATAAGACTTCTTTGAAATAGTTTTGTCAATTGATTGACAATCAAGATTAAGCAATTGGGGCCATGGAAAGCGGGTTAATTGGATGTTCTACATGGCCTAAAGACATGAGCCGCCAATTAATCCGGATTCCTTTTCACGCTGACAGGTTCACACAGCCAGATTTTACGCTGCTTCAGCTTTACCGGGAAACGTAGATAAACCCTTGGCCGGCGGCATCTCTGGACCAACAACTTTGCCTGGCTTGTATTTTTGCATCGGATCGCTTGGAAGCCGATCCATCCATTTGCCCCACGTGTCGTAGTAGTGACGCATGCCGACTTCATCGTGGATATAGCAGCCTTCATGACGACCGTGCAAAACTCGACGGGGTTCGGATTTCGGCATCATAGTCACACCCTGTCCAGCTATGCCGACAAGATCTTCATGCAGGTTACGACCGAAGGGTCCCCAGATCGTGTTGTGCTGGTTAATCCGATGAGCTCGATCCTCAGGTGAATCACTCTTTAGACCGAAGCCCCGGAACTCGATCATCACCTTGTTAGCGCTCAAGGGTGTCATGAGGTCCGCTCTTACGGCTGACCCGCGGAGGTTGATGTTAACGCCGGGAAACATATCGACCATATACCAGTTGTTTGGTGGCAGGTGTGGGAAGGATAGCGATCCACGGTCACTATCTTCGGCTACGCCGTACTCTTCATAGTTGACCGAGAAAGTGCCGACGTTGACGTGGCCATTATCGAAGGCTGAGCATTCACGTGCGAAATAGCCGTCATCGAAGCCGGTAATGCGGTTATGGTAGTGCATATAGTCGTGATAAAACTCGCTGTTGGTGTCATGCCATAGCTTGTAATTACAATCGATGATTGCTTTGTGATAATGAATAATTTCGAGAGGCTCCTCATCGAGTGAGTCTTTAACGCAGTCCATAGCACCTGCAGTCCAGCTTTCGACATTGAATGGTGTCTGGTCATCGAGGCAAACCCAAATAAAACCACCGTATTTTGTTTCGCAACGCAGCTGCCGCAGACCTTGCTTCGATTTATCGAGGCGATCCTGATAGCCCTCTTTCTCCCGTGGAATGTCGACACAATTGCCCTTCATGTCGAATTGCCAGGCGTGGAACATGCAGGTCATATGCTTGGGATTCCCCGACGGTTGAGCCGGTGCGAAACTGCCCGCAGGTCGACGTTCGATCGCCATACCTCGGTGTGGGCAGACGTTAAGGAAAGCGCGAACTTTTTTGTCTGGTCCTCGCACAATAATGATCGGCTCTCGCGCAATGATCGCGGTGCGAAAATCATACGGTTCAGGAAGTTCCGATTCGTGACAAAGTGGAATCCAGGCTTTTTTCCATATCTTTTCAAGTTCTTCCTCGAAAATTTCTTCGTCCGAATAAATACGACTATCAACCCACTCCCCAAGTTCTAATCCGGGGGTGGAAGTCCACTGTTTATGGTTTCTGGCTGGCATATCTACTCTCCTGATTAAATTTACTGAAATGTTTCGGTGGTCTAACTGTGTAGCAGGCTATAAGCGATTCTGTGTTCATAGCGCAAAGATTTGAATTCCAATCTGTCTCCTTGGCAGACTTATATTTTGATATCTCATTTTTTTGAGTCCCATTTCATTTGATCGGAAAATTTTTTCAATTCGTCATCTTTCATATATATAGTGTGTTCCGTACCCGGATAAACGCGCTCACGCACTTCATCGCGATAACGGCTGAACACATCTTCCATAATGGGTATCAAGTCGGTGTAGATTTTCGAATGACGCGGCGTATGTTCTTCGTAAAGATGGAACAAGTCGGACGTAATAATGTGCACGCCATGAGCCTTGTTGCCAGCGCCTAAGCTGATGACCGGAACCGGTAAGGTTTCAGTGAGATATTGGCAAACTTCTTCCGTGGTCACTTCACACATGATGGAAAAACACCCCGCATCGACCATGGCCCAGGCATCGTCTACTAGTTCTTTAGCACGATCTGCCGTTTTGCCTTGAGCGATGAAACCGCCGAGTTGCGGCATGCGCATGGGCGTAATGCCGATGTGGCCTTGCACTGGGATACCCGCTTTAACAATGGCTTCGATATTTTTGGCGTGATGTTGGTTGCCTTCACACTTCATGACTTCAGCATTCGCTTCGGCGACAAAACGTCCGGCATTTTCCACGGCTTGTTCCGGCGAGACATGAAAACTCCAGTACGGCATGTCAACCATACGCAAACCAGCCGAGCTGCCACGATCGATAGCTTTAGCCATCATCATGACTTCATCGAAAGTCACTGTAACGGTACTTTTATGCCCAAATAGGATCATGCCGCCGGTGTCGGAGACGCAAAGAATATCGATGCCTAAACGGTCAGCAATAACGGCGCTACGATAGTCGTAAATCGCCATTTGCACGATTTGTTCGTCATCGTGCATCTTCCGCTGCAGTTCTCGAATAGTAACTTTTTTTCGTTTTTTTGGTCCGTCGGTCATAAATCCTCTCTCTTTTTATGCGGCTTGGCCCCGTTATGATTGTTTGTATATTCAGGATGAGGCTGGATGATAGGCGCCGGAAAAAATTGTTGTCAAAGAGGTCTTTTTTATGAATTGATAGTCATAGCCTTATTTTTGGAATAAATGATAGATCGATTCAATCATATGGTTAATATTGTTAATTCAGACTGCAGTATTCACCAATCGCCGCGGGGAATTCGCTTTTTCGGATCATAGACCGGATGGCTGGTGAGCTGAATGTTAGTGAACTCTCCACGAGGATCGACTAAACAATCGGAAATTTCATTTGCGTTGATAAAGCCAAGACCGACCACCGATGAGAAGACAACGCTATTGCAGGCCGATGTAACGGTGATTTGGTCGGGCTCAGGCGGTTTCAGCGTTTCTTCGCCGGGTCGCCAAGTAACCGCGTCGAATGGGTAATCCGCCTGAAAACTAACAAGCCGGTAACGCTGCCTGTCCACGGGGTGCCCAACAAGGTGACCTACACCCAGTTCGCTTACCGTCACATCGATTGCGCACTCGTTGGTGAATAACCAAAATCCCGCTTCTATTCTGAGTGTGTCGATAGCATTGAAACCGGCAGGGCGGGCGCGTGCCGCGAGGATTTGCCATAAGTCGTGGTGATGATCGCGCGCTGTAATTATTTCGATACCGCGTTCGCCGGTATAACCTAACCGGCCTACCCGGCAAGGGATTTCGGCGATGTCTGTCGCAACATGACAAAAGTAGGTGAGCGCCTTGAGTTTGTGAATATCGGTAATGCCTTGCAGTGCGTTCAACACATTCGGGCCTTGCAATGCGAAGACACTGGTTTCGGCAGAAAAGTCATTAAACACAGCATCTTGCGGCGCTAAGCTCGATAAATTTCCTATGTCTTGTGCTCGACCGCTCATTATTTCATACGTATCCTTAGCAATACGCCATATCGTCAAGTCCGATTTGACAAAATCGCCCTCATCGAGCGTGACTGAATAAGCGATTCGACCGGTTTTTAGGCGGGATAAATTGCGAGGTTGAAATTGGTGCAAGATCCCCAGGGCGTTCTCACCTTCGACTCGTGCGCGCTGCACAAAAGAGAAATCAAACAATGCGCAACTGGTGCGGCATGATTTGGCTTCCTGGACTGGATCACCGTAGTCCTGAATCAGATTGTTCAGCTCGAATTGGCTCACAGCGAAAACAGGCGAAACCCGATTTTTAATGTCATTGCGATTCCAACCGCAATCAGCACCACGGCCACGATTCTTTTCAAAAAAGCGGCTTTAACGATGTGCGCCAAACGCGCACCGGTCACCACGCCCGTAATCATGACAACGGCGATACCAATCCCGAGTTTAAAATCGACGTAACCGTGAATTAAATTGCCGGCAGTCGCGAGTGCCGATACGGGTAATTGGACTATCTGACTTAAACCCACCGCCATGAGTATGGGTAGTTTCATCCACACGAGAATTGGTACCAGTACTAACGGCCCGCCCGTACCCGACATGGCCGAACCGACGCCGGTGACAAATCCAACGAATAACAAGGTTTGATTTTTTATCGCTGGAGGAGCGGTTTGATCACTGCGCTGCTTGATAGCATCGACACCGGCAAAAACAATGAGCATGGCGATTACGAGTTCCAGTGCTATGGAAGGTAAATGTGAAATGGTTAACGCACCAATGTAAGCACCCGGTAACGCGCCAGCGCATACCCACCATGCCATTTGCCAGTTAATCGATCCTTTACGCGCATAAATCGTCGCGCCGATAACGCCGCTGACGATGTAACTCAACATGCAGGCCGGGATTGCGGTGTGTATCGGAATGTCGCCGATGTAGGTCAACGATGGAACAAGCAGAACACCGCCAATGCCGATTGCGCCAATAAGCAGTCCCACCAACAATCCGATTAGTACTAGTGGAATTAAGATTCCAACACTCATTGATACAGTTTTAGTTGAGTTGTAGGGCGATTCTGTTGTTAATTAGATCATAGCCGAGAGCTATGAATTTATAGAACTAATAGATTTTACACGTTTAAATTTTCAGCGTAGCGTAGCTTGTCCCCAAAACAATCTTCATCGTATCAGGATTATTCCTGACACGGTGGAACAAGAATTAGGAGGAGAAATTATGAGTGGAGCTTTCGAGTACGACGATAAGACGCGGGAACTCATTCAAGGAATGAAAGATGCTGAAGCCAAATCCTTGGCGCAACGCAAAGCTGAGCTTGAGGAATGTGAATGCAAGGAAGGAATGTTTCCGTCCGCTGGTGTAACAACACGCCGGGATTTTATTGCAGGTGCCGCCGCTATCGCCGGCGCGAGTGTTGTTTCCCAAACGGCAAGTGCCGCGGTGCCTGCCGGTGCAATGGACTATCCCGTTCAAGACGATCCGACAAAAGTGCAAGGTCGTTTAACCAACGACGATGGTGGCTACGGTTCGCGATCGCAGTTTGAAGACGAAGTGCGTTGGCGTTTTCCTACCGCGACCAAAGAATCGTCATGGACCATGACACCGCTGGGCGAGAGTAACGGAATAATCACACCGTCCGGTTTACACTTCGAACGGCATCACGGCGGTATTCCCAACATCGATCCGGCGAAGCACACATTGATTGTGCATGGTATGGTCGATCGCGCTCGAAAGTACACCATGGAAGATATAAAACGTTTTCCCAGTGTGTCGCGGTTTAATTTTATAGAGTGTTCCGGTAATGGATTAACGGAATGGCGCGAACCGACATTGAAAACCGTGCAAGGCACACATGGCTTAACCAGCACATCCGAATGGACCGGTGTTCCGCTTTCTACAATCTTAAGGGAAGTTGGCATACAAGACGGCGCAGCCTGGATATTGGCCGAAGGCGCCGATGCAGCGGTGATGACGCGAAGCGTTCCACTGGACAAAGCCTGGGGCGACGCGATGCTGGCTTATGCGCAAAATGGTGAGGCCTTGCGGCCGGAACAGGGTCATCCCCTGCGGTTAATGTTGCCGGGTTTCGAAGGTAATACACACATCAAGTGGCTACGCCGGTTAGAGATCAGCGACAAACCGTTTATGAGCCGGGAAGAGACTTCCAAATACACCGACTTACTCAAAGGCGGTAAAGCGCGGCAATTTTCTTTTACCATGGAAGCGAAATCCGTTATTACCTTCCCATCGGGTGAAATGAAGTTACCCGGACCGGGTTTTTATGAAATCACCGGTCTCGCCTGGTCAGGAAGAGGCCGCGTGAAGCGGGTTGAAGTATCGACCGACGGCGGCAAGAGTTGGCAACTGGCCGAATTACAAGGCCCCGTAATGCCTATTTGTCATACCCGTTTCCGATTCCCGTGGCATTGGGATGGCAGCGACGCAATATTGCAAAGCCGTTGTCAGGACGAAACAGGCTATGTACAGCCGACGATCAAGCAATTGGTCGATGCACGGGGTTTAGATGGTGGCAAGTTTGGATCGGTCTACCATTTGAACGGCATACAAAGTTGGGGCATCGCAAGCGACGGGAGTGTGGCAAATGTACATCAATACTAAGAACAAGATTTTGACATGGTGTAATAGTGCGCTAAGCCTGTGCTTGGTGGTCGTGTGTGGAACGGTGTACGGCGCAGGTTACGGTGGTCCATACGATTTCGGTACCGAACCAACCGCCGAGGAAATCGCGGCGGTCGATATTGATGCCATGCCCGATGGCCGTGGTTTGCCCGCGGGTAGTGGGACTCATGAACAAGGTAAAGCGGTTTACGAATCCAAATGCGCGGCTTGTCATGGAATGGATTTACAAGGCATTAAAGAAACCGGTGGTGCTGCGTTAATCGGTGGGCGTGACACTTTGGCGAGTGGCAGTCCCAAGAAAACAGTGGAAAGTTACTGGCCTTACGCTGCCTCTGTTTTCGACTATGTAAAACGCGCCATGCCGTTTAATGTGCCTGGGTCGCTTACCAACGATGAGGTTTATGGCGTGGTGGCTTATATCCTTGCTGAAGGTAATGTGATTGATAAAGCTACGGTCATGGATGCCAGTAGCTTACCGGTCGTCGAAATGCCCAACAAAGACGGGTTTATCGCCGATCCAAGGCCGGATACTTTTAATTACGACTAACCGACGTTTCGTTTCTTTATTACAGTTAAAGGGGCGCGCTCAGGTGCGCCCCTTTTTTGGTGCCCACGCCACATTCGGGTTTTGCGGCTACGACTTAACGGCAAATAGGAGTGTCGCGAACAATAAGATTGCCGACACACTAATAGCGCCGCGTTTTAGATTAAAGATGAATCTGAGGGCGTTAACAACGATCCAGATGGCGGGTGCCACAACAGGTAAAAAGATGACTACGGAAATACAAAGTGATAATGCCAGTCCCGCTGGATTGCGGACAAACTTATCATAGACATCGGCGTAAAACCATTCGCTGCCGTAGGCTAATGGAGAATTGTTGTCGCGCCATTCTAGCCAGGTACCGAAGTGCATCACACTAAGCCACAACAACACCGGTACTACCAACCAAAGACACAATATGACGAACGCTTTGAAATATCCAGGTCCGTTGGATAGGGGTTTTAGAATTAATGGTGTCAGCGCAATACAAAGAACGCTCGCGACGATTGCGGAGGGAAAGAATAGTCTCGCTTTGCTATTGAGGATTTTATGACTAAACACTTCGCTGAAAAGAACGCATATCAGTAGAATGCTCCCGGCTATAATAAACGCGATGCCAAAAAATCTGAGGCTAAGAATCGCTTTGCCCATGATGCGTTGCGTCAAGTCCAGAAGATATTGAGTCATTGCAACTAGCGCGTTATCGTTTTGTGTGTGGACGTTGTTTCGGGGCGCGGCAAGATCCGCGATAACAATCATTAACAGGATAATTAGACTGGATGTGCTGATAACGTTCATTTCGAACATGATGGAAATGTTATAAATGCTTCAACTAAATTCTTATTGTTGTTGTTGCCGTGTTAAGGCTATCATGATCGTTAAATACACTAACGCAAAAACATGTTTTTACGGCAGTTTCAATATCTGGTAGCGCTTGAGCAAGAAGGTCATTTCGGTCGCGCGGCGGAACGCTGCAATGTTTCGCAACCTAGTCTCTCCAGCGCAATCAAGCATCTGGAAGAAGAACTCGGTATTCCTATTATCCTTCGACATCAAAAGTTTCAGGGTTTTACAGAAGAGGGCAAGCGCGTCATTCAGTGGTCGAAACGTCTGTTAGCGGATCGATCGGCAATGCTAGAAGAGTTGGCTATCATGCACGAAAATTTACATGGCCGCTTGCGTATTGGTGCGATGCCTATGAGTTCGCCGTTGTTACCGCTAATGAGTCACCTTTTCCACGAACGCTATCCTGGCGTACAGCTAGATATTCAATTTCTGGGGGAAGATAAATTGATACTCGGTTTGATAAATTTTGAACTTGATGTCGGTATCAGTTATCTTGATCAAGCCTTACCAGATAGGATTGTGAGTTTGCCGTTGTACGAAGAGCCGTTTCATTTATTGTTGCCGGACAATGATTGGTTGGTGGATAAACCCATCGCGACCTGGAAAGAAGCTTCCGAATTACCGCTATGTTTGTTGTCACCGTTCATGCGTGAACGTCAGCTAATGGATGAAACGTTTCAAAGCGTCGATTGTGAACCAACCCCTAAACTCGAATCGAATTCCATTTTTCAACTCGCTTTTCACGTCATGGCCGGAGATCTCGCGACTATCGTGCCGAAAAGATTCACCCAGTTGCCGGGAACAAGAGAACGCTTGCTGGAAGAGCCAACGGTGAGTCAAAAACTTGGCTTAATGTGGGTCAAAGGTAACCCCATGTTGCCCATGGCTAAAGCCGTAGTCGAACTGATGGAAGAAGCTGTCACCAAAAATCTATTTGAGGAACGCCGGTCTTAAACTACATTGATACGAATCGGTTCAAAGAGCTAATTTCAGCTTTGTTTGAGTACAATGGATGGGCGGCCAGGAACGGACAAAATGTGTTGTGCATGAAGTGTTACGAAATCCGGATAAATGCAGTCTGATTCTTGCGTAATCCATACATGAGGTTTAATCGTCCGCTTTGGCGATGACACAGGGGCAATCGGCTAGTTGACAGACTTTGTGTGACACACTACCCAGTAATAAGCCCTTCAAATCGGAAAGTCCTCGGGTGCCCATGACAATAAGGTCAACCGCTTCGTGGTCGGCCTCGCGCAGTATCTCTTTGACGGGATCGCCTTCGTGCACCTTGCCGATAATATTTTGCACATTTTTGCCTTTGGCGATTTGTTCGGCATGCAAGACAATTTCTGAGCCAGCTGCGTGGCGTACTTGCCGAGATTGCTCGGCAGCGACTCCACGGCTGCGATCAGCCGCTTCTAAGCGGCCTTGGAGTTCCGTGGCACTCGCCGCCGTTTGGGTTGACTGTGCCACGTATTCGGTGCCGGCTATTTGGGTCTGGGTCACTCGTGCTGGCGCCAACACATGAAGCACAATCAATTTTGCACTAAACTTCTGCGCCATCTCGCTCGCTATCTCCATAGCCCGTCCTGAGTGGGTCGAGCCGTCGGTAGGGATCAGAATCGTGTTGAACATGATGAGTATTGGAGAAGTTGTAGATTAAAGGCCTTTTTACTGAAATCTCACTCAACTGTCTAGATGTTGCACAACGTTATTTGTGTAAGGTGAACACGGATTAATTCGAAACCCAGAACAACAGATCGAAATTCAATCTGAGTATTGCAGGATGTCGATCCATCCTCACTTAGCAGCTGAATCGAACGAAGCAAAGTAAAATGAATTTATAAAACATCGCGGGATACTGTATTTATCTCATTTGTATTATGTGGCGATATAGCTCAACATGCAGGCAGGAATAGCGGTGTGGACAGGTATGTCGCCGATGTAAGCCAGCGAAGGCACGAGCAACATGCCGCCGATGCCGATAGCACCAATAAGCAAGCCGACTAAAAGCCCAATTAGAATGAGCGACAGGAGTATGCCTGTACTCGTTAATTTATGTTGGTGTGGATCATTGTTGTCGAATATAACCTTTTATTTTTCGATGTGCCCGGTGATCTTGAATAACCCGATTGATGGGTTTATAACTCACCGTATCCTACGACCACCAGGATAATGAATCCCGCGTTTTCTGTACCCGATGTTTTAATCGTTTAGGTCCAGGAGGGCGTAATATGATTCACTTTGCGCCCTCCGAGGTCTGCGGAGTAAAAGACGGATTCAACCCAGAATGCTGATACGAACCCCCTGAGGGTCAAACGTAATTATTCCAGAGTTGTCGTTGGTAGATTCAACAGGATAATTTTTATCCGATAGAATTGACTTAGTGGTTTGTATATCGGACGTCACAAACGTCAGTCCTCCGAAACCTGGATAGCCATTCACTGGTAGTTTTAGGATATGGTTTTTATCGTAACCCCACACATGTTGCAGCTCTATCGTGGTGTAGGGGCGTTGCCACAGCCATTCACGATTGGCGACAGATTCAATATCTGCATTAGGCGGTGTTTCATCAGTGTGTGCAAGGAAGTAAAGTGTGAAGCCGTACGGCGTCACGGGTTGAATCGAAAGCAGACGCATGCCAATTATGTCGCGATAAAAGAGCAGCGACTCATTTATGTCAATCACACGTAAAGTGATTTGTCCAAGTGTAGCGCACTGGCCTAATGGATGATCGGGAATCGGTGTTTTGGGAGCACTAACAGAATGAAATTCATGTTGCAATAACTCGATTTGAAACCCGGCAGGGTCTTGCAGATGACAGAGATAACCAATGTCAAGAAACTGCTGGGGATCGGATACGGAAACACCTTTTCTGCGCAGGACGGATACCGCGCTATCAACATCAGGTAACGTTATACCAATTTTCCAGTAAATATCGTGGGTCTTATGGTGATAGTGCTTGTGTTGATCAGTGATGTCGCATGATTGCAGTTCAATGCAGGTCCCGGCTGCAGGGTGATTGTGGTAGCCGAGCAACGCATGCACGTTTTCACCTCGAATAGATGGTTGGGCAAGCACATTCATGCCGAGCATATCGTTATAGAACGAAACAAGAACATCAAGATTTGACGACCGCAATGTGTGTCGAAATAAATTCATGCTCAGCCACCGGAGAGCGCAATACGTTTCACTATTGCGCTCTCCGAGGTCTAATTTCTCTTACAATATTTCTGGTTCATATATTGGTGTCGAGTTGTCATTTTCGAAAAAGGGAGATTTTTGACTCATTTTCAGAATCTTCCCCTTTAGTATGAACGGCAGCACAACCAGCATATCTCCAAATGAAATTTTGTTAGATATTTTAAAAGGAACATCCGCAGAGGCGTCCCTTCCGTAAATCCTGCTTTTTACTTCGCCAAGAACTTCAAGAGAATTGGGATCGAAACTTTTGTAGGCTGTATGGGAAATTCCAGCCCACGGAAAACCAGGTTTAGTGTTTAAAATGGGCGAGTTGCAACAGGATGTGGCCCATCGATATGTACCGTGTTCAGTAAGACGATAACATTTGAGGTTTTCCTGGCCATGAAGTATCTTGATTTCTCTTGGATAGGCTGGGACCACTTCTGTTCCTCCAAAACCGTCTAGAATGTCCGCGCGGCTGATTTTTTTGACATAAGCTTGGCAGTCTCTGCAGTAACAAACTAGGCGACCCGGTGTGTTTTTTGGAAACGAAGCCAATTCTGCTTTGAAATATCCACAATCACACGAAATTTTCATTTATTCGACTTTGTGCATATGTTCATCAATTAGGATTAGTATGAGCCGGTGTAACTTGAGAAACCACTCTCGAAGTTTAGTGACAGAAACACCGAAATTTCTACAATAGATCGTCGACTAAAGGTGCGGCAGACGGTCTGTGGCGTTTTGTCATGTGAATGCATTCGTATCAAACACGAGTTTAATTTTGCATATTTTTCCATCTGCCATCTCGAATGTTTGCGCCATCCTTGTTTGTACCCCCGGCTTCGAAAATAAATAGATCAAACATACTGAATTTTCGTCTTCGTAAATCTTCTCCATAACATAGTGAACATCCGTTGGTGGATCCTCCCTTAAGCGATCTATATATTCTATTGCTGTGGAAGATTTGTAAAATGGACCCTCAAATACTAAATCATCTGCAAAAAGCGTACTCATATTTTCTAGTGGCTCCTGGCCAAAAAATGACTCCATGTAACTTTCAGCTAGGTCCAATGGCTTAGTCATCTTAAGCAGTCGCATAACGCCTGCAACAATGGACGCTTGCACTGGTTAGAGGTCACCGAAAGCTCCACATGACCTCATCAGGTGCGGCCTCTCGACTACCATCGCTAAGTAGCACAAATCCTTCTGCAAGCATATGACCAACGCCACTCAAAGAAAGCCATGTTGGCCAGCGCCAAGTATGAATGAATGCTCGCACCACAAAAGCTGTCTCGGCCTCGCCAATTTCTTCACGAATCGTCTCAAATCGAACTCGATAGCCTTCGATAGATTGTTCCTCTGACTGAAATGGCGGCAGTGCTACTAATGGCTCGGGCTCCCACTCGTGCAGATTTGCCAACATTTCAGCTAGTGTCTTGCAAGCTTCGCGACGAACCAGGTCTGGCTGATTCTCTTTGCAACTGCAGGAGCCTATTGCCAATCTAAATACTGATTTCAAGCTGGTGCCCTCTAACGACCAAGCTGTGCGGCGCAAACGAAGCGCAGCGTAGTTTGCGTCCGAACGAGCGCCTTGTTAGCCCTTGCTTCTGTCAATCTTCATATTCCACGTCATGGATGAATACGGATAAAACTCAGGTAGAAGGCTAATAACTTGATCATTCTCAAACCGATGGTGCGCGGCGGCGGGGAAGAGCTCCTCCGGCACCGGATGCTTGGCATTTGGATTATGAAATATAGACATGCCCTCAGCCCACGTCTCTGTGCACGCTTCATCTACTTCATATCTAAACATTTTATGCAGACTAGCATCTTTATCATGATCGTGATGGCTGCCAAGCCGAAACATTTGAACATCTGGGTGCTTGAAACCGGCTTGCCTACCCATTCTGTTAAATTTTGAAATAGTACCGCTAGCAGAGAACATGACTGCGCTTACATTCTCTGTTTCTGGCTGAAAGAAGAATCCAGATAGAATTTCTTTATCACCAACCTTGTGCTTATCAATTTGGATAGGATCAATTACAAGCTTTCCCTTTTCGTCATAATGATGATCATGCCTCACACCATACAAGTAATTTATTAGCGCAGTGCTGCTCCACGTCATAGACTGATCATCATGGAAATCTGCTATTGCAAATATAAGCGGGCACCCCTTTATCTGAGGTAATTCCCAATATTGTTTTTGGAGTTTCGTATAAAGCGGACTTCCGAACCGAATTGGCATTGCATTATCAAGCTCTTTACGGACATTAACATTCGGTAATTCCGATGGGTTCGGCTTGAAGTAACGCGCAGGATTATTTGATTTACGTCCTACAATCACCGCCTCTATACCTACTTTGTGACCATATTTCTCGACGACAAAATCGGGGGCGCTGTGCTCTCTGTTAAAAAACAGTTCCTCTTCTACTAAATAGGCATGTAAATACAATTCCCATATACGTGCATCGAAGCCAGTAGACTGAAACTGCTCGACAAAGTTACCATCTATATCTTTAAAGTGAGGCGCCATTAGATTGATTATTTCTCTGGCAGGTAGATGAGACTCACTATCTTTTAGAATTGCAAAATATGGGTGCAGTTTGTCATCAGGCACTACCTGTTTGAAAAAGTCTATAACCTTCCCTGTATCCCCCTGAGGGAATGTAGTTTCGCCGTCACGTGCATGCCATTTCATAGCTCCGTGCAACCACTTTACAGCTTCATCAATGGTTTCAAATGACTTGCTTATATCGAAAGCCCGAAATTGACCAACTTCATCTCGTCCTAGTGCGATGCCTAGGAAATCATTGTCAACTGTGTCTCTAATTACGACACCTATTACTGATTCATCAGGGGTGGCCCACCAAGACTGTTCTTCACTAACGTAAGCAGCGCCTGGACTACGTAATTGATGAACAAATGCATTAAATCTCTTTTTGTCGATTTCATTAATCTGCATAAGACCGGCTATGTAGGGCTAACGTGGAGCTAGCCTGCAACGGCTTTTATCCCCATGGATGGGGAGAAAAGGCGTTTGTCGGGTTGAGCGTCTTGATAGGCGGCGCGAGACGTACATTGTTGAGTTGTCTGTAGCATGAGCGATGTAGTGTTCACTACAGATATTACTGTGTCCACGCGCCGCTATCATCGACTCCATCTCAGTTAAATTCTTACGTGCCTGTCATGGTTGCGCCCGCAGGCTAGCTCCACGATAAGTGGCGCACGGATGCGCCGCTTATCGCTCCGCATCAGCTGGCCAAATGGCCGCGTAGCGGGCATTTGGTCCGGCTGCATGCGCTTGTATGGTTGTAATGGAGCTTTAAACATTGTTTTTCAGTTCCTTTGTTAACGGGTAAATTGAGGCCCACCTTTGACTGCAATCAAAGGCCTTTTTGTACCAGCTCGATGCATGCGCGGTTCCTTTCAGACCGATAACAAGTGTGAGCGGTACAAAACTCGTTAGGTACAACTCGAATAGTCATATGGGCCTCGAACCCGAATAGCAAGGCAGAGGAATCTTAACCTATGAAACCATCAAATAATAATGAAACACATATCGGTATCGATACCAGCCAATCCATACTCGATATCTATGTACGTCCTCAAGGGAATTACCAATCTTTTGAAAATAACCCCGAAGGGATACGATCCGCGATCCGCTTTATAAAACAGTTTCAGCCCACGCGTGTCCTAATTGAAGCCACAGGTCGACTTGAAATGAACTTCGTTTGTGCAGCCCATAAGGCAGGGTTGCCGATTTGTGTCTGCAACCCCATTCAGGTCCGTCAGTTCGCCCAGGCCACCGGTAGAATGGCAAAAACAGACAAGCTCGATGCACAAGACATCGCACAATTTGGTGAAGTCATGAAACCGGCTATCACCGAGTTAAAACCAGAGAAACTGCGCTTATTGAGTGATTTACTCTCAGTACGCTGTCAGTGTCTGGAAATCAGTACCATGCAAAAGAACCGTTTGCAGCGCATGCCAAAAACCGTTCATAAACCCATTCGAAATATCCTCAACTCAATCGCCAAAGAAATCGATAACATTGAAACACAACTCGACAAACTGATTGCTCAAATACCACAGTACCAAAAACAGGTTGATCAACTCACCAGTGCCAAAGGCGTTGGCAAAGTCGTCGCTTATACTTTACTCAGTGAACTCCCTGAACTCGGTCATCTCAATCGAAAGCAGATCGCATCTCTTGTCGGTGTCGCTCCAATGAATCGCGACAGTGGTCGCCATCAAGGCAAACGAACTATTCGAGGCGGACGGCATAAAGTGCGTACTGTGCTATTCGTTTCAATGTTGTCGGCAATTCAGTGTCACCCCACACTAAAGCCCATGTATCAACGACTCGTCGCCGCAGGAAAACCGAAGAAAGTCGCCATCGTCGCTTGCATGCGTAAACAACTGACCATCCTCAATGCGATGGTCAAAAATGGAACATATTGGAACGAAAATATGACCTGAATTCTTGACTTCTAACCATAGTCACTTGTTAGGCGTCTTTGGGACACCTTCACACAACATGATGAGATGGACTGAGGTAGATGTCACGGGTCTTGTCAAATCTGTAATGTTTTTTGATCCATCTTCGGGACGATTCGAACCAATTTAAGAATGCGCTCGATTTTGGAAATGGATTGAAATCATCGTCGTGGCTTTGGGTGTCGATCCATAAGCGCCCCGGCCTCTTTGATGTGCTTTCGGAAAACTCGATTACCTCCGACCTAGACCTATCGACAGCATAGTAATTCTGGTTTTTGACTTGGCGAATAATCGGGGCATCAGATATTTCACTATTCCAAAAGCAAATCATTGATCCAGCTCCAAAAGCATCGGAGGAGGGGAAGTTTTGTGAACTCGAATAATTGGCGTCTTTGGGATATGCAGGAAGAATTAAAACTCCAGTAGCCTGAACCATGTGACAAACGAAAGCTGTTTTGTCTTCAGCTGTCATTAAAAAGTGAATCTGCCGTCCCATGATTATTGCCGACGCCTAACGCTGCGCTCAGCGGCGCGGCTTTGCCGCGTCCGACCGCAGCGCCTTGTTAGCCATTTGGCCCATCGTATTTTTGGTCAAATATCATAAATATTCTATTGTTTACTCTTTCAACCCAATCAAACACATTGGTTAAATTCTCATCCTCGCATTCAATTCGTTTTAACCAAAGTCTATATGACTCATTGCAAAACTTGAGCGTGGGACAGATGTATCTCACATCGGCTTCATGATAAAAGGGAAATACAGAGAATGTTGAGTCATCGTTCTTTTGAAGGCACCAGTCCATAGATTCATTCCATGAGCCGTGTATAGATTCCGACATCATCCCGTAAGTGTATTTATATAGCTCCTCATCTGTGATTTCCCTGAATATATCGAAAAAGGTTTTACCTTGAAGCTTCCACCGATTTTTCTTTTGAACTTTAAAGTCATCTTCAGAGAAGGCTTCTAAATCCATTTTTTTCCTGAACAGATTTAAGTAGTCGTTTCCCCCGCTTTTGTATGAAAATATCTAGAACCTTCTTTTAGCTCGCGTAGAATTCTCAGTCTGTCCTTATAGGAACACTTTCTGTAATCTTCAATTACTGCCGAATCACTCTTAAGTAAATATTCCGCCGTTATAGCAGCTTCGATTAGTGGCCTTTCTAATATACTGATGATTTCAGCATTATCTTTCTCGTAGTAGATTACGATTTCTTTTAGCAGCTTCCATATTCTAGTTAACAATCCTAGGATCGGCGCGTCTTCTAAATCGAATCCTGTGGGGGTTGCGCTCTATATTGCGAATTCTTGTGATGCAATCATAAATCTCTGCCACATCCTTCACGAAAGTGCCAGTAAATTTGTTTATGCCATCGAGTAACCTCAGGCTTTCGCCCACATATTTCTCATCGTATCGGTTAATAATTGTCGCTATTTCGTCCATGCTTGCCCTTGTTGAATGGCTAGCTCCACGATAAGTGGCGCACGGATGCGCCGCTTATCAGTGAGTAGACAGCACATTGCTGTGTTTTAACACAGCATGTTGCTGTCTATCCCGCATTTTTGAACCGTGTAGTTTTGTCATAAGTTACTACTCCCATTGTCCTTTGTCATTTATAAACAATATGTTAGCAATTATATCTCAAAATGCCGTCAAGAAAGGCCGGGTGGGGAAACACAGCAACTTGCTGCGTTATTCAATATAACTGTATTTTCATACAGTAAATTGTATTTTAAAAACCGATGCTCGCAATATCATCCTTATTGGGAGACATTTGTCAACGAACCTCCCGGGAAGCGGGTTCTTGGATGGATTCTTCTTGAAAGGGTAAATTTTAGACCACTGATTTCAATGCAGCGCCCACTTCCGAAGGTGAATCCAGAACGGTGACACCAGCGTTTTCCAGTGCCGCGCGTTTCGATACGTAAGTGCCGCGATTTCCCATCACGATAGCACCGGCGTGGCCCATTTTTTTCCCCGGTGGTGAACTGCGGCCGGCGATGAATGCAATAACCGGTTTGCTCATTTGCGCGGCATACTCGGCGGCTTCTTCTTCCATGGAACCACCAATTTCACCTACCATGACGACGGCTTCAGTTTTTTCAAATCCGTCTAATGCCTGCAACGCATCTTTTGTTGTGGTGCCTATAATCGGATCGCCGCCGATGCCAATAAACGCAGACTCGCCATAACCGGCCTGAACAATATTTAAACAGATCAGTGTGCCGAGGCTGCCGCTGCGTGAAATAACGCCGATGTTTCCCGGCTGAAAAATATCGCTTTCGAATGCGGGCATAAATCCTACAAAGCATTCTCCAGGAGTGACTTGGCCGGCAGTGTTTGGTCCTAGAATTATTGCGTCGTTGGATTTAGCCGCGGCCATGATGTGCATGACATCTTGTACCGGAATATGCTCTGTTAAAATCGCGATTTTCTTGCAACCCGCTTCGATGGCATCGATTGCCGCGTCGCGGCACATCAATGGTGGAATGAATAATACGGAAGCATCAAATCCATTGGTGTCCATCGCCTCGCGTGCGCTGGCATAAACCGGCACATTGCAATGAGTGGTCCCCGCTTTTTTCGGATTCACGCCGCCGACAACTTGCGTACCGTATTCCTGCATGCGTTCGCTCCAGAACGTCCCTTGTTTGCCGGTAATGCCTTGTACTAAAACTCTGTCGTTACCACGTACAATCATGCTGCCGCCCTCGCTGCTTCGACTGCGGCAATAATGGCCTCGTCCATCGTCGGGTAGGGCGTCATGTCGAGTCGTTCTTTTAACATCGTCCGTGCTTCGGCAGCGCCGGTGCCATGAATGGCGAAAAATACCGGTAATGTTGGTTTCAGTTCCTCCCAGGCATTGATAACGCCTTCGGTCATGACGTCTGTGCGGGCAAAGGCACCACAAAAATTAACTACCAGGCATTTAACTTTTGGGTTTTGTAGAACCAGCTTTAAAGCGAGTGTTGCTTTGGTGTAAGCCTCACCACCAATCTCCAAAAAGTTTGCCGGCGTACCGCCATAATGTGTGACGACGTCCATGGTTGTCATCGTTAAACCCGCACCATTGGCTACAACGCCGACATCACCATCCAGTTCGATGTACTTAAGCCCAAGTTTTTCACCTTCCAGTTCCAAGCCAGTCAGCTTGTCCGGTGTACCGTTCTCACTCAGATCGATACGGCGTTTTATGGCCGAGTCATCCAACACAAATTTACAATCCAAAGCGACTAGCGATCCATCGCTCAGATAGGCTAACGGATTGATCTCCAGCAATTCGGCATCGTTCTCAATGTAAGCTTGATACAACCGGCACAAGACTTGAGCGATCTCGTTGACGTGAGTGCCCAGACGCAAACCATCCAACATGATTAAGGCCTGCGGCATGTCGAAACCTTGGGTGATATCGACAACCTGTTTTCGCAGTTGATCGGGTTGAGTCTCGGCAATCTCTTCGATGTCCATGCCGCCGGCGGGGGAGAACATCACCATTGGGCCTTTTGAGGCCGGATCGTTCAATACCGCTGCGTAGCATTCCATGTTGATGTCGGCCTGACTTTCTACCAACACTTTCTCAACCTGATGCTCACCAATCGTCATGCCGAGGATTTGTTTGGCAACCGTGCATGCTTCGTCAACGGAATCAGCGGTTTTGATGCCTCCGGCTTTACCGCGTTTCCCGGTCGGTACTTGTGCTTTTACCACGACTGCGCCGATTTCCTCCGCGGCTTTGGCCGCTTCCTCGGATGTCGTTGCGAGAATGCCTTTGGGTATGGTGATACCGGTTTTGGCTAGTAGCGGTTTCGCTGCGTATTCTTCGAAGTTCATACGATTCTATTCGCGACCAAGGTCGCTCCTACATTAAATTAAAAAGGGATAGAACTTACTTGCCGTACTTCGTCCAGTAACTACCAAATAATTCTTCTTCTGATGGTTTATCTTCAGTAATTATTGTTGATACATGGGTGATGTTTAAAAAGTTTTTGTAATTCAGATTTTCACTAAGACTGTTTCCACCCCATGTGCCGCAACCCATACTCAAAGTAAAATTCAATCCGCTGTTAAATCCACCGCCATTGCCAAAGGTGTGGGCCTGATTCACGAGCACCCGCACAACGTCCAGGTTTTCCGCTAAACGTCGGGCATTGTTCATGTCGTTTGTGTGAATGCCGCAGGAATGCCCACGCCCCTTGAAATTGAGAATGCCGCGAACCAGGCGTTCGGCATGATCGAAATCGCGCGCCCGGTAGACGGTTAAAACCAAGGCGAGTTTTTCATCGGAAAAAGGAAAGTCACTACCGATACCGGTTTCTTCCACCATAAAGAATTTGGCCTGTTGCGCTTCGTTTGGCAAGCCTACCAGTTTGGCAAATACATCTGCGTCTTTGGCAATCAGGTGACGGTTTAATTTACCGTTTTGCCAAAGCTCATTCTGAATCATCGATTTTTGCGATTCATCGGCCAGAAAACCGCCGGCGTTTTGCAACGCGCTCATCGCCTGATCGTACACGCCGTCCAGAATAATGACCGAGTTTTCCGAAGAACAGGAAGTTGAGTTATCGAATGTCTTGGATGCACAAATCTTTTGTGCGGCATCGTCGAAATCCGCCGTTGAATCGATGATGACAGGCACGTTACCAGCCCCAACACCGATGGCGGGTTTGCCGCTGGAATAGGCGGCGCGCACATTGTTTTGCGAACCCGTGACCACCGATAAATCGCAAGCCTGCATTAACGCATTGGTGGATGCCTTCGTGACTGGCGCCGGCAATACCTGAATCAAGTCCACGGGTGCGCCGGTTTTCTCGATTTCGGCACGCATACAGTCAACGGCCTTTGTCGTGGTGTTTAATCCGGCCGGTGACGGGGCGATAATGATCGCGTTACGGCCTTTGATCGCCATCATAGCCTTGTTCACCGGTGTTGCTGCAGGATTAGTCGACGGTGTGACCGCAGCTACGACGCCAACCGGTTTGGCGTATTTGACCAGGCCTTTGTCCGGCAGTTGTTCGATAATGCCGACCGATTTAACGCGTGACAAATCGCGCAAGGTGCCAAACGTTTTACGCGTGTTTTTTGTGATCTTATCGTTAACGTTACCGAGACCGGTATCTTCAACCGCCATTTCGGCAAGGGCTTTCGCGTTTTCGGTTTTGTAAAGCGACCAGGCGATAGCCGTTACGGCGGCATCAACCTGTTCCTGGGTGGCGTTGGCGAACTGCGCTTGCGCGGCACGTGCGCGTTGCATCAGTCCGTTGATAGCGGGTTGTTCGTTGTCGTCGGCGACAGCGGTCGCGCTGGAAAGACTCATGAATAATTCTCCGGACGGGTTCTCAAAAACTCAAGCGCGTAGCGCTTTGTAAATATTCGCAGCTAGCGTAGCGACACCTGCAATGATCAAAATTAAACCAATGGGGCGGTCAAAGTAAGCGGTGAAGTCGTATTGAATCATCTGCATGGCCTGGGCGAAAGTTTGCTCGCCGATTTTGCCGAGAATCAAACCCAAAACGACACCCGGTATGGAATAGCCCGAGCGGCGCAGGAAAAAGGCCCCGATACCGGCGACAAACATGACCAACACATCGATGATTAAACCACGCACCGCGTATGCGCCGATGGTCGCCATTAACAAAATAACGGGCGCCAGCAAATGAAACGGGATACGCAGTAAATGCACGACGGTTTTGGTTTGCACCCAGCCAAGCCCAAAGATGGCGATGTTGGCGAAAAACATCGCCGCGAACACTACCCATACCAAGTCGTTGGAATTGATAAACACCAACGGGCCGGCTTCGATGCCGTGAATCTGGAATACGCCAATCATCATCGCGGTCAAAGCGCCGCCCGGTAGACCTAAAGCCAGCAGCGGAATCATGGCTGCGCCGGTGGCCGCGTTGTTGGCGGTTTCCGACGATACGACACCTTCGAGTTTGCCTTTGCCGAACTCCTCCGGTGTTTTGGACCAGCGCACTGCCTCGTTGTAACCCATGAATGCCGCGAGTGTTGCACCGATCCCCGGCAGGATACCGGCAAAGAAACCGATGACCACAGATCGGGCGACGGCTATTTTTAAGCGCCAGAATTCGAGAAACGTAGGAAAGTCCAGGTTGACTTTGGGCGCTTCGGCCATGCCACGGGCGCGTTTTTCCACCTGGGTGAATACTTCAGCGACTGCGAAGAAACCCAATATGACCGGCACAAAACCGATACCCGCCAATAAATAAGGAAAACCAAAATCGTAACGCTTGATACCGCCCACTGGATCGAGACCGATGGTGGCCAGCATCAAGCCGAGAAACACCGACAACCAGCCTTTCCATAAATTCTCGGAACCGACGGAAGAAGCAACGGCGAGACCAAAAAATACCAGGGCAAAAATTTCCGGCGGACCGAACGAGGAAATCGCCCAGTTGGCAATCGTCGGTGTGGCGGTCATCATCAAGATGGCCGAACAGGTGCCGCCGAATGCCGAACACAACACTGCTGCGCCGACGGCTTTTCCGGCCATGCCTTTTTGCGTCATCGGGTAACCGTCGAATGCGGTGGGTGCGTTTTCCGGCGCACCGGGAATGTTAAACAGGATGGCGGTAATGGCACCACCAAACACACCGGAACAATACACCACCGAAAAAAACATAATGGCATTGGTGGGTGAAAAGTTGGCCGAGAAGGGCAGGGCAATGGCCGCTAGTGTCAGCATGGAAACACCGGGTATGGCGCCGAACAACATACCGCCGAGTAGGGCGGCAACGAAAATGCCAATGCTCAAGGGATCGCCAAACAGCGCCAGGGTGCCGGCAAGAAAATTTTCCATGATTATTCTCTGCTCAGCGAATTAAAACCAGCAACCAGTTACTGAAATCGTAAAACGGGCGCATGGTGCCAATGGGAAGATTAATGTATAGCAGTTTGCCGAATATGAATACGAACAACACATATATACCCAGACTCATCGCAATAAGCACTTTGATGCGGCGCTCCCCTGCCAGCAACAGAAAACCACAAATAAAAAAAGGCGTCAGCGTATAGAAGCCGATTTTTTCCAGTAATGCGGCGTACACCACCGGCAGCAACAATGTCGCACCCACTTTGAGATAGTAAGCGCCGTCGCGGACGCTTTCTGTATCAATAGTTTCGTCGGTTACTTGCGGATGCGCGATGGCTTGCGCTTTGTCTTCCGGATGAAATCCACTGTGACTGCCGCGTTTTATGAACAGAAAAATCGCCGCGATAACGATCAATACAATAATAGCGCGCGGCCAACCCGAAGCGCCGTAGCGATAGATTTCAATTTCTTTTTCGAAATTGAAACTAAAGTAATACGCTAAGGCAGCGAAGACGATCCAGATAATGGGTTCAACGATTGCGCCTTTTGTTTTAGTGCTCATGGCGTCTGGCCCTTATATGTGGCCCCGGCTGGGGCCACAATACAGTTTGGTGAATAGAGGTTGGTGATGCTGCAGTATGGCGAACTACTGTGTGATTCCCATTTCTTTGTAGCGTTCGCGGTAAATATCCGCGGTCTTGTTGATCAACTCGACTGAACCCGCGGTATCACGGAAGCTGTCAATCACATCCATGAACTTGGACTTGTTATAGTCCTGATACGATTGTTGAAAGAATGCCTTTTGGAAAGCCCATTGCAACCAGGCAAGTCTATCTTCAGGGACACCCTTGACGATATAGAAACCACGAAAACGGAACAAGGGTTCGATATCCAAACCCACGTCTGCCATTGACGGGACATCGGCAAACGCTTCAGGCCGCTCGTTTAAAAGTGTCAGGATAGGTTTGAAGTCACCGCTGTCAGAGAAAGCCCTTAACATCGCCCGGTTGTTCGAATAGTGCATCAACTTGCCCACCCTTGAGTGCACCGTAACGTGGGCCGCCTTTGTCGAAACTGATTTGTTGCAGTGATATGCCGGCTTGATCCATTACGCTTTGCAGCATTACCCGTTCCATAGACCCTTCACGGGATACATTGGCAATCGTCCCTTCATTTGCTTTTGCCCACTCAACAAACGATTCCCAGTCGGTGTAGCGATCTTCATCTGAGCGAATGAATATCTGACTGAATGTGATTTGCGATGTGACCAGCGGAATCAGGTCCTCTGCTGGATTGACATCACTGCTACCTGACGCGAATGCGCTTGTGGCATCGTCGATGTGTTCCACGATGGTATAACCATCCGCCGGATAAGCCATATAAGCGGTGAGACCGACCATGCCGCTACCGCCGGGCTTATGGTCACGCGTGATGGCTGCGCCGGTCAGCTCCGTTACTGCCGCAGCCATCGCGGCAGCAACTTGCCCGGATCCGCCACCCGGGCCATAGGGGACAATCATGGTAAGCGGTCTTTCCGGAAAACCACCCGGTTTTTCCATTGTGTCGGGCAGGGTGTCTTCAGCCGCGAATGCCGGGGTAGCGAGTACGCCGCTCAGCAATAAACCTGCGATTATCTTTTTATACAACATTTACGAGTCCTCCTCGTTTAATTTCGGGTTAGAGTTTAGTTAAAAAATAGAGGTACAGATTTCATTCTTATAATATGTAATATGCGCATCTTTAGAGTACGTGCGTCAATCCAGCAGAACTATAAATGAAATCTTGATGTCATGCCAGAACACAAGACACGTTGCTGCGTGGTTTAATTAATTCTAATGACAATGCAACAATTGGTTCAATATCGGCAGGTCTGCATGCGAGCCGTGCTGGATGGCGCCGGATTCCCCAGGGTTAATCTTATTCACAACCATGATGGGA
>CBDCFT010000046.1:0-12621 GCA_965216365.1 Arenicellales bacterium | reverse complement strand
GAGAAGATCTCAATCTTGCCGGATGGCGTTTTGAACGGTTTACCCTGCTCGATCTGATCCTGAAACGCCACGTGGGGCCTATGCAGCTTGAACTTGTAAATGCCGCGCTGTTTGAACTCCTCCCACGGCATTTGCACATGTTGATGGGCCATGACGCGTTGTTCCCACCATTGTTTGAGATAAGCCTCGTCGACCGCATCGTTGTGGTGAAAGTAGTCGCGTTGCGCCATCGGGTTGAACTGCTTCGCAAACATCGGATCGATGCGGAAAGCGAGTTCGGTGAAAATCTGCCAGTCGGTCTTGCTTTCGCCCAACGGTTCGATGACTTTTGGCCGATGGATGTAGTAGTGACCCTTGTACCAGGGTAACGCCACGTCATGACGTTCGAAGTGAGTCGCTACCGGTAACAACACATCCGCCCAGGTACCGGACGGTGTGATGGTGGAATCCATACACACTACCAGTTCGAGCTTGTCGATCGCGGCGATTTGTTTGTTGATGTTGGTGAGTTGATTAAACCAGTCCGAACCCTGCCAAAAAAGTCCCTTGATATTAGGAATGACACCATTCATAGGGCCGGGCTTGGGCCACAGTCCGATTTCCTCACGCCGCACGTAAGGATAATTCAACACACAGTGCGCCCAACGATCGGATTTGATTGATGCGCTGAAGTGATTCCAGTTCTGATCCATGGGACCGGCAAGTCCCTCGGCGTGCCATGCTTTGCCAACGCCTTCAGCGGAACCGCCCAGCTTGCCGACGTTGCCGGTCATCGCCTGCAACGCCGCGGCCATGCGGCTGTATTGTTCACCGTATGCGTTGCGCCCCGGCGCCCAGGATGCTTTTAATGCTGCCGGTTTGGTCGTCGCATACATGTGAGCAAGTTTCTTGATATCTGCGGCCTTGACACCACAGATCGGCTCGGCCCATTCAGGGGTCTTGGGCTGACCATCCGAGATACCGAGTATGTAGTCCTTGAAACTCTCACCACCGCGTGCGAACAGAGGCATCGTGCCTTGGTCCATACCCAGACAGAACCGGTTGATAAAATCTTGGTCTTGAAGATTATTGACAAAGGTGTAAAACGCCATGGCCGCTAACATGGCCGCGTCGGTATTCGGTTTAATCGGAATCCACCACGCATCGTAAGCAGACGCCGAATCGGTGTATTGCGGATCGACCAATACGAATTTACACCCCTGCTGTTTCGCCTTACGCAGGTAATAGAAAGTATTGCCGCCATGGAAAGTGTAGGCGGGGTTCCAACCCCACATGATCATCAGCTTGGAATACGCAAAGGCATCGTCTTCGTTACCGTCCTCGATAGTGCCGAAGGTGGTTTCCGAACTCCATGTCGTACCCTGATAAGACGGTACCGACCAGGAAACCGTGCGGCAGCCGAACAAACCCAGGAACCGGCCTAACAAACCGGCGATCTGATCGGATTTGTGCAACACGCCCCAAGAGGCACCGGCGTAACTTTGATCCAGTAACGCGGTTGGGCCGTATTGCCTTTTAATACGAATCATTTCACCTGCCACGTGGTTCAACGCCGTGTCCCAGGACACCCGCTTGAATTTACCCTCGCCGCGGGCGCCGACCCGCATCATGGGATAGAGTAAGCGCTCCGGAGAATACAAACGTTGGCGATAAGAACGTCCGCGCAAACAGGCACGTACCTGGGGTTCTTCGAATGTGTCCTTACCAAAATGACCATCCGCCTGATAACGCCCATCGTCGGTGGACAAGCGTACGATGACATCGCCTTTTTTGTGTGCTACCAGCATGTGCCGCGACCCGCAGTTATGTGCACAACTAGTGACCACGGTCTGCAGATCGTCGTCGCGCGGATAGGGTTCATAGGCAAACGCCTTTGCATCTTTGGTTGTCTTGAGATCGATCAGACCGCTGGCAGACAGCGCCGCCGTTCCGAGCGCGCTGTTCTTGAGAAAGGATCTACGCGATTTGTTAAGACGTGATCCGAGCCGATCGGGGTGTTGTACAGTCATGGCAGACTCCTGCGTAGATTCATCAAAAAAGTTACTCAAGCCCAATTAAAAAACGGGCATTGGATTCCGTTGGACGGTCTTTTGCCCACTCCGGAACGTCTTCCGGCATATTGGGCCAAGCGTGACGCGGGTAAGGAAAACTGTTTCGATACCAGGCGCGCCCACCGTGGCACCCGTAGCACGAGTCGCCCGACTCTTCGCCCGCCGTCTCGATAGCTTCGGGTTTGAGAAAATTGACTTCATGGCGTGTAGTTCGTAACGCCACATGACAGGCCGCTGTGCAGCTATTGCCAAATGTTTCGCTGACCTCGGTCCATGGCCCGGGCAACCCCATTTGCGCGTAATCCGGAAATTGACCGTGACACATCAAGCAGGTTTGTGGGTTCACCACTTTTCGCAGTGTGAAAGATTGATTATCCCCATCCGGAGGAATAGGTGCTTCCTCGCGCAGATCGTTGCCTTGATGGCAGGTGTTGCATTTCATATCCATCAATTCCTGTGCCAGTGGCGTTACCAGATGACGGCGATGAAAGGTCTCCTGAGACCCTTCGTAAGTGTCCAGTCCCTGATACCAGGCGAATGCATCGGCCGCCTGTACCCCGCTGGGTGATTGTGGCAAAACCTCGCGATCTAGAATTTCCTGGTGACAACTCAGGCATTGTTCATTGGTCGCTTCGTCAATAGCGGGCTTGGAGTGGATCGGATCCCAACGTGCATTTTCGTAACCCTGCTCCGCCGCCAGCGAAGACCCCATACCAACCAATGCCAAGCTCAGGCACACTGTGATTGCGTTTACTTCGGACCATTTCATTTTGATGATTTCCAGTTATGAATTGATAAGAGTCTGCATAATTCCATTTGGTAATTTTCGGATTCTGTTCACTTGAAACACGATTCCCGCTCCACAACCAGCTACTGACAGCGATTGATGTGGTGAAACTTCACCTTCTCGGTGGAACCCATTCGAAATGGAGGTCGCGCACACTTGGATAAGCAGTAACAGGTCACCAAGACTGCATCCTTGTTTTAATTGGTTGTCTTTTGTTCGTCATCCTGGGTATCACCCGACATACCACTCATGCCTTCCATGCCGGACATACCGCCCATCCCTGACATGCCGCCCATCCCTGACATTCCACTCATACCTGACATTCCACTCATACCTGACATTCCACTCATACCTGACATTCCACTCATCCCTGACATGCCGCTCATTCCGGACATGCCTGCCATCGCGGTGTCACCCGGGATGCCACGAGGGAATACGGGAAATGCATAACCATCTGGCTTGCGGATAATCAGTTGATCGCGCAATTTTTTCTCTTCACCTTCAGATACGATGCTGACGACAAAAATCTCGTCCAGATCCGCGACGTCTCCCGCTTCAAACCCTTTTGTACCAACAATTAGTAGCCACGCTTCGGCCACCTTGCGTGCGTTTTCTTCGCTATCGATGCCTACCGGCGCATCTGCCGGTTTTCCACCTGTCATTCCGTGCATACCGGTCATCCCATGCATGCCACTCATTCCGCCCATACCTGACATTCCGCTCATGCCACCCATGCCTTGCATACCCGTCATTCCGCCCATTCCCGACATCCCTTCCATGCCTGTCATACCGGACATGCCCTCCATGCCGCTCATGCCTTCCGCTTCTGCACCCAGCACTTGCGGCCCAACTAACATAGCGCCGACTAGCGCAATCGCGGTGGCGATTTTTCTTGGTTTACGCTTACTCATGATAATGATCTCCTGTAGTGATGTTTTTGTGAGTACATTAAATCCGTGCATTAACTTGCCGAACACTCAACGACCGTCGCTCCAATTACAAAACAATTTCTTCGTTACTATCTCTGCTCGAAAGTAACGTACGTGTCTTCTTTATCTATCGTTCTACAATGATTCTTACAGCAGCAAGGGTCGTGCCACATTGTTTTTTTACGCAGAACTAATTGATAAATAATAAATATTTGGAACTAATAGCAACTTTACTACTTGTGAATGCTGCCAAAATGGCAGACTTCCAGAGAGGTTCGAATCATGCGATTTGATGCGCCTGTCAATTTGGCAGGCACAAGAAAAATACGATTTCCACGTCGCCACCCGGCCATCGTCATACCGATGCAGATGAAGGGTTCTTGAACGAGTAAACGCTGTCAAAGTGACAGGTCAGTCACCATCGCGCGCGCCGATTTTGGAATGCGCAGTATCAAGGTTTGATCCACTCGAGTCGTGAATTCTTGATCTGAGTCAGTATTCACCATCGGCCGCCGTGTTAATTCACGCTAACCACCCATGCGAGATAGAGGGGACTAATTTTTGCGCACGTCAAACAACGTTAATCACAAACGATACAAACGATAATGTTTAAATTGTCGAGCAGCCTGCGGGCGGACAGCTTCGCGGTGAGATGAATGACGCCCCTGCCCTCTCCATACCGAATCCGGTTGACGAACAAACCTCGCCGGAACCGCCAGACACGGGCAAAGCATTCGGCTGGATTGCCGGTAGTCTTACTCGCAAGTTCATATTGGGCACGATTGCCGGTTTGCTCACGGCGTCTCTTGTGTTTTTTGTTCTTTTCGTATGGTTGTATCGCAACCAACTGGAACAAGAACGCAGTCAAGCATCTATTGAAGTCAACCGCCTGCTGCAGGCGTCGCTGGAAAACGCCATGCTCAAACGCGATCTGGATGGCTTGCGGCAAATCGTCGATCGACTAGGCGCCCAGGAAGAGATCAATAACGTGATGATCGTCAATCCGCACAACGAAGTCCGCTTCGCATCCAAACCCGAATTGCTGGGCCGGCGTTTTGACAGCCGACAAGCTAACGAATGCGCTGTGTGTCACACAGTAAATGGCATCAAACAGCAGGCTACCGTATTCGTAAAGAACGAGCAGGGCCAGGAGATACTGCGCAGTGTCAACCCGGTTTCTAACAAACCCGTGTGCGGCGAATGCCATGGACCGGTAGCGGACAATCCGATAAACGGAGTGCTTTTCGTGGACTACGATGCCGGGCCAATACGCCAACAGGCACAGACTACTGCATTATTGTTCGTCGGTGCGGGAATACTGGTGGTGCTGATCACTCTCGGCGGTGGCAGTTGGTTTATGCGTCACTTTGTTTTACAACCCGTTAACCGGCTGGCAAACGCAAGCCGGGCATTAGCTAAAGGGAAACTCGACACCCGCATCCATCCGGACGGCACTGACGAACTGGCACTGCTGGGACACGAGTTTGATCACATGGCGACCAGATTGCAGCAAACCCTGCACGAGGTGCAGGAAAAAGAGTATTTCTCTCAAGCTTTGATTGATGCCGATCCGGATGGCATACGTGTCATTGATGACAATTATCATGTGGTCATGGCCAATCGAACCTACTGTGAACAGTTAGGACTTAAGGAACACGAAGCGATTGGTGCAAAATGTTTTGCCAGCCACGGTCGTCAAGAACCTTGTCCGCCCACCCTGGAAACCTGCCCGCTGCATGAAATCAAAAACACCGGGCAACCCGTTAAAGCAGTGCACCGTCACATCCGCTCAAACGGCGACGAACACTGGATGGAGATATTTGCTGCACCTATGCAGATAAACATAAAAGGCAAAAAACGCACACTTATTGTCGAATCGGTAAGGGATCTGGCCAAGGAAGTCGCTTACTCGCACGAACAAAAACTTTCCACCATAGGTCAATTGGCGACCGGTGTTGCGCACGAAATTCAAAATCCACTGGCGTCGATTCGACTCGCACTACAAAACGCTGAGCGAAACATAACGTACGAAGAAGGTAACGTCGAGGAATTCCGCGAATACCTCAAGCTGGTCGACGATCAGGTGGATCGAAGCATCAATGTCACCGAGCGGTTGCTGAAACTAAGCCAGTTTTCCGGAGGCACGCCAACCTTGGTGCTGGTCAATCCGGCGATGAGTGACACCGTGTCGCTGTTGAACTACGAGGCCCAGGAGCGGGGCATTTCAATAAACATGGATCTAGACACAAACGAGCCGCGCGTGATCGCATCGGACAGCGACCTGCGCATGCTGGTGTTGAATCTGACTCAAAACGCTTTTCATTCCATGCCGGATGGTGGTGAGTTAAAACTGCGCACGGCAACTACCGAGGACTCCGTGGAGATGGTGTTTGAAGATACCGGCGTCGGTATGACAGCGGCTGAACAGGCGCATATTTTCGATCCGTTTTACAGTCACCGGGCTGATGATGTACCGGGTACCGGTTTGGGACTCAGTATTGTAAAAGCAATCGTCGAACGCCACCATGGGTTTATTGAAGTCAACAGCCAGGTAGCGCAAGGCAGTCGCTTCCGAATCGTATTTCCCAGCGCCGAGAAGCAACTTTCAGCATGAACAAAAAAACTCAATCGATAATCGACGAACAAATCCTGGTAGTTGAAGATGACAGGGTATTGATGCAGTTGATGGTCGATCATTTGAATCGAATGGGTCACGCCGGTCATGGCGTGGCGACCTGGAATGCGGCCAAACAATACCTCGATGAACACGAGCCGAACCTCATCATCATGGACGTTCGTTTGCCGGATAAAGACGGTATGAAGATGTTACCGAAACTATCGGATCAATATCCGGTAATTATCCTGACCGCTTACGGATCGGTGCAAGATGCCGTTAAAGCGATCAAAGCAGGAGCGTCCGAATACCTGACCAAGCCGGTCGATCTTGATGAACTGGAAATAATCGTCAAACGGTCCCTGGAAAACGCCGCATTGCGCCGCGACTACCATTTCATAAAACAACGTGGTCAGGGATCGGCAGGATCCGTTATGATAGGAAACAGCGTTGCACTGAAACAAACCCAGAAAATGATCGACATGGTTGCCGCTACCGATATGACGGTGCTTATCAACGGTGAGAGCGGCGTCGGTAAAGAGCTGGTCGCAGAGGCAATTCATGCGCATAGCGCCAGAGCGCAGCGCAATTTTATCGCGGTGGATTGTTGCACGTTGCAAGAAAAACTCTTTGAATCAGAGTTATTTGGTCATGAGCGCGGTTCATTCACCAGTGCCGATAAACAGAAAAAAGGACTGATTGAAGGCGCCCAGGGTGGCACGCTGTTTCTGGATGAAATCGGGGAAATCGAACCGTCCATTCAAGCAAAGCTCTTGCGTGTACTGGAAACCGGACAATTCCGCCGAGTTGGCGGCACCAAAGACTTAAAGGTCGATGTACGCATCGTTGCCGCCACTAATCGCGATTTGGAAAAACGTGTACAGCGGGAGAAGTTCCGCAGTGATCTGTTTTATCGTCTTAACGGATTTACCATCGTTGTTCCACCATTACGCGACCGGCGTGAGGATATTCCTGAACTGGTTAAGTTTTTTATTGAAAATCACGATTTCTCACGACGCATCAAAAAGAAACTATCGTCCGACACGTTGCAGGAACTCATTGGCTATGATTGGCCGGGCAACATCCGGGAGTTAAAAAACCTCATTGAACGGGCCATCATTGTTTCGGGCAAAGAGAAAAAAATTAAACCGGAACATCTGGGACTGGGCACAAAATCGACGGGCAATGGTTCAACGACCGTTCTGACATTCGATCAAGAGCCAACCTTGGATACGATAGAAAAGAAATATCTCACCCAGTTGCTGGTTAAATATAACGGTCATCGTGTTTCCGTGGCGCAGGCGATGGGTGTCAGCGAGCGCAATCTTTATCGTCTGATCAACAAGCACGATCTACAGGATGTTTCGGCGGCAACTTGATCCAATTCAAGCTTTAAGATTTCAATAGACAGCGGAAATCGAAAGTTACAGTCGACGTTAATCATCTTGGCAATGCTGCCATTTGTCTGTTGACTTGAATGAATTGGCTATCAGTGAACACGGGCAGCCAAACCAGGGGAATACACAATGTGAACACCGGATTCAACGGGGTTCCCCCGTCATGAATCCGGTGTCTTAGTCAGAATAAAACGCTTATATCCCGGTTAACTGGCTTTCTGCACCCAGGATTTACACCAACCGTTGGCGGCCACGGATTTGCCGGGGAATATCGTACAACCACCCCACTCCGCATCCGCTTCGCCTTGATACAACTGACAGTTGGCGCAGGTTTGTTCGGCATTCGGTGATTCATGCACGTACTCCAATGCTTTTGCCTGAGCGTCAGCCTCGTCGAGTTGTGGCATATCTTCCGCAAAACCCGGCTGACTCATCAGCAACGAACCCATTGGAATAGCGACAGCACTGGTTCCAACTAAACTTAAAAACTCTCTTCGACTCTTATAACTCATTGAAACTCCTTTTGGATGTAAATGATAATTCCACTAAAAACGAAAACCATACCTTTAACTAAGGCATGGTCGACAATAATTATAACGCGTGAAGTTTAAAACACTGACCTGCATCAAATTTTCGACAAATAAATCGGATCACCGCTATCCCACGAACTTATTACCACTACGCTGAATTCATCGTCGCTAATGTCTGGTAATCAATAATCTTATGTTATTACTGCTTTCATGAAGTTAAATTATTTACCAGTCTTACCAAACAGAAAATTGTTGACAGGGTTGATTAAACTGCATATAGAGCGACTATACAATTCGCTTTTTAGTCGCCAGCAACACCGGCGGACGCAACCAAACCACGCGGGGTGAAAAATGAAAATTGGATTTATCGGTCTTGGCAACGTGGGTGGCAAACTTGCCGGCAGTTTGTTGCGTAACGGTTTTGATCTGAGCGTTCGCGATCTGAACAAAGATATCGCGCAGCCGTTTCTGGATAAAGGCGCGAAATGGGCGGACAGCCCCAAGGCGATGGCTGAAGAAGCGGAACTGGTCATCACGTGTTTACCTAACCCAGCGGCAAGCGCGCAAGTCATGGAAGCCGAAGATGGCATCCTGGCTGGACTATCCGAAGGCAAGATATGGGCAGAGATGAGCACCACCGACGAAGCCGAAGTCAAACGCCTCGGAGAAAAGGTCAAAGCCATTGGCACTGAACCCGTGGATTGCCCGGTATCCGGTGGTTGTCACCGCGCGGCAACCGGCAACATTTCCGTTTTCGCGGGTTGCGAACGCGCTACTTTCGAACGCATGCTGCCCGTACTGACGGCTATGGGAAGGCGCATTCTGCACACTGGCCCCCTGGGCTCTGCCTCTATTTTGAAGGTAGTTACAAATTATCTGGCTACCGCAAACCTCGTATCATTGTGCGAAGCACTGGTCACCTCCAAAGCCGCCGGTATGGATCTGAATATAACTTACGAAGCCATTCGAATATCGTCGGGCAACTCGTTTGTACACGAAACGGAAAGCCAGGTCATCCTGAATGGCAGCCGTGACATTAATTTCACCATGGATCTGGTTAGCAAGGACATCGGCTTGTTTCAAAATATTGCAGACAAAGCTAACGTGCCACTGGAACTCTCGCCGCTACTCGTCGATATTTTTAAAGATGGCGAAAAAAGATATGGTAGCCGTGAATGGTCGCCAAACATCGTTAAACGCTTGGAAGAAGCGTGCGGCGTATCGGTGTTGGCACCGGGATTTCCCGCGGACATTGTTGATGACGAACCGGAAGAACCCGGTTACGAAGTAAAGGTAAACCGCTCTACAGTGTAGACTAAGGCCACTGTTCGATCACGCGAATAAATTGATCTTGAGAATAACGTAAGCAAAGTAAAAACTTACTATGAGTAAGGCTTCCCATTTTTGCAAGCCTCGTTCGATCACAAAAAATACTAACGCAACCAACGACAACAAAAACAACGCTGGCAAATCAAATTGCAGCAACGATGCTTCAAATGAAAGCGTCGATATTACTGCTGCCAATCCAATTGGCACCAGAGTATCGAGAATATTACTACCTATGATATTACCGACAGACATCCCGCTCTTTTTCTTAAGCAATGCGCCCAAGGATATTGACAACTCAGGCAAACTCGTTCCAACACCAATCAATAGAATAGCGACCAGGGTTTGCGATAATCCCCAACGCTCGGCGAGATGTGTCGCGGCATGAACCGTAACATCAGAACTCCCGATGACAATCGTCATGCCAACTGCCAGACCAAGCCAGGCCCAACCGACTCTACCCGATTCGATTATTCGTTCGGTAACTCGCCCCCTCTCTTCTCGATATACAAAAACCAAATAACTGGCAAATACGACGACTAGAAACAATCCCTCGATCCGCGTTACGGCACCATCCCAACCAACAGCCGCCAACAGCACAATCGAGCCTAACAACACCGCGCCATGGCGATAAATATAGCGGCGTGGCACCGTCAGATAACCGGCCAAACCGGCAACGCCGAGCACCAAGCCTATCTGTCCAAATGCACTACCGATACTGCTACCGGTGACAACGCCAGATGCATCCATGCCCTGTAGAATCCGAATGCCAGCACCGACAGCGACCGCGATCTCTGGTAAATCACTGCCAATGGATAGCACAACAAGACCGACGAACAGTTCAGATAAGCCATAACGATGAGCAATCTTTACCGCACCGCCAATGACCAGTTCGGTACCGGCCCATAAACCAAGTAAACCGATCACGATTAAGCTTAACTCAAGCATTAAATTGCCCGCTGTAGTCTTCGAATGTCACAATAGTGGAATATCATTTTCTGTAATACCTACTCCAAGCCAGTAAACTTACCTACAACCAATAATATATAGACAGTTTGGCCAATCCATTAAGAATCTAAAATCACTCTAGACATACAAAATGTTAATCGGCAAGAATTTATTCGATAAGAGCACATTACTTTGCTGGTCGGATAATTTCAGCATAGACATTCAAAAATCTAAATTGTACGTCCGCACGTCGACGCGAGCGGTTCGCTGCCTACCCGAGACCATCGAACTAATTTCAATCTTATCTACACCAAGGACAATTGGTGATGCCTTGGAAGCATTGAACATCAAGGATAAAGGCAAATGGATTCAACTCACCGCGAACCTTGCCCAACTAGTCGAAATAGGTGCAGTTTCTAGATTTGATAAAGACGAATTAATTGTTGACGCAGAAACTACTGGTTTTGCATCTCCCGCGGCACACATATCTATGCTCAACGACGAAAACCGGACGAAGAAGTACCTAGAAGCAATAAGTGAAGTCGTCAACTCAGGAGATGTAGTAATTGATTTGGGTTCCGGAACGGGCATACTGTCGATTGCAGCCGTCAAAGCCGGCGCCGCTAAAGTGTTCGCTTTAGAAGAAACGTCAATTGGCCACTGCGCAAGAACATTGATTTCCAGCAATCATGTCGCCGATCGAATTCAGTTAGTCAAAGGTCGTTCCACCGAAATTAATATTCCAGAACGGGCCAATGTATTAGTGTCGGAAATTATCGGCGCCGAACCGTTAGATGAGTCAATACTACAGAGCACACTTGATGCACGAAGACGCATGTTAACTGAAAACGCTCGTTACATCCCGCATCGAATTCGGATCTTTGGACAATTACTCCAACTCGATGAGCAATTCTTGGAAAGACATCAATTTCGGAGACTGACACTGGAAAAGTGGACCGAGGCCTACGATATTGATTTTTCTGCTCTACTGAACACTTCTTACCGCAACAACTATCGTATAACAGCAGCGGGTGATGATATCCGGCGTGCGAAACCATTATCGGAGCCAACATTGCTAGCCGATATCGATTTGACGCAACTGAATTCAGACACTATTGATAATAAAGTGCGCTTCGCAATTAATAGTGATGGGAACGCGAATGGGGCGGTGGTTCATTTCGAAGCGTATTTAACCGGGCACCAAAAACTTTCAAATCAATTCAATTTGGTTTCAAAGGACAGTTCCTGGCAGTGCCCTGTATGGATTTGGCAAAAACCAATAAAAACAATTCAAGGGAAATCAATGCAGTGGCGCTATATACATACACCTATAAAAACGACGCTTGAATGTGAACCTATATGAGAAAGATTTGGTAAAACCACCTAATCAGTATTTGACTTCCTCGAGCCGCAAACTAACTCTAAAATTTTAGGTACCTTTGCTAAACCCATTGGATAATCTAGACCTGTCACACTACTTGCTTCGGCAACACTGGCAGAAAATTGCATATGACGCCTAAGGAGGCCAGACGAAAATAATTTTGCCGCTACCGTGTGACGCAGGATAGCAGTAGTAACTTCAGTTTTATTTAATCGCCGTAGTGAGATCTTTGCGGACGGCGATAGTGGACCTCGGTTGTTTAACAAAAAAACCTGTTTTACACGGCATGTTTCAGGCCAGTCGAGTCCGTACTGATCATACTTGCCCAGCTTTAGCTGAGGGAAGTGAGGTAACGCCATAAGCCGATTATTATTAAAAGCTACAGGAAGAACATCATCGCATACCCGCTCTAGCCCAAATTTTGAATAAGAAACTAAAGTTGACTTTCCCCGACCTGATTCACCTAAGAACAAGCAAAGTCGACCGTTTATATTGGCTGCACTCGCATGCAAACAGTAAACATTGTGCAAAGCAAGTGCCAATATCAAAGCTGGGCCTAAAGCAATTTTTACTAGACCATCTAACGAATTAGGGCTATTTCGCGTAATTCGTACCACGTTACACTCCCTGTCGATAAGAACCTGACCGAGATTCCCCA
>CBDCFT010000045.1:0-44788 GCA_965216365.1 Arenicellales bacterium | reverse complement strand
GTATAGTTGCGCCGGAATGCTGGCGATGTTCCTCGCATTTTATTGTATTTATGAGCTGGGTTACTATGAAAATGACTTTGGCAGCAAGGGGACGGAGACGAATCCACGTTTGTTAACAAGCACAGAGGAGTTCCGGCAGTATCGTATGGTTCCGGATGCATGGGTCTGGGCGCTAGTGTTGTCTTTCGTTGGCGCGTTTTGTTTTCAATGGCACTACTCTGAAATAAATGCCACTGAAACTTCATTCGCCATTGGGTGGTTTCGCCTGTTTTGTATCTGGATGACATTCTTGATTAGTGTACGACTGTTGTTCTGGGTATATAACACGCGTATTTCCGTCAGCAACAGAAAGTTTTTGTATTTTGTATTGCAAATATCAAAAACGTTTGGCTTCGTTCTGCTAATGCCAACTAACCTGGTTGGAAGTATTTACCTCGCATCTCACGCCTTGAAACGTTGGATTAACTATCTGATCTATCGACATGAGGGTAACATTGGAACGTATCCTGCACACGTGATCGGTATCGTACTTTTCTTGTTTCTGAGCGCGGTTTTCATGACCGGGATGCAAAATCCACAAATGCTTTTTAGCTTTCAATATTGGCTTATTTTGGCTTGGTCAGTCATTCGAGCAACTCCAGAGTTGCAGCGTGTACTAAAGGCTAAAAATAATCCCCACGATGCGCTAGATAAAAGCGGACAGTAACTTATAAAAAACGCATACCGCTGACGCTAGGGATAGCCATTTGTATATTGCCCTAACGGTTTTAACGCAGTCGATTTGTTGCCACATCTCATAAAAGGGAGATCAGTAAATGGAAGGGAAGTTAAATAGTTATTCATAATAGAGCGCTATTGTGCATGCCCTGTTACGTCTTGTATACGGAAGTAAAAAAACGAATTGACTAATACGTTATATCCAATCTAATTTACCCGTTACCAGGTAAATTCAAAGTTTAATACTTGCTATAGACACCTATCTGCCGTGAGATTAATTGTACACGACCATTCTGGGCACCCTTTTCAGGTCCAGCTCAGTCGGTGGCTGGCTAGCCAGGGCCATCATGTACTGCATATTTATAGTAGTACCTTTCAAACTCCAAAAGGTTCGTTGATTCGACAAAGCGATGATCCTGGGACTTTTGATGTCATTGGGATAAAACATAAAAAACCATTTCAGAAGTATTCTTTTGTAAAGCGGCGTTTACAGGAAATTGAGTACGGCCATACTCTTTCTCATACTGTGAAAGAGTTTAAACCTGACGTTCTTATCTCGAGCAATACACCAATAGATACACAAAAAGTTTTGTGGAAGACTTGCAAGGATCTGATCATCCCGAAAGTATTCTGGGTGCAAGACATCTACGGTGTCGCAATGAAGAAAATACTAGGTGAAAAACTCCCGTTAATCGGCCGCCCGATAAGTAAATTATATATTCATTGGGAAAAGAAGCTGCTCAGGGAAAGCGAGGAAATTGTGTCGATAACCGAAGATTTCAACCTTCTGTTCGAAACCTGGGGAGTACCACTGGAACGGGTTACGGTTATCCCGAACTGGGCGCCGCTCGACGAAATCTCGCAGACAAGCAAGATAAATCCCTGGTCGAAAGCGAAGAAACTAAATGACGATTTTGTCTTTTTATACTCCGGGACTTTGGGAAAAAAGCATAACCCTGACGCTTTGGTACGACTGGCTCAACATTACAAGCAAGAACCGAAGACCAAGGTTGTGGTTGTTTCTGAGGGTCTCGGTGCGCAACGGCTAAAGGAACAGAAGAACCAACTCGGGTTGGATAATTTGATATTGATGAATTTTCAACCCTTTAGTCATATGTCCGAAGTTCTTGGCACTGCCGATGTCTTGATCGCCCTGTTGGAAGCAAATGCGGGTGTGTATTCGGTCCCTTCGAAAGTGTTGACTTACCTGTGCGCAGGAAAACCGTTGCTGCTCGCAGTACCTAACGAAAATCTGGCGGCGCAAATTGTCTCATCTCACCAGGCAGGATATGTTGTCACCCCCGGCGATATTGACTCATTTGTTGCTGCGGCGAAGCAGCTAAAAAATAACCAGAAAATACGTGAGAACTACGGATGCAATGCAAGAGCCTACGCCGTTGAAGCTTTTGATATAGACAGTATTGGAGGCAGATTTTTAAGAATACTACAAAAATATCGGATTTGAGTTTGCCGCCCGTAGCTGTTGTCTTGTAGCTCTGTAGATATATGCTGGGGGACGAAAAACATTACCTAACCTGAACCAATGCTGAACACTGAACCACTTTAATTTTAGAAGTGGGTTTCGAAAAAATATTTTCGGAAGGGCTTTTTTTGGTTTTCAAATTCAATGAACCGGTAAACCAACAGAGCATTGAGTAAATATTAAACTTAATTGTCGCCGATGTGCGACGATTGATACAAAAGTGTTACACGTTTGACTTATAAGCGGCGTTTTTACAAAATAGTGGTTTGGGGTTGTTGTCAAAGGGAAACTGATGGCAAACAACAAAAGGGAAACGCTAGTTGGTTGAATACATCAAACGATCTCATTATTCGGACTACAGCTCGCTGTTTCTGCTGGTCCGTCTGGTAGAATCTTTAATCGTCGGTGGCGGATTATGGGTAATCGCTGCGTTATACGATATGCCTTGGCGCCACGAGCTTTCGCTTTTCGCGGTTGCAGCAGTGGTTTTCTACACGTTCTTCTCGGAGGCATTTGTTGTTTATCGCTCGTGGCGTGTATCACCTTTGTCGGATGAACTAAGAACTATTTTGTTTGTATGGATAGCGGTGGTTTTCTGCGAGTTACTGCTGGCTTATGCTTCCAAAACGTCCTCAATATATTCCCGCCGCGTACTGCTAACGTGGTTTATATCCGTTCCTATTGTACTGATTTCTCTTCGCCTATCCGTGCGCTATTACCTGCGACAACTGCGGAAAAACGGTCGTAACATAAGAACTTTTGCCATAGCCGGTGCGAATGAGCACGCAGCAACGCTCGCCAATACGATTAGCAGATCTCGATGGCTTGGATTGAAACTGATCGGATTATATGATGATAGTTACTTAATCGATGGGGGTTCAACCACTCTCGAAACTGATGAATACTATGTGCCAGTAAAGGGAAGTCTTGAGGATTTAGTAGCAACGGCAAAAACCGGAAGAATCGACCGAGTGTATATAGCACTGCCTATGACTCAGGAGGAGAAAATCAAATCGCTAGTTTCTCAGCTCGGAAATACGACCGCATCAGTTTATTTTGCACCGGGATTGTTTGTATCCAGCTTGATTGGCTCCAGGTGGGAGAGTATCGAATCAATTCCGATTCTAAGCATTCAGGAAAGTCCCTTTTACGGACCTAATGAAGTTGTAAAACGGATAGAGGATGTAGTTCTGGCGACGATTATCTTGCTGATTATTACGTTTCCTATGATGCTGATTGGTCTGGGTGTAAAACTCACATCCCCTGGCCCTATTCTGTTTAAACAACGGCGCTACGGCTTGGATGGGGAAGAAATCGAAGTGTGGAAATTTCGAACCATGACTGTAACCGAGGATGGTGAAGATGCCGCCAGGCAGGCGACCAAAGATGACGACCGCCTGACTCCATTTGGCGCTTTTCTGCGTCGTACATCGTTAGATGAATTACCTCAGTTTATTAATGTGTTACAGGGTCGAATGACTATAGTTGGGCCTCGCCCCCACCCGGTCGCTTTGAATGAAACCTACAAAGAACAAATACAAGGCTATATGTTGCGTCACAAAGTGAAACCTGGCATTACGGGTTTAGCGCAGGTAAACGGCTGGCGCGGACAAACGGATAAGCCAGAGAAAATGCAACGACGGATTGATCACGACCTCGAATACATTCGTAATTGGTCTTTCTGGTTAGATATAAAAATAGTGTTTTTGACAATATTCAAAGGATTCGTTGGTAAGAATGCGTACTAGCTAAAGTCTGTTGACATCCTACGTAAAGTATCGCTGCAACTTGTAGTGGAGTTGGATGACTGCGCAGCAATTGTTACACTCTCTCGTCCATAGCAAACAGGCGTATTCTGATACGTCTTACTAGGGGGTGAAGAGTATTTTGCAGTGTAGGAGAAGTCCTGATTCGTGATAATAGCGGAGAAAGCAACATAATTCGTGTTGTTCGAAGGAGTTCCGTTTTCACACTATAATTGTGTAAAAGTCTCGACTGAATGAATTCATTAAGATTCTTGTTGAATTGAAAGATTCGATTCGCTTTAGAAACCAGCTCCCGATCACCAAAGAGTTTTATGTATTCAGGGTCGTGTTGATACACCTGCCACCGGTCCAGTGTATTCATCTTGTTAGCTCGATGATTTAGGAGTTCTTTGTCGAATGAGCTGCCCTGGCCGTAATGAGGAACCTCATTATATCCATCATCTGTAAAATCGAGACCTATAGTAGATGCCAATTCTTTTCGGTAACTTTTTGACTGACACCAACGGTTATAATTCACTACGATCTTATGCCGTCCCAAAAAACTTGATTCTCCTAAATACTCCCTTGCGTATGAAACCCATAGTTCCGGAATGCTTAAGCCAATTGCATATATGCTCTTTGTGGCGCTAACCTTACTTCTCTTGTATCGGCTAGCCAGTGAGTTATAGGGATCTCGCAGTATCAGTAGATCTAAGCGTTCCCTGACTGCAATGGAGTTTAGTCGTTGTGGGTATACATTTTTACTCGAAACAGTTTGTAGTAATCTATCTTCTAGACTGTATACGACGGTGCAATATTCAGTTTTAATCTTTTTAGCGGTAGTCTTCGTAGGATCAAAAGGGTGCTCAGGTTTTACATCATTGAAGTGAATTGATGGTCCAGGGCATTGTCGAAGGATCCAATTGATTATTGCATGATTCCCACTTCGTTTGATTCCGACAACACGAATCTCCTTCTGAATAGAACTTATTATTGCATCGCACATTAGGGTAACAACGGATCGTTATGATCTACTTTTATCGATAATTCGCGTCTTTATTGTAACCATACAATGAACTATCAGATTCGGGAGATTTCTTGACAACGCCAAAGAGTCGCAACAACGTCGACATCCATTTTGGGCGTCGATCATAGCGTGCATCGAATAATCGAATTGCTGTATGTTTTGGTAAAACAGCCAGACAACAGAGTAGGGACGCGATAGTAAACTTCCAGCGAATAGGCATGGAGGTGTGCACGGTCCCCTGGATTGCATCTACGATAATTTTGAAGCGGTTGTCGTTCTCAAAAATGTGATTCACAGGATCTGTTCGAAACGACATTAATCGAAAGATTCCAAATTTAGGTGACCAGCGGTATAAATCTTCACGAATTTCGTATTTACTTTTTATTGCCAAATCTCTTAGATAGCGACACCTCGCAACTTCCTTCACGCATAATAAGTGAAAGTTCCGAGATCTGAAGGAACTGTCTTGATTTCCGGCATGTACTCGATAGTACCCTAGCACTTGATCCAATGATTTTATCCGCCCAAATAGCGGCGCACCAATCGTTAAAACTGCATCGGATGCGTGTCGCGGTATACCCAAATCATTATTCAGCGGGCTTACACTCTCGAGATACGTTCTCGAATAGGCATTACCGCTAGAAGGTGGAGATGTATAGTTAGCGGTCTGCAGCAATTCATCTAGAATTCGGTTCCCTTGATACTTGCGAGAAAAATTGGGAAAAACTCGACCTGTGGGAATTCCGAATTCATCCACAGTGGCTAGTTGAAACTGGACTTTTGATAACCCGGTTTCCCATTCCGACACAATGGATTGCACCGCTGTTGATTTGAGATAATCGTCCGAATCAAGAACCAAGACGATCTCGCCATTTGACTGACAAAAAGCGTCATTAAACGCCATAATTTGTCCTGCGTTCTTCTTATAGATGGCTTTAATCTTTCCGCCAAAAGAGCTAATCACAGTTCTGGATCCATCGGTCGATCCATCATCAACAACAAGAACTTCGCAATTATTATAAGTTTGTTTGAGCGCGCTGTTTATTGCCACTCCAACGAAGTTTTCATAGTTGTAGTTGTTGATGATAATAGTGACGAGTAAGTGATCGTTGATGGCTTCTTTCCCATAATTAGTAGGTTTCATTCTTTCCAAGACATTTTGTTTTTGCGGTAAATGATTATCTACTATCTAGTCATAAATTTATACACAAGTCAGAACCTATCTCAAGCTCATAAACTCAGTTCAATTTGTCTGTTATGCATCCCGGTATAGTAACCCTCTCTGCCAAAAATAATGGAGGAATTTTAGGGTGCATTTTGCAGCTGGAATTCAAAATTTATTGGACGATCTCACTGCTGTCCCGTTAAGGAAAAGAAATGGCCTGGTTTTGCGAACGAATTGATAAAATAGGGTTAGCGATAACTCATTGAATCAAATCAAAAACCAGGCCATGGCACATTCTAATACAGTTTTGAACCAAATCCTAAAATTCATACCGAGACATGAATTCGAAACCCTCGCGAATCGACACCATTCAGGGCGATCTTTCCGTACCGCTTCGCGTTGGTCGCAATTTGTAAGCCTTGCGATGGCACAACTATCAGCTCATAGTAGCTTGCGTGATATTGTCGATAACATCCGCGCACAAACCCATCGCTTATATCATTTGGGTAGTGCACAGCTAACGCGATCCAACCTGTCTCGTATTAACGAGAATAAGCCTTACACGCTTTATGAGGCGCTTTTTGGCAAGTTGTTGAACCGTTGTCAGGGGATAACGTCAGGCCATGATTTTCGATTTAACAATCCACTGTACTCTGTGGATGCGTCGACTATTGATTTATGTTTGTCGGTTTTTCCATGGGCGGATTTTTGCACCACTAAGGGCGCGATCAAACTGCATGTTGGCTTGAATCACGACGGTTATCTCCCTGAATTTGTAACGCTGACAGAAGGTAACTGTCATGATGTCACCATTGGCCGTACATTGAATTTTCCCAAGGGTAGTATGGTTGCCATTGATCGGGGATATAACGATTATGCTTGGTATAACCAGTTGACGGATAAAGGGGTATTTTTTGTCACGCGATTAAAACGTAATGCGAAAATTCGTATCATTAAGCGGCATTCGGCACATAAGGGTAAAGGCATAACCAGTGATCAAACGATCGAATTTACCGGGGTTCAAACAGCAATGAGATGTCCGATCAGACTGCGTCGTATCGGTTTTCGAGATGCCGTAACCGGTAAGCGCTATGTGTTTGTGACAAACCATTTCAAACTGTCTGCGAAGACCAGTGCAGATGTCTATAAAGCGCGCTGGCAGGTAGAGTTGTTCTTCAAATGGATCAAACAAAACCTGAAAATCAAATCCTTCATCGGCACCAGCAAGAATGCCGTCATGACGCAAATCTGGATTGCATTGTGTGTTTACCTGCTTCTGGCCTTTATCAAGTTTCCGTCAAGACTCAGCAAAAGTATGAAACAAATATTACGACTATTGCAGCTCAATCTATTCGAAAAACGTGACTTGATGGCTTTGCTACGCGGCGATCCCATAAAAACCCATCTTCACTGTCCTGACCAGATGGCTTTGTTGTGAAAGTTAACGGGACAGCAGTGGGACGATCTATATAATAGATTTTAGTGTGTCGTCTAAACTAGAGTGTAGTAGTTTCGATATACAAAAAAATCGACTGTCTAGTCGACTCGCGTGTCTTGTATTTGCAATGGTAAATCAATTCTACCTTAAGCGCGTGAAAAAACTCTCACAAGCTATATCATCATATCAGCTGCTTTTATCACTCATATTGCACAACGACTGATAATTCTTAAATAGCGTGTGATGCTTTTTTTAGTGGTACTGGAATCTGTGGTCGGTGTGTATTATTACACTGTGAGGGTGTACTCCGTCAGCGAAAGTTGGAATTTGACGTGACCTTGTATCTTGGAAATCTGCTAATTTAGTTGCTCGTTCACCGGGCAGATCGATTGACCTTTGGATGAATACGAGTCCGTGGGGCAGCATGATCGTCCGGTGATTTTCCTAATAATCCGAACAGTTGCTTGGACCGTGATCACGAGACCAGATTTTTAGAGAGAGTGGGCGCGCCATTGTACCTGAAAGATTGGAGTCATCCCAATGAGTTGGTATTGATTCAATGGCATGATGATTTGCGGTGCTGGTGACCGATAGTTTAACGAACAGTGTGGTCTGACGATATTGTAGCGGATATGCAATGCGATGCTTTTTTCAGCTAAAGATGGCGAAGACGGAATTCTACTGACGACGTGCGCTAAGGGCATAAGTAAAATTGCCATGTTAAACTGACACGGACTGCCATAGACGGTCTGCACCAGTGCCGTGAACCACCATGGAGGCACTACAGTGCAGTTAAGTTTTAACTTCTATATGACTGACGCGAAGCTGTAGAAACTGATTGGTAAGCGTTTATGCTGCAGAGATCGGTTAGATAGGAGGTCGAGGACAGTCAATATGGAAATGCATCGCATAGAAAGCATCGGAAGAAACGCACAACGCGGGACAGTCGTCACTTGCGTTGATATTAACGCTGATGGTTCATGGAACGTATGATCGCATGGTTGTAATAACAATATCGTCTCATCGTGAGTCGGGAATGTTATGTCGAGAATTTCTTCGGATTTATAAAGTTGGCATCTATTGTAAATATTGTTAAAACAATTATGAGATAGGCCCTACTCATCCCAGAAAGTGATCAAATAGACTAGCCAATTAACAGGTTCCTATCTTTAAGAGAAAAAATAGCGAAACTTTAGAACGAATACATAGCGTTACACAATTAAACAGTAGATTGATAGATTTGAGTAGTAAACACCCAGTTGTTCATAACGTGTTCTGGTCATTATTTGGCGGAACAGGTCAGGCCATACTCGCACTCGCAGGTCTCATTGTGCTCGCTCGCTTACTAAGTCCAGAGGATTTTGGACTAGCGGCAATCTCTCTCATGGTCGTCCGATCATTAAACTTGTTTTGTGAATTTCTGTTTACCGAAGCACTCGTTCAACATCGAACCCTATCCGACAAAGATATAGACACAACATTTAATGTATCTATCTTAGTGGCGGTATGTCTCGTTGTGGTGTGCTTGACGGTGAGTCACAAAATAGGCCGTGTATTCGATCAACCGGAGATAAATCTTCTGATTCGTTGGACTTCGTTACTACTGTTGTTCGGCGCAGTGAACGGTATTTTCGTAGGATTATTAAGGCGAAACTCAAATTTCCGTGAGTTAGCAGTCGTAACGCTTGTTGGCCGATCTATCGGACTGTTAGTCGCCATCGTTATGGCGATTAAAAGCATGGGTGTTTGGAGTTTGATCGCGCAGCAAGTTGTAGGTTATGCAGCAATCTCGTTCATGTTATGGTCTATCCTTCGGTGGCGGCCTAGTTTAAGAATTTCAATGGATAGTCTTCGTAAATTGACTCCGTTTACAGTAAGTTTTCTAGGAGGTGAGATTATCAAGCTTGGTAACGAGCGACTTATACCTCTTCTAGTTGGATATATATTCGGCCCTTTGCTATTAGGTTACTTTAATCTCGCTTCCCGTGTGGCCGAAACCCTTGGACGGTTAGTAGGAGTCACCTCACATCAAGTGACTATGTCAATCTTTTCTAAACAACAACAGAAGAGAGGGAAGCTTGTAAAGTCCATCTACCAAGCTACCGAGTACGTATGCGCTATCGCTATTCCACTTTTCGGAGGTTTAGCAATTGTGGCTCCTGATCTTGTCGTAATCGTGTTTGGTAGTAAGTGGGAATCAGCAATCGTATTGGTACAATTCTTAGCAATTGGAACAATGGTTCGCCTATGTGGCAACGTCCTAAATACGTCGTTGCTTGCAATTGGACAACCAAAGTGGCGTACGGTGAAATATGCTGCAGAATTTCTTGTCGGGATTGGTTGTTTGTATGCTTTCCGTCACCTAAATTCCGTCGGAATCGGTTTAACTATTATATTGATGAATGTTTTGACGTTGCCAATCTTAGTATTAGCAACCAGAATCACAGTTAATTTGGAGCCTAACGTGCTCCTAAGAGTTTTTATTAAACCAATTCTTGCCATGGTGCTTATGGTTACGGTGATTTATTGTTTGAACTCGGGTATTTTGCTGGCAATTCCGCAAACCATGCGACTGTTTCTTACCATCGCTATCGGCATTGCAACTTACTCAGCGATGCTTTGGATTATGGCGCCCGACCTATTACGCCAACTAACTGCACCGATATTAGAATTCATTGTACGACGCCGGAGCTAATAACCCGAAGTCAACTTTGTTAGTTTGTCGCCAAAATATTCCGGCTTTATAGTCGCAACGAGTATGATGACGACGGAGAAGGAAATGCTATTGAGTTGATGGTGGTGTATCCCGTAATTTGACGGGAACAAATGGTGACGGGTCAAAGCACCGCTTGAGCGGTACAGCTTCAGCTGTATCAGCTTCGTCTTCCGCTGGGAACTTCTCACCACCACACTGTGCATCTAACGGTTTAACACCTTATGAAATTCTTTAGAGAACGGTTACAATAATTACTTTCCAGACTGCCCCGCAAGAATGTAGCTATCACAAGCGATGAAAAATTCAATTAATAGTTCGGTTGGGCATTCTTAATCTAGAAGCATTTCAACAATTACTGGTAGATATAACTTACTCCTGGACATCGGAATAGGTGCTTGAGAAACTGGATTAGCTTGCAGGGTGCCAAAAAGCTGTTTAAATTTGATTTCCGAATTTGGATACCGATTCAAATTATACTGAAAGGTGGTGGATTTGCCGTTAAAATAGTTGGCGTAGACCAAAGAACCTGGACCCGAATTGGGTAAGTTGTCCAACCAATTAAAAACGTTTTGAATAAACGTCGGGTTATCGCCCTTTCCACAATAATCTGGATTGCCTGTGCAACCGGCGGGATCGGCGAGACCAAACTCGGGATAACTGACCGGTTTCCCATGACTAATGGCAAAATCCAGGTGGGCCTGTAGCTTTTCTTCGGTTTTTTCCCAAGGCCATTTGTCATAAAAATCCAATCCGATAATATCGACATAAGCATCTCCGGGGTAGCCCAAAGCCCCGTACTTCGAGAAATTACCATTGCTGTTATAGTCAAATAAAAACGCGGCCCCGGACACACTGAGCAGCACATTATGGACACGACGAAAGGCAGCGATGTATTCTGCGTGGTTGCCACCGAGAAAAGAGTGGGGATACCCATCGTAATCACCCTCATGCCCCAACCGGATGATGGCATTCGCAAAACCAGCGTCAATCATGTCGTTGGCGATTTTGCGGTAGTGCATGTCAAAATCGCCGTTTGCGACTTTTGTTAAACCGTTCTTGATGTCATTTATACCCGCCGCCGTACGAGCGTTGCTGTTACCGACATTTAATGGCACGGTGATACAGGGTCTCGCATAAGGCACGTTTCGCCACGCTGTGGGATCTGTAAACATTCCCCACGAAGAGCCTCTAAAATCTCCCCAGTCTTTTTTACCTATGTTCATTGCCGCGAAAGACAGGTCATAACCGAGCCAGTTTTCGAAGTCTTTAAACGCCTGTACACCTGTTGCATCAGCATAGCCAGGGAAAACACCTATTTTGTCTTGAGTTAGGCCCGCAAACGAATGCGTGGACAAAGACAGTAGGGACACAGCAAGCACTATACAACGGTGGGTATAACCGTATCGATTTCCAGAAAATATAGCAAAGAAAAGTAGGTAACTAAAAATTCGTTGCCTCAAAATCATTTATCTACTACTCCTTCCCACTAACAAGCGGCGGTACTATCGACAACCGTTGTGTCCCTCGTTGTTCTGTCAAATCGATACGCACGAGACGCTATAGTTATTAAACTTGCCGACGCGGATTAATAACTATACCACACGCTCAATTAATTGCGCTATTCAACAACATCACAACGTCACAATGATTTACACTTTGGGTGTCTAACCAATTTTTGGCTTGAAGTGGAATAGCGAGGTAAATAGAATAAGAGTCGTTATTGAATTGGACTCAAAAAGGCCTCCGGCCAAGAAAAAATATGACACCAACAGCGCGAAAACTAAAGAAAAAGGTGCACCGTAACTGGTAGCACATATAATGATAAAAAATGTAAACAATATGGCGGGCACCAACCCGTAATCGTAAAGAAATTTCAGGTAGTAGCCCATATGGCTATGGTATCGTTTTGCTGCCTCGTCCCCTGCGCCAGGCCCATAGCTTGAAAAAAAATTATTGTATAATTCAAGATCGACGATACCTTTAAATGGTGCGATGAAACGATAGTGGGCACTAGATTGCGTGCTACTGAACTCGTCAGCCCTATTCACGAAAATGTCAGAATATCCTGTGGCTGTCGCGAAGAAGGTGGCAACAACAAGAACCCCTAATAAAAATACAACGGTACGAACGTTTAGCCTGCTAATCAAAAAGATATATCCACTAGCTAGCAAGATAATCCCGGTTCCCGAGAAACTGAGCACAAGAGCGATATGATAAAATAGCAAACGAACAAAATTGCCCCTATACAACAGCTCTACCAATATGGCTGTACCCATAGCCTTGCATAAAAACGAGGGTTCGAGAAAAAACACTCCATTGGATTTCTGGAGATGATGGCCCCATTCAATCTTAATTTCGTAGTTATAACCTTGTCTTAAAAAGCTTTCGGGTAAAACGGACCATATTAGATTTGATAAATCGATACCAACAAACTGCAGGGCATATTGCAGAATAGCGACAACTGCCATTATGGACATTATATTTACGAAAGCATCAACGAGGTAATCATATGTTGGAACTGGATTTCCGATCCAGACGAACACAAATGGAAAATACAGAACAAGAACCCAAAACAGGGAGACGAGATCGCTGGCATTACTCGCCCAACCGTAAAGTCTTCCTAAAAGCGTACTGAGCGTAAGCGCAAACATACATGTCAGGTATAGCGAACACTTAACAATATCAATCCTGATTCGATGATCAAACAGCAGCAATACAATCCCGGCATACAGCACTAATGTTACGAGGGGAAGTTGAAACGATGTAACAGCAATGCGCTGAAACACCGTAATACCCATGACAGACAAAAGTACAAATACTTTTGCTGGTAACGGGATAGATGATTGTTCTGTTTGCTGAACCGTAGCGGCGGAAGATAGCATTTTGCTACGTTTTTATAGAGGATCGAAATTGTAACTCGAGAACTTGCACGTCGGCATTAGGTAACAAGCATTATATACCTTAAGATTTCGATAAGAAATAACCGAGCAGTCAAGGATTCGACATCTAATGAGGAATTTCAGGTAAAATATGTGTGTGTTTAAAATACTTGATTTACATCGATCTCTATCGTGATTGACAACTTAAGCATATCTTCTGCAAGATTTTTGATTGATAAAAATGCTGTGTCTCTTTTATCAGCCTGGAATCTGTGCGTCCTCCTGTCTGGTTGGTTTCTAGATCAAACTATCGTAGGGTAGACGAGGCATCCGCACTTCCTGTACCGACCAACGCAATAACGATTATGAGGCGCCGAGATTAAACCGCCCATTCAATTGACTCTTAGTGCGTTTTTGCCCCACGGGAAGCTTCGTTTGCGCCGCATAGCAACGATATTACTAGCACTTAATGTAGGATAAATACGAAGCTTTACTCAAACGATCTAAACCGATGAAAATGATGAGAATATTACTGTGAAGCAGACCATCGAACACACTTGGGGGTATGCGCCGCACACGATGTACACACAACGCTGGGCGTTAATCCAAAAACACATTACCAAATCAGAGTTCGTGCTTGTCGATTGGGGCAGCGATGCTGGCTGGTTTAGCATAAAGGTGGCTCACGACTTCCCGGCATCAACGGTTATTTCGGTCGAGGCTGGTGTGATGTCCCACGGACAAGGTCTAAACATGCACAAGGAGAAGCTGAAGGCGTTTAATATCAAGAACAATATTATCGTCAACTGCCTTTTCGGTTCCTCTACCTTCGCGAACTTAGACACAGTATCCTCGGACTATCAACTCGTGCTTAGTGTCTTCCATCACATGGGAAGCGGATATGGGAAATCATTAGATCACGTTTCAGAATGGGATACTGTATTTTGTAATCTTGTGCGCGGCTCAAACGTTACATTTTTTGAGGTACCAAATGAAAGTCATCCCGGCGAGACGCCCCACCGAATACGAGAATGGTACAACGGTAGAGATGTTGAGACCGTTATTCGAACGGCCTTGGAGCGATGCGAGTTAAAGGCAACCGTCGAAATGCTGGGGGAAACCGAACACGACGAGAAAGGCACGCGCAAATTATTTATGATTTCCCTAGATCAACCTGTCGAAACCGCTTCAAGCCAGAACATCGCTGCCTATATTGAATCGGCTGGCAATAGTATCGTGATACCCCCGTATCGTCGATTTAAGAATCGGGTATCGCGTCTACTTCAGAAATCTCGGATTAGAGGCCGAACAATTATCAGCGAGCATAAATCAGATGACGCCTCGCGATGAACTAGACGCGCTGACCTACGATAAGGCCTTAAGGCGTGTACAACGAGGGGCATTCTATCTTTTTCAAAAGGCGACTAAATACAACATCGACAAACAACTCGAACACGAAGTAAGGCGCGGGGGTATGGAATACCTGGCTAATTATCCAGAAACACGAAAAGCAACCCGCAGTTATGATCAGGTGCAACTGGGAGAGTTGGAGCTTGGGGATCGAACACGATTTTCTACGGTCCGGGATGATATCTATGTGCGTTTTCTAGTGCGCGAAAAAGGACCCGAGATCGATGAATTTGGGCGCAATGGAGAGTGGATCCCACGCGGTTGCAAAATCTATTTCGATGCGATGACGAAAGATTATGTAAAAGTCGTCGACGAATATTTTTGTTGGCGTGGTGAGGGAAGATTTTTGGGTGATGCCTTGGATCGTGGCTTGTACGAGTTTCTTTGCCCCAATCTTTCTTATGTGATTTTAGATGACACCGGCGCGATTAGAGGCTACGCGATTCGGGCAGGTGACCCGCTTACACATTATGAGTTTGAACGATACGTGGGCAACAGTCTTCGGGAAGTTATCTGCAAATTAACAGAGCGAACCGGGTTGTATTTCTATGACCTTTGTTGTGACAACATTGTTCTTGATGAAGGCAGAATATCTATCATTGATCTCGAAAGTGTTCTGCCCATTGAATGGTTTGGGAAAGGGGCCGAATTTTCCCTTCAACATCTATCGGATATTGATATTGGCTGGTCGATACAGACCAAATGGCACTCGCCAAGCTGGTATCGCGATTTCCTGATGGAAGTGACGAGACAGTGATATGGGGAAAGTATTTATTACCAAAACTATGCGGTGCGACTGGTTTGCTTGATGCTGGCGTAATACTGTTTGGCCTGACCGGTGTAACTGTCGCCATATCGATATTTAGCCAGTTTTCGAAAATTTACCATGGACAAAGCGATACCGGCCACACGACCGCCGGATTTATTAATCTGCTTAAGGGCGGATTTTACAACGGTTAGCGGAGTTTTGGCCCAACGTATCACCATAATCGTCATGTCGGTTTTTGCAGACAAAAATTTCGCATCCGACACGGCCATAATAGGAGCCGAATCCAGCAACACAACGTCATAAACATTTGCCAGCTTTTTCAACGTGCTATCGACAGTTGACAGTATATCCGGCCGATTAAGACTCAATTTACCGGCGCAAATATAGTCAACACCTGACACCGGGTCTTTACCAATAACGTCTATGAGTGGAACTTGTTTCATGAGCAACTCGCCCAACCCCGGAGTTCGGTCTACCTCAAAAATATCGTGGATGCTGGGCAATCTCATATCTGTATCCACTATGATTACCTTATGCCCCATCCTTGCCAACGTACAACCTAATGCCGCCGCCATCGTACTTTTACCTTCTTGGGGTAGCGCTGATGTGATCAAGACTGTCTTGCGGGAATTTTCGCCATCAGACAGTAATATGCTCGATGCCGTACTACGCACAGAATCCGCCAGGTGAGACAGAGGTTGTTCAATAATATTGTTGACGACTCGTTTTGAGCTGTGTTTGCTTGAGCGTAATGGTGCATTTAGCATTGGCACCATGCCGTAAGTGGATATCCCCAACAATTGTTCCGCTTGTTCACCGCTGTAAATCCGGGTGTCTAGTTGTTCCAGAATAAGAATAACTAACATAGAAATAAAACCGGATGCGAGTACAGCCAGCAAGAGAACAATCTTTTTGTTAGGCGATGAAGGGTCTTTTGCTGCGGTAGCTCTCGAAACGATGCGAGCATCAGCTTGTTGAATATCAATGTCTTCCTGATAACTGGTTTCTTTTGCACGTGCGAGAAATGTATTAAGTAGCGCTCGATTGGCCTCCGCTTCCCGTTCCAACGCGCGCAATTGCACTTCGGCAGAATTCGCTTCGACTGTGCGTTCCTTAGTTTCTGCCAGTCGTTGTTCAAGCGCCTCGACACGAGCTTGCGCAGTGGTCGCCTCGTTCTCAATACGCTGAATAATACTTACGACAGCGGTGTTGATAGAACCGCTAAGGTTGGCGATTTCAGTATTAATATTTATCATTAATGGATGCCGTGAGCCATATTCTGCCGATAACTCTGCTCGCCTGCGTCTGAGTTGCGCTTCCTGCTCTTTAAGGCCACGAATAAGAGCGGACTCCATTACTTCGCTGATCGATTCCGCACCCGCAGATGTTTGGCGTTCCGCTTGCATACGCTCGACACGCACCGTGGCATCTGCGGCGATTGATCTAGCTGCGACCAACTGATTGTTGATCTCGGCAACTTGTTGTGCAATAAGCGTTTCGCCTTTGGCCCCTAGTAACCCAGACTCTGCGCGAAATTGCTCGACTGCTTGCTCAGATTCGGCGACTCTATCGCGTAGCTGCGCAATGCGTTCGTTTAACATGCTTGTTGCGGCACGAGTTGCATCCAGTTTGGAACTGCGTTGTTGATAAATGTAGAGTTCGCTGAATGTATTCGCGATCAAAGCGGCTTTAACGGGGTCCTCCGATAAAAACTCAACCCCGATAACACGCGATCGCTTTTTCTGACCGATATCAAATCGTTTCGCAACAGATTTAGCGACGTCTTGATCAACCCCGATTTCTTCAACTACACCCTTATTTTCATCATCAGACGATAAGCCAAGTAGGGCCTCTATTCTCGATTTAAAAACATCCAGTCTTTCTGGGGGGCGGAGGTCACTATTGAATTCAGGATCCTGCTCCAGATTCAATTGGGTAACCAATTGACTTACCAGATCTCGCGACGACAGTACTTCAATTTCACTTTCGATTGCCGCCGTATCGACGGGGAGTTTGGCGATAACCTCTTCGACATTAACGATGTTAGACTCACGATCCTCCAACATAACCAACGCTTCTGCGCTGTAAAGTGGTGTCACATGTTGCACTGCTAAGAATGCAATAACCACGGAGATGAGTACAGCAAGGATAATCCATAATTTACGCCGCCAAATCGCGGCGACCAAATCTTGAAAATCGATTTGTCTGCCCGCAGGCTGGGCAATCTCCATACTTCTGTCGTTCGGCAGATTGGAAATATCGAGTTGAGTCATAAGTTACTAGTTAATCTTGTACCGTGTGACTAATTGTTTTGGCTGGATGACCCGTCGACCCTTGTAGAGTCAAATTCTATTTGGAGTCGAATTGCTTCTGCCTTAAACTTTAAAATCGTCGCTCAGGAACCTTTATAACGTCTCCCGGATAAATCGGCGTCAGCTCAGTGGTGGGTATCTCACTACCTGATGAATCCTTGGCGCGTACTATTTTTACCTTGCGCTTGTGCGCCCGGTATGTATACCCGCCGGCAATCGCGATAGCAGTAAGCACCGTTAGCCCATCTACATAGGGATAACTACCCGGCGATTTTACTTCTCCCAAAATGTAGAATGGTCGTTTGCTCAGTATTTCAACACTGATTTTTGGATCTTTTAAGTAATTTGGGGATAATTTTGCCCGAATCGCTGCTTCTAGCTCAGTCGCTGCGAGTCCATTTGCATCGACGTATTGGATTAAAGGTAGTGACAGCCGACCACTACCATCGACCTCAAACTCACCGGATAAATCGGGATGATTAAACACCGTAATTCGAACTTGGTCACCTGGCCCGAGTCGATATTGACTATTGCTTTGAGAGTAGCCCATTGTCGGCATCAAAAACAGAAATACCATACTCCAAAAAACGATTCGCATGGTTTTAATCACCCCATATTTATTCATCACACTACATATCCAACTATTTTAATCAACTAAACTAACTAAGCGCTAACACAAACGCTCCAATACCCTATAACTGGCCTTTAACCTTAAGGCTCAATATCTGCCTGCGAAATTCTCGATCAGAATCGACTTCATTGCTGTCTCGTTTCGTATAGTCATAGCCGAGGAAGAAATAGTAGTTACGATGTGCCATATAGGTCACACCCAAACCACCGTCAAACACATCTTCTTTACGTTCGATTCCCTCATAATCGTTATCTTCCGATGATAGTTTTGCGTGCAAAAGTATATTTCGATACAACTCATGATCGAGTTGTAAACCGTAAACGGTCTGTAAATATCCGGATGCTGGAGGAATTATCGACTCCCTGATATCTCGCGCAACCGTAGCCTGAACTGTCGTCAGACCCGACGGATTCCAGGTTAAACCGGCATCGATGACTAATCCATCGATAGTTGGAAGCCGATCATCGTCATAGTCTTGAGATTGATTTCCGATTGCGATTTCACCGAAGGTTACACCGGTAAAATCAAACTCTGCCCCGACAACAGTTTTGTATCCTGAAGAACTACGCTCCAGACCATTATCATCAAATTTATCGTCGTATGATCGGGAATTTTGTGCGTGGCGAAACAACAAGTTGTACCCGGGTTTCCAGTCGTATTTCACCTCAAGGGTTGCGGTGTTCTGGTCGCGATCTCTATCATCGTTGTTGATGTCCCCTATCGGAGTAGATACGTCTTTATAGTCAAATTGCTGCAACAAGCCGCCTACACTAAAAGACAATCGGTTGAATGTGTGGCGATAAGCACCTGATAGTGCATTAATTGAAAACTCAGTAGGCTTCTCACCTCTAAGATCTTCCGGCGAGGAACGGTCTTCGTGCTCGCCATTTAGTCTTATCCCGCCTGACACACTATTTCCGCGAGCCAGATCGTAACGTCCTTTCGTTTCTATCAAATAATCTTCGTAGTCTTCATCACCATTGTCAGAATATCGACCAAAATCAGCATTCGCAATAAATTTCAGTTCGTGTAGCCCCCATTGCGATTCAAAAATCCCTTCTGGACGCACGGTAAAAATATCGTCGCTTTCTTCGTCGTCTTCGGTCGCGAAAATATTGTCGTCAAAATCGAATCCTGCAGTTACGGACGGATAAAACAGAAAACCGCCAGTACGCACGCCTAATGGATCCAGCTCAGGTCTCTCACGTGAGAGCACGGTTTCACCCTGTTTGATCTCTTGGGATTGGGCGGCCAAGGAATAGCTCGCCGAAGTCAATGCAATGGCTGCTACTGCAATAGTTCTTATCATTTCTTCCCTCTCACAACGATACTATGGTTAACTAGCTGAGTAACGGACTGGCAACATTCATTATGTCACCTCCGAACTTGTTGATTATTATGACAAGTTACAAAGTGTACATAAATTACGAATTCCATGCTATCGGCAAATATTAGTCTGCAAAAGCTCAGGGTGTCGCCTGTTAGCGACGAATTGATATCAACACCGGCTAGCAAGTAAACCAACACGACATTGGTCTGGATGTTGAGCAAAAAAGCGAATAATAAACTGGCATAGCTGAATTGGAAATGACCGAACACGTACTAATAATCACACGGGATTTTCCTTGGCCGGAAACCGAGGGCGCCCTGCAGTATTCGGCTCAATTGCTGAGAGCATTAAGTTCGTATTACAACACCGTTGATGTGCTATGCCCTGAGCCTGAAAACCCAATTCATAATGATACCCAGGAACGACCAACGAATTTAACGTTCCAACTTTATCCAACACCACCTGTTTCTGATTTTGCCCAACTGTTTTCTCTACGACCCGCGGGTTGTGTTCGCAAATCATCCAAAGCTGCGTTTGCGAAACTTGAACTATGTCTCGCGAAACAACCGCAAACCGTTGTTATAGACCACCATCATAGCGCTTGGTCCACCGATGGGATAAATCACTGGAAGCAAGGAAATCCGAACGCAAAGATTCTTTATGTTACACACAACGAGGAATTCACAACGCGGTTATCAATAGCCGCCGGCGAAATTCGAAAACCGCATCGAGCCGCCGCTCATTTGCTGGATGCTGTTCGCACCTATGCACTCGACCGCAAGGTAACGAGACTAGTGGACATTGTTACTTGTATCAGTTCAAATGACTGTCGTTCCTATCAAAAAATATATGGAGTGAACAATGTAGCAGTTTGTCCACCAAGTTATCACGGTCAAGCCCTAGCTCAACGAACCATATCGGTCGAAACTGAACGACGAGCATGTATTGTTGGCAGTTTTGTGTGGGCCGCGAAGCGAAGTAACTTAGAATTATTTTTGCGCACCGGTTACACACTTTTTCGCGACAAAGACATTCATATTTCTATCATTGGAAAAATGCCAACGGATTACAGAAGTAAAATGCAAAAAAAGTGGCCAGGAGTGGAGTTCACGGGGGCAGTGGATCACATCGAACCGTACTTAACGCAAAACAGAATCGGAATTATCGCAGAAGAATCCGGAGGCGGATTCAAACTGAAATCCCTGGATTACGTTTTTAATCGACTTCCGATCTACGCATTGAAACAATCAATTGTTGACCTACCGCTGGTAGATGGAGAATCTGCTCGTTTGTGCACCGATATGAAATCGTTGTGTGTCGCCATAGCCGGGGAAATTGACGATTTCGACAAGCTCAATTTATTTCATAACAACGCGTTCTCGAGTTGTAATCGATATGTTGATACGAATTTCTTTAAGTCTGTGCTCGGTGCAGCTGCGCCTCGTGCGCCCATCAAAAAAAATAAAACAGAAACATGAAAACCCTATCAAGTATTGTTTTATGACATTGGGAGTGGCCTAAAAAAATATTTGTATACATCCGCGCTGTGTTTAAGTGAAGCCTATATTGAGATTATTAGTGTTGACGCTATTTTATTTTCAAAATTCGACATAATATCTTTTTGCCTTTATTGTTACGTTTACCAATATGCGAATATCAATAAAACAGTAAACTTAGGAGGAGAACAGAATGTTTAAGCTTGAAGTCACAGGCGTGTCGAGCAGTCTCGAAGTGATCGATGTTCATGGCGTAGAAAGAATATCCGAACCTTACGAGTTCGAACTGGAGATATTGACCACCGATGCAACGCTCACCCGGTATATCGGACAAAGCGCGATTTATCGCATGCAGATCGGACGAGTGACAACATATCGACATGGCATACTGAATGAAATTTCTGTTATTGATGCCGAAGATTCTCAGGTGCGGTATAAGGTTTCGCTTGTCCCCGCCATCGCTCGACTCGAGTTGAAAGCGGACTGTCGAATTTTCCAGGATGCAACGGTCGAAGTTATTCTGAGTACGATTCTACAGGAGCATGGTGTCAATGATTTTGAATTCGCGTTGTCTGGTTCCCGTGTAAGTAAAGACTATGTCGTGCAATACCGTGAGACCGACCTGGATTTTTTTCATCGGATTGTGGAAGAGGAGGGATTGTTTTATTTCTTTGAACACGACAGCGATGGTCACACCTTGATTATTGCCGACCATGCGTCGGCTTATAAACCTATCTCCGGAAGATCGCAAATATTACGTTATGACACTAATATTGGTGCCTCGGAGAGGGTTACGCAATTCAGCCTGTCCCATCTTGCTGTTGCGGACTCGGTGCGCTTACGTGATTATAGCTTTACTGCGCCGACAGCGAATCTGGATATCTCAAAACGAGCATCCGGCACCGCGGCATCAATCAACGAAATTTATGATTATCCGGGTGGTTACATGACCCGCTCGGAAGGGCAACGAAAGTTGGGTTGGCGCTTCGATGCCGAGCGTTTGAATATGCGCACCGCCAGTGCATCGAGCAACAGCCTGCGTCTTGCTCCCGGGTTTACGTATAGATTGTCAGGACACCGCTACCGAGCGGCGAACCAGACTTATGTTGTGGCGGAGATCATTCACAACGGCACACAAGATCCTGCTAATATCAGGCAGGTGCGATATCAAAACAGCGCGGTATGCGTCAGTGCCAAGACACCGTTAAGACTGACTGACGCATATCCTTCGCTGCGTATGCACGGACCACAAACAGCGACCGTCGTGGGGCCTGCCGGGGAAGAAATCTATGTCGACGAATACGGCAGGGTAAAGGTGCAGTTTCATTGGGACAGATCAGGTCAATCTGATGAGAATAGTTCGGCGTGGATTCGTGTTGCACAAACTGTCGCGGGAAACGGTTGGGGAAGCGTTGCTATTCCAAGAATTGGCAGTGAGGTGTTGATTGATTTCGTCAATGGCGATCCAAACCAACCGGTTGTTATTGGTAGTCTGTACAATGGCGCCAACCCGGTTCCTTACCCGTTACCTGAAAATAAAAACATTACAGCGTTAAAAACGCGATCGACACCAAACGGGCGAGGGTTTAATGAGTTACGATTCGACGATACAGCGGGAAGCGAGCAGGTGTTGGTGCGATCACAAAAGGATTTCTCCCTGACCGTGCACAATGACAGTCGCGAAGACACAGCGCGAAATTCCAACGTCAGTATAGGCCGCGATGCCAATCTGACGATTGCCGGGCATCGCACCGAGACAGTGGGAGGCAATATGCTCTTGTCGGTAGGTGGCAAACTGAGCGAAGAGGTCGGTGGCGATCTGACCAATACCGTTGGCAAAGGACTCACACAAACCATTGGAAAGGCTTATAAAAATACCGTCGGGGACAAGGCGACCATTAACGCGAAGTCGATCGTCCTTGAGGCTGCGGATTCCATTTTGTTCAAGGTCGGTACTGCCAGGGTGGAAATAAAAAAGAATGGCGACATTAAGATTGAGGGCAAAAAGATAGACATTAAAGCCAGTGGAACATTAACTATGAAAGGTTCGAATATTTCCTGACGCAAGGAAAAAGTGTTGTTTATCCCCCGTGCCTAAGCCCACGAGAAAAACCAAACGCGCAGCAAATAACGCATCGTCTGGCAAGACAACAGCCATAAGCGATTTATTAACGATCGCGCAACGCATCCGTTATGCGCGCGTGAGCAACGGTATTGATCCGGGCGAGATGATGAGCATGCCTAAAAGTCGAAGGCTTAAAGTTTCAAAACAACTTCTTTCGCTTTACGAGACATCTGCTCCACAGAATCCAAATTTAAAAATCATCAAGGGGATATCCGATATAACGGGCTATTCAACCAACTGGTTATTGTTTGGTTCATCGCCGGTAAAGAACATCGATCCGTTTTTGCAAATTGTAAGATTCACGAATTTTAAATCTTTAGTCAAAAGAGCAAGAAGTCATGTATTTACAAAGAAGCAATGTCAATCGGCGGGCGTGTCATGGGACTTGTTTCAACAGCATTGCAAGACGCCATTCGTTCCCAGCATGAGTGATTCTTTCGCGCGCGGCATGGAGACAGTTGCTAGAAAGCCGGTTGGTTGGCTGGATGAGGCGCCTGAAGAGCCGAGTAACAATGACTTACAGGACCAACTAACGGATATTCAGGAAATAATCTCCGTTTCACTTTCTCTCGATAAACAACAACGTCGCGCAATGATATCTTTCCTGTCGACAATACCCGGTAATGAATTGTAAAACATTGCTTTACCAAGTCAATTTATACTTGACATTTGATTTTATATCCATAAACTCCCGCGCCATGATTAGAAACAGGCAAAAAATTCGTTACACCGAACGACTGACGCAGCGGTTGCATAAACCGTCGCGCCAATCGTGGTGCATAGCTGCGCCTGGGATATCGAGTCTCGGCGCGAATTATTTTAATGAGGTCAATTTTGATCTGCTGATGTAGTGCTTTCCTGATTTTTCGGAAGGCGCTATCGCGAGCCTTCCGGAAGCAAACGAAAACCCCGGACAGGTTCGCCTACCGGGGTTTTTTTGTGCCTCGACAAAACCCTGATTTGCTCGGGGTTGCTTTAGACGCGTTCTTTTACAACTTGGATGATTGATATAGGCGGGGCAGTGCACGATTCCGCAGGTGGAGTTGCGCCCAACGATCTTGTTGGCTGCGTGCGTACGCAGCTGCCCCATACATTTAGGGAGAGGCTGTCATTGGTGAGACAAGCTGACTGTAACTCAGTGCTATCCACTAGCGTGGTGGTTCGAATCCATCTCTCTCCACCAAACGATAGTTTGCATCGGTAGCTCAATCGGTAGAGCGGTCGGTTGAAGCCCGGCGCGGTGATGGTTCAAGTCCACCCTGATGCACCAGTTCGTGTGCGATGTAGTTCAATGGCAGAACATTCGCCTGTTAAGCGAATAGATGTTGGTTCGAGTCCAACCGTCGCAGCCAAAATAAATTAGGGGATTAGCTCATTTGGCAGAGAATCTGTTTTGTAAGCAGAAGGCGCGCGGTTCGAATTCAGCTCGATGTACCAAGAATACAAAGAATTTACCCTGAGTGTAGCTCAGTCTGGGCAGAGTACTCGCTTTGGAAGCGAGTGGCCGTTGGTTCGAATCCAACCACTCAGACCAAATAATTTCTATTTTATTTAAACAAACGGAGACTCACTGGACTAGCCTGGATATTTCACGAATAAGAAAGGCGAAGCCTATAAATCCTTTATAATTCAATTTGCTAGAAAAGAAATAAAGGAGGCTTCGCCGTGACCCAATGTACCCAAACGACGTTTGAATTTCCAGTGTGTAAAAGGCGCTGTGTGGAGGCGGATTTTGAGGGAGGGGCCATCAGCAGCGATGGTGGGGTGTTGTTGTTGCGTCAAGTGGATCGGGTGTTGGGGTTAAGCGAAGCGGTGAGTAAAGTACTGAGCGATCCGCGCCGTCAGGCCAGTTGTGGGCACGATGCGGTGAGTTTATTGCGCCAGCGGGTATATGGGTTGGCGCTGGGGTATGAGGATTTGAACGATCATGACACGTTGCGCAAGGATTTAGCGATGCAGACGGGAGTGGATCGGGATACGGAACTAGCGAGTCCTTCGACGTTATGCCGTTTTGAGAACCGGTCGGAACGTGACAGTGCCTGGCGCATCCACGAAGTGTTGGTGGAGCAGTTTATCGAATCGTTCAAACGCGCGCCGAAGCGTTTAGTGCTGGACTGTGATGCGACCGACGATGCGGTGTATGGGAGCCAGGAGGGTCGATTTTTTCACGGGTATTACGACCACTACTGTTTCCTGCCGTTGTATGTTTTTTGCCGAGATCAATTGTTAGTCAGTTATCTGCGTCCGAGCAAGATCGATGGGGCGAAGCACGCGTGGGCGATTTTGGCGTTGTTAGTCAAACGCCTGCGCCAGGTGTGGCCCAAGGTGAAGATTGTCTTTCGGGCCGATTCGGGGTTTTGTCGCTGGCGGATGCTATCGTGGTGTGAGCGTCATGGCGTGGGCTACATCGTGGGCGTGGCGAAAAACAAGCGTTTGAACGCCCTGACGGCAGATTTGCAGAGTGAGGCCGCCGAGTGCTTTGCCGTGAGCGGGCACAAAGTGCGCTGCTTTACCGACCTGCACTACGCTGCCGCAAGCTGGGATCATCCCAGGCGGGTGATTGCCAAGATCGAGTACTCACAGCACGGGGTCAATCCGCGTTACGTGGTGACCAACCTCCACGGCGATGTCCAACACCTGTACGACAAGTTGTACTGTGCCCGTGGTGACATGGAGAACCGGATCAAGGAGCAACAACTGGATATGTTTGCCGATCGCACCAGTTGTTCCGCGTGGTGGCCGAACCAGTTTCGCTTACTGCTCTCCTCGATGGCCTACACCTTGTTGGAGGCCATTCGACGGTTGGCACTCAAGGGCACCGAACTGGCCCGTGCCTATGTCGGCACATTACGATTGAAACTGCTCAAGATCGGTGCGGTGATCCTGCGCAATACCCGCCGTGTCCGTTTTCTGTTATCGAGTCGTTATCCCTATCAGCATTTATTCTTCCTCGTCGCCCACCGACTCGCACCCGGATAATCGACCGTTATCTCCATTTCAACGGCGTGATGCATCACGCCAGGACATCGCTCGCCCTGGGACAAAGAAAATGCCGATTCACCCCTGAAAATCGATCACATTGAGTGGAACAAATGCCAATTCACACCTCTATCTGAAAATACATAGGCCTTTCAACGACTCAACCTGCATAACAAGGCCTTTTCCTCCTGACACTCCACTACTCATGCAATATCCCTAGTGTGCTTAGCCAGTTTGAACCCGGTGATTCCTTAACAGGCGCGGGAATTTGTCCCCTTCTCAGTCTCCGCCAAATTTACACCAATGGTGAGCTTAGCTTAATGGCAAAGCCCCAGAACGTGAATCTGGTTGATGTCGGTTCGAGTCCGGCAGTTCACCCCAAACCCTAAAGTTTACGGAGAAGTGGCTGAGTGGTCTAAGGCGCTCCATTGCTAAAGGAGAGGGGCAACGTGTCTCGCAACAGTTTAAATCTGTTCTTCTCCGCCAATACGCCTGTAGCTTAACGGAATCAAAGCCCCTGGCTTCGAATCAGTGAGATGAGGGTTCAAATCCTTCCAGGCGTACCACGGGTCCATGGCATAGTGGCAGTTCAGCAGGCTTTTAACCTGCAGAGGTAAGTTCGACTCTTACTGGACCCACCAATTACCAGTTACGGAGGTTGGTTCCCAGTCAGGATTCATAGCCCAGACTTAGTCGGTTCGAGTTCAACCGTAACGACCAGACAGATGTGGCTGTAGCTTAATCGAACAGAGCGCGACTTTACGAAGGTAGAAGATGAAAATTTGACTCTTTCCAGCCATGTCATTGGGAATTCGTCTAATCGGTAAGACGCAAGACTTTGAATCCTGAAAACCTGGTTCGAATCCGGAATTCCCAGCCAACGTAAAATCAAAATCGCCCCAATAGCTTAACGGTAAAGCAGCGGGTTTATACCCCGTTATATACGCACCTGATAAGTGGTTGATCCGGGTTCGACTCCCGGTTGGAGTACCGCAGCCACCTGAAGGGAATTGGCTATACCTGCCACGCTTAGAACGTGGTGTTTCTCGGTTCGAATCCGAGGGTGGCTACCAATAACTTCATGTCCCCATGGCTTAACCGGAAGGTGCGCGACTTAAAATCGAATCGATGAAAGTTCGAATCTTTCCGGGGACACCAATAAATCAATATCAATCATCCAAATTGTAAATGAAAATTTTTACAGTGAGATTCAACAGTGGAAAATCTAATTTTACGTTTAGACATTACCGGGCGACCGGTTGAGTGGATGCATTGGGAATATGCCGCCCTGTTGTACGCGCGCGAGCAGGTTGCGTATGAGCTGGGCGAACATTCTTTTCGTATTCACGGCGGTGTAAACCGTGTCAGTGGCATGCGGTCGTTTCTGGACTTAAACAGTATTGTCGCGACTCATGGCGTAGCGCGTTCTGGTGAACGAATTCGGGAAGTGCCTGCACTGACTAATACGCGATTGTTTCGACGTGATGGTTACATGTGTATGTATTGCGCTCGACAATATACACGTGGGTGTTTGACCCGGGATCATGTCGTTCCGATCTCGCGCGGCGGTAAGAATAGCTGGACAAATGTCGTTACCGCTTGCCGCTTGTGTAACGCACGTAAAGGCAGCTTGCTGCCAAAAGAAGCGGAGCGAATGGGAATTGCCCTGTTGGGTATTCCTTATGCGCCGAGTTACGCGGAAGGCCTGATTTTGTCGAACAGAAAAATTCTGACCGACCAAATGGCTTTCTTGAGGACTCAGTGTCCCAAAGAACATCGAGATTAGGGTACAGGTGATCGGCAATGGGGCCGGTCACCGTGGCTAAGTTTGAAATTGCGTGAAGAACAGGAGAATTTTCGTGAAAACACATGATGACGAACAACAAAGCTGTTCCTTTCGAAACGATGAGCAAGCGCAGAAAGGGATATCCGTCCGAAACCCGGGTGAAACGCGGCACCAGAGTTGTGCACGGTGACAAAGAACTGTCCGAAAAGCTCGGGCGCAACGATCCATGCGTGTGCGGTTCCGGTCGCAGATTTTAAGCGATGTTGCCTGAAAACCAGGCAACACAATGGTTCGAATCGTAATAGTTACGTTAGAGAGTAGAATAGGTGAACTATGCCAATCAAAACAATCATTACGAAAGGCAAGGCTAAAGTTAAGATTTACACGGACGATATTGAGCCACAGGCTTATCAACAACTGTGTAATCTTTCGCAGTTGCCTTTTATTCATAGTCATATCGCGGCCATGCCGGACGTGCACTACGGCAAGGGCGCGACCGTGGGTTCCGTGATTCCATGTAAAGGCGCGATCATTCCGTCCGCTGTCGGTGTCGACATCGGTTGCGGGATGAATGCATTGCGTCTTTCCATCAGCGCGGACGAACTGCCGGATAACCTGCGTAAGGTGCGCTCGGCTATTGAAGAGGCGATTCCGGTTGGATTTGATCGGCATAAAACCGACAAGGCTCGCGCATCGACTGTGCGTGCCCTGTCGGTTGGTCTTGATGGTCTGTTGGAACGTCATCCGAAAATGCTCAAGATGCAGACCAAGCCCTATCAAACCTGGGTACGCCAGTTGGGCACATTGGGTGGTGGAAACCATTTCATCGAGATTTGTCTGGATGAAAACGATGACGTGTGGATCATGTTGCACTCGGGAAGTCGCGGTGTCGGTAACATCATTGGTCAGTACTTTATTCGCCTGGCGCAGAAAGATATGCAACAACATATCGCTAACCTGCCAGACAAAGACCTGGCCTACTTTACCGAGGGTGCGCAACATTTCGACGACTATGTTGATGCTGTGAGTTGGGCGCAAGACTACGCAATGGAAAATCGACGGGAAATGATGCGATTGATTGTTGATGCGCTGAAAAAAGTGTTACCTAAATTCGGTGTGACCAAAGAGGCAATCAATTGCCATCATAATTACGTGTCGATTGAAAATCACTTTGGCGAGAATGTTTACATCACACGTAAGGGTGCGATTCGTGCCGGTGTGGATGAACTGGGCATCATTCCGGGCAGTATGGGCGCCAAGTCTTATATCGTACGTGGCAAAAGAAATCCGCAGTCTTTTCATTCATGCTCGCACGGGGCGGGACGACGTATGAGTCGCGGCAAGGCAAAACGCCACTTCAATGAAGAAGATATCGAACTGCAAACGGCTGGTGTTGAATGCCGCAAGGACAAAGGCGTGCTCGATGAAATTCCTGGTGCATACAAAGACATTGACGTCGTGATGCAAAATCAGAATGATCTGGTTAGTGTCGAACACACGCTGCGTCAGGTGGTGTGCGTCAAGGGTTAGTTTGAAGTTAAACACAGACGCTCATTAGAGCGCCTTTTTTGCCCGATGAACCTCCTTCAACAAAACAGGTGATATTCGATGACGCTTATCAATATTCAAGCCGGTTCTTTTAAATTCAAGAGCAAACTAGAGCAGGAACATGCACCCAAAACCTGCGAAAGATTTCTAGAGCTATTGCCGTACACCGAGCGTGTTATTCATTCACGTTGGAGTGGAGAAGCCGTGTGGATACCATTGGGTGAGTATGATATGGGGCTGGACTTTGAGAATCATACAAGTCATCCGTCACGCGGTGACATTTTGCTGTATCCAGGTGGTATCAGTGAAACGGAGTTTTTGTTCGCCTATGGCAGCTCCTGTTTTGCGGCCAAGGTAGGTCAGTTAGCGGGGAATCATTTTCTGACAATGGTTGAAGGGCATCAAAATCTTGATGCGTTTGGCAAGCAGGTGCTGTGGGAAGGCGCGCTGCCGATAACTTTTTCACTTTCTTAAGACTCAGCATTTCTATTACATTGAAAGTCGCGAATCCACAAGCGAGTTGTAACATGGATTCAGGTCTCTGATTCATTTGGGTTAATGTTGCATTGCAAGGTTTCACCCGTTGCATGAATTGAAAACAATAGCTGTCATTGGTGGAACAGGCCATTTTGGCGACAGAATATGCCGGCGTTTATCGTCGGAAGCTGACATTAAACTTATCGTTACCAGTCGCAGTGAGGTGTTAGCAGGTGAATTTGTTAGCGAACTAAAAAGTGATTTTCCCGGTGCAACTATTCATCCTGCGGCACTTGATCAGTTTTCTGCTGATTTCGTAAATGACCTTGGCAATCTAAATCCGGATATTGTTATACATACCGCAGGCCCGTATCAGGGACAGGACTACCGGGTGGCGAAGGCGTGTATCGAATGTGGAAGTCACTATATTGACCTGGCGGACGGCCGTGAGTTTGTCAGCGGATTTACAGCGCTGAATGGCGATGCGTTGAAAAGCGATGTATTGTTGGTGTCAGGTGCCAGTACGTTGCCTGGTCTGTCGAGCGCTGTTGTGGATGCTGTCCGGGACCGGTTTGCGGAACTTAGTGAAATCGAAATATCTATTGCTCCTGCGCATCAGACGCCGCGCGGTACCAGCACTATTTCAGCGGTGCTCAGTTATTGCGGCAGGCCGTATGACGTATTAAAAAACGGCGAATGGGTAACAACATTTGGTTGGCAGGACTTGCAGTTGCAAAATTACCCGTCGCTGGGTCGGCGACTATCCGGTGCCTGCGATGTCCCTGATTTATCTCTCCTACCGCAATATGTCCCTGGGGTTAAGACGGTGACATTTCATGCTGCCCTTGAAGCCGTATGGGAGCAACTGACTCTTTATACGATGGCATGGTTTACACGGCTTGGAGTCGTAGGGAACTGGAACAGATTCGTAACCGCGTTCAGTTGGATGAGCGATCGCATGATCAGACTCGGTTCTCAAACTGGCGGAATGCATGTCCGGATTTCAGGTATTGATAATAATCATTGTACTAATAGCTGTACGTGGTACTTGACTGCAAATAACAATCACGGACCAGAAATTCCCTGTTCGCCCGCCCTGATTCTCGCAAGAAAACTGCTACGGGATGGGATTTCTGAACGTGGTGCGCACGCTTGTTTAGGTTTGATTACACTTACGGAGTTTGATGAAGAGGTGAAGGATTTGGATATTTCTTGGGAAATCGTCGAATAAGATTAAAATCGTATGACACTTTATTCCTGGGTGAAGTTGTTGCACATTCTCAGCGCTACCATACTTCTTGGTACCGGTATTGGGATTGCATTCTTTATGCTCAAAGCTCATCTAAGCGGTAACAAGCAAGCGATTGCCGTTACAGCGCACAACGTGGTGATTGCAGATTGGCTCTTCACAACGCCTGCCGTGATCATCCAGTTCACTACAGGATTGTGGTTAACCTATCGTCTTGGCATCCCATTCAACTCAGTGTGGTTCGTCGCCGTGCTGGGCCTGTTTATATTCGTTGGTTTGTGCTGGGTTCCCGTTGTGCGAATTCAAATTCGTATTAAGGATCTTATCCAAAATGACGGACGTGTTGAGGACTATCGCAGGTTAATGCGAGTGTGGATCTTGCTCGGCATTCCGGCATTTTGCGGTGTATTAGTATTGTTTTTTCTTATGGTGTCGAAGATTGGCGTCAACCAGACGATAATATTTGATTTTATCGATCTCTGGTAGGGTAAATTTTTTCATTAACATACTGTAAGTAATTACCCGGATAAACTGAAATGAGGGCAAGGTATTTCATAGCAAGTGCTAGCTTGGTTGTGCTGATAGGGGTGGCGGTATTTTATTTTTACGGCAGATCGATATGGGTTCCGGTGTATCAAAAATTCGCGGGAAAAACGACGGTTGCAGAAGTGGTCGAGAAGTATGGCCCCTCCGCCCGAGCACGATTGTCTTCTTATTTCGAAGCAGCGAATGAGGAGTACCCGCCGAAACGAGTGACTTTGTTGGCGCTAAAAGATTCGGCGGAACTGGAGTTATGGGTTGGGCTGGCACACAATCCAACTTACATTCGCACTTATCCAATAAAGGCATTAAGTGGTGTGAAAGGGCCGAAGCTGCGAGAAGGCGACAGGCAAGTGCCGGAAGGAATTTATAGTATCGAATATTTAAATCCCAATAGCAGTTACCATCTATCGATAAAGTTGAACTTCCCCAACGCATTTGACCTCAAACACGCTGAAGCCGAAGGCCGAACCGGCCCGGGGTCGGATATATTTATTCACGGTAAGGCGGTGTCCATCGGTTGTCTGGCGATGGGAGACAGGGCGATAGAGGAATTGTTCGTACTCGCCTCGGACATTGGGAGCAAGAATTTCAAGATAGTCATTGCGCCAAGCGATCCCAGACAAGCAAAGTTAGATGCCACGCAATCTCCCGAGTGGGTTTCCACTTTATATAATCAGATTGAAGCAGAATTCAGAGCATATGAACGGACAGAGATATAGCCGTGCTGATTTGTGGCTGCGGAACCACATCGGCCACGGAACTATTGTGTAAATCCCGCGCCTGTTCTAATTCTTACAATAGCTATGGGCATATTCACGGCATTTCTCCCAATCATCTGTATATACTTCGCGAATTCTTTTTAGAGAGTACGGGTCGATCAGTGGCTTTGCGGGTGTCCAGGATTTTGGTGCTAAAACTGCTGGATACAAGATGCAATAACAACCCAGCATGCGCAGCCGTTTGCGTAACCAACCGACGTGAGTATCTTGCGGGTTTCGAGTGTTGCTCTTGAACAGCCAGCGACAAAAACCACGCATGACGTGCAGTTGTTTTTCGGAATAGGATTTATGCACGGTTCCCGTCGGTAGTTGATCTCGATCGTAACGGGCGCCCATGTACCCGGCTAGAGTATCAAAGAACGTAAACGTGTCCTCGCGCATATCTTCGTAAAACAAAACTAGCGGAGGACGGCCAAAACACCGTTCAAGGGTTTCGATACGCGCATAGAAATCAAGTTCATGTTTTGACCAGATGCCACCGTCGTTTTCTATATCAATGAACTGTTCAAACTCTGCAGTGCCACCATTTTTTACATAACGCCGGTATTGTGAAGCGATCCAGCCATCGTGACGCCGAAATACGATGATTGGATAAGTATTCGCGTCGCCATGGCGGTCTAGAAATGTTTTAATTTTTTTTTCAAACCCGCGGGTAAATTCCCGTGACATCAGGTATTTATTGTGTCCGCCTCGCGCAATAATTTTAACGCTGGAGCGATACCGGTTACGATGGATGTAGTGAATATCCTGAAAAATCGGGAATACGCTGTGTTGAAGATAAGTCGATGCGGCTTTTCCCAGGCCGACATGAAAATATATTTTGACACTAGGGTCGGTCAAACCGGCAACGACTGCAACACGTCATCAATGGTTTTGGATAATTTGTCGATGCATTCCTCGATCTGATTCGATTCAACGATAAACGGTGGAGCAAGCAATATGTGATCGCCGCTTTGACCGTCTATTGTGCCGCCACCAGGATAGCAAATGAGTCCATTTTCAAAAGCCTGTTGTTTGATTCTCGCATGCACATTCAACGATGCATCAAACGATTGTTGCGAATCCCGATCGGCAACCAGCTCCAGTCCACGAAAAAGTCCGCGTCCGCGGATATCGCCGATGTGCGGGTGGCGGGCGAATCCTTCGACTAACGCCCGTTCGAATTCTTCGCCTATTGTGTTGACACGCGTAACCAAACCGTCATTTAACAGCCTCGATATGACGGCCTTTCCGGCGGCGCACACCGCTGGGTGCCCGAGATAAGTATGACCATGTTGAAAGGCGCCTGAGCCGTTTTCAATCGCGCTATAAATTTTATGTGAGCACAGCATTGCGCCGATGGGTTGATACCCGGCACCCAGGCCTTTAGCAATGCAAACAATATCCGGCGTGACCTGATCCTGTTTGCAGGCAAACAAGGTTCCCGTTCGGCCCATGCCGCACATCACTTCATCCAGTATCAACAACACACCGTATTGATCGCAAATCTCACGGATGCGCGAAAAATAGCCTTGCACAGCAGGCACCGCACCCATAGTAGCGCCGACGACGGGTTCGGCGATAAATGCCGCGACGTTTTCCGCTCCAACAGTTTCTATTTCGGTTTCTAGTTCGTTAGCGACGCGTTGTCCGTAGCTAAATTCCGATTCGTCGCTGGATTGTCCTCGGTAAGCATAACAAGGTGAGATATGTGACATCTCGACCAACAGGGGAAGAAAAGGTTTGCGTCGCAATCGATTACCACCGGCAGACAACGCACCCAGCGTATTACCATGATAACTTTGCCAGCGCGATATGATTCGTGACCTGCCGGGTTCGCCATTTTCAATGTGATACTGGCGGGCGAGTTTTAACGCTGCTTCAACTGCTTCCGACCACCGGATACGAAATAAACCTTGTCGATGTTTTCAGGTGCGTTCGCGACGAGTAAATCGGCGAGGTCTTCCGCGGTTTGACTGGTAAAAAATCCGGTGTGGGCGAATGCAATTTTATCAAGTTGCTTTTTGATCGCTTGTTTGACTGATTCGTCAGAATGACCAAGACAAGACACCGCGGCACCACCCGAAGCATCGAGATAACGTTTGCCGTTGGTATCAATCAGATAGCATCCGTCACCGTGATCGATCTATTGGCGGTTGCGTATTTGCACTTCTTGGAAAGACATGACTCATAATATTTTTACAGACTGTGTTTCATCCGTTGTCCGTTAGGGTCGAACACCGCACCATGCGATATATGCGCATTATACAAGGTACCGGCAATATCGAGTTGAACGGTTCTGCAACTCGTTGGATTGTTCTTATCAATTGCAATGTAACCCAGCGCGAGTGGTTTGCATACCCGGTAACCAAACGCTGCCGAGCTTGTTTTACCGACTATTCTATCATTGTGATAGATCGGTTCGTTTCCTAGTGGCACAGCGCTAACGGCGTCTCAACGCTAAGGTGACTATTTTGGAATGAATTCCTCCGCATCCCGGCGCTGCATAAGTGCGTCGCGGCCAATAAAATCGCTTTGCCAATCTACCGCGAAATCCAGCCCCGCTTCCAGAGGCGTTACATCCGTATCCAGATCATGGCCGTAGCTTAGAAACTGTTTTTCGATACGCATGGACGTTTGTGCATAGAGTCCGGCTGGGCGTGCACCTGCATTGTAAAACAATTCGTAGAGTGCAACGACTTGATCAGTCGGGCAGGTAACTTCCCAGCCTGCTTCACCGACATAAGACAGACGAGCAGCGCGAGTTGGAATACCATCAATGACAATCTCTTTGTGCTGAAAATATTTTACGTCGTTTAGTTCCGGCACGCCGATGTCATTAGCCATTTGCCTACTATCCGGCCCCATCAATCCGAGTACGGCGAAGTCTTGTGTTTCATCCTTTAATATAACCCGTTTGCTATCGTTCACATGTCTTTGCAGCCATGCAAAGTCGCGTTTAACAGCACTGGTGCCGACATAAAGTCGATACCTTTCTTCGTCCAGGCGCAATGCAGTTAAATCGCTTTCGATCCCACCGCGCTCGTTTAACATTGCCGTATAAATTGCTCGTCCGGGTTCTCGGGTCATGTTGTTGGCGCAAACTCGATTAAGAAAGTTTTCAGCGTCCGTGCCTTCGACCAGAATTTTTCCGAAAGTCGATTGGTCAAATATCGCTACTCTTGTGTGTGCTTGATTAACTTCGTTGGCAACCTGGTCGAACCAGGGCGGTTTGCTGAAACTAAGCTCAGGTGTCGAAGCGCAATCGAAGTACAAAGGTCGTTCAAAACCGAATACTTGACCAAAATGCGCTTTGTTCTCCCGCCATTTTTTATGTAGTGGTGCGGTGCGTAAACGACGTGCGGACTCGAACTGGCGTCCTGGATAAGTGATTTCATAGTGTTTGCCCAGAATCTCCGGCGCGCGGGCGGTCAATGCTTTGACGGACTGGAAACAATCCGGGAAACGCTTCGGATCGGCTTCGTGCAGATCGGTGGGTGTATGACCATTAACAATGCAGTGGGCCAGCGCCATGCCCGCACCACCGCCGGTCGCAACGCCTACGGAGTTCATACCGCAGCCTAAAAATAAACCTTTAGTTTCGGCGGCTTCGCCTAACATAAACGATCCGTCTGGCGTAAAACTTTCGGGGCCGTTCAAAAGCGTTTTGACTTCGGCTTCCTGCAATGCAGGTACACGATGCATCGCATTTAACATCATGGGTTCAAAGTGATCCCAGTCCTCGGGTAGTAGTTGGAACGAAAAATCCTCGCCCAATCGATCAGGATCGATAGATTTACCCAGTGGTTCAAAGCACCCGACCAATAACCCACCTGAATCATCTCTTATATATAAGTGACTATCGTGATCCGACAGTGTCGGCAAATTACCTTCGATTCCTGGAACAGGTTTTGTCAGTAAATAAAAATGTTCGCATGACCATACCGGTACAGATACACCCGCCATCGAAGCGACTTTTTTCGACCAAAGCCCTGTACACACGGCGATGGCGTCGCAACCCACGCGTCCTTTGCCGGTTTCCACTGCCGTTACCTTCCCATCCCGGGTTTCAATTCCTGGTACCGAGGTATGTTCGAATATTTTAGCGCCTTGTAATCGCGCACCTTTTACTAGAGCGGCACACAAATCGGACGGACTGACGCGACCATCGTCCGGTGACCATACGGCACCGATGACATCGTCGGCATTTGCCAGTGGCCAACGTTCTCTCACTTGTTGTGGCGAGATTGATTCAGTGCGCACAGCAAACATCTTCGCCAGCGCTTCCTGCCGTTTTATATGAATTAAACGGTCTTCATTGGTTGCGATTGATATCGACCCTTTATTAATCCAACCGGTTGCCTGGCCGGTTTCCTGTTCGAGCCGCGAATAAAGTGAAATGGAATAGCGGATCAGGTCGGTGAGATTTTGTGTTGATCGAAGTGCGCGTACTTGCGCTGCCGAATGCCAGGTCGTGCCAGACGTCAGTTCGTTACGTTCAAGAAGGATTGCATCGCTAATTCCCAGTTTTGCCAGGTGATAGAGCGTCGAACAGCCCATGATGCCGCCACCTATCACGACAACGGATGCGTGTTGTGGTAGAACAGTGTCTGTGTTGGCGGTCATTGGATATTAAGAGTTTTACGAGGAGTTTGTCGGGCGCATTCCGGCAAGTCCAATAGAACTGGATGATGATGTTATAATTCAGTATACCGCGACAAAATTAAAAAATTGAAACGAATCAATATTTTGTCATACACTTTTCTAAACCTGCTGGCTTTAAAGACCAGCGTATTCAAAATAACCCAAACAGGAGGGTAATATGAAATTTGTCAGCAAGTTATTTGCCGTATCAGTTCTGATTGTCGGAATCGCTATTCAACCAGTCGGTGCGGCCAACGACCGTTTTATGGAAGTGATGGAGAAAGGGAAAATTGTGATTGGCGTTAAAGCGGATTACAAACCCTGGGGATTTCGCAATGAGAGCGGCGAAATTGTCGGTATGGAAATCGACATGGCGAAGGATGTTGCGGATACTATTAGGCGTGGAGCTTGAACTGGTTGCGGTGCAATCTTCCAACCGTATGCAGTTTCTCGAGCAAGGCAAGATCGATATGATGATTGCGACAATGTCGGATCGTGATGACCGGCGAAAAATTGTCGGTATCCCACAACCCAACTATTACACCTCGGGCACGAACGTGCTCGCGCCTAAAGCCATCGGCATGAAGGATTGGGAGGAGATGCGCGACAAACCCGTCTGCGGTAAGCAGGGCGCTTTCTATAATCAAATCGTCGAGGAACGCTATGGTGCGAAAGTCGTTGCTTTTACCGGAAACGCGGAGGCGAAACAGGCGTTACGCGATAAAAAATGCATCGCGTGGGTATACGATGATTCTTCGATCATGGCCGACCTTGCCAGTGGCGAGTGGGATGATTTCGAAATGCCACTGAAAACCGAAGACGACAATCCTTGGGGGCTTGCCGTTCCGCTTGAGGAAGTTGACGGCGTGTTTGGCCGGTTCATGTCGGGCATGATTTTCAACTGGCATCAATCCGGTAAGTTAGCTGAGTGGGAAAAGAAGTGGGGTATTCAACCCACGCAGTATCTGGTAGACCAGCAAGAGCGTTTCAAAGACTGGCTGGCCGAGTAAATCCTGCAATAATCAATTTCATTGCTAACAAGAACCCGCTTTTACGGCGGGTTCTTTGTTAGTGGTCGGTCACACTTAGCATGCAGTTTGTTGCAGATTTTTTTCGTCAATTAGCGGAAGACCATCCGCGCTGGAATTTTATCTTTTTTTACGATCCCACCGAGATCGAACGGGTGTTGACGGGGATTGGTGTGACATTGTTGTTGTCTGTCGCCTGCGTTATTCTCAGTGTCATCATTGGTGTACTGGGTGCATGGTTACAGGGGTCACAATTAAAATGGCTGCGGTTGGGCGTGCAAGGTTACATCCAGTTCTTTCGCAACACACCACCGGTGGTGCAGTTATTGTTTTTCTACTTTGCGTTAGGACAGTTCACACCAACTTATTCTCCCGACGGTTGGTTGCAGTATCCCATTATCAATAACATCGGTTGGGCCATCATTTCCCTGTCCTTTTTCGCAGGCGCTTTTAATGTCGAGATATTTCGCGCCGGTATCGAAGCAGTGCCTGAATCAACAAGAGAGGCAGCCGAGTCGCTGGGTTACAACCGCTTGCAGCTTTACGCGCATGTGACATTACCATTGGCGTTTCGTGTGAGTCTGCCCGCGTTAAATAACAATCTGGTTAATCTGGTCAAGACGACGACACAGGCTATTGCTATTGCCGTGCCCGAATTGTTGTATCAAGCCGTTACGATTTGGAATAATTATCCATCGGCACAATATCCTGCGATGCTGTTGCTGTTTGTATTCTATATCGGGCTGGTCGGTATTCTTGCATTTGGTATGCATAAGTGGGAGCAGAAATTAGCTATACCGGGTTACGGTGCGTGATGACTAGCGGAAGGACAATGCCTGGAATATCAACGCCTGCCAATACCAATTTGGCAGTGTTAAAACCGTTTCGTCTGACTCAGCAGCCCCACCGTCAGTTTAACCAAATTGCCTTTTGCGATTGGCTTGGAAGTCTTAATCCAAGAATCTTAGTTATTTTGCCGTTATTTTTCCTGCTTGCCAGCTTTCCTGCACTGGCGGCGGGTGGTTACGGAATAGGTAACGCAATGGATGCACTTTTTCGCTGGATGCCGTTTCTTTTATCAAAAGGCTTTCTGTTCAATGTGCTGATCAGCGTGCTCGTTATGTTGATTGGCACCGCGATTGGGGCGCTGGTCGGGCTAGGGCAGATTTCCGTGTTCAAACCTGTGCGCATGTTTTGCTGGAGTATCACGCAGTTCTTTCGTAACTCGCCGTGGCTGGTTTTATTGTTTATCGTCATGTTAGCGTTTCCGTTTGAAATCAAGATTGGCGCGTTAACTATTCCAGTCCCGGACTGGATGAAGGCAGTCATCGGCTTGTCGTTACCGATAATGGCGAACATATCGGAAATTGTGCGTGGTGCGGTGCAGTCTGTTCCGACGGGTCAATGGGAAGCGGCAGAATCGCTGGCTTTCAGCCGCACAAAAACACTGTGGCAAATCGTTTTACCCCAGTGTTTTAAACGCATGATTCCACCCTGGATGAATTGGTATGCGATCTTGACTATGGCAACACCGCTTGTCTCTATTTTAGGCGTTGAAGATATCCTGCGGCTTTCGCGTGATGCGATGGAAGCCGAAGGTAACAATCCCGCTCTGCTCATGCCGTTTTATTCTTTTATTCTTGTGCTCTTCTTCATCTATTGCTATCCAATTGCAAAATGGACTCAGCGTTTAGAACGAAAATTCAATGTCAAAACCTGAATGGGAACAACGTATGAATTGGACTGAAAATCAACCCATGGTGAGCATCAAAGATGTGCACAAATCTTTCGACAAGCTCGAAGTGTTGAAAGGCGTATCGTTTGATGTCATGAAAGGCGAGGTTGTTTGTATTATCGGTCCTTCCGGTTCGGGTAAGTCCACCTTGATTCGTTGTATCAATGCGCTTAATCCCATTAACAGCGGTTCAATCAAGGTTGAAGGTCAAGAGGTTAATGACCCGCATCTTGACAAGTTGGAACTCAGAAAAAAAGTCGGTATGGTGTTTCAACAATACAACTTATTTCCGCATAAAACGGCGATTGAAAATATCATGATGGCGCCGCTGCAAGTGTTAAAACAAGATAAAGACGACGTCGAGCAACGAGCTCACAGCTTGATGAAAAAAGTACGCTTGGAAGGAAAAGAGAACAGTTATCCTGGCGAGCTTTCCGGCGGGCAGCAACAACGTGTCGCCATTGCGCGGTCGCTGGCGATGAATCCGGATGTCATGTTGTTTGACGAAGTAACGGCGGCACTCGATCCCGAAACCGTAAAAGAAGTTTTAGTCACGATTAAAGAGCTGGCCGAAGACGGCATGACGTGTATATTAGTGACCCATGAAATGGGGTTTGCACGGGAGGTGGCGGGCCATATTTATTTTACCGATCGCGGTGTTATCGTCGAACACGGCCCGCCTGCGACATTTTTCGAGCGGGCGCAGGATTCGAGAACCAAGGAATTTCTCGGCCAGATCCTCTAAGGCAAATTCTCTAAGCTTGGGCTATCGGTTGTCAGCATTTAGCTATTAGAAAACCAATTAAGGATTTGTTTGTCGATAGCAGAATACCAGGGGATAATAATCAATAGGTAATTTTCGACTTTATAACAGCAACAATCGCAATATTGTCACCCGGTTGGACCAGTCCTGGGTGATGCCGACCTGCCAGCAATCCGTTAATCTTTGCGTAGTATTCAACCGGCGCTATTCCTGTCCGTAATGTGCTATAGATTCGGGCGATGACTTGTCCTTTTCGCACGTTATCACCGAGATTAGCGCACATTTCAAGCAGTCCTTCGTCTTCGCTGGTCGTAAAACAATCGCCATCCGGCATATCAAGTAGCACGCTTTCACGTTTAATTAGATCGTTTTGTTTTATGCCCGCATGCACCAGGAAATTGTGAATGCCGGTATCGGCAATCTCGATAGTATGAGCGGTAGACGTACCACCTCCACCTAGCTCGGTGGATAAGAATACTTTACCCAGGTCTTCCGCCGCCGTGTCGTACATGCCGACGCTATCCAGCTCCAGTAACATCATACTGTAAGGTGCGGCAAAAGCCTTCATTGCGTCCACGCAGCGTTTTTCCTGTGCCTTGTCCGGTAGTACATGGGTTGCGGCAAACGGGACAAAATTTAATGTCCGGCCGCCTGCGTGAATGTCTAAAACGTAATCGGAAAGCGGTAATAGAAAGCGTTGAAAATAGTCCGCGATTTTTTCAGTGATTGTGCCCGTCGGGCTGCCCGGAAAGACGCGATTCATATTGCCGCCGTCGATAGGCGAAGTGCGTTTACCTGCCTTAAACGCTGGATAATTGAAAAAGGGCACAACAATGACCCGGCCCCGTATTTGGTCCGGCGTTAACTGGTTAGCGAGTTTTGATAACGCAACCGGGCCTTCGTATTCATCACCGTGATTCGCGCCCGTCAACAACGCTGTCGGTCCAGCGCCATTCTTGACCATGGTTACCGGTTGCATCAACGCACCCCAGGCGGAGTCATCGCGGGAGTAGGGGAGCTTTAGAAATCCATGCTGTACGCCATCTTGGTCGAAATCGAAGGTTGGCGCAACCGGTGAAGCATTGTTCAATGGTATGCCAGAAACCGTTAGTCTTTAACGAATAACTCTCTGGGAGTGGTACAGAATGGCTCCGCGCCTTTAGCGGTTACAACAAAACTCTCCGTAATTTCCAAACCCCAGTCGTCGAACCAAAGTGCAGGAATAAAATGAAACGTCATGTTTTCCTGCAGCACGGTTTTGTCACCGGGCCGGAAACTCATGGTGCGTTCACCCCAATCCGGCGGGTAGCTCAGTCCAATGGAATAACCGCAACGACTCTCTTTCTCGATGCCGTATTTGCCAATAACTTTGCGCCAAATATCTTCGACTTGTTCGCAGGTGTTCCCAGGTCGTGCGGCAGTTAAAGCAGCTTCAATTCCCTCCAGCATCGCTTTTTCCGCGTTGCGCCACTTGTCAGGCGGATTACCAAGAAAAATAGTGCGTGATTGTGGGCAATGATAGCGATGATGACAACCGGATATTTCAAAAAAAGTGCCTTCGCCTTTTGCAAATGGTTTGTCGTCCCAGGTTAAGTGGGGTGCTGATGCATCTATGCCCGTAGGCAGCAAGGGGACAATAGCAGGGTAGTCACCGCCATGCCCGTCTATACCTGCGATGAGCGACTGGTAAATCTCGGCGACCAATTCATTTTTACGAACTCCTGGTTCGACTCGTTCCAGAATTTTAGTATGCGCGTTTTGCACAATACTCGCGGCGATGCGCATGTATTCAATTTCCTGTTCGGATTTGATTGCACGCTGCCAATTGACCAAACCATTTGCATCTTTGAACGAAGCGTTTGGCAGATGTTCCGTGAGTGAGGCATAACAAGCAGCGCTGAAATAATAGTTATCCATTTCTACGCCAATGGCCTGTTTGCTCCAACCCCGTTCCTGAATAATCGAAGACAGCAAATCCATCGGGTGGCGTTTAGTGGACTGAACATAGTGATCGGGATACCCGATAATGTGATCATGATCCATGAACACGGTACGTTTAGCACCATTTGCGTCCTGCCCGCGCCCATACCAAAGCGGTTCACCGTCAAGTGCGAGTACGATACATTGATGAACATAAAACGACCAGCCGTCGTAACCCGTCAACCAGGCCATGTTAGAAGGGTCGCTGACAATCAACAACTCGATACCCTGTTCCTGCATGGCGGAACGGGTTTTGGCAATTCGCTGTTGATATTCTTCCAGCGAGAATTTTAAATCTATATTGTCCATTTATATTCCCGGTTTATTTATCCAAGCCTGGTCTACAAGCCATAAAAATCGGTGACTCAATACTATAAGCGCTTACGGTTACACACTACAACAATAATTCCAATAAGGGTGCAATACTGAAATGGGGTGGCAATCCACGATTCAATTCCACCACGTACAACGGGGGTCGTGGCTGTCCCGCAATCGCTTTATATACAAAATCCGCCAGCACAAAACGCGTTTGCCGTGCCGGGCCAAAATAAGATGTCCATATTTCATTGTCGTGTTTATCGTAAACAAACAAATCACCTCTTGAATTGATGTCGCCAACAAAACGACCGGCTATCTTGTTATTCGATTGCGAGGTGTCGATATCAATTGAGCCGCCATTGTGAACTACCGACGCGGTAATCGATTCCTCCCAGCTTTGATCCGTACGGTAAAAATACCTTCCCAGCTATCGTCAGTCAGATTCAAAGGGTCTTCATGCAATACATGCAAGAAGAAATCGGATTGCGATAATTCTTTTGGCTTTATGTCGACGGCATATCCTTCGACCGGGTATATATCGCCATTTTCATCGACAAAAAAACCACCGAAATAGCCCGGCATAACATCCAATGTTGTGGGCACCTGGGAATTGCTATAAATATCAATTTTTAATCCAAACAAATCATCTTTGTTTTTTGCGCGGACAAATTTCAGTTTTTTATCGCTGATATTCGTTGGCACTTGCAAATTTGCATCCAGTTCATCAAAAATTTCTAATGTTGATTCCTGATTGGCTGAGCGTTGTTGCGGGGGCAACACATCCTGTGCGCGTATTTGCAGGTGATAGATTCGTGACCTAATAACCTGGGATTGTTTGTTTTTAACAACAATAAGATATTCCAGACTGCTTGATGCCAACGCAGCTGCGGGTAGCGAACAGCTATAGGTATTACCAACCGTTCTTGTCATGGGCGTAAAATAGTATTCGGCGGAGGCGGCTAAGCGAAAGTAGCAACGTGCCTGATCAACTCGTGCCGGGTCAGTAATATCGGCTTCTAATAGGGTTCGGTGACCGGGCGCGAGCAGAGGCGCCGGGTCATGTTTGATTTTCGTGTTGGGATACAGGTCGGCCTGTGCAAAACTGCAGCAAACACCGAAAAATACGATAATTAGACGAATCAAATTCATAAATATATCTTGAGCTGGTGTTAACGTATCCGCGCTAACGTTTTTCAATGAAGTTGTAACCAGCTTGGTGCAGTTTTGTTACATTAGGTGACTATAAAAACAGCCTATAGCATACCATTACAGCCCATGACAGTGGATTACTTTCAAACTGAATCAGGTCAAAAAATACCCGCATACCAGTGGGATTCGCCGGAATATAACAGCTGGACGTTTCGTAACATGCGGCGCTTATTCCCAACGGCCGAAGTCTCGAGGGGCGAAAGCAGTGAATTTCCACTTACGCAAGACGAACGTGATTTAAGCGACTTGGCGATTGTCGACCGCAATGGGCAAAAAACGACTATTGAAAAATTTCTTGTGGATACGAATACCAATGGATTTATCGTTTTGCATCAGGGTAAGGTCGTTTATGAAAAATATTACAGTGGTTTTACTCGACAACACACTCATTTATCGCAATCAGTCGCCAAATCCCTGGTGGGTACGTTGGCGGGAGTGTTGATCGATGAGGGTGCATTTTCCGGGCAGGATTTGATCGTGGATATTGTGCCGCAACTAAGTCAATCGGGGTACGCTGATGCAAGGGTT
>CBDCFT010000044.1:0-59604 GCA_965216365.1 Arenicellales bacterium | reverse complement strand
TAGGATTCCAACTCCGCGAAGGCAATCACCTCGTCAATACGTGTTTCGATGGTATGACGTGGCACACCCATAATCGCTGCATTTAGAAAAACATTTTCCCGGCCGGTGAATTCCGGGTTAAATCCCGAACCCAACTCCAGTAAAGCCGCAACCCGGCCGTTGACTTCAACTTCGCCTGTGGTCGGTGTCAACGTATCGGCTAGAATCTGCAGCAGAGTCGATTTTCCGGAGCCATTTTTTCCAATAATGCCAACCGTTTCACCGTGATCGATCGTAAAGCTGGCATCTTTTAATGCCCAGAATTCTTTATGCCGTTTCTTCGTCCAGGGTAACAGATACTCTCTGGCGCGGTCGCGCTGACGCCGGTAAATATGATACTTCTTGCTGACACCGTTGACCTGGATGATGGGTTCGGTAGCGGGTTCGATGTGACCGGTTTCAGATGACATCTGCAAATCCACGCCGCATTCTCTGGAAAAACCACAAACCCGCGGACGCAATAATTAATGCGACGGCATAGTAAATCGCCAGCCCCGGCCACGAAGGCATGCGCCCCCAAATCAGCACTTCCCGTACTTGCTCGACTATGAACGAAATCGGGTTGAGATAAATATACGATTGCATGGCCTCCGGCAAACCGTCTACTGGATAAAAGATCGGACTGATAAACAAAAATACGGTCGTCAAAACACCGCACACGTGCGTGATGTCACGCACATACACCGCGAACGCTGCAATAAACCAGGAAACTCCGAGCGACAGTATCAACAATGGAAACACCACGATGGGTAACAACAAGACTGTTGGATGCAGGAATGACTTAACCACGATGAGATAAGTGGCGAGAATAATTAAACTGATGCCCGCCTGGAACAAAGCCGTAAAAACCGAGGTCCAAGCCAAAATCTCTAATGGAAATACAACACGTTTTACATAATTCGCATTACCGGTGATCAATCCGGGTGACCTGACCAGGCATTCTGAAAAAAACGCATGCACGATAAGGCCGGAAAACAAGATGCTGGCGAAGTCGAGGTTACTTTGCCCTTCGGTTGCCCAACGCACTTTAAACACCGTGCCGAACACAAAGGTATATACAAACAGCATTAAAATAGGAAGCAACAGCGACCAAGCTAATCCAAATGCGGAGCCGCGGTATCGACCCAGAATGGCACGTTTAGTGAATTGGTAAATTAACTCACGGTGTCGAACCAGACTGCTAAACACCAGCAGAACCGCTGGCTCGGATCTTGTCTGGTGCGACGGGCTAATTGTGTAAGATGAACTGGTTATTGCTAAGTAACGAACATCGAAAAACTACGGCTCTAACAGCGATAAAAGGTATTGACCGTAGTTGTTGTTTTTGTACAGCTGACCGATATCTTCCAGTTGCTCGGCGGTAATAAAACTCATTCGATACGCGATCTCTTCAGGGCAACAGACTTTAAAACCCTGCCGTTTTTCAATAGTTTCAATAAATGACGATGCGTCGAGCAGGGAATCATGCGTTCCGGTATCCAGCCAAGCCATACCACGCCCCATCACTTCGACACTGAGCGTTCCTTCGTCGAGATAAATCCGGTTCAAGTCCGTAATTTCCAGCTCGCCACGCGGTGACGGCCTCAGATCACGAGCAAAATTGACTACTCGATTGTCATAAAAATACAGGCCAGTGACAGCGTAACGTGATTTCGGTTGTCTGGGTTTTTCTTCCAAATCAATCGCTTTACCCGTGTCGTCGAATGCTACTACGCCGTAGCGTTCGGGGTCGTTTACTCGATATGCAAACACTCGCGCACCATTCTTATGTCCGGCAGCTTTTTGCAATAACTCGGTTAGATGATGGCCATAGAAAATATTGTCGCCCAGCACCAACGCGCACTGGTCTTTACCGATGAATTCAGCACCAAGAATAAACGCCTGCGCAAGACCGTCCGGGGACGGTTGCACGGCGTAGGAAATATTCAAACCCCATTGATTTCCGTCCTGCAGCAATTGCTCGAAACGCGGCGTGTCCTGTGGAGTGGAGATAATCAAAATATCGCGAATTCCCGCCAGCATGAGAACCGACAGCGGATAGTAAATCATCGGCTTGTCATACACAGGCAATAATTGTTTTGAAACCGCCAGAGTGACCGGCGCCAAGCGTGTTCCAGCTCCGCCAGCTAAAATAATACCGCGCATCAACCCGCCCCCAAACCTAAGCGTTGACCCTGATAATTATCAGAGCTGACCCGTTCTACCCAATCCATGTTATCAAGATACCATTCGATGGTTTTGCGCATCCCGGACTCAAACGTCTCCTGTGGTCGCCAACCGAGTTCATTTTGAATTTTGGTCGCATCGATTGCATAGCGCTGGTCGTGTCCCGGCCTGTCCGTTACAAACTCGATCAGCGAACTATAGGGTTTTTTGTTGGCTGCGGGTCTGATTTCGTCCAGCAATCCACATACGGTATGCACGACCTCGAGATTGGTTTTTTCCGCATGCCCGCCGACGTTGTAAGTATCACCCACTTCGCCCTCACTAAAGATAGTCCACAGGGCGCGCGCATGATCTTCGACATGCAGCCAGTCTCTCACATTGGTTCCGGCGCCATAAATCGGTATGGAATGCCGATTCACTGCCTTGGTAATAATGACCGGTAATAACTTTTCAGGAAATTGAAACAAGCCATAATTATTAGAGCAATTAGAAACGACAGTCGGCAAACCGTACGTCTCATGCCATGCCCGCACCAGGTGATCGGAAGACGCCTTACTAGCAGAATAAGGCGAACGTGGCGAATACGGCGTCGACTCCGTGAACAATCCTTCATCGCCCAGACTGCCGAAAACTTCATCGGTAGAAATATGATGAAAACGAAATCTTGCTTTATCCACATCCAGCAAATAAGACCAGTAGCGTCGCGCGCATTCCAGCAGTTGATAAGTACCGACAATATTGGTTTGAATAAAGTCCGCCGGACCATCGATAGACCGGTCAACATGCGATTCGGCGGCTAAATGCATCACGCCTTCAGGCTGGTACTGCGCGAATAATGCGTCGATGGCTGCACCATCGCAAATATCCAATTGGTGAAATTTATAACGTTCATCGTGACTGACGTCTTGCAGCGTCTCAAGATTCCCGGCATAAGTCAGCTTGTCGATATTTACTATTTCGACATCGGTGTCTCGAATTAAATGCCGCACTACCGCGGAACCTATAAATCCGGCGCCACCGGTTACAAATATGCAATGTTTCACTGATTAATTCCCTTGCGTTAAGTCTTACCTGCCGCCGCCAAAAATCATGACACGCAGCGTCTTTAGCGTAATAAAAGCGTCCAGTAGTAACGAGTAATTTTTAATGTAATAGAGATCGTATTCGAGCTTATTACGCGCGTCCTCTATCGAAGAGCCGTAAGGGTGCATCACCTGCGCCCAACCCGTGATACCGGGTTTTACTAAATAACGTAAATCATAATACGGGATGCTCTTCTCAAGTTCCTGGGTAAATTCCGGCCGCTCAGGTCGCGGACCGATGCAACTCATATCCCCTTTCAACACATTCCAGGCTTGTGGTAACTCATCAAGATGCCACGCACGCAACCAACGGCCTACGCGTGTAATGCGGTTGTCATTGACCTGCGCCCAGGCTGCCCCCTGTTGTTCCGCATTCTCCACCATGGTACGGAACTTAACCATGCGAATGGTCTTACTGCGTTGTCCTGTGCGCACCTGAGTGTAAAAAACCGGCCCCTTGCTGTCTAATTTAATCAACCCAATCGCTAACAACATAATCGGAGCAGTAAATATTAAAATAGCCAGCGATAACAAAATATCCAGTAAGCGTTTGGCGTTTAACGCCAGAGCGTGATGAACCAAACGAAAACCGCTGGAGTGTAAAAACCAGTCGTCCTGTAACTCACCGATTGGAATCTTGCGCCAGTACTTTTCGTAAAAATCAACAAAGTCATAGACCCGTACCCCACGCATACGCGCCTGCATCAGTTCGGCCACCTGGTCATCATCCAATGGGGCTTCGGTCGCCAGGACAACACCCGACCAGTCGTTAGCACCGTTGGCCACATCGTGCTGTTCTGAACCAAACAACTTATCCATCACGTTACTTTCCATTACCGGTTGCAGCTGCCCATTGATAGATGCCGCAGAAAAATCAGTTGTAATTCGTTGCGCCCGATCGCCCTGCCCGATCAATAACCAACGTCGTTTTTGATCTTGTTGACGTAATACGCCGAACACGACGTAACGCCAGGTGACCGCCCATAACGCAAAACCCGCCAGCCCAAACGGCAGCACACTACGCCAGAACAAGGGCTCTGCACGCAAGCGCACAACTCCAATAACGTAAGTTAATCCCGCTATGATTAATCCACTAACAGCAATGGCTGCAACCGTTCGAAGCGCAATCCGGCGCACTGAATCGTCGATATCAGTGCTGTAAATATTCGCTACATACATCGCGAGAAGGGTAACCATGGCCGCACCTGCCAAGGGCCAAGAGACAAACGGAACGAATACATCAAAACGCATCCAAAACGAAAGATTCAACATCAGTACGAACCCGACCAGATCCGCACCCAATATCAATAATCCCGGCCAATTACGCCCCCCGGCACCCATAAATCAATCGCAATATTTACAAAGAATAATTCAATGCGCTGACTAAGCGGAACCCAACGATTCAAAGTAATCCGACTCCACCATCTCCGCGACTAATTGTTTAAACGACACTTGCGGCACCCAGCCCAGTTTTTCGCGCGCCTTTGTCGCATCGCCCAGCAAATTGCCGACTTCCGCCGGCCTGAAGTAGCGTGGATCAATTTTTATAATAACCTTGCTCATTAATGATTTGAGGTCGACCGAGGCGGACAGCCAGGAAGGCCGTTCTCGAATTTCACACACCGCGGCCTCTTCATCGACACCCTCACCCGACCACCGCAACGATAATCCGTATTCCGCCGCCGCGGCATCGATAAAGTCACGCACTGAATACTGTTCTCCGGTCGCGATGACAAAATCGTCCGGCTGCTCTTGTTGCAACATCATCCATTGCATCACTACGTAATCCCGTACATGCCCCCAATCGCGCAGGGAATCGAGATTACCCATGTAAAGGCAATCCTGCTTACCCAACACCATATCCGCGAATGCGCGCGTCACCTTGCGCGTGACGAATGTCTCACCCCGCTTGGGCGATTCGTGGTTAAACAAGATCCCGTTACACGCGTACATACCGTATGCCTCACGATAATTCACCGTAATCCAGTATGCGTAGAGCTTCGCTACACCATAAGGCGACCGGGGTCTGAAAGGCGTTTCTTCCGATTGCGGGACGATGTCGGTTTGCCCATATAACTCGGATGTCGAAGCCTGATAAAACCGTGTCTTGCCGGTTAATCCGAGAATGCGAATGGCTTCCAGCATACGCAATGTACCCAAGGCATCGGAATTAGCCGTGTATTCCGGCTCCTCGAAAGACACCGCGACATGACTCTGTGCCGCGAGGTTATAGATCTCGTCCGGCTGCACCATCTGGATGACCCGGACGAGACTGCTCGAATCCGTCATGTCGCCATAATGCAAATGCAGTTTGATATCTTTCTCATGTGGATCGACGTACAAGTGATCAATGCGATCCGTGTTGATTAACGATGTGCGACGTTTTATGCCATGCACCTCGTAGTCTTTCTTTAATAAAAATTCCGCAAGGTAGGCACCATCTTGACCGGTTATGCCGGTAATAATCGCTTTTTTGGTCATTTAAAAATTATCACTTTTGTAGTCTCAACGTACTGCATAAAATTCCTTGTACCATTCAACAAACCGGCCAATACCGACATCAACCGGGGTCGATGGCGCATAGGCAAAATGTTTTTTCAATCCACTGACATCGGCATGGGTCTGCAATAAATCTTCCGGAGGGCGCGGCAGGAAATCTTTTTTAGCCTCTCGACCCAGATGTTTTTCAATCAAATCGATATAAGCCATCAACTCGATCGGCTGGCTGTTTCCAATATTAAATATCCGGTAAGGGGCCGTGCTGGTCGATGGATCGGGGACGTTACTGTTCCAAGTGGGATCCGCGCAGGCAGGATTGTCGATAACATTAACGACACCGGTAACAATATCATCGATATAAGTGAAGTCGCGCACCATTTGACCCTTGTTGTAAATCGGGATGGGTTCGCCACTCAATATGGCTTTGGTAAATTTAAATAATGCCATGTCCGGTCGGCCCCACGGGCCATAAACCGTAAAAAAGCGCAGACCCGTGCAGGGCAACGAATAAACGTGCGCAAACGCATGGGCCATTAACTCGTTTGCCTTTTTGGTCGCGCCATAAAACGACAACGGATGATCGACATGATCGGTTTCCGCAAACGGCAGCTTGGTATTCGCACCGTATACCGAACTGGACGACGCGTACACCAGATGCCCGACATTCCCATGACGACAACCTTCAAGCACGTTACCAAACCCCGTTAAATTGGCATCGACATAGGCCAACGGGTTCTCAACCGAATAGCGTACTCCTGCCTGTGCCGCCAGATTTACTACCGCATCAAATTGATGTTTTGCAAAAAAGGCTTGCACATCTTTACGTTCGGCAATCTCGATTCTTTCGAAGTCAAATGCCGAATGCTGATCCAACCGGTCAAGCCTGGCCTGTTTCAATGCCACATCATAATAATCATTAAGATTATCGATACCGGAAACTGAATCGCCACGCTGCAGCAACCGTTCAGACAATGCAGCACCTATAAATCCGGCTGCACCGGTTACCAGAATATTCATTCGATGATTGTGTTGTTCAATGTCTTTTTCGGTCGCGCCTGTTTCAAAACATATTCAGGTACGCTACCGCCCTGCAGTGTGTTTTACACACTCCGCATAGGGTTTGTGTTCCGGCAATGACGGCACTGCCGTCAGTTGCTTAAAATAAAATTAACCCGACGCTTTGGCGCCGTTGGTCGCTAACAAGTCAGTCATTCCCAACACACTGGGAACAAAAATTCTTTTCTGGTCAATTCGCCCGGTTACATCACGAAATGTTTGCAATGGTTCGTTTAGATCGGTTACCAAAACAGCGTCGCTTGCGTTCAACTGTGGAAACCGGTTGCACCAAACCGGTTTTGCAAAAAAACGTTTGCGCTGGGTGCGCGTATCGAATAAACCCACCACATCAACACCGTTTTCCAACGCGCGTAGAAAAGCGATTTCAGCTAGTTCGGAATCACCGCACAGAAGTACTTTTTTGTGCCCATTATCCAGGCACGTTTTGTAAATCGCCTCGCACGAGTCACTCGCCTGCCGGTAAAAATTCAATGAGGTCGATAAATAACGTGCGGTTAAACGGCTTTTTTCCGCCATACCGTTTGGTGTCAGGTAGTATAGGTAACGATTCGCGGGAATCTGGGTTACCTTGACATAACCCTTGCGAACGCATCGTTTGAGATAAGAATTCGCCAAACCCAACGCCACGCCAAGGTGCTTGGCCAGATTTCGCTGGCTGAGGTCGTTGCGTTCGTTGATGGCTTCGAGCAACTCGAGAGTCAGCTGCTCTTCCCGCGAATGAGAGGTGTTCACGGACTGAACACTATACGCGAAAATCACGCGAAGTCAATGTTTTTAAAGACTTTCGTGGAAAAACAGAATCGCGGCAGATAACTACCCAAGAATTTCGAGATTTGCCGGATCAACAAAAAGACGCGATGGTTTACCGACGATATCGAGCAAAATGGTGACCCGTTCCCGGCTGGTTCGAGCGACGAAAACACCCTCATAACCCATCAAAGGGCCATCGCAGATTCGAATTCTGCCGCCGGGTTGTAATTCTTCAACATCAACCTGGTGTACGTTGTTCTCGTCGCCATGCGCAATCAGTAAATCCACAAATGCGGCGGGTACCTGAGCCGGTTTATTACCAAACTTCACCAGATGCGAGACACCGACCGTTGAGCGTATCGGCCCCCAGTTATCCCGTTGCGTATCAAGCGAAATAAATAAATAACGCGGAAACATCGGCTCGATACGCGATACCCGCTGACCCCGTCGACGCCGCACCTGCCGAATCCGCGGCAAAAATATTTCATAGTGTTGCCGGTCGAGGTGACGCACCGCGATTTCTTCCTGGCGTGGCTTTGTATATATCAAATACCAACCGCGGTCTGGCGCGGCTTCCTCAGGTCCTGCAACCCTTGGCGGGTGGGCATTCTCCGGCGATGAAAACCCCTGCATGTCAGCCCACAAGTCCCTGCTTCGACTGTTTTAAAAATTCGACATATTGGCCCACACCCGCGTCAACGTCCGCGAAGTCGTGTTGGTAACCAACTGCTCTTAGTGCGCTCATATCGGCCTCGGTAAAACTTTGATATTTCCCTTTAAGTTTTGCTGGCAATTCTATGTATTCTATTACTTTACTGGGCGAAACACTATGTGAATCCTCGACGCTACCGGTTGCATTATCGCTATAACTGATAACTGCGCGTGCAACGTCATTAAACGTACCACTGGCACCCGTTCCGGCATTAAAAACACCACTTTTGTCCGGATGTTCCAGAAAAAACATATTAACCTTAACGACATCATCTACATAAATAAAATCCCGTCTTTGCTCGCCACGGGCATAGCCATCCGTGCCTTCGAATAATCGCACGCCACCCGATTCCCTGAATTGATGAAAGAAGTGATACGCAACCGACGCCATTCGGCCTTTATGCTGCTCACGCGGGCCATACACGTTGAAATAGCGCAGACCCACTACTTGGGAACTAAACGATTGCCTGCGCACATAACAATCGAACAGCCATTTCGAATACGCGTATGCATTAAGCGGTTTCTCGTTTTCGAGCGTCTCGGCGAATACCCGTCCATCGCCATAAACCGATGCAGACGACGCATAAATGAAAGGAATCTCCCGCGCCGCGCAATACGCCAACAGTTCTTTTGAATACTGGAAATTATTGTCCAGAACATAGCGTCCATCGGATTGCATAGTATCGGAGCATGCACCTTGATGAAATATTGCCTCGATTGACCCGAATGACTCGTCAGCCAGAACGCGTTTACGGAATTCAGCCTTGTCCAGATAATCCTGTATGTGCAAATCCGACAGGTTTTTGATTTTGTCGGTATTGCTTAGATTATCCACCACTAGGACGCGCTCCTCGCCCCGGGCGTTAAGCCCGGCAACGATATTCGAACCGATAAAACCCGCACCACCGGTAACAATAATCATATAGCGTCGCCCGTTAATACTTGTTCAAGCTCCAGGCGTGTCGCGACTGCCGTCCCCAGTTTTCCTACTACGATGCCTGCCGCCGCATTAGCTATATTCAACATGTTCTCGTCATCGACTCCAGCCCCTGCGCATGCAGCGACCACCGCCACTACGGTGTCACCCGCACCCGAAACGTCATATACCTCTTTTGCAAATGCAGGACAGTGCAAACGCGTGCCATCCTGTTTAAAGATACTCATACCCTGCCCGCTTCGGGTAACCAGCAAGTTTTCCAACGATAAATCATTTACCAGCGAGGAAGCCTTTTGTTCGAACTCGTCATCGTTCGCCACGAAACCTGCCACCGCTTCAAACTCTTTTTGGTTAGGTGTAATAAAACTGGCGTTTCGGTAACGTGAAAAATCCTGTCCCTTGGGATCAACCACTACTGTTTTACCGGCTTCCAGCGCTGCGCCAATCATCAATTCAATACGAGTCAGACTGCCTTTTCCGTAGTCGGACAGGACCACAACATCAGCACCGCCCAGGGCATCCTGGAAACTCGAAACATAGTCGTCGATTGCATCATCAGTGGGCGTGTTCTCAAAATCCGCTCTTAGCAATTGTTGATTGCGTGAAATGACCCGCAACTTTGATGTCGTCGCAGTGGTTGGGTCGAAAACAAGTTCGCACTCTACATTCGCTTTTCGGCAGATTCCCGCCAATTCTTCCCCCGCTTCATCACGGCCTAGAATAGCGACGAGTTGGCACTCGGCACCCAGCGCGGTCAGATTTGCGGCGACGTTCGCGGCTCCACCGGCGCGGGTTTCGATTTCGTTCACTTTAACCACGGGTACGGGTGCTTCCGGCGAAATTCGCTCTGTGTCGCCAAACCAATAACGGTCCAGCATAATATCGCCGGCCACTAACACCTTGACCGTCCCGAAGTCAGGCAGGTGCGGCATTACCCAGTACTACGCCCGATTCCATAGTATGCAAGTCCTGCCTGCTTAACCGCGCCGGGATCAAAAATGTTGCGCCCGTCGAAAATCAAGTCACCTCGTAAACGCCGCTTAATTTCCTCCAGGTTGGGGCTGCGGAACATTTTCCATTCTGTCACGATAAACAAACCGTCCGCTTGATCCAGTACGGCGTAGGGGTCCTCTTGATTCAGGACAAGATCGTCACGCTCGCCGTACGCCTGGCGAATACCCTGTGTCGCTACCGGGTCAAAGGCAGCCACACTGGCGCCGTGTCTCCATAAACCTTCCATAATCGAACGGCTCGGTGCTTCGCGCACGTCGTCGGTATCCGGTTTGAATGCTAAACCCCACAGGGCAAACCGTCGTCCGGATAGATTCCCGTCAAAGTGCGTCAGTGCTTTATCCAACAAGATCGTTTTCTGATCGTTATTAACAGCTTCTACTGCAGCCAGAACACGCGATTCGAAACCATGATCTTGTGCCGTACGATACAAAGCCTGCACATCCTTGGGAAAACATGAACCGCCGTAGCCACAACCGGGATAAATAAAATCATAGCCGATACGCGGATCGGAACCAATACCACGGCGCACCGACTCAATATCCGCACCCAGTCTTTCTGACAAATTAGCCATCTCGTTGATAAAGGAAATCTTCGTTGCCAGCATCGCGTTGGCGGCATACTTGGTCAGTTCCGCCGAACGGATGTCCATCATGATGACGCGCTCATGGTTGCGGTTAAACGGCGCATACAACGAGCGCATAATATTTGCACTGCGTTCGTCATTCGTCCCGATGACAACGCGATCCGGTTTTAAAAAATCCTCAATAGCCGCGCCTTCTTTCAGAAACTCGGGATTCGAAACGACACTGAAATCCACGTTTACACCGCGGGCCTTTAAGCGTTGTTCGATACATTCACGCACTTTATCGGCGGTGCCGACGGGAACGGTCGATTTGGTGACGATGACCCGATACTCCTCCAAAGTGTCGCCAATGGATTGCGCTACCGCAAGAATATGGTTCAAATCGGCGGAACCGTCTTCGTCCGGCGGAGTACCCACCGCCAGCATCAATACCTGACCATGCTCGACACCCTGTTTAATATCGGTAGTGAATGACAATCGCCCGGCACTGACATTCTCAGCCACCAGAGCATCCAAACCCGGCTCGTATATTGGAATTTCCCCGGCCAGTAACCGGCCAATTTTCGCGGCATCGTTGTCCACGCACACCACATGATTGCCGACTTCGGCGAAACAAGCGCCCGTGACCAGGCCAACATAGCCTGATCCGATTACGGTTATATTCATTAGCTATTTACTATGAAATTTCAAAACTGAATTGACAAACGCCAAAAAGAAAGGGTGCCAGCGGCACCCTTTCTTATAACATGGCCTGTTAAGGCAGTATTCTAACGATTATTCCTCGTTGAATGAACCCTCGACATTGAGTACATCACGGTTTTTCTCAATGGTCTTAGGGCCGATACCTTTAACTTGTTGCAACTCTTCTACCGTACCGAAAGGTCCGTTTGCTTCACGATAGGAGATGATTTGCGCTGCGATTTTCGGGCCGACGCCTTTTATGTTTTCCGCCAAACTATCAGCATTAGCGGTATTGACATTGACAGGACCAGCGAACGCGCTGAAAGAAAATAAAGAGAGTGTAGCGAAAATGAGGATATTGCGAATTGTCTTCATCATTGAAGAACCTCCATGTTTCCATAAGTTGAAAGATTAAAGCACTCACTCCATGTGAGCACGGGACGCACTGTAGCAGAAAATTTTATCGAAGCAACAGTTCAACTGTTAACAAATGTTATTTTCCCTGCCAGCTTGCCGGCCACTTATTGCCAAGCAGTTTATTCCACAGGTCTGTCTATTACCGAGGTGGGTCGCGGTAATTCTCCTAGCGGCGAAACTACGGATAAGGTTTGTTTTGGCGTGCTGGTACTCCAGCCCTTACAACCCGGACACTGCCAGTGTAGCGTTCGCCCGGTAAAGCCGCATTGCCGACACTCGTAACTCGATTCCTTGCCTACGATGCCGCCAATCATACCTTCTAGTAATTTAAGATCCGTTTTTGCGGGTCCTTTTGTGTGGCGGAGTTTTAGTTGAATCAAACGATACAATCCATGCAATGTTGGATAACGACGCAACCAGTCGACCAGAAATCGTTCTGCTTTCTCACCACCTACGCGGGTATCCATGGTCTCGGTTAATGCCAACATAAGTTTGACATCACGATGTTTTTGTAAAGCTAGACGCAGAAAATCCTGCAAGCCGTCGAGATCGTCCAATGCGCGGTAGCTGTTCGAAATCAAATCAACCACTTCTCCAACGTAGGCATGATTCTGATTCTCAATGCTTCGCCAGGCCATCACCGCTTTTCGGTGATCGCCATGCAATGCATGCAATCGTCCCGCCTGGATGGTCGCGCGCACACACTCCCGGTCCACTTTTAACGCAGCAGTAACGTGTTGTTGCGCCTGTTCATAACGGCCTTCGGTAATCGCCACTTCAGCGAGTTCACAATAATATTGTGCACAAACCGTTGCGGTATCCTCGTTGAATTTCTGCGCCAAGGATTTGGCAACCGTTATGGCGTTATCCCATTCTTTTTCCTGATCGTAAATCTGCAACAGGTATTTACGCGCCTGTTGCTCATGCTCGGAATAATCGGCCAGTTCGGCGAATAATTGTTCAGCACGGTCGTACAGCCCCGCTTTAAAATAGTCCTGACCTAATTCATATAACGCCTGAGCACGCTGGTGTTTATCGAGATTGGGCCGGGCAATGAGGTTTTGGTGAATGCGCGTGGCGCGCTCAATCTCACCACGACGGCGAAAAAGGTTTCCAACCGCAATATGCATTTCGACAGTTTCAGTGTCGACTTCCAGAACTTTCAAAAACAACTCGATTGCTTTATCGGGTTGTTCGTTGATCAGGAAATTCAGGCCGCGAAAATACGCACCTGGAAGATTATTAGCGCTTTTACTGCGGGAGAATCCGGCGCCACGACTCGCTGCAAACCAACCGGAAGCCGCCGCAGCCGGCAGCAGTAACAGCAACCAGACCGGGTCCATATAATTATGCTCTATTCAGCGCTTAACGATTTAACTGCGGAAAGTTCCTCATTGGTTTTTTTCGCTTCACGTTTAACCTGCGATAACTGTCGCCGCACTTTCAAATTGGAAATAATCGTGAGCAGCAAACCGAACAATGCGCCCGCGATGAATGTTACCAATAGAACGACGACGAGACGCCATTCACCCTGAAACCCGTAATAATTTATGGCGACATCGCCGGGGTTCTTGTAGGCAAAGGTTAAACCAAAAATAGCGGCAACTGCTAGAACGACAAGATAGAGTATCGTCTTCATGCGGATTCCTTGTACTGTAACCGCACGCCAGTGTGCAGGCTTTGATCGACCCGCTCGCGCAGCTCTCTACCAGGTTTAAAGTGCGGAACGTATTTCTGCGGCACATGCACCGCTTCTCCGGTTTTTGGGTTACGCCCGATGCGTGACGGGCGATGGTGTAATGACAAACTACCAAAACCCCGCACCTCAATACGATCACCGTTTGCCAAGGCATCGCTCATGTGGTCAAGGACTCCGTTTACTGCAAGCTCTACATCGCGATGGGCCAACTGCGGTTGCTCCGCCGCAAGCTGATCTATCAATTCTGACTTCGTCATGGTGGTTTTACCTCTGACTCCGTTATACCGAAGATCGAGTGGCGCCGGCTAGGGCGTACCCGTTTTCGACAATTGTTCTTTTAGCTTATCACCCAGCGTCGTTCCGGAGACACTAGACTTTCGCGCGTATTCTTCCACCGCCTCGCCTTCGCGCTCCATTTCAAGCGCTTTTACGGAAAGTGAAATACGACGGCTTTTACGCTCGATACTGGTGACTTTACAGTCAACCGTGTCACCTTCTTTCAAGACACTGCGCGCATCTTCCACATGGTCACGGGACAATTCCGAGGCACGTAAATACCCTTCAATGGAATCCCCCAGATCAATCACCGCACCTTTGGGATCGACAGATACGACGGTACCGGAAACCACGCTGCCCTTACTGTGCTCGTTAACATAGCTGGTGAAAGGATCGGCGCTGGCCTGTTTAATACCCAGAGAAATACGCTCGCGCTCGGGGTCCACCGCTAGTACCACGGCGGTGACTTCATCACCTTTACTGAAATCGCGCACGGCTTCTTCGCCCGGCCGGTCCCAGGATAGATCGCTTAAATGGATCAAGCCATCAATACCACCCTCCAGTCCGATAAATACGCCAAAATCGGTAATCGATTTGATTGTGCCGGTAATAACGTCGTTTTTGTTACGCATGGCAGCAAATTCTTCCCACGGATTCGCTGTGCATTGCTTCATACCCAGGGAAATACGCCGGCGCTCGACATCGATATCCAGAATCATGACTTCGACTTCATCGCCCAGGTGACATAACTTGGACGGATGCACATTTTTATTCGTCCAGTCCATTTCCGACACGTGCACCAGACCTTCAACTCCTTCTTCAATTTCAACAAAAGCACCGTAATCGGTGATATTGGTGACTTTACCAAACACCCGCGTGCTTTCCGGATACCGCCGTGGCAGATCGACCCACGGATCGTCACCTAATTGCTTAAGACCCAGCGATACGCGGTTCTTTTCACGGTCAAATTTAAGCACACGCGCTTCTACTTCCTGACCCACTTCCAAGACCTCTGACGGATGCTTAACCCGGCGCCAGGCCAGATCGGTAATGTGCAACAAGCCATCAATACCACCCAGATTAACGAAAGCACCGTAGTCCGTAAGATTTTTCACGACGCCTTTTACAATCTGGCCTTCTTCGAGGCTTTCCAGCAACGCTTCACGTTCTGCGGATAATTCGTTCTCTACCACCGCCCGTCGTGATACGACTACATTGTTTCGCTGGCGATCCAGCTTGATCACTTTGAACTCGAGTTCTTTGCCCTCCAGATAGGCGGAATCCTTAACCGGTCGCGTATCGACCAGCGAGCCGGGTAAAAATGCGCGCAGATCGCTGACGGATACGGTAAAACCGCCTTTGACTTTGCCGGTAATAACGCCAGTAACAATGGCTTGTTCTTCATGCGCTTTTTCGAGTTCATCCCAGGCTCTTGCGCGGCAGGCTTTTTCTCTCGATAAACGGGTTTGGCCAAAGCCGTCTTCCAATGTTTCGATAGCAACCTCGACTTGATCGCCGACTTTTACCGTCATGGCGCCACTGTCGTCACGAAATTGATAAGCAGGAATTTCAGCTTCCGACTTCAGTCCCGCATTCACGATCACCACATCGTCACCTGCCTCGATGACTTCGCCCATAATAACTTCACCAGGGCGTATCGCCTTGTTGGCTTCGCTGCTTTCAAATAGTTCGGCAAAACTTTCCGTCATATCAAGAAAAAACCTTAAAAAATTAATCCAGTTTGTTAAAAGTTACAAAGGTGTTTACACGCTGACGTAACCACCTTCAGCTAATCGTCGTTTCAGCACATTCATTACTTTTGCGACTACTTCATCCAGAGAATAGGGCGATGTGTCGATAACAACCGCATCATCAGCCACCGCAAGCGGTGAGCTGGCGCGCGTCGCATCCTGCTCATCCCGTCGTTCAATCGCTGTACGAAGCCGCGGGGAGGTTAACATCAAAACCCTTTGCTATCAACTGCTTATATCGTCTTTGCGCGCGTACTTCGACACTTGCAGTAAGAAACACCTTAAGCACCGCATGGGGAAAGATCACAGACCCCATATCGCGCCCATCCGCCACCAGGCCAGGTGGTACGAGGGCCTTTCTTTGCAGGTTAACCAGGCCTTTGCGCACTGCGGAAATGGCCGCAACCCGGGAGGCTGCCTGACCACGCACCTCACCCCGGATTGCTTCACTCACGTCCTCTCCTTCAACGAGGATTTGCACGTCGCCGGTGCCGGGTAGACGCATGGAAATATCCATGTCCTCGGCTAATACAGCTAGTGCCAGCGTATCATCCAGGTCGATACCGCGTTTTTCTGCCAGTAATCCAACAATGCGATACAACGCGCCGCTGTCCAGATAATTCCAGGACAGAGTTTGGGCAATTTGAACCCCTACCGCGCCCTTGCCCGAACCACTCGGGCCGTCCAGCGCCAGAACCGGAACGTCGTGCGGATTCGCCGTCACGCGGCGAGTGCCAGACGTAAACCCGCATTTTTCGCAAGCAGGTGAAAATCCGGAAAAGACGTTGCAACATTGTCGCTAGATTTAATTGTTACGAGATTTTTCGCCGCAAGCCCAGCCATGGCAAATGCCATGGCAATTCGATGGTCGCCCCGACTGTCGACAGAACCCCCGGTAATTTGACCTCCGCGGATCGTAAAACCATCCGGCGCCTCAGCAGCATCGATACCCAACCCCTTGAGTCCATCCACTATCGCGCTGATACGATCACTTTCCTTGACCCGCAACTCTTTGGCGCCCTTCAACACGGTCATACCGTCCGCGCAAGCCGCGGCAATAGCAATAGTGGGAAATTCGTCAATGGCCAGCGGCACCATTTCCGGCGGGATTTCAATTCCATGCAATGCAGCGGTGTTCACTACAATATCCGCGATCGGTTCGCCCGCGAAAAAGCGCTGGTGTTCCAGCGCTATCGATGCACCCATGAGTCTTAAAATATCGATAATTCCTGTACGCGTCGGATTGACACCGACATTACTTAGAATGATCGACGAATTCGGCGCGATAGTTGCACCGACTAGAAAAAATGCAGCGGATGAAATATCCCCGGGAACGGCGATCTTTGCGCCCTGTAACTCATGCCCGCCCTGCACCGCAACGGCATGTTCTGCGCGCTCCACCGGATAGGCGAAAGCTGTCAACATACGTTCCGTGTGGTCGCGGGTAGGTTCCGGTTCAGTCACGGTCGTTTGACCTTCTGCATACAGTCCTGCCAGCAAAACAGCGGATTTGACCTGGGCGCTGGCTACGGGCAGTTCGTAATGAATGCCCTGCAATTCACCGGCTTCGATGCGCAGCGGCGGTGTTCCCTTTTCACCTGCTGTAATTGACGCACCCATAGACTGCAACGGTGTCACGATACGCAGCATGGGGCGTTTGCTCAAAGATTCATCGCCGGCCAGTGTGCTGGCAAAACCTTGGCCACACAACAACCCCGCCAGTAAACGCATACCGGTACCGGAGTTACCCATGTCCAGGGGTTTCAGGGGCGCACTGAGTCCGTGCTTACCGGCACCGTGCACCACAAGAGTATTGTTCTCATCCGGACCTTCAATCCGCACCCCCATTTGTCCGAATGCGGCGATAGTCGCGCGGACATCTTCACCTAATAATATATCCGAAATTTCCGATGCGCCGTTTGCAATGGACGCCAGCATCACCGCGCGGTGACTGATCGATTTGTCACCTGGAACCTGAATCTCGTTGTTCAGGCTCCCACCGGGTTCGATCAAATAATCCAAATTATTTTCCTTATCTATTTCTCGGCGGCTTTGATGCGTTGTTGGCGATGGTCACCGACAAGGCTACGGGTATTTTTGGCTTGTTCGAACAATTGTTGCAAGGCATCGCCATCGCCATGATCGATTTTCCGCGCGATGAATTCCAGATCTTTCGACAGGCTGCGAATATCTCTGGCAATTTCATGTCCATTATGCAGACAGATGTCACGCCACATGACTGCGTCACTGGATGCAATGCGGGTGAAATCATAAAACCCGCCTGCGGCCAGTTCAAAGAAAACCTCACTATCGGACTGTTTGGCCAGATGATTCACCAAGGCATAGGCCAGCATGTGTGGTAAGTGACTGGTCGCGGCGAGTATCCGATCATGCTCTTCAACATTCATTTCGCGCACATTGCCGCCGATCGCTTGCCACAATTTTACGATTTGCCGGGTTGCATCGCTATCGGTTTGAAACGTGGGCGTCAGAATAATCGGATGCGCGACAAACAATTCGGCAAAGGCGGCCTGCACGCCAGAGTTTTCTCCGCCGGCCACAGGGTGCCCCGGAACAAAATTCTGAAAACTCGACCCGAAATGACGCCTGGCCATTTCAACCACTGAACCCTTAACGCTTCCCACATCCGTAACAACGGTGCTCGCAGAAAGCTGCGGTGCAATACGCGCAAACAGTTTATCCATGGAGTCAACGGGAACCGCAGCAACGATAAGATCTGCGCGAGCCACTTCGTCTTCGATAGACTCAGTAAAACGATCGATAACGCCTAACTCAATGGCCAATCGCAGATTCTCTAACCGCCTTCCTGTGCCTACGATTTCCCGTGCCAGACCATGTTGTTTCATGGCTAAAGCCAAGGAACCGCCGATGAGTCCGACGCCGGCAATGATTACCCGGTCAAACAATATCGAGGAACTCATCGAAACTTAAAACAGTTAGTCGCTTAAAAGACAAAAACGCAACGCGTTTATCATGCGCTCGTTTTCTTCCGGCAAACCTAACGTAATTCGTAGATGATTCGGCATACCGTAATTGGCTACCGGGCGAACAATCACGCCTTGTTTCAATAATGCTTCGTAGATTTCATTTGCCGGGCGACCCAGGTCCACACAGACAAAATTACCGGCAGATTCAATACAGGACAAGTTCATATTCTTGAATTCATCGTATAAACGATGCAGTTCAGCGTGATTCAATTGCCTGCTTTGTTCGACATAGTCAACGTCTTCCAGGGCGGCCAATGCCGCAGCTTGCGCGAGACTGTTCACGTTGAACGGCTGTCGAATACGATTCAGCAAGTCGGCTATCGCGGCGCTCGAAACACCGTAACCAACACGCAAACCCGCTAGCCCATAAACCTTGGAAAAGGTTCGTGTTACCACAAGATTCGGATAAACGTCCAGATACTCAATGCCATTGGAATAACCCCTATCCATGACATACTCAAAATAGGCTTCATCCAACACGACGATTACATTTGACGAAACCGTCTCCAGGAATTCTTCAAGCTGAGCTTTGCGAATCCATGTACCGGTCGGGTTATTTGGATTAGCAATAAAAACCACCCGCGTGTCTAGCGTGATCGCGTCAGCCATCGCCTGTAAATCATGCGCCCACTCCTTCGCTGGCACAACGATACTTTGCGCACCGACCGCCTGGGTAGCGAGCGGGTAAACCGCAAAAGCGTGCTCGGAAAAAATCACACTATTGTGTTCGGTAGCAAAAGCTCGCACGACAAGTTCCAGCACATCGTTTGAAACCGTTTCCCAAAGTAATTTGCTCCGGCTCCACTGCGAGTTTCGCGCCTAATGCCCGCTTGAGAACAATACCGCCACCATCCGGGTAACGCGGAATATCCGGCAATATCGATTCGATTGCTCGAATAACTCTTGGCGACGGGCCTCTTGGGTTTTCATTGGACGCAAGCTTGATCGCGTTTTTAATCCCCAATTCCGCTTCCAGTTCTGCGACCGGTTTACCGGGTTGATACGGCTGTATGCCCTTAACCCCGGGTGCCGCAATCACAGCAGGATCAAAGCTCTCGCTCATAGCGCTGACTCACTCAGCTCGCTCATTGAACGTCGCGCGGATACGAGCCAAGCACCTTGAGCAACGAGGCTTCCTGCTCCAACTCGGCAAGCACCCGTTTCACATCGTCGTCATCACGATGCCCTTCGACATCAATAAAAAATATATATTCCCACACACCGGTACGCGAAGGTCGCGACTCGATGCGCGTCATACTCACGTCATGTTCCACCATGGGTTGCAACAAATGATATAAAGCGCCTGGACGATTCTTCGCCGACAACAGCAAGCTGGTTTTGTCCATGCCGCTGGACCCAGTTTCCAAACCGCCAAGCACCAAAAAACGCGTGGTGTTGCCTGCACGGTCTTCAATATTGCTGTCTATAATATTCAAAGCATACAACTCTGCCGCACTGGCGCCTGCAATCGCCGCGCTATTTTCCGTATTCGCCGCTTGCCGTGCCGCTTCGGAATTGCTGGATACGCTAATCAATTCGGCGCCAGGTAGATGCATTGCCAACCATTGACGGCATTGCGCCAGGGACTGTGCATGCGCCATGACGGTCTCAATTTGCGAACGTTGCTGACATTGGGACAAAAGACAATGATGAATGGCAAGATAAACCTCGCCACAGACTCCCAACGGCGTTTCCACCAGTCGATCCAACGTATTCGTAACACCGCCTTCAACGGAATTCTCTACCGGCAACACGGCAAAATCCGCGGTACCAGATTCGACCGCGCGAAAAACATCATCGATGGTCGCTTCCGCGCACGGCGTAGTGGCTTGCCCGAAATGCTTTAACGCTGCCGCCTGTGAATAGGACCCGTCAGGACCGAGATAAGCGATTCGCAGCCCGACTTCTGCGCCACGGCTGATAGACATGATCTCGCGAAACAAACCGGTAATTTCTTGGTTTTTCGCGGGGCCGGCGTTGGATTCGCGCAAACGTCGCAAAACCTGTGCCTCGCGCTCCGGTCGATAAGCAGGTGATTCCGTTTCGGATTTTACCCGCCCAATAGCACGTGCGCACTCAACGCGTTTGTTTAGCAATACAAGAATTTCATCATCAATTTTATCAATCTGATCGCGGTACTCGCGCAGACGCTTGTCGCTACTCATGCCGGACTTGCTTATTCTTCGTTGTTACCGTCGCCGGACTCATGCGTCGTTTCATCCGTGTCTTCAACCGCGGGTTCAGCGACTGCACTAACAGTGTCACCGTTGTCCTCGTCGTCACCGGTATCGTCCACTTTACCCACGCCGATCAGGTTTTCTTCTTCATGCAGATTGATCACCCGCACACCGCTCGTATTACGTCCAACCACGGAGATTTCTTTCACCCGGGTGCGAATCAAAGTACCGCCATCAGTGATTAACATGACCTCATCTTCGTCCGTCACCAGATGGGCGCCTACCACAGGCCCGTTTCGACCTTGCACTTTTATCGAAATAACACCTTGCCCGCCGCGACGACGCACCGGATAATCATTCAGCAGCGTGCGTTTACCAAAGCCACGTTGCGTGCAGGTCAATACGGTCAGATTGTCGGTCTGATCATGCAAGGTGGTAATCAGCGAAATTAATTTTTCATTACTCTTCAGCTTGATGCCGCGTACACCACGGGAGGTTCTGCCGGTGGGCCGCACATCGCTCTCAAGAAACCGCACGACTTTACCGGCATCGCTGAATAACATAATGTCGTTGCTGCCGTCGGTAATCCCCACACCAACCAACTCATCGCTATCACGCAAATCGATAGCGCGAATTCCTGATGGCCGTGGCCGGGAGAAACTATCTAAAGTACACTTTTTAAGTACCCCAGACGAAGTCGCCATAACGATAAACTGATTGGCCGAATACTCGCGTACGGGCAACACGGCTGTGACTTTCTCGTCTTCGTCCAGGGGCAACAAATTCACCAGCGGCTTACCACGCGCCGCGCGGCCCGCTTGCGGCAATTGATAAACCTTCAACCAATACACCTTACCCATATTAGAAAAACACAAGATCGTGTCGTGGGTGTTGGCAACGAACATGGCATTAACAAAATCTTCATCCCTGGTGCGGGTCGCGATCTTGCCTTTACCACCACGGCGTTGAGCGCGGTAATCGGAAATCGGTTGTGACTTGGCATAGCCCGCATGGGACATAGTCACCACGACGTCTTCTTCCGCAATCAGGTCTTCGTGTGATAAATCCTGTTGCGTCGTTACAATTTCGGTACGTCTATCATCGCCATACCGATCGCGAATCTGCACTAACTCGTCGCGAATCACCGTCATCAAACGATCAGTCGATTGCAGGATATCCAACAAATCCATGATTTTGTCGAGCACATCTTCGTACTCTTTACGCAATTTGTCCTGCTCGAGACCGGTCAAACGGTGCAAACGCAATTCCAGAATGGCCTGGGCCTGCGCTTCGGACAAACGATAACCGTCGTCAGTCAGACCCAGATTTTCCGGTAAACCCTCCGGCTTGGACAGATTGGTCTCACGCCGTTTCAGCATAGCGGCCACCGGACCGGGATCCCAAACCCGTTCAACCAGCTTTGCGCGCGCCTCTGCCGGGCTACCGGATTTCTTGATCAGTTCAATGACCGCATCGATATTGGCCAGCGCTACTGCAAGCCCTTCCAACTCGTGTGCACGGTCACGTGCCTTGCGCAGATCAAAAATCGTGCGTCGTGTGACCACCTCACGCCGGTGACGCACGAACGCCTCAAGCATTTCCTTAAGATTAAACAAGCGTGGTTGATTGTTCGCCAGTGCCACCATGTTGATACCAAACACGGTTTGCATCTGGGTGAATTTGTATAGATTATTCAGTACAACTTCCGGTACTTCGCTGCGGCGCAACTCAATAACCATGCGCATGCCGGATTTATCCGATTCATCGCGCAAACCGGAAATGCCCTCGAGGCGTTTGATTTTTACCAGTTCGGCAATTTTCTCCAGTAAGCGGGCCTTGTTAACCTGGTAGGGCAATTCGTTAACAATTATCGCCTGGCGTCCGGTCTTATCGTTGGTTTCAATTTCAACGCGCGCACGAACATAAATTTTTCCACGCCCTGTTTCATACGCTTCGCGAATACCACGACTGCCATTAATGATTCCCGCTGTGGGAAAATCCGGCCCTGAGATGTGCTGCATCAACTCGGCAATGGAAATCGCATCGTTTTCGATTAACACCAGACAGGCATCGATGGTTTCGCGCATATTATGTGGCGGAATATTGGTCGCCATGCCCACCGCGATGCCCGCAGACCCATTGACCAGCAGATTCGGTACCCGTGTCGGCAATACCAACGGTTGAGTTTCCGACTCGTCATAATTCGGACCGAATTCAACCGTATCCTTGTCAATATCTTCCAGCAATTCACCGGCAAAACGCGCCAATCGAATTTCCGTGTAACGCATGGCGGCGGGCGCATCGCCATCCACTGAACCGAAGTTACCCTGCCCGTCAATCAGCGGATAACGCAGCGAAAAAGGCTGTGCCATGCGTACGATGGTGTCGTATATCGCCGTGTCGCCATGTGGATGATACTTACCCATGACATCACCGACGATGCGGGCGGATTTTTTATACGGTTTATTCCATTCGACACCTTGTTCCGACATCGCGTACAACACCCGGCGATGCACCGGTTTGAGCCCGTCGCGCACGTCCGGCAAGGCCCGGCCAACGATTACGCTCATCGCATAATCGAGGTACGAGCGGCGCATTTCCTGCTCTAGATTAGCCGGAATCGTCTCTTTCGCAATGGAATCCATGTATCAAATAGTCGCAGCAGATTTTAACGAGTTGAAGATAAAAAATGTTGAGTCAGGCACCCCTGAGGAAGGCCTTTGTATCCTGATTTTTATGGGTGCTGGAACTCCGGGATTGTATCAGAATTGCGAGTCTCAAACGAACTGGAATTTAACGAAAACACACCCTTTTGACGCTTGGCTAAACGCTGTTCATCAACCGCCTGATTTTGTCTTTATCGGGTCGGCGAACGATGCCTTTGTCGGTGATGATGACATCAATCAGCTCCGCGGGTGTGATATCGAAAACCGGGTTGTAGGCCCGGGTACCCGATGCAGCGATATTTTGTCCGCCCACCTGCAGCAGTTCTTCCTGCGCACGAATTTCAATCTCGATATCGTCACCACACACTGTATACATATCGATGGTACTGACCGGCGCTGCAACATAAAACGGGATACCGTGCGCTTTAGCGGATACAGCCAAAGAATATGTGCCGATCTTATTGGCGACATCGCCATTGGCGGCGATACGATCCGCACCGACAATAGCGCAATCGGCTTTGCCCTGACGCATGATCGCGGCCGCCGCCGAATCGGCGATGAGCCTGGCCGGTATGCCTTCCTTTTTTAGCTCCCATGCCGTGAGTCGCGAACCCTGCAACCACGGGCGGGTCTCATCGGCAAATACTTCGGCAATCTTGCCCTGCTCTGCTGCAGCCCGTATTACTCCCAACGCTGTGCCATAACCACCCGTCGCCAGCGCGCCGGTGTTGCAATGGGTAATCACTGAACAATTTTCCTCGAATAACGCCTGACCGAGTTCACCCATACGGTAGTTTCCTTCGATGTCGTTTTGGTGAATTTCTCTGGCCGCATTCAACAGTTCTTGAACAGGCGAATCGTCTCCGACGTTGTTTGCTGAACGTTGCATTTGTTTTACCGCCCAAATGGCGTTGACCGCGGTCGGTCGTGCGTCACCAAGCGCTTGTAGATCAGCCAGCCAACCTTCCCACCAGTCCCGCGGATTATTTTTAAACCGGTGTTGAGCAGACAATACCGCGCCATAGGCTACGGTAATGCCAATCGCCGGCGCGCCGCGAACGACCATGTCGCGAATTGCGCTTTGTGCTTCAAGAACGGTGTGGATATCCAAAAAAACTTCCTTGCGGGGCAACAGTCGCTGGTCCAGTAATTGCAGATGGTCCTCCTGCCAACGAATAGCGCGGATCGAATCAAATGCTTTGTCGCTCATTAGTTCTGCCTGACCAAAGTCAATTCATCGCTTGTATCCGGTCGAGTCAACCATGTATCTTGCGCCTATGCAAGCTGTCGACCTCCTTATCAACGCCAAATGGATTGCGCCGGTGGAACCGGACAATGTCGCTCTAGAGAATCATTCCATCGCGATTAACGATGATGTCGTCACTGCAATCGGGCCAACTGCGGAACTGACGCAATCATTCCAGGCCAGGGAAATCATCGAATTGCCGGATCACGTTTTAATTCCCGGTCTGGTTAACTCTCATACCCACGCCGCCATGACCTTGCTGCGCGGTTACGCGGATGACCTGCCGTTAATGGACTGGTTGCAAAATCATATCTGGCCGGCGGAAGGTAAGTGGGCCAGCGAGGAGTTCGTGCGCATCGGAACCGATCTCGCCATAGCGGAAATGCTGCGCGGCGGCATCACCTGCTTCAACGATATGTATTATTTCTCCGATGTGACCGCGCAACGCGCTGAAGTGGCAGGTATGCGCGCCAGCGTCGGTCTGATCATGCTTGAATCGCCGACCATATGGGCATCAAATGCGGATGAGTACCTGCAAAAAGGCATCCAGGTGCATGATGATTTTCGTCATTCCGATCTGGTGTTTACCGCGTTCGCACCGCACGCACCTTACACGGTTTCCGACGACTCGTTAAAACGCATCCGTGTGCTGGCGGATGAACTCGACATCTGCGTACATATTCATTTACACGAAACGGCCCACGAGATTCAGGAAGCGAGCGCGCGGTATGGCGTCCGGCCATTGGAGCGACTAAGCCAACTGGGTTTATTGAACTCGCGTTTACAAGCCGTGCATATGACGCAGTTGATTGAGGATGAAATCGCGGCATTGGTAAAAAACAATGTCAATGTCGTGCATTGCCCGGAATCCAATCTAAAACTTGCCAGCGGAACATGCCCGGTGGATGCGTTAATGCAAGCCGGTGTCAATATTGCGTTGGGTACGGACGGCGCGGCAAGTAACAACGATCTCAACATGATCGGCGAGATGCGCACGGCTGCCATGCTGGCAAAGGGTGCGAGCGAAAACCCCATGGCCCTGCCGGCCAAAGATGCCTTACGCGTCGCAACTCTGGGCGGCGCTATTGCCCTGGGTCGTGCCGACCGGTTTGGTTCCCTGACCCCCGGAAAAGCCGCCGACGTGGTCGCCATCCATTTGTCCGACATACGCACACAACCGGTGTACGACCCAATTGCGCAAATCGTTTACAGCGCCGGACGCGATCAAGTCAGCGATGTCTGGGTAGCGGGCAACGCAGTCGTACGATCCGGGCAACTTTTGACACTCGATCAAAACGCCGTAATGAACGAAGCGGCGCAATTAGCAACGCAGATCGCGAATAACGCGCTGATAAACTAAAATAAAGATATGAATACGCAAACCGCATCTGATGAAAACGTCGACCTCGGTGAAATTTCGAAATTCGAGGCGCTGGCGGCACGCTGGTGGGATCCCGACAGTGAATTCAAACCGCTGCATCAAATCAACCCGTTGCGGCTCGAGTACATTGATGAACATTCGCCGCTCGATGGCCGGAAAGTACTCGATGTCGGCTGTGGTGGCGGCATACTCACCGAGGCAATGGCAACAAAAGGCGCGACCGTAACAGGAATTGATCTGGGCGAAGCACCGCTTTCAGTGGCCAGACTGCATGCGATAGAAAGTGAACTGGCACTGGACTACCAGAAAATCAGTGCGGAAGATTTAGCCAGGCAGCAACCTGCTGAGTACGACGTGATCACTTGCATGGAACTTCTCGAACACGTTCCCGATCCGGCTTCGATTGTCGCCGCCTGCGCAACCATGGTTAAACCCGGCGGCGCAGTTTATTTCTCAACCATTAACCGCAATCCCAAGTCCTGGGTATTCGCCATAGTCGGCGCGGAATATTTATTAAACCTATTGCCCAGGGGAACACACGATTACGAAAAATTCATAAAACCGTCCGAGTTACACGCCTGGTGCAGAAAGCGCGGCTTGGACGTACGCGATTTAATCGGCATGCACTACAACCCCATCGCAAAAAAATACTGGCTGGCGCCAGGCCTCGACGTCAACTACATTGCCCACACCGTGCGGCATGAGGAATAAGCACAGGACACTTTTACTCGATCTCGATGGAACACTGGCGGACACCGCACCCGATCTTGCCCATGCGCTAAACACGCTGCGTCGGGAAGAAGGGTTCGAACCGCTGCCGTTCGAAACCATACGCCCGAGTGTCTCGCACGGTTCTGTCGCGATAATCGAGATTGGGTTTGATCCGGACATTCCGCAATCACATGCCGAGCATCTAAGGCAACGATTACTGGATCATTATGAGAATCGTTTATGCGTAGACACACGATTATTCGATGGCATGTGCGAATTGCTCGACCGTTGCGATCAATCCGGCATTGCCTGGGGTGTGGTAACCAACAAGCCCGCTTACCTGACCAACCCATTGATGGAACAACTGGAACTACACGAACGCGCCGCTTGTATCGTCAGTGGCGACACCTTGGAAAAACGCAAACCTCATCCCGAACCGTTACTGCATGCCTGTGACCTTGCACGGGGAAACCCCGAAACCACTATTTATGTCGGCGACGCCGAACGCGATGTTGAAGCCGGTAATCGCGCGGGCATGACTACACTCGTGGCCTTGTTCGGTTATCTGGGTGATGACGACAATCCTTCCGCTTGGGGCGCGAATGGATTGATCGATCATCTGACGGAGCTATCCGAATGGTTAGAATTTTGATCAACATCACATGCGCTTTTTTTCACTCGCCTTCTCAGGCGGTCGACACGCATTCTTTTACACCACCAAAAGAAAGCGTGGATAGAAAAGGCAACCCTTGGCGGCGCGCAACGTTCAAAAAAGGGGGAAGTTAAAAATAGCTATACGGGAACCGCGCTCTAGCGATGATGATTTTCTGGATTCTTCGCTTACGCTCAGAATGACAACAAGTCAAAAGCCAGTCATTCTGAACGAGCGTAGCGAGGGAAGAATCCAGTCAATACAATTCGCGGCCGACGGCCGCCACCCATGCTTTCTCCCTTTAGAGTTCCACCGAGTAGACAGTCGGTTGCTGGGATAATATACGAGAAAGTCGGCTAGGTCCGCTGAATCCTAACCGATTCGTCGAACTGCCCCGTCGTAATTGGCTTTTAATAAGGGAGTCCTTTTTGGAACTAGCCCGAATATTTCACAAATAGAAAAGGCAAACCCTATGTAACCCGTTAAAATTCAGTTGTTTAGATTGAATTAGACGGAGGTTTTGCCGGTGACAAACTGTACTCAAGAGTTAGTTAAATTTCCACCCCTAAGACGGCGCCAGATGGAAGCGGGTTTCAACGGTGGTAGCATTACTTCCGATGGTGGCGTATTGCTGCTCCGTCAAGTGGATCGCCAGATGGGATTGCTCAAAAAAGTGGATAAAGTGATACCCGATCCGCGTGACTGTCGTTATATCCAACACAGCCAATTAAGTTTGTTACGCCAACGTATTTATGGTTTGTGTCTTGGCTATGAAGACCTCAATGATCATGAACAAATTCGATTAGATCCAGCGATTCAAAGCGCAGTAGAACGTGAACAGGTATTAGGCAGCGCGCCCACACTGTGTCGTTTAGAGAATCGAGTTGATCGAAAAGTGGCCGTCGATCTGCATAAAGTGATGATGAATCAGTTTATCGATTCATTTAAACGGCCACCGAACAAATTGGTGCTGGATTTTGATGCCACGGATGATCGGGTGCATGGCGAGCAGCAAGGTCGCTATTTTCATGGTTACTATGATCATTACTGTTTCTTGCCCTTGTATGTGTTTTGTAAAGATCAATTGTTAGTCAGTTATTTACGCCCCAGCAAGATTGATGGCGCCAAGCATGCTTGGGCTATATTATCGTTACTGGTCAAGCGATTGCGTCAGGTTTGGCCTGATGTACGGATTATCTTTAGGGGGGATTCGGGTTTTTGTCGTCGGCGGATGCTCAGATGGTGTGAAGGTCATGGTGTTGGCTATATCGTGGGAATCGCCAAAAATAATAGGTTAAACCGCATGATTGAGAATGAGATGAGTGGGGCTGAGCAGGAAGTGACCGAGTATCACCACACAGTGCGCCGGTTCACCCAATTGCAATATAAGGCCGATAGTTGGGATCATCATCGTCGTGTGATTGCCAAGATAGAAGTGACGGATAAAGGGCGTAACCCGCGTTACGTTTTGACGAACTTGACGGGTGATCCTGAAACGTTATACGACAAGCTGTATTGTGCACGCGGTGAGATGGAGAATCAGATCAAGCAACAGCAACTGGATATGTTTGCAGACCGCACCAGTTGTCATGGGTGGTGGGCCAATCAATTTCGAGTGTTAATGTCGTCGTTATCCTATATCTTACTGGAATCGATCCGCTGGCTTGGATTACAGGGGACGCCACTTGCACAGGCTTATGTTGGCACGATTCGCTTGAAGTTGTTGAAGATCGGCGCAGTGATTATCCAAAACACGCGCCGCATCCGATTTTTACTCTCCAGTAGCTATCCGTACAAGGACTTGTTTCAGACAGTCAGCGCACGATTAATGCCCGGATAGTCCGTTTCCTTTATTGAGATACCCTATGGCGATCAGCCAGGGAAAGTCGCGTCCAAAATCTGGCCAATTTGCAAAAAGCATCCAATCATGATCTATCTACACCCAATACAACGATGGCGTTGATATAAACGCAGCAGCTAAATCACCAATTTCATCGTTCGAACACACAAATCACGCATTCGTAAAAATGGATGAAATATTCGGGCTAGAACGCAGGGACGGCTTTCTTTTGGTTTCTTTTCTTGGCTGGGTAAGAAAAAGAACTCGTCATAAGCACTGAAAGCGCAGAGCGAAAATTCCTCTAAAGACTTTTCCTACTCACCAACACATCCAAAAACTCGCCGTCAATTCCGTGCTTTAAATCTTTCCCGGAATGAATGGTTGTCGCTAATCCACTATGCGTCTCGATAAAATCGACAATATCCTTGCCCCACTCTCTGACAACCAATGACCCATTTGGATCGACCGGGTTGCCGTGGTAATCCGGTGATTCGATGTGATATATCCCGTTGTCTGACGGCTTCGCGCGCAACAACGTTTTTTCGTGTGGATAAATCGGTACGGTGAAAATATGCGCACCACCGGGCCGTAACACTCTGGCGATTTCGGAGAAGCCGCGTTCTGCTCGCAATACGTGCTCGAAGACATCCTGAGTAACAACAATATCAAACGAGTTATTTTCAAACGTTAACGCTTCCAGGTCTTCACAACGTGTGCCGTTTTTACTTGCTCCCGGTGCAACCTCTTCCCAATAATGACTGGACATATAGTTTTTGCAGCGCGTTTGGATGACCCAGGACGATGCCCCCGCCGGTGCGCATTCGTAGACTTTTAACGATGGCCAGTTCGGATATTGTTCGTCTAAGACTTTTAGCAAGGCGCGTTGGCGCGGAATGGATTCGCACCAAAAACAAAAATAGAAGTCCCGCAACCATTCACCTTTACGCAAAAACAAGGTCGAGCGCCGGCACACCGGACAATGCCCATGATCGAATTGTCTCCTCAATATGGTCGAGCCGTATTGCTTAAGGAGATAACGAATTCTTTTGAGCTGTGCTATCAAGACTAAGTTTTTAGTTCATTGTTACCAGCGAATGATAGAATGATTCCACTTCCTTACCTACATTTAACCATACAGTTTGTCCGCTCTTCCTCAATCGTTATTGTTTCTGCACATTCCAAAAACCGCAGGAACCACGCTGAAAGGCATTATCGGCCGGCAATACCCGGGCGGACGCATGGTGATTATCGGCGAAGACGTGATCGGTTCAATTGTGAATTTTCGCGAACGCCCGCAAACGGAATGGAAAGCTAAAAACATTATTCAGGGCCATATGAGCTTCGGTTTGCATCGATTCATGCAAGCGCCATTTGGCTACGTGACCATGTTACGCAAACCGCTGCCGCGCGCGGTGTCGGACTACGCCTTTGTCACCTCCACACCACAACATCCGATATATAAGCATGTGAAGGATTTGTCCTTCGCCGAGTACATGTCCAGCAACATTACAGGCCAGCTCAGCAACGGCCAGACACGCTTGTTGTGTGGTGACTGCGAAGATGAAAATTACGGCGTACCGACTTTGCGCAAACTGGATCAAGCCGATTTCGATCTGGCAAAACAACACCTTGAGCAACACGTCATTGCGGTCGGTCTGCAAGAGCGCTTTGACGAATCGTTAATGCTGTATAAACATAAACTCGGGTGGAAGCTTCCATTTTATGTCAGCGAAAATATTACCATGCGCCCGTTTACGCTCGCCAATCTCACGGCTGAAGACCGTGATCTCATCAAAGAACAAAACGCTTTGGATTTAGCGTTGTATGATCACGTCGAACAACGCTTTGAAAGCGACATTAGAAAACTCGGCGCAAAATTCCAAGTTAACCTTGCGATGTTTCGCATCTTGAATCACACGTTTCAAAGCTATGTCAAAGTACGCACTCGAATCGGCCCGCTCGTGCGCCGTTTCATCCCACGTCCTTCCACGACCGCTTAAGCCAGACCACGTAATTTACGCGGCGCGGTCGTCGATAGCCTGGATATTGCCGGGCAGCGCATAGATCGGGCGTTTCGCATCCACACCACGCAAAGTGTGATCACCCATGTGCTCCCAGGGAATGTCAACGTTTTGCGCAAACTCACCACTGACCACGACGGTTCGACCGAGTTGTTTAGTCAAACCTTCAAGTCGCGCCACTTCGTTTGCGACCGGACCGATCACGGAAAATTCCAGACGCTCCGGCACACCAATATTCCCGAACAGCACTTCACCGACATGCAGACCTAAACCAAACGCAATTTCAGGCTGACCCGGTTCACGGGCAGCATTGAGTTGCGCCACTCGCTTTTGCGCATCTTTAGCCGCACACATGGCATCACGGCATGCATCCTGTTTTTTCTTATCGCCACGAATAGGAAAGATAGCCAACACCGCATCGCCGACAAAACGTAATACCTCGCCACCGTGATCCAGTACTGCGCCGGCGCTGCACTCGAAATATTTGTTCAAAATTTCTAAGAACTTGACCGGCTCCATGACATCCGCCATGTTGGTGGAATTGCGCAGATCGCTATACCAAACCACTGAATAAATCGATTCCACATCGCCGCGTTGGATCTGGCCTTTCAACACCTGCTCACCGGCGTCTTGACCGAGATAAGCCTGCAGAAGATTACGCACAATTTGATCACGGGTTTTGATCTTGCTTAACACTGCCAGCCTTTGTTCGACCCGTTGCAAGGCACGAATATGTCCGTCTGTAAAACCACTCTCGCGATCTGTCGCCCAGGAACCCAGTATGCCGTCGGCGATATTTATACCGTCCTCAATGTCGTCGCCGAGAATTCGATCACCATAGGGAATCATATAAGACATGTAATCCGTCATACCATTGTCACGCAACTCTTCCAGAATCGGAAAATCAAGCAAGGCTTCATCGCCTGTGATGTGACGACGCAACCGGGGTACTTCTGTTTGCAACATATAAAACAACGGGCTTTTCAACCATGCCTCGTTGGTAACCGTTTGATGTTGGTGCCCGGTAACCTGCAGTTCCTGGCCGTGAGTCCAGATAATGGAAACCGAACGAAACAGCGGATGCAGTGTTCGGAATGCCAGGCTGACACGTGATAACGGGATACCGGCACCATGTAACCGCAAACAACACCCTTCGATAACCTTTTCCAACGGCGTCTCATCCAGCGATCGCTCCACCAGCCAGTTTGTGACATCGTCGACCAGTGCAGAATGCTGATCGCCACGGTACACATTATCTCGCGCTGGCATGAGTCCTCCTGGAAATGATTGCGAGCGACGGGCGTTTGATAAACTGCGGTAGCCGTTGCGCCCATTTTGTAAGAAAAAATAACGGCGTGATTTTCAATCCGTGACTTTTACAAGCCCGGTAGGATTCTAGATTGCCTTTGATAAAGTTCACGGCGCTATTGTTGGTCGTTCCACCCATCCGCATACGAATGAGTATTTCAGGAATATACACCGATTTAATCCTGTGTACCGCAAGAAAACGCATGGTCAGTTCAAAATCGGATTGAATGCGATATTGCAAATCGAACATGCCGTATTTTTCATAGATTCCCCGCCGGACAAAGAATGTCGGGTGCGCCGGCAACCAGCCAGTTTCGAACAATCCCGGACGATACTCCTGCGATGTCCAGTAACGAATAATTTTATCCAGATTATTGCGATCCACGTATATCAGATCACCATAACATGCCTCGACCGTTGGGTCTTCAAAGGCATTCGCGACACGTTGCAACACGCTCTCGTGCATGTACATATCATCGGCATTTAACGTCCCAACGATATCACCGGTAGTCAGCGCGATGCCTTTGTTCATCGCGTGATAGATGCCGTTGTCTGGCCCACTGACAACATGTGCGAGAGAATTACGATAACCTTCGACCACGTCCATTGTTTTATCCGATGATGCACCGTCAATAACGATGTGTTCAGTCGAGTCATGGCTTTGCGTAACAACAGACTCCAAAGTGTCGCCAATCGTATCCGCTGCGTTATAAGCGACCGTGACAAGAGAAATCTTCATAGGAAGAACGTCAAAGCGCCTGCAATCTTTTGATGAGCGAGGACGATACAATCTTCCATTTTCCCGGTTGCAGCTCAGCGGGTAATTTCACAATGCCGTATCGAATACGAATCAAACGACTCACCTGACAGCCGACTGCCTCCCATAATCGTCGAACCTCGCGGTAACGACCTTCACACAAAATCACGTTATACCACTGGTTCGATCCTTTACCACGCTCCGAGTCATGACTATAGTCGATACGATGAAAGCGTGCCTTTTTTCCATCCAGGACGATGCCGTCGCGGAGTTGTTGCAACGCATTGTCAGTCACTTTTCCGTGTACCCGGCAGGCGTACTCGCGTTCAATTTCGTGACTCGGGTGCATCAGTTTATTCGCCAACTCGCCATCTGTTGTTAGAAGCAACAGCCCGCTGGTGTTGATATCCAACCGACCGACACTCACCCATCGACCCTGGCGCAACTTCGGCAAATTGTCAAACACGGTAGGTCTACCGACGTTGTCGTATCGCGTGCAAATCTCACCCACCGGTTTATGGTAAGCAATAACCTCGGGAGTATCAGATACACTTAAATCGACGTGCCTATCGTCGACAAGAATAGTAGCGCTGTCATCGACACGCATGCCAAGATGTGCCGATTTGCCGTTAACTACAATCCGGCCTGCCTCAATCCATTGCTCCATTTGCCGACGCGAACCCACCCCGGCACGCGCCAACACTTTTTGCAGTTTTTCAGTCACTCATTTCCGCGACTAATGACTCCTCATCCATTTTTGCGCTGTCATTCGTGTCAGCCGAGACGGGTGGTTTATTAGATTCAGATATGTCTGCGAGTTTTTCATCTTCGTTTTCCTCGATATCGAAATCGACGGTTTGTTCTTCGTACACGTCGGTGGGAGCATTGTCTGAATCCCTTGGTCCAACAATTGAATCGAGATCATTGTCAACTCTATCGTCACCATCCGACTCAATCGCTTCACCGTCGCTTGCGGATTGATCGTCAGACGCAGTTTCATTAATTTCAGGTTCCAGTAACGGCAGATCGACATTCAGCTCCTGCGCTATCTGGCTCATTTCCCGCTCAACATTTAAATCCGGCAAATCTTTTAACGAACTCAAATTGAAATATTCAAGAAACTCCCGCGTCGTCCCAAACAATGCCGGATGACCCGGCACATCACGCGTACCGACCTGTTTAATCCATTCCCGGTCGAGCAATGTACGCATAATATCGGTGCTGACGACAATACCGCGAATATCCTCGATATCACCGCGTGTTACCGGCTGCCGGTAAGCAATGATTGCCAGCGTTTCCAGCAATGCCCTGGAATAACGTGGCGGCCGTGACTGCGCCAACTTCCCTAACCATGATGCGTACTCCTGCCGAGTTTGAAAACGATAACCATTGCCGATCTTGCGCAGCACGACGCCGCGATTTGTAAAATCTTCCTGTAATTGTTGCAAAACATGTTCGATGTCTTCTTTCGCCGGGGCCGCGCCGCGTGGAAATATTCCCGTGATGCGTTTAATGGTGAGCGCAGTGTCGGACGAAAACAACGCTGCTTCGACAATGCTTTTTAAATCGCTGAGTTGATCGTTCATTCAATTACAGCCTTTACATGTATCGGTGCAAACGGTTCGTTCTGTACTACGGTTAACATGCTTTCTTTTACCAACTCCAAAATTGCAACAAAACTGACCACCAGTCCCATACGCCCTTCGCTCAGATCAAACATATCTTCAAAACGTAAAAACTTTTCTGTGCGCAGCTTGTCGAGAATATCCGTCATGCGCTCGCGCACAGAAAGACCTTCCCGGCCCACCACTAAATGGCGGTTACGCGCGGCCAGCTCAATCACATTGCTGAATGCCGTAAATAAATCATCGATACTGACGTCGGGCAGTTTTTCTTCAACCTCAGGTGCTTCGAACTCGGCGTGCACCACAAAGATATCGCGCTCCAATCGCGGCATATCGTCAATATCCAGTGCCGCCTGTCGAAAGCGTTCGTAAGTTTGCAAACGACGCACTAATGCTGCACGCGGATCTTCGCCATCTTCATCGTCACTCTGCGGACGGGGTAACAACAACCGCGATTTGATTTCCGCCAGTGTCGCCGCCATAACCAGGTACTCCGCGGCCAGATCGAGCTTTAAATGTCGCATCAACTCGATGTATTCCATGTACTGACGTGTTATTTCGGCAACTGGAATATCGAGAATATCGACATTTTGTTTACGAATAAGATACAGCAACAAATCAAGCGGCCCCTGGAAAGTTTCAAGAAAAACTTCCAGAGCTTCGGGCGGAATATATAAATCCTGTGGCCAACTTTCCAACGCCTCTCCCGCAACAAGTGCCCGGCGCGGTTGCGCCGTGGCGATATCGATGACGTTATCCGCGCTCAATCGTAAACCAGCCCCATGACCCTGCGCACTTCGTCCATGGTTTCTTCCGCGACGGCGCGCGCCCGTTCACAACCGTCTGCCACCACGTTGCGCACCAGTGTCGGATCATTGGTATATTGTTTGGCGCGCTCGCTGATTTCCGTTTGCTCCTTCAAAATTTCGTCAATAATCGGTTGTTTGCAGTCGATACAACCGATACCCGCCGTGCGACAACCTTCCTGCACCCAATCGCGAATATCATCGTTCGAATACACCTGATGCAGTTCCCAAACCGGACATTTTTCCGGATCGCCCGGGTCGTTGCGGCGTTTGCGCGCCGGATCGGTCGGCATCGCACGCAAGCCTTTTTCAACCCGATTCGGATCGTCGCGCAACAGTATAGTGTTATTGTACGATTTCGACATCTTTTGACCATCCAGCCCGGGTAATTTTGACGCCTCGGTCAGCAATGCCCGGGGTTCGGGAAGGATGATCCGCCCACCGCCTTCGACGTAGCCGTACAGGCGCTCCTTATCACCCAGGGTGATGTTTTGTTGGCTGTCCAGCAACGCTATTGCTTTTCCCAGTGAAGAGTCATCGCCTTGTTCAACATAGGCCTGGCGAAATTTACGGAATTTCTTGGCCGCTTTTTTACCCATCTTGTCAATGGCTTTTTCCGCCTTGTCGACGAAACCGGGATCACGGCCATATAAGAAGTTAAAACGCCGGGCGATTTCACGGGTCAATTCAACATGCGGCACCTGATCTTCCCCCACCGGCACATTACCGGCGCGATAGATCAGAATATCGGCGCTTTGCAACACGGGATAACCCAAAAAACCGTGAGTGGCTAAATCGCGTTCTTTTAGTTTCTCCTGCTGATCTTTGAAACTCGGTACCCGTTCGAGCCAACTCAACGGCGTAATCATAGACAACAGGAGTTGCAACTCCGCATGTTCAGGCACATTGGACTGGATAAACAAGGTCGCACGACCGGGATCTACGCCCGCGGCCAGCCAATCGATGACCATTTCCCACACGTGCTCGCTCATGTCCGCCGGCTCGTCGTAGTGCGTAGTCAACGCGTGCCAGTCCGCGACAAAGAAAAAGCTTTCGTATTCATGTTGCAGACGCACCCAGTTTTTTAATACACCATGATAATGACCGAGGTGTAAACGTCCGGTGGGACGCATACCGGATAACACCCGATCCGGTTGACCAGGTACGGACATCTAGTATGTTTCTCCTTGTATCAAAGCCGGTTGAAAGTAGTCAGTGAACAAATGGCGCGGGATCACCCTTACCCACGCGCAGGATCTCAACGCCGTCGGTGAGTTTGATTACCGTCGTCAACTCGACATCGCCTTGCCCGGCGTCGATAACCAGATCGACATCGTGTTCGAGTTGCTCGCGAATCTCCAACGGGTCGCACAACGGCGAATCCGCCTGCGGCAGTTGCATGGTCGAACTGATTACGGACTCTCCCAACTCGGCTAAAAGAGTCTGGGTAATCACACAAGCCGGTACACGCAAGCCGATAGTGCGTCGTTTAGGATGTTGTAATCTGCGCGGGACGCTCCGGGAAGCAGGCACGATAAAGGTGTAGGGAGCAGGAGTATGTGTTTTCAGTGTGCGATAGGTCTGGTTGTCCAATTTAGCGTACAAGCCGACATCAGACAAGTCGCGGCACACCAGGGTAAAGTTATGCTCGTCATCGACATTACGTATACGGCGCATGCGCTCGACACCGGTTTTATTGTCCAGCATGCAACCGAGCGCATAAGTCGAGTCAGTCGGATAAACAATGACGCCGCCGCTTTTCAGAATTTCCACTGACCGGTGAATCAATCGAAGCTGGGGATTGACCGGATGAATCTCAAAATATTGCGCCACCTTAAAACAAATATTCAGGTCGCATGCCGGACATTTGGATGCTGTCGCCGTCGTGGTTTCCTGTTTCCTTTATGTGGACGCCCCAGCTCGCGCAACATATTTTTGCGCCCTGCTGCGTCGGCATCCTGGTAACGTGTCCACCAATCGCCCGCATCCGGTGAAATTTCTCCTGCGCTGGCGCGCAACAGGCAAAAATCATAAGCCGCGCGAAAACGTTTATGCGCCATCATGCGTTCGACATTACGCGGTCGAATGTTTTGTAACCGCCGGTGCATATCCCAAATCTCCCGCATGGGAATACTCACCCGGCGTGGAATAGTGATACGTCCGAGCTGTTCCTGAATCACGTCCTGGGCCGCATCGCGCAGCGCCTCAAAATCGTTTTTACCCTGGGCCTCGTAGTCGATCCAGCCTTCACGCACCGGCTGCCATAACAATGCGGCAAATAAAAATGCCGGAATCACCGGTTTATCCTGCGCTATACGTTTATCGGTATTGTGCAAGGCCAATTCGATAAATCGTTCGCGCTTACCTTCAAAATCTTCTTCCAGCAGTTCACAAGTGTGAGGAAACAAAGGCTCGAACAATTCGTAATCACGCAGCATTTGAAATGTCTTTAGTGCGCGACCGCTATGGAATAACTTCAATACCTCTTCATACAAACGCGCCCGTGGCACTTCTTCCAGGTGAAACGCCATCGGCTTCATAGTCGCTTCGAGATCAGTATGGAACGTAAAATCCAGTTTTGCCGCGAATCGAATGGCGCGCAACATGCGCACCGGGTCTTCTTTTATACGCGCTTCGGCATCGCCGATAACACGCAACACACGTTGACGAATATCGTCCATGCCATCGAGATAGTCGATGACCACATCATCAACGCAGTCGTAAAACAGGGCGTTGACGGTAAAGTCCCTCCTTGCCACATCTTCTTCGCGCGAACCGTAAACATTATCGGCAAGCAAACGCCCCGACGCGCTGTGCGAGTCTTCATTAATGTCGTCTGCATCGCGAAACGCACGATAAGTCGATACCTCGATCACCTCACGACCGATGCGCACGTGAGCGAGGCGAAATCGACGGCCAATCAAACGCACGCTTTTAAATACTTTCGCTATTTGTTCCGGATGCGCGTTGGTGACGACATCGTAATCCTTGGGATGAAGACCCAGCAATAAATCGCGCACGCAACCACCCACCAGCAGGCCCTCGTAGCCTGCCCCGTGAAGTTCGCGCACAATAGTCATTGCGCCTGCACTGATTAAATCGGAGTCGATTCCGTGCTCTGGCGCTGGAATTTGAACCGGAGTCAAACGATTTTTATGATCTGAACTTTAAGTATTATTGAACTTGTTTTACTTTTTGGGCGTATTTGCACGCCTACCACCAAACATTTTCGACACAGGCCGTATAATACCCTATTCCTGCTGTTCATACGCTCCCTTCGTCTAGTGGTTAGGACGCTGGCCTCTCACGCCGGTAACAGGGGTTCGAATCCCCTAGGGAGCGCCAACTCCGTAAGATTTCCTCCCGGTCTTGAATTTTTCACGAATAATCTTATTTTACCTAACGAGAACATACATTAAGTAACCGTTACAACTAGAGGCGCAACAAAGCTATGTCGAACAGCAATTTCGTTTTTAACGCGACCAACGCGGATTTCCAGGAGCGGGTTTTGGATAAATCCGCCAGCGTACCCGTGTTGGTGGATTTCTGGGCGGCATGGTGTGGTCCTTGTCAGTCCCTGATGCCGGTACTGGCAAAACTGGCGGACGACCATGCCGGTAAATTTCTCTTAGCCAAGGTCGATACGGACGCCGAACAGGAGCTGGCTGTGCAATACGGTGTGCGCAGTCTGCCAACGGTCAAGCTATTTATCGACGGCCAGGTCGCGGGCGAGTTTATGGGTGCACAGCCCGAAGGTGCAGTGCGTGCATTTCTGGATCAACACATCCCCGACGAAACTGCGCGACTTGCCCAAGCCGCCGTAAATCTTTATGAACAGGGCGAAAAACAGGAAGCGATTGCCACATTACACAGGTGCCTGGAAGATGACCTCGACAATGATTTGGTAAAAATCAATTTGTGCGATCTGTATTTGCGCGAAGGCGATATCGAGAAAACGCGAATAATACTCGAATCGATCAGCGCAAATGTAAAACTGGATGATACTTATAAAACAATGTCCGGCAAACTCAAATTAGCGCAAGCCGCTGCCGATGCACCCGACGTCGCCGAGTTGCAGCAACGCATCGAAACCAATCCTGATGACAACGAAGCGCGGTATGCCCTGAGCGCGAAACTCACACTTGAGCAACGCTACGAAGATGCGATGGACCAGCTACTGGAAATAGTCAAACGCGACCGAAAGTTTAACGACGATGCCGGGCGCAAAGGCCTGGTCGATATATTCAATATGCTGGGCAATAAAGACGAACGCGTTACCCGCTACCGGCCACTACTGGCGCGAGCGATTAACTAAAACATTCAACCGCGTGGATGATGCTGTGCATGCAGTTGGCTCAGACGTGTCTGTGCGACGTGGGTGTAAATTTCCGTAGTCGATAGATTGACGTGACCGAGTAATAACTGCACGGTGCGCAAGTCCGCGCCATGATTAAGCAGATGAGTTGCAAACGCATGACGCAACGTGTGCGGCGATAGTCCGGAGTCGATTTCCGCCTTGACTGCATAGCGCTTGATGATTTGCCAGAATGCCTGACGTGTCATGCCCGCACCGCGCGCGGTGACGAACACGTCGCTGCTTTGTTTGTCATGCAACAACGAACCGCGACTGTTGCGGACAAATTCAGTTAGCCAGTTAACCGCCTCCTCGCCCAGCGGCACCAATCTTTCCTTGTCGCCCTTGCCGATGACCCTGACTACACCACCCGCCAGATCCAGCTGATGCATGGTCAACGCGACTAACTCGGACACACGCAAACCCGTCGCATACAAGGTTTCAAACATGGCCCGGTCACGCAGGCCCAGATCAGTTGTCGTATCCGGCGCATGCAACAGACGCTCGACATCTTTTTCGGAAATGCTTTTGGGCAAATCCCGGCCAATTTTTGGTGCGGATACGTCAGTGGTGGGATCGACCTTAATCAGCCCTTCGCGCAGACAATAACGATAAAAACGCCGGGTGCTGGAAATAACCCGTGAAGTGGAACGGGGCTGACGTTTGAGGTCAGCTAGCCGGGAAATATAGTTAAGAAAGTCCGCACGCGTAGCTGTCAGAAGTGTACGTTTAGGACCAAGCCATTTTGCATAGGCTCGCAAATCCGATCGGTACGCGGATAAGGTATGTTGACTCAGGCCCGACTCAAGCCAGATCGAATCGATAAAGCCATCTATCGTTGATTCGTTAGACACGGCCCAAACACGAACCGAATAGTTCGTTTAATTATGACCCAATTGAGATGTTAGCGCTGCAATGCTACAGCCAAACGGGACGATAAACTGATCATCCCGTCCAGCAATAAGAATGAGTCAAACCTTTTCCTTGATACGTGCAGCTTTACCGGTAAGGTCACGCAGATAATATAACTTGGCACGACGCACATCGCCACGACGTTTTAACTCAACGCTTTCGATTAGCGGGCTGTGAGTTTGAAACACACGCTCCACGCCTTCGCCATACGACATTTTGCGCACCGTGAACGAGGAATTGAGGCCACGGTTTTTCTTGGCAATCACTACGCCTTCAAACGCCTGCAGGCGTTCGCGGTTGCCTTCCTTGACCCGCACCTGAACTTTGACGGTATCACCCGGACTAAATGGCGGCACGTCGTTCTTCGCGTGTTCGGCTTCTAACTCTCTAATGTAATCGGTCATTTTGACTTCTCCGCATCGTTACGTTCTTGCTTAAATTCGTTTAACAATTCTTTCGTGCGCTCGTCCAAATCCAGGCCTCCCAACAAATCCGGTCGTTTTAACCAGGTTCGCCCCAGTGCCTGTTTCAAGCGCCAGCGCGCCACCGCTGCGTGGTTGCCACTGGTTAATACCGTCGGCACCGCGTTGCGTTCATATACGTCAGGCCGCGTGTATTGCGGATAATCCAGCAATCCACTCGCGAACGAATCACGGCCTGCGGACTCGTCATTACCCAGCACGCCGGGCAATTGTCGCACGAGTGCATCGATCAACACCATCGCCGCAAACTCGCCGCCCGACAACACGTAATCGCCGATGGAAACCTCTTCATCGATATGCGATTCAATAAATCGCTCATCCACGCCCACATAACGCCCGGCCAATAAGATCATGCTGTCCCGCTGCGCAAGGCGGGTCACCAGCGCGTGATCCAATCGCTGCCCCTGGGGCGATAAATAAATCAACGGCGCATCCGGTTGTTGCACACGCACCGCCTGCAATGTCTTACGCAACGGTGGTGCCATCATCACCATGCCGGGGCCACCACCGTAAGGCCGATCATCCACCATACGATGCGGGTCATCCGTAAATTCCCGCGGATTCCAGCAGTTCAGCTCAAGTTGTCCCTGCTCTATTGCCCGTCGCGGAATTCCAAAATCCGATAATGCTCGAAACATATCCGGGAAAATTGTGATGATATCGAAACGCATACTCCGAATTCGTTTCTCGCACATTGCACGTGTCACTAATCGCTTGTTTCACTTTCTATTTCCCAGTCAACAACCATTCGATTGTTTTCCAGATCCACTTCTTTTACAAACTTCGGCGCGTAAGGTATCAGCGTCTCGACATCGCCGTGCACAACCACTACATCGTTTACACCGGTTTCCAGCAATCTTTTCACTTCACCGAGTCGCTGACCATCGGTCCGGAATACATCCAAGCCTTGCAGTTGTGACCAGTAAAATTCACCCGCTGCCAAGGCCGGAAACCCCGACTCTTCAACCGCTATGACCGCGCCAACTAATTTTTTTGCCTCATCGCGATCGTCAATGCCTTTCACATGGGCAACAAATCCGTTCCCATGTTCCCGTTGGGCATCGATAACGTAGTCAGTCCAGCCTCCCTTGGTTGCGAATTTCCAGCGCGAAAATTCAAACAGTGTTTTCGGGTCCTGTGTATCGGAACGAACCTTGACCCAGCCACGTACGCCGTAAACACCGCCGACCTCACCTGCCAGCACCCAACCTGCGGGTGGCGTAGGGTCTCTTGCTTTTCTCAGGCGGCCGCTCTTTCTAACAACGAAGCAACGCGCTCGGACGGTTGCGCGCCTTTTCCGATCCAGTAATCAACGCGTTCCCGGTTGATTTCCAACTCGGTTTCGCCGCCACTGGCGACGGGGTTGTAAAACCCAACCCGTTCGATAAATCGGCCGCGTGGTGCACGTCGTTGATCTGCGACCAGGATCGCATAAAACGGACGCCGCTTGGAACCGCCACGGGCTAGTCTGATTCTTACCATGTATTACTTCCTGCTAAATGTTTTACTGCGACGGATTCAAATCCGCCATGGGCGAAAGGCGCGCGATTTTAACACAAAAGCAAGTAAATACACGCGCTTAAAGCGACTTTCTGACGCTTCAGAATGGCATTCCCGGCATATTGCGTTTCATGCCGCTGAGCATGCGGGCCATATTCTTGCCTTTGCCCATTTTTTTCATCATTTTCTGCATCTGGGCGAACTGTTTTAACAAACGATTCACATCCTGCACCTGGGTGCCGGAGCCTTGCGCTATGCGACGTTTACGCGAACCACGTATCACCGCCGGAAATCGACGCTCGTGCGGTGTCATGGAATTCACGATCGCCACGATGCGGGCGGTCTGGGTGTCATTCACCTGGTTCATCGCACCCTGCGGCAAGGCATGGGCGCCGGGCAATTTCTCCATCACCCCTGCAATACCACCCATTTTTTCCATTTGCACCAGCTGGTCGCGAAAATCATCCAGATCGAAACCTTTGCCTTTGGATATTTTCTTCGCCAGCTTCTGCGCTTTGTCCTGATCGACCTTGCGCGTGACTTCCTCGACCAGGCTGAGAACATCGCCCATGCCCAAAATGCGTGACGCCACCCGATCGGGATGAAACGGCTCTAATGCATCGCTGGCTTCACCGATACCTAAGAATTTGATCGGTTTACCGATGACTTTGCGAATCGACAGCGCCGCACCGCCGCGGGCGTCACCATCGGTCTTGGTCAGAACAACGCCGGTCAGGGGCAAGGCCTGATCAAATGCATTGGCACTGGTAACGGCGTCCTGACCGGTTGTGCTATCCACCACAAACAGAGTCTCGACCGGGTCGACAGCGCTATGCAGTGCTTTGATCTCGCTCATCATGTCGTCATCTACATGCAGGCGACCGGCGGTATCGACAATCAGCACATCAGCACCGCCGCGCTTGGCCTGCTCTACTGCAGCGGTGCCAATATCGACGGCGGATTGATTGGTATTGCTGGTTATGAATTCAACACCAATATCCCGCGCGAGCTTTTCCAACTGATCGATGGCGGCGGGCCGGTACACGTCTGCGCTGACCACGGCAACTTTTTTGTTTTCACGCTCCTTAAGAAAACGAGCCAGTTTTCCGACGGTCGTGGTTTTACCCGCGCCTTGCAGCCCTGCCATCATCACAACTGCCGGTGGACGGGCGGATAAATCCAGTTTGTCATTGGTCTTGCCCATAAGTTCGACCAGTTCTTCATGGACAATTTTGACCACCACCTGACCGGGTGTGAGGCTTTCCATAACCTCGCTGCCAACAGCACGCACGCGCACGTGGTCGATAAATTCACGCACCACCGGCAAGCCGACATCGGCTTCGAGCAAGGCAATACGCACCTCGCGCAATGCATCGCTAATGTTTTCTTCGGTCAGACGGCCACGACCGCGCAGCTTGTCAACCGTTTCCCGCAAACGTTCGCCGAGTTGATTAAACATCGAAATTCTCGTATCTCATGTTAAATTGTCTGTAATAAAACCTTTTCTCATTCGCCAACACATGCCAGACAGCTCCTTTTTGCCAGGCTTAGCCGTTATAGCGGCAATTCTGTACTTCACCGGCGGCGCCATGTTGTCGCGAAGACTATTTGGCAGCACCCCGGCGGTTGCACCGGTTTTTTCAATTGAAATGGCAGTGGCTTTCATAGCAATGATTATTCAGGGAATTCTACTCTATCTGATAATTATTGCGCGCCCGGGATTGAGTCTTTCCCTGGTCCAAGCGGCCTCCTTCGCCAGTTGGATGACTGTTCTACTGTTTTTGCTGCTGGTTATCTGGAAGCGGCTCAAAACACTTGGCGTATTCGTTTTGCCATTGGCCGGTTTCTGTGTGTTACTCACGGCAATCTGGTCTGAACCCGCAGGCTCCCAAGGTGGGCAATCGACCATGGCAACCCTGCATCTGCTGGTGGCTTTGCTGGCGTATGGGTTTCTGGCGTTAGCGGTCGCCCAGGCCATGTTGTTGCAGATACAGGAGAATCAACTGCGTCATGGTCGCCCGGGACACAAACTGGGTACGATGCCAGCCGTTGAAACCATGGAAAACACCATGTTTACACTGATTGTCATAGGATTTTTGTTGCTGACCATCGCTTTGGCCAGCGGCGCGTTTTTCTCGGAACAAATGTATGGACGCGCGTTGGTTTTCAATCACCACATTGTCCTGTCCATTTGCGCGTGGCTGAGTTTTGGTACCCTGCTGGTCGGACGTTTTGTGCGCGGCTGGCGCGGACAACGCGCAACACTGTGGACTTGTTTCGGCTTTGGCCTTCTGGTGCTGGCTTATTTCGGCACACGCTTGGTTCTCGAGGTCATTCTGGGGCGCAACGCCTGACAGCTTGTTGATAAAAGGTCAATGCGGCACACTTCAGGAATGAAACTATGCGAGGGTAAACCCTAGCTTGGACGATGTATCGATAGGCGCGCTTTCGGGCGTACTTGTCATCCTGATTCTCATGTCGGCATTTTTCTCCGCCTCGGAAACCGGGATGATGGCCCTCAATCGCTACCGTCTCAATCATCTAGCCGATAACGGCCATCGTGGTGCACGCATCGCGCGACAATTACTCGAACAACCCGACCGTCTGCTCGGCACCATCTTGTTTGGTAATAACCTGGTTAATTTTGCCGCGGCCTCGGTAACCACAATTATCGCATTTCGTTTGTTTGATAACGCGCCTATTTCCGTTGTCACGTTTCTAGGGGCTTTTGTCATTCTTGTTTTTGCCGAAATCCCCCCTAAGACCGTTGCATCGCTGTATCCCGAGCGCGTAGCCTTTCCAGCAGCTTTCATTCTAAAACCATTGATTATTGTCTCCCATCCCATCGTCTGGATCGTCAATAAAGCAGGTGCGGCATGGTTGCGCCTGCTGCGTATTCCCATTGAAAAAAGAACCGATACTTTGGGATTAGCGGAATTGCGTTCAGTGTTGCTCGACAAGGGCATCAAGATCCCGCAATCGCATCAACAGATGTTATTGCGCATTCTGGAACTGGAGAACATGACGGTAGAAGACGTGATGGTGCCGCGCGCGGATATCGAAGCCATCGATCTGGACGATGACTGGGACGATATTGTCGATCAGTTGGCTACTAGCCACCACACCCGCGTACCGGTTTACCGGGGGACACTGGATAATATCGTCGGTGAACTGCACTTACGTAAGGTTTTGCACCTGACGCAGCGTAGCGATTTCGACCGGGATGGTTTGTTGAAACTCGTGCAAGAACCCCATTTTCTGCCGGAAGATTCGAAATTAACCCAGCAACTGCTTAATTTACAAAACCAGCGGCGACAAATGGGCCTGGTAGTGGATGAGTACGGCGATATAACGGGACTCATTACACTGGAAGAGATTTTAGAAGAAATCGTTGGTGAGTTTACCAATCAGGTGCCAGGCATCGACGATGATGTGCATGCCCAGAATGACGGCAGTTATCTGGTAGATGGCGGCGCCAATATTCGCGATCTTAATCGTAAAATGGAATGGAATTTACCCCAGGACGGACCAAAAACATTGAATGGCCTTATTCTGGAGGCATTGGAGACGATACCCGAGCAAGGCAATCAACTGACACTGGGCCAGCACAAGATCGAAATTCTGCAAACCAGGGACAATACCGTTATTGTCGCCCGGGTGGAAATCGACACGGAAACTCCAGCGCGAATCAACGTCTAGGGAGTGTTAATTTGTTCAGATATAATTATAATCACGCCCCGTGAACTCGTGTCTTAATGTCATCAACCGCCTAAGGTGTTACTGAGGGAAACCAGTATGCGAAAGCTATTTGCTTTAATTTCGATCTGCGCCATTGTTACCTTGACCGCTTGCAGCAGCGGTAGCACCAACAGCAGTTTGGGACTGAATGTCGCAGGTATTTGGCGTGGCAGTGTGACCTCGCGATTCAGCAGCTTTCAAAGAGGTTTTGTCATGACTATACGCCAGGCAGAAAACTCAACAGTCTGTGATGGCACCTTGTCTTTCGAAGGACCACCGGCAATTTGTTTTATCGGCGGCCAGATTAGCAATTGCACCTTTGTGGGGTCACGAATTCAGTTTGAGTTAACACCGGCTCTGGAACCCGATTTAATTGACTTCGAGGAAGTTGACGAAGACGGTGATGGTATCCCCGACGACCGGGAAGAAATTTTTACACCGGGCGGTCAGGGAACCATGCTATTCACCGCGAATGCTTCCGAAAACCGCATGGAAGGAACGTTTGTATCGATTTCCGCTAACGTCCCGCTGGAGTGCGGTAATGAAGCGGGGAACTGGAGAGCGCGCCCACGCGGATTTTAGCTACTGAGCAGACGACGCTTACTTACATTCTTTATCTGTTGTGCAGCTACTTCGATCGTAGCTGCAGACGAAGCACGTATTGAATCATTCTTTACCGCCGCCGCCGAGGGCGGTGTTCCGCAAGAACAACCCGCTGACGTCTTCGAATGTTCGGAAACAATTTACGGCGTCGCGGATCTGTCCGGTCTCACCAAGAGCAAACACACCTTAAAAATTATCTGGACTGATCCCAAAGGTAAGTCGCGCGAGCGCAATGAAATATCGTTTACGGCAGTACGTCCCCAAGAGCGCTTATGGGCCTGGCTTAAGCTGCACCGGCCTCTGGGTGGATCGGTTGCCAGTGTCATCGATCCCGCTATCGGCATGCGGGATTTTATTGGTGAATGGAAGGTCGAGTTTCACCTTGACGGTAAACGGCTCGATTCAGGCAAATTTCGCGTTATCTGCTAGCACGTAACACCGTATCAATTTGTCACTTGATTCCTGATGTATTCGGGAAAACCAAACTCAGGTGCAACTGCGCCGCCTGCGGAAAAAATTTCCGCTGCTAACAAGGCTACATCCTTTGCCTGCGGGTAACGTTCGGACAAAACGTCGATTTCGACATCCGGCAACGCCTCTTTCATCGATTTACCATATCGATCCCAACCACTGCCAATAGCCGTCCATCGGTAGTTTCTATCAAGTGTAACGGCATCCGGTTTTAAAACGCTTTCAACAGTTAACGGCTCTAATTGATGTTGCCCGGTGCGTTTAAATGACGCCCAATAAATTTGCCCCATGCGCGCATCGATGGCGGTAGCGATATATCCGCCCGGGGATTGCAAGGCCAGCGCCTGTAACGATGACACAGGCACGACCGGCAGGTCTTCGCCGAATGCCAAACCCTGAGCGATGCCGGTACCAATCCTGATCCCGGTAAACGAGCCTGGTCCCTTGTTAAAAGCAATGGCATCGCAATCGTTCAACGCTATGCCGCTGTCATCAAGCACCTGCTGCACCATGGCCAGGATATGATCCGAATGACCGCGCTCCATTTTCTCCCCGGCATCGATTATAGTCCCGTTAACCAGGGCGGCCGCCGAACAATATTCGGTCGCGGTATCGATCGCCAGGATTTTCAATGCTCCGGCTCTTCGAAGGATAAAAACTTAACTGGAGGACAAACAACGCGCCAGTGAATCTTCCCACTGTGGCATTTGCAAATTGAAGTGTTTGTTGAGCTTTTCGTTTGACAACACAGAATACATTGGACGTTGTGCTGGCGTGGGATAGTCCACCGTATTAATTGGGTTTAGCTTGATGTTATCGTTTTCAGACAGTACGAATATTTTGCGGGCGAATTCATACCATGTCGTACAGCCACCGCCACTGGCATGATAAACACCCGATGGTACGGACCCAGCGTTATTTTCGTATCGATCAACCAATTTTAAAGTGATATTCGCCAGATCCGGCACATAGGTTGGCGCGCCTTGTTGGTCGTCTACAACATTCAATTCGTCGCGCTCACCCGCCAGGCGCAGCATGGTATTTAAAAAATTATGCCCGTGACGGGCATAAACCCAGCTCGTTCTGATTATCAGGTATTGACCTCCCGCAGACGCCACGGCTTGTTCGCCCGCCAGTTTGGTACTGCCATATATGCTTTGTGGGTTAGTAGCATGATCTTCGGTGTAAGGCATTTGCGCCCGTCCATCGAAGACATAATCAGTCGAATAATGAATAAACAACGCATCAACTTCTTTGCAAGCTTGGGCCATGACACCGGGTGCAGTCGCGTTGATAGCTGTTGCGAGTTCCGGTTCCGATTCCGCTTTATCGACCGCGGTATACGCCGCGGCATTGATTACAATTTGAGGGATATTCTCCGTTATGACGGATGAAACAACTCGAGCATTAGCTAAGTCTGCCTGCCATCGATCGAGAGACAGAACTTCATGTTTTTCTCGAAGTAGATCGTCTAATTCGCAGCCTAGCTGACCATTTTTTCCGAACAGAAGTAATCGCATCTAGCCGACACTTAGGTAACAACAACATCCTGCAGCGCGGGTGCGGCCGCGTCCTTTGCCGATACCAGGGGATTTTTGATCGGCCATTCAATGCCAATATCGAGATCGTTCCAACGTACTGCGGCATCATCGCTTGGCTTATATAGTGTCGTACATTTGTACACCACATCGGCGATCTCGCTCATCACGCAAAACCCATGGGCGAAACCCGGTGGGATATACAACTGCAGTTTGTTGGCATCCGACAATGTGGCACCGTACCATTCGCCATAGGTAGGCGAATCACGGCGAATATCAACGGCTACATCAAAAATCTCACCGAGGATTGTCCGCACCAGTTTACCCTGCCATTGCGGATACTGATAATGCAACCCACGCAATACGTTTTGACTGGAACGCGAGTGATTGTCCTGAACAAAATTAACCGGCAAGCCTGCATTGGCGAAATCGTCAGCATTAAACGTTTCCATGAAAAACCCGCGATCATCTTCAAACACGCGTGGCTCTATCAATAACACACCGCTTAACGGTGTCTCAGTCACTTTGATCATGTGAACGAATTTTTATTGTTCTAACTGACGATGTCGTCGAAGAAAGTCTTAAGTTTATCAGTCCACGAGCTGGAACGAGGGCAATGGCGCTCGCCTCCGGCTTGGGTTAACGCATCGAACTCTTCCAACAATTCTTTTTGTTTCCGGGTTAAATTGACCGGTGTTTCCACTTTCACCTTACAAAACAAATCGCCGAGATTGCCGCTGCGCACATTGCGCACGCCTTTTCCACGCAAACGAAACGTTTTTTCCGATTGCGTACCAGCCGGTATCTTTAAATTGGCACGACCATCCAATGTCGGTATCTCGAGGGTACCGCCCATGGTAACGGTGCCAAAACCGACTGGCATTTCACAGTACAAGTCGTCGCCGTCCCGGCTGAAAATGGGATGTTGCCGTAAATGAACCTGCACGTAAAGATCACCCGCCGGCGCACTGCCCGGACCCGCTTCACCCTCGCCCGCCAAACGAATTTGATCACCCGTATCCACGCCGGCAGGAATTTTGACTGACAGGGTTTTGCTTTTCTGCACCCGGCCCTGGCCGCTGCAGGAACTACAGGGGCTGGAAATAACTGTTCCCTTGCCGCGGCATTGTGGACATGTCTGTTGCACGGAGAAAAAACCCTGCTGCATGCGCACTTGCCCGTGGCCGCCGCAGGTTTCGCAATCTTTCGGCGTCGTGCCTGGTTTAGCGCCCGAACCGTTACAGGTTTCGCATTGAATGAGCGTCGGCACCTGTATGCGTGTTTCGGTACCGGCTACGGCCTCGTCCAGGCTGATCTCCAGGTCGTACCGCAGGTCCGCTCCGCGTGCAGTACGCCCACCACGACGGCCACCGCCTGCGCCAAATATATCGCCGAATATATCGCCGAAAATATCGCCAAACCCCTGACCGGCACCGCCACCAAAACCCGCGCCCGAAGTATCGACACCTGCATGACCAAACTGGTCGTAAGCCGATCGCTTTTGTGGGTCGTTCAGAACTTCGTATGCTTCCTTGGCTTCTTTGAACTGGCGTTCGGCTTCCTTGTCGTCTGGATTACGATCCGGGTGATGCTTCATCGCCAAACGGCGATAGGCTTTTTTTAGCTCCGCCTCGGACACATTACGAGACACGCCAAGCACATCGTAATAATCCCGTTTAGCCATGTCTTATTTGTCCCACCGTCTGTGTTTTGTCTGTTTAGTCGTCTTGAAACGGGGCTATACGCAAACAGGCGCGGTTATTACCACGCCTGCTTACATCATATAACCCTACGCCTGCAAAGGCGTGCAGTTTACTTCTCCTCTTTCTTGTCGTCGACCTCTTCAAATTCAGCATCGACAACGTTGTCCTGCTCGCCACCGGCGCTTTCGCCGTCGCTGGCGGCAGCATCACCTGCACCATCCTGTTGCGCATACATTTGCTCGGCGAGTTTGTGACTGGCCTGAGCTAGGGCTGCCGTTTTTTCCGTAATGGCCGCGGTGTCTTCACTTTCCATGACATCTTCAAGATCTTTGATCGCGGATTCGATGTTGCTCTTCTCACCGGCATCCACCTTGTCACCCATTTCCGTGAGTGACTTTTTAACGCTGTGTATCATGGCTTCTGCCTGATTACGCGCGTCGACGCGCTCACGCTCCAGCTTGTCTTCCTCGGCGTGCTCTTCCGCTTCCCTGACCATGCGATCTATTTCGTCATCGCTCAAACCGGAGCTCGATTTGATAACGATCTTGTTCTCCTTGCCGGTCGCCTTGTCTTTTGCAGACACATGCATGATTCCGTTTGCGTCGATATCGAATGTCACTTCGATTTGCGGCATGCCACGCGGAGCTGGCGGAATATCGCTCAAATCAAACCGGCCCAGTGACTTGTTGTGCGTCGCCATTTCACGCTCACCTTGCAACACATGCACGGTCACCGCTGTCTGGTTATCGTCCGCAGTCGAAAAAGTCTGATTAGCCTTGGTCGGGATGGTAGTATTCTTTTCGATGAGCTTGGTCATCACACCGCCCAGGGTCTCAATACCTAGGGACAACGGTGTCACGTCCAGTAACAAGACATCTTTCACATCACCACCCAGCACGCCGCCTTGAATCGCGGCACCAACGGCCACTGCCTCGTCCGGATTCACGTCCTTGCGTGGCTCTTTGCCGAAGAAATCCTTAACAATTTCCTGCACCTTGGGCATGCGCGTCTGTCCACCGACAAGGATGACGTCTTCTATATCGGTGGCTTTGAGACCGGCATCTTTCAGCGCAATCTTGCACGGCTCAATGGTGCGCTGCAGAAGTTCGTCCACCAGGGTTTCCAGCTTGGCCCGGCTTAACTTCATATTTAAATGCTTGGGTCCGCTGGCATCCGCAGTCACATACGGCAGGTTAACCTCGGTTTGTGTCGTCGATGACAACTCGATCTTGGCCTTCTCCGCCGCTTCTTTGAGACGTTGAATAGCCAACGGATCACCGCGCAAATCCATGCCCTGGTCCTTTTGAAATTCATCCGCCAGATAATCAATCAAGCGGCGATCGAAATCTTCACCACCAAGAAAGGTATCGCCGTTGGTCGATAACACTTCAAACTGATGCTCGCCGTCGATCTCGGCGATCTCGATTATGGATATATCGAAAGTACCGCCGCCCAGATCATAAACGGCGATCTTACGGTCACCGGTTTTCTTGTCCAATCCATAGGCCAGCGCTGCCGCTGTCGGCTCGTTGATAATACGCTTGACATCCAGTCCGGCGATCTTACCTGCGTCTTTGGTTGCCTGGCGTTGCGAATCATTAAAATAAGCCGGGACGGTTACTACGGCTTCGGTCACTTCCTGGCCCAGGTAATCCTCAGCGGTTTGCTTCATTTTTTGCAACACGCGTGCGGACACTTCAGGCGGAGCCATCTGTTTGCCATTGACTTCAACCCAGGCATCGCCATTTTTTGCTTTGACGATCTTATACGGCATGATATCCACATCACGCTGCACGACTTCCTCGTCAAATTTACGCCCGATCAAACGCTTTACCGCAAACAAGGTGTTGTGCGGGTTAGTCACCGCCTGACGTTTGGCGGACTGGCCAACCAATACCTCGTCGTCTTCCGCAAAAGCGACAATCGAGGGCGTCGTGCGTCCGCCTTCACTGTTTTCAATTACCTTAGCGGTACCATCCTCCATAATCGCCACACAGGAATTGGTGGTGCCAAGGTCAATGCCAATAATCTTAGCCATGTTTCAGTTCCTCAATACTTAGAAAATTATAAAATCTTGCAAATCAATATGGGTGCAGCAACGTTAAATACAACCCGAATTCAGCAAAATAAACCCGTGAACTCAGTCGTTTTACGCATTTTTTTCATTGTCAGGAGCTTTTGCCACGATCACCATGGCCGGGCGCAGCAAACGCTCGTGCAGCATGAATCCTTTTTGCATTATTGAGACAATGTGCTTGGCGGGTATGTCCGCGCTTTCCTGTACAGTCATCGCCTGGTGGCGTTCGGGATCGAATTTATCGCCCGGTTCCGGTTCGATCACCTGCAACGAAAAACGGTCAAACACAGCGTCCATCTGGCGCAGGGTTAAATCCAGACCTTCCAGCATTTTCTTGACGGCCTCCGAATCCGCATCGCTCAATTCAACATTACGCGCCAGATCGAGGCTGTCTTTTACGCTGAGCATCTCGCGGGCAAAATCCTCTACTGCGAACTTGCGCGCATTGGCAACATCGGCCTGCGCCCGTCGACGAGCGTTCTCGCTCTCCGCTTTGGCCCGCAGGAACTGATCCTTGAACTCTTCAACCTGTGTATTTGCCACCTCAAGCTGAGTTCTTAGAGCATCTTCGGATAACGCCTCTGTGTCGTCCGTTGATTCTACGGACTCGGAATCGGATTCCGAATCGACATCGACATCGACATCGGGCTGCTCGACGTTCTTTTGATCGTCTTTAACGGCATCCGGTTCAGCTTTTGCCGTCACTCCGTCAGCCTCATTTTTGTCTTTTATTTCATCACTCATGATCAAATCCAACGAAAATTATTTGCCCATACGGGACTCATCGCGGTGTATGGGGACACCCCTGACAATATTCAAGCGCTCTGGGTGAGCGAAACAGAAAATTCCAGGAAGTAAAGCTAACTCGTTGCCGTGGACGAATCTGAACTGAGATTACCCAATGCGGAACCGAGCAAACGGGCGGTCACGTCGACCACGGGAACTACATCTTCGTAAGCCATGCGAGTCGGCCCGACGACGCCGAGTACGCCGATGCATTGGCCATCAATTTCATAAGGCGCAGTCACCACGCTGCAATCGTTCAGGGAGTTATAGCCGGATTCATCGCCAATGAATATATTGATTCCCGAGGCTGCCATGCTCTTGTCAAGCAGATCCAGCAGATCGCGTTTGGTTTTGAACGTATCAAACAACTTGCGCAACTTTTCGAGGTCGCATAAATCTGGAATATCCAGCAAATTCTCCTCGCCACTGACAACAACGTCGTCCGTTCCGGAATCATTCTCCTGAAAAACCTCCTGGGCCATTGTCCAGGCGGTGCGCATCATTTGATTCATGGCTTCACTGTCCTGACGCATCTCACTCAGCAATACGCTTTTCACTTTGGACAGTGACATATCGGCATACTGATCATTGAAAAAATTTGCCGCTTCGGCCAGTTCTGACTCACTGTATTCCCGCTCCACCGGCAAAACCTTGTTCTGCACCCTGCCGTCGTCAGTAATGACAATCGCCAGTACGCGATTACCGGACAATGTTAAAAATTCTATACGTTTGAATTTCGTGTATTGATTTCCCGGCACCAGTACCACACCGGCGAAGTGAGTTATTCTGGACAATAATTCCGAGGCTGTAGACACCAGTTGGTTTGGATCGTGATCGTTTAACCGGCTCCCGATCTCATCTATGGCACGGCTATCGACGGAACGAACATTCATGATGGTATCGACGAACAGACGATAACCCGCATGGGTCGGAATTCGCCCGGCCGATGTGTGTGGAGAGACAATCAAACCCAGCTCTTCCAAATCGGACATCACATTTCGTACCGTCGCCGGACTGATTTCCAGACCCGCTTCACGTGCCAATGTACGCGAACCCACCGGTTGGCCATCAAATACATAACGGTGAATCAGCGCTTTTAAAAGCGCTTCAGCACGGTCGTTGATTGCTGTCGGCATATCTGTAAGTAAAACCCCTGTATTCTGGCACTCGACCAAATCGAGTGCCAGACGGCAAGCTATCAAGCCCTCCCAAACCTGTCAAGAATTACGCAAACGCATTGGCGCAAAAACAATGGTCGTGCTAATTTAGACTGTTTGAGCCAAAGGAGGCGATTTGAATATCCAGTCGGTCGGGTTGTTCGGAAAATACAAAGACGCCAGTGTGCGCGATTCGATCGAGCGATTACGCTCGCATCTGACTGCGCGCGGTGTAAACGTATTTATCGGCGAAACCACGTCGAATACAGTTTCCGGACCCCGTGTTTCCGACAATGATGCCGATCTGGATGAAATCATTGACCTGGCGATTGTGGTTGGTGGCGATGGCACCATGCTGCACGTAGCACGCGAACTCTCGCAACAAACCCTGCCGGTAATCGGCATTAATCTTGGGCGCCTGGGATTTCTCACTGACATTCCCGCCGATACCATGCTGGAAGACATCGACCAGGTGCTGGATGGCAAGCATTATCTGGAAGAACGCATGATGTTGTCGGTCGAGATACAGGCGGGCGAAAAAATCGTCTATCAGGGCACTGGACTCAATGATATTGTCATCAGCAAAGGCGAAGTGGCACGGTTGATTGAAACCATCACTTTTGTCGACGATGAATTCGTGACCCGCACCCGCGGCGACGGTTTGGTAATCGCCACTCCAACAGGTTCGACCGCCTATTCCCTTTCTGCCGGTGGCCCTATTCTGCATCCGACTCTCGCCGCCATCGTTATAGTTCCGATCTGTCCCCATACCTTGAGCAACCGCCCATTGGTACTGTCCGAAAACAGTCTGATATGCATCGAGGCGGTCGAATTCGTCGAGTCGGCGGCGCATGTTGCGGTGGATGGATTTATCCGCTATTCGCTCAAAGGCTCCGAAAAAATATACATTCGCCGGTCAGACCAAACCGTTCACTTACTGCGCACGTCAAATCACAATCATTACGAAGGTCTGCGCTCCAAATTGGGTTGGGGCACTATCAACTCGCAACCGTTGAATAATTCCGATACCGATCCCGCCTGATGATCCAGTGGTTGGCGATTCGTGATTTCGCCATTGTCGAACAGCTTGAATTAGAGTTTGATTCCGGATTCACTGTACTCACCGGTGAAACCGGTGCCGGTAAATCAATTTTGATCGATGCGCTCGCCCTGCTGCTGGGCGATCGAGCGGATGCGGACATGATTCGTCACGGCCAGGAAAAAGCCGAAATACAGGCGCAGTTTGACATCGCCAAAAACCAGGATGCCGCTAATTGGCTGGTCGAAAATGAAATGCAGACAGATGGTGAATGCACCCTGCGCCGGTTGATCTACCGCGACAAGGCGAGCCGGGGTTTTATCAACGGTCATGCAGCACCCATGCATTTGTTGCGCGAACTGGGTGCGCTGCTGGTCGATATCCACGGTCAGCACGAACATCAATCACTACTGCGCCGGGACACGCAGCAGCAGATACTCGATGACTACGCCGGTATCGGTACACAGGTATCGAGTCTGGCGCAAATTAGTCAGGAGTTGAAACGCTTAACCGACCAAATGACATCAATCCGGCAGCAATCGAATGAACGGGAAGCGCGGCTGGATCTGCTGCGTTACCAAACCCAGGAACTGGCAGCCCTGGCGCTACAGGAAAACGAATTCGAACAATTGCAACAGAATCATCGCCGCTTGCATCATATGAACGAGTTGCTTAACGGCACCCAGGGCGTTTTAGCAAACCTTACGCAAGCGGACGACAGTAATATCGAGCAACAAATCAATTATTCGATCACACGCCCTGATGGAATTATCGGAGTTCGACCCCCGGCTGGGTGAGATCGAGAAATTGCTCGATGAAGCGCGCGTTAGTGTGAGCGAAGCAGCGGCGGATCTGCAACGTCGCGTCGATGACTATGAGTTGGACCCGGGCCAACTGGCACAAGTAGAAAATCGCTTGTCCGTTTTACACGATATGGCGCGTAAACACCGCATTGAACCGGATGCGCTGCCAGCATTGCAGGAAAAATTGGCAACTGAATTAGCCGCTTTGAACAATGGAGAAAACAGCGCGGCTGACCTGGAAAAAATGATCGATAATTTGCGTCATGAATATGACCAACTCGCGGTAAGTATCAGCAAAAACCGAACTCGGGCGAGCAAAAAACTCTCAGCCGCTATTTCCAAACAAATGCACGATCTTGGCATGGAGAAAGGCGAGTTCGCCGTACGGCTGACTCCGGTTGACAATGACGAGCGACCTCAATTCGGCCGTGAGGCGATTGAATTCCAGGTCAATACGAATCCCGGACAACCGCTGAAATCACTCGCCAAAGTTGCTTCGGGAGGTGAATTGTCACGTATAAGTCTGGCCATCCAGGTGATCACGGCGGCCATCGTGCGCGTACCCACGCTGGTATTCGACGAGGTCGACGTCGGCATTGGCGGGCGTGTTGCCGAGATTGTCGGCACCAAGCTGCATTCACTGGCTAATGGGCGGCAGATCCTGTGCATTACTCACCTGCCCCAGGTGGCATCTCAGGGCATGCATCACTTCCAGGTCAACAAATCCGACGATAAAAATACGCGGGTTGACGTTGCCGCTTTACAACCCAAAGATCGCGTGACAGAAATAGCGCGCATGCTCGGCGGCGTTAAGTTAACCCGTCAATCCGTTGCCCATGCAAAAGAAATGCTGCAACGTCATTTCGCATAGACCGGAGTTATGAGCAAGAAATCATCTGTAACTGAACACCCGGTGCGACCGGCAATAATGGACGACGTTCCGGCCATTCTGTCTTTACTGGAAAGTTATGCCGCTGCTGGAAACCTACTACCACGCTCCAGAGAAGAAGTGGAACAGCGTGTTCGCGATTTTTTTGTTGTCGGGGAATCCGGCAATCCTATCGCCTGCGGCGCTTTGGAGATATTCACCGCCGAACTCGCCGAAATACGAAGCTTAATGGTTACGCCTGGTCATCTGCACAGAGGCCTGGGCAGCGAATTAGTGGGTTACCTTGCGCATGAAGCAAAACAACGTGGGATTTCAAGACTCATGGCCTTGACTTACGCGCCGGAGTTTTTTCACAAACTCGATTTTAAAACCGTTGCAAAAGAATCATTGCCGGAAAAAGTATGGGGAGTTTGTGTAAAATGCTATAAATTCAATCGCTGTGATGAAACCGCTGTTTTAAAATATTTATGAGCGTCATTTTTCGCAATATCTTAATTTAACGAATGTTAATCCTGTAAATTTTCAACTTCATGCGTTTTCTGGTTATTGTCATTATCGCCCTGCTGTTCACAACAGGCTGCCTGCGACCCTATAAGATAGATATTCAACAAGGGAACATCATCAACACGCAACAATTGGATCAACTGAAACCCGGCATGACCCGACGTGAAGTGCAATATATTCTGGGGACGCCTTTAGTCGAAGATCCTTTTCACGCCGACCGCTGGGATTATTTCTACAGCCTGAAAGAGGGACGGGAAAAAAATCGTCTGCAACAACTGATAACCATCGTGTTCAAAGCAGATGCGCTGACCGATATCGAAGGCGTTCTGGAAACAAAATCCGTTCGCGCAAAAAAACCGGAAATTGTCAATCCTGATGATAAGAACGAGAAGAAAGGATTTTTTAGGCGAATATTCAGTAAAGATACCGACACCTGAACGCCTGATCCAGCAAGGCCGACTCGTGTACTTTTAGTGTTGGTCGCCAGACGGTTCACTGATTACCCACACGTTGAGCACGCAGCCGGCGCGCCTGCTTGGGAGAAATTTCAAGCGGACGATAAATTTCCACTCGATCTCCGTCGGACAAAATCGCATCTAATTCAACAAATTGGCCAAAAACACCAACTTTTTGCTTCGTTAAGTCGATTTGCGGAAAGCGTTGCAGAATTCCCGATATCTGAATCGCATCGTTTACGCTGGCGCCCTGCCCTAATCGCAATTCAAGCAGGCATTGTTCGTGCGGTAACGTGTAAGCGACCTCGACCTTAATTTCCTGACTTTCCACCATATAACGAATCCGCGCGTTTGCAAAAAGCGTCTACCATATTATTTGCAATATATTTAAACACCGGTCCCACGACTTTACGCAACACCGCATTGGAAAAATCGAACGCGATGTTGAACTCGACCCGGCACCCAGCATCACCAATCGAAACAAAGCGCCAGTCACCATCAAGTGCACTGAATGGACCATCGACCAGTTTTATCTGAATATGATCGGACGGACTATGTGTGTTACACGTCGTAAAAGTTTTGCGAATACCCCGGTAGGATAACGAAATACTGGCTACCATTTGATTCCTTTCGTGCGAAACAATCGTTGTGCTTTTGCACCAGGGAAGAAATTCCGGGTAACTGGGCACATCGGCCACCAATACGTACATTCG
>CBDCFT010000043.1:0-20840 GCA_965216365.1 Arenicellales bacterium | reverse complement strand
CGACCATTACTGTTTTCTGCCGCTGTACGTGTTCTGCCGGGATCAATTATTAGTCAGTTATCTGCGCCCGAGCAAGATCGATGGGGCGAAACACGCATGGGCGGTATTGTCGTTGCTGGTGAAGCGGTTACGTCAGGCGTGGCCGAAGGTGAAGATAATCTTTCGCGGCGATAGTGGGTTTTGCCGGTGGCGGATGTTGGCGTGGTGTGATCGTCATGGGGTGGGGTATATCGTGGGGGTTGCGAAGAATGAGCGTTTGAACCGCTTGGCGGCGCCATATCTTGAGGCCGCGCGCACAGGTTATGAGGCAAGCGGGCACAAGCAACGCCGGTTCCATACCTTCTTTTATGCGGCACGCACCTGGGATCGACCCCGGCGTGTCCTGGTCAAGGCCGAGCATACCGCCTTGGGCAGTAACCCACGCTATGTCGTGACCAATCTGCCGGGAGATCCGAAGCAGCTATATGAGCAGGTGTATTGCGCACGCGGCGACATGGAGAACCGGATCAAGCAACAACAGCTGGATCTATTTTCTGATCGCACCAGTTGTCATCGCTGGTGGCCAAATCAGTTTCGCTTACTGCTGTCTTCGATGGCGTATGTATTGCTCGATGCCATCCGCCGTTTAGGATTACACGGCACCGAACTGGCGCGCGCTTATGTCGGCACCATTCGCCTGAAACTGTTAAAGATCGGCGCCGTGATGTTACGCAATACCCGACGTATCCGCTTTCTGTTGTCCAGCCACCATCGTTATCAAACCTTGTTCTTTACCGCTGCCGCCCGCCTTGCGCCTGGGTAACCCGTCGCTTCATTGATTTGATACGCGGCGTTGGAACAAACGCTATGGCCAGTTATGTCCAGATTCCAGGTCAATCGCCCATCTTGCTTTCATTGAACGCTTCTTAATCCATTTGTGCGGGTTCGTCGACACCTCAAACTCCGGTTTCTTCTCATTCCCTCGTTATTTGGCAACAAATGGAGAAACTCAGTTCACTCGTGCAATATGCGGGCTAGTTGTATTGATTCAGACTCAGTCGTACAGTCAGCAGGTTTGAGAAGGCGACTGTCATCAGCTCATACTCTCCAATACACCGCCCGCAAACCAAATCCCTCACTCGGAATCCGCCGTTGCTTTTTCTTTGCCGGTTAACACATGCTGCTGTGCCATTTCCAATTCTTCGCCCCAAGTCTCCTCAACATACCGGTCACGCCCAGAACCCCTGCGATAGAATTTGTAACGCAGCGGATTTTTCTTGTAATAGTCTTGATGATAATCTTCGGCAGGATAAAAGCTCGCAACCGGCAAGATGGGTGTATCGATGGGTTCGTCAAATTTTCCGGAACTCTGCAGTTCCTTTTTCGATGCTTGCGCCATAAGCTTTTGCTCAGCATCGTGATAAAAAACAGCTGAGGTGTATTCTCTGCCACGATCCCCAAAGCTGCCACCGTCATCCGTCGGATCAGTGTGTCGCCAAAATACATCCAGTAGCTGTTGGTAGTTTACCTTTTCCGGATCGTAGAAAACCCTGACTGCTTCCCGATGGTTCGTTTTTCCGGAAGACACTTTCTTGTACGAGGCGTTTCGGCGTGCTCCACCGGTGTAACCGGAAACGGCTTCCACCACACCGACAGTGTGTTCAAAATCCGATTCCGAACACCAGAAACAGCCCCCCGCGAAAGTGGCTTGCGCATACTGTTCGAAGTCCACGAGGTTTGTAGTGGTATCTGGTATCTGTTTGCCGTCATTGCTGGGGACATCAAAGAAACAAGCGCCCAGGACCGGAACCACGATGAAAAGCGAGATAATTCTTAGGACAACTTTCATACGATGCGAATTCTCCAATCATAGAGACTCTAGTACATATCAGGATCGTTATTCAACGTGCAACACTAATCATCTATTTTAACGCCGTCAATTAGTACGCTTAGCCGGTAAATCTTAACCAAAACGCAACACAGAAATAGCCGCTAAAATGCGGTTGCCGGTATTCGTGATGAGTTAGATGCGAATACATTCATCGTTTACGCGATAGTTTCCAGATCGATTGCTGCAGCAGTGGATGTTGGTCGAATAAGGTGACATAGCCGATCTCGCTGCGGCCCCCCTTCGCCTTGATGATTTCAATCAATGCCTGCTTGTTGTCATCGCTCCAGCGGGACAACCCGGGCAACGCCATGAGCATTGGACTCCAGCGATCCCACACCATCCGTTGTGAGGGTGACAGACGCTTAAGCGAAGATAGTCCGACGCGTTTTGCAACCAGCTCAGCACATTCTCGAAGAGCATGCTCCAGGTGTGCACCACCGCGACCGGTCAATGCACGCGAGCATGCGCGACCAATATTTTCTTCGTTGATGCAACTAACTACGTCATCGCGGCGTTTGTCGAGATACAAGAAAAGGTTGCCCTTGGCGAGTTGCTCGAGGGTCGCGAGATTCGAGCGGTATGACGGATTTGACTTTTTGCGCGCGAGTTCTCTGTTCATCACTTTGCGTACGGCACGATCCCGGGGGCGAAAACCTTGCTTGTAATAGAACCAGAAGGCTCCCGTTTTCAACGCTTCGGGGTTGTCCTCGCCCAATTGTTGTGGATTGATTATGAATGTGTCCGCAGCGAATAAACTGCGCACCATACTCAACGTGGCGAGAAACACCTGGGACGTTTGCGTCCCGCGAAACGCGTCGAATATATTGAAATTGATCTCAGCAGACCGAAACAAAGCGCTCGCCTGGGTATAGCCGACAGGCACACCGTTCTTCAATATCAGGAATACATACATCGTCTCCAGCAACAACCGTTGTTCTGGCCGCAGACCGTAGCAGACAAACGTCAAACCATCATCGTATTCCAATAGCTGCACGTCACGGCAATCGGCGTTCATAAAAGCGAACAGGTCACGGCTTCGCGTAATCATTTGTACCCGGGCGAGGTCAATGAGGCGTTGTCCTTCGCGGGGTGACACGCTACGGCGCGAAATGGGCTGAACATTCAGCCCTTCGTTCGCGGATGCAAGCGCTTGGGCTGGCATCAATTCTCTATAAACGATACGGGCGGATGCATACTTTGAGTGCGTACGTGACGGTGTGCCAGCACCCGGCGCAAGACACAACGGCACATCGAGTTCTTCATAGGACATCTCACGAGTGCTTTGGTCGACACGCCATTTGTCAAAACGGCGTATCAGGAACGCAGCGTCCGTCTCCTGCGGCTCCTTAAACCTGTCGATCAACTCCTTTGCCGGTAGCGGCAGGTTTTCAATACCGATTGCTTCGGGCCAGGGTAACAATAAAGGCAACAACTCATCCAATCGATCCTGATTATCGAATGCAGCCCAATCGATGGTAATTGCATCCGGCCATCGATTCACTAACCAGCGCGCGGTAAGCCAATAAAAAGAATAATAGATGGGGGTGCCGGCTATTCCGGAGTCAGCCAATGTATTCTTGTAGTGAATCAGATCTTTGCGCTGCGCGAATTGAGCGAGAATGTTTTCAACTAATGCCAGTACGCCGGCGTTGTCGGGATGGGCGCGCATGAAGCAGAGTACATCATGCAGTTGTGCAACGTTAACGGCTTTCGGTAGTCGACCCCGCGCCAGTGTCCTTAATAAGATGAGCTTCTCGACGACAGCATTTGTGCCGAACACACCTTTTAAACGTACCAACCGGCGTAACGCCGAAACTGTATTTTTAGCCATGACAACACCGATTCTCCCGCGTTGATGGTGTGATGAGAATGATCCAGGTCAATTGATAAAATCCTGCAACTCCCGACAAAAAAAGGACTTTTGATTTACAGAAAATTCTGTGGTGATCGCGCACACGTAAGTACCGAGAGCGAAAGCATCCAACGCAAGGTTTTAATGCTGATCCAAATCCCAATAGCCGGTTATTTATGCGGATTCTATATTTTTTAAATAGTCCTCGCGGATCGTGCGTTTCAGGGTCTTGCCGGCCGCGTTGCGTGGAAACTCGTTGAGAATCGCGACATCGCGTATGCGTTGGAACTTGGCATCAACACGCTGGTTGACCCAATCTATCAGCCCAGGAGAATCTACATGCTGATCTGACGCCGGCTTTATGGCTGCGATCGGCACCTCCCCCCAACGTTCATCCGGCACGCCGAACACGGCCACTTCATCGACATCAGGGTGCTGTACCACGATTTCTTCGATGTCTTTCGGGTACACATTGACGCCACCGCTGATGATCATGTCTTTAAGGCGGTCAACCAGATACAGGTAACCGTCCTCATCCACATATCCGGCATCGCCAGAATGCAGCCAGCCATCCACAATCGCTTTTTCGGTCAGGTCATCGCGTTTGTAGTATCCCGGCATCATTAAGGGGCCGCGACCACAGATTTCCCCCACTTCGCCGGGAGAACAGACTTCATCGGACTCGTTTAAAATCCGCATTTCATAAAACGCAGGCGGTACCCCCACCGAACCGATCTTGCGCAATGAATCGTGTTTGTCGAGTATCGTGACAAAGCCCTCAGTTAGACCGTAAAGTTCATAAAACCGATTGGGCAGCGTTTCATTCAGACGTTTCTTGTGTTCCAGGTGCAGCGGCGCACCAACATTTTGAATCATTTCCAGGGACCGCATCGTCTCCGGGTTGAATTCGGCATGATTCAATAACGCGATTATTTGCGCCGGCACCATAATAATATGCGTGACCCGCTTGTCTTTAATATCGCGAATTACCGCACCGGCATCAAATGATTCATGCAGGATGTAAGTACAACCCAGATACATCCACGGCATCAGGTCAAGCATCGCGCCGTTAAATACAATTGCACCCGCGTGCAGGACAACGCTTTCCGGGGTCATGCGCCATGACGATGCAAACATGGTGCAATACATAGCCCGCACGTAGTGTGTATGGACGATGCCTTTGGGCACTCCGGTCGTCCCGCTGGAATACATGATGTTGTAGATATCCGAGTCCTGGATATTCTGATCAGGTGGTTCGCCCGATGAAACCTTAGCAACTAACTCGTCATAGATACGAAAACCCTCACCGGCATCACCCTGTACTACAATCCAGCGGTCATCCCGGACATTGGGTACCTTGTGACGGATGTTGTTAAACAGGTGTCTATGATCATTGTGCACCAGCACCAGTGCCGTATCGGAATCGTTGAGCAGGGTGATCAAACCGCCCTCCTGCAGTAATGTGCTGCAGGGTACGATGACGAGTCCGGATTTAGCCGCCGCCCAATAAGCCAGCATTAGTTCAAGACAATTGGGTAAAACGGTGGCGAACTTGTCGCCCTTTTTTAAACCGTGCGCAAGCAGGGCGTTGGCGAGTTTGTTCACCTCATCGTTGAGTTCTCGATAAGTATGGGACTGCCCATTGAAAACCAACGCTATATGCTCTGATCGAAAACGCGCATGTCGAGTTATCAGTCCGCCAATATTCAAACCGGATACTCCGTTATTGCAAACATACTATGCACATTATCTTTACAGGAATCGTACTTCAAGGTTGAATTCGCCGACGATTAGACGCGGTTTTATTGCATGAGTATTGCGAGAATACTGTCGAAATCCGTTAGTGCGGTGCCAAATACTGTTTGTTAAATTGTGCGCTGGGTCGATAAACGATTCGATTCGGTGGGTTAGGAACTTACGAGTCTAATTTCCGCCCGTCAACCGACGCGTTAAAGCGAGTCGCCCATCGTCCTGGTCATCATTTGTATCAAACACTTGCAACCCGTGAAATTGAGGTCGTTTAATACCATCTGACATTCAGCTATAGCCACTCTGAGTTAAGCGTCATTACTGCACAATCTTCAATCGCGAAGCCTGTTCTAATCGATCATATCGATCAGGGCGAAAAAGCCTTGTCGCTCACCTGGAGCGACGGGCGCCGCAGCATATTTCACTATATCTGGCTGCGCGATAACTGTACCTGTCGGCACTGCGGTGATCGCAGCGGCGGACACCGCTATCTTGAACTCAATGATGTCGACGCCGAAATCGCCCCGGCAAAGATTTCGCTTAGCGCCGATGGTTCGCTGATTATCGAATGGCAGGGCGATAATCACGTAACGCAATACTCGCCCACATGGCTGCGGGCGCATTGTTATTCTGTTGAGGCACGCACGGAACGACAGCATAAGCCCGTTCTGTGGGATGCAGCACTGAGCGGCAAGTCCCCGCTGTGGAATTACCCTGATATTTCGCAGGACAAGAAAGTACGGTTTAGGATGTTTGAACAAATCCGTGACTATGGTTTTGCGTTCATCAGCAATGTGCCGGCCGAAGAAAATGAAATTGCACGGCTGGCGGGTCTTTTCGGTTTTGTTCGCCAAACCCATTACGGGCAAATTTTTGATCTAATTTCGACACCACAAAAACGCATTCTGGCACACACATCACACGCAATACGCCCGCACAACGATGAATTGTTTCAGGACCCGCCACCCGGCATGTTAATCATGCATTGTTTGCGACCAAGCGGCTGCGGGGGCGGCGCTTCGATTCTGACGGACGGATTTAATGTCGCGGAAAAGTTACGCACGCAAGATGCGGATGCTTTTGACATACTGACCACAACACCTGTTACCCATCGACGCGACCTGGTGGACGAAGTCGATGACGTTGCATTGCAGGCCACGTGGCGCACTATCGAGCTGGATCAGCACAGGAACATCATTGCGTTTCGTTTCAATGAACGCACCATGGCGCCGTTTGATGTCCCGGAGGAACAGGTCGAACCTCTTTATCGTGCGATGAAGACGTTATCAACTTTACTTTATAAAAAAGACGCAAGCGTCGTACACCGGCTTGAATCCGGACAAACCGTCGTCTTCGACAATTATCGCGTGTTGCACGCCCGCGAAGCATTCAGCGGTGCCCGACACATCAGACAATGCCATGTCGATAGAGATGAATTCTTTAACCGGCTAGGTGTATTGAACCGTTCCACATTGGCTTAAGCTCAAATCCGTTGCACCTGTAGACTTTGTTCAGAGATTACTCTGAATTGTCATCATTTTTGCGATTTTGTGGGATAGATTCAATCCCGGACGCCGACACGACTATGGAACAGGGTTGTGCGACCAGTGCAAATAGAAACAGCAACGTCACTCCCGTTAAATACATTGAATACAGAGTAATCAGAATCTCAACATGAGTAATCACGGATGCCGTGAATACGGTTTACGCAGGCCGGCAATCCTTCCTTTTGTGATTCTTTTGTCGGTGTACTTTTTGTGCAGACTCGTCTTTCAGCAACTATCGGTGATAAAGACAGGTTTTATCTTTCCGACCGGACTGCTTGTCGAAATGTTTTACGGCACTGGAGATTACACAACAGGCGAATGGCTGTTCAATAGAGAACAAACCCGGTTTGTGCTGGGAGAGTCATGCAGTGGAACTACTTTTTTTAGTCTGTTGCTGGCTTATATCGCGTTTCGAATAAACACGCATCGCACTTCCTTGCTTTGGTTGGCGTACGCCTATCCCATTACACTGATAGCGAATGCAATGCGCGTGTTGTCGTCAAACTACGCGCACAATGTTTTAGGGCATTTCGGTGCCGGGCGTTTTGCGGATCATGCTCACGTTATGACCGGCGCAGTAGCGTTTCTGTGCAGCTTTCTTATTGTCGCTTACGTTATTGAAAGACCGAAAACTGGCTTGCAATATGAAATCTGAAATGGTGGCTTCACGCAAACCCGTATCGTTGTGCCTGTTCTGGGGATTTGTACTCCCTCAAGTCATTTTGCTGTTACTAAACCTGCGCTCGTGGTCACTTATTCGCGGGGAAGCAAACGAACGAGAGCTATCAATAGCAATACTGTTTTTGTGCTTCGAGATCGCGATCATTTTTGCGATTTCATTCACGTATTGGGCTTACAACCAAAGAAAGATCGAGATAGATTGGAAGATCGCACTGTGCGCGCTGACAGGTCATGTCTTGTACATGTGGCTGTTTATAATCAACGTGGAAAGAATTATTCCAGACACCATTCAACCCTGGATTCTCAGCGAGGAGAATGTCGGGCGATGGAACGTAACCCTGTTCATGCCCGGCGTGTTTCTGTCTCTCTACGCACTGTCCAGAAATTTCTTCTCCAGATTCAGTGCGTCCAGAGGTGCACTTATAACGGTCATTGCGATCGTCGGTATGCCCGTTACATGGTATTTGCTGGTTTCCCTGATGCAACCCGCGTGGCAGGGTCAGTATGTGATCATCGCGAGTATCATTGTTGCGACGTTAGTTGTCATTGTATTCCTGGGCGCCGTCATACGGCTGTTCGACAACATCATTCACAAACCGTCTTTTGTTAATCTTGCAGAAAGGCACTACATCATTGCGATTGTTCTTGGCCTGGCCGCGCCGCTGGGCGGGCTTGCGCTCAATCATAAGATACCTTTTCCCGTCGATTTTCAGTCGACCGGTGTGTATGCGCTGACGATGGTCAATGGTCTGGTTTTGTTGATTAAACCTGGCGGCGAGCGCTTTATGCCGGTAAAGCTATTTCTCAGGTGCGCAACTTTCCCATTCATTTTTTATTTCTTTCTCGTGTTCCTCCCTTTCCTGCCGTTGTCGCTGATTGCCATCTTTGCGATCGGCACGGGATTTTTAATGCTGACACCGTTGGCGCTGGGCTTGTTCCAGGCAAGGATTACGTTCAGCGAATTCAGCCAGGCTGAAAACAAACTTGGAAAAACAAAAGCGATTGTTTTAAGCGTGGCGGGTCTTATGATTCTTCCGCTTTATTTTTTAATCCAGGCCGTACTGGACAAAAACGCACTCGATTCCAGTCTGAATTACTTTTATTCCCACGATACCTCGAGTCCGGCATTAACCGAATCGCAGATAAACCGGTCGGCAAATACCCTGGTGCAACTTCGCGACAGGAAGTCCGATATCCAACTCCCATATATTTCCGGGTTTTATAACACCGTTGTATTTGGCAACCTGGTGTTGTCTGATCGAAAAATCACACGCTTGTATAAACTACTGACTAACAGCGGACTACCCGACAAACATGTTCCGATTGTCGGTTCCGCGAGACGAAGCCGACCGGCATTTGGCGGCGGAAGACTGTTAGCGCCGGACATGGATACGGCAATTAGTCACATTGATCACTCGACAACTACAAGCGGCGAGGCGAAAGTGAGATTGACCATTCAAAACGCCTCAAGCAGTACACATTCGTTGTACGCCGGAAAAATTTATTTACCGGAAGGTGTGTTTGTAACAGGATTACGATTAAAAATTGAGGGCGAATGGGTTTCAGGTAAAGTTTTTGATCGCAAAACAGCGTTGTGGGTGTTTCAGAAAATTACCGAGGTGCGGCGCGATCCCGCCCTGCTTTACTATCAATCACCCACTATCGCGGAACTGCGGGTCTATCCTTTTCCAAGTGAAGGCATAAGGGAAGTTGAAATCGATTTTAGTTTTCACACCGGCATGGATGCAAAAATCGTTATCAACAAACATGCAATAGACCTGAATCCGGCACATGATGCAAATGCCATCGTTGCACAAAACGATCTGGTGCTTGTTAACGACGCTATGGCGAAATTCGCGTTTCGGCGAACGCCGTATATTCATTTCATACTCGATTATGCAAAGCACTCCAAGCTGGGTACTGCGGAATATATTAAAAACATTGTCCGTGCCAGCAAAGAACTGGGGATATCAAAACTACACATCAGTGCGGCCAATATTGGCGTTTCAAAAGGAGTTTCTAATGGGTACTTGGATGCTAATGATGCGAAAAACATCGCGAGTTTCATTGACGACATCCAACTTGAGGAAGCGGGTGGATTTTGGATTGAGCAAGCCATCGCAAAGGAAATGCTTCGAGTCAGCGACTCGATTGACGACCAGACTTTTCGTCATGTACCGATTTTTGTTGTCATTAGCGGAGCACAACGGATAAACACTGAAGATATAAGCTTAGAGACCTGGAGCCGGCTGATCCCAGACTCGGAAGACTGGTATTCCTACACCGATAATCGTTTGCAAAGACATGGTATAGGGGCAAAACAAGCCGAATCGAAAGATCAGAATATTCCGCAGACCCCGGTCATCGCGCTTAAGCAAGGCGCAAACATTTCGCTTCTAGCGGCAACCAGATCGTCTGTTTTCCAGTCAAAATCTGAAGAAGACATTCATGTGTTCGAACCTTCTTCGGGACGGTTCATCCCGCTGCCTACGCAAAGCGAGTCTGTATTGCATAATAATAGGTGGTCGGACTATGCCGGTGCGTGGTTAACGTGGCGTGACAATAGTTTAAATCCATCGGACATCGAATCTGAGCGAGCGTCCATGCTTAAACGCAGCAAAGAACTCGGGCTGTTGTTACCGACATCGTCCTATATCGTTGTTGAAAGCGCATCACAATGGGAAATTCTTAAAAGAAAAGAGAAACAATCTTTAAGCAATCACAGCGGCCTCGATTTCGAAGACGAACAGCAAACATCCGAACCACCGTGGTGGTTGCTGTTGGCCGGGCTGCTCATGTATTTATATTATCGGCAACAAAGACAGAATCTCGATCTTGCGTTTGAATATAACAAATAGATAAGGGCAGGCATCCACAACAGCTAACCCGGCGGTCCCTCGTCGTATGATGGCAAGTCATCGGTAATTTCATACCAACCCGCTTTGGAGGCAACAAATATATTGTCAATCGCTTTACTACCCGGATCGTCGTCAAGAGCGCCCAACGGAATCACCGCAATTTTTCGTTTCGGATCAATCCTTGGCACGCCGGAGCCGCAAGTATCGCAAAAGGCGTGGGTAAAGAATCGTGCTTCCGGCACTTTATAAGTAACGATATGATCTTCGCCTTTTACGAACTCGACGCCATCCATTGAAATAAATCCATTCGTTGTAAATGGGGCCGCCCGTGCACGGCGACAGCGAGAACAATGGCAGTTATGGACAACTTTAAACTGTTCCGATATATGAAACTCCACAACGCCGCATAAACAACTTCCGCGTACGATACCGTCCGGTGCATCGGCGGGCTGTTTAGCCTCATAGACCGTATAGTTTGCGCCCGGTGGAATCGTCTCGTGCTGAGGCAACTCGTCTGTAATGTCATACCAGGGTGCTTTTGATCCTGCGAAAATATGACAATCCGCGTTAACGCCCTCATCGTGGCAGCCGGCTGGCACGTAAACATATTTCCCTTCCAAATCGTAGTTCGGTACAACCGAGCCGCAGGTGCTGCAAAAAGCTCTTGGTTGTCCTGGCGACGATCTGTGGGTAACAACCGATTCCTGGTCACTCGTCCATTGAAAATCTTCGGCACGCATATAATAGTAAGTGCCAAACGCAGCGCCATGAGCTTTGCGGCACATGGAACAGTGGCAATGAGAGGTCGCTTCGGGCTTACCCGTTATCTGCCAGCTCACGCTCCCGCACAAGCATCGTCCGTCACTCATAATAATCCTCCTTCGGCAAGTTTCGTTTTACCTAGTTTACCTCAATCTATTGGTTTGCATTGCCACGGTCGCCAGCAGAAAAGCCATGCCGATAAATTCAGCGGCACATTTTTGTGCCGTCGAGTAGTGCACGTTTGGCTCCTATAGTAAACGCAGCACTGCCTTACATCGTATCCAACAAGTGCTCTCGATCTTGTCCATATTCTTTATTGTCGTGACTGTGTGTTAAAAACGCTTCCCACTTTTCTCCGGCTGAACCTTTGACCCAGGCCTTGTCCATACTGGCGTAACAACAATCCGCCTTTTCAACATCGAGAAAAGGTTGGCCCGACCCGCGCATTCGATCAGCCAATGTTGTCAATTCATCCTGTGAGGTCACTTGAATACCCAGATGATCGACGCCCATTTTACCGTCCGAGTTACAACAGCCCACTGGTTCAATTACAAAATTAACCGCCGGGTCTTCGACGTCCCATTTTGCGTAATCGTCTTTGATTATCATTGGCGGTTGATTGAACAACCGGGTGTAAAACTGAATAGCGTTTTCAATATTTTCCACTTTAATGGACACATGTAGTTTCATGGTGTTACCTCTTTTGTGTTTTGTTGATCAGGCGAGCGGTGCGTCACCGTCGAGTCTTCGATACAACATTCCTGCAACAGGAAACTGGCGAGCGATTCGATACGGGCAAAGTCCGCCCGGTTAATCACTGCCCTGCCTTGACGTTGCTGTTCAATCAAGCCACCCAGGGCAAGAAACCTGAGATGATGAGCCAGCGTCGATGCGGGTAATCCGACGCGTTCCTGGATATCACCGACGGTGAGACCGGCCGAGCCTGCCCGGACTAATGTTTGCAGCACTTCAAGCCGGGGTTCGGAGCCGGCTGCCGTAAATCCCTGCGCCGCTTGTTCGAGCGTTAGCATATTTGCGCATCTAATATTTCGATATAACCAGTATTATAGTTATAACTTTAAATGTCAAGCTCGGTATGTGTGTTCTGCTTCGACCAAAAGTGCATCGACGATACTTGAGGTCACAAAATGACCTTCCCACTTAACCAAGCAGAGTTCCGAAATTCTGTATTCATTCGTGATGATTTTCATCGTTCCATGATTCGACAAGATAGTCCACGAACGCGCGAACCTTTGAAGACACGAACCGACTGTGTGGATAGATTGCATACAGCCCTATGGCTGCGCGCGAGTAATCTTCCAGCACCGGTTCCAATTGCTTTTCTTTGATCGCTTGAGCGATCATGAAAGACGGGGCAATGAATATGCCCTGTCCGGCGAGCGCAGCACACAGTAATAGCCTCCCGTCATCCGAGCGGAGATTGCCTTTGACTTGGATGTTGATATTCTCTCCTTTCTTGTCTTTGAAAACCCACGTATCGGGTTTCGGACTTTGAGAGTAGACGAGGCAGTTGTGCGTTCTGAGGTCATGAGGATGATCCGGTACACCATGCTGTTTCCAATAGTCCGGCGATGCACACACATGAAAGCTACACGGCATGAGGCGGCGCGCAATCAGACTGGAATCTTCCAGCCTGCCGACACGCAGCGCCACATCGATACCTTCCTCCACGAGGTCGACAAAATGTCCGGAAATGCGTACGTCCAATTCCACTTTGGGAAACCGTTGCTGGAAGCGTATCAGTACCTGCGGGAGAAACGACATACCCAAACTAGCAGGTGCTGTTATACGTAACTTACCTTGCGGCTCACTTTGCATCGGCATGATCGACGCTTCGGCCTCCCGCGCTTCTGCCACGATTCGCTGGGAATAACGGGCAAATACCTCTCCAGCCTCCGTTAGGTGTAAACGCCGCGTAGTGCGGTGCAAGAGTTGCACACCCACTAGTTGCTCGAGTTGTGATACCTGTTTGCTGACAACTGGCTTGGAGATATTCAGCGCCCTTGCGGCAGCGGTAAAACTGCCGTTTTCCACTACAGCAGCAAACGTGTCCAGATAGCTCAGGATGCTCATATTAGTAAATAATTAGAAACAATTATTTTCTTTTTACATGGATTATATTGAAAAAGAAAGAATATATCATCGTCACCCATCCGCAATTGGCCCGTCACATCGGGCGCGAAATGTACGCCGAAAGACTGGAGAAACCTGATGTTGAGGAACACCGAATCCACCTATGGAATCGTCGCCAAGAGCTTGCACTGGCTGCTTTTCGTGATGCTGACTTTTATGATTTTCGCGGGCAACTTTCTCGCCGCCATGCCCAAGGGGTCGGAGAAGCTTCAAACCTCCGGAATGCACAAATCATTCGGGTTGGTCGTGATGGCATTAATTCTGTTACGTCTCGCTTGGCGGTTGTTTAACGTAACACCGAAGGACCCGGAAGGAGTGCCTGCCGTACAAAACCTCTTGGCTCATGCCCTGCACTGGGTACTCTATGCTCTAATGATAGCTCAGCCTCTAGCCGGTATCCTGATGTCCCAGGCGGCTGGTCATCCAGTAAGTTTCTTTGGTCTGTTCGAGTTACCGGTTTTGCTCGAAAAGGACCAGTCCCTGACTGAGTTCTTCCGAGGTGCCCACGGCACGTTGTGGATACTGTTGCTCCTGGCGGTGATCGGCCATGCAGGGGCGGGTCTGTATCACCACTTCATCAAGAAAGACGATGTCTTGAAACGCATGAGTTTTGGCGCGAGGGCATAACTTCTCATCGGCAACACGAACACGCACCTTGAAAACCCTTACCGTATTGGGTCAGTCATGACGACACCTGATTACATCGATTATTCAATTCCGAGGATTAACAAATGACACACTTCTTTCAAAGATCAGTCTTAATAATTGGCTTGTTGTTTTCAACCATGGCAACGGCTGCGTCAAATTTCCCAACCCAGGAACCGATGGGTGGTGAGACTTTTGGTCACAGCGTAAAAAATATCGGTGATGGGTTGTATGTATTTCGCTGGTGGGTTTACCGCAATATTTTTCTTGTCACCGATGAAGGTGTGATTGTGACTGATCCGATGAACCCCAAAGCGGCCGAGCTTTTGCGCGACGAAATCCGCAAAATCACCGACAAGCCGGTTAAGTATGTTGTCTATAGTCACAATCATCACGACCATATTTCGGGTGGCAACATCTTTAAAGAAGAAGGTGCGAAATTTGTAGGTCATAAGAATATTCTGAAAGAATTAGGCAATCATCCAAGCCCTGTAACGCCCTTGCCGGATATTACCTTTGAAGAAACGTATACATTAACGTTAGGTGGCAGAACCCTGGAGTTGACCTACTTTGGGCCAAACCATGGCGACAGTTTGGCGGTTATGCGACTTCCCGAAGAGAAGATATTGTTTATCGTGGATATTGTCACGCCCCGCAGAGTAGCCTTTAGAACAATGCCTGATTTTTGGCCGGATGAGTGGATTCGATCACTGAAAGAAATAGAACAAATGGATTTTGACTTTGTTATTTCCGCCCATGGCCCAGAAGGTCAACCGGCAATTGATCCTGCCTCGGTAGTCGCAGAACAACGCATCTATTTGGAAGACTTGATGGCCGCTGTGAAAGAAGCCATGGATTCTGGAACCCACAGTCCTGACGAGCTAAGAAAAACGGTTAAGCTTCCGAAGTACAAGGAATGGCGATGGTACGACGAGTGGCTGCCGATGAATATAGAGCGTATTTGGGCTTATTATCATATGGGTTGGTAAGCAAACCAAAGAAAGCGAACGACACAGCTTTGCGAATCACAAGAACGCTCTATATACCAGCATTTGAATAACTGTTCCTGACGGATTTACGACGTTCGAAGTTTCGCCGTAGCCACGACAGCACATTGGTTGAAGTGTTAAGGTGTAATAACTCAAACTCGACCTGACGGACAGCGTCAGACCAGGTCGAAAACACTCCCCAATGCGGACGATCAAAGATACTTCAATTCTGCGTAGTCGATAGTATTAAACGGCGTGTAAAAATGAACACCTTTACTGCTAACTGTCTCGGAGTTAAGAATCCGAGGAAACTTTCAGGTGATTTGCATGTATATATAAAACAGCTCCAAACCAACCGCTTAGTGGCGTGTATCAGTCTGCAGCTATTTGTCTTCAACACGGTTGCCTATGTAGTCCCCCTTTTTGTCCAACTTATGCTGACGGGGTACATCAATAAATTATGTCGCTGATGTTTCTTCCGCTTTATCCGGCATGACCAAATGGTCCAGGGGATGATGGTCTTTTTCAATAAAAATGCTGCGGGATGGTAGGGCAAATTTTGTCCCAGCTCCTACAACAATGTCTTTGATTGCCAGGGCGAAATCTTCTTTTACTTCAAGCCACTCAGACCAAGCCGTCGTTCGGGTGAAGCAATAAATCATTATTTCTACTGCGCTCTCTCCAAACTTGTCGATTCTGACAAACAACACAGTCTCTCCAGGTTTACAAATTCTGTCATCATTCATCAACCAGGCTTCAACTTCGTCGCGAATCTTTCTGAGTTGGTCGCCTGTAGCACTGTACTCTATGCCAATGGTCCAACTGATTCGTCGATAGATCATTCGCGAATAATTAGTCACTGCGTTTTCGGAAAACTCAGCATTGGGAACAAACACCGGACTCAAGTCAAAGCGACGAACAAATGTTGAGCGAAAACTAATTCGCTCAACGGTCCCTTCGACAATTCCATCTACCTTGATCCAGTCGCCAGGTTTAAATCGCTTTTCCACAAGTATCAAAATTCCTGCGATCAAGTTTCGAAACAAATCTTTTGCAGCGAGACCGATGGCGATCCCAAAAACACCCACACTGCCGACAAATGGAGCAACTGGAATAGACCAAATTTCGAGCACGATGCCACAAGCGAGTGTGATCAACAGTATTTGTAATGCCCGGGATATCCAAACCACCGCCGTCTTAGGCAATGAGGTATTCGATCGATTAACTAAAAAGTTGAGATTAGTCACCGACTTAAATAGAGACCATGCAGTGAGAATCGCCACCAGTGACTTCAACGTTCTTCCGGCCACCTCAGACGGTACGCCTCGCAGATGCAGAACATGCAGCGCGATATATATTCCGACCACTACTGGAATCAATTGCAGTGGTCGTGTCACCGACTTGGTGAGGGTTGTATCAACCTCTGTCTCGGTTCCGGACAAATGCCGAGTCGCAAGTTGCAGCAACCACGGCAGGAGCTTTCGTAGCAAAATAGAAGCCACCACGATGAGAACCGCAAGAGCCGCTTCCCCATACGTTACATGAAGGAAACTTTGTGAGAAGAACGCTTTGATGTGATTTAAATTTTCCACCGGTAATGCCGAGCAAGATCTAGAACCAAGTGCGCGGAGTATAAGTCAGAATTCGTTATAGCGTCTCATGCCCATCGAATCATCACCCAATATCCGCTCTCAAGATCACAAAGTGATTACTTTTCGTGCTTAAAAACGTCTGTTGAGCGTGCAGCGTTGCACACCAGGCATTCTCTTGGAGCATGCGCAATAGGTACGAATTGGGTCGACTGATTTTGCCCGGAAGGGTCACTCACACAATTTTATTGGCCAGACGATTTCGGCCACGAACGGACCCGTTACCATGTAACTCAATTGGTTGGTTAGACACGCAAAAACAGGCTCTATTGACCGCACTTTCACTAAGCGAAAGAAATAGCTGTATGGTTAAACAATTTGAGACAACACCCCATGTATTGGGAATATTCACATTGAGTTAACGCATCGACCTAAGCGCGTTGCTAGAACCAATCTCATAAATACCCGAGCGAAGTCGAGACGAGGCGAAAGCGCTCGAAAAAGCGCAGTGTATGTGTAATACATGAGCGTTTTAACGACGTATAGGCAAAGCGCGGACATTTTGAGATAGGTTCTAGTAAATTAGTCCTTACTCTTCACTCAGCAAATGAGAAAACTTTTCTCGCCATTTAACGCAACGTTGTGCATCACGTTCCTCATAAATTCGGATGGCAGACGCAAGGTCCAGCGTGAACGCATCCTCCCGATCCGCGCCCAACGCTGTTAGTCGCATGGTGTACCAAGCCGTTATCCCGCCGGGCGGATTCGATTCAAATCTCGGAAAATCGGGATCACCGCCTTCCTCGGTCAACCAACGCTTCGCAAGGCGAGGATTAAGCACCATGGCGCGCGCTAGACCCACCATATCGACAGCACCACTCGCTACGGCATCGACTGCTTGCTCCCGTTTTTTGAATCCACCTGTCGCCATCAGAGGCACATTGGTGATCTCTTTTGCGCGCCGAGCGAAGTCAACAAAGTACGGTCCCTTAGCTGCGCCGTCGGAGCTCGCCTTCGCGCCGGGAAAGTAGGTTCCTCCACTAATGTCGATCAGATCAACCGAGGTTCGATCGAGTAGGCGCACCACCTCTAAAGCATCGTCCTCTGTCAATCCACCTTCCAGTTGGTCCGTCGAGTTGATTCTGATCCCAACGGGAAACGACGGACCAACGGCACGCCGTACTTCGTCTATCACTTCAAGCACGATACGGCAGCGTACCTCGACGGAACCGCCGTAGCCATCGTTGCGGCGGTTAAACAATGGACATAAGAACTGGCTGAGTAAGAATCCGTGTCCAGCGTGAATATGAACACCGCTAAATCCTGCGGTTTTTGCGTATGATGCGGTTCTTGCATACATGGCGGGCAGTTCCCGAATCTCGTCAATCGACATACCCTCACATTGAAGACCCTCAATATCCAGCGCGGATGGCCCCTTTGGTCGACTAATCGGTGAGTGAGAAAGAGCACCGGCATGACCAAGCTGCGGCCAGAGATGAGCGCCATCAAGCACGGCTCGGTTGGTTAAAGATTGTATGGCCTGATGGTTTGTTTGTGCGTTGAACACAAGATTTCCCGGTTTCTCGGGGAAGCGATGATCTCCTTGCACTTCACCAATTATTGATACGGCGGCGCCACCTTGCGCCCATCGCTCGTAGAGTCGAATCTGCGCCGCAGTAGGATCTCCCGCGCCATTACCAAGGGAGTCTGACATTGGTGACTTGGCAATTCGATTTTTTAGAATCACGCCGCAAGGAAGCTCCAACGCACTTTGAAGGACATGAGTGGAATTTAAGATTTTGTCCTTCATCGTATGTCGTGTTGTTTCAGGTCTTTATCAACTCAAATAGTTATGGCATGAGTGACCGCCGTGAGTATTAGTAACTAATCAAATTGCTATTGCGAAAGGGATGCGCCCGATACGATCCTAACATTCGTACCTTGGTTGAGAAATAGCGCAACTCCTCAAGGGCTCGTTTTACATTCGGATCATCAGGATGTCCTTCGATATCGGCGTAAAACTGCGTTGCAGTGAATTTCCCACCAAGCTGATAACTCTCCAGTTTGGTCATATTGACGTTATTGGTTGCGAACCCTCCCATAGCTTTATATAACGACGCGGGCTGATTACGTACATTAAACACAAATGTAGTGACAATTTGCTCGTCGGATTCGTTACGATTAAATTCAACTGGGTTTAACGATAAAACAACAAAACGGGTCACATTAGAATCGGCGTCTTCGACGTTCCGTTCAATAATTTCGAGACCATACATTTTTGCCGCTAATGAAGGTGCCAGGGCGGCCTTACTTATATTCTGTTCTGCGGCAACATCTTTAGCGGCGCCGGCGGTGTCTGCGGCGATGATCCCCTGCCACCCTCTCTCCCTGATAATGTTTCGGCATTGGCCAAGAGCATGAATATGACTATGCACTGTTTTTATCTGTTCAGCCGATGTGCCCGGAATCACCATCAACTGAAAATGGATTGGCATAAAGTATTCACCAACAATGTACAAGTTCGAGTCTGGCAGTAAATGATGAATATCGGCCACTCTGCCAGCAATGGTATTCTCGATTGGAATCATCGCCAGACTCGCCTCACCACCGGAAACTGCGTTAAAAGCGTCCTCAAACGTAGGACAGGGAATCGGTTCCCTATCTGGGTACATATCTCTGCAAGCCATGTCAGAGTTAGCGCCAAACTCACCCTGAAACGCAATTTTATTATTACTGGAATTCATAACAGGTGGTGAATCGAATCTTTTTTGAACACCCGGTTTTGGGAAGTATAGTTGGTAGGCTTCTGGTCTTCCCTGAAAATAATCGAATGGCAGCTTGGAGTATGATTGTGACTGATCGGATAGTAAACCCAAGGGGCGGTAAGTTGCCCCATTCCGACCATGCGAACACCATTTCAATTCAATACAGTTTGTATCAAAGCAGTCAATTGTTTTTATATTTTTCAGGATAATAATTTGCTCGCACGCAAGAACCAATCAGGTTACATATAAGTCGCTCTGCGTGGATCAATGTGGTATTTCCAACATCATATTGTGGCGCAATTTCAACCAAATCCATCCCTACAACTCTGCCCTTTTTTACCAGTCCATGTATTAGTTTCCGCAATTGTATCCATGACAATCCTCCGGGGGTTTGGGCAAGTACCGCAGGCATAATTGTTGGATCCATACCATCGGCATCGATAGTCAAATAGTAAGGCCCATCATCCGGAATTCGATCTAATACAGCATCCATTCCAATGTCGTGCATTTCATAGGCATCTATAATTGTTACACCATAGTTCAATGCATCTTCAACATCTGCTGTACGCGCGCTCCCAATTCCTCTCATGCCAATCTGAACGATATCTTTAATCCAAGGCATTTCAGATGCTCGCCTTATAGGACTCGAATATCCTTCGGTTTCTCCATTGATCTCATGTCGCCAATCGAGATGCGCATCTATATGTACAAGTGTAATATTTTTATCGAATACTTCGAGCGCTCGCATCACAGGAATCGGAATCCCATGATCTCCACCTAGTGTGATTAATGTCGCATTCTTACTGAAGATTTTTCTCGCTACCTGTTCCGCTCTAACATAGTGTTCTTTATGATCTGACTTATCAGCCGTCACATTTCCGCAATCGACAACTTTTACATCTCTATCATCAAGTAATGGGCCACCGAGATCCCAATCGTAGTGATTGCGTGAATACAGAATATCGGCTTGGTTAGTAAACTGGCGTATTGCATCAGGCGCCCTACTTTGATCATTGGCCATAGCATGGGTTTCATAAGGCATACCATAAGGAACACCCAATATCGCAATGTCTCCATCGAATGCGTCGATTGACGGGATCATTGGAAAACCCAAAAACGATTGCGGTAACAATGTTGGTGGAGATATAAGACTTGGTTTCATTTATTCGAACATAGCAGTTAATTTTACGAATGCTAGATTAATCCCACATTTCTCATTTCCGCATCGAAAATGAAGGACTTTTTTTAGAATAGGCCGATAAGCGTAATCACTGTGCTGGCTTTAAATGAGTATACAGTCGCCACTGTTGGATTGCATTCGGGCTAGCCGACAGAAGTCGGAGATCCAGTCTTTGAGTAACAGTTTTGATTTGGTCTTT
>CBDCFT010000042.1:0-8852 GCA_965216365.1 Arenicellales bacterium | reverse complement strand
TGAAAATCGCGTCACAGCCTGCTGTGAAATATTCGCCTGGAACAGCATGTCGTGTAAAACGAACTGATTCGTTAACAACGTTTGGGGTAGCATTGACGCGATATCCGCTCCTCCGACCAATTTAGCCATGTCCCCAAGCGTCGGTAACGCAATCGACTCAGTTAGAACATTTAATTTCCAGTCAGCCGCCTGGGAATCTTTCTTGACTGCTACCTCGATGGATGTTTTTTCAGCCAGAACGATTATTCCCCGCACCCTTCCATAAGGTTTGGCGGTTCCTGTGGATGGTTGATATACATTAATTTCTATAGCGAGCTGGTCGATATTGAACCATCCGGGGATGAGGCCCCAAGATTCGGTGCTATACAAACTGAGTCGGAAATGGCTAAACGTTAGTTGGGCAGGATCAAACGTCAGGCTAAGATTATTTAAAATGAAACTAGGTAATAATCCAAGGCCTGCAGGGAGTGAGTCGGCCAAGTTATCGCCACCAATGAAGCGAGCGAATGAAGTTAGACCCGGTAAACTTTGAGTGCCGCTGTTTGCAGTGATTACCCAGGGAGCAGTACCGATAGGCAGGAAAACCTTGGCGGTCAAATTGATGGTATCGATTAAATTAAACGTGCCGGATATCGCTCCGGTTTTAGAAATCGAGTTGTCATTTAATCTGGTCGCAGCGAGCTGAAAAGTTAACTCTTCAAGCTCCAGCACATCGGGAAGAATGGGCCATTCGCTCTGTTTATCCTTGGCCGTGGCCAACGAAAACTCAAGGTAGGTGAAGTCATCGTGGGATTGATTGAGCCGGATTGTTAACGTTCTTAACTCAAAACTTTGCAGTATTCGTACAGATTCGGGCAGTACCAGTTGCATATCCAGGTTGACCAATGAACCCAGAAATTGAATCAGATCGCTGATTGGAATGGTTTCGCCAGGAGCGATAGACAAAGTCCATCCGCGTACCGGTCCCGGCATCCACAATGCCAATGGCAATTCGACGCCCCCAAGGCTTATATTGCTTTTGATTCCAAGATCAAGATTCTGGAATGGATATTGAGCAGTTTCATCGAATGCGCCAATAATCAGAAACGTTGGTTGCTTAAAGGATAAATCAGGCCATATAGGAAGCGGGACTGGAACGTCCGGGGTCGCGCTTTCAAAGTGAAGTAATTCTTTTCCCGGTTTTATTTCGGTCTTTCCTTCGACGGATAATGGGGCGGATACGGTCGGTATGAGATTAACCAATTCGTTCAAAGGCCAAGCTGTCAGTTCCACTTTGCCTGTCAAAAATAGTCCCCGTGATGTTGAATTGCTGATGAGGCTAAATTGGGGATTGGTATCACTTTGATGATCAAAAATGATTGCGGCAAACCAGGTTTGACTCAGCAACGGATAACTGGTCTGCAACTGCCACGCTGATCCTGTAGGGATCAGCATCTTCAGAGTTAAACTAGAGTTGTTAACCCCAAATATTGCAGTTATTAGCGGCGAACCTAGTCCAAATAGAAAATTTTGAATCGGGCCTGTAACCGTGACCGTCTGCGCTGCTTCATCGGAGGTAATATCAATATTATTCCCTGACAAAACTACACGGGATTCACTCAAAGAAGACTCGAATTCGGTGATGATCTGCGCGCCCGGCGTACCTAGTGTGGTTGAATCCAGGGGTAATTCGTCTCCTGGAGGAGAATTCAAAGCCTGTTGAAGCCTATCCTTAAGCGCTTCCAGAACCGGGTCTAGCGCCATCAAGTCATACTCAATGAACAGTTAACCAGATCCGTCAGATATTCCGATTGACTCAATTGGTTTCTCCCGGTTGCCGTTGATTTCAGCTATACCCTTATTCATCCAGCACCATGCCAATATTTCCTTGATTATTCTCGACGTGTTCCCGGAAATACATTGTGTGGACCGGGGCCCAAAAAATAGTCCGCTTGACGCTCGTCTACTCCAAGAGAATGGGCTCTATTTTTTCGGTCTTCTTGAGGCTGAAATAACATCGATTGATAAACATTGTCGTCTTTTGTGAACTGCCGGATTACGGTCGCCCAGGTTGACCAAAAACCATTACCGCTGATGATCATTCTTCCCATACCGATGAGGGTTGAATAGATACGCTCATTGCCCTCCGCCTTAGCTAGGTTCTCCATGAACTCCATAGCGTTGTTCCAGGCGTTAGTTCGCAAATCCAAGCGAGGGTCGGCTCGACCGTCGAGATCTGTTTGAGTTATCGACAAAGTTTTATCGGTTTCATTGTAGTAACGCGTGTTTAAAGCAAAGTGATCAATTGTGTTTTGTGCCGCCTCGGTATTGCCCTTAACCACGACCCGTTTAATCGATTGCTCGTCAGCAACCGTATCCGTACCATCTGCAAAGGTGATTTGTGTAATTTCCTCAAGGGCATAATGGAACGGCGAGTCCGGGCCAACGGAAAAGGTAATCATTTCATCGGGCCACGCGAATAGAGATTCGGCCAGGACTTTTGAAGATTTAGTCGCACTGTAGCTGTAGGTGTCAATGAGTAAAACTTGATCCCATTCGTCCGGTGTAATTTTTCTCGTTGTAGTCTGCCTGCCCGTGCCAGAATTGGTAATGGAGGAAAATTCGGCTTTATGCCAAACGTGTGCTTCGGCATGCAAGGGCATTTCTGAAATAGAGCAATACTCGCCTAGTGTCTGCATCAACAATGCATCCGCAGGATATTGAAATGCCGTTTTTGGAAGTTTGGGTTTCGTAATCGGACGCATCGTTCAACAAGCCGTTAGGGAAGGTCGGTGGTATTCGTGCTCGGAAAATAATTGTCAGTATCTGTGTCATCGACAAATCTTGTCGCCATGCTGACTCTAGCGGGAGGCGGCGTCGTATTAGGTGCATCAAAATTGCCCATCAAGGTTACCCAGAGTGAATAGAATCCCGTGGTTCTGGACATCATTAGCACTGCCGGCCAAAGAAGGTTGAATTCCGCATCATTTTGGACATTTTCCAGTGATTTAATGAACTGAATACAAAAAAACCAAGCGCGAGTCCGATTCATGACGCGTCTATCGTAAGTTGTATTCGGTGTGCCCAGATCATTGAGTCCAAGAAGTTGGATCATTTCTGTTGATCTGGCGGGTTGGATATTGTTGTTAATATTGACTTCAACATGCACAGGATAATTAGCAAGAATCGGATTCCCGTCATCGATCGTTCCCGTCACTACCTGTGTCAATATATTGTAACTAACCAGAACCGTATTGAGGTTCGATGCCTCGGGATCGGTGAGTTGTTGCCAGTTGTTGGGTGCAGATTCATACCAAAATCCGATCGGCATCATTTCAAACGTTTTGGACTTTAGATCAGGCCAAGCGTAGTGATTCGTCCGAATAGAGTCGTAATAGTCTTGTTCAGTTGGGTTGGCAGGGTTGCCCATCCAACCTTCAACCGTATTGCGATCTGGGTTATCACTTTTTTTGTTGTTACAGGGTCCGCACGACAGCAGGAAATTCAACCAGTCGGTTGCAAAAGTTGGATAGGGTGCTTTAGGTACCGTGTGTTCGACCTCCAATAACCCGAGTAAGGGGGTTTCACAGTAGGAGCAAAAATCCCCTAAAAACGCGGTCAGGGGGGCAGACGCAGTTTTATAAATTCCCGTTACTCTGGTTTGGATTGCGGAAATGGCTGCATCCATGTCTTGTTGTGTACCCGTGTTGGGTGGTGGCCCAAGTCCTTTTACTTTTCTAAGCACCAATTCAAGACAATCAACTAATTGAGGTTGATTGGTCCCAAAAAACATATTCATTAAGGCGATATTTCCGTCAGCAAAAGTTATTGTGAGGGGAGGGACGTAATTTACTCCAGGGGCGGGTTTTGTAACTGGTCTCATTCTTTAAGTTCTCATTACTCACCGATCATGTGGGTATGTTCGTCTCCCTTTGCATTATCAGTTAAACAGAAATATCGAGGAATGAAACATTGCTATATTGAATCGAACGCAATCTTATCCTCCCATGAATTTCCAAACTATATTTCTATACTTAGTCAGAAGTATGACACAAAGGTTCGTCCGAATGCATAGGCCAAGTAATAACCAATTTGGCTGTTTTTATACTGTTACGCATCCTAATGATCAGGGGTGAGTTAACACGGTACTGTCAGGTTTAACGGGATTACGTACGAATATCGGTATGAAAACGAACATCGAATTATTGTGACGTGCGAAGCGATCCGATTGTGATGTATTTGATACGATCCGAGTTACGCCAGGCGGTTACGCAAGAAGTTCCCTCGACTCGGTGATCATTGGTATTTAGGTGAGGTATCGACTGTGACCATGCGCGGAACCCAAAAAGTGAACAAGAATAAATGCACAGGGCTTTATGCAAGAAGGCCGATTCGGGCGACACATTGCATGACAATCGGGGACAACACCTATTCCCACGAGCACACATTACTTAATTTTATTTCGACAGATTAGAATTTTACTCTGCAGATGAGGTTTTAGCGGACAGAATTTCACAGGCTGTAAAAGGTCCCTTAGCGACAATGGCTGTTTTCCCTATGGTGATCTATGTGAATCTGTACCCCGTCAGCACAAGTTGGACAAAATGTGGAATTTAGTTAGAGAGCGTTTTTTGGTTCACCGCTAAATTGCGTAAGAAACCTTGACAGCTACAGATCACTCGGCATGGTAATTTCGAGTCACGTTTTGGTCACGGTCTATGGCTGAACAAGAAAAGAACCTACATAAGTAATTATTCCCATTGAAAAAATCCTAATTTTTAGCCAAAGGCATGATGGATAAAAATCCACGGGCCGATCACACATTTGCAAAGTTTTTGTCGTCGCAAGTTATTGAATTACAAAGAAAATTGGTGGGCCCGGTAGGACTCGAACCTACGACCAATGGATTATGAGTCCACTGCTCTAACCAACTGAGCTACAGGCCCAAGAGAAGATCTAAGATTCCACTCGGAGAGCGAAAATTTTACCAGACTGAAAGCCGGGCGGGTGCAGCTTGGCCTGGGTTTCTTGAAGTTATGTTCCCCCGATCGATTTGATCGGGGGAGTTTCGTTGTGGTTTTTCAGCTTTAACTTTCGAGAAAACTGCGCAAGTGTTCCGAACGTGTCGGATGGCGAAGCTTCCGCAACGCTTTAGCTTCGATCTGGCGTATGCGTTCCCGTGTTACGTCGAATTGCTTGCCGACTTCTTCCAGCGTGTGGTCGGTGTTCATGCCGATACCGAAACGCATTTGCAATACTTTCGCTTCGCGCGGTGTTAACGTGTCCAGAATGCCTTTGGTTGCGCCGCTTAAACCGGATGAGGTTGCGGCATCCAACGGTGCTTCCACGTTTTTGTCTTCAATAAAGTCGCCCAGATGCGAATCCTCGTCGTCACCAATCGGTGTTTCCATGGAGATCGGTTCTTTCGCAATCTTAAGCACTTTGCGAATTTTGTCTTCCGGCATTTCCATGCGTTCCGCCAATTCTTCTGGCAACGCTTCTCGGCCTTTCTCTTGCAGGATTTGTCGTGACACGCGATTGAGTTTGTTAATGGTTTCAATCATGTGTACCGGGATACGAATCGTGCGCGCCTGATCTGCGATGGAGCGCGTGATTGCCTGGCGAATCCACCATGTTGCATAGGTCGAAAATTTATAACCACGGCGGTATTCAAATTTGTCTACCGCTTTCATCAAACCAATGTTGCCTTCCTGGATTAAATCCAGAAACTGTAATCCGCGGTTGGTGTATTTTTTCGCGATGGAGATGACCAATCGCAAGTTGGCTTCAACCATTTCCTTCTTGGCGCGCCGTGCTTTGGCTTCACCGATGGACATGCGTCGATTGATTTCCTTGAGTTCGGAAATTGGCATGCCGACCCTGGCTTCCAGTTGCAAAAGCTTGTGCCGCGCTGTTTCCAGTTCTTCCAGGTTTTGTTGTAACAAATCAGTATCGCCTTCGCCGTTCTTGAGCAGCTTTTGCGGCCAGTCCTTATCGGTTTCGCTGCCGATAAAAATTTGCATAAAGGCCTTGCGCGGCATGCGTGCCTTGTGTATGCAGATATCAACAATGCTTTTTTCGCATTTGCGAACCTGTTCAACGACATCACGCACCATGTAGGACAAGTGGTCGATTTGACGCGGCACGAATTTGATCTCCAGGAATTCGCGCGCCAGCTTTTTCTGGTGCCTGGCGATTTGTTTTGCGCCGATGCCATGTTTTTCAATAGCTCTGCCTAAGGACGCATAGCCTTTGCGAATGCGTGCAAAACGCGCGGCGGCTTCCTCCGGATCGGGACCGGTGTCGACGACTTCTTCTTCCTCGTCGTCGTCAGCTTTGTCATCACCCTTTTTGTCGGCGTCAGCGGAAAACCGGGAGAAACCGGAATGGGTTCTTCCTCGGCGTCCGGATCGATGAAATCCACTAACAGATCGGTCAAGCGCATGTCGCCGGCTTCCACTTTATCGGCCAGCGTAATAATTTCCTGGATGGCTAACGGACAGGTCGCGATAGCATCGACGCTTTGACGAATGCCGTCTTCGATGCGCTTGGCCAGTGCGATTTCGTCTTTGCGCGTTAACAGATCAACCGTACCCATCTCACGCATGTACATGCGCACCGGGTCGGTGGTGCGGCCAAACTCGCTTTCTACCGCCGTGGTTAAAACGGCCTCCGCTTCATCGGCGACTTCTTCATCGTCGGGGTTATCGGTTTTCAGTAGCAGGCTATCCGGATCGGGTGGCTTGTCGTACACCTCGATGCCCATGTCGTTGATCATGTTTACCACCGCTTCGATCTGGTCGGTGTCGTGCATATCCTCGGGCAAGTGGTCGTTGATCTCACGATAGGTGAGAAAACCTTGTTCCTTGCCTTTGAGGATCAGTCGTTTGAGTTCAGACTGTTTAGTTTCGGATTCCATGCAGTGATCTCAGGTAGTTAAACGGTTGAGTGGGCAAAACGGTTAATTATAACGTGGTTTTCGGAATTTCCCTAGCATTTTAGGGCGAGTTTTCCGCGTATTTCAGTTCGATTTGTGCTGTTGAGTCAGTTCCAAAAGCCGCTGTTTTTCTATCTCTGACAAGGCGCGCTCGCGGGATTCAGCCAGTAATTCATCAATCTCCTGGCTCAACCGCTTTTTTGCCAATGTACGCACTGTCTCGTCAAACACCTCGACCACGTTATCGTCAAGTACTAAGTGGTCCCAGGCGGACAGTTTTTCAAGGTGGGTATGGTGCGTTGTTTGGCGAAACCGCTCCAGCAAGTTTGCCGTCTTGAGTTCCGGTTCTGCATCCGTGAGATCGACCAGCTCGATCAGTAAATCCACGCCTGGTAAGTTAAGTCCAGCGAGATTCTCGATGTTTGTTCGGCCATGAGTTTTGTCCGGATATTGGAGTAGCAGGGCAATCGCCGTCGCCACGGGTGATAAAGTCGCAGGTTTAGCGGGTTTGTGTGGATTCCTTTGCGTGGGCGTCGGTTGTGGCGTGGTTCGGCTGAGTTTGTCGGTATCGAGTCTCGATAAGCTGGACAATCTTTCAAACATCAACTCTTTAAGCACACCATCATTTAGTTTGCCAAGCAATGGTTTGCATAGTTCGACCAGCCGGGCGCGTCCATCGAGCCGTGTCAGATTGGTTTGCGCCATCAGGCTGTCAAACAAAAAGTCCGGTAATGGCGTCGCTTGTTTGATTCGTTCACGGAAAGCATCAGCGCCTTCAGCCCGCACTATGGAGTCGGGGTCTTCGCCGTCAGGCAGAAATAAAAATCCAATTTGCAAGCCATCACGCAAAACGGGTAGGGCGACTTCCAGCGCTCGCCAGGCGGCGTCACGACCGGCGCGATCTCCATCGAAACAAAAAACGATTTCCGGTGCGAGCCGGAAAAGTCTTTCCAGGTGCGGCGCCGTGGTTGCCGTGCCCAGTGTAGCGACGGCATTGTCAATGCCGGATTGAGCGAGAGCGACGACATCCATGTAACCTTCGACAACAACACTGTATTGTAAATCACGAATGGACTTGCGCGCACGGTAAAGTCCGTACAACTCACTGCCTTTGTGAAACAACGGCGTTTCTGGCGAGTTAAGATACTTGGGTTCGCCGTCGCCTAAGATGCGCCCGCCAAAACCGACTATCCGGCCACGGTGATCCTCGATGGGAAACATGATCCGCCCACGAAAACGATCATAGTAACCGCCGTTGTCTTTGCTGATTAACAACCCGGCAGTGGCCATGGATTTTTGTTTTGAATCTGACGTGCCAACCGCTTTCAAAACGCCATCCCAACTGTCGGGCGCGAAACCCAAATCGAAGGACGCGGCGATTTCTCCACTTAAACCGCGTTGCTTGAGATAGTCTATAGCCGTTTTTGCCTGCGCGTGTTCACGCAGTTGCCGTCGATAATAATTTTTCGCGTCCGATAAAACCGATAACAAGTCTTTACCTTGATTCGGCGCTTTAGAAGCACCGGGTTTGTTTTCTTCGCTCGGTACCTCCAAACCAACCTGGCCGGCTAGTTCTTCGATAGCTTCGGGGAAGGATAAATTTCCGAATTCCATCAAGAAGGTGATGGCGGTTCCGCTCTGTCCGCACCCGAAGCAATGATAAAACTGTTTGGCCTGGCTAACGGTGAACGACGGCGTTTTTTCATCGTGAAAAGGACATCGGGATTTGTAATCCTTACCCATTTTCGACAACGGCACGCGACTGTCGATGACATCGACAATATCAACGCGTGCGAGTACTTCGTCGATGAAATGTTGGGGGATCTTACCGGCCATACCGATAGTGTATAGGTTCTGGAACCTATCGAAAAAGGGGAGCAGCGCGGCGTTTATATTCCGCACCGTTCAATCGAGTCTAGCCCAGCCGCTCCTTGAC
>CBDCFT010000041.1:0-41584 GCA_965216365.1 Arenicellales bacterium | reverse complement strand
AGCAGCTTTAACGGATAACAATGCGTACTTCCTCAGTGTTGGATAAAGTGCAGTCTACCTAATCCATTTCTCGATGAGAATGTCAGAATTGTTCATGATCACGAATATCCAATAATTTCAATAACGATGGAATTATTGACCTGGCTGCAGGTCTACAATAGTCATGAAAAAATCACTATTTTCAATTCAACGGCGCCGGTTTGTCACTCGTTCGGCGATGGCATTGGCGGGATCGACATTCATGTTGAAGTCAAGTGGGATATTAGCGCAGTCCAGTAGCAAGTATGGAATTTTGGGTTCGGTTGCGCCGGAAATAATTCTCAATTACTGGATTGATAAAGACGGTGAGCCGACAAGTTTTTCGGTTATGGACAATCGAGGCAAGTGGGTATTTCTGAAATGCTTCCAAAACTGGTGTCCCGGTTGTCACTCAAGCGGGTTTCCGACACTAAAGAAATTTGCCGATGCTTTCTGGAATCATCCCCAGGTCGCCATCGCCGGTATCCAAACTGTGTTTGAAGGTTACAGTTCCAATACGCTGGAAGATGTTCGTAAATTGCAACTGCGCTATGAATTGCCTATTACTATGGGTCACGATCCCGGAAACCCGGACGATCATACCCGACCTCAGACCATGCAAAAATACCGCACCGGCGGAACGCCGTGGTTAATTCTGATTTCTCCTGATGGCCTCGTTGCTTACAACGACTATCACGTCAATGCGGACAAGTTAATTGAATACATCAGGGAACAAGTGAGTTAAAAAATCCTTGCGAGACAGCGCCCTTGTTTGCAGTGGCGGGATTGCTCGCGAATAAACTTAACGGAATGCCTGCAACAAAATTTGTCATCGCGAGCAAAACGCGGTGATTTATTTCACTACAAGATTAATATCCTTTAGGAAAGACCACGTTCAGCAGACCTGTGGTCTGTCCCATGTATTTCACTCGGACATTAGTTGGCCGGTGGATGCCAGCCAGCGTCGGCCCACAGTTCACCGCTTACGGCTGAATTGGTGATTAGAAAACAGATCGCGTCGGCAATTTCTTCCGGTTTAATCAAACGGCCTAATTGAGTATCGGGCAGTATGTAATTCTCAACATAACCTTCCGGCATGCCCTGAAGTATCGGTGTATCGACAAATCCGGGATGGATGACTGCCGTGCGCACACCATGATACATCGACTCTTTCATTAACGTAGTTGCCGCGCCCTCAAGACCGGCCTTGGTTGTCGCATAGGAAATTTGTCCTTTGTTACCCTGCGAAGCCACGGAACCGATGAATACGACGGAGCCTTGAATAATCTCATCGGGGTGCCATTTCTTGAGGCCGTTTTTGTACCGGTGTTGTGCCATCCGCGCCACCATCTCCATCGACCAGTAAATCGGATGTAACAAATTGACATCCAGCACCGCACGAAATGTTTCGATAGGATAAATATCCGGTTCACCGGTTTCCTTGTTGATTTTTACCGCCATGCGATCACGAAAGATACCGGCTGCGGGAACGCAAATGTTGACGACGTCGTGCTTCTCACAAAGCTCGTCGAAAACTTTTTTGCAGAATTCAGGGTCGGTAACATCTCCTACATAAGGTATCGCAGCATTTCTATTGGCTTCCTTGTTCAACTGGTTAGCTACGTCAATGATCGTATTGTTCATATCGACCATGCCGACCGCCAATGCAGCGCGTTTGATCAATTCTTCGCTGACAGCGTGTCCGATCCCACTGGCGGCGCCTGTTACCACTGCAACTTTGTCGTTAATTAACATGTGTTTTTACTCCTGCTAGGAAGCCGTTGAATTTCTGTACCCCCATTATAGTTGAAATTATGTTGCAGTGCAGCATAAACAGGGTTTAAGTCAGCGTTTTTGAGGATTTTTGGCGGATTTCTTGACCTGGGACAAGTTTCTGCTATTGGCTCGAACCCAATTTTGGGCGTCGTTGTGACAAATAAACGGCGGCGATAGCTCTAGATTCGGGGAGATTCGAACGCCAATCTCAGGGTAGGCGCGCGTGGTGTGCAGTTTCTGCTGGTTATGGCCCTGAATGCTTCATCGCGAATTCAACTCATAGTGGATCAACAGGGCTTGGAGCTGTGCCACCTTGTTCGATAATTTCTCCCGCATCAAGCAACAAGTTTTCCTGAAAACGTCCGGCCACAAGTTGAACGCCGACCGGAACAGTGCCAATCAGGCCGGTGCTGACTGCAAGACCAGGCAGGCCCATCAATGGCAAACCGATTTGCGTGAGTTGCGCTTCGATGATGCGTCTGAATGCGTCTGGCGATTCGACATCCAGTAAATCGGGGAAAGGCAGTTCGGCGGACACCGGGCAAATCAACACGGGATATTTCTCTAAGAAGAGTTGCCACTGACGTGTCAGTGTTACGCGTTGTTGCAAGGCATCCAGAATCGCATTCAAATCGGACTTGTCACACAACGCATCCATTTGCTCGTAGACAAACTTTGCGTCGGGATCGTTTTCGTCGGCAATGGTTTTTCCACTGTTACGACGAAATTCCGATAGCCACAAAATCGCTTGCAGTCGCGCAGGCTCACGAAAAGACGGACAATCTACTTCCTCTACAACCCAACCGTCTTTTTCAAGTATTTTCGCTGCATCGCGCAGAGCCTTTTCAACTTCGGGTACGACTTCTAAGCTTTCCGGCGAAATAGTTAGTGCCGCACGTTTTTCAGTATTGCTTTTACCGTTATAGATGGGTGTCCACCACGGATCGCGCAAATCCCTCGCTGACATCGTGTTGAACGCGATGCGCAAGTCATTCACCGTGCGTGCAATCGGACCGGACACTGCCATGAGTTGTGCACCAATATGCCGATCGGGAGCAGTGAAGTTAGCAGCGGGAATACGTCCCAGTGTTGGCCGTAAGCCGTGAACACCGCAAGCGTATGCAGGATAACGAATCGAACCGCCTATGTCCGTGCCGTGCCCGATAGCGCCAATCCCCGCAGTGACCGCTGCCGCCGCGCCACCGGATGAACCGCCCGGTGTTATCGAAGCATCGCGCGGATTGCGCGTGTGCCCGTGCACAGTGTTGCGTGTAAACCAGCGCAACGAAAACGCCGGTGTGTTGGTTCGTCCGATAATAATCGCACCCGCTTTTCTTAGATTCGATACAACAGGGCTGTCTTCTTGTGCGATCAGGTCGCGTTGCAGTCGCAAACCGTTTGTTGTCGCATGGCCTTTCTGATCAATATTGACTTTGACGGTGACCGGCACACCGGCCAGTATTCCAGGATTGTCACCCTGGGCGATCATTTCGTCGACTTTTGTAGCTGCATCCAGCGCTTCCTCCGGCATTTCAGCAACGACAGCGTTAATTTTTGGATTCACCGCATCAAGGCGCGCGAGTGCGTCTTTGGTGATGTCTAGCGCGGTAGCTTCGCCATTACGAACCATCTTGGTGAGTTCGATCGCTGGTAGTCGCCAGAATTCAGTCATGTGATTGTTCCTTTATTGTTTTTAACAACGCTGATGATAGTTACGTTAATTGATCCGTCTTCGCAGCCATCACAAAGTCGTTTACATGCAATCCTTTAATCTTGTGACTCCACCAGGTGACTGTGACTTTTCCCCACTCCGTCAGTATCGCGGGGTGATGGCCTTGTTCTTCTGCAATCGAGCCGACTTTGTTTGTGAATGCGATGGCTTCGGCAAAATTTTTAAACTCAAACGTTCGCGTTAATTGATTCACCTCGCCCGCATTTATAATTTCCCACTGCGGAATTTGCGGCATGAATTCGTCGATTTCCTCTTGCGTCGCCAGCGGTGCGCCAACGCGACAGGCTTCGCATGAATTTTCGGCTAGTTCGGTCATAAAAATCCCTCCAACAATTTGCTCTCTACAATTGGGAAAATATTTCCAGTATCAATCTCACAGCAAGTTTAGCCCGAAATGTAGGGCAAAGTAGAGCGCGGATATACTCAGATAAGGGTATCTCGTCAAAAAAACGTGCTCAAATCGACGTGAGAATCGAACTACCTTATTAGTAGATTGTGATAACCTGTCGCTGCGCCGGTATGGGCAGAAATAACAAACTAAAAACATATGTGGTTTAGGAGAACATCATGAGTAAATCATCAATACTGATCACAACATTCGCGGCAGCAGTTATTTCACTGATGTCGGTTCAGACAGCATTCGCGGAAACCCTTCGAGCTGGAACTGAATGCACTTACCATCCGTTTAACTATCGCGATGAAAACGGTGTGTTGCAGGGTTACGATATTGATATTGGTGCGGAAGTGGGAAAACGAATCGGTGCGGAAATCGAGTGGGTGTGCCAAAAATGGGATGGCATGATTCCTTCGCTGTTAGCCGAAAAATATGATTTGATCGTTGCCTCGATGTCGATTACCGATGAACGATCTGAAAAAATTGATTTTTCGGTTCCGTATCGAATTTCCGTTGGGCAATTCATCGCAGCGAAAGAAAAAAATCTACAACTGTTCAATGCTGACGATAGTGTCAACCCCGAAGGTTTTAAGGGTGTAAAAATTGGCCTGCAACGGGCGACGACATATGATAATTGGATTCAAGCGAAAGCACCTGACGCGGAGATCGTGCGTTATGACAATGTTGAACCACTCTATTTGGATCTAACCGCTGGACGCGTTGACGCGATCATGACAAATCCGATGAAAGCCCATCTTAAATTCTTGAGTCAACCGGATGGCGCCGGATATGGCATAGTTGGACCGCAAATCACGGACCAGGAGTTTTTTGGGATTGGTGTCGGCATCGGTCTTCGTAAAGGCAATGACGAATTGTTGGCGCGTATAAACGAAGCGCTTGAAGCCATGAAAGCTGATGGCACAATGGGTGGGTTCGGAAAAAAATATTTTCCTTTCACCATCCATTAGAACTACAACTCGGTAATAGTACTTTATTCAACGCAATGCTGTGCTGGTCGGCGTTTGGCCGACCGGCATTAGCTTGTTGGAACCAGATAAAGAGTAGGGTGTACATGTGCAGCTTTTACTCTAGTTACGCCAGTGAATTTCTGAAAACAACATGAGCGTCGTAATCGGCTGGCTCGACGAATACATGTGGGGAGCATTCGTCATTCTGCGTTTATTCCTTGTCGCTCTTGGCTTGACTATTATCTGGGGATTGTTGGGCGCCGCTGCTAAACTCTCAAAGAACAAAGTAGCCGACTGGCTGGCGACACTTTATACGACCGTGTTTCGTGGCACGCCGGAATTGCTGGTCCTGTTGATCGTTTATTTTGGTTCGGCCATCACGTTAACCAGTTTGGTCAGAATATTCAGTCCGGATACCCGATTTGTTGATATACCGCCCTTTTGGGCGGGTGCTTTTGCTATTAGTCTGATTGTCGGCGCGTATGCGACCGAAACATTTCGCGGTGCGTTCATGGGTGTTGATCGCGGACAAATCGAAGCGTCGCGTGCTTTGGGTTTATCGCCTGTGCAATCATTCTTCTATGTACGCTTACCGCAGATGTGGCGTATCGCGTTACCCGGATTCGGGAATCACATGAATTCGTTGGTCAAGGACACGGCGCTTATCTCTGTTATCGGATTGGAAGAAATCATGTTCACCGCGGAGATGGCAACGACTGTTACGAACAAACCGTTTACGATGTACGCTATTGTCGCACTCATTTATCTTGTGTTTACCAGTGTTATTATTTTTGCGGTATGGGTGCTGGAGAAATACGCTAATCGCCACTTGGTGAGTGAAAATTGAATTTCGACTTCGAACTCATTTTTGCCAGCCTGCCTAAAATCGCAAGTGGTGTTGGGTTAACGCTGCAGTTGTTAGCATTGTCGCTGCTGTTGGGCACTATCCTGGCTGTTATTACAGTGTTAATGCGCATGAGCAATTCTCGATTCCTCACGTGGCCAGCGTTTGCCTATGTTTACATTTTTCGTGGCACACCGATGCTGGTTCAACTATTTGTTATCTATTACGGTGTCGCCCAGTTCGAGTGGATTCAAAAGAGCGTTTTTTGGCCGATTTTAAGAGAGCCGTATTGGTGTGCCATATTGGCATTTACATTGAACATGGGTGCTTATACGTCGGAAATATTTCGTGGTGGTATCCAGGCGGTCGATAAGGGTTTGCTGGAAGCGGCCTCGGCGCTCGGTATTTCAAAATCCCAGCGCTTTGTCTATATCACTGCACCTATCGCTATCCGACTGTCGTTACCGGCTTATGGTAATGAGATGATTAGTTTACTCAAAGCGACCGCATTGGCCAGCACAATTACCATGAGTGATACGACCGGTGTCGCTCGCACTATTGTGGCAAAGACGTTCGCACCGTATGAAATTTTTATTTCTGCAGCCATCATTTATCTGGTAATGACCTGGTTTATTCAAAGAGGTGTTCGTGTTGTAGAGCATCGATTTAATCGCTATCTGGAAGCTTAAATAGAATTCGATGCCAGACAGCGCGCAAACCCCGATTATCATTCTCGACAAAGTGTCGAAATCATTCGGTAATTTTCAGGCGTTAAAGAATATAGACCTCACTATCGATAAAGGTCAGAAGGTTGTTGTTTGCGGCCCATCCGGTTCCGGTAAATCGACCATGATTCGTTGTATAAATCGTTTGGAGGAACACGACGATGGACGAATCGTGGTCGATGGTATTGAGTTATCCGATACGGTGGGTGATATTGATGCGGTGCGTAGAGAGGTGGGAATGGTGTTTCAACAGTTTAATTTATTTCCCCATCTAACGGTGATCGAGAACCTCATGTTGGCGCCGCGACTGGTACGCAAAACACCCAAAGAGGAAGCGCGAAAACTGGCTATGCAGTTTCTTGACCGGGTGCACATTCCGGAGCAGGCGGATAAATATCCCGCGCAACTCTCGGGGGGTCAACAACAACGGGTGGCGATTGCTCGCTCTTTGTGTATGAAGCCCGAGATCATGCTGTTTGACGAACCGACATCGGCGCTCGATCCGGAAATGATTCATGAAGTTTTGGATGTGATGGTCGAACTTGCACATGAAGGCATAACCATGATTTGTGTTACGCATGAAATGGGTTTTGCGCGTAAGGTTGCAGACAGAATTGTGTTTATGGATCAAGGCGAGATCGTGGAAGCCAATTCACCGAGTTTGTTTTTTCAAAATCCGGAGAATGAACGTACAAAGTTGTTTCTCAGTCAAATACTTTCGCATTAACCGAAAATGAATCCAGCGGAATTTTCCAGCGCAGCAGAACGATTTGCCGATATCTCGCGACAAATAATTCAAGAAGAAATAAATAAACCGCGCGAGGTTGAAGTTAAGGAAGATGCAACTCCGGTGACGTTGGTCGATCAGGCGGTAGAGCGTGCGTTACGCACGGCAATCGAGCAAGAGTTTCCAACCCATGGAATTATTGGCGAAGAATTTGATGATGTGCGACGCGACGCCGACTATATTTGGGTGCTTGATCCTATCGATGGCACTAAGGCGTTTATGGCCGGTTTTCCGGTCTTTGGTACGCTGATTGCGCTGACCTTTAAAAACTCTCCGATCTTGGGTGTCCTGGATAGTCCGGTGACCCGTGAACGATGGATCGGTGTTGACGGTCACGCTACGCAGTTGAACGGCAAACCAATCACCGTTCGTACATGTGCAGACCTGAAAAGTGCGTTAGCATGTACCAGCTCGCCGGATTATTTTAATGGGTCAGCACAAGATGCCTTTCAACGCATGAAATCGCAGACGCCCTGGATGATCTACGGGGGTGGGTGTCACTCTTTTGCGCGACTGGCAAGTGGATTTATCGATGTTGCTTTCGAAACGGAACATCATATTGTGGACTACATGGCGTTGGTTCCTATCGTTCGAAATGCAGGCGGTGTGATTACTGATTGGTCAGGCGATTCACTGACGCTCGATTCGGGTGAAAGTTTTGTTGCGAGCGGTGATCGACGTGTGCACGAAGCTGCACTTCAAACTTTGAATGGAACAACAGCGTAGAATTCTCAGTTAGATCGAACTTAAAAACATTATTTCAAGGAGTTTGTTAGTGACCCAATTTGATATTGAATACATAAGATCACAATTTCCTGCCTTCACTCATCATGAAACCGGGCAATGGGCATTCTTTGAAAATGCCGGTGGCTCCTACGCGGCTGGGTCTGTGATCGACAAACTGCATCATTTTATGACAGCCACCAAGATGCAACCGTACGGGGCGAGTGCGCCTTCGCATGAAGCAGGCGAGGCGATGGATTTATCCCATGAAAAATTGGCTGCGGCGATTAATGCCGAAACCGATGAGGTGATGTTCGGGCCGTCGACTTCAATCAACACATACGTCATCTCTCATGCCATGCGTTCGATGTTGCAAGCGGGCGACGAAGTCATTGTCACCAACCAGGATCACGAAGCGAACATCGGTGCATGGTGGCGCATGGGTGAGGGCGACTCGGGTGTTGTTGTGCGGGAATGGCAGGTGGATTCAGAGTCCGGTTTGCTGGATATCGGTGGGTTGACTCGGCTATTAAACGAACGCACGAAACTGGCTTGTGTGACCCATTGTTCAAATATTGTCGGTGCAATAAACGATATTCCAAAAATCGCTGGCCTCGTGCATGCTGCGGGTGCATGGTTAGCGGTAGACGGTGTTTCCTTCGCGCCGCACTTATTTCCCAATGTGAAAGCGCTGAACGTCGATTTTTATTTTTTCAGTCTTTATAAAACGTTCGGCCCGCACCAGGGTTTGCTCTATGTTCGCAAACCGGTTCTTGAACAAGTGCCCAATCAAAGTCACTTCTTCAATGCCGGCTATTTAACCAAAAAACTAACGCCTGCGGGACCACAGCATGGTGAGATTGCATGCGCATCCGGCGTAGTTGAATATCTGGAAGACGTCTATGCACATCATTTTCCGGAATCAGAGAAGGCACCGGATAATGTGCATGATCGTGTATCTGCCGCAATGCATCTAGGTCATTCGCATGAAGCCGAGCAAACCAATCGAATTCTTGAATTTTTGCGTAGCAGACAGGTTCGTATCCTCGGTGAGGAAACCGCTGTCGCCGGAAAACGTGCACCGACTATTGCGTTTGCTGGTGCAAAACTGCGGCCAATGGAATTAGCCGAAAAGTGCGCTACAGCACGAGTCTGCATTGGCGGCGATAATTTTTATGCCTACCGGTTAATGCAGGCATTAGGCATCGACCCGGATGAAGGTGTCGTCCGAATTTCTTTGGTTCACTACACCTCAGCCGAAGACGTTGATCGGCTTTTGAATACGCTTGATGAGCATTTGTAGTTCACGGACAGAGCGAGTTAATCACAAATATCACATTAAAAAATCAAAGTAATTAACCAGATCACTAGGAATGCAATCAAAAACGTTGACCAAAATCCCATTCCGCCTTCGCCTGAACTAATTTTTCTTGCGCGTTTAAATTCACGGACTAGTTTCTTATTCCAACCTTCGGGTACATCAAACACTATTGTTTTCTTTATCATGCGAAAATCCTCGCTATCTCCCCCATGATCTGTATCAATGATAGAGACCGCTTCATCTAGAGTGGCTGGAATATCAGCAAGTTTTTCAGCTTGAGAACCTAGTAAGTCCTTTAACAAATCAAAAACCTTTTCATATTCATCAGGCGCGTTGGTAAAGTAGATTTTCTCCTCGAAGTCGACAACCTGTTCTAAGTTGTCTCGTATTAGACAGCAAATATGGTGAATCTCATTTGCACTGCCTGGCTCGCCTGGAGGGCCACAACTTTCACTCAGTCGATTAACAAGATTAGACAATGGGCTTATTATTTTTGAATATTCAGTCAGCCGTTTCTGCACCCAGTCAAGAACTTCTTCCTCAGTAATATGCTGTTGGGGTTTGACAACTAACCCGTCACGTAGATCCGAGATCTTCCGAAACAGCGGGCCATTGAAGTAGCACATTAGTTCTGCGGTTAAGCGCCACTCCCAACCGTCTGGCTTGTCCATGACAATTCTTCGAATAAGTGGTGGATAACCTTCGAATTGTGATAACTGCGAATTCTCTAGTTCACGCTGTATTCGCTCAGCTGGACTACCTAATTCAGAAAGAGTGAACTTTTCGTGCTGTTCTCGCCACGCAAATAAGATTTCGCTAGGGTGTTTTTGGGCGTCAGTATCTATTAGCTTATGACAGTTACGACATAGCCATATCGCATTAGTTATTTCTGCCCTAGCCCGGATATTGCATGAGTAGTGGAGTGTCAGGAGGAAAAGGCCTTGTTATGCAGGTTGAGTCGTTGAAAGGCCTATGTATTTTCAGATAGAGGTGTGAATTGGCATTTGTTCCACTCAATGTGATCGATTTTCAGGGGTGAATCGGCATTTTCTTTGTCCCAGGGCGAGCGATGTCCTGGCGTGATGCATCACGCCGTTGAAATGGAGATAACGGTCGATTATCCGGGTGCGAGTCGGTGGGCGACGAGGAAGAATAAATGCTGATAGGGATAACGACTCGATAACAGAAAACGGACACGGCGGGTATTGCGCAGGATCACCGCACCGATCTTGAGCAGTTTCAATCGTAAATGTGCCGACATAGGCACGGGCCAGTTCGGTGCCCTTGAGTGCCAACCGTCGAATGGCCTCCAACAAGGTGTAGGCCATCGAGGAGAGCAGTAAGCGAAACTGGTTCGGCCACCACGCGGAACAACTGGTGCGATCGGCAAACATATCCAGTTGTTGCTCCTTGATCCGGTTCTCCATGTCACCACGGGCACAGTACAACTTGTCGTACAGGTGTTGGACATCGCCGTGGAGGTTGGTCACCACGTAACGCGGATTGACCCCGTGCTGTGAGTACTCGATCTTGGCAATCACCCGCCTGGGATGATCCCAGCTTGCGGCAGCGTAGTGCAGGTCGGTAAAGCAGCGCACTTTGTGCCCGCTCACGGCAAAGCACTCGGCGGCCTCACTCTGCAAATCTGCCGTCAGGGCGTTCAAACGCTTGTTTTTCGCCACGCCCACGATGTAGCCCACGCCATGACGCTCACACCACGATAGCATCCGCCAGCGACAAAACCCCGAATCGGCCCGAAAGACAATCTTCACCTTGGGCCACACCTGGCGCAGGCGTTTGACTAACAACGCCAAAATCGCCCACGCGTGCTTCGCCCCATCGATCTTGCTCGGACGCAGATAACTGACTAACAATTGATCTCGGCAAAAAACATACAACGGCAGGAAACAGTAGTGGTCGTAATACCCGTGAAAAAATCGACCCTCCTGGCTCCCATACACCGCATCGTCGGTCGCATCACAGTCCAGCACTAAACGCTTCGGCGCGCGTTTGAACGATTCGATAAACTGCTCCACCAACACTTCGTGGATGCGCCAGGCACTGTCACGTTCCGACCGGTTCTCAAAACGGCATAACGTCGAAGGACTCGCTAGTTCCGTATCCCGATCCACTCCCGTCTGCATCGCTAAATCCTTGCGCAACGTGTCATGATCGTTCAAATCCTCATACCCCAGCGCCAACCCATATACCCGCTGGCGCAATAAACTCACCGCATCGTGCCCACAACTGGCCTGACGGCGCGGATCGCTCAGTACTTTACTCACCGCTTCGCTTAACCCCAACACCCGATCCACTTGACGCAACAACAACACCCCACCATCGCTGCTGATGGCCCCTCCCTCAAAATCCGCCTCCACACAGCGCCTTTTACACACTGGAAATTCAAACGTCGTTTGGGTACATTGGGTCACGGCGAAGCCTCCTTTATTTCTTTTCTAGCAAATTGAATTATAAAGGATTTATAGGCTTCGCCTTTCTTATTCGTGAAATATCCAGGCTAGCGCTATCAGTCATTTCAGATTTGTAGCGTTTTGCGCCGGGGCGAGCTCCAAAAATATGAGCTGCTTCTCCGATTACCGTCGATTTCTCAAAATCTGAGTTCGGACCTACCGTGTTTACTCGACAATCTGGGTTCGAGCATTTGAACGCTGCTCTTTTGGCCAGGGTGTCAACCGTCTTTTTATTGAAATTAGGAGACACAAGTTTTTAAGCCTCCGATTGACGCGGCGATAACATTAATTGATGTGCCTTTATAGAGATCGGAGCGTGTAGTGTATTGCACCGAACGAATTATAGTTGGTTTACGTTAACAAAATTATCCGCAGCAACTGCCGCTCAAGCGACGACCGAGAAGGTCGCGTACTTGGGCGGTGGATAAGCCATAGCGACGAGCGATTTTATCTATGGGCATGCGCTGACGTGGCGTAACGTAACATGACCATGGTGTAGAACCCGGAAGGCGCAATGTATTGCGCCGAACGATCTGACTCTGTTCTTCGACGCCGCCAACATTTGAAATCGATTTATGAAAGTAGCTTACTTTTGAGTTTCCGGAGTGGTCTTAGCTGTCGTATCACCATCGGTGTAAGAAATACAAAACAGGCTGCAAGAAATAACAGGCTCGCCAGCGTAGCGAGTACGTCTCCCGCACGCAGACCAGACCACGTATATAACAACGCCGAGGCAACAAAGATTCCCCATCCGGTTGCTTCGAAAAGTTTTTCGTTTGTTATTCTCATTAGATTTTTTCTCCCGCAATTCTCAGCGCATCCATCACCATGGACTGAAAGTGATGAACGGCATGTTCGGAAAGCTCGCTCATTGTGGGGTCAACCACAAACCGGCCTTGATTGTAGCCGTTAGATTTCAAGCCCCGGTGAACGCTCTCACAAAGTCCAATATCTTCCGGCTGCAACACGTCTTTTTGATAGTCCATCGCATCTTTTAATTGTTTGCTGGGTGTTTCATTCGGAATAAACCAGTCCTGGTGTTCAATCGTTCGTTCCGGGCCGTTAGGGATCATTTGCAACGTGGATAGATTCGGTTCGCCGGGATAAGCCCATAGCGTAAGGTTGGGCCACAAATACCAACCGGCGTAGCCAAAATCCACATCACCTTTTTCAAATTTGTACGCTTTGTTATCCGTAGAGCGGGCGGCTTTGGAAATGTGACTTGAATAGATGCCGTTGACTTTTGAGCGGTAACTGTTCATGTCGACCAGATCAACAAAATCGCGATGGGCGGGATGACAGTGATAGCACTCAAGAAAATTGTCCACCATGACCTTCCAGTTGCAGGCGACATCGTAAGTGTCGCGTTGCGCGAACGTCAGGGAATCAACCGTGGGGCAATACTCACGAATCTCCTGCTCAAGCTCCGCGGCTTGTTCGCCTAGAGGCTCCGCATCGTTATCGAGATTGATAAATATCAATCCGCAGAATTCTTCTACGCGAACAGGCTTCAGGGAGAAATCGCATTTGTTAAATCCTTCTATTTCGTCAGTGTTTCTGGCTAATTTGAGCTTGCCGTTGGTTTCGTAAGTCCAGGCATGATAAGGACAGCGAATGAGCTTGGCATTACCCGTTCCTTCGAGCAACTCATGTCCTCGATGCTGACAGACATTATAAAAAGCATTCAATTCACCTGATCGATCACGCACAATGAAAATGTTTTGTTCATGTATCCGGGTCGTGATGTAGTCGCCGGGGTTTGCCAGTTGACTGGCATGACCGGCATACCACCAACTCGCGTAAAAAATCCGGCTCTTTTCCAGTTCATGTACATCGCGATCAAAATAAAACCGCGATGGCATAGTGAAAGAATCCTGTGGATTCGAACTAAACGGCGCATCGGATTCATGCAGACGCAGTACGGAAATGCTCATATTTAACGACCTCAAAAAGATGGGACTTTGATATTGCATAACTTATTATGATAGATCTATTCTCTCAAATGGTAAATTTCAGGCCATTTAGATAAGTATCACTAATGCAAAGTCTCAGGAAACAACTGCCTCCGCTTGATCCGTTAGTTGCGTTTGAGGCCGCTGCACGTCATTTAAGCTTTACCCGGGCTGCTGAAGAACTCCATTTGTCACAGGCCGCCGTCAGCCAAAAGATTCGTAACCTGGAGGAACACCTTGGAGTCGAACTTTTCTATCGCTCTCATAGGGCGGTGACGCTTTCGCCGCAGGGTAGGGAGTTTCAACATACTGTGTCAGTAGTATTGCAACAGCTTGCCAGCGCCACTTCGGAATTACGCGTTTCGTCCTCTAGGTCTCGACTTACTCTGGCAGCCGATCAATCGGTTTCGGCAATGTGGCTGGTTCCTCGGTTGCCGCACTTCCAGCAATTGTATCCGGATGTAAGTGTGCGGTTAATTACATCCGACGAGGAAAGAGACAGCCTGGCAGATGACATCGAGATCGCTGTTGTTCACGGTAACGGAAGTTGGTCTGGCTACAATGCAGAACAATTATTTGAGGAAGAGATTTTTCCTGTATGCAGTTCCGAATATCTTGCAAATAGAGGAAATCTTATTTCGTTGTCGTCGTTGGCGGATGAAACGTTGTTGGAACTGGAAGATAGCCATTGGAATTGGATGAATTGGCGAACCTGGTTAAGTAAAAAAGAAGTTCATTTGCCCGCGCATCATCATGGATTGAGAATGAATAACTATCCGCTATTGATCGAAGCCGCTAAGAATGGTCAGGGCATCGCGTTGGGATGGCGTTACCTGGTCGATAGCGATTTAGCAAGTGGGCTTTTGGTAAGACCATTAAATTCGTCGGTTCGTACAGCTTATGGTTATTATCTGGTTTGGTCCGATCGGAAAAAACTGTCAACAACTGCTAGTGATTTCTGTGCATGGGTCAAGAATCAATTGGAGCAGCAGCGTGAATCTAATAATCTCGGTTAAATTGGCCTGGTGACCGTATCCTAACTGACCTCCGCGGTCTACATTCGAATTCATTTTACTCGGATTGTACGAGTTGATCACGGATTCTCAGTTTGGTGTGGCGATAACATTGGTTGGATTGCCTTGGTAAAAGTGAACGATGTTATTGACGGTAATATCATAAAGTTTATCGCGTGCTTCCGGCGTGTTATACGCGACATGTGGGCTTAATATGACATTATCGAGTTTTGTGAATGGGTGATCGGCCGGCAGAGGTTCTGTACGAAAAACATCCAGCGCGGCTGTTTTGACTTTTCCTGAATGAAGCGCATCAACTAGAGCTTCATCGTTAATCAACTCACCGCGTGCTGTATTTATTAATATCACGCCCTCTTTCATCGTTGCAAATTGTTTGGCGCTAAGCATATTCTCCGTCTCTTCACTCAATGCAATATGGAGTGACAAAATATCGGATGTATTCAGCAACTCGTCGAGTTTCAAGAACTCAATGCCATGTTTTGCTGCACGTTTAGCGCCAGGATTGCGTGTCCAGACCTTGATCTGCATGCCGAGCGCTTTGGCGAATTCGCAAACACGTTGTGCGATACCGCCAAAGCCGATCAGACCTAAGGTTTTGCCGTGAAGCTCTGTCGCTTCAATAGATTGATTCCAGTGGTCGTTTTGTAAGCTGGTATGTAGTCGGGGAACATGCCGTGCCGCCGCGAGTAACAGGGCTAAGGTGTGTTCGGCGACGGTGTTGTCCGCATAGCCGGGGCAATTGCATACCGTGACGCCCTGTTTGGCAGCGGCAGGTAAGTCGATAAAGTTTCCGGCACCGATTCCGGAAAACGAAATCAATTCCAGCTTTTTGATCTCGCGCATGACATCGACCGGCAAGGACCAGCCGATCATAAGCGCATTGGCGTTATGTGTGCGTTCCAGATATTCGGCATAACCTTCAGGCGGACCATAGAAAATCTCAAATTTTCCAATCTTCTCCAGGCTGTCCCGGCGATAACCGGCCAGAAGTTCATCATCGCCTTCATCGGCATCAGGGTAAATAATATTTTTCATTTTTACTTTCGTGTTGCATGACAATTTGCTTACACTGGCGAATCTAAAAGAATAACACCATCCGACGTTATCAAATGACAAACGACCAGCCCAATATTCTCTTTATACAACTCGATCAATTGGCTACCCACGCGTTGCAAGTTTATGGCAATCCTGTCGTCAAAACACCGCACATCGATTCTCTGGCGGAGCAGGGCGTGGTGTTTGAAAACGCTTATTGCAACTTCCCGCTGTGCGCGCCATCGCGTTTTTCCATGTTGTCCGGACAACTGTGCTCAAAAATCGGCGCTTATGATAACGCGGCGGAATTTCCCGCATCGATGCCAACTTTTGTTCACTATTTGCGCGCCATGGGTTACCAGACTTCGCTGGTTGGCAAGATGCATTATGTCGGGCCGGATCAACTGCATGGGTACGAAGAACGATTGACCACCGATATTTATCCGTCGGATTTTATCTGGACGGGTGACTGGTCAATCGACAGGCCACCTTACGCAGCAGATATGCGAGCATTAACGGATGCCGGTGTCTGCACCCGCTCGGTACAAATGGACTATGACGACATGGTTTGTCATCGTGCGCAACAAAAACTGTACGACCTTGCTCGCAGCGCAGATGATAGGCCATTCTTTCTGACGGTGTCCATGACACACCCGCACGATCCTTACGTATGTTCACAGGAACATTGGGATCGTTACAAGCACGACGATATTGAATTACCCGCAGTTGCTCGACCGGCAGACAGTGAACAGGATGCTCATAGTTTGCGTTTATTGCACCAGTGTGGCCTTACTGAGTTTGAGGCAACCGATGAACAGATACGTACTGCCCGGCACGGCTATTATGGCGCGGTCAGCTACGCCGATGACAAGGTCGGCGAGATTTTAAAGGTGTTGGATGATAATGGGCTGCGCGATAACACCGTGATTGTACTCACGTCTGATCACGGTGAGTTTTTGGGTGAGCGTGGTCTTTGGTTTAAGCGTAGTTTTTTCGAACCCGCATCCCGTGTTCCACTTATTATCAGCGCGTCCGACAAATATGCCCCGCGCCGGGTTAAGCAAAACGTATCGTTAATTGATTTGTTTCCAACTCTCCTTGAATTGGGTGATGAAAAGCGAGTGATGGATTTGGTGCAAGAGATTGACGGAACGAGTTTGTGCAACTTGATGCAAGGACAAGACGATAGTTGGCTGGATACCGTGTTCGGCGAGATTTTATCCGAAGGTGTTGTAACGCCGTTATTCATGATTCGAAAGGGGCGATATAAGTACGTTTACAGCGAGGCTGACCCACCGCAGTTATTCGATGTTGAGAGTGACCCCAACGAATTAGTTAATTTGAGTGGTCAGGATAAATTTGAACCGATAGAAAATGAATTCAAGCAACAGGCGATTTCCAAGTGGGACTCGAATGCGTTAAGCGAACAAATTGTTCGCAGTCAGCAAACCCGCCTGTTTCTCCAAAAGACTTTATCAATTGGAAAACATACCGCCTGGGATTTTCCCGATACCGATGAAGTGGCAGCGCATTGCTATCGTGGCGTTGGTTCTTACAACGATTGGGCGTACACCGCGATCTAAAAGTGCCAGGCATCGAAATGCAGGAAGAACAGGCACCCGTCGAATTCGTCGCGGCGCGACAAAACACTTATGCTGAATCACCGAGGCGCGGCTTCGCTATGATGTTGATGGTCGTGAGTTCGGTTTTGATTAGTTTCAGCGGGCTCATCATTCGCAACATCGATGCCGAGCCGATGGTTATAAATTTTTACCGGGCTATCGCATTGACCATTGCTGTTTTATTGATTCTGGTGATTCAGTATAAACGCATGGCGGTAACTTACATCGTCGGCATAGGAAGGTACGGTGTATTGGGCGGCGCGATGCTTTCCATTGCCGCAATATGTTTCTTACAGGCGATGGCGAATACGACTGTGGCCAATACATTGTTTGTACTGAGCGCGATTCCATTTTTTACCGCCGTACTCGCGTGGATTTTCTTGCGTGAGCGTTTACGCCGTTCGACAGTGATAGCGATGATCGTCGCTTTTTTGGGTTTGACCGTTATGGTCGGTGATGGATTTGGCGCGGGTTCGTTGTATGGCAACGGAATGGCCTTGATAACGGCATTCTGTTTTGCCGTTTACGCAGTCATTGTGCGGCAAAACAGGCAAATCAATATGTTGCCGACTTTGCTGGTATCGACCGCAATCATCATGGTCATTGCAACGATTACTCGCTTTGGTCAATTAGCCATATCGTGGGAGGATTTTCTCCTGTGCATGTTCTGGGGCGGTGTGTTATCCGGCGCGGCGAACGCAATGTTTATCGCGGCTTCGCGGCATCTCGCAGCGGCGGAACTGACACTGTTCATGTTGCTCGAATTTGCGCTCGGTCCGGTTTGGGTGTGGTTGTTCCTGAGCGAAACGCCATCGCGTTTAACGTTAATCGGTGGTGTGTTGGTTATCGCCGCTGTTACTGCGCGCACTCTGGTCGAGATGCGTGTGCAGCGTCAACCCAGATAACAATCATTCATGTTAATTTCATTCAGTCTGCGGTAACCTCTCGACCAGGGATACGCGCTTAGTTAACTGAGGAATATTTAATGTTCAAGAAAATATCGTTTTTTGTATTAACGCTTGTTTCGTTCAATCTGGCCGCTGTCGCGCAAGCCGCCGACGGCCTTTACTTTGGTTTGTCAGGTGGCATCATGGATAACGACAGCAGTGGTTTCGACGACGGTGTCAGTGGTGGCGTGGCGCTGGGTTATGAATTTCGTGGCGTGACTATTGGCGATCTCGCCATTGAAGGACACTTTACCCAAAGCGTTACCGATGCCGATGCACCAAACGGGCAGGATTGGGAAATCGAAACAGTCGGTCTTTACGGCGTCTTTCGCAGTGCAGGCCCGGTTTATGTCAAAGCCAAGGGCGGTTTGCAGTCTATTGACATAGAAATCGACCGGGAATCGGATGACGAACTCGAATTTTCGGTTGGCGCAGGTGTCGGATTCAGCACGGGTATATTTCAATTCGAACTGGATTACACACGAGTCGAAGATCAGATCAACTATATCGCTTTACAGGTAAATTTAAAGACGCCTTTGTAGTGATCGTATGAACGAATCTGTTAAAAATCGATCTGTTGCGAAGTTGATCAAAGGCACCCCGACTTCGGATGGCGCCGGCGTCAAGCTGACTCGTATTATCGGGTCATCCGAACTGAACATGCTCGATCCGTTTTTGCTGCTGGATTATTTCGAATCGGACAACCCGGATGACTATATCGGTGGTTTTCCGTCGCACCCGCATCGCGGGTTCGAAACCGTGACATATTTGCTCGCCGGTCGTATGCGGCATGAAGATAACAAAGGCCATGCCGGAGTCATTGAATCCGGTGGCGTGCAATGGATGACTGCAGGACGAGGTATTGTACATTCCGAAATGCCGGAGCAAGAGAATGGCCTGTTGTCGGGCTTTCAGTTGTGGGTGAATTTGCCTGCCGAATACAAGATGACCGAGCCGCGATACCGTGAGTTCGATGTGGCATCGATTCCCGTTGAGCGGCGAGACGGTGGTGTCGAGATCAAAGTCATTACGGGTACGACGAGTGCAGGGACGAGTGGCCCCGTGACGGACGTGTTAACCCAACCCTTGTATTTAGACGTGACATTGCCGTTGGACACCGACTTTGTCGAACTAGTACCCGAATTCCACGGTGCATTTGTTTATGTTACTAATGGCGAAGCATCAGTATGTGGCGATAACAGCGCAAATTTCACAAGCATAATACAAAATACATTGGCCGTGTTGAATGATGGTGAGCAAGTACATATACGTTCACATAAAGACGACACGAGATTGTTGTTAGTAGCAGGGAAAAAATTAAACGAACCCGTAGCACGCGGTGGTCCCTTCGTCATGAATACAAAAGACGAAGTCTTGCAGGCATTTAAGGATTACCAGGAAGGCCGGTTTTGACTTTAATGTCCAACGATGACGTTCTTCTAATTTACTATAAGGAGTGTCCCGACTGTAACAATTATTGTCGTTGGATTCATGAGTCTGGATGTTCTAATTATTTATCAGAATTGGGGCGGTAGATGGGTAGGGCGCAATGCATTGCGCCGTATGATGTCAGTTGGCGATGGGTAATTCGATGCGAAACACCGCGTGTGGCATGGCTTGTTCCAAAGACACGTCGCCATGGTGGGCTTGTATCAGGGTTTGTACCAGGGCTAATCCAAGGCCACTGTGTTCCGTTTGTTTTTGCGTGGTAAAAAACGGTTCGAATATGCGCGTAGCATTGCCTTCGGGAATGCCCGGGCCGTTGTCGCTGACGCGAATCAATGCTTTTTTGCTCGACTGATCCGTTTCTACGGCGACGTGAACTGTCGATGCACCGTGTTGCGCTGAGTTTTGCAATAAACTGGTAAGAATAGACACCAATGTCGCGTGTTCAATTTTTACTCCGAGGGTAACAGGTTCAGGAATATCGACTTGTAGTTCGGTAGCCGCAAAGATGTTTTGAGTTTCTTGCAACACCGATTGCATATCGCATTGACTTTCATCTGCCGGCAACACACCGGCGCGGGCGAGTTGCAATAATTGTTTGATTTGACTGTCCAGGCGTGTAGCGTCGCTTTCAAGATTGTTTAAAAAACGCAGACGGTCATTGTCGCTCATGTTATTGGCATGGTCTTTCAGCAATTCGACGGTGCCAAGGATCGATGTGATGGGTGCTTTGAATTCGTGGGATACATGGTTGGCGAAATTGCGCACGTGCTCGGCACGTTGCTCCAGGGTTTGCGCCAGTGTCGAGACGGCGTGAGATAGTTCCCGAGCTTCCCGGGTGACCGGATGTTTTAATGGGGTAACGGCGTTTTTCTGTCCGGCAATCGCACGACGCGCCTGTTCAACTACCTGCTGAACGGGGCGTCGAATCGTTACCGTTGTGAATAGTGTCAAGAGTCCGACTATAACGAGCAACGCCATCGCTGCGATGGTTAATGGAATGCGTTTGCCATAAAGTGCCTGGGCGATGTTTTTTGGCGTGCGTGCAAGCGATACGGCGGCGACGACACGACCTTCGACCGTCACCGGCATGACAACGTGCGCGCGAATGCGTGTGCCGCGACTGATGGATGAGAGTAAAGGCTTTGGTTCGTCCGGAATACGTTTTCGCATCACGCTGACGGTTTCGCCGCTCAAGGCGCGCGAGATTTCCTCGCGATGCAGTAATGACATGCCCAACTCGGTGCCTGTGCTGGCAACCACGATACCGTCGGCATCAACCAGGCGAATGCCGGCCAAAGTTACCAATTGCGCATCCTGAATGACGGGTGTTAACAAGCGGCCAATGTGTTCGGCGTCCACATCCGCAGCATGGGTTTGCTGCGCATCCGGCACCGCAGGCAGTATGGTTTGATCGGCTAAATCAAGCAGGGCAGGGCGTGGTTTCCAGACGCGATCATCTCGCCATTGTTCGCTAATCGGTTTGCCGTATTGTGGGTTGTTGTACGCGTGAGGGGTTTCACGACGCAGTAGCGAGCGGTAACTGGCCGCAATAAACGCGGCCTGCGCAACCAGCTCCGTTTCTGTCTGTCGAATCAACGCGCTCTCGTAAATACGCAGCACGGCTATACCGCCCAACGGTAGTAACAGCACGACTAGATTCACCAGCAATAATATACCGCCGATACGTGGGCGCCATTTGGTCATTTATTTAAATACACAAAATTCTTGGTAAGCCTTAATTAATTAGCCCGCGAGAGAACCCAGTTTGAACATTCGCCAGCAAGCTGGCTCCTACTCAACACGAGCGTTCGGTTAGAATATTTGAATAGTGGTGTAGGAGCGAGCTGCGACCGCCAGGGACGGTGGAAGTGCTGGCGATGCAGTAGCAATCGGCAGTCTCGCGAACAAATGCTTTCCGGCCACTAATCGCATTGCCCCAGTTTGTAACCCACACCGTGCACTGTTTCAACAATATTGACGTTATAGGTCTGAAATTTGCGTCGTAAACGGCGTATGTGACTGTCGATGGTGCGGTCGCTGACGACTTTATGCAACTCATAGCCATTGTCCATTAACGTATCGCGGGAAAAAACATGACCAGGGCGCGACAGAAGTGTGCGCAACATGCCGAACTCGGTCACAGTCAACGTGATGGGTTGACTATTCCAATGTACCTGGTGACGTTCGATATCCATTTGCAGGCTGCCGTGTTGCAGTGGAGTGTTGTTCGCGGATCCATCTGGTGTGACACGTCGTAACACGGCCTTTATCCTCGCGACTAACTCCCTTGGACTGAAGGGTTTGGTGAGGTAATCGTCACCGCCCAGTTCGAGGCCAAGAATTTTATCCAGTTCTTCATCCTTGGACGATAAAAACACAATGGGGATGTTGGAGGTCTTGCGGATCTCGCGACATACATCGGTGCCGCTCAATTCCGGCATCAAAATATCCAATACAATCAGTTCGGGCGACTGGTTGTTCACCGAATCCAGCGCTTCACGGCCATCGCTCGCGTGAATCACATTGAATCCATTTTGCTTGAGCGCGAAATCGATAACTTCGCGAATATGTTGTTCGTCATCGACGACTAGAATCGTAGTCACAGTTTTTCGTCTATTAGAATGAGTTGCCGTATTGTAGAGCAGTCAAGCCAAAGAAAATCTCTTTGCACCAAGTTTGCACACAATTGCAGCGAATTTGTGTCCTGGTCGCGATGAGTTAGTCATCGCGGGATAGCACACTCACCACCGTTTCTCAGAAAAAGTAACGTCGGTGATCAAGACAATACATCCTTATTTAATCAATACAGTGCTGATTGGCGCGGCGTTATTGGTAGCCATCGACCCGGCCATCTGGCTGGCCAACAGTTGGCTGGATGTGTCTTACGCCAGTTACGGTGTCTGGATCGCGCCGATGGTTGTAGCATTGTCTTTATACAGCATATCGAGTCGACGCATTGGCATAACGCAAAGCGGGTTGTCACCACTTACTCTGCTGATGTGCAGTGCACTGGTGCGTCTTGTCAGTCAGGTTTTGGGTGTCAACATCATCGGCGCATTGACTTTAGTGGTCGATGTTTATGCCATCGGCAAATGGACAGGCCTGGCGCAGCGCAAGCGCGCAGTTTCACCAGCGTGGCTGTCATTTTTGTTTTTGTTTTCCCTGCCACTGGAGCGCGTACTGCAACGCAGTGTTGGCTTTGGTTTGCAGCAACTGTCCGCGGCGGGTGCATGCGAAGTTTTAAAACTCGGTCCGGATGCCGTTATCTGTAACGGCGTTCGCATTTTAATCGCGCAACAAGACGTCCTGGTCGATCTGCCATGTTCCGGGGCGCGTGTGCTGATTCTGTTGTTAATTGTGTTCGCGGTGATGGCCGTACTAGCGCAACCATCGCTTTGGCGAGCTGTCACCGGGCTTGCGGTTACATTATTCAGCGCATTAGTCAGTAATGTCATACGCATTGCCATGCTTGCTGTGGGTTTGGCGCACCCCGAATACTTTGCGAATGTCGACGTCATGGCCGCGCCCTGGCATGAATTGATTGGATTATTTACTACGGCCATAGGGGTATTCCCGTTGCTGTTTTGGTGGCGGAACTGCATACAGCACAAAAGGATTGTTTCTCCAGATACAGTAGAAAAAAGGCAGGTTCCCAATCGATCTTTCAAGTTTCAATATGCTGGAGCGCTGGCGTTATTGATTGTTTCTGTCGTCGCTGTGACGGTAAAACCGCAGCCCATTGACGTTGCCACGGGTGTAACAAAACCCGAGTTGCCGGTGTGGTTAAACGATCAAACCGGCATTCCATCACCCTTAACCGCACGCGAGGTAAATTATTTCGAACGTTACGGCGGCCATGCTACACGCACGAATTATGGCGAACACACGTTAACGCTGGTACGAACTTCCGCGCCGCTGCGTCATTTGCATGCGCCGGACGAATGTCTGCGTGGCAGCGGACACCGCGTTCGGTATCTCGGGATTGCACGTAATGTCATTCCCTCCGCGATTTATCGCAGTGTCGATGAGTCTGGTCGGCAGTGGCGTGTCGCCGTGACTTTTGTTTCGGATGCTGGAGAAGTTACGACCAGTGTCGCCCATGTGGTGTGGTTGTGGTTTCAACGGCCACGCAGCCAATGGACCATGGTGCAACGCGTCAGTCCCTGGTCATCCGATTTATTGCCTGTGCACGCGTTCGATAGCGCTGTCGCGCGAGCGTTGGAAATCCCACATCCGGACAGGGAGACGATGCAAGCGTTTGTTCAATCCATCAAAAAGGTATGACTATGAAATATAAAAAACTGCGTAAGGGTATTCGTTATTCTGTTTTCTTACTATCGGGGCTTATGTCAATGGCCCAAGGTGACGAAGATCCGCTCAGTGGTCGCGTGCAGGCAACAATAGGAAGTGAGACTGTGCAATTCCCTATTTTGAAAACGGACATCGATGCCGATATCCAGGGCGATTTAGTAACTGTAACCGTGACACAAAAATTCGCTAACCCGCTGGACCAAGCGGTGCATGCCGAGTATCTGTTTCCGCTGAACAAAGATAGCGCGGTGTTTGAAATGGAAATGCGTGTCGTCGATGAAATTGTGCGCGCTCAAATCAAACCGGTGGAACAGGCTAAGAAGACATTCGAAAAAGCCAAATCCCAGGGCAAAAGCGCCGCGTTGCTGCGCCAACACCGGCCCAACATGTTTACCCAGGATATTGCCAATTTAACGCCGGGTTATCCTATTACCGTGACGCTGAAATATGTACAGACCGTCAATAAAGTGGATGGCTTGTATGAACTGGTGGTGCCGTTGGTGGTCGGGTCGCGTTATCAACCGTCTGGCGCGGATGTTGCGCCGACAAAAGAGTTGCCTGAGATTCCAGACGATGAGTTAGCGTTATCCACGAATGTCAGCGTCGATCAGCAAGCACAAGCCGATGGTCAAACAAGGTTTGGCAAGTGGGAATTGGAAGCGCTTCCGGCTTATCCACCCACTCACGGTGTCGACTTGCCTGAACACATCGACCCCGATCGCGTATCGATACAAATATCGCTCAACGCTGGTATGCCGATCGCGCTTGCGGAAAGTCCGACACATGCCTTGGTGACAGATGCACAAAGTGAATCGAATTGGAAGGTACGGTTGACCGATGATCGTGTCATTGATAATCAGGATTTTATATTTCGCTATCAACTTGCGGGAGAAAAAACCCAGGCTGGATTATTGAGTTATCACGACGAGCGTGGTGGTTTTTTCAGTCTTATGCTGGAGCCTCCTAAGGTGCCGGCGCAGAGTGAAATTTCACAACGTGAAATGGTTTTTGTTCTGGACAGCTCCGGCTCCATGAATGGTTTGCCCATGGATGCGAGTAAGGCATTCATGCGCAAAGCATTGCGTAATCTGCGTTCGACCGACACGTTTCGCGTAATTCGGTTTAGTGATGCAGCCACGGAGTTTTCGCGTCACCCGCTCATAGCGACGCCGGAAAATATTCAAAAGGGAATTCGCTATACCGATCAACTGCGTGGCATGGGCGGTACCGAGATGTCGAGTGGCATTCGTCAGGCACTGGATGTTCCGGTGCCGGAAAATACTATCCGTCTGGTGACTTTCCTGACTGACGGTTACATCGGCAACGAGGCGACCATATTGCAAATGATCCGAGAACGCATTGGCGATGCGCGTTTGTTTGCTTTCGGTGTCGGTACCGCGGTGAATCGTTATCTTTTATCGGAGATGGGACGTATGGGGCGTGGCTTCACCCACTATATGGATCCGACAGAGAGCGTGGAAGACGTCGCTCACGAATTGGCGCAGCGTTTGCAATCGCCGGTGCTAACGGATATCGAAATTGATTGGGGCGAACTTGAAGTGACTGAGATTTACCCGCAACGAATTCCCGATCTATTCGTCGGGCAAACCGTTCGTATACAAGGGCGTTTTGCAAAAGCGGGGGATTACGTCATTACCGTTAACGGTCTTGTAAACGGGCGCAAAGCCAGTACGCCGTTGCAATTGAAACTGCAAGAAAAAAGCGATGAAGGCGAGGCCATTGCATTGGTCTGGGCGCGGGCCGCTATCAAGGACGCAATGCGTGAACTGGCGACTTCCTCCGGATCGTCAATTTCACTCGATTCGATTAAACAGCAAGTTGTCGACTTGGGCTTAACGTTTTCGCTGGTGACACGCTGGACGGCCTTCGTAGCCGTGTCAGAAAAAATCTACAACGTTGATACCGAAAATACTGAAACCATGCCCGTTCCTCTGCAAAAAGTGAAAGGCGTGAGCAAGCTGGCCTACGGAAAATCGGGCAATCAATTCAATGGCGGCAGCACGCCTGAACCTGGATTTCTAGCCAGTTTATTAGTGGTTATGTTGTTGACAGGCTTGTTTATAAGCCGGCGTAGTGTCCGAAACCAGTTCAGATCATAGACTCCTCTCAACCGTAAAGGAGGTAAAAGCCTCACTGCCAGGGAAGGCGGTGAGCAATTTCTTTCAGTAAATCAATCATGTTGTAATGAATACTACAATAATGTAGTGTTCATTACATGAATTCGAATTGGCTCATTCTGGTTACCAGCTTGCCAGGCCGCAGCGGGACACCGCGGATGCGTATCTGGCGGGCATTGAAGGCCAGTGGAGCGGGGATTTTGCGCGATGGCGTTTATGTATTGCCACAAACGCTGGAACACCGGGCAATATTTGAACAACAAGCCAGTGCGGTGCGTGAATTGCAAGGCACGGCATACATTTTGCAGCATTCATCCGCCATGGGGGAGGGCGACGATGCGCAATTTGAATTACTGTTTGACCGCTCGTCTGAATACGCTGCGTGGAACGATCGCGCGAGTACGTTGAAAAAAGAATTCACGGAGATGGATGAACCCAAAGCACGCCGGGAGGAAGCACAACTTAGGCGTGAGCTGGAATCGATTACTCAGATCGATTTTTTTCCAGATGTTGCGCAAAACAATGCGCAAAAAGCCATGGACGATGTCAGCGCCAGTTTGAATAGACACTTTTCTCCGGATGAGCCGAGTGCGAGTACGGGGGTCATTGAGATTAAAACGCGTTCTGAGTTTCGCAACAAAACATGGGCAACACGAGTCAATCTCTGGGTAGATCGGGTTGCGTCCGTATGGTTAATAAAAAGACATATCGATCCCAAGGCTAAATTTCTTTGGCTAAAAAGGCCAAAAGATTGTCCGTCCGAAGCAATCGGATTTGATTTTGACGGCGCAACGTTCAGTCACGTCGATGAATTTGTGACTTTCGAGGTGTTGATCAGAAGCTTCGAACTTGAAACAGATGTTGCTTTGTCTAAGATTGGTGATCTGGTGCATTTTCTTGACGTTGGGGGTGTTTCGGTTGCCGAATGCGCGGGATTTGTAGCGATGTTGTCCGGCGCGAAGCATCAGTCAAATGACGATGACGCGTTTGTGAAACGTGCTTTTGTGTTGCTGGATAACTTATACGCCGCATACACGTTATCCGGGCGAGGCGAGTGATGTTGGCGCAACCGGGTACAGAAGATAAAACTGCAGTGATGGTTGCGTCCACCGATTCAATTTCATTTTTGCAGGCGTTCAAGTTTTGGTTAAAGCTGGGTTTCATCAGTTTTGGTGGGCCTGCCGGACAAATCAGCGTTATGCATCAGGAGTTGGTTGAGCGGAGACGATGGATATCCGAGCATCGTTTCTTACACGCGCTTAACTACACCATGCTGTTGCCAGGACCTGAGGCGCAACAATTGGCGACTTATATCGGTTGGCTGTTTCACGGTGTTAAGGGTGGCATCGTTGCTGGCGTTTTGTTTGTATTGCCGTCGTTATTTATTTTATGTGCACTGGCATGGGTATACCTCGTCTACGGCGACGTGCCGGTAGTGCAAGGCATTCTTTATGGAATCAAGCCGGCAGTCACAGCCATAGTTTTATTTGCTGCTTATCGAATTGGCACACGAGCGTTAAAAAATCCACTGCACTGGACTATCGCCGCCGCCGCTTTCGTAGCCATTGCATTCCTGAACATTCCCTTTCCCTATATTGTGTTTACTGCAGCGATGATCGGACTCGTCGTTGGATATACATTTCCCCATTTGTTAACGGCATCGCAAAGTCATGGCGCGGCTGCTGTTGAGAGTCATGACGGGTATGTCATCGACGATGACACGGCGCCACCTGAACATGCGCGTTTCAAATGGATTCGTTTGATCTGGTTTCTGGCGATTGGGATTGGCGCCTGGTTGGTGAGTATGGCGATGTTGATGAAACTGTATGGCTGGGATGCAACGCTGACACAAATGGGCTGGTTCTTTACCAAGGCGGCGCTGGTCACTTTTGGCGGGGCTTACGCGGTCCTGCCTTATGTTTATCAGGGTGCAGTGGAAAACTATGCCTGGTTAACCGCGCCACAGATGATTGACGGTCTTGCGCTGGGTGAGACCACTCCGGGACCACTCATCATGGTAGTGACGTTTGTTGGATTTGTCGGCGGATGGACCAAGGCGATCTTCGGTACGGAATCGTTATTACTCGGCGGCGTCGTGGCGGCGACAGTAGTTACATTTTTCACATTTTTACCATCATTCCTGTTTATTTTAGCGGGTGCGCCAGCCGTGGAAGCAACGCGCGATGATTTAAAGTTTACTGCACCGCTTGCCGCCATTACGGCGGCGGTGGTTGGCGTCATTCTTAATCTGGCCGTATTTTTTGGCTACTACGTTTTATGGCCATCGGGATTTGACGGGAACTTTGAATGGGTGGCTGGAATATTTGGTGTTCTGGCCTTCATAGGCTTAATGCGATTTCGCATCGGCGTGATGCCCACGATCGGATTTGCCGCGCTGGCGGGATTGATTTACCAATTACTTATATAAGTAAGCTCTGATAAAAATGTCATTTCGAGCAACGCGAGAAATCTTTGTTCTAAATAAGCTTTGTTGATCAATGAATTATAAGATTTCCCCCTATAGTCGAAATGACAAACCTGGATTAATCAGAGGATCCATAAAACTTAGGAGGACATAAATGAATACCCATCAGACTCAAAAAGAAACCATCCTTGGAACGCACGTTGTAAAACCCATACCGTTCAAAGCGCATAAACTGATCGGCCTGTCGGACAAACTGCTCGAAAGCCACTATGAAAATAATTATGGCGGTGCACTGCGAAAGTTGAATGCTGTCGAGAAACGTTTGGCGGGTTTAGATTGGGGTTCAGCGTCTGTATTCGATATTAATGGAGCTAAACGTGAGCAACTTATCGCTGCTAATTCCGTGATTTTGCACGAAGTTTATTTCGACAGCATCGGAGAAGAGGGTGGCGAGGCTTTGGGTGGTGAACTGGCGAAGGCCATTGAGCGTTACTTTGTCAGTATCAAGGAATGGCAAGAAGAATTTACCGCAATGGGAAAAGCATTAGCCGGTGGTTCAGGCTGGGTAACGCTCGTATGGTCGGAGCGATTTAACCGACTCACGAACGAATGGTCTAACGAACACACGCACAATCTTGCAGGTGCGACGCCAATTCTCGCACTCGATATGTACGAACATGCTTATCACATCGACTTCGGTTCTAACGCAAGTGCTTACGTTCACGCTTTTATGCAGAACATTCATTGGGGACGAGTCAATGCGCGTTATCGACGCGCCTTAAATACGTCTGATGCTTCAGTGGCTACAGAAGTACCAAATCAGATCAATGTCGGCGAATTGAAGTCAATGTTGGACGATTCCGATACCAAACCCTTTGTGCTCGACGTGCGTCACACCGATGATCGCGAACGATCAGGTGAAAGAATTCTGGAGACGCCGTGGCGTGATTCACACCGTGTTTCCGAGTGGGCCGACGAATTACCAAAAGATCGACCCGTTGTTGTTTATTGTGCGTACGGTTTTTGGGTCAGCCAAGATGCCGCCGCCGAATTACGCGAACACGGAATCGATGCGAAAAGTTTAGCAGGTGGCGTCGCCGCCTGGAATGCGATGGATTTCCCAGTAACACCGCTAGATAAATAGACAACGGTGGCTGTCCCTAATTGGTTCTATTTTGTAAAAGTACGAGTTACGCCAAACTTGTTGCAGGCGCTGTCCAAGTCGGGCGCAGCGCAGTTGTCGGATTGGTTCCAGTTCAACTCAATCAAAATTTGATCGTCATCATCTTCCAACGTTTCATAGGAGCGATCAGGATCTTTGTTAGTCCAATCACTAATTGCATTGAGTGCATCTGTACTAGGTCTGTTACTACTCTGGAATCCTTCCATACTCTTGCTATCTCTAAAAAGAGTTCAAATCTATAACGAGCGTTGTTCTTGTTCATTAAAATACTATCCTTACATATGGGTTGTGATATGCCTGAGTAGGGAAAAATTGCGCTGTATGCATTGAGAGCTGTTCAGGGCAGGCCACGTTTGAATGATAATCTAGTCATGGTAGCGAGCGAAAAACGTGATCTGTCGATTAACAATAACCAGGCCAAAAAACGTTGAGCGTTGAACCCAAAGGATGCAACCCGGATTGCAGAAGCGGTTTCGATTAATATCTGCTAAATAATTCGACTTCGCCGTCTTTATTGAAGCTCAAAACATCGTAGTCTTTCGGGATAAGGCTGTTCATGCCCGGTGACATTTGCGGCATCCCGGGTGCAGTGATTCCAACAATATCGGGTTTTTCTTCGATAAGGCGCCGAATGTCACTAACCGGCACGTGGCCTTCGACAACGTATCCATCAATTAACGCGGTGTGGCATGACATTAGTCGCCCATCCGTTAGTCCGTGTTCCGCCTTGATTTCGGTGAGCACATCCGTGTCGATGGTCTCAACGGTAAAACCTTCATCGCGCAGATAATCAACCCAACCTTTGCAACAGCCGCATGTCGGGGATTTATAAACGGTTATAGTTTCTGCGGTAGCTGTATTGTTCATGAAAATAAACGCAACAGCGATACTAAATGAAAGCGTAAAAAAAGTAATCCGATTCACTTGTTAACCCTCATAATGCATATACGATTGACCGTCCATAATAACGCAAATAGTAGGTAATGTTGACTTATAAAATGTCAACATTAGATGGATGGTTTTAATAGAGGGGTGCAACGAATTGCACTGTAGGAATTCCGATATTCGGATTCGGTTAATTCGCAAATAACTGAACGCAGTATAAGACATCAATATCTGGTTTTGCGCCCGCGTAGTGGCAAGCTGTACCGGTAAACTCTGCGTCATCGGATAGGATGTTGTGACGATGCCCCATCGAATCCATCCATTGATCGAGCAAAGCAAACAATGTGAGTCCGTTCCAGGTTAAGCACTCATTGCAACTTTCATCAGCCATTGGAAAACTACTTTAGTGGGGATATCGGTGGCTTGCAGTATGCTTGAACTATCGCGTTTGACTTGGCTTGGTAAGTCAAAGTGCAACATTAATCTGCTCGAACATTTGCACCTCGTACTCAACTACTTGTTTATTTTTGTGAACTTGTTCACAGAAAAATCAGAAATAATGATTTATAACCATTATTACCGTTTGCAGTTGGGTATGGAATGACATTCCAGGTGTCAGATCCGACCGAAAGTCGTGTTGTGTCCATCGAAGCACGACGCATTGTCTAAACTATCAGTTGGAATAGGAGTGTAGGGGATATGCTAGTAGATCGTCTGGCGCTTGTTTTTTACTGTTTGTTGTTAACATCATGCGCTTCGATACAAACCGTTAACCAGTCGTTGATCGTAGAATTCGATCGCATGGGTCTTCAAACACGCGAGGATGACCGTGGCGTTGTAGTGTTGGTGCCTGACTTGTTTTTCGAGTTTGAAAGTCACGCGCTCAACGAGCAAGCACGTGACAAAATACAGTTGGTAACTTTTGTTTTGAAGAAAGCTAAATCTCAATCTCGGAAGATATTGGTTGAAGGACATGCCGACGCCATCGGACCTATAAACTACAACATGATGTTGTCAAAACGACGGGCTCAAACTGTGAGAGAAGAACTCATATTTAGCAATGTGCGCCCTGATCGCATTGTCACGCAATGGGTCGGCGAATCGAGGCCGGTTGCACCGAATGTGAATCCCGATGGTAGCGATAATCGTGAGGGTCGCCAATTGAATCGTCGCGTCGAAGTCGTGGTGTTGAATCCATAGTTCGGCGCGCACACCGCCAAAACCACTTGTATCAGCTAGGCACGGTGAACCTTTTATTTAGTCACAACTACGTATAGTTAATTGGCAAATAACTGAACGCAGTATAAGACATCAATATCTGGTTTTGCGCCCGCGTAGTGACAGGCTGTACCGGTAAACTCCGCTTTATCGGATAGGATATTGTGACGATGCCCCCTCGAATCCATCCATTGATCGAGCAGTGACTGGGCAAAACCGAGATAGGTATGGCGTTCGATGGGTGGGCCATTTGGTGTATAGCTCACGATGGTGTGAGTATTTTCCGTTCGTGTATAAAACGTTTTTCCGGATTTATATTGAATCACCGGCATCTCGGCGATATTCTCGCTGACGGAATTGGCAACAAAGCCGATTGCACTTACACGATCATAAGGTGTTCTGAAAGTTATGTTTTGCGAGTTGATATGCCCCAGTTTGCCACGTATAGCCATATCCTGAGCGTGCAGGCATGCCGCTTGCGCCAGTTTCGCATGGTATTTGACGGGATTCCTTTTGCGCTTAGCGCGCACTTGGTTCGTTACGTGGAACAGGGTTTGCGTAATAACACCATAATCCAGGCGTTTCACGTCGATGGGTTGTTGCACCGATGGGTTTTCCAAAAACCGCAATGTCGCCTGATGAATTGATAAGTCCGGTGGCAGACCATAAGGCTCGCACGCCCGAGCAACATGCACGCAGGAAAATGCCCACACTAGAAGGGCGGCTGATGCGGCGCCGACTCGAATGTTCACCACAAGCGTGCCACCGTTTTGAAACGGGTTAGATTATTCGCTTGTTTGGGTATCAACTTCCTCGACGGGTGCCGGCGTGGTTTCTGCATCACCCGAAACGGTCTCTTTCGCGCCCTCATAGAGTTCTTTTGTTTTCGAACCTACAGTACCTGCCGCAGACTTGGTTGCATCCCAGGCCTTTTTGGATTTTTCTTTTGTCCACTCGCTTGCTTCCGATGTGCCTTCCTTGGTCGCATCCCACGCTTGTTTGGATTTCTCGACGGTGACATCTTTGGCTTTCGCAGCGCCAGTCTTCGTAGTGTCGATGGCTTTATCGACTTTTTCGCCAATGGTAGTGGACTGCTGTGCGTCAGGTTCAGTGTCCTGTGCTGTAACGAGGTTGTAGGGCACGCCGAGCGTTAACGCTAAGATCGTAAACCGCGCGAATCGAGTCAAGTCAATCATGATGTTCGTTCCTCTATCGTTAAATATATACCATCCAATATTACAGTTGCCGAATTAACACAAGCTGAAAACAAGCTGCTAATTCTCTAGAACTTCTCACGCGTGTAACCATTTGATTTATATTGAAAATAAAGCAAATTTGCAAAACAAAAAATGTTCATTACTTTGACGCTGATAATGATAGTATTTCAATGCCGTTTGACAGTCGTTAGAAAAAATCTCTGTGATATTTCTTATCCCAGTTTTTTCGAAAGATTTCTTCGCTGTTCTCCCAGGCTATCGACTCTGCTTTAAAAAAGAAATAGTCAAGATCGCAAGTCATTATTGTTCGGGTAAAAGTCCTAACGCTCCAATCACTTCCACGACTGTACCCCCATTCCCACTCGTATTCCGCTTTTGCGGATAGCGGGTCGTCCGCTTTAATGGAATATCGTTGTAAGTTGTTTGAACCCATCTCAAGCTGGCTGTGCTCGAAGCGCAGTTTGCCGTTGTCCGCGAATATTTCAAAAACATGAGCGCCGGTTTCCGGGTCGATGCGCACGGAGCGTTCTTGCTTAACCTTTCGCAGTATCGTGGTAGCCAGCGGTTGGCCTGTTTGCGTCGCTTCGAAGTGGGTTAGTTTTCCATCATCGGCTTTGCATGATCTAACGGGCAAGTTCAGCCGGGTTGATCCGGTTACGATACTGACCGTAGCTTTACGGGGCGATGGCCAGGCCATGGGCCAATAACTCGTGGAAATCGCAAGCCGAAGTTTGTGTCCCGGCAATACTATATAGCCGCTGTGATTTAATTTTAATGTAACGGCATAAAGTTCCCCGGGCGCTAACGCTTCAGGGTTTCGTTTACTATCACGTTGACAAAGATTCAACAACCCGCGTGTGATCAAGGTGCTGGCGCCGTCGGGCCAGACATCACACAGGCGAACTGCAAGCAGTGCCTGCGGTTTGTCAGCGGACACCATTATCTCAAGTTCGGGATTGCCAAGTATCTGGATCGGATCTTCTAATACGGGTGTATCGAATATCAGCGAACCTTCGTCTTCTTCCTGTTGATCGTTGGGTAATTCATCAGCGGGACCGAATGCAAACCACGGCATGTATTCACCCGACGCCAGACCGACGGTTTGCGGCGAACAGATTGCTAAGACTTGGTTTTGTTCGGTATTGGACTCCAGGAGTACATGTTCACCCAAATAGTAGGGTTTCATACTGACATTAGGCGAAGGCCAACATTGCTCGCCAACCCATCGACCAGGCCTTGTTTCGTAAAAAGGTTGAGGCCGCACGCTGTCCTGGATATAAACCTGGTACGTGGATTCATCCATGATGCTGTTGTCCTTGCCTTTCAGCCAGCAATCAAACCAACGCGCCGCATCGTGTAAAAATCCGACGGTGGGGCCGGGAATGCCTAGATGAGGATAGCGATGGCACCATGCCCCTTGTAGTCCGCGCTTCGGTACGGAAAGATTTTCCAGTAATCGGGATACCGTATTGGGCCAGCAATCGGCGTGACCACTGACGGCATAGATCGGGATTTTTATAGCATCGTAGTCAGTGCCCACTGTTCCGCGCAGCCAATAGTCATCTTCGCGTTGGTGAGTTAACCAGTGCTCCAAAAAATGCGGGGCTTGTTCAAGACGGTCGAACCAGAGTCTACGCCAACCGTTCCCCACCAGTTGCGGGTCCGGTGGGCGTGTATTGTATCCGAACATAATCGCCGCCCAACCGATGGTCTGCCCGACCATGCAACCCATATAGTAACCGGCATCGTCGTAGTAACGAAATTCCGATGCGCCCAGGGCAATCACTGTTTTCAGAGGTTTGGGTGCGCGTTGGGCCAGTTGCAGACCAGTGATGCCACCCCATGAAATGCCGATAGTCGCCACTTGGCCATCGCACCAGCTTTGTTGGGCAATCCAATTGATAACCGCCACGCCATCATCAATCTCCTGATCGCTGTATTCGTCAAGCATTACACCATCGGAGCTACCGGATCCACGCATGTCGACTCGAATACAAGCGTAGCCGCGCGCGGCGAACCAGGCGATGGTAGTGGAATCTCTTATCGCGCTGTAGTCGTCTTTGCGGTAAGGAATATATTCGAGAATGGCAGGCACTGGTTCGTCGTTAGCCGAATCAGGCAGCCACAGTCGTGCACCCAGCCGCGCACCGTCAGGCATGGGTATCCACTGGTGTCCAATACATTGGACCATTCGCTATAACCTGAAAAAGTAGATTAATAAATCTTTGTCATGTCGACCGCAGGGAGGCATCTTACGCTTCATAAGCTAAGTATAGATTTCGCACATAAAGATTTCTCGCTTCGCTCGAAATGACAATCTGCGCAAACAGTTCAATAGGAAGAACTTAACGTGGATAATGACAGGTCAATACGTGCGTGTCGCTGACACTGTGTAACGGGGGAAAATTGTTATCGCAGTTTTCCCCAATAAACGGGCAGCGTGTATGAAACTCACAACCCAGGGGGCGATTCATAAGACTTGGCACTTCGCCTTTCAACTCTATGCGCCCGATTTCGGCATCTGGATCAGGCTCCGGGTTCGCCGACAGTAATGCGAGTGTGTAAGGATGACGCGGTTTAGAAAAAATATCGTCGGTTGGACCCTGTTCCACAAAACGGCCCAGGTACATGATGGCTGTGTAGTCGGATATGTGTCGAACGATGTTCAGATTGTGGGTAATAACAAACATGCTGACACCAAGATCGTCCTGCAACCGGTTGAGCAGGTTGAGAATTTCGCCTTGCACCGATACGTCCAAACCAGCGGTGGGTTCGTCGGCAATAATTAATTTCGGATTCAATGCCAGCGCGCGCGCTACGCCGACCCGGCGTGCCTGGCCACCGCTTAGCTGGTGCGGATAGCGCTCGGAAAAATGATCGGGCAGGCCAACCATTTTCAACAACCTAGCGCACTCTGCTTTTAGATCACATTCCTTCATACCATGAACAATGTAGGGTTCCGTGATCAATGCCCCGACACTCTGTCGCGGGCTGAGCGACCCCACCGGGTTTTGCCACATGAAGGAAATTTGCTTGCGGTAGGTTTGCATGTCGGCAGCATTCATCGTGGTCACTTCGTCGCCGATGAAACGGATCGATCCTTCCGCGGCCCGCAGCAAACCGGCTACCGCCAGCGCTAGAGTGGATTTGCCGGAGCCGCTTTCGCCAACCAGAGTGAATGTTTCGCCTTCGCCGATAGAGAACGAAACATCGCGCACGGCATCGATAAAAGGGTCGGACACGCGTTGTAGCAGCGCTTGCATAGTCGACTTGACGCGAAAGCGTACGCGCACGTTTTCAACTTGCAGAACCTCGCTCACGATAGACTCCGGTGACAGCTAACGAAGTGGCCGTTGCTGGACTCGGTCCATTGCGGCACTTCGGTGTCGCATTGCGTCATGACATATTCACAACGGTTTTTGAATATACAACCTGGCGGCAGGGTCACCAGATCCGGAATTTCCCCGGGGATGGTTGGCAGCGAGCGGCTTTTGGCGGCGATGCCGGCAGGGTCGCACTGCAACAGTTTTTCGGTGTAAGGATGCGCGGGACGATGAAATACATCGCGCGCAGTGCCTTCTTCCACCACTTCGCCCGCATACATCACCACGACATAGTCACACAACTCGGCAATAACGCCGAGGTGATGAGAAATAAAAAGAATGGAGCAACCTATGTCTTCCTGCAGCGCTTTGAGCAGATGAATGATCTGCACTTCCAGCGTCGCATCCAACGCGGTTGTGGGTTCGTCGGCAATTAACAACGAAGGCTGGGCTTGTAACGCCATGGCAATGGAAATACGTTGCTGCATACCGCCGGAAAACTCGTGTGGAAACTGTTTGAGCCGGTTGGCCGGGTCGGGAATGCCGACACTGGCCAGCATGTCAGTGGAGTGTTTAATTTTTTTCCTCTTGGGATTTTTTATCCCGATACTGAATGTCGACCATTTGCCGGCCGATGGACAACACAGGGTTCAGGGTCGACATCGGATCTTGAAAAATGATGGACATGCGATCACCACGGATAGCGCGCATCTCGTCTTCAGATAGTTTCAGCAGGTCCTGGCTTTCGAAGTCGATAGCACCATTCGGGATGATTGCGTTTTCGGCCAGTAAGCGAATGATGGAGGAAATCAGCGTTGATTTGCCGCAACCGCTTTCACCGACGACGCCGACAATGGAACCTTCGGGTACATCCAGGTTAACGTGCCGCATGGCTTTCAGTTCGCCACGATCGGTGTGGTAGTGCACCGATAAGTCGCGGATAGTGAGAACGTTTTCCATCATATGCTCTTGCGCAGTTTGGGATCTATCAGGTCGCGCAGCGATTCACCAAGAAAGGTAAAACCCAATGTGATCAGGACCAGCGGAATACTGCCGGCGATGATAGGCCAGGGTGTGTTGCGAATTAATGTAAAACCATCATTCAGTATGCTGCCCCAGGATGGTGTGGGTGGTTTGACACCCATGCCAAGAAAACTCAAACCTGCCTCCAGGGCGATTACTGTTGGAATGTCCATGGAAGCTAAAATAATCAACGGGCCAATGACATTAGGCAACACGTGAATAGCGAGGATGCGAAGGGTGGATACACCCATAACACGTTCGGCCATAATAAATTCATTGGATTTGATGGTAAGGGTCTGTGTACGCACCACGCGGCCATAGTTTGGAATGGTGGTCACAATGATTACTGCGATCACGGTTTCCAGCGATGGGCCAACCAGAGCTACCGTCGCTAACGCGAACATCACCGTGGGGAAAGAACGGATGGTGTCAAAAAATATCATGATGATATTGTCCAGCCAGCGGGGGCCGAATCCGGCAATCATGCCAAGCAACACACCGATGCTGAGTGCTGCTGCGATCGATATCAACGCCACTTTCAACGCTACCTGACCGCCGTACAGCACTCGTGAAAACAAATCCCGACCGAGCTGATCGGTGCCGAGCAGGTGATTGGCCGATGGACCTTGCAAACGATCGAGTATATTTAGCGCTATCGGATCGTATGGCGCAATAAAGCTGGCCAGAAGTGCACTGGTTACGATAAGGATAACCAGTATCAGCCCAATCAGGCCTAGCGGTTCATGGGTTATGCGCTTAAGTATGTTAATCAAAGCGAAGCCCTGATGCGTGGATCAAGCCACGCATTGATGAGATCGGATAGTGTGGTGCTAATAACGAATAGAATAGTGCTGATCAATACCGAACCCATGACAACCGGATAGTTGCGTGTGGTAATGGAATCGAAGATCAATTTACCGATACCCGGCCGTGCAAAAACAATCTCGGTAAACAGGGCGGCCGATAGCAGAAAACCCATGCCAACACCAATAACGGTGATGGTTGGTAGCACCGCAAGTTTCAAAGCGTAGCGGTAAACGACAGTGCGTTCGGGAAGACCGTAAGCACGCGCCGTACGGATGTGGTTTTCGCCCATGACTTCCAGCATGGATGCACGAACCAGCCGTGCCAGGTAACCAATCCAGGATAAACCAATGGCAAGCGCGGGTAACACAAGGTGTGAAACCTGATCCCAGAAGTCGCCTTTTTCGCCGGCCCCTACCGCCGGAAACCACTGCAGTGTGACGGCGAATATCAACAACGAATAAAGCGCTACTACAAACGCCGGGATCGTGATACAGGCGACGGACAGTATGCCGGTGATACGATCGGCTATGGTGTTGCGGTGTAGTGCAGAGTAACAACCGAGTGGGATACCGATTAACGCGGCAAAGAAAATAGCGGTGAAAATCAGCCATAGCGTGTAGGGAAGTTGACTGAAGACGATGGATGCGACTGGACGATTGGTGATGACATCCATGCCTAAATCGCCGCGAAACAGATTGCCAAAGAAGCGCAAAATTTGAACGGGCAGAGGTAAATCCAAGCCCATGCGGGCAGACATACTGGCGATGAGTTCAGGTGTTGCTCGAGGGCCTAGTAAAATTCGTGCAGGATCTCCCGGCACCAAATGAATCATGCAGAACAACAGAGTTACCGCTAACATGACAATTAATATGCCCAGGGCAACTCGTTTTACGATGTAGAGAATCACTTGTTTAGCGCTTTTGTTTTTTGAGAGTATGTTCGATTATTGTTTTCTCTACAAGCGGGACTCAGTAAGTCAGAGTACAGGCGTACATTGTTATAGCGGATCGAGATGCGAGCTACAGGTAACCCCCTGGTTAGTGTGAAGGAAATTGAACATTGTTGGATTGCCATGTCCGATGGTGTGCGTTTGTCGGCGCGTCTATGGTTGCCGGAATCGAGCAAAAACACGCCCATGCCGGCGATTCTTGAATACATTCCCTACCGCAAGCACGACATGGTTCGTATACGTGACGAACGCAATCATGTGTATTTCGCGCGTTGTGGTTACGCCTGTGTTCGCGTCGATATGCGCGGATCCGGCGACTCTGAGGGGGTGATGAATGACATGTATTGTTCCGACGAGTTACGTGACGCGATCGAGGTTATCGAATGGATTGCCGATCAATCATGGTGTGACGGGACGGTCGGCATGATGGGTACGTCTTGGGGCGGGACCGCAAGTTTACAGACGGCATCGAATCGGCCGGACGCTTTGAAAGCCATCATTGCTGTCTGCGCAACGAGCAATCGCTTCGAAGACGATATTCACTATATGGGTGGATGTGTGTTAACCGATACCGTCGAATGGGGCGCCACATTGCCAGTGATTCTAGCGTCGCCGCCTGATCCCGGTAACGTTGGAAGCGACTGGAACAAAGTCTGGATGGAGCGGCTTGAACAGATCGAGTTCCCGCTTCAGAATTGGATAAGGCATCAGACTCGTGATGAGTACTGGCGCAGTGGATCGGTTAATGAAATTCCTAACTCAATTCAGTGTCCCGTGTTGCTTATTGGCGGATGGGTTGATCGTTATAGTAATACCGTGATGAATTTTCTGGCACAGTGTCATGATCAATGTTGGGGTATTGTTGGCCCCTGGGGGCATCATTACCCTAATCAGGCATGTCCGGTGCCGGGGATAGGATTTCAACAGGAAGCCGTACGGTGGTGGGACTACTGGCTTAAAGGCCAGAACAATGGTATCGATCTGGAACCGCGATTACGGGTTTGGATGCAGGAATACGTTCGGCCGGATAACAGGATCGACAAGCGACCGGGCCGGTGGGTCAGTGAATTAGCCTGGCCATCTAAAAATATTTCACCACAGACCTATTGGTTCGAACCCGGAAAGCTTCTCACGAAAAGAAATTCTGAACAGGAAAAGGTGGCAGTGCCAACCGCACTCGTGGGTATGACGGCGGGCGACACAGGGTATTTCGGACGTACGGGAGGATTACCATTAGATCAAAAAGCGGATGATGAATTATCGTTGGTCTTTGACAGTGAAATACTTGAACAACCCAAAGAAGTTATGGGCGCTATCCGGTTTGTCGTTAAACTGGAGTCGGATCAATCGGTGGCCACGTTGGTGGCACGGCTTAATGATGTTTCGCCCGAGGGTGACGTCGCGAGAATTAGCTACGCGGTAAGAAATCTGGCGCTGAATGACAATCTGGATGGCCCGTCTCGTTTAACGCCTGATAAACCACAAACATTTGTAATTACTTTTCCGAATACGGCTTATCGATTTAACCAAGGGCATCGAATTCGCCTGTCGCTATCCAATTCCTATTGGCCGTTAATCTGGCCATCGCCGCAAACAACGCAAATAACGCTGCACCTGGCCGGTACTTATCTCGAGATTCCAGAACGCGAGAATTCCAGCGAAGAGCAACCGGTGCATTTCCCGGAGCCATTAGAAAGCGTTGATAACGGTCGATTTGTAGTGAAGGATTCTGCGCCACTCGAGCGTTGGGCAACGAACGATGTAAAGTCGGGAATGCTTTCGATTCAATGGAAGCAACCGTTTAAATGCATCTACTATCCTGATATCGATTGGGAGTTCGGATTTGAGACCCATGCGTGTCATAAAGTTAAACGTAATGATCCGGGTAGCGCGTCTACCCGGTTTGATCACAAACTTTGCTTTCATCATGGTAATTGGACAGTTGAGGTGGACGGCACGGCTGAACTCACTTCCACTGAAACCACGTACAGAATTTCAGGTTCGGTAGCGGTGCGGGAAAACGGCGAATTGAAATTTGAACGTCACTGGCATCCAGAGATTCCGCGTTATAACGGCGAGTAGCCATCTCCGGTGGCGACCTGCAATGTTGAAGTCGCCACCGAAGAAGAGATCATGACTTATGCAGGCTCGAAGAAGCGCAGCAAGGGCAATCCATCGGGTCTAAAAGCCGGTGTAATATTATTGCGATAAATAACCGGTGTCGCTTCGTGGGTGATGAAGCGATAGGCGCCACTCTCTTCCATGATGTCCTGCATTTTTTGGTACATCTCGTCGCGTTTCGCGGGA
>CBDCFT010000040.1:0-51296 GCA_965216365.1 Arenicellales bacterium | reverse complement strand
CTAATCAAGTTTCGATAAAAGACCAGATTATCAACGAAACCGGTGGTGACACCTGGCGGCGTTATCACATAATTGGTGATGTAATGCGTGGACAACACGCGGGGGTTACGAAAAAGATGTTGGATGGCTCCCTGGCCGAGGCGATACGCGATCAAATTGAGTGCGAACCGACCCGGATTGCACCGGGCGCATTGGCAGCGATATCATTTGAAAAAGACAAGCAAACGGAAAAACTGTTTTCTAAAACCGCAGGCGGTCTTGCTATCGCGGCATCACTGGCAGCGATTGTTTTTTCGGATTGAATTTTCAACAGCAGGCCGGTACTGCGGACGTTGCGGATGCGCCGATAGTGGCTGACAATACCCCATTGCAATCCCCGGTTTTTAGCGGCGATACGCAATGGAATACGGCGCACCCGATTCCGAAAACGACTTGAATGCTTTTCTGGTGGAACACGGTGAATTTACATCGCCATCGGGCTTGAACGGGTTGATTGCTTATGCCAAGTTTGTCAGCTATGACACACGCCGTTAACATCGTGAGATGCTTGCAATTGCTGGAAAGCGTTAACCGGGGGTAAACACAATTATCGTTAAAATATTCGTAAAAACACTCATTGCGACTAGCGGTTTGTACCTGCTATCGCACGCCGTCGCCGACGAGTCTGTGGTCGACTTGCTGACAAAAATGCAGAGCGCGTCACAGGAGGTGAGTTATTCAGGCGCTTTTGTTTATCATCAGAACGGTGATCTGGAGACTATGCGTGTTATCCACAAGGCGGATAAGGGTGTGGTCAGGGAACGGATATTTTCGCTCAACGGCGCATTGCGTGAAATTATTCGCGACGAAGAACGCGTGTGGTGTTACCTGCCGGAGCAAAAAATGGGCGTGCATCAATACCGGCAAACTGCTCAGAAAAACTTCCCCAGTATTCTGCCGCAGGACACGGAACGTCTATTCAAGCATTATGTCGTGAAAACAGGCGGTTTCGATCGTATCGCTAATCGAAAGGCGCAACGTATCAGCATTCAACCGAAAGACGATTATCGTTACGGCTACGAGTTGTGGGCGGATTCGAAAACCGGCCTGTTGTTGCGTGCCGACTTGTTGGATCAGGAAAAAAATGTAATTGAGCAATATGCTTTTGTAGAAATTGCTATCAACAAGCCGATAAACGAACAGGATTTACAGCCGATCACGGCACGGAACGATTTGATATGGTTTGGCCCCAAAGACCCAAACGCCGGGAAAGAATCGCACGTGGCGGGTTGGAAAGTCACGCGTATGCCGTCCGGATTTATCTTGTCCCGGGAGATTAAACGTATGAGTCCGATGCGTGAGCAGCCGATGGAACACCGGGTGTACTCTGATGGTCTGGCTTCGGTTTCCGTATTTATTGAACAATTACAGGCGCATTCCCGGACAAAGGCAATAAAAGGCCTTAGCAAGATGGGCGCAGTGCACGCTTTTGGTACAATGATCGATGATTATCAAATTACCGTGATGGGCGAAGTGCCCGAGGCGACGGTCAGTCTGATCGGCGCCTCGGTCGAACTGGAATAACGATCATATGACACCGATATTCAAGCGATGGCGGCGATCCATAACCGTCTGTACCGTGTATTGCATGGTACTGGGTTTTTCTGCAACGGCCAGCGCGGCCAAATACGGCTTACCGGATTTTCGCGATCTGGTGCAGGCAAACACCCCTGCGGTCGTTAATATCAGCACACGCCAGTCAAACGCCCCGCGCAACAATCATACTCAACCTGACATTCCAGATTTACCTGACGACAGTCCGTTCAAGGATTTCATGGATAAGTTTTTTGAAGAGATGCCGGAAGGTCGCAACACCCGCTCATCGGGTTCGGGATTTATCATTTCGAATGACGGTTACATTTTGACTAATGCGCATGTCGTAGACGAGGCGGACAAAGTCATCGTAAGCTTGACCGACGGACGTGAATTAACCGCTAAAGTGATTGGCTCTGATCGGCGCAGTGATGTCGCTTTGATTAAAGTCAAGGGAGAAAATCTGCAGCCGGTAAACATTGGCGACGACGACAAACTGGAAGTCGGCGAATGGGTATTGGCCATCGGTTCGCCGTTCGGTTTTGAGAGCAGCGCCACGGCGGGCATTGTTTCGGCAAAAGGCCGCAGTCTGCCAAATGAAAACTACATTCCATTCATTCAAACGGATGTTGCCATCAACCCCGGAAACTCGGGTGGACCGTTGTTCAACCTGGACGGTGACGTCATTGGCATCAACGCGCAGATTTACAGCCGTACCGGTGGTTTTATGGGATTGTCTTTCGCCGTACCCATTAGCATGGCCATGTCGGTCGCGGATCAGTTAAAAACCAAGGGCAAGGTCTCGCGCGGCTGGCTGGGTGTGGCTATTCAAACCGTAACCCAGGAACTCAGTGAATCACTCGGTATGGATAGGCCTAGTGGTGCACTTATCACCGAAATACTGGCTGACAGTCCGGCCGCCAGTTCTGAGTTGCGTACAGGTGACGTGATTGTAAAGTTCAATGGTCAGGCTATCCGAAAAATGTCCGATCTACCCCCGGTAGTTGGCACCACGCTTGCGGGTGAAACAGCCAAAGTGAGAATTGTCCGTGATGGCATCAAGCAAACCCTGATGGTGAAAATAGGCGAGCTACCGGTTGAAGAAGTGGCTGTTGACGTTCCTGCACCCGAAGACAATGCTCAGGGTGATACCCTCGGTCTTGAACTTGCAGAGCTGGATAAACAGGAAAGCGAATCCCTGGGCATCGATTCCGGTGTCGTGGTTAAAGGCGTAACGGAAGGGCCGGCAAGCCGTGCCGGTATTCGCGAAGGCGATATTATTCTGCAAATTGACAGCCAGGAAATCGCGACAGTTGACGATGTTGATATGATCCTGGCGCAATTGGATAAAAACGAATCAACCCCGGTATTGATTAGACGCGGTGAGCGTTCATTGTTCCTCGCGCTCAAACAATCACCCCAATGAGCGGAGTTTAGAGTTCTACTCCCGGATCGCGCTTTCGTCTCGACACATGAATTTGCGAATCGGGCCGGGATAATTGAATTTTGCGTGTATAATCCGCGCTTTATACCTGATTCGATCCACAACCATCCGATTTTGTATCAAAAGGCGCCAAAGGCGCTCTTTTTACATCGGCGATCAACATCTATCTGACTTTTAGCAGCCAATACCAGTTTGAAACCGGTGTCCAATAGCGACCTGCCCCATATTCGTAATTTCGCCATCATTGCCCATATCGATCATGGCAAATCAACCCTGGCCGATCGTTTTATCCAGCATTGCGGCGGTTTAAGCCAACGCGAAATGGCGGAACAAGTACTCGATTCCATGGATTTGGAACGTGAGCGCGGCATCACAATCAAGGCCCAAAGCGTAACCTTGTACCATCAAGCCAATGATGGCCAGCGTTATCAGCTTAATTTTATCGACACACCGGGGCATGTGGATTTTTCCTATGAAGTGTCTCGTTCGCTCAGTGCTTGTGAAGGCGCGTTGCTGGTAGTCGATGCCGCCCAGGGTGTGCAGGCACAGACCGTCGCGAATTGTTATACCGCGATTGACCTGGGTCTGGAAGTCATTCCCGTGCTAAACAAGATAGATTTACCAGCAGCGGAGCCTGAACGCGTATTACGTGAGATTGAAGACGTGATCGGCATCGACACCACCCACGCGGTCAAAACCAGCGCCAAAACAGGGCGCGGTGTTGAACAGGTGCTGGAAGCCATCGTGCAGCATTTACCGGCCCCTGTTGGTGACCGTGAAAATCCATTGAAAGCGTTGATCCTGGATTCATGGTTCGATAATTATCTCGGCACCGTCTCGCTGGTGCGGGTAAAAGAAGGCAGGTTGATTCCAAAGACGAAAATTAAAATGCTGTCTACGGGACATGATCATTTGGTAGAAAAGGTCGGCGTGTTTACACCTAAGCGAACACCGGTTGATGCATTACAGGCAGGCGAGGTGGGTTACGTTATCGCGGGGATCAAAGACATTAAAAGTGCTCGTGTAGGCGATACGATTACCACGCTAAAAAACCCGACGGACAATCCGCTGGAGGGTTTCCGTGAAGTCAAACCAACGGTTTTCGCGGGTTTGTATCCGGTGAACTCCGCCGATTTTGAGGCCTTTCGAGAAGCGCTGGATAAGTTGAGCCTGAACGATGCATCGTTAGTTTACGAACCGGAATCGTCCCAGGCGTTGGGTTTTGGTTTTCGCTGCGGGTTTCTCGGCATGTTGCATATGGAGATCATCCAAGAACGACTGGAACGCGAACATGGTCTGGAACTGATTACCACCGCGCCGACGGTTGTGTACGAAGTGGAAAAAACGGACGGAGAGGTCATATTGATCGACAGTCCGGCTGACCTGCCCGATGTGAGTGCTATTCAGGAAATTCGTGAACCCATAATTTCCACTCGCATCCTTGTACCGCAGGAGCACCTGGGCGCGGTATTGACTTTGTGCGTGGAAAAACGTGGCACCCAAAGGAACATGCATTTTCATGGCCGTCAGGCGTTGTTGGATTTCGAATTACCACTAAATGAAGTCGTGCTGGATTTTTTCGATAAGTTAAAATCGGTCAGTCGCGGATATGCGTCGATGGATTATGAGTTTCTGGAATTTCGGCCTTCGAACATGTGCAAGGTCGATGTGTTGATAAATGGCGACAAGGTGGAACCCTTGTCCGTGCTCGTGCATCGCGAGCAAAGTCAGTATCGTGCGCGCGAGTTGGTGGCGCGAATGCGCAAATTGATCCCAAGGCAAATGTTCGATGTGGCAATTCAGGCCGCGATTGGCGGTAGAATAATCGCGCGGGAAACGGTCAAAGCGCTGCGCAAAAACGTTACTGCGAAATGCTATGGCGGGGATATCACACGTAAACGAAAATTACTGGAAAAGCAAAAAGAAGGAAAAAAACGCATGAAACAAATCGGCGCGGTGGAAATACCGCAGGAAGCTTTTCTCGCAGTGCTGCGGGTTAGTGGCGAATAACCGGAGCGATAGTTTATGGATTTTTCATTAATTTTATTTGTTGCGCTGGTGATTACCGGATTGATCTGGTTAGGCGATCGGATGTTTAGTTCGCGTCATCGGCTCGTATCGGCGACTGTGCCTGATACCGATATGCAGGGACAAAATACGACTGACAACAATAGTCATGTTGCATTGCCGCGCGAACCGATCATTGTAGAATACGCTAAAGCGTTTTTCCCGGTATTGTTACTCGTATTCGTATTGCGCTCGTTTATTGTCGAACCGTTTCGTATTCCTTCCGGGTCTATGTTGCCGAATTTATTTATTGGTGATTTTATTCTGGTGAGTAAATTCAGTTACGGTATTCGCCTTCCCATCGTACATAAAAAATTAATCGGCGATTCCAATCCTGAACGCGGTGACGTTATTGTTTTTCGTTTTCCCCATGATGAGAAAGTAAACTTTATCAAACGTGTGGTCGGAGTACCGGGTGATGTCATTGCCTATAACAACAAACGACTGACCATCAACGGCGAGGAAATCATGCTGGAAGATGCGGAGAAATATATTTTCGATCAACCGGAAAAAAGAAATAAGCAGGCGACGCGATACAGCGAGAAGCTGGGCGATTCCATCCACGATGTTGTTCTGGAAGATCAGGGTAGTAGCCGGGCGGCGGAGTATCGCGTGCCGGACGGTCACTATTTTGTCATGGGCGATAACCGTGACCAGAGCAACGACAGCCGGTTCTGGGGGTTCGTGCCGGATGAAAACGTGGTTGGGCGCGCATTTTTTATCTGGTTTAATTGGGACACCAAGAACGGGTTTGATATAAAATGGGATAGAATAGGTAATACAATAAGATAAAGGGGATACTTTATCTTATTGTTGACGAGTTAACATACATTAGTCGCACGAGGACACGTTATGAAAAATCAGCAGGGGATGTCTTTCTGGATCATTCTGGTGTTATTGGTATTCGGCATCGGATCCATACTGTTAGGAATGAAACTGTTTCCAGCTTACATGGATAATTTAAAGCTGAGGGAAGGCATGCAAACATTGGCGGATGATCCCGAAAACGCGCGTTTAACCAAAGGACAGTTGATTCAACGGCTTGATAATATCCTCTACATCGATTTTGCCCATGAGATCGTCGATCTGAAAAAGGCGTTTAAAACCCGTAAGACCCAGACCAGCACCATTATGACCATTAACTACGAGCGGGTTATTCATCTGGCGTTCAATATCAGTGCATTGCTGGATTTTGAGAATGAGGTTGAAATGAAGAACCGGTAATGAATAACTCGCAGTTGATGGTGGATTCGTTGTGCCGTCGTCTGCAATATGAATTCTCCGACCAAAGTTTACTGCGGCAAGCGCTTACCCATCGCAGCAAATCCTCGCGACACAATGAACGGCTGGAATTCCTGGGTGACAGTATTCTGGGCTTTATCACGGCGGAAATTCTGTATTCCCGGTTCAGCAATATCCCCGAAGGTTCGCTAACGCGCCTGCGTGCCAAGTTGGTACGGCGCGAAACTCTTGTATTGGTAGCCCGTGAACTGGAACTGGGTAACTATCTGTTACTGGGAATCGGCGAATCGAAAAGCGGCGGCCAAAACCGCGATTCGATTCTGGCGGATGCGCTGGAAGCGGTTATCGGCGCGATATACCTGGACGGCGGAATGGCTGGCGCAAGAGATTTTATTTTGACCACGTTTCAGACGCATCTCGATCGACTTAACCCAAAACAACTCGACAAAGATCCCAAAACCAGGTTGCAGGAATACTTACAACAAAAAGGCAGTCCAATACCAAAATACAAAGTGTCCGAAGTGTCCGGTCCGTCGCATGACCAGCATTTTATCGTGCAGTGCAGTGTATCCCACACCGGCAACGACAGCGAATGTGTGGATTACGCCGGCGAAGGTGCGAGTCGTCGAAAAGCGGAACAGTCCGCCGCTGAAAAAGCCCTTGACGCTATTGCGGGCGAGGAATGAATACTGAACACCGATCCGGTTATGTGGCGCTGGCAGGAAGGCCGAATGTGGGCAAGTCGACGCTGTTGAATCACTTTATCGGACAAAAGATCAGTATCACATCGCGCAAACCGCAAACAACACGCCACCGCATTCTCGGTATACATTCCACACAGGATAGACAAGTCGTATTTATCGATACACCAGGTTTGCATGAATCCGGTGGCAACGCGCTGAACGAAATAATCAACAAAACCGCTCAACACAGTTTGATCGATGTTGATTTAATTGTTCAGCTTTGTTCCATACCGCGCTGGACCAAAGAAGATGAATGGGTATTGAATAAATTAAAACAGTTGTCCGTGCCGTTGTTCCTGGCCGTTAACAAGATCGATCGCCTCCGCGACAAGCAGGAGTTGTTGCCGTTTATTCAACAGATGAGTGACAAGAATTGTTTTGACGAAATCGTCCCGGTCTCTGCCAAAGATGAAATCAATACCGATGACCTGCTGAAATCGATTAGCGCAAAACTGCCCGAAGGTCCGGCATTTTTTCCACAAGACCAGGTGACTGACCGGACGCAACGAACACTGGCGGCGGAGTTGATTCGTGAACAGTTGTTTCGCCGGTTGGGTCAGGAATTACCGTATGCCACTGCCGTCGTTATTGACGATTTTGGCTTTAGTGATCGTAAACTATTGCGAATAGAAGCTTTGATCTGGGTTGAGAAGCGGGGACAGAAAGGCATAGTGATTGGTCAAAAAGGCCAAACTCTAAAGAGCATAGGAGAACAGGCACGAAAGCAGATGGAACGGATGTTTGAAACTCGCGTCGTTTTGAATCTTCATGTCAAAGTCAAGCAGGGTTGGGCAAACAACCTGAGCGCCATTCAACACCTGGGTTATTCTGATCAAATTTAGCGCATCTGTCTAACGGTGAAAGCACAATCTCAAGCGGCATTCGTTATTCATCGAATGCCTTATTCCGAGACCAGTCTGCTGGTGGATTTGTTTACCGAACAGTACGGACGTCTAACGGTGCTCGCCAAAGGAGCACGTCGTCTGAAATCGCGAAACCGGGGTATTCTCCTGCCGTTTCAACCATTGTTAGTCGGTTGGGCAGGCCGCGGAGAGTTACCAATTCTTACCAGCGCGGAAATGACGGTTCCATACCAGGAGCTGCGCGGCCAGGCTTTGTTTTGCGGATTTTATCTGAGCGAATTACTAACCCGGCTTTTACACCGGTACGATCCACACGAGCAGCTATATATTGCTTATGAGACTGCAATACGTGTACTGAGCGATAATAGCAGCGATACAAGTCGCGCGTGGATGTTACGGCTATTTGAGAGAGATTTACTACGCGAGATTGGCTACGCTATGTTGTTGGACTGCGAGGCTGACAGTCATGTGGCAGTAGAGTTTAATATGGACTATCAGTATTTGGTTGACAAAGGACCCGTGCGATTAATTGGGCAACGCAACGGTGGTTTAAATGTCAGCGGTCAAACCCTTTTAGCGATGCACAATTCGCAAGAACCAAACGAAATAAACCTGCGTGAAAGCAAATTACTTACGCGTGCCATATTGAACCATTATCTGGACGGCAAACCTGTACATACCCGGCGTTTGATACGGCAAATAAATCCGTAGTCAAATCATTTTATTCATTCATCACGACGAGGGCGCTGCTCCCACTGGGATAATTAACACCAATATTTCTCTCCGTGTCCAAGTCGAGGCAGGATGCGTTGAGGAACGAAACGCATCAATCGCGGATAAAAGGCTTGCAGAAAGCCGAACGTGGATATCTTAATACTTGCTGTTATTTTTTTCGTTGGGTGGTAAACCCCGCGGGTAACTGGCCCAAATCTCCCTCACCAAAAAGAAACCCCAGCATGTGCTGCTCAATCACTTCCAGACTTGCGGGGTCGGCGCTGGACAGTTGATTTTCGTTAATGATCGTGGCCAGACGTTCCAGCCATTGGGTCCAGCCTTCTGCGGATACGTTATCGAATATCCGCTGTCCGAGTTCGCCGGGGTAGGGGGCTTTCTCCAGTCCTTCCGCTTCGTGCTTCAGGACACTACAGTTCACCAGACGGGCCATTGTCAGAGTTTATGAGGTTTGTGTGTTTGAGCAATATGCGGAAGTGGTTGATTCAATCGACTATCAATACAGCTCGATCGAATTCAGGTATAATTTGATTATGCATTTTAACGATACAGGCTGCAATGAATATGGAATCCGCTGAACCAAACAACGTCACTGATTTTAGTCGGGAAATTCTGCCGGAGGACTTGATAGTAACAGAAAGCGCGCGCGCAAAAATTGGTGAATTAATCGATCAGGCCGATGATGAATTAACTGCGGTACGAGTCTATGTCTCAGGTGGCGGTTGCAGCGGCATGACTTACGGCATGACTTTTGCTGAGTCGGACACCGAACGGGATAGCGTATTGGAGCAAGAAGGTGGTTTTAAACTGGTAGTCGATCCCATTGCATTGAATTATCTGCGTGGCGCGGAAATCGACTTTGCCGATGACGGCGTCAATGCATCTTTTGTTTTTAATAATGTATTTAAAGCGGTTGGCGGTAGCGGCGGTTGCGCAGGCTGCGGTGCCGCGCGGACATAAACTTCATCGCATAGCTCAGTCTTATAGTCAGGAGACAACTGCGTCAGATGACTATGTAAACATCAAACCCGGCCGACCCGGTGAGTGATGTCATATTATTCGTCGCTCCGGCAGGTTCTTATCGTCTAAGCGCATTTTTAAGGACTGCTCGCGAACTTCGACTTCAACCAGTTATTGTTTCCACCGGTCACGAAGCGGTTATTCCATCGACTGTAACTGGCATCCGCATCAATCTTCAGAATCGCGAGCGAGCGATGCAGACCATCCTGCGGGCATTGTCGGGTGTAGCGGTGGGTTCAGTTATTGCCACCGACGATTCAACCGTCGAGCTGGCATCCGCGGTCGCTCAGCGTCTCGGCCTACCGCACAATAGCCCTGACAGTAGCAAGCGTGCGCGTTTTAAAGACCTGGGGCGCGCCAGTCTCGCACGGCATAAGCTGTTAACGCCAGCATTTCAAAAACTCAATCTGTCTGAATCGCTGCACAGAACGAGTCTGAAAGTCGATTTCCCGTGTGTGATCAAGCCACTCGCCCTGTCTGCCAGCCGGGGTGTGATTCGCGTCAATGATTTTAAAGAATTCAGACATGCAGTGACCCGGGTGAAGTCACTACTGGACCAGGAAGGCGTAACACCGCTCGAGTGCCTGATCGAAGATTATGTGCCTGGTATCGAAGTCGCGGTAGAAGGATTCGTGCAACAAGGGCATTTTTCGCCGTTTTGTATTTTTGATAAACCCGATGCGGGGGAAGGCCCATATTTTGAAGAGACCTATTACATCACGCCGTCACGGCATAGAGACGAAGTTCAGAATGCCATTTTTGCAACCGTACAAAATGCATGCACCGCGTACGGTTTGCGTGAATGTCCTGTGCATGCAGAATGCCGGGTGAATGAAAAAGGTGTTTGGATAATCGAACTTGCGGCGCGAACTATCGGTGGCGAGTGCAGCCGGGTATTTGATTATATTTTTGGTCAATCACTGGAAGAAGTCGTTATCAAGAATGCGCTCAGGATCAGCATTACCGGCATAAAAACAGGCGACGCAGCCGGTGTTTTGATGCTGCCTGTCAAGCGGGACGGGGTGTTGCGCCGGGTAGAGGGTGTGCGCGCAGCCGGCCAGGTTCGCTACATTGAACAGGTGATTATCGATGTGCGTCCGGGTCAGGAACTTATCCCCTGGCCGGAAGGTGGCGCTTATCCGGGATTTATTCTGGCGCGCGGACCGACGCCACACGCCGTCGACAGTGCGCTGCGTGAAGCGCACGCTAAACTTAACTTTGTTGTGGCTCCCAAGCTATCAGTGAGTGTTGCGGCTTAGTATCTTAGTATTAAGAGAAAGAATTCGCTACGATCTAACTAGAACAACACCAATCCACCAATAGTCAACAAGTCGATGTTGTCGTCACCGGTTGTCGCGACGGCTTCCAACTCGATATTAATGTTCACAGCTTGTGTTGAGATGCGATAACCCAGTCCACCGCCGAATGCGAAACTGGTTTCAGAATCCTGAACACTGCCAATTCGCCTGCCGCTGGTATTGAGTTCTGTTCGAACCGCGCCCAGCTTGCCTTTGAAAAATACGTCGCCGGCGGTTCGGTAGACAAAAAACAGTCCGGCAGTGTCTGCTTCGTAATCGCCAACCGCACCAAGACCACCAATGCCGCCAAAATCGCTTTCCCGTCCAATACCGCCATCGTCCGAATTCGTCAGCTCAAACTCAATGGCAGCGGAACCGTTGAATCCAACCGGACGCGCAAACTCGTAGCCAACCGTAAACCCAAAGGTATCGGCATCTCTAAACCCGGTACGTTTGACGTCAACGCGACCATAGTCCAGTCCAACTAACCAGCTGCCGTCCGCGGTTTGACCGAAATAGGTCACCTGGTCAGCTTGTGCCGGTATCGCGCTTAAACCGAAGAGAGCTAGAACAATACCTAAGTGTTTGAATTTATTTGGCATACAATTATCCTCGCGTTGCTGTTAAGGCAATAGGTGGTGCATACATTAGCTAAATACTCAGGGACGGAAAGCTATCAGGTATCCCTGCCAATCTCAATGCGATTATAGCCTGATTTATGCAGCAATGGGTGGTAAGGGAAAGTGGCTCCCCGGGACAGACTCGAACTGCCGACAAGGTGGTTAACAGCCACCTGCTCTACCAACTGAGCTACCGGGGAACGGAGCAGGCGAATCCTACTGACCTGTAATACCCGGGTCAAGACTCGCGCCGGCGCTGATGTTAAAAATCTTTGGTTTACGCGCACTCCAACGCACTACCGTCCGAGCGTTCCAAAGCGTAGCGCGGGCGTCCCGAATAATAAAAGATAATTGCCCGTGGCTCGACACTGCCCGAAATGTCACAGAATGTGAATGTGCCATTAAAAGTCCCCGTACCGTCGGGCTTGAAGCGGATGCCGGTGGCATTTAAGGAGCCAAAGTTAATTCCAACGGATTTATGCATGGCCTGTTGTACCCGTAGAAGTGGGTCATCCTGATCGCGTTGATTATTCTTGTTAACGTCTACGAACACAATCCAGCCATCGTCCCAGGAGCCGCTGCTCATACAGCTTTGACCGTCTACGCTGCGACAGATAAAAATCGATCTTGAGCGGGTAATCGCTTCCGAACGCGAGAGCTGCAAATCAGTGAACAATGTATCGACGCTTACCGCGAGTCGCTGGCGCGCCATGATGGCACCAAAGGCGGGCAGGGCCATCGAAAATAAAATGCTGGCAATTGTTAATACCAGCGCGATTTCTACCAGGGTGTAACCACCTTGTGATTTCGAAGGCGTCCGCGCACGGAGAGATGAAATAGCAACGGTTTTTGTAACATCCATGTTTTACTCCTTTTGACATACCTATCGTTGGTTTTGGTGATCTAATCTATCCGCGTACCAGCTTAGCCTCCGTTCAAATTACCGGCTGTGGAAAATTCCACATTTTATTTTCAATTAACATTGCTTAACAATCTACCAATAACTGCTACAGGTTAGCTTAAAACCCTCTGTATCCTGTCCATGGCTTTTTCGAGCGATTCCATGTCTGTGGCAAACGATAATCTGAGATACCCCGGGGCGCCAAACGCGCTGCCCGGTACCGTGGCCACCTCACCTTGAGTCAGTATTTTTTCCGCTAATGCCATATCGTCGTTCGCATCTGCGGCTGCCTTGATTGCGCCACTGACGTCTGGAAAGGCATAAAATGTGCCGTGGCAACTCAAACAACTGATGCCGGGCATATCATTGAGCCGGCCGACGACATAATCGTGACGCTGGTGATAAGCATCGACCATGGTCGCAATGGCGGATTGGTCGCCATTCAAAGCTTCAGTTGTTGCAGCCTGGGCAATAGACGCTGGATTTGACGTACTTTGCGATTGAATCTTGCTCATGGCTTTGATAATCGGCGCAGGACCCGCGGCATAGCCAATACGCCAGCCGGTCATGGCATAGGCCTTGGAAACACCGTTAACCACAATTGTACGGTCATAAATATCCGGGCAGGCATTTACGATATTGCAAAACGGCTCGGCGCCCCATAGAACATGTTCATAAATGTCGTCGCTCAGAACCAGGATCTCAGGATGCGCCAACAGCATCTCGCCCAGGGCCGCCAATTCGTCTTTGCCGTAGACCGCGCCCGTCGGATTCGACGGGCTATTCAAAATAATCATGCGGGTGCGTTCGGTGATGCTTTTTTCAACCTGTCCGGGGGTAAGTTTGAATTCCTGATCGATGCCGGCGGACACGATCACCGGCTCGCCACCGGCCAGTGCCACCATGTCAGGGTATGACACCCAGTAGGGCGCGGGGACAATCACTTCATCCCCTGCGTTCAGCACCGCTATCAGCAGGTTGAAAATACTGTGTTTCGCTCCGGCGGAAACGATAATCTGATTGGCCGCATAAGTGAGTCCGTTTTCCCGTTCAAACTTATCGACAATCGCCTGTTTAACTTCAGGCGTTCCATCGGCTTGCGTGTATTTGGTCATGCCCTTGTTGATCGCATCGATGCCGGCCTTTTTGATATGATCCGGAGTATCGAAATCCGGTTCACCTGCCGTCAAACTGATGACATCTTTGCCCGCCGCGCGCAGTTCCAGTGCGCGCGCACTGAGCACAATAGTGGGCGACGGTTTTATTCTTTCCGCTGCGTGGGACAATTGATACTTGTGCATTTTAAAACCCTGATATGGATACGTTATTACGTCTTAAACAAAGCACTTATGCGTATAAGCGTTGATTGAAGTACAAATCTGAATCATGCGGCCTTTTAATCTGATAAGCAACTTCGAACCGGCGGGGGATCAACCTGCCGCAATAGCAGCCATGACCGAAGGTTTGTCCGATGGGGAAGCCTATCAAATCCTGCTCGGTGTCACTGGTTCCGGCAAAACGTTTTCCATAGCCCATGTGATTCAAAAAGTGAACCGGCCAACCTTGATCCTGGCGCCAAATAAAACTCTGGCCGCCCAATTGTATTCGGAAATGCGTGACTTTTTCCCGCACAATGCGGTGGAATATTTCGTTTCCTATTACGACTACTACCAACCGGAAGCCTATGTTCCGAGCAGCGATACCTATATAGAGAAAGATGCATCGATAAACGATCATATCGACCAAATGCGCCTGTCCGCCACCAAGGCGCTGCTGGAACGCGAAGACGCAATCATTGTCGGCACGGTTTCCGCGATCTACGGCCTGGGTGATCCCGCCGCCTATCACGGCATGATTTTGCACCTGCGTGAGGGTCTGATTATCGATCAGCGCGCCATTTTGCGTCGTCTGGCGGAATTGCAATACACACGCAATGACATCGAGCTTTCACGCGGTACGTTCCGTGTGCGGGGCGATATTATTGACATCTATCCGGCCGAATCCGAACGCCTGGCGGTGCGGGTGGAATTGTTTGGCGACGAGATTGAAAAACTGTCTTATTTCGATCCCATCACCGGCGAAGTCGATGAACGCCTCACCCGTTTGACCATCTATCCCAAGTCTCATTACGTCACCGCTCGCGAGACTATTATTGCCGCTATCGATCAGATCAAAGATGAGTTGCGCGAACGCCTGGCGCAGTTGCGACAGGCGGATAAACTGCTCGAAGCCCAGCGACTGGAGCAACGTACTTTGTACGATCTGGAAATGATGCAGGAAGTGGGTTACTGCACAGGCATCGAAAATTACTCGCGCTATTTATCCGGTCGCGCACCGGGCGAGCCGCCACCAACTTTAATCGATTACTTGCCGCCCAACGCCCTGTTATTTATCGATGAGAGCCACGTCACCGTGCCTCAGCTTGGTGCCATGTACCGCGGTGACCGGTCGCGCAAGGAAACACTGGTGGAGTACGGTTTCCGGCTGCCTTCAGCAATGGATAATCGACCGTTAAGGTTTGATGAATTTGAACGCATGATGCCACAATCGATATTTGTCTCGGCAACGCCGGGGCCGTATGAAGAATCGAAAACAACCACCATCGTGGAACAAGTCGTGCGACCCACCGGTCTGGTCGATCCTGAGATCGAGGTGCGTCCCGTCGCGACCCAGGTCGACGATTTGTTGTCTGCCATTAAGGAGCGAACGGCGCGTGAGGAACGGGTACTGGTCACCACACTGACCAAACGCATGTCCGAGGATTTGACTGATTATCTTTATGACCACGGCGTTCGGGTGCGCTATCTGCATTCGGACATCGATACCGTGGAACGGGTGGAAATTCTGCGTGACCTGCGCGCTGGAAAGTTCGATGTGCTGGTGGGTATCAACTTGCTCAGAGAAGGTCTGGATATTCCTGAAGTATCGCTGGTTGCAATCCTGGACGCGGACAAGGAAGGATTTTTGCGCTCGACCCGATCCCTTATTCAAACCATTGGCCGGGCGGCACGCAATATTCACGGTACGGCAATTCTGTATGCGGATACCGTGACGGATTCCATGCAACGCGCGATTGACGAGACCACACGGCGGCGTGACAAACAAATTGCTTATAATTTTAAACACAAGATCACGCCAAAAGGCGTCGAAAAAGCGGTTAAGGATATTATCGACGGTGTCGGTCGCGACCCGCGCAGTCGTTATGGCCGTAAACCGGCGAATAGGGACCTGCTCAAGGCAGCCGAGAATCCGGGGGAATATACTGATCACGATCCGGCGAAACTTGGCGCCCTGATTCGTAAACTGGAAAAACAGATGTTTGCCCATGCCAAGGATCTCGAATTCGAAGAGGCTGCCCAGATTCGTGATCAGATTACCAATCTGAAACATCGTGAACTGGGTTTGGGCGTTAATAATCCTTCAAATTGAATGGCAAATTGAACGAAATAGCGTGTTGTGTTAATTTCCGCGCGGTATCGGCAGGCGCGTAGCTCAGTGGTAGAGCACTACCTTGACATGGTAGTGGTCGGTGGTTCGATCCCACTCGCGCCTACCATTTTCTTAAACACCGCTTCCAATCAAAACTGAAATTGTTAACGCGTAGATGTTGACTCGTCGCAATATGCCTGAACATTTATTGAGCCTGTTCGATCCATGCCGCAAGTAACACTGCCGGACGGCAGCGTCCGTTCGTATGACAAACCGGTGACCGTGGCCGATGTCGCGGCCGATATCGGGCCTGGACTGGCGAAATCCGCACTTGCCGGCCGGGTTGACGGTCGGCTGGTGGATACGGCTTATGTGATTGAGAACGACGCCAACATTGCCATTATCACCGGTAAAGACGATGACGGGTTAGATATCATTCGTCATTCAACCGCTCATTTGCTGGCCCACGCAGTAAAAGAATTATTCCCGGATGCGCAAGTGACCATCGGCCCTGTCATCGACGATGGTTTTTACTACGACTTTGCCTACAAACGCAGTTTTACCGAAGACGATTTGCGCGCGATCGAAAAACGCATGGCAGAGATTGCCAAACGAGATTTACCGGTTAACCGCAGAACCATGCCACGCGACGAAGCCATTGCATTCTTTCGTGAGCAGGGGGAAGAGTACAAGGCGAGAATAATTGAGGACATCCCAGCGAACGAGACGCTTTCGCTTTACGAGCAGGGCGAATTTACCGACTTATGCCGTGGCCCCCATGTTCCCAGCACATCCAAACTGCAGGCATTCAAGCTGACCAAGGTCGCGGGTGCTTACTGGCGGGGCGATTCCAAAAACGAGATGCTGCAACGCATTTACGGCACTGCCTGGCCGGATAAAAAGCAACTCAAAGCCTATATCACACGGCTGGAAGAAGCCGAGAAACGAGATCACCGCAAACTTGCCAAACAACTGGACTTGTTTCACTTCGAGGAAGAATCACCTGGCATGGTATTTTGGCATCCCAAAGGTTGGGCATTATTTCAAGCGGTTGAACAATACATGCGCAGTGTTTTGCGTAAATACGACTATGGCGAGGTCAAAGCGCCACAGATTCTAGCCCGGGAACTATGGGAACGTTCGGGGCACTGGGAAAAATTCGCAGCTCATATGTTCACCACCGAATCCGAAGGTCGCGATTACGCTGTTAAACCGATGAATTGCCCGGGTCATGTGCAGATTTTTAACCAGGGCTTGAAGTCGTATCGCGATTTACCACTGCGTTTGGCCGAATTCGGTTCCTGTCATCGCAATGAATTATCCGGTGCGTTGCATGGTTTGATGCGAGTACGTGGATTTACCCAGGACGACGCTCATGTATTTTGCACCGAAGAGCAGATTCAACAGGAAGTGTCGACACTTATTGAAATCATATTCGAGGTGTATGCACACTTCGGCTTCAAGGACATCGCCATCGAACTATCTACCCGCCCGGAGCAACGTGTTGGCAGTGACGAGATTTGGGGTATCGCCGAAGAAGCACTCAAGCAAGCACTTATAGACAAAGGTCTTGAATACAATGTTCAAGAAGGCGAAGGTGCATTCTACGGACCCAAGATTGATTTCTTCCTAACCGATTGCATCGGACGCGTTTGGCAGTGCGGTACCGTGCAGTTAGATTTCTTTATGCCACAGCGTTTGGGCGCAGAGTATGTCGCAGCCGATGGCGGACGGAAAATTCCTGTCATGTTGCATCGAGCCATACTCGGTTCACTGGAGCGATTCATCGGTATTTTGATAGAAGAATTTGCCGGAAAATTTCCGGTCTGGATGGCGCCAGTACAGGCGGTGGTGATGAATATTACCGACCAGCAGGCCGAATATGTGTCAGAAATCGAAAAAAGCTTTAAAAAACAGGGATTCAGAGTCGAATCCGACTTGAGAAACGAGAAAATCGGCTTTAAAATCCGCGAGCACACATTACAGCGTGTACCCTATCTTTTAGTAGTGGGTGAGCGGGAACTGAAAAACCGAACTGTCGCCGTGCGCACGCGCGATGGCGAGGATTTGGGAGTCCTTACTCCGGAGCAGTTTACCGAAAGACTCGTTGGTTAATGCGAGCGCAAAATTTTAGCCGGTTGAATATCCGGATTGATAACCTGAACAGGAGAGAGCGCAGAATTTGACAAAGACAAATAGAGGAATGCGGCAATAGCAGCGGAAAAATTACAGCGCGTCAACGAGGAAATTGAAGCGCTGAAAGTACGGTTGATTAATGCCGAGGGAGAACAGGTTGGTGTTGTTTCGCGAGGAAAGGCACTGGAAGCAGCGGAGGAGGCTGGCCTGGATCTGGTTGAAATTTCGCCTAACGCAGACCCGCCAGTTTGCCGGGTCATGGATTTTGGCAAGTTTCGTTACAACGCCAGCAAGAAACGACAGGAAGCCCGGAAAAAACAGAAACAGATCGTTATTAAAGAGGTCAAGTTTCGCCCAGGTACGGATGTAGGAGATTACGACATCAAGTTGCGCAACTTGAAACGTTTTCTGGAAGAGGGAAACAAGACCAAGGTGACCATGCGCTTTCGTGGCCGCGAAATGGCCCACCAGGAACTGGGTCTGGAAATGTTGCAAAAAGTCCAGGCCGATCTCGAAGAGTTCGGTGTCGTTGAGCAGGAAGCGAAACTCGAAGGCCGGCAAATGGTTATGGTGGTTGCTCCCAAACGATAGATTATTTACGACAGATTATTGATTTAACCGGGTGCAATGTGTCCGGTAACAACAACGGAGACAGGCAGATGCCTAAAATGAAGACAAATCGGGGAGCCGCTAAACGGTTTAAACGAACCGGCTCGGGTAAGTTCAAGCGCTCGCAGGCGTTTATGAACCATATCCTTACTAAAAAGTCGACCAAGCGCAAACGTCATTTGCGTCATGACTTGATAGTTGCCGATGCCGATCAATCAGCGCTCAAGCGCATGCTTCCATACAGTTAACGGAGTTTTTTAATGCCACGAGTCAAACGAGGAGTGACCGCCAAAGCGCGTCACAAGAAAGTGCTAGAGCAGGCCAAGGGTTACCGAGGCGCACGCTCGCGCGTTTACAAGGTTGCCAACCAGGCGGTCAACCGTGCCGGACAATATGCCTATCGCGACCGCCGCCAGCGAAAGCGTCAGTTCCGGGCATTGTGGATTACACGCATCAACGCGGCTGCACGCGAATTCGATTTAAGCTACAGCCGGTTTATGAATGGCTTGTCCAAATCAGACATTGACCTGGACCGAAAAGTGCTGGCGGATATTGCCGTGTACGATAAAGAGACTTTTTCGATACTCGCCGATAAAGCGAAGTCTGCCCTGGCTGCCCGAAACCAAGAAACAAACCAAGAAACAGTGTCACCGGACTGGAAGTAGTCCGGTTTTAGTCAACACGGGTGAACCCACTCACCCGCAAACGGGGAAAGGCTCACACCTTTCCTCTTTTTAATTAAACCGATGAGTGATTCCGACCACCAATCGCTGAATAACATTGTTGCGCAAGCGCTCGATACGCTGAGTGGTGTTGATAGCATTGCCGGTCTCGAGGAATTCCGCGTGCAATACCTGGGCAGGAAGGGTCTGGTCACGGAGCAATTAAAACGCATCGGAACCATACCGGCGGAACGGCGTCGCGATTTCGGCCAGCAGGTCAATACGGCCAAGCAGACGCTGCAATCGCAAATTGAACAACGCCGGGAGTCACTGGAGAAGGCCGATACCGAGCGACAACTGGCGCGCGAAACCATTGATGTGACCCTGCCGGGTCGTGGTGCTGGCATGGGCAGTATTCATCCTATCACCCGCACTATCGAACGCATGCAGACGATTTTCGGTATGCTGGGTTTCGACACGGCGGAAGGACCGGAGATCGAGGACGATTTTTATAATTTCGAAGCCTTGAATATTCCGGCCGATCATCCGGCGCGCGCCATGCACGACACGTTTTATGTCGAGGACAATATTGTTCTACGCACCCATACTTCGCCGGTGCAAATCCGCTACATGCAAAACAATACGCCACCGTTGCAGGTTATCGCGCCGGGCAGGGTTTACCGTTGTGATTCGGATATGACACATACGCCGATGTTTCACCAACTGGAGGGATTGGCGGTCGACGAAAATGTGAGTTTCGCGGATCTCAAGGGCGTCTTGACTTATTTTCTACAGGCTTATTTTGAAACGGAGCTCGATGTGCGTTTTCGCCCGTCGTTTTTCCCGTTCACCGAACCATCGGCGGAAGTCGATATCAGTTGCGTGTTTTGTGAGGGCAAAGGTTGCCGTGTTTGCAAAAAAACCGGTTGGCTGGAAGTGCTGGGTTGCGGCATGGTACACCCGGAAGTTTTCCGTCACGCGGGTGTCGATAGTGAAAAATATACCGGTTATGCGTTTGGTCTGGGTGTCGAACGCCTGACCATGCTGCGTTATGGGGTCGACGATCTGCGCCTGTTTTTTGAAAATGACATCGATATGTTGAGCCAATTCCAATGATGCTCAGTGAACAATGGCTGCGTGAATGGACGTCGCCAAGGTTAGACAGCCAGGCGCTGGCGGATAGACTTACAGCATCCGGTCTGGAGGTGGCATCCATTGAATCTGCCGGGAAAGCACTGCCTAAGGTGGTGGTTGGAAAAATTGCCTCGCTTGCACCCCACCCACGCTCAAACAAGTTAAAAGTGTGTGACGTGGACGTCGGGCGTTCCCGCAAGCTGCAAATTGTTTGTGGTGCAGCTAATGCAGCTGAAGGCATGAAGTCCCCTGTTGCGCTGATAGGCGCGGTGCTGGCGGATGGAAGCAAGGTCACAAAAACTCGTATTCGCGACGTGGTGTCTTCGGGGATGCTGTGTTCGGCGGCAGAGCTCGGCCTGGAGCAAGCATCGGACGGTATTATGCCGTTGGACAGCAACACCGCCATTGGAAAACCCGTTTCCGATGTGCTCGGATTCGATGACAATATTCTGGATATCGAATTGACGCCCGACCGTGGCGATTGTCTAAGCGTGCTGGGAATCGCACGCGAGGTCGCGACAGCCTGCGCAACCCGGTTGCGTTGGCCGAAATTACCCAAACCGGACGCCACCATCAAAACACGACTTCCCATTCGCATAAAAGCGGGTCGCGATTGTCCACGTTACATTGGACGCGTTGTTAAGGGTATAGACATGAGCGCGCCCACACCTCACTGGATGAGTGAAAAGTTACGCCGCAGCGGTGTACGCAGCGTTAACTGCGTGGTCGATGTTACCAACTATGTCATGTTGGAACTGGGGCAACCCATGCACGCGTTCGACTTAAATCGGCTTGATACGGGGATTATTGTGCGACACGCCGAGGAAGGTGAAACGCTAACTCTGCTCGACGATACGAAAGTCAAAATGGATGCAGAGACATTGGTGATAGCGGATCAGAGCAAAGCAATCGCCCTGGCTGGAATTATGGGTGGAGCCGGGTCGGCAATTAACGCCAATACCAGAGACATTTTATTTGAAGCGGCGCATTTCCGCCCGCAGATCATTGCACGTAAGGCGCGCCAATACCGCATGCATACCGACGCATCTCACCGTTTCGAAAGAGGTGTGGACGCGACCCTGCCGGAAACAGCGATTCATCGTGCAACGGAATTGTTACTGGCCATTGCCGGTGGCGAAGCGGGGCCGGTGACTGAGGCCAAACATGATCGGCACCTGCCCAAGCAGGAGCCGATACTATTGCGGCACAAACAAATAGAGCGTTTACTCGGTATGAAACTGAGTACCAAACGTGTCGAAAAAACATTGACGCGCCTGGACATGAAACTGCGTCAAAACAAAAACGGGTGGCGGGTTACTGCACCGAGCCATCGTTTTGATATCAGTGCCGAACATGACCTGATCGAGGAAATCGCCCGCATCGATGGCTATGACACAGTACCGGTTAAGTTACCGCGTATCGGGGCGCCGCCGCCCGCCCAGAGCGAATCGGTTCTGTCCGCACAGCGAGTGCGCACTCTCATGACCGATCGCGACTATCGCGAGGTCATCACATACAGTTTCATTGACAGCGAACTGCAAAATACAGTTGACGCTAAAATCAAACCGGTCTCACTGGTTAATCCTATTGCGGAAAATATGGCGGTCATGCGTACAAGTCTGTGGCCAGGTTTACTCCACGCAGTGACAACCAATTTCAACCGTCAGCATCGACGCATACGTTTGTTTGAACTCGGGCATGTGTTTTTTCATGCCAAGGACGGTTATCGTGAAGAACAACGACTCGCTGGAGTTGTGTCCGGTGAAGCATTGCCTGAACAGTGGGGAATAGAATCGGCACCGGTCGATTTTTTCGATATCAAAGGCGATCTTGAATCGTTGTTAAAACTCAGCGGTAGGCAAGAGAATTTTATTTTTGAATCAGTAGAACATGCAGCGCTACATTCCGGCCAAACGGCAGCGATAAAACTGGGTAAACAACGCGTGGGGACGATTGGTTGTCTACATCCACGCTTACAGTTGCAGCTTGACATAGATCAACCGGTTTACTTGTTCGAGATAAATTATGACGCGGTAGCAATCCGGGACGTTCCAGCATATGTAGCGATTTCCCGTTTTCCCGCCGTGCGCAGAGACATTTCTCTATTGGTAAAAGAACAAGTCAGTGCGAAAAATTTATTCGATACAATAACCGCTGCCGGTGGAAAAGCCCTGACTCAGTTGCACCTTTTTTCCATATATCGCGGAGAAAGCATTGATGCAAGTAGAAAAAGTGTATCTTTCCGCTTGACCTTCCAGGAATCTTCGCGCACCCTTATGGACATGGAGGTTGAGCGGATAATGAAAAGAATTTTGAAAACGCTTCGGACGAAACATGAAGCAGAACTAAGAGAATAGTGGGAGTGAACGAATGGCAGTAACTAAGGCGGACCTCGCAAATACTTTATTCGAAGAATTAGGATTAAACAAAAGAGAAGCAACGGAATTTGTAGAATTATTTTTTGAAAAGATTCGTGTTGAACTTGAATCAGGATCGATGGTTAAACTTTCAGGATTCGGAAACTTTGGCGTGCGCGATAAAAAATCGCGACCCGGTCGCAATCCAAAAACCGGTGAAGAGATACCCATTTCCGAGCGGCGTGTCGTTACATTTAAAGCCAGCCAAAAGTTGAAAGAGCGGGTAGCGAATAATTCAGATCGACTACAGCTACTCATGCAAGATAAGCAGGTGCACGCCTGATGTTGGATCCGGCGGAAACTGAACTCCCGGCGATCCCAGGCAAACGTTATTTTACCATTGGCGAAGTTAGTGACCTGTGCGCGGTAAAACCCCATGTGCTGCGTTACTGGGAGCAGGAATTTCCCCAATTGAAACCGGTAAAACGTCGCGGCAACCGCCGATACTATCAACGCCATGAAGTGCAGCTTATTCGCAATATCCGACGACTTCTGTATGTCGATGGCTTTACCATTAGCGGTGCGCGTAACAAGCTGCAAAACGGTCAGGAAGACACGGAATCCTTGATGGAGGCGAGTGGTGCACCCGCCGACTTGATTCGCAATCTGGTTAACGAGTTGGACGATATCGCGAATTTGCTCAAGGAATAGCACAACAACGCCCTAAGGGCGTACATATTCGGGGCGTAGCGCAGCCTGGTAGCGCACCTGCATGGGGCGCAGGAGGTCGGAGGTTCAAATCCTCTCGCCCCGACCATTTGCTGGATTTTCATTTCATGGTTTTCGTATTTGGGTTTCGAAATTCAACTCCATGTCGGCAGGCATGACTTAAGGCTGTATTTGACCGCAGAATGCCGAATGCTAAACCGTCTCCGTGCGCCTTGTTTCCAAGATAGTTACACTGCTGGCTAAAAATTCAAAAATTTGGTCCATAGTCCTGCGGTTTGAAATAAAATGCCGGTTTTAACTTTGCACGGCAGGTGTTTCGCTGTAATTCGGGGTGTATAAACAAAGAGGTATCCGATGAAATTCCAACTGGTTGTCAATATGGAGCGCATGTCGCCGGACGTGAGCATGCAGGACGTCGAACGGCACACGCTTGAGATGGTGCAAATGGCGGATGAGGGCGGATTCGAATCTGCGTGGGCAGCTGAACACCACGCACTGGAAATGACGATAGCGCCGAATCCGTTTCAGTTACTGACCTGGTGGGCTGCCCATACCTCCCGCATACGTCTCGGTACAGCGGTCGCTGTTGCGGCTTACTGGACTCCGATTCGACTTGCCGGCGAAGCTGCAATGCTCGACTTGTACAGCGGTGGCCGGCTTGAGTTCGGCATTGGCTCCGGTGCATACCAACGCGAGTTTGATCGCATGCATCCTGGATTAAAACAATCGGATGCCTATCGTCACATGCACGAAATGCTGCCAGCAGTGAAAAACCTGTGGACGGGCGATTATGCGCACGATGGCGAATTCTGGTCGTTCCCAACTGCGACTTCAGTACCCAAGCCTTTGCAAACGCCGCACCCGCCAATTTGGGTGGCGGCACGGGCGCCCATCACTTACGAGTGGGCAGTAAAAAACGAGTGCAACATCATGTCCTGGGCGTTGACACGTCCCTTTAGCGAAGTCGAAGAATACATGCGGCGATTCGAGACTGCGCTGGAAAACAATCCTGGTGTAAAACGTCCAATATTTTCCACCATGCGTTACACGGCCGTTTACGATAAACCAGACGGTTGGCAGGCTCCTGTTAAAGCTGCTCTTGGACAACTCGCCCAGTTTCAAAATCTGTTTCAGAATGCGGGCGGGGTCAAGAACGGGTTTCCGGAAGGAATCGATTTGGCCGCAATAGAGTCCCGGGACGAATTTAAACCCGAGGTTTTGCGGGAAAACCTGATGTTTGGTACGCCGGATGAGGTTATCGCCAAGCTTAAACGGTACCAGAAAATCGGTGTTGATCAGTTCACTTACAGTGCAAGTTATGGACTGGATATAGTGTCGCAAAAACGCTCGCTGGAATTGTTTATTAACGAAGTTATGCCGGCGTTTGCTTAAAATTGGAGTAACCATGTCACAATCGGTTGAAGTCACGCGATCGGGCCATATTCTTGAGGTTTGTCTAAATAAACCCAAAGTCAACGCTATTGACGAAGCCATGAGCCGCGAGATTAGCGAGGCATTTGCGGAACTGGAGAACGATACTGAACTGCGGGTGGCAATTCTTACGGCACAAGGAGAAAAAATATTTTCCGCCGGTTGGGATTTAAAGTCGCTGGATCGTGGCGAAACTCAGCTTGAACAATGGTGGGAAAGCGGCGAGTACGGAGCCGGTGGGTTTGCCGGGTTAACGGAAAACTGGACGTTAAATAAACCGGTCATCGTTGCTTTGAATGGTTTGGCTATCGGCGGTGGATTCGAACTTGCGATGGCAGGCGATTTAATTATTGCCTCGGAACATGTCGAGTTCGGCTTGCCGGAAATGCCTTTGGGTATTGTGCCTGACGCCGGTGCATTGCAGCGTTTGCCACGACGCATTCCCTACAATATTGCCATGGAAATGTTTTTGCTGGGCCGTCGCATGCCCGCTGCAGAAGCAGCACGTTACGGTTTGATAAATAAAGTCGTGGCGAAGGAAGACCTTATGAGTACGGCGAGAGGATGGGCTAACCAACTAGCTGAAGCTGCGCCATTAGCCTTACAAACTGTTAAAGAAGTGTTGCGTGCTATTGAATGTGAACCCTTGCAGGCCACATTCGAAAAAATGCGCACTGGTGACCTGCCTACTTACCATAGTATGTTGAAATCGGAAGATGCTCAGGAGGGTATCAAGGCTTTCGTCGAGAAGCGCAAACCTGTATTCAAAGGCCGCTAGTACAATCGATCAAACCCGATGCAAGTTCCGGCTGATAAAGTTAAGACCGTCACCAGCATCGGCGGCGGGCCGATTGGCGGTGGTTGGACGGCGCATTTTCTGGCTCGCGGTTACGATGTTGTCAGTTACTTGCACGAGCCTGCCGAAGAGGATGCATTTCGCACTATCGTTCAAACCGGTTGGAACAGTTTACAGGAACTCGGTTTAACCGAAGGCGCGTCACTTGATCGAATGACGATCACATCTAATTTACCAGAAGCGGTTTCCAACGCTGATTTTATCCAGGAAAGCGCACCGGAGGCATTGCAGATCAAACAAGACCTGTACGCAAAGCTCGGGAATACAGTAGCGCCGAAAGTTATCATAGCATCCAGCACGTCGGGGTTAACCATGACTGAAATCCAGGCGCGCAGCGCAACCCCTGAACGTACAGTAGTCGGTCATCCGTTTAATCCGCCTTACTTGTTGCCCTTGGTTGAGATTGTTGGTGGTGAAAAAACCTCACAAGACGCGATTGCCTGGACAGAACAATTTTATAAGACAGCAGGCAAGGTCCCGCTGGTGTTAAAAAAAGAAATTCCCGGCTTTATCGCCACACGTCTACAAGAGGCCTTGTGGCGCGAGGCCTTGCACATGGTGGCCAATGACGAAGCAACGCCTGAACAAATCGATCTTGCGCTGATTAACGGTCCCGGACCGCGTCTCGCGTTAATGGGACAATGCATGGCATTTCATGTCGCATGCGGAGAAGGCGGAATGGCAACCAACCTCGATCAATTCGGCCCGGCCTTGAAATTGCCCTGGACACGTTTACAAGCTCCCGAACTCACACAGGAATTGCGCGACGCCATGGTTGATAGCTGCAACGAAATGGCCGCGGGCAAACATTTTGAAGACCTGGCGGCCGCGCGTGATCGTGGCATTGTTGCTATTTTAAAAGCAATAAATCAAACACAATAAATCAATGGATATCGAACTGAATCACGAGCAGCAAATGCTGCTCGACACGGTACAAAACTTCATGACGGATGAGCTTTATCCCCATGAAGAAGAAGTTGATCGTCTGGGCCATGTGCCGATTGAACTGGGCCGGCAAATCGAACAACGGTCGAAAAAAGCAGGTTTGTTCGCCGCTAATTTACCCGAAGATGTTGGTGGTGGCGGCTTGGATTACAAAAGCATGGCTTTGATCGAACGCGAATACGGAAAAACCAGCCACGCGCTGCATTCCTGGATTGCTCGGCCTACGGAGATTTTGCTTGCGTGTAACGACGAACAACGCGAACGTTATTTGTTGCCTTGTGTGAAAGGCGATAAACGCGAACTATTCGCGTTGACCGAACCCGAAGCCGGTTCGGATATCATGTCCATGAAATCCAGCGCGCAGTGGCGTGATGGTCATTGGGTATTGAATGGCTCGAAACATTTCATCTCCGGCCCGATAATGCCGGATTTCGCCATCGTATTTGCGGCGACCGGCGAAGATCAAACCCCACGTGGGCCACGCAAACGCATCACGGCATTTTTAGTGGATGTTGGTATGGACGGTTTCGACATTCACGAAGGCAACCGTTGCGTGAGTTATCGCGGTTATCAGACATTTCAGTTGAGTTTTAACGATGTAAAACTTGCTCCGGAGCAAATTCTCGGCACGGAAGGCAACGGACTGGAATTATCCGGTCAATGGTTGGGCATGGGACGAATCTGGGTAGGAGCAAGTTGTTGTGGTAAGGCGGAACGATTGCTGACTTTAGCGACTGAATGGGCCGCACAACGCAAACAATTCGGTCAGCCTATTGGGCGTTTTCAGGGCACGGGTTTCAAACTCGCGGATATGGCAACGGAACTCAAAGCAGCCGATCTGATGGTAATGAACGCCGTCGATAAAGCCAACAATGGAAACATGACCGATGCAGATGCCGCCATGGTTAAATTATTTTGCTCTGAAATGCTTGGCCGCGCTGCCGACCACACCGTGCAAATCTACGGCGGCATGGGTTTAATGGAAGAATTACCCGTCCAGCGCCTATGGCGCGACTCGCGTCTCGAACGTATCTGGGATGGAACCTCCGAAATCCAACGCCATATCATTTCCCGCTCGTTGCTTAGGCCGTTAGGAGCTTAAATCTATATAATTCTAGGGAAAACAGGCGTTTATTTAACATAAATGCCCTTATGCGCAGTTGACATGGTATGACATCATAGGCGACAAAATAGCGAATTTTGTTGCCTCTAGTCCCGCGCTGCAAATGATCGCAAATAGAGGGATAGTCGGAAGTTTGCGGTTCTTCATAATTTACAGCAAGAGATTCTCATTCGTTGGGAGTCGGATCTGGTGCTGACTTAACTGGCAATCCCGCTCTACGTAGGGCGCTAAGCCAATGCTCGAGATCTTCCGGATACTTAAATGGCTCTGTACTAGCGGCAATCTCTATTGAATAGCCGGGTTCCAGTTCCTTAAATGTCTTCATTGCCGCGGCAGCTTCCTCAACACAATGTACCTGTGCATAGCATGCCGCTAACAACAGGTATGTGAAGTTCGTTTTCGGTTCTCGTCTCTCTAGCGCAGCGATAGCGTCCTCGTAACGACGGGCCACAAAGTATATCCATGCCAGATCCCACAAATACCATCCTGGATGGTACGGATTAAGACGAATGCCGCATTGCGCGAATGGGATTCCCTCCTCGGGCTGTCCTGCATAAGAGAGTGCCCAACCGTATTCGATGAGCACATCTGCTTCGTTTGGATTGAGTTCTAGCGCCCGTTGATACGCCCGAATCGCTGCGTCGTGCTCTTGTTGAAGAAGCAACGCGGAAGCTAAACCCCAATAGCCTGTTGGATCACTTGAGTCACTAGCGACCGCTGCTCTTGCTAACTCAGCCGCTTCTCGCAGTGACTCCTCGGGTGACACGCCCCAACCGTTCCAGTAGTCATTTATATACGTCCATGCTTTTTTAGCCATCGCTCGCGTATAGTTGGGTTCAATCTCAAGTGCCTTATCAAAAAATTCCCTGGCTATTAAATTATCATTCTTGGTGAACTTATCGTAATGAGCTACGCCACGAAGAAGGTAGTCGTAAGCTTGTAAATTTTGGGTTTGTGTTCTCGCTATTCGTTCAAGCTCAGCTTGCTTCAGTTTTCCTCTCCCTACGGTAACCGGTGCGATCACACCAATTATGTGATCGGTGATCTCATCCTGCACCTCAAACAGACCCGCGAGCGGGTGGTCGAAGCGATCAGCCCATATATGCCCGGCTGTTGTTGCATCTATTAGCTGCGCCGTTACTCGAACACTGTCTGATGATCTTTGAACACTTCCCTCCAATACATAGCGCACACCCAGCTCACGACCGACTTCTCGCACGTCGGGTGACTTTCCCTTGTACTGAAAGGTCGAGTGTCGAGCAATCACAAAAAGATCACCGAATTTTGATAACGCGGTTATGATGTTTTCCGTGAGTCCGTCAGCAAAACTATCTTGATTCGGATCACCACTCATGTTATCGAACGGTAGTATCGCTATCGACGGCTTGTCGGGTAAGGGAAGATTTGTTTTCTGGGCAAGCTCCGCATTTTCTGGCGTTTTCCATGGTGCCATCCAAGCAATTGAAATGACTGCAATCACCACTACGGCCAAGATCACGCCAGTGGGAAGACGCCAATTCCAAGTTTTTGTAATTCGTGGTTCTTCAGTCTGAGATTGTTCGGTTTCTGGTTCTCCCGCCTCAACTTCACCGATAAATCGGTATCCTTGCCCATACAGCGTTTGGATTAAATTCTGATCCTTACCATCGTCACCGATGGCTTGGCGGACTTCTTTGATGCTCGAATTCAGTGTTGCATCGCTAATGACGCGATCTGACCACACCTGCTCAACCAATTCTTCCTTGGAAAGGGCCTTATCTGCATGCGTAACCAGACAAACTAACAATTCGAATACCTTGCGGCGTAACTTGACTGGTTTGCCAGCCCGGTATAGCTCGTGGCGTTCCGTATCTAAATCACAATCACCGAATTTGTAGCGCATTGTACGATGCTCGCGAATGTTCTTCGCACTGCTTTTTGAATTGTGTATAATTTAGAAATCATGGTTTCGCGTACCCTTCCATCACACGAAACCAGCTTTTTCTAACCCGTCAGCGTAAAGGTTCAATGACGGTCTATTGGTAAGGGGCAGTTCTTTTATCTGTCGTTCAAAGTTGAAGTTTGGAAATTGTTGGTTAAACGCTTTGCGCGATAAGTAGGTTTCCTTCGTGCGACCCAACTGCGCCAGTGATAGTGTCGTAAACAACTTCGTTTGCGGGAAATCGTTCGCTGACTTTTTCGCCGCACTTATGGCGGCTTCAAAATCTCGCGTGAAATAAGACACTCTTACCAGATTCATATAACACCACTTTGGGGCATAGGGATTTAGTCGAAAACCGTCTTCAATCAGTTGTTTCGCCTTTTGTTGGTCCCCCATGACAATGACAAAGAATTGAGCGAGCCCAATCAAGACATCTGAAAAATTTCTTCCGAGCTCTAACGCTTTTTTAAATGTCTTGGTTGCATTTTCGATATCACCCTCTTGCGCTTGCAAGATTCCCAGATCTTTAAGTGCCACTGGGTCTCTTGGATCCAGCTCTGCTGCCATCCGTACACATGCTTGTTCCTGGGCTTTCATGGTTACTGGATCACGCGTCCAGTTGTATTCGACCGCGAAGTAGCTTGCCCACCCGAGAACCGTCCAAAGTCTGGCGTAGTTTGGGTCTATTTCGAGTGCTTGCTCAAGCACCTTCATTGATTCTTTGTTGCTCTCTTCTGTGAATTGTTCTTCTAACTCATACCCGAGCAGATACAACTCATAGGCTTTCAAACTGGCGGGTGGTCGACGACGCATGTTGTTCCTTTCAGTACGCAGAATAGCGCCATCAAATCCTCCTACGGATGTGCTGACCTGTTGCACAATATCGTCTTGTATTTCGAAGAGATCTTCACAATCTCTGTCATATCGCTCAGCCCACAAATGGGTGGCGTCTTTGGTATTGATCAATTGAATCGATACGCGAACTTTCGAGTTGTGTACCTGAATACTGCCCTCCAAGACATAATCCGAGTTTAGTTCCGCGCCCACCTGTCTTATATCTATCGGTTTGTTTTTATAAGTGAAGCTTGAGTGGTGAGCGATAACGCCTATGTCAGCAAATCGAGTTAAGTCAGTGATAATGTCCTCAGTGATTCCATCAACGAAGTATTCCCATTGGCTAAGTCCTGACAAATTTTTCATCGGCAAAACAGCAACAACCGGAGGCCTAGCCTTTCGCGGCGTATGTTCGCTTCCCAAAGGGTTATCCGTGTGTTGGTTGACTTCGAGAGTTTTATTGTTGAATTCGGTGCGTGCGCTCGATTTGACGTTCCCTAAAAATTGATAGCCCCGTCCGTAGTGGGTCTGAATTAGCTGTTGGTCTTTGCCATCGTCCCCAATGGCTTGACGCACCTCCTTGATGCTTGAATTCAGCGTGGCGTCGCTAATGACACGATCTGGCCACACCTTTTCGACCAAGTCGTGCTTGTTTAGTACTTGTCCTGGTTGCGTCGTGAGATGAATTAACAAATCGAACGCTTTGCGGCGTAACTTGACCGGTTGGCCCGCCCGGTATAGCTCGTAACGTTCCGTATCAAGGACGCAATCAGCGAATTGATAGCGCACACTTTAGTCCTCACGATTCCGATTCCATAAAAATAGCAGATTTTTGCAGATTTATTGCAAGTTTGGCTTTGTCAGTTTCCGTAGGGTTAGCTGAATTAGCTGCTTATCAGTCTACTGCGATTGACAATGAAGCTAGGTGTTAGGAGGGGGCCGTTCGCCCAATACCGCCAAAGGGGATACTTTTATGATCAAGTTTGTAATTGTTTTGCTGTTTTCAAGCACTTCGCCAGTACCGTCGTACCAAATCATTGACCAGCCAATGAACTATCAGGAATGCGAATTACTGGCTCAACAACACACGGATAGAGAAAAAGGCATCATCGCCCAGTGCCGCCAGGTGTTCGAACCCATTAACCAAACAGCAGCTGGTACGATTGGATGACCAGGTTAACTTAATAAAGGGCGGTCGACAGGGTTGTGAGAAAAGCCACATCTATTTTTCTCGTCTAGTGCAGTAATAAAACACCGCGCCACAAGAGGGAATTTATTATGGACGTACAGATACAAGAAAGAATTTGGATAAAGCGCGGTGAGTTTATTGGTCGGCGACTTTCCGCTTTATTCAAATGGCTATCACCCGTTTCATCCTCAAGTATTTGGATGTCGGTTAGAACGACTACACACAGCCAATTAAGTCAACTGGAGGGAACCAAGCACGAATGTACGTCAAATTTAGTGAGTTGATTCATGGCCGTAATCCGTAACAATTTATGCTGCTTTCTCCTTCACTATCGACAAAGATCATTTATCCAGTTTTGACGAAACTCTATTGCTAGCGCTCATAACATAGGGAGAGGTTCGAATGACCAAGCAACCGAAGAAACGACGCCGCATCAATCACGAGCGAGGTGAAAAGTCGCGCCCTCTCCTCGATCTCCACAATATGGAATCCGTTCGGGCCGGCTTCCGGGCTGTCTATGCCAAGCGTGGTGGGACCCAGAGTGAGGCCGATTTAGCCTTCGATCAAATTGCCCAGCCTGGACGAGTGCTGGAACAGCTGCACGAGTTGGCAAATGAAGTCCTGGATAGCGACAGACACTCGGTCGCTAAATTTCGTTCGGGATTGCGGGATCTGGCAGCACGGTTTCCGGGTTTTCATGGCAGCGTCCAAACGATGCGATCCCGTGTGAGTTACAAGCCGAGGCCGGAACCACTCGCCGGCATTCCGTGCTCCATCATCGGCCCGACTGGGCTAGGGCCGGTTTATTTTGCCGTCGCTTCGGTCTTCGGAGTTGACACCAACGAGTTTGAGGCAGCCATGGACGTGGTCGCTGGGATGAGTCTGCAACACGGTCACCTTGAGGTGGCAAGTGCCGCGATGGTTCATGGCGGGCTGCCTGCACTCGACAAAGAGATTACCTGGGGATTGACGACTCGGCACGAAGCGTACGGGCTGACACCTCCACAGGGATTCGGCGAATCCTTCCCCGGGCCGGGTTCTGGACCAGGTGTGGACGGTCCGCGCGAGGGACTAGTTGGATTCACTCCCAACCCGGACGGTCCTTTCCCGTCGCCATTCCCGGAAGGCCCTCCAGGATGGCCGGGAGGTTCTGCTCCGCCACGCCCGGATGACTGTGAGCTTTTGCGCGAGATATGCGAAGTTTTGCTCATCGATGCCATCAAAAGCAACCCGGGACCGCAGCCTTCCGAACCAAGTCGAATCGCGTGGTCGGACAATATCGACCGCATCGAAATGCTAGGTGTGTGTGCCGGCTCCAAGATCATCCTCCATGGTGTCGGGTTCGGAGACCCGCAACCACCTGGAATTGAACTCGTGCTTCGCGTCGACGGCGCGTGCCGGCGAGTCGCGGCAGATTTCTGGACAGACACGCGCATCGAACTGACCCTCCCAAGCGGGGTGAATTCGGGTAACGTGGGCTTCTTCGATCAAGGTTACATTGACACTTACAATCGCTGGGTGCTTCGGCTGAACGATCGCTGGGACGCGATGGCGGAAGCTACGCATTGCCTAGGCGCAAGCATGCCAACCATGCGCAGGCTGTCGCCGCTAGGAATTCCATGTGCACCGGCATCCGGCGCCAATACTATCGTGGTCGGGTTGCCAGTCATTAATTCATTCTCGGTGAACTTCGCTCAAGAAGCCGTCGTCGATCCCGACGAGGACATCATCCTACGTTGGAACGTGGAGACGGCCGACGACATCAAATTGGAGCGGACAACCGCAATTGGCCCGGACTTTGGAGGAAATGCGTCCGTGATGAATCCCGGCGGCGCGAGTTGGAATCTCGGTCCGGCAAACCACACGACTCCGTCCGAGTTTGGCTATCAGCTTTCTGCATCTAATACGTGTGGTACGGTGACCGCCGCGGTCCGTGTCAACGGATCAAAACATCCGGCACTCGTGATTGACAGTATTGAAGTAACCCAGGGTATTCAGACAACGACGAATTCGGCGCGGCTTGTCGAGAACAAACCAACGGTGGTGCGCGTGTCGGCTTCCCATGGTTTGGAAGGATTCGATTCCAACACTATTCCAAATCTGACTGGCCGTCTTCGGATTCGGCAGCAGAGTCGCTTGTGGAGTCCGTGGTACGATCCGATAAACGGATCCGGTCAGCCAGCAGTTCCCACACCTGGAGCATCGATCACGCTGCCCGCGGTAGTCGACAGGACACAAACCAACGACACCCTAAATTTTCTACTGCCCACCAGCCGCTGCACGGGTGAGGTCGCGTTTCAGGTCGAACTACGGGTTACCGGGTATGGCGCAGTCAACAGCCTACCGGGCTTCGACGACGCCGTGACGCGGTTCTTCTCGAGTAGCCCCGTCAATGCCGTTGATCCTATGAGCAGCCCCGGACACTTCGGATTCTATCGTCGGAAACGTTTGGACATTCGCTACGTGCGGGTCCGTTGGAATGAGACAACGCCAACGGACCAGCAGTGCCGCGATACGATTCGGCTATCGCTGCAACGGATTCCGACACCGGGGGCGACGATTACCGCGCTCGCGGGCGTCGGCCTGCAAACCCCATCGACACCCCACAACAACGATCGGATGGAAGACATCTTGGATGACTTCGACGACCAACACAATTGCTCGGTCTGGGAAGCATTGACCGAATGGTTGGGAAGCGACTGTCCGGACGATGATGGCGCCTATTGGGCCGTAATGCCGGGGACATTTTATCGAGGGAAGGCGGCCGATATTCCAGCCAACACCTTCGCAACTCCCGTCAACACGGCGACCAACACGGTTTGGACTGCGTTCGGACTGGAAACCAAGGCTGCTCATGAGCTCTCACACTGCCTCGATCAACGACACCTTGAACAATGCGGCGCGGATGGTGGTGACGACCCGGATGACTGGCCCAATCAGGGCCAAATCCAAGATGTACCATTCGACATCGAGGGCAATCGAACGCTGGTCGATGCGGCGAACGGAGTCTGGGATCTGATGACATACTGCAATACGCGTTGGACAATGATTCGACGTTGGCGCAAACTTTACGACAAGGTAGGGGGATGACATGCCTAATTCTGAACACTCTCGGCGACAACCTGAAATCCTCGCATTTCGTGGTCGTTTGCGACCCGATCTTAGTTTTAAACTCGTTCGAAGCTATTCTACGCGAGATGTACGTCGCTGGCCCGACGTCAAGAACTCCAGGTACCATCTCGAATTGCGTGACGAACACGACCATCCAATCAACCGGGAGCCTGTGGCCGTTTCGCCGAGTATCGATTGTGAAACTGGTATGCCGGCTTATCATTACGTGCGGGGATACATCGCGCTTCGCGAAGGGGTGCAGGAACTGCACTTTTTTGATCGGGACGTCCTGATTGACAGTTTTCGCATTCCCGAAGCTCCGAAGTTGAAACTCAACTGGAAGCCGACCCGCGTCAGCCGCGATGGACAGTACGAGTTGGAGGTCGATTTCTCGCAGCCGCGCGAAGGAGCGTTTCTCCAGTTGGTCTACCAGTGGGGTGAGAGGAAACACCAGACGTTGGGGTTCTTTAAGCCGAGCAAATCGATACCGGTAGTGTTCGAAGGCTTACCTGGAGGCAAACGGTGTCGAATTGTGGTGCTGTACAGCAACGGGCTTCGTGCCGTTGGAAAAGCAACGCGGTATTTTTCTCTGCCCGTCAAGGGACCGTCGCTCGAGATCCTCCAGCCAGTTAATGGAAGTGTATTTGCCCCGTGGGTTCCCATCGAAGCACGCGGTCAGATTGCTGACGCCGAAGTAGGGATGGTCGACGATAACTCATACGGTTGGCTGGTCGACGGCGAACCGGCTGCCCGAGGTCCTACAGTCAGTCTCGAGCAACTGGCGGAAGGAAAGCACGTGCTGACTCTTCGGTACGAAGCGGGAGAGCATGGGAAGCAGAATGAAGTGTCGACGGCCTTCCAGGTGAAACGCCCTAAATTAAAGGAATCGATTTCCGCGAATGAATGGGACGACTGAAACTAGGGTACTGGGTCAGTGGTGTGGAGACAGCAGTAACATCGCGGTGGAGTGCGGAGAATGATATGTGCCGGAATTGGTACGCTTTTAGTAGTAGCAAAGTTGACAAGGCAATAAGCCGGTTACACAGAATTACAACCCTTTGCTACACATCTAAGTATGAAGTAACAACTTCACTAAGGGGATACAATGAACCGCCCCAGTTATACCGGAGACTGTTTAGTTTGGGTGAGTACGTTGGTAATTTTGTATTCAACCAAGTACGCAAGATAGGGAAGAAATTGATGGGCCGATGTTCTTTGCACTTCCGCGAAGTCAATCAGCTTAGAGGATCATTTCATGGATAAAATGCTTAATTGTTTCGTTTGCGCACTAGTTTTTATATCGTTTTCCGGTCCTATCCAAGCAAACTGTCCCTCCAGTGGTATTGTCAACAGCGAAACATTCCAAAGCCTCGACGATGCAGTCGACTGGGTGAAAGAAGGCGCTACACCGTGCACATTGTTTGTTTCGAATAACTTTCCTAGTATCGAAAATGTAGTAGTCCCCGAGTATGTTGAATTAGTATTTACGAGAGGAGGAAATCTGATTGCAAAACTGGACGCAAGCATAGAGATATGGGGACCAGTGACGGCACCCGATGACCAAATCATTTTTGATGGCCCGCCGGACTCGTTTAAATTTCACTGGACTGGACCGGTCATCGCGAATTGGTGGAGTGGCGACGATATTGGTGAACGTTGGAACAATATGCGATCTAGCCTGCACCGTAATCGTCAGGATGAATTGGATGGAAAAAAGCCCGGGCCTTCACATTTTAAGATCGTAGGAAAGCATTATTTCAGCACACCCTTCAATATCACAGGGTTTAGGGGTTTTACTACTACGATCGACTTCAGCGCCGCTGAGTTGATTGCACAAGGCATTGGGTGTCACTTTCGCAAAAAAACTGTGACCAATCGCGCAGCGCGTGAAGAGGAGGTGTTGCGATTCGAATCGGAATTTGCTTCCGATCCGACTAGGTGTGCCGTGCTAATCGTTGAGTCAACAAACTCACCCGATGAGTGGATGATTTCCGGGTATGATGATAATGGACAATTTAAGAGCGAACTAATCCGCGATTCCAGTCATGAATTGTGGATGGAGCTGAAGAAAGAACCGCGAATTCAGAGTAAAAACAAAATCCTCGATTTGGCAACGGCAGAAGTAGGTAGGACCCGGACTATCTTTCCCGCCCTTGATATGACCAACTCGGTTGGGCTTCGAATTAAAGAATTGAAACTTGCCGGCGATCCGGAAGAGGTGAGTGACGTTGGTGTGCTACTCGCGCGCGAGGCTTTTAAACGAAATGCCCAGGGCGAACTTGTGCCTTCAACAGCAAATGCCGGTAATCATATGTTTTATGGTGCTCAGATTAGTGGGCATTGGAATATCGCCACAATCTACAATGTGGAAAGCGAAGTTAACCATTTTATAGGTGGCAACTTTAACAATGGATCACCCAATGACACCGATGGTCGCTACGTTCTATTTTTCGGCCAAGACAACCCCGATAGTGTGCGTTCTCGTTATGTCATTGGTACACCCGGTGTCTCATCGACAGCAACAAACCAAAACCTCACGAATGTTCACGTTTCTGGATTTGCAAAAAAAGGCGGTCTTTATCTGCGGGGGTTTAGCAATATGCGTATCCATCAATTCCTCAGTAAAAATGGTGGAATTGGGCCACAGATTGTTTTAGATACATCACTCAAAAACATATCCGGGGTTGAGATCTCACGACATCACAGCGAGGGCAAGGTAAACACCAAGCCAAGTGTTGGACTGGAGATCAAAGGGGGTAAGGATGTAGGCAACTTACTCTACGATCACGTTAGCGATGGCGCTTCGGATCACGCAGTTAATATTGTTGACGGAACGACCGTTCGATTCTCTGACTTCCGAATTAATTCTCAATGTAACTTCAAAGCTGAGCCAGGTGTCGTACTGGAGCAGGTTCGAATCGAGATGAACCCTGCTAATGTGCCCTCCTATCAGATCACCCCGGTAATCCTTCTTGAACTAGCCTCGGACAACGTCCCAGCGGACATTATTGAACTACTAAAAATACACCTCCTAAACAAAGGATGTAAGAGTGCTAAAACATTCGTCGAGATACTCGAGGATCCCGACAGAATTAATCTAACCGACGACGTCTTGCGAGATAAAATTCTTGAATTGGCAAAAATGAATCAAGTGGTGCTCGGTGAATCATTTAGTGGGGAAATCCACATGGCAAATCCCGATGAGTATCTTGTTCCGCCAATATCCGGGCAAATGGAGGCACTTGTTTACGACAAGTCTCTTAAAGGAGGAGGAAGTGCACCTCGGTTGAGATTGCTAGAAAACAGTCAACCTACCTTGCTTTTAGAATCGACCGGAACATCTAGCACTTCAAGCCAAAGCAAGATTCGATTCAGAAATTGTTTTGGGAGCATGAGCGATGAAATGAAATGTACTGTACTGGAGATAATTCAACGTCGTATGACTGGCAAATATACGCACAAGGCCAAAGGGGTGACGGCAAGCTCGCCATTCGAAATTTAGAGGCAGCGGAAACAGCCCCAAACGTGCTCACTATCGAAAAGGGTGGGCACGTTGGCATCGGAAAGGCTGATCCTGCTGTGAACATGGATATCGCTGGAGAAATTCACGCCAATAGTATATTTGAACCTGCGGACGGTCGGTTGAAGGAAAATATTAGCCCGATTTCAAACTCGCTTGACAAAGTGTTGCGGTTGCGGGGTGTTACCTATAACTGGAAAGTGGGCAACTTTCCCGAAATGCAGTTTAGTGCCGATCCAGTGGTTGGGTTCATCGCACAAGATGTCGAACCCATACTGCCTGAAGTTGTTTCACAGATGAGTAATGGCAGATACGTTATAGACTATGGACGCGTAGTGCCTGTACTCGTAGAAGCTCTCAAGGAACTGCATTACAACGCGGATCAAGTTCAAGCCGAGGTCGATCAAGTGAACGCTGAAATTGCGGCTCAACGTCAGTTGATCAATGAATTGATGATGGGCCCGTAACCGCCGCTAAACGAGGATGAGTTGGTCGTAGCTTCTCACTGGATCGTCAGTTAAGCCGGGTTATAACGATTTCCAAGATTCGTTGCTTGTCCCTGGCAATTAGTCAAGTTTACAAACACGGGCCGGCTACTTCGGCCTGATGGTCAGGCTTACATCAATACGATGTAGTTGCAGCACTATTCGAAACAACAAAATCCCCCAAAGCGTTGACTTCATGTAAATAATTCATCATCACCAATTCGGTGCTGTTGGGACTACCGGCGGGGATTCGAACTGCTAGGCAACATTACTGCATTTATGTTGTCCAAAGATTTGCTGTGAGTGATAAGTTTGTCGATGAAATGCGGCTGTTCGACGTGGACGGTAACCGCTTGTATCTTGATACTGACGAACGCCAACGTTTTCTCGCCGCGAGTGTCGAAGAGTCGCCACGCAATCGTTTGCTGTGCCAGGTCCTGCATTACACGGGTTGCCGACCGTCGGAGGCTCTAGAAACGCGTTATTCCCGCGTGTTAATCGAAGATCGCGCGCTCGTGTTTCGAACCCTGAAAAAACGCAAATTCGATAAACACGGTAGGGTGGTCAAGCCGAAATACCGCACCGTTCCGGTACCAGCTTCGTTTATCGAACAATTGGACACCTTGTACGACATCCGCGGGGCAATGCGGCGACGCAAAAGAAAAGACGATCCGCTGCTGTGGCCGATTGGACGTATTTACGCGTATCGAATAATCAAACGCGTGATGATCCGGGCCGATATTCAAGGACCCCAAGCCACTAACAAAGGATTGCGTCACGGCTTCGCAGTGGCCATGGTTCAATCTGGGAAGATTTCGTTACCGGAGCTGCGCGACCTACTCGGCCACGCGTCCACTACGACCACTGAAATTTATCTACAGATCAAGCCAAAAGATCAGCGCGAGCGCATGATGGCGGTGTGGGATGAGCACTGATGCTAAACTGCATTCACAGACACCCTATCGATGGATTAAGCAGCGAGGGTAGCCCGGACGCAGTGAAACGGAATCCAGGTACCCAGGTTAATACTCATCGCATCACAAAAGGATTGGCAAAAGGCTTAGACGAAGTATTGATCCACACGGTTTTTTGGCCACGTGTAATCGTAGATGGCCTGGAAGCCGCTTTCGTTGTGGTCCAATTTATTATAGAACCAGCGGGTTAACATGTTTAACGCCAGGGAAGCGTTTAAAATCATTGTCAGCGGAATAAATCGTTCCACCGTTTTCCACTGCAAGTGCCGCGAGATGCGCGTCGGACGTGAGATTACCGGCGGTGCCGGTGGATTCGAGCAAGTTATTAAAAATGTTCCAATGTTGTTCACCAGGACTTAATGCATTAACCGTGGGTTGTGACAACCAAACATCAACGTATTCGATGGCGGTCGACGCGGACAATGGTGATTCCATGATTGATGGATGAGTGGTGATACGTAGAAAAGCGAGGATCACAATCCACGCGAGTCCAATATCCTGATCACTGGACAGCGACTGCTCCAACCACTGCCGTGCTGAAGCGTGCATAGTTGCATCGCGATTGATAGCGTAGATTAGTATATTGGCATCAATCAGAATCACTTATGCATTCTGATTTCACGCACAATTTCTTCATCCTCAAGCCGGTCAGCCAACTTCAAAGATCTGTCAAGATCAAATCCAGTCCGTACATTTCCCATCGATGCCGTTTTTACCCGATACCGTTTCGGCTTCTTGTTCGTAGACCGCGCAGTCAAACCAGCCCGCAGAGTTTCATTGACAATCTCCTTGAACGACCTGCCAGATCGGTGAGCGGCTTCTTTCAAAGCCTGCGCGATCTTGTCGTCAATTGTAAGAGTGGTTCGCATTGAAGCATCATAGCATGAATATATAAAACATCAAAACATCAAAATAATAAAAATGATCAGATTTCTCTATCGCATCACAAAAGGATTCGCGAAAGGTTCGGATGACGTATTGATCCACACAGTTTTTGGCCGCGTGTAATCGTAGATGGCCTGGAAGCCGCTTTCGCGGCCCATACCGGAGTTTTTATAACCGCCAAACTCGGCTATCGGTGAAACCACTCGGTAAGTGTTAACCCAGACAATGCCTGCGTGAATAGATTTGGCAACGCGAAGTGAGCGGGCGCCGTCACGGGTGAAGACACCCGCCGCCAGGCCGTATTTTGTGTCATTGGCCAATGCAATGACCTCTTCCTCAGTTTTAAAACGTAATACGCTCAGTACAGGTTCCGAACAACTCCGTGTCCACAATGCGCAATTTTTGATCCGGACAAGCAACAATTGTCGGCTCATAAAACCAGCCCTGTCCTTTCCCCTCTGGTTGTTTACCACCGTGTAGTATTTGCGCGCCCTGATCGCTGGCGTGAGCAACTTCTTTTTTTATGTGTTCCAGTTGCCCGGTTGTCGCCAGTGGCCCCCATTTGCGTGTCGTCTTCCAGCGGATCGCCGATCACGATTTGTTGGGCTTGGGACACCATTCGTTGTAAAAATTCATCGGCGATTTTTTCATGCAGATACACGCGCGATCCGGCAACGCAACTCTGACCGCTGGCCCCGAAAATCCCTGCAATCGATCCGTTGACGGCGCCTTCAATGTCGGCATCATCGAAAACAAGAAACGGCGATTTGCCGCCTAACTCTAAAGACACATTGGCAAGATTTTCCGCAGAATTGCGTATCACATGACGCGCCGATTCCGGCCCGCCAGTAAAACTGATACGCGTTACCAACGGATGAGAAGTGAGTGTTTTGCCACAGGGGTCACCATGGCCGGTAACGATATTGACAACGCCAGGCGGGAACCCTGCTTTTTTAATCAACTTGCCAAATTCCAGCATAGCGGCAGAGGCATGTTCGGACGCTTTTAATACAACCGTGTTACCTGCGGCCAGTGCCGGGCCGATTTTTACGGCGACCAGAAATAGCTGTGAATTCCACGGTACGATAGCCGCGACTACGCCGAGCGGTTCACGCAATGTGAACACACAAAGATCGGGTTTATCGATAGGCATGGTGTCACCGTGAATCTTGTCCGCCAGGCCCGCGTAGTAATAAAAGAACTCGGATATGTACTTAGCCTGCCAGCGGGTTTCTTTCATCAGCTTGCCGGTATCAATAGTTTCCGTTTTGCCAAGATTTTCCGATTCGTCGACCAGCAATTCCGCAAGCTTACGCAAATAACGACCGCGTTCCGTTGGTGTCGCTTTGGCCCATTCGCCTTCAGTAAAGGCTTTGTGCGCTGAACGCACAGCTTTGTCGACATCCGCCGCGCTGGCTTCGGGAATTCGCGCCCAAGGCTCTCCGGTTGAGGGGTTAATGCTATCGAATAAGGAGCCGTTCTCTGAGTCGACCCAATCGCCATTGATCAGCATTTGATAGCTTGCCAGTTCTGTCATATTTGTAAACCTTTTGAATTTAGCCTAACTCGCATTTTCGCTTGGGCGTGTTCAGTTTGCATAGTGTTTTGTCAGTATTTTTATAATCGCGAGCCGATATGTTCCAATACATGTCCACAATCAAATCCCCAAACAAAAATGAACAAACAGGTAATCGGCGAACCACTGATCATTAATGGTCGACAACTATCCCTTTCCCGGGCGATTCGGGCAGGGGATTTCGTGTTTCTCACCGGCCAGATTCCCATGATTGATGGCGAGCCTATGACGACGGGTATGATCGAAGATCAAACCCGGGTGGTGCTGGATGCGATCAAGGAAACGCTGGCCTTGGCGGATTGTGAGTTGTCCGATGTGGTCAAAACGATGGTATGGCTTACCGACCGCGCGGACTTTCCCGGCTTTAACGCCGTTTACGCAGAATATTTTCCTGAACAACCACCGGCGCGCTCCGCTGTCGCCAATGACTTGCTGGTCGATGTAAAAGTTGAAGTGGAAGTGGTTGCGTATAAACCCTCGCTTGAATCATGAGTACAAGATTTCACAATGGAATAGCCTATGAAATAACGGGGCAGGGGCCTGACGTTGTTCTTATACATGGACTCGGTCCTGAACCGGCACCTGTGGCAGTGGCTTGTTCCGGCATTAGAAACAGACTATCGCGTCATTACTTACGATATTCTGGGGCATGGCGAAAGCCGCAACCCGGCAGGTTGCGCCGCAACTTGCGCAATATTCCGATCAACTCGCGCAATTGCTCGAGCGTTTGCAACAGCGAAAAAAACCGTGGTTACCGGATTTTCACTCGGCGGCATGATTGCCAGGCGTTTCGCGCTGGATTATCCCGAAAACTGAACGCCCTGGTTATCATGAATTCAGCCCATGGACGCACCGAACAAGAACGTGCTGCCGTACTGAAACGCGTCGAACAAGCCCGTGAACGGGGTCCGTCCGCGACTGTGGAAGCAGCGTTAAAACGATGGTTTACGCCGGAGTATGCGAACCGTAATCTGGAAATGATGAACCGTATCAGGCAATGGGGTTACGGCAAACAATGTGGAAATTTACCCGGATATTTACCGCATGATGGCGCAAGGGGATGTTGAACTGGCTGACATCAGGGCGATAAATTGTTCGGCACTGGTGATTACAGGCGGTGATGATAATGGCAATTCGCCTGACATGGCGCAGCGCATGGCGGCAATGTTACCCAATGCTCGACTCGAAATAGTTTCCGGGCTACGCCATATGGGACTGATCGAACAGCCTGATCGATTTAACCGCATATTGTTGAATTTTCTGTACGAGCAATTAAATAAATTATAAATATCATAAAGATATTAGTGTATTTTAAATATTTTCTAGAATATTTAATAAAACCAGATTGATAAGTAGTACGTATAACGTGGTGAATTAACATCTATTTTTACATTGTTTGACATTTATCTCGCTTAATGTTGTGTTAAAGTTCACCCTCGACTCAGGATTGAGTCATCTCTCCCCCCCTTACCCCAAACACACCCCGCTGGATTGCGGGGTTTTGCGGATATTTCAGACAGCCCCCTCAAGAAATAATTCAATTTACGAGTTATTGCAAAGAATACCTATGCATGGAAGGTGCATGCTAGGTCAGGGGGTTGACGCGTCCGGGTGGGGGAGTTCGAAAGGACTGACGAACTTCGGGTGTGTGGCTGGGCGCGTCTCTTTGACTCCTGCATAGCCCCGTCAGCTGAATGCTACCGTGACTCTCCCGATCTGGTCTTTTTCCGCCAGCGTCTGCTCGATCTGCTGGGCGCATTGCCTTGTTTGCACAATATCTGCGAATTTCTCAATCGCGAACCACAATTCCAGGTTTATCTTGCCGCTCAGATAGTGCAAACCGATCCGCTGCGGCGGCACACCGGAAACCCGTTCACACTGTTCGCGAATACGCGGAACAATGTCACCACGCAAAGGCAAATGGGAAGAGGGCGCTAACTGCGCATCGTCTTCGGGGTCGATGTGCACGGTGACATCGGTGGTTTCTTCCAGCTCCAGCAGCAAAACCCGCTGCACCTCGTCACTGATGCGGTGACCCTCCGATACGCTGATATCAGGGTCAACGGTAACATGCACATCCGCTAAAACCTGTGGTCCCATGCGTCTGGTACGCAGCTGATGAATATCGCGTACGCCTTCCACTGCCATCATGGTCTTGCGCATATTATCCAAGTGCGTTTTCTCCAATCCGGTGTCGACTAATTCATGTAAACTGTCCCAACCCAAAGGCGCCATGCGACGTGTGCGATCATAGCCGCCACAATCACAGCCGCGACCGCGTCAAGATAAGACAGACCCGCCATGGCGCCGAGAATGCCGAGTAGCACGACAACAGATGACAACGCATCCGAGCGGCTGTGCCATGCGTTGGCGGTCAGCAACTTGGAACGGATGCGCCGAGCGACGCGTATGGTGTAATGATAAATGCCTTCTTTGGCGATAATTGATATGGCCGCCACGATCAATGTCAACGTCGTGGGTGCTGCCAACGATTCAGGATGAAACAAACGGGAGATGGCGTCATACGCAATACCGATAGCAACGGCGATTAACGCCAGACCCAACAACACCGTGGCAACCGTTTGGATGCGTTCGTGACCGTAAGGGTGTTCGGAGTCGGCTTCTCGGGTGCCTTGTTTGGCCGCCCAGATGACAATGGCGTCGGTCGCCAGGTCTGACAGCGAATGCACACCGTCGGCAACCAGCCCCTGGGAGTGGCCGATAATGCCGACAACGATTTTCGCTATCCCGAGGGCAAAATCGATTACCGCCCCAATCACCGTCACCCTGCGGGTTTCTAGGTAGCGCTGACTATCGGTCAATTCGTTTGAAGGCAACTTTGATGCAAGGGTAAATTGAGATGACAAAAGGAATTATCGCATAACTGGAAAATCGCGCCGCGTACCCGGCTTGTCACGACGAATGATTAAAAGCAGGGTATACTTGCGGCGCGAATCGCGGGGGATTTCTCCAATAATTTTAGACTCATTCCGCAAGACTTACTCCGACAATTTTGCCGATCCAACTCTTTGAAGGCATTTCTTAAAACTTTCTACTTCGACAAGCCGTGAAAATTCTGCTTAGCAATGACGATGGTTATCTTGCTCCAGGATTGGAAATGCTGGCTGATACACTCGCGCCCCTGGCCGATGTCGAAGTTGTGGCGCCCGATCGTGATCGCAGCGGCGCCTCCAATTCATACGTAACCCTGCGTGCTCCCCTGCGAATCCAGCGCGCGGAAAACGGTTTTCATTACGTCGACGGCACTCCGACCGACTGTGTCCACGTGGCCATTACGGGTTTGATGCAGGACGAACCGGATATGGTTATCGCCGGGATTAACAGCGGCGCTAACCTGGGCGACGACGTTTTATATTCAGGCACCGTAGCCGCTGCAACGGAAGGGCGATTTCTCGGTTTCCCTGCAGTTGCCGTTTCCCTGGCCGGTTCGGAATGCAAGCATTTCGAATCCGCCGCCTGGGCAGTGACGCAAATTTTTCAACAATTGCAACGCAAACCGCTGGCTGCAGATCATATTTTGAATATCAATGTACCGGACATTGCGCAAAACGAAATCAAGGGTTTTACCGCGACCCGCTTGGGTTACCGGCACAAATCAGAACCCGTGATCAAAGGACAGAATCCGCGTGGCGAGGAGGTGTACTGGGTCGGACCGGCCGGGCCGGAGCAGGATGCCGGGCCGGGTACGGATTTCCACGCCGTGCGCAATGGTTTTTGTCTCGGTAACGCCGCTGCAGGTCGATCTGACCCGGCATCACCAGATGGGTGAAATCACCGATTGGTTGGAAGGCATAGCGTGAAAACTATGCACGAAGGTATTGGAATGACCTCACGGCGCACACGTCAGCGCCTCATAAAGCGGCTGCGTGAGGAGGGCATTAAGGATGAGCGCGTCTTAAGTGTTATGGAGCAAATTCCGCGACATATTTTCGTAGATGAGGCACTGGCCAGCCGAGCTTACGAAGATACCGCGCTGCCTATCGGTCACAATCAAACCATCTCGCAGCCCTTCGTGGTAGCGCTGATGACTGAAATGTTGCTCAACTCAGGTCCTGTACCACGCAACGTACTGGAGATCGGCACCGGTTCAGGTTATCAAACCGCAGTGCTCGGCCGATTGGTCGACCAGGTGTATAGCGTTGAACGCATTGAAGTCCTGCAACGCCAGGCCATGAACCGGTTGTACGATCTGCGGGTTAAGAATGTTAAATATCGCAGCGATGACGGCGCCGTTGGCTGGCAGGAATTTGCGCCCTATGACGGCATCCTGGTCACAGCTGCACCAACCGATATCCCTAACGCCTTGCTAGAGCAACTGGCTGACGGCGGACGATTGATTTCGCCGGTGGGCGAGCAGGCGCGTCAACGTCTTGTCGTGATAACCCGCGAAGACGACGTGTTCACTCAGCAGGAACACGATTGGGTGCGGTTTGTACCGCTTATGTCGGGCCGCGCCTAATGCGTTTGTTTCAAAACCTGTACGACAAGGTGCTGGTGTGGTCGCGTCATCGTCACGCTGAACGTTACCTGGGTACGCTGAGTTTTGCCGAATCGTCTTTTTTCCCCATTCCGCCGGATGTCATGCTGGCACCGATGGTCATCGCACAACGCCAACGTGCATGGTGGCTGGCAGCGCTGACCACTGTGACCTCGGTTCTCGGTGGCGTCGCCGGCTACCTGATTGGCAAGTTTTTGTTCGATCAAATCGGTCAACCCGTGGTCGAGTTTTATCATGCCCAAGAAAAATTTGAACACGTTAAACAGTTATTCACCGAATACGGCGTCTGGATTGTGTTTATCGCCGGTTTCACGCCAATACCCTATAAATTATTCACCATCACCTCCGGTGTAATGTCCATGGCCTTGCTGCCATTTGTTTTAGCTTCAGCGATAGGGCGTGGTGCGCGATTTTTTCTGGTGGCAGGGTTATTGTACTTCGGCGGCAAACGCTTCGAGAGTTTTCTCAGACAATGGATTGACGTGTTGGGTTGGGCTGTTTTGTTTCTAGCTGGGATAGCATTTATAATATTAAAATGAACTACTTGCCCGCTTTATTTAAAGCACTATCGATTATTGGAATATCGATTGCGTTAAATGCCTGCTTTGGGCCACCTGTGATTCCGGTGCAGGAACTGCCAACCACCGGACGCAGTACAAATGAGCGTGTCGTGCGTCCCGGCGACACTTTGTACAATATTGCCTGGGAGTCCAATCTTGACTTCAGGCGGGTAGCGGAATGGAACAACATTCAGTCGCCATACGTGATTAGACCCGGGCAACGTATTCGCTTGATTCCGCCACCGACGCCAAAACAACGTGAGGCAACAACGAGCGCGGTACCTGCACAAAATAGCGACACAAACACCCAGTCGCTGGAGGTGGTTACCACAACTGTGCCGAAACCGGGCGCACCAGCCGGGCAAGGGACGAACAAAGCCCAGACAGTTTCGACGGCTAAAAAACCGGTAACGCTGCCGGCGAAAGTCGCTGCCTGGAACTGGCCAGCAAAGGGAAAAGTTATTCAACGGTTTTCCCCCACCAATAACAAAGGTATTGACATCGCCGGACAGGAGGGAACACCCATCCATGCCGCCGCGGATGGCGCGGTGGTTTACGCGGGTAATGGATTACGCGGTTATGGGCAGCTCATTATTTTAAAACACAGCGAGCAATACCTGAGTGCGTATGCCCATCAGCGTCGTATCCTGGTGCGAGAAGGGGATGCAGTGAATCGCGGTCAGGTTATCGCGGAAATGGGTAATACGGGTACGGACAAAACCAAGTTGCATTTTGAAATTCGCCACAATGGCAAGCCCGTCGATCCCATGGGGTTTTTACCGCGCAACCGGTCTTAGAAACACTCAGCTCACAAGTCGGTGATTTAATCGATAAGATTATTCGATAATAAGAGCGGCGACGACGTTGCGGTCTTCGGCGGCCAGGATATTGTAGGTGCGGCAGGCCGCCGCAGTGTCCATGATTTCAAATCCCACTCCGTCCGATTGAATTTTCCAGACCATGCGTCGATCGGGAAAGACCAACTTGCGACCGGTACCGAGAATAATCAATTCGGGCTGTAACTTCAGCGCTATTTCAAAGTCTGCTCGCGTGAGTGAGGATAATGGCGCGTGTCGCCAATCATCGAAGATTTCGTTTCTTGAGACCATCAGGCTGCGTGCATAAACAGTCTCGTTAATGGTTATTTGATTCGATGCTGAAGATTTAATGATGTTAATTTCAGCGGTGTGGGTTTGGTGAAGTTTCAAGGAGTGTTTGTTTCTTGGGTAAAAGTTCGGCGCGCAGTCACAATTTGTTCAAGGATTATCAACCGGGTTACACAAATCATAGTAACATTAAGCGCTAAATGCTCAAGCACTACTAACAACCCTATCTCGAACACCTAACTCCATGAATCCTGTCAATATCGGAATCGCCGGCCTCGGTACCGTGGGCGCCGGCACCGTGAACGTGCTCAAACGCAACGCGGATGAAATTGCGCGCCGCGCCGGACGTGAAATTCGCGTCACCCATGCGGTAGTGCAAAATCCCGACAAACAGCGCGATTGCGATACCTCAGCGCTCGAACTCACCACTGATCCGTTTGCGATTACCGATGACCCGACGATTGATGTTGTTGTCGAACTCATGGGCGGTGAAACGCTGGCAAAAGAGGTGGTTATGCGCGCTATCGCGGCTGGCAAGCACGTGGTTACCGCCAACAAGGCTTTGGTCGCGATTCATGGCAATGAGATATTCGAATCGGCGCAATCGCATGGTTCCATGGTTGCGTTTGAAGCCGCTGTGGGTGGCGGTATTTCTATTATCAAGGCCATTCGCGAGGGGCTGGCCGGAAACCGAATCGAATCGCTAGCGGGTATCATTAACGGCACCGGCAACTATATTCTGACCGGTATGAGTGACGGCGGCAGCGAATTTTCCGACATGCTCGCCGATGCCCAGCATCTGGGTTATGCCGAAGCGGATCCGACCTTCGATGTCGAAGGCATTGATGCGGCACATAAACTGACCATCCTGGCTTCCATCGCCTATGGCATTCCGTTGCAATTCGATAATGTCTACACCGAAGGCATTAGCCATATCACGCAGGACGATATAGTCCATGCCGCAGAACTCGGTTACCGCATCAAACACCTGGGGATAGCCGCGAGAACCGACGAAGGCATAGAGCTGCGCGTACACCCCTGCCTGGTGCCGCAACGTGCCTTACTGGCGAATGTCGACGGCGTTATGAATGCCATACTGGTCAAAGGCGATGCCGTCGGTCCCACCTTGCACTATGGTTCGGGTGCGGGTGCGGAACCGACAGCCTCTGCCGTGGTGGCGGATCTGGTGGATGTGGTGCGCGCACTCACCACCGATCCGGAAAACCGTGTGCCACACTTGGCATTTCAACCGGGAGCGATATCGGACTTACCCGTGCTCAATATCGAACAGGTTGTGACCGCGTATTACCTGCGCCTGAACGTAGTCAATCGTCCCGGCGTTCTGGCTGAGATTACGCGCATTCTAGGCGACCTAAACATCAGTATTGAAGCCATACTGCAGAAAGGATCGGGTGTAGCCGAAGATGTTCTGCCGATCATTATTTTGACCCAGCGCACGGTGGAAGCGGGCATGAATAAAGCGCTGCGGCAGCTTGAAAACCTGCAAACGACGGTTGGCAGCGTTACTCGTATTCGCCTGGAACAGATTCGGGACTGAGCATGGTTATGCAGCTTGCTGACAAAATCTATCTGGCAGGACACCGCGGACTGGTGGGTTCAGCGCTGCATCGAACACTGGAAAGTGAGGGTTTCACGAATATTGTCACACGAACCCATACCGAACTTGATTTAACCCGCCAACAGGCGGTGGAAGATTTCTTCACACAGGAAAAACCGGATTATGTCTTTTTAGCCGCAGCAAGAGTAGGGGGCATTCACGCAAACAACACTTATCGCGCGGATTTTATTTACCAGAATCTCGCTATTCAAACCAATGTCATCCACTCGGCATGGCAAAGCGGAGTCAAGAAACTGCTGTTTTTGGGTAGCTCCTGTATTTATCCGCGCGATTGTCCACAGCCCATGCGCGAAAAGTATTTGTTGACCGGTCCGCTGGAGCACACGAACGAGCCTTATGCGTTGGCGAAAATTGCCGGTATTAAGATGTGTGAAAACTACAATTCACAATATGGAACAGCGTTTATTCCAGTCATGCCAACCAACCTGTATGGAATTAACGACAATTTCGATCTTGAGAACTCCCATGTGTTGCCCGCTTTGTTAAGAAGATTTCATGAAGCGAAGCAAGGCGGCGCTGCAACAGTTAAGGTTTGGGGTAGTGGTGAGCCAAAACGCGAGTTCCTGTACTCGGATGATCTGGCGCAGGCCTGTCTATTTCTGATGCAACAGAAAACTATTATCCCGTTAATTAACATCGGATCGGGCAATGAAGTTACAATAAGACAACTGGCTGAAACGATTAGTGAAATTGTGCAATTCAAAGGTGGCATCGTATTCGACACAAGCAAACCCGACGGCACGCCGCGCAAGCTCCTGGACAGCACCCGCATAGACGATATGGGCTGGACGGCAAAAACCGGGTTACGCGAAGGCATAGAGCAGGTTTACAAATGGTTTCAGCAACTCGCATAGCGACTCACACATAGCCTAATAACGATAAGGTCAGGTTTTGGATTGAAGTACATCAAGTTCGGCATTCTGGCGCTAATACTTGCCTGTTCGGCGCGACTCCATGCTCAGGGGCCTGACCTGAGTTACCAATCCGATCTGCGTGCACTGATCGATCAAATCGCTGAAAACCCGACCAGTCTGGCGGCTGGTGGAACCATTGCCGGTCGCGGA
>CBDCFT010000039.1:0-17039 GCA_965216365.1 Arenicellales bacterium | reverse complement strand
TTCTTGTCAGGTAAAAAATAGAGATCGCACAACGAACATGGGTATCATCGCTTAACCTTGAGGTCAATATGACTAGCGGCGCACTGTTCTACGTAAACGATGCAAGTTGCGGTATAACGTCACCAAAACACATCAATCGTGTGCGGCTCATGTATTGCTATGCTAGCCTTCGATATCCATCACTAAAAATAAGGAATACAAATGAAGGTAGCGTATATTTTTTCTAGCCAAGGACACACGGTCTCCTACAAGCTTGGAAAAATGATTCTTCCCCAACTGGAAGAACAGGCGCACGGTCCTGACGTGGTCGGTATGTTCTTTTTCGAGGACAACAACTATGTTTTGGTTAAAGGCGATCCGATTGGCGAGCGTCTGGCCAGAGTTGCTAAGGAACAAAATATCATGTTGATGGGGTGCGACCAGTGTTGTTGGGAACGCGAAATCGACGACAAACTGGTCGACGGCGCCACTATTGGGTGCTTCCCGAATCTCTACGAGGCGTTGGCTGGAAACATGCCGGATCAGGTCATCACTTTATGACGTCAGCGCACTTTTCTGGCTTACCCGACAGAGTGCTGTGTGTTTTGAAGGCTGCTGACAAGAAATGTTTCTCGTGATACTTCTAATTGAACGCGATTAGGTTGTGTAGTTGCTTATGTTTTGAACGCAGTGAATCATCCTTCACTTCTCTGAATAATGTCATTCTGGTGCGGTCGCTTTCATCGCGGGGCGTTCGAGGAATGTGTTTCCCCAATCTGTCAAACCTGGGTGTCTGTCGCGCCAGTCCGGCCATCCTCCGAGTTCCGCTCTGAAGTCGAGATAACCCAAGACACATCCGACACCAATGTGACCCATGTCGATGGGGCCTGCCAGATGGTCAAGCCAATGTGATTCCAGTGCTTCCAAGCCACGCGCAATTTTTGCCTGTTGTCCCGCAACCCAATCAGCGGATCGAATGGCTTCATCGCGGCAACGCGTTTCATAAATACATAACACTGCGGCATCGAGAATGCCATCCACGTGTGCCTCGAGATTCAATGTCTTCCAGATCCCGCCATCTTGTGGATACAACCCACAACAAAAACACGAATCCAGGTACCGGGTAATGACACGGCTGTCATAAATAGATTGGCCGTCGTCCGTGACAAGACATGGAACTTTGCCAATCGGATTCGCCTCAAACACAGCCTCGTTTGGCGCAGTAGGTGAACCAAAACCATCAATCAACTCGACTTCATTTTTCTTTCCGGCTTCTTCCAGAACAACCATCACCTTTCGAACAAAAGGCGACGGTTTGGCGTAAAACAATTTCATGACTTTACACTCCAATTTATTATCGTAGTATTAACATGGATACCGGCATTATGGCATGAGCCAGGGAATATGACTGACATTGGCCAAACATACATTAGTTTGCCAATCGCGCCTTGAAAAAATGGACGGCGTTGTCGAAACGGATTTTGCGGGCAATTTCTTCAGGAAGAAAGGACAGCCAACGGCGATGAAATGTAATGAAGGTATCGAGGTGATCCCAACCGGTGTTGGGTTCATCCCAGTAGAGCTGATCTTCGACAAAAAAGGGATCAGAGCCAATCATGATCCGTTCATGGTAATCGAGAACGAACCGCTCCCATTCGGGTGTGAGCCGTCCCGCGTTGTCAACGATGGCGTGAAGGCCCCCGTAACGCATCGGATCGCGCGCCGACATGTCCACCCACACGTTTGCACAGGCGTCGAGAAGCGCTGACACCTCACTGGCCTTGAGCACGCCTCCAGCGTGCGCCCAGAATATGCGTGCTGTCGGGTGGCGTTTACACAGTGGCAGGAAATACCGATGACTTCCGGCCTCGACGTGCATCGATAAAGGGACGTCATACTCCACACCCAGTTCCACAAGTCCGTCGATGGTGGGCTGTCGCTTTTCGAGCGACGGTGCAAACCCGACAATCAGATGCATTTCCCCCAATCCCTGATAAAGGCCCGAGGACAGGGCATTACGGGCCGCCTGCAGCACGCGGGAGTCGTAGAACCAGTCGCCCTTTCTTTCAGGTTCCAGGTACGGCATGAAGAATGGAATCACCCAACCGTCGGCTGCTTCGGCGAGTTCTAAAGCAAGCGCAGGCGGTTTGCTCGAAACCACGGCGAGGGTAACGCCATTGTTTTTGAGGCGGCTGATTGCCTCGGACGGATCCAGTATCTCGGCCTGATCCCAATTGTAATGCAGATGAACATCCGCCAGCGGAGCCGCTTGTTCCGCTATCCCCGCTGGTGACCAGAGGAGCACGATACCGGTCAGATAAATCACGGTGCCAAACCACCATGCCGCATTCCGCGAACAGCGCCATAAATTCAACCGGGTGGTGCAATACGCAACAAACCCTAGAGAATTTAGGGTCTGACCCGCCCGGGTTAATTCGCACTTTGATGAATTGTTCAATTTCAATTTATTCCTGCCAAGTTGCAACGCGGATAACTGCTGAAAGATCAATTTGCGGGTAGCGCAATTGCCCTGACGATTCACATCGATACGTAAGTGTAACCAGGATTCTACTCATTCTTTAATACCATTCGTTGCGTTATGATTCATCTTTCAGTCACCCAAATCAGGAGGAGTAAGTAAACAATGAAACTAACAAGCATATTTCCAGTTGTCATTGGGGCGGTGTTGGTTACTGCGCAAACTTGGGCAGGCGTGCAATCAAAATCCGTGTCATATCAAGACGGTGATACACAGTTAACTGGACACATGTATTGGGATGATGCCATCGAGGGGAAACGCCCCGGTGTATTGGTTGTGCATGAATGGTGGGGGCTTAACGACTACGCTAAAAAGCGAGCCGAAATGCTGGCGGAGATGGGTTATGTCGCTTTCGCGCTGGATATGTATGGTGAAGACAAGGTCACGACACACCCGGAACAGGCGAAAGAGTGGATGAGCGCGACAACCGCTAATCTTGATGCCTGGCGTCAACGCGCGAGTCTGGGACTCGATCAACTCCGCTCGGATGCATTAACGGATCCAAACCGGATCGCGGCCATTGGGTATTGCTTTGGTGGCGCGACCGTCATGCAACTTGCTTATGCGGGAACTGATCTAAAAGGCGTCGTTAGTTTCCATGGTTCGTTACCCCTGCCGGAAGGTGATGAAGTGTCCAAGATCAAAGGCTCGGTATTGATCGAACACGGCAACGCTGATGCATTTATTCCAATGGAGCGCGTCGACGCATTTAAAGCGGCATTAAACGATGCGGGTGTCAATTTGGTTTTCAATGGCCACGACGGCGCCCGGCACGGATTTACCAATCCTGACGCGGGCAGCTTCGGTATCGAAAACCTTAAATATGATGAAGCCGCCGATAAGGCCTCATGGCAATCCATGCAAAGCTTGTTTAGCGATATTTTTTAAGTTTAACTATTGCACATTAAACTTACTCTTGTGATATGTCTGACGGACCAGGTTGAATCTGGCCTCTCGCGGCTGTTCGCTATCGCGGTCATCGCAATTAGTGCACGGCACGGACTCTGGTAAATTCTTTCAGCGCGGATGGTGCCGCTTCGGTTATGATTCCGTGCTTGCCGAATGGGTCAATCAGATTCTGCCGGTAGCGCGTGCCACCGTTGCTGACCCCAAAAATAAAAAATGGTTGCGTTGCGGTGGCACCTGGTTCGCGGGGGTTAATGTGTTGCCCAATGACGAACGGGGTGCGGTTAAAGGCGGCACGCCTATTGGTGGAAAAGCGATTGAATTTATCGCTACCAAGCTAAAGCTTAGTGGCGTGTCCTGGGACAAAGCACAAATCTCGGTGTGTTATCCGGGCTACCCAAAGCCTGATCCATTGGAGTCTTCCGCCGCTTACCGTTACCGGCAACGGCATAATGCCGCCCACATCGATGGGTTATTGCCGGTTGGCAGCAAACGCCGCCGGTACTTACGCGAATACCACGCGTTTATCCTCGGTATTCCGTTGGTGGAGTTTGATGCGGATTGTTCACCATTTGTTGTCTGGGAAGGTTCGCATGAAGTGATTCGCGAAAAACTTTCTCATTGTTTAAATGACGTGGAACCGGCCCGCTGGGGTTATAAAGATGTGACCGAAGTCTATCACGCAACGCGACAACGCATTTTTTCGGAGTGCAAACGTATCGAAATCGCCGTCCGTACAGGAGAGGCTTTTCTCGCCCACCGTTTAATCTTGCACGGCACCGCGCCCTGGTTGCCGTCGGCGGTGGCGGGACCGGACGGTAGAATGATTTGTTATTTTCGTCCTTCTATGGACAAACCTAATCAATGGTTAACCGAGCCTTAATTCGGTATGGCTATTTTCTTAACACTCCGTCTTTATAGACACTTTTGCGCCTCCGCCTTACTTGCGAATGTTTTGCTTGGTAACGATAAAGTACAGCTATACTCAACACCGCACGTTACTCGCAAAATTTAGTCTACCCACTCCATGTAGGATGTGAGATAAATTGTGATTCGATTCCGCTATCTGGGAAACTACCGTTTTAAAATGAGCTAAAACTACACATGTTTGGCATCGCCGCAACATTTAATGGAAGCTGAGGTCGCCGTTGTTGGTGGCGGGATCCTCGGTATTTCCATCGCCTGGGGCTTGCAGCGAATAGGACGCGATGTCGTGGTGTTGGACGAAGGTGATTTTGCGTTACGCGCGTCGCGGGGGAACTTTGGCTTGGTATGGGTTCAGGGCAAGGGATATGGCATGCCTGACTACACACGCTGGACACGGCGTTCGGCGTCACTCTGGCCTGAGTTTGCCGAAGAACTTGAAGGTGCCACCGGAATCAAATTGGAGTTATCGCAACCGGGCGGTGTGGATTTTTGTTTAAGCGATCAGGAAGCCGACGACACAGTTGCGCAACTCGAACAAATTCGTGAATCGCTGGACGGTGATTATCCTTTCGAGCTTGTTCAACACGATGCGCTAGAAAAAATGATTCCGCAAATCGGACCTGACGTAGTCGGTGCGACTTATTGCCCTGAGGACGGGCATGTGAATCCGTTGTATCTACTCAGAGCTTTGTATACGGATTTTGCAGCAAGGGGCGGGCGTGTTAGTAACGGCAGCCGGGTTACTCAAATTGAAAAAACGGCAAACGGTTTTCGTATTCGATGTGCTTTCGAAGTGCACGCAGAAAAAGTTGTACTTTGCGCTGGCCTGGGTAATCGTGAGCTAGGCGATATGGTTGATCTCAACGTGCCGGTCGAACCGAACCGTGGACAGTTGTTAATTTGCGAACGCGTCGAACCATTCCTGAAATATCCATCCGTGCAAATTCGACAGGTGGGCGAAGGCGCGATACAAATTGGAGACTCAAAAGAGAACAGTGGCTTCGATGACGGCACAACGCCGAACATGATTGCGCAAATCGCCCGGCGCGCAGCGAAAATTTATCCATTGCTTGCGCACTTGCGCACCATAAGAACCTGGGCGGCGTTGCGTGTCATGAGTCCGGATGGTTTCCCGATTTATCAACAATCCGATACTTGCCCCGGTGCATTCATTGTGACTTGCCATAGCGGCATCACCTTGGCAGCCGTGCATGCGTTAGTGCTTGCGCGCTGGATTGGTGGGGAAGCGCAACCTGAGGGCCTGGAGAGTTTCGGTGGCGAACGATTTTCGATTTAAACGTCAACTCAAGTTGAATAGCGCGACGGTGACCATACAATTCGAGGGTCGTTCGCTACAGGCTTTTGAAGGCGAATCCGTCGCAACGGCTTTACTGGCAAACGGCGTCGATTTCACTCGTACAACGCCCGTCAGCGGTAGCCCGCGTGCGCCGTTTTGCATGATGGGAACCTGTTTTGAGTGTTTAATGGAAATTGACCGGGTTCCTAATCGTCAGTCTTGCATGGTGCAAGTAGCGGATGGAATGGTAATTCGCAGAATGAACGGCGCAAGAAATGTCGAACAAGGCAAATAAAAAGCAGCTCGTCATTATCGGCGCTGGCCCGGCGGGTTTGGCTGCCGCCGATGTCGCAGGTGGCTTAGGCATTGACACATTAGTTATAGATGACCAACAGACTGCCGGCGGACAGATTTATCGCGGCATTTCGAACAGCACAAATGAATTACGCAAGGTTCTTGGTTCTGCGTACCAACACGGGCGCACACTGTTATCGGGTTTAGAACACTCCAGTGTCACCTGGCAATTGCAGTCTACGGTCTGGCAAATCACGCAAGACGGTCTGGTTTATTACTCCGGGCCTAACGGTTCTGATTATGTGCAGGCGGAGTATGTCATTCTGGCGACTGGGGCGATGGAAAGACCGATGCCATTCCCCGGTTGGACATTACCAGGAGTCATAACTGCGGGCGGATTGCAAATAGCGTTAAAGACCGCTGGATTGGTACCTGATGGCAAGTTGGTTTTAGCCGGCAGTGGTCCACTGTTGTTGTTACTTGCCCGGCAAATACTGGATGCAGGTGGAGAGATTTCTGCACTGGTGGAAACGACGCCGCAGCAAAATAAATTAGATGCCGCGAAGTATTTTCCCGGCATGTTGCGTTGTACAGCAATGCTAGGCGAGGGATTGGATTTATTATGGCAAATTCGTAAACGAAAAATTAAACACTATGGACAGGCGAGACCTTTATCAGCAATCGGTAAAGAAAAAGTGCAGGGCCTTCGTTTCGATTCTACCGGTCAAACGCATGAACTCGCTTGCGACGTGCTGGCAATACACAATGGCGTTGTTCCCAATGTACAGATCTCTCGTCAACTCGGATTGACGCACGACTGGCAGGAAGACCAACGCTGTTGGTATCCACGCGTTGGCGAGAACGGCGAAACAGAATTGAACTGGCTCAGGATTGCCGGGGACGGTGGCGGTATATTCGGTGCCCACGCGGCCGAGCATCAAGGTGTTATCGCTGCATGGTCAGTAGCACAAACATTAAGTAAGGTTGATGAATCAAAGGTGCAACAAATGATTGGTGCGGCAAAACGAAACCTTGCTCGGGTTAAATCAGCACGGAAGTTTGTCGACTGTTTGTACTCACCGGCAAAAGAATTTTTAGTGCCATCGGATGAAACCGTAATATGCCGTTGTGAGGAAGTAACCGCCAAAGACATTCGCCACTATGTCGATCTCGGTTGCACCGGCCCTAATCAAACAAAATCATTTGGTCGGCCCGGCATGGGGCCTTGCCAGGGACGTTACTGCGGTTTAACGGTCAGCGAAATAATCGCCGATCAACGTCGCGTCCCGATTGCGGATGTTGGGTATTACAGAATTCGACCGCCGATCAAACCGGTGACCATTGCAGAGCTGGCATCATTACATGATGATAAGTAACCGAATTTGAATTTATTAATTTTCACTTAACCCGAAATGACACAACCGCTGACATAACGATTTTCAAACTGGGCAGTTGCTCTCGATATCATAGATATTCCTGACAACGGTTTAAACGTTGCCCGACATGCTGTGTTCGACACCATCGGTATAACGGCGGCAGGTGCGGCACACAAAAGCGTAAAGCTGCTCGACCGGACGCATGGTAATGGAGCTGGAAAATGTTCGTTAGTCACAGGCACAACCGGGTCGCCAACGGAAGCGGCTTCAATAAACGGTACGGCGGCACATGCGTGGGGCTTTGACGACACCGGTTACACCGGCATCATGCACGGCTCGACTATTGTGTTTCCCGCCGTGTTAGCTGTTGCACAAGAATTGGATTGCAGTGAAGACGCATTAATCACCGCATTCGTCGCCGGTTCCGACATTACATACGTACTGGCCGACATTTGCACACAAGATCATTATTTTAACGGCTGGCAAAATCCGTTTTGTTGAAAAGTTCAACCAGTGCATTCAATTTGGTAAAGGGAGAAAACTTAATGCATCACCAACAGGAAGTAGTATTTTTGAACTGGTTGAACAATGTTTCTCGTGAATAAAGCAACCTGTGATACGATCTTCCTAAAGTGATACTAATAACAGTGGAGGATAAAAGTGCCGCTCGAAGACGTTGTTGTATCGTTTCGAAACGTCTATAAACGATATGGAGAAGTTACAGCCGCGCGAAATTTAAACCTCGCGGTTAATCAAGGCGAGTTTCTATCTTTGCTCGGACCGTCCGGTTGTGGCAAGACCACAACACTGCGCATGATTGCCGGGTTCGATCAACCCAGCGAAGGTGACGTTTTTCTGCATGGCGAACTAATAAACGGCGTGCCCGCTTATCGTCGACCGGTCAATATGGTCTTTCAACACTATGCTTTGTTTCCTCATTTGAACATTGCGGACAACGTTGCCTATGGATTAAGACAAAGGTCGCCGAAACCGCCCGTAAATGAAATCAATCAGCGTGTCAATGATATGTTGGAACTTGTTCAACTGGGCGGATTTCAAACCAGAAAAATTTGGGAGACGTCAGGCGGTCAACAACAACGTGTGGCACTTGCTCGTGCCTTGATAAATGAACCAAAAGTTTTACTACTGGACGAACCGCTGGCAGCACTTGATCGAAAGCTTAGACGCGAAATGCAGATTGAATTACAAAATTTGCAACGTAATGTCGGCATTACTTTTATCCTTGTCACACACGACCAGGAAGAAGCACTGTCCATGAGTGACAGGGTGTGCATCATGCGGGACGGCGAGATTGTGCAAATTGGCACGCCACGCGAACTTTACGATAGCCCGTCAAGTCGATACGTGGCAGACTTTGTTGGAAAATCCAACTTCTTCGATGGTACAGTGGAGCAATTTGGGCGATCCGCCGTTACCATAAGACTCAATGCCGGTGTAAGCGTATCTGCAACCCAGACTGTTGATTCTAACAAGCTTGCAGTCGGCAATAAAGTAAGTGTAAGTGTTCGTCCGGAACAAATACTGTTGGTGCGCGATAAGCAATGTCTGCCCGAAGAATTAGGAGTAAGTTTAGAGGCTCGAGTCTTAAACCGAATTTTTCTTGGTGAACATACCGAATATTTACTGCGCGAAGAAAAGCTGGGCGAGTTTCTTGTATTATCACCACGTCAAAACGAACTCAGCGAACGACCTTTTGCCGCGGGTGACGTTGTGCATGTGGCGTGGCGCTCGGATGCTGCGTTGGTATTAACAGATATCTGACGCAAAGATTTATCAATCACAAACCAAAGTAGAGGAGAAAGCGATGTCAAAAAAATATGATCTACCCATTAGCCGTGAAAAGTTTATGCGGGAACTCTGGCGCTACAAACGCGGTTCCGTTACCCGGCGGCATTTTTTGGGTGTAACCGGTCTTGGGTTTGCCACCGCAGTGATGGGCGCCGCGGTTCCGGGCCTGTTGCCACGTAAGTCCTGGGCTGCAGGCGATATTGGTGACCGTGTCATTCTGGCGACCTGGCCGAATTATCACGACGAAGCAAACTTTGAAGCGTTTACCGAAATGACCGGCGCTAACGTACAGGTCAACGTGTTCGGTTCTAATGAAGAAATGTTAGCCAAGCTGCAAGCGGGTGGCAGCGGTTGGGATGTGTTTGTTCCTACTAATTACACCATAACGACTTATGTTGGCGAAGGATTGATCGAGCCACTCGATTTATCCCAGATCCCGAACTACGACGGTAGCGCTTTCGATCCGCGCTTTTCGGATGCCGGTACCGTCGACGGTACGGTCTACGCGGTACCAAAAAACTGGGGTACGACCGGCTATGTGGTTAATACAAAACACACCGGTGGGCGAACACTCGCGACATGGAAAGACTTTTGGGATATTACGAAAGAGGAATTTTCCGGTCGAACTATGGTGCATGACTATCAGTTAACAACGATTGGCAACGCGCTGAAATATTTTGGCTACTCATTTAACTCCGTCGATCCAGATGAACTTGCCGATGCGGAAAAACTGCTACTGGAGGTGAAGCCGCATCTATTCGCTATTAACAGTGATTACCAGCCACCACTTCGAAACGGTGATGCATGGATGTCCATGTGTTGGACCGGTGACGGTAAGCAACTCAATACTGATCTTCCGGAAATGGAGTACGTCTTAGGCAAAGAAGGCGGTGAGATATGGAGTGACTACTACGCAATGCCAAAGGGTGCGGAACATCCTGCAGCCGGTTATGCCCTGATTAACTTTTTGCTTGATCCGCAAGTGAACGCAAAAGAGGTGTTGGCGCATGGATACCCGGTGGCCGACAGCCGCGCCAATGAACTGTTGCCAAAAGAGTTGCTGGAAGATCCGATTCTATATCCCGCACAGGAATTGCTGGACGCATTGGAGTTTGGTGCGGCGGCGACACTGACCGATCCTAACCGGGCGGAGCTGTTAGCACGATTCAAGTCTGCCTAGAAACGACGGTTAGACCTCGAAGCAGGCAAGAGCATGGGCAACAACCGATGGGTTAATCCCTTATTGCTCTTGCCCGCGACGGGGTGGTTACTCGTGATGCTGGTGTTGCCACTTTTGGTCGTGGTGATATTCAGTTTCGGTGAACGCGGCGCGGCCGGTGGCTATGTTCCAGCATTGACGTTGTCGCAATACGCCAACCTGCCTGCCCGTTTCACCGCGTTCAAAAATACCTTAATCCTCGCGCCCATCGGCACGTTGGCTGCATTGTTGGTAGCGTATCCGTTAGCGTACTTTCTTGCGTTAAGAGTAAGTCCAAAGTGGAAAATCATTTTGCTGGTCATGGTCATCGTGCCGTTTTGGACCAGTATTTTAATCCGCACCTATGCCTGGATATTTATTCTTGGCGGCCAGGGTATTCCCAAACTGCTTGGCTTTGTAGGATTAGAAGGAGTACGCCTAATCAATACCCCCGTTGCTGTGCTCATCGGCATCATTTACGGTTATTTGCCGTTAATGGTGTTTCCCATATTTGTCAGCCTGGAAAAGTTAGATAAGCGTTTACTGGACGCATCGAATGATTTAGGCGCATCGCCTTCACGAACTTTTCGCAATGTCACTTTGCCATTATCGCTGCCGGGTGTTGCGACTGGTTGCATGCTGGTTTTTATATTGTTGATGGGTGAATTTCTAATACCTGCGTTATTGGGTGGTGGCAAGGTTTTCTTTGTCGGTAACGCGCTCGTCGATCTTTTTCTACAGTCGCGCAACTGGGCATACGGTTCGGCGGTAGCGGCAACGCTGGTCGTGACCATGTTAACTGTTATCAGTATCTATACGAAGTTGATTACTCGCGGTTCACATCAACGCGAAGATGCTACATTGTTTTGATTATTAGTTGAATGCGACTGTACGCGCTGGTTGTTTATCTGTTTCTGTACATCCCCATCGGGATAATCGTACTGTTTAGTTTTAACGCCGGTCGTCATGCCAGCGATTTTCATGGTTTCTCTATAAAGTGGTATGGAAAGGTGTTGAGTAATCCATTTGCCATGGAAGCGCTGACTACCAGCTTAACCGTGGCGTTTGTTACCGCTGTGCTGGCTAGTTTGTTTGGCACTATGGCGGCGCTGGCATTGCAAAAAGTTCGCGGGCAATTGCGTTTTTTTTATGATACTGCAATCTATATCGCCATCATGATTCCCGGTATCGTTATCGGAATCGCAACATTGATTGCACTCGTCACCGTATTCAATTTCCTTAATCCATTGTTTGAAGCGCATTGGCCAGTGAGTTTGAGCGACCCGCCCCGGTTTAAGATGGGGCATGCATCTTTGATTGCGGCGCACACATTATTCACTATGGCGCTGGTTATTGTCATAGTCCGCGCCCGCATTACCGGAATGGATAAAACTCTGGTTGAAGCGTCTGCCGATTTGTATGCAACACCGTGGCGAACGTTTTGGCAAGTGATCTTGCCGCAGATTTATCCTGCTATTCTTGCTGGATTCCTGCTGAGCTTTACCTTTAGTTTCGACGACTTCATCATCGCATTTTTTGTCGCCGGGTCAGAAACGACACTGCCTATTTACGTCTTTGCGTCTATTCGCCGTGGCGTAACACCTGAAATCAACGCGATTGGGACTATGGTGCTAGCCACTTCGCTGATTCTATTAATTATTGCCCAGTTTTTGTTGCGTTTTCGTGACCGACAATCAACCACAGGGTAAAGTGCAAAGCCTCGTCCTAAAGTTGCTATACGGGCGTGTATCGCTTAACTTATGAATAAGTCATACCAAAGAGGAGCAGAACAATGGATAAATCAGTTACCACACTAAACGACGTCAACATGGATGCTGTCGCAGGCCTCGCCGGCAAGATTCAGCAAGAGCCTAATGTTGCCCAAACTCAATGGAAGGCCGAGGTAAAATGGAAAGGTGGATTTCGTTCCGAGGCAAAGATTCGGGATTTTGAACCGTCAGCATCGGACGAACCCGGAGCGCTGGGTGGCACGGATACCGGACCCAATCCGGTTGAGCAAGTTCTCGGAGCATTGGGAAATTGCCTCGCCGTCGGTTACGCCGCTAATGCATCCGCCGCCGGTATTACACTCAAAGATCTTTCCATCGAGTTAGAAGGCAACCTCGATTTGCATACTTTTCTGGGATTGTCGGATGGCAATGCGGGTTACAACGACATCGCGGTAAAAGTACACATTGACAGTGATGCGTCAGCGGAAGATATTCAGGCATTGCATAACAAAGTGACCAGCACCTCGCCGGTAGGTCATACGTTGACTCGTGCGGTGCCGGTCAAAATCGAGTTGGCCTGATAAGCACCCAGTATTTTCAAATTCGACAGCAAGAAGATATTTGTCGCTGATCTCTAGATCGGTGACAAAGGCTTTAAGCCATTTTCGCGACACGGCTACGCGCCCAGGCGGAAATTATTTCCGATATAAACACGAGAAGAATTATCGACAATAAAATTGCGGCAACCCGTTCCGATTCGATTTGCAGAACATTACGTTTTAAATACCAACCCATTCCTCCGGCGCCAAAAAACCCCACTACCGTGGCGGCGCGAAAAGCGACATCCCAGGTGTAAATCGCAATGCCGGTGAAAGCGACGCGTACTTGCGGGAAAACACCGTACACGAAAGTCTGCAACCCGTTCGCACCAGTCGCGCGCATGGCCTCTACCGGCCCCATGTTGATTGCTTCGACTTCTTCGGCGAATAATTTTCCCGCGAATCCGGTACAGAAAAAAGTGAGTGCAAAAACACCCGGTAACATGCCGAATCCCAAAATCGTCACAAACAATATGGCCCAAATCATCTCGTGCACCGCACGGCAAATCATCGTAATCAAACGCGCTATTGGATAGGCAAAACGTCGGCTCGGTGTGACGTTATGCGCACCAAACCAACCCAACAACAACGACGCTAGCAAACCAAACAGTGCGCCAAGATACGCCATTTGCATGGTATCCAGTACGGAGGCGAAATAGTCCTTGTTATTAATGTAATCAATATCGGGTGGGTAGTAGCGTTCGGTTAGTTGTGTTCCGATACGCCCAAACATGGTTAATAAACGCTCAAGAGGTATATTGAGATAATTGATGGCGTAAACCATGAAAACCAGTACACCTAACATTACACCAAAATGGTACAAGGACTGTGGAAACCTAAATCGTCTCCATTGGGGCAATTCAGTTGCTAATGCTGGCGACGACGTATTCATTTTTATATCACCGCTTTGCGCGAATAATGCGACAACACTTCGCCGATAAGGATCAGAATCAGAATCGCAACGATGACGGAAGTAACGCCTGGGTAATTAAAAGTGTTCATTTGTCGGAAGAAAACCAGACCAAGTCCGCCGGCACCAACCAGTCCTAAAATAGCGGAGCGCCGAATATTAATTTCCCATTCAAAAACCGTAACACCAATAATCACGGGTAACACTTGCGGAAGAATGGCATAGCGCAACACTTGCAATTTGCCACCACCCATCGCTTGAATAGCTTCAACTGCTTTAGGGTCGATGTCTTCAATAGCCTCCGCCGAGATCTTGGCAATAAAACCGATGGAACGCATAGCAATCGCCAATATCCCCGGTAAAGCACCGAGTCCTACCGCGGCAACGAAGAACAAAGCCCAGACAATTTCATGAATCGAACGACTCAGTGTCATCATAAGGCGCGCCAAGGGATAGGTGATAGGTTTGAACGGTGTGATATTAGCGGCACCAAACCAGATTACCGGTAAACACAAAACCACACCAAGTAACGTTCCCAAACAGGCGATTACCAGGGTCTCGAATGCCGGTTCGATTAGTTTTGGAAACAGACTAAAGTCTAATGCAAAGAACCTGCTGGCTTCCTTCGCTATTGAACCGAACGAACCGATTCGTTCCCAATCGGTGTCGTCGATAACGGTGACTTTAATACTCCATGCCACCAACAAAAAAAGAAAAAGATAGATTGTGGCTCGTCGACGTCGTGCTTCAGAACGTGATGCGAGAACTCTCTCGGCTGTGCTGTGCAGAGTTGCGTTTTCCATTGTTTGCTAAAGCACTTCCATAGCGTAAATCTCGTCAAGCTTTTGCTGATCCATGGTTTCCGTGGCACCGTCAAACATTTTTACACCATCTTGCAGGCCTAAGATTTTATTGCAAAATTCCATGGCCAATTGAACATCATGAATATTGCATAAAACAGGAACTTGAAATTCACCCGCGATCTCCTTTATCAGCGCCATGACCTCGCGTGAAATTTTCGGATCGAGACTGGAAGTGGGTTCATCTAGCAAAAGTAGTTTCGGCTCCTGCATTAACGCGCGAGCAATTCCGACGCGTTGTCGTTGTCCGCCGCTCAGTGCGTCCGCACGTTTATCGACATGCTCAATCAAACCAACCCGATTAAGAATTTGTAGCGCGCGGTCAATATCGTTGCGGGGAAAAAATTTGAACAAGGAACGAATCGTACCGACATAACCGAGACGGCCAGACAACACATTATCCATCACCGACATGCGATCGACCAGGTTAAACTCCTGAAAAATCATGCCGATATTACGACGCAAACGGCGCAACTCCGACGAAGACAATTTTAGTACATCGGTATCATAGAGTATGACTTCACCGCCAGTGGGTTCCACCAAGCGGTTGATACAGCGAATTAGCGTGGACTTGCCCGCACCACTCGGTCCAATGACGGCGAAGAAATCATCGGCTTCAACTGAGAAGCTCAAACTCTTTAAAATCTCCGGTGTACTATTGCTGTAACGTGCGCAGAGATCTCTGACCTCGAGTATGGGCATTTCGAAAACGGATAGCTTAAAAGGGAATGGCTAGGCTATAACCGAATGAAGCGGAGACGATGCTCCGCTTCATTCGGCATGCTATAAACAGTTAGTTTATGCGTATTATTTTGCTGCGTCTTTGGCCTTTTTCAGGTCGCGAATAACGTCGTAATCCGCAGAAGTCATAGAAACGAATGTATTTGATTTAACATTCTCCAAAAACGCTTTCGCTCCGGCTTGATCTTTTAAGCCAAGGAAGGTTTCACGCACTTGATCTTTGACATCGTCACACAAAGTATTTCGATAAACGAAAGGATCTTGTGGGATGGCTGGGGAACTCCAAAGAAAGTTGAAGTCATCGAAATTGACCTCGCCTTTGTTCACAACATTATCGAAACGATGTGATGCAACAAAAGCCGCGTCAACTTTGCCCTGGGCGACTGCAACAGTCGACAATTCATGGCTACCCGTGTAAACCACTTTGCCAAAGTAATTATCGATATCGTCATTAATTTCTTTTGAGAACACGACGCGTGGAACCAGGTTACCCGAAGTGCTGCCGGGATCGGTCAGCCCAATCACAGCGCCTTTAAGCGATTCGATTGAATCGAACTTAGAGCCTTTCTTCGACACAAGTACACCTTTGTAACCCGGACCTTCTTCTTGTAGATGGCCGGGTTTTTTTGCATAAGTGGCGAAGACTTCGATTTTTGGGTCTTTATCGTTTGCGATGACATAGGAGTAAGGCCCAAGCACTGCGACATCCACGAAGTCGCTTAACATGCCTTCGACTACGGATGCGTAAGACGTTGGCATAAAAAATTCGATTTTCTTGCCAGTCAGTTCAGCCAGACGATCAGTAACCGGTTTATAGAGTTCCAACTCTGCGACGGTTTCTTCGGGTGGGTATGATGGCAAAAGTGAGCGCCTCTGGATTTTCACATTCTTGGGCGATAGCGTGGGTACTTGCCGCCGTGACTATCAGAGCTAAAAAGCAACTGGCAATCCGAGAGATATTTTTAAACATGTTAGTTTCCTCCTTTATTTGCTATTGTATGACTTGGTTTTTGTTACGTGACAAATAGGCTATTCAGCCATTTCTGGTCACTGCAAGGGGTTAAATTATAAACGCCTCTTGCCGGTTTCAGCGTATCACAGCATTATACCAATACATAGACCCAACTCGAGGAAAGAAAACTGTGACAAAGACTCTGGCAGTGAATGGTACCGATTACCGTTGGCCTGAGAACCCTATCGTTGTCGTGTGCATAGACGGTGGTGACCCTGCTTACATAGAACACGGCGTATCCGCCGGTATCATCCCTAACATTGCGCGCTATAAGCAAGAAGGGTTTTATACGGTGGCTGAAGGCACCATGCCGAGCTTCACTTGCCCAAACAACATGTCGATTGTCACCGGACGCCCTGCATCCGTGCATGGTATTTCCGGTAATTTTTATCTGGATAGAGAAACCAATGAACCTGTGGTGATGACCGGTCCTGAATTGCTCAAAGCGCCGTCCATCATGAGCGAGTTTTCCTGTCATGGCGCGAAAGTCGTGTCCGTTACGGCGAAAGACAAGTTGCGCAAACAACTGCAAAAAGGCATGGACTTGTCCAATGGTTCGGTCAGCATTTCATCACAGTTTGCCAGCGAAAGCACTATGCAGGAAAATGGTCTGGAGGATGCGTTGTCCTTTGTCGGTCAGCCACAACCGGATATGTATTCCGCCGTTTTGTCATTGTTCGTTCTCGATGCGGGTATCAAACTACTGGAAGAACGTCGACCGGATATTCTTTACCTGTCGCTAACGGACTTTATTCAACACGCGTTCGCGCCGGGTCACCCCGAAGCCGACCAGTTTTATAAGGACATGGACGCAAGATTTGGCCGACTGGAAGAACTGGGTGCGACGGTTGTGCTCACCGCC
>CBDCFT010000038.1:0-7339 GCA_965216365.1 Arenicellales bacterium | reverse complement strand
GAAATGGAGTTAGAGCTTTGAACGGAGTATTCGGAAGATGCTTGATCTCATAATAGCCTGCGCACCTGCAGGCGTCGCACCCACCACAGTACAGGCCGTGATTCACATCGAATCGTCCGGCAATCCGTATGCCGTTCATGTCAATGGGGACGTGAATAAATCGAAGTATTTCGATGCGCAGACCAAAGCCATTGCCTACGCAGAACAAGCTGTGAATAGCGGTAAATCCGTGGACATGGGATTGATGCAGGTGAACTCTATGCATTTGAAAACATTTCAGATATCAGTGGGTGATCTATTCGATGCATGCACCAACATCAAATATGGAACAAAGATTTTAGCCGATTGTTTTCGGCGCGCTTCAAAGCGAGTCGCTAACAAAAGCCGGGCGTTCGTTGCCGCGCTCTCTTGTTACAACACTGGTCGTTTCTCTGGCGCTAATGGGCGTCAATATGCCTACAAGGTTTTCAGGAGATATTTTAAATGATTGATAGAAAAGAACGCGTATATTTAGCATCAACTTACGAAGAAAGACATGAAATTGCATCATCTGGCGCGCAATTAGATCGTTCTAAGTTGTGTTGGTACATCAATAAAGACCAAGAAAACGATTTGGAATTCAAACGTTGGTTACTAAAGGAACGGTTGTTTGAAATGCAGTTATACGGTGAAAAACATTTGCTCGATTGCGTTAAAAAAACCGACAAAGCTCAAAGGGATTACGATAAGTCGTTAGGCTTTGAAAGGAAGTTCTCATCACGTGAGCATGGTTACAAATCTCGACTACATGATTCAGGTGTTGAAAAAAAGCGAACCTTTTTTGCAAAAAGTGTTGATGTCGAAAGGGAATATTTGAAGTATTTTGACAGTAATCTCCCAGGGGAAGCATCGGAGAGACTCCGCAAACGGATTATCGAAATGACGAAAGAAAGATACCAGCTCAATAAAGAGGAATTGGAGTTGGGGCGATGAACAAAGATAAGGATATGCGTGAACGCTTCTACCTCGTTTCGCAGTTCCACGAACGCCAATCGATTCTTAGTGACATTGTTGGCCGTGGGCACTGGGATCCACAATTGGATTGTTTTTATGTCTTCAAAGATCAGTTCGATGTAGAACGCGATACTAAATGGCTACCCGGTACTCGATGGTCTGAAATGCATCTTTCCGATATGGGCATCGAAGATAAACTGAAATTAAAGGAACGTATATACATGGCAGAACGTGCGCAAAACCAATTCGATTTAGAACGAGCCGGCCGGTATATCGATTCATTACCCATGCCCGAAAAAAAGATAGTGCGCGACACAAGCCAAGGTCATTTTGAATTCAAACGCAAGCATTCGCAACGCGGAAAAGACTTAGCGGACAAATGGAACTATCGCGATGAAAAAAACATTGAGGTACTTGAAATGAACTATGATGAAAGACTAGAAAATGCAGAATCACTATCCGAAATACGCGAGATTTTGCGGGAAGCTTTTGATGAAGCAGGGACGGATGATGAAAAGGATATATTAGATGATCCGCGTTATTCGATTTTAGATTATCTTGAAGATAGATTGGATTTTATTGATCCTACTCGTGACTATGTTGTTGGGAGTTTCAACAACGTGGATAACAAAAAGCTCCTTGAAACAGTTAAAGATAAAAATACAAAGATAGGAAAGCGTTATGATGCATTGCATGAAGCAACACGTCGCTCCGGATACAAATGGGACAGGATCTACTTAGCCTCACTATACGAAGAAAGACATGAGGTGGCTAAGGTGGCCACCCGTTTTGATCACGAAATGGAATGCTGGTATGTGGAACGACACAATTTGCCGATCGATTACTATAAGTATCTGCCCGAAAATCGTGTCGCCAGTCTTTCGCGACCGAGTAAAGAATTAACAACTATGACCTCGGAAAAGGCAGAAAAAATCTTTGGTTGCGTGATCAAAGCCCGTGAAGCTCAAATAAAACACGAAACTAAAGATATAGATAAACTGTTGGGAAAAGCGAGAATCCAAGAGCGTCAAGCGAATTTAGAGTTAGAACGATGAACAAATTGAGGGAATTTGTGAGCTACAACCCCACCATTTTGCATGTCAAGATATACCCTAGTTTTGATCACAAACCGTGTGAAGAGATCGAACTTGACGGCAAAAAAAGGGCTTTACCAACTCGAGGGGTTGGAACATCTCATCGTTCACCGAGAGGCGCGGGGGCTAAGAGTATAGCGCGTGCCGTGTTGTATTTTCGTAAGCTATCTGGTCAGCACGGTTGCTTTACTTGTAATGATTTAGACTCGGTCGTACAGTCACCAAGTTTGAGAAGGCGACTGTCAGGAGAAGTCTAGTTCACAAACTTTTCCTGCCAGATTTGTTTTCCACCGATCAGGGTATCTGTGGGTGTTCTGCCACAGCACATTTTACCCTGATGCGTTCGCTGAGTATTGTACTGATCAAGCCATTCGTCAAGATCAGTTTGAAGCGTTTGTAGATCACCATAGATTTTTTTACGGAAGGTAACGCGATAGAACTCGTCCAGAATCGTGCGGTGAAATCGCTCGCAAATACCATTGGTCTGCGGGGATCGAGCCTTGGTCTTGGTATGCTCAATGTCATTGACCGATAGATAGAGCTGGTAATCATGCTGATCCCGATTACCACAATATTCAGTGCCTCGATCCGTTAATATCCGCAGGAGCGGTAGTCCCTGTTCTTCATAAAACGGTAACACCCGATCATTGAGTAGATCGGCAGCAGTAATGGGAGTTTTGGTAGTGTATAGCTTGCAGTGGGCGACTTTGCAGTACGTATCCACGTAGGTTTGCTGGTAGACACGGCCAACGCCCTTGAGCGTGCCGACGTAGAACGTATCTTGGGATCCCAGGTATCCAGGATGCTGTGTCTCAATCTCGCCACAGGCTTCGTCGTCGTGTTTCTTTCGTTCCAGGGCCACAACCTGGGCTTCGGTCAAAACCAACCCTTGTTGAGCGGCTTTGACCTCCAATGCCTTGAGTCTGAGCTTTAAGTTATTAAGATCATTGCGTAACCAGATACTGCGCACCCCACTGGCAGACACAAATACACTGCGCTTGCGTAGTTCATTGCTGACGCGTACTTGGCCGTGTGCGGGTTGCTCCGTAGCGTACTCGACAACAGCTGCCTCGATAATAGGGTCAATGCGGTTTTTAAGATTGGGCTTGCGCCGATTTTCATCGATAAGCGCTTCGACACCGCCATCTTCCACCGCTGCTTTATATCGATAATAGGTGTCTCGGCTATTTCCCATCACCGAACAGGCTTTGGAGATGTTGCCCAGCTCTTCAGCCAGGTTCAACAGGCCAACTTTATGTTTAATGACTTTGTCTGTAGCATGAATCATGAGGGTTACCTCTATAGGTTTAATGGTTGATAGACACCTCCATCAAACCTGGTAACCCTCGCCACATCAAGCTTCACTAACGTTACGTTTGATGTGGCACTGTGTACGATTTCATCTAAACCATTTCACTTTACTTGTACTTGAACCCTACCAGTAAAACCCAGGAGTAATCCCGGGTTTTCCCAGCTTCAATGCTAGGATTTTTAGATTTTGTATAGTGCCTATTGTACGACCAATACTTCCCCGCGTGTAATCACATCGGGAGTGTTAGTCGGGAACGCGTGCGGGTTCTGTTCGAAGATCACGGCAACACGTTCCTTATTCGACCCGCCAATGTATTTGCGCATTTTCCGGGCAATCGTACCGCTCGTATCGCCGCGTTTAACCTGGTAAGTAATCTTAGCGATCACCTCCCCGGGTTTGGACGGTTTTTTTTTGCCGTCGTCATGGAACGATACCTCCATGCCGGACGGTATCGGTGCGGGTTCAACGGTTAACTTAAAAGATTTTTCGCCCTTGTTAAGCACGGGTTCTGGTTCCGGCGCCAGCTCGGGCTTAGGGAACACGGGCTGGTACTCACGCACCCTGGCCTCGTCCCTGTATGAAGCCGACAACACAAAGCGGTGACCTTGTTCAAAGCGGCTGGTTGTAGTGATAACCACATAATAGGCGGCATCGTTCTTTTCCGGTGCGTAATTGACAGTGCCGTCAACATCGCTCACCACATGAAGTATCAAATCCGATTGACCGTCGACCTGTATGTCAACCAGCGGTACCTTGGCTAACAACGGTTCTCCGGGTTCACTCATTATCTCTGGTTCGCCTAAACGGTAGGCTTGTGCTGTAGTGCACAGTGCGGCAAGAACGCCAAAAGTTAGCAGCTTTTTACTCATGGTTTTAACCTCGATCCTGTTGGTAGGGTTGATTGAAAATCATATCTTGCGTGACATATACATTCACGCGTGTTCCGGCACGTATTTCTAATGTCGGTTGTCTGTTTAGTGACTTCTCAGTGAATTTCTCAGCGATGCGCCCAAATATGTTGGCAGTCGATTCCGTAAACTCATCACCGAAGTCATCTTTGAATCGAAAATCATCGTTAGTCGCTGACTCAAACCCGGCCGATGTGACCGCCAAGATTAAACCGGCGCCGAATATCTCTAGTAGGTGCCTATTGACTTTGTCTTTGACGCCACTCGTACCTTTTTGATCGACGCCCACGAAACCGCTATCGCCCAGCAAACGGTGTTCGCCGTTGGGGAATATCAGGCGTTCTGCTTTAACCGCCACACGATTCTGGCCAAAGGCCACGCGGCTTGAATAGTCGAACATAATATTCGTGCCTTGTGGAATCAGGATGTGATTGCCCGTGCGGTAGTCGCGTACGTTTTCCGACACCTGGACACGAAACTTACCCGGCAGATCGGAGTTAACTTCAAACACCGTTATGGCTGGTATGATCTGTGTCGCGCTAACTACATTGCGCGCGGCTGCCGGCAAGGTCACGTTAGAATCAACAAAGTCTGCATCCAATGGGTTTTTTAAGAACGCCTCTTTTTGATACTGCATGTTTTGATCTAAATTAGCCCCCGGTAAAGCATCGCCACCTTCCGAAATACCAAAACCATTGGCACGCTGTTGAAACTGGTTAATCAGTTGCCGCATGCCATCGGCGCCGGTAGCTGCCTTGTCGGTTCCGGGTAGCCCTGGGACTAAACCTGTCAACGCCATATTGGTACTGGGTGCGTCAATTGCCTCTAAGAACTTTTCCACACGGCGTTTTTTGAATTCAGTAACGTATGTCGGCTCTCCAAAGGCAATTTCCTCTTTTGGCGACGGGGGCGGTCCAGAATTGCCCTCGGGTTCCATGTGTGCTTCGGCCTCGGGCATGACACCACGCCCAAAACCGTCGGCCAGTTCGCGTGCCGTTTCATACGGGTCGCTGTATTTCGTTTGAGCGGTATCATCTTTGCTTGAAGTGACGACCTTTTCACGGTGATTAAACGCGTACCACACACCCATCACCACAATAATAATGAGGATGTACACTCCGATTATCGGCTTTCGTGTTGCGTATTTACCGGGGCGTCCGGTCGGTTTTTGTCCGGACACGTCCGCCGTTGGATTTAGAACCGTCTCGGTGTTCATTTGTCTGTTTTTGCAATAGTTTTAACAGGTGGTTTCGTGTCGCCCGTATAGGTGATGATGACTTTGTTTCGGTTCCTGCGCTTATTGCCCGTCTGCAAGAATCCTTTGCGGACTACGGTGTCCACGACAAACCGTGGCGCCTGAGTGTTTTCGTTGCATTGTTCGCTTTCACTCGGATCACAGCCCGGTACTATGCGGTAGTTGACTATTTGCGGTTTACCGCCCTTACCTTCAACAAGAAATATCGGGAGCTCGCCGGCGGCAACTTCTTTATTGAAAACGATCATGGTGCGCTCGCCATCGTTATAAACTGATGTCGGGCGAAACGGTGCGTCACCCTCCCACGTATAGGAATGATTAGTGCTTTCCATATTCATCCGGACCCGCGGAGCATTGCGCTTCGGTTTATTCATGCTCGCATACAACTGCGCGAACTTGTTGTTCACATCATCCTGATATTCGAACGCCATGACCGATATCGATTCATTCGCAGTTGAATGCAATACGATGTTATATGTACGGCGGTCGGTAAAAATACGTATGCGTGCTTGAATATCAACGTCCTCCGGCCGTACCAGTATGTGAGTGATTGCATTGTTACCTGTGCCCGATATCGACGCGTCAGTCTTCCACAACACATCGTTGCTTAACAGCGTCTTGCGTACTTGCTCGCCGGGCTGCATTTGAATCTCACACCAGTCCAGCATCTTGCACACCAACACGGGTTCGCCGTCTCCATACAATACGACAACCTTGCCCATCTCGCCCGCTTTCATCAACGGGGTGCGTTCGGCATGCTCAGTGGACAATCGAAACGCCTTCGCCGCTTTTCTCGACAGTATCGGCGAGTCCGCACTGTACAGCGCTTTAAGTTCGTTGATGTCCGGCACTTCATCATCTTGAGCAGCTGCTTTTTTTGCGGTGAGTACCATCGTGATAATCAGCACAACCAAGATGCCGCCCAGCAATAGCGCAAGTAGTTTAATGTGCTTTACGTTCATGCTTTTATCCCCTAGTTGATAACTGTTGACCAATCAATATTCTTTACGTAAATCCCTAGTGGATTACGCAGCTTTTGCATTTCGTTTGTAGCGTCGGTGTTTTCGATTATTTCGATATTCAGTGACGCTTCATGTGTTTCCATATTTAATTCACGGCCTGTCTTGTCGTACACCGTCTCGACCCACGATACTCGCCACGCTTCATCGCTTACCTTGATGACACCTCGCGGTTGCACCGTAATTGTGTGTTTTTCAGATCGTTTGTAACGGTTGTTCTGCTTTGCCCAGTTGGTGAGTTTCTTAAATGCTGGTTGCGTCGATATGACGTGAGCGAACCATCCGTTCTGTGCATCGTTGTTACTGTCGAAATCGCCATACACGGTACGCACTTCTTTTACGAAGTTGGCCAATTCCTGGCGTATGATGGGATCGATTTCCTTAAGCGGTTCCAGTGCATATGAATACACAATCTGATTCTCCGGTGTTATTCGGGCAATGACCGGCACGAATTTCGGCTTGGATGCAACATAACTCCAGGCTGAAACCGATATGCCTGCGACGATCAGGGCAAGCACTACAATCAATGTGTTCTGACGTTTGTTATTGCGCGCTACTAGCACGTCGCTATTGGATTGGCGCTGTTGCGCGACGTACGGGTTTACCGTTGTGCTCATTCCGTTATCCTCTAGGCTGCTTGAGAATTGTTAAGTTTCGACATGTCCATCGCGGTCGATGAACTGATACCTGAACTAATACTATTCGTTGGCTGCACGCCCTCACGCGAACGTCGCAGTCGTTGAATCGGCTGGCTTGCC
>CBDCFT010000037.1:0-61144 GCA_965216365.1 Arenicellales bacterium | reverse complement strand
CGTTTTCGTTCATCCAACCTTCGGCAAAAGGTTCGGTCTTTGTTGCGTTGCCATCTTCATCAAGATACGTGACCATGACCCGTGCGCCGCGCGGTTTAACCGCGTTCCAGGAACCGTGCTGTGCGCTGAAAATGGCATTGTGATATTTCTCAGGGAACATGTTTCCAGTGTAAAACATCATGCCCAGGTCGGCTGCGTGTGCGGCCGTTTCCACCTGTGGTGGAACATATTTATCGGCCAGCTCTTGCGGGATTTCCTCGTCTTTGTATTCGTTGGTTCTAACATCACCACCACCGTAATAGGGATGTCCATACCACATTCCCATTTCGGGCATGCGGTTTATCTCACCTGGTGGGGTTTCATCGCCCATGCCGTCCACCTGGTTATCGGTAAACCACAGGCTGCCGTCTTTTGGATTAAACGCGTGACCGACCGAATTTCGAATACCCGTTGCGACAACTTCGCGGTCTTCGCCTTTAAAGCGTTCCATTCGAATCATACCGCCAATGCCGACCTTATTGTATAAGTCCTGTTTTTCCGGCGGGGATACATTGAACGGTTGACCCAGGCTAACATAAAGTTTGTTGTCCGGACCGATAGCGCAAACCCGTGCTGTATGGTTATAGGATTCTTCTTCCACCGGAATTAACTCACCCTGTTTTATGATGGGTACGGCCACGGTGTCCGAACCTTCCATAAAGTATTCCGCCGCCGGGAACATTAATACCCTGTTGCGTTCCGCAACATAAAGGAAGCCATCCTGGCTGTAGCAAACGCCATTGGGAATATCGAAATTCACACTCGGACTGAATTCCTCAACTGTGTCTGCGGCGTTGTCCATATCTCTGTCCGTCACTGACCACACAGTTGTTTTTCGCGTACCGACCCACACGGTCGCTTTATTTCGACTGACTGCCATGTTGCGTGCGTCCGGTACGATGGCAAACAATTCGATTTTGAAACCTTCCGGCATTCTAATATTCGACAATATGTTTTTTGTGATGTTGTCGGCGTATTTACCTCCTTGTTCGACACGTTGCATCGGGCCGGTGCCAGTGGTTTGAAAGTTGCCTAGTTTGGATAAATTGTCTTCGTCGTTTTTAGCAAGAATAATGCCGGTAGGTAACAACAAGCTCACACAAAATACTGACGAAACAAGCATGCTCTTTTTCATTCGAATCCTCCGTTGGTGAGATGACTTCGTTTAAGTGAAGCGGCCGGTCGGTTGTTAGTCAACCAATATGAATTAACACCAACAACTCTACTTGTGTTTAGCTTCTCTATAGTCGAAGAGACTTTATTTTGTAGCAAAAAAGCGTACGCACACTTGATATGACTGTCAAGTTTGACCTAGGACGTTCAAGCCGGTATTTCGACTACGGAATTTGTCTTCGCAGCGTTGTGAAAACTGTGCAACCAACAAATGGCATTTTCAGTGGTGCATTGTGCTGGTTCCTGTTCATTTCGAGGTAAAACGCCACAAATCATACTGACCGCTGGCTTGCTGCTATCGTAAAACCCCACATTTTCAATGGTTGAGTGCGCGCATGACACACAGTGTTACCAAACTGCCAGATTGATAGGTGGGCGCTATTGCTGTTATAAGTACATTTCATTAGGCGTCCCGGCAGCAATGCGACGATACTGACAGACGTACCGGATTTAAACGGAACATTGACTAACTTTTTTGGAGATTGAATTATGTGGACCAAACCTGCTTTTGAAGACGTGCGTTTCGGGTTCGAAATCACGATGTACATCAATAATCGATAACAAACTACCTCAGCAAGAAACGAAGAGCGCGTTAACGACGAATTTGTTTTATGGATATCGATAAGTTCATTATATTCTTCTAAGTTACCCTCCTCAGTTTTGTCTTTTAATCCCGCTTTTGGCGGGATTTTTTTATTCTGCACGCGTTATCGATTACGCTTACAATAACTAGCATGCAAATACATGTTCTCGGTTCGGCCGCCGGCGGAGGATTTCCGCAATGGAACTGCAATTGCCGTAATTGCCGCGGTTTGCGTGATGGCAGTCTTAATGCAAAAGCGCGTACCCAATCGTCTGTCACCGTCAGTGCTAATGGCGAAGACTGGGTATTGTTCAACACATCACCGGATATTCTTGCGCAACTGCAATCCTTCGCACCTTTGCAGCCGCGGCGCGCCATGCGCGACACTGGTATCAAAGCAATCGTTTTAATGGACGGACAGATCGACCACTCTACGGGTCTGCTCATGTTGCGTGAAGGGTGTCCACATGATGTGTATTGTACCGAAATGGTGCATGAAGATTTATCACATGGGTTTCCTATTTTCGATGTATTGAAAAGCTGGAACGGTGGCGTCAACTGGCACGAGGTTCCGGTGAATGGCGATCATTTTTCTATCAGCGGTATCGCGGGATTGAAGTTTACCGCAGCGCCGCTGATTAGCAACGCACCGCCATATTCACCGCATCGCGACAAACCTCAACCGGGCGACAATATTGGCATGTTGATTGAAGATGAAAGTAGCGCAAAGAAATTGTTCTATGCGCCGGGAGTAGGGCAAATCGAATCGCAGGTGCGCGCCATGGCTGAACAGGCCGATTGTGTGATGATTGATGGTACCGTCTGGGTGAACGATGAAATGGCGCGGGCCGGTGTTGGCACAAAACTGGGAACCGACATGGGGCATCTGCCACAAAGCGGCGAGGGCGGAATGATCGAGTTTCTCGATAGCCTGGATGGTTGTCGCAAAATTTTAATTCATATCAACAACACCAATCCAATATTGATTGAAGATTCGGATGAACGAAAGATATTGGCCGAACACGATATCGAAGTGGCCTATGATGGACTACACATTAATTTATAAATCGCCATGAACTCGGATCAAAAACCCTGGAGTCGTGACGAATTCGAGTCGCATTTGCGTGCCAAGGGCAATCGATATCATATTCATCATCCGTATCATGTCGCAATGTATGACGGACAATGCACGCGTGAACAGATTCAGGGATGGGTGGTAAATCGTTTTTATTATCAGATAAAGATTCCGATCAAAGATGCGAATGTTTTGGCGAATTGTACCGACCGTGAAGTACGTCGGCAATGGATTCAACGCATACTCGATCATGACGGTTACGCAGGCGATGACGGCGGTATCGAAGCCTGGCTGCGACTCGGCGAGGCATGCGGATTGCGGCGCGATGAAATTGTTTCGTTGGAACACGTGCTGCCGGGTGTTCGATTCGCTGTTGACGCTTATGTTAACTACGCGCGCAATGCACCCTGGCAAGAGGCGGCTTGTTCGTCGTTAACCGAGCTATTTGCGCCGCAGATTCACCGTTCGCGCCTGGAAAGCTGGCCGCAACATTATCCCTGGATTGACGAGGACGGCCTGGGATATTTCCGCAAGCGCCTCAGCGAGGCGCGGCGGGATGTCGAACACGGTCTTAATATTACGCTGGATTATTTCAAAACACGCAGCGAGCAGGAGCGTGCATTGAACATTCTTCAGTTTAAACTTGATGTGTTATGGACAATGCTAGATGCCATGTATATGGCGTATATTATCGATATGCCGCCTTACTTCTGCGTGAAAGAAAAATGAGTTTGCAACGAGATAGTGTTATCAAGATTGCTACCGGTTTTCGTTACCAATGGGAACCGGCCCAGAATAATCATGTCCTGTTGTATCCTGAAGGTATGATTAAACTCAATGAATCCGCCGCGACCATTTTGGGAAAAGTTGATGGTGAACTTTCTGCCGATGGCATTATCAACAGCCTTAAAATCGACTTTCCCGATGCGGATCTCGAAGACGATGTGATCGAATTTCTGGAGATCGCCATAGACCGGGGTTGGATCAGTGTCGGCTGAAGATGCTGTCATGATTCCAGGGCCACGCTGGCTGCTGGCCGAGATGACTTATACTTGCCCGCTACAGTGTCCCTATTGCAGTAACCCGGTTGATTTCTACCGTTATCGCAACGAGCTGGATACGGAAGGTTGGATTCAGGTGTTAAAACAAGCCCGTGAACTGGGCGCAGTACAACTGGGTTTTTCCGGTGGCGAACCGTTGGTACGCAAAGATCTGGAGGAGATTGTGCGTGAAGGCCGTGAACTCGGCTACTACACCAATTTGATTACCTCCGGTATTGGTATGAATGGTGCGCGGATCAAAAAATTACGCGAAGCAGGACTCGATCATATTCAAATAAGCTTTCAAGCCAGTGATCGGGTATTAAATGATCGGTTTGCCGGTACGGACGCGTTTCAACACAAGGTGGAGATGGCGCGCGAGGTCAAAGCACAAGGTTACCCTATGGTTCTCAACTTCGTGCTTTACCGCGATAACATTGATCGCATCGCGGACATTTTGGATCTCGCCATGGACTTGAAAGCTGATCAGGTCGAGTTGGCAAACACGCAGTACTACGGTTGGGCGGTAGTGAATCAGAAGCGATTACTGCCGTCACGCGAGCAATTGCAACGCGCCGAAAAAATCGCGCACGAATATCAAAAACGATACGAAGGTCAATCAAGAATCATTTTTGTTGTGCCGGACTACTACGAAGATCGCCCCAAGGCCTGCATGGCGGGCTGGGGACAGATATTTTTGACCATAGCGCCAGACGGATTGGCTTTGCCCTGTCAGGGAGCGCGCCAGTTGCCCGGGATAGAATTTCCTAACGTGCGCGATCATGATATCGAATGGATTTGGCGTGAATCGGAGGCATTCAATCATTTTCGTGGCGAAACCTGGATGAAAGAACCCTGTCGTACTTGTCCGGAAAGAAGCAAGGATTTTGGTGGCTGCCGTTGTCAGGCGTATCAGTTTACCGGTGATGCGACAAATACCGACCCGGTATGTGGATTGTCGCCTCATCACTCAAAGATTGTGCAAGCAATAGAAGCCGCAAACAAGAATGAACCAACGGATTCTGTTCCGGTAGTTTTTCGTAATTCCAAAAACTCACGCAAGTATATTTCCGCAGATCAATCGATATAGGAGGTTTCTGCATATCTGTTCGTTTTAATTAAAACAATTAAGTGTAGGAGCGGCTTTAGTCGCGAAACTCAAACGAAAATCGTAAGAACGGCGTCCTCGCCGCGATAATTGTTTGCACATGATTAAATTCCATATCGTCAGCATGTTGTGGCTCCAACAACAATTCATAGCGGAGTGGGTTAGTGAAGCGTAACCCACCGGGCGGTTCTAAAATCAAGCAAAGAAATTGTCGCATCCAGGTAGCTAGGCATAGTTTGCGTGATGTCGTTCTTTTTTACATGTTTGCCGCGCTGGCGCTCCCGGTATCTGCAAACGATATGTATCAATATATCGACTTCAACCGCCCTGATATGGTCGAGGCGGAAATGACACGTGAAGAGTTGGTTGCCTTATTGGCTTCTACACAATGGGACAGACGACCGGACTTGCGCGACAAAAATTTATCCGGACTAAACTTGAGCGGCATCGATTTTCTTGGCGCCGATATGCAATGGACGAGGCTGAACGGGGCCGATTTGCACGGGGCGAATTTATCCGGTGTTAATCTCAACCAGGCATGGCTCATAGGTGCTAACCTGGAACGTGCCAGCCTGTTTGGTGCCAGTTTGTTATCTGCACAAATGCCGGATGCGAACCTGCGTTACGCGCGAATCGACGGTGCGCGTATCAACGCGAATCTTGACCGGGCGGATTTAACCGGTGCGTCATTTGCCAAAGCGAGTTTGGGGTCGGACGCGCGTGGTCGTGCGATCTGGCGTCATGCCACCAGTTTGGAGGGAGTGGTCGCTGATGGCGCAGATTTTCGTCAGGCGGACTTACGAGGTGTGAAGGCGGAATATGCATCACTGCGTGATGTATTGTTAGACAACGCCGATTTTGCCGGCGGATCGCTTGGTGGTGCGGATTTAACCGGCGCATCTGTGGATGGTCTCAATCTGACCGGTACTGACGTGGATAGTGCAAAGTTACTCTCTTTGCGCGGCGACGTGATTGGGTTTGACGCGGCCTTGAATGCGCATAGGGCGGTGACACACTGAATGTTTAGGCGCATAACTTCGTGAACAAAGTTATTTTGAAAACGGCGGATGGAGTTTTACTTGCCCACCCTGCGGGACTCTTTCAAATTGATGTGAATGTAAAGCATAGTCACTACACTCAAAAATGACCATCTTGAAATCCCATATCAATATCTTATTCGCCAGCAAGCTGGCTCCCACCCAACTTTTGTGTTGAGGGAAATGCGATTCGTAGTAGGAGCGACCTTGGTCGCGAATGAGGCTAACTAGTTCCTGTCCAGAATACCCCGAAATTGATAAACCGGGGTAGATGAAAACGGGGAATCGAGATGGAAAGCAACGTGTTTTCAAAAGGGTTCTTTGCGATTTGTCAGATCGCGCAATGGTTGATGGATGGGATTTAGGAATCAGGCGATAGCCGCCCTGGCGGTGATCGCCATCGTTGATCGTGTTGTTGGGAACTTAGCCGCAAGCGGCAAGTCGTTGGGTTAAGACCACCAGATTGTGAGTGAAAACGGCGCTGCGTACATAAGCCTTGAAATGATCGAGTCCTTTCCAGTTACATCGTGACAGACCAAAGCAGCGTTTCAAATAGGAGATGGTGGCTTCGATACCCGCGCGGAAGTTGCGTAGTTTTTTGTAAAGCCATTGATCTCCAGTCATGGCTTCGACACTCAGACCGGCACGTTTGTGGAAGGCTACCTGTTTGACTCCCAACGCCTTGGCGTCAGTTAAATTATCGCTACTGGCGTAGCCGCCATCGGCGACCAGGTCTCGCGGTGGTTTTCCGTAGTGGGCAATATGACGTTTAATCAATGGGATCAAACACACCTGATCTGCCGGATTACCGTCTTCGACCACCACATCGAGCACCAGACCACTGGTACCGCTCGATAGACTCAGCTTGTGTCCGTACTGAACGTCACGTTGACCCTTGACAAGAATAGCGGTGTGCGGCTCGAACAAACTCACCACTTTATCCTGCACCGGCACCCATTCGCCATCGATCACACGGCGTTGGGCTTGTTCAATAACCTGCACGATCAATGGCCGATAATCCTCCACCTTAGCACACCACGATCGTGTATCTGACTGTTTTGACAACACTTTATACGCCTCATCCAGATAGCCCAGTGTGTCAATCGTCACCTGCAGCAGGGCCTTATATAACGGGCGCCGCCGCGCAGTCGTCCGTGCCATCATGATCGCGTAGCGACGCCGTTTGGCCTTGCGTTGGTGATTATGAAACGTGATATCGCCCAGCTGGCGCGCCACCCTCAGCAACCGCACCATAACCCGCACACCATCGTACAGCAGACCCGAATCGCTCGGTTCCAGGATCGCCGTATCGGTCCCGGTGGCATCGATCCGGATCACCTCACCGCTCTCGATCCCACTCTCACAGGCACTAGCCAGCAAACATCGATCCACCGCCTCCCATGTCGAGGATCGAATCGCACTGATCAACCCTTGCAGCGTCGATTTTGACGGCGCCCGCTCATGCCCGACTCGGGCAAACTCCATGAACGATACCGAGTCCTTTAAGTAAAACGCTAACGTTCGATAATCGACTTGACGGTATTGCTTGAGAATTGCACATCTCAAAATCGCGTCCAGCGTCAAGCCGCTGCGTCCTCGTCTTGACCCACCGCATGAGCGAATGTCCTCACCCACCAAATCCAATAGCGCAGGATGTGCATCTAACCAATCCGACATGCGCTTCAACTCTCGCGCAATCTCGTGATCTGTCCGGGTTTGGAATATACTCTGCTGTGCGGTGCGGGTTTCTCTCATCGCGGCTCCTGGTGTTTCAGTCGAATCGTTTTTTGCAACTCAATTCTACTCGAAACACCGGAGCACTTAACTCTTTCCTAAACTACTCCTTATCCTTCAATTTCGAATTTCTGGACAGAAACTAACTAGATTTTAAATCTGTCATACTGAACGAGTGCAGCGAGCGAAGAGTCCAGAATTAGCTCCGCGCTTATTAAAAATCGTGCATCATTCTGCTAGTGGTGGCCTGCCTCCGAATCAGTTAATTCCCACAATCCATTGCTATTTAATCGGTATAACCAAGTGGCTTTGTCAGTGACTCCATTCAACTGTTTCGCAATTTTCACAGGTCGCAAATCAGGTCCTCCGATGGTTCCAAATATTTTCGCTGATTGTTGTTCTGACGCCGTATATTGGGTAACTCTCTCTTGATTTAATTTGTACGAAATTGTTAGGTGAAATTAAACTCGATCCTCTGCAAGGACATTGCGACTATTGATTTTAAAATCCGAAACGGATACTAACCTATTCGTGAGCGTTTGGATTGTGTCTTCAACGTCGAGTCGCACTTTGTCATCTGAAGACCCTATTGGTTCAGAGCTGCAAGCCAGTAAGAATATTCCAACAAAAATGCCAATAGCACTTACCCGTGATTTCGCTTTATTCACAGGCTCCTTCATATTGGATTGTCTCCGCAATTCCATCCACGCCTTAGTATAGCGGCACTACGTAGTTGATGGTCTAGGTAAATGTTAGAAAATCAGTATTTCTCCTTGTCCACCAAAAGCGAGATCGCCGACCAAGCGTTTTCTTTGCGAATCGCATTTGAAGTCTGAAAAGGCTCCATTGGATTGCTGTATCTCGTTCGCCAATAACTTCAAAAATCCTAATTTAATAGGATTACTTTGAGAGAACGTCACTGAAACAGATTTGGGTTTTCCGCCGAGTAAAATAGTCCCACGACGCATACCGAAGCCGGTGTTTTCGCCGGCGTTGCCGAGAATCACAATGGTTCCGGCAATCATAAGAGAAGCACAGTAATTGCCGACATTTCCTTGTACCAGAATCATTCCTCTGCGTTGTAAATCACCCAGGCGGTCGCCGGCGTTACCACGGACGACGACTTTTCCTCCGCGCATGCCTTTGCGTTCGCCGACCCGCGCAGAACCTAAAAAGTCGCCTGCGCTTCCTTCAATTTCAATTTGACCACTGGCCATTTCGCATGCGGCATAGTCAGTGCAATCGCCCTGTACGGTTAGCTTACCGCCGCGCATACGTTCGCCCAGGTACGCGCCACAATCGCCTTCAACCATAATCTCCCCTTGACCCATTTCCGCTCCGATGCGAATCAAGCGGTCACTTGTATTCTGGAGGATTATCCTGATCGTATCCTTGCCAGTAATCGCAAACAAATCATCAAGCGAGGGTTGTTCTTTGCCCTGCCAAAGTTTGATCGCTTTAATTTCATCGGGGGTTTTCCCACTCAATGTAGTGGGCGTTAGCGGCGACATATCTATGCTCTGCCGCGGCTGCTCGCGCAGTGTTAATGTCAGCGCGCTCATTGCAGCAACTTGTGTAGGTGAAAATGATGTTTGCCTAATTTTCCGCCGTAGTTGCCCGCGGTAATTCTTTTGACACCGGATTCGACACCGCCACTGCAAGCTGCTCGAATGCCTGTGATCATTGCCTTGCCAACATCTTCCTCGGTGATACCGTCGATAACGATTTCCAGTACCGCGCCGATGTCTTTTGTTAACTCGGTCTTTACTTGGCCGGTCAAGGTTGGGCAAAACGCATCATTGGTCGACGCTATCAGTGATTTATACTTTGAACCCACTTTCGATCCCGAGCGCACGGTGCCACCCGGAAACGGCATAATGACATTAGATAGTTTTCGCATCGCGTCCACAGCGCGTTCGCAAGCGTCTAAGGCCTGCGGCAATGTCTCGGCCAGCACCAGAAAATTACCACCACCAACTGCTTTGCAACTGCCCGCGGTATCTTCGCACAGAAATTCGCCATCCATAACCGGAATACGCCAGTAGCGTTTGCCGCCGATGATTTTTGAAATCTGATGGCTGTCACCGAAGTAACGTAGTCTTTTTCCCAGCGCAATCGGTTTTCCGCCATCCATGCCGGAGAATATTGCAGTGGTCGGACACGTTAGTACGCATTGACCAACACGTTTTTCAAATTGTTTCGCTAAATCTTTTTCCGACATGGCGAATAGCAACACCGAAATGCCGTCACGGCCGTCCGGTGTTTCGTCTTTCGACCATTCGCGTTCGATGCCGGCTTCCACGCCACAACCGATGACGGACGTGGCAAAACCGGTCATAGATTCGGCCGCACTACGGCACCACTTGGCATTGTGTGCGGTAATCAACAATCGTGTCGCCGTCATACCAAAGGCTTCGGCGAAGGTATCGTCGATTTCAATGCCGTTAATGTTCACGTTAATCGTTCTCGCGAACACGGATGAATTGAAATTTCGCTGCCAATGTTTTCCGCCATCTCGTCATCTTTTATCGCGAAGTTGCCGAAACGTATAGTCTGATACTTGTCGAAATAATCTTTTAACTTTTGTTCAATGCTTTTGTCGTACTGAGGTTGTATCGTGTGTGTTTTACCTTTTGCAGAGTCGACAATTTCACCGTTTTCAACAATCACCTTGCCGTTTTTTAAAACTCGCCAGGGTTTAGCAAACATTTTTTCTTTATCTTCCAGAGTGTGATAAATCACAATATCAGCCGCCGCGTTTTCGCCGAGATGTCCACGGTCAGACAATCCCAAAATTCGCGCGGGTGCGGCCCGCGTCATGGTGGCGATCTCATATAGCGAGTATTCACGTTCGATGGCGCCGAGATGACTCATTTCTGCGGCACCCTTGTGAATATTGGCCAGGTGATCGTTGCGGAATGTTTTATCCATTAACAGTTTTATTAAATGCGGATAACTGGTAAACGGCGCGCCGTTTGGGTGATCTGTGGTGAGAAACACTCGCCATGGGTCGTCGATCATTAAAAACGTTTCGAGTCCAATCGCCCATTGCAAGGCATTCACGAATTGCTTATTACGATAACGAAACGGCACCACGCCGCAACCGGCGTCGCATTCAATATCCATGCACGTCCATTTGCGCGGGCTGGCATGATTGCGATGCCGGTATTGCAGCATCGTATCGCCCGAACAGGTGACGGTTTGACCAAACATGATTTGCCCGACATCGGTGGTTACATTCGAGTGACTGTTAATTTTCTCCGTGATGCGCGCCGCTTTAGACGAGAAGTTATACGGCCCGTCCTTGCCATAACTGTGAAACTGCACATGGGTTAAATGAATCGGGTGACCTTCTGCCGCGGCGATGGTTTGCAAGGTCGATTCATAATTACCGGGGATGCCCAGATTGCTGCAATGAATATGTAACGGATGCGGCACTCCTAATTCGCTCAACGCGCGGCTGAGTACGCGCACTATGTCACGCGCGCTGACGCCGTAATGTGGGTTCGGTTCGTCGATATCGAGCTTGCGTGCATTAAATTTGAATGCATTGATACCGCCCGGATTCACCACTTTGATGCCGATACACTGCGTCGCAGTCAAGGTCCAGGCAACGTAATCGTTGATGAGTGATTGTTCCGCGCCTTGCGACATCGATTTCAATAGAAAATCATCGTTACCCAGTAACACGTAGCCGCCGGTATCGACCATTGGCGTGTCCGCCATCTCCATGTGCGCCTGCCGTGCGTTACTCGGCAACACGGCCGGTTCAAAACACGCGGTGTAACCCATTTCGACGTAGCGGTAGCCGGTACTCGTCGTCGAGGGCGTTGCGATACCCGATCCTGCACGCTTAAGATCGGTATGTTGGTCAACGTAAATGCGATGATCGTCAGTCATCATGGTGCGTGCGATGTTGACTTTGCCGCCACCAATGTGGGTATGCAAATCGATGGCGCCCGCCATGATGGTTTTTCCGGTGGCATCGATTGCTGCATCAATACGTCTATTAGCCGCTGGCTCGCCGACAATTCGATCATTTCGAATAAATAAATCGCGCACTTCTCCGTCTACACCGTTTTCCGGATCAATAATCGTACCGCCTGTAATTTTGCTCAACATGCGATCAGATTAAACGGAGTTGATACGAGATTTGGTCTAGCGCCTGCGCTGGTGAAGGCAGTCCCGTCACTTGCAATTGTCTTAGTGGTATCGATACTACGCCGTCACCGCGAAACATGTGGCCACGGTGAAGCACGCCGGGTACGCCGGTTTGAATATGAACTCGATTTTTCGCATTATCCTGTTGAACATTTGCACCGATTTCCACGTAATCGATTTCTCTTGATGGCTTACAAGTCATATTGTTTTGACCGACTACCAGCAACAGGTCGGTTTCATCCGTATCTAGCAAACGTCGATAATCGAACAGGATAGGGTCGTGCTGTGGATAGCCCCGGGCAAAAGAGGTTCGTATTGGCAGGCCACAGTGCCAGGTGCAGACCTGGTTAAGTGTCAGGTCACCATTGCTTCCACCGACAGGCAGGGCGACGGCGCGTGATTCTTTATTCAGTTCACGCACCCACTCCACTAAATTTTGCACTAACAATTCGCTGTGTAGGAAATCGAAATCACCTGCTGACCACACAACGGAGGTGTAAGTAGCGTTGTTTATGTCACAGGTTAAATTATTCAATAAATCGATAAGCTCCGGTTCGACATCAAATCGGCTAGTTGCTTGCGCTGACCGTGCGTCACGTAATAACGATACGATTTTCGTTGCCTGGGATAATTTTGTGTCGACAACGGTTGGTTTTTGTTTGTTTAATTTATCGGGCAGCGGTTTTTCATTCCAGGGTCCGATCAATATGAACTTTCGTTGGTCGAGGCGATCATCGAGTAGACCGTTTTCAGGTATCAGCACACGTTCAATGAGTCGCGGGAAACGTTCAAAGATAGTGTCCCCGACGACAACGATCAGGTCTGATCGATTGCGGACTTCGGCAAATGTCGCCGTAAACCACCCGCTGTATTGCAACACCGAGAGGTTACGCATTAACGCGGCTGAATTGACGTGATCGATAACTCCACCGCATTGTTCCGCCAACCGCACGCTGGCCCGGGCGCCGGCAACGTCCGCATTAGCTACCAGTATGAGCGGTGACGATGCCCGGTCGAGCATCGCCGCGGCGTGTTTTATGGCCTTGTCGATATTGGCTGAATCTGCAGTTGTATCGAGGATGTTCATGTCAGCGAAACTTCGCCGACTGATTTCGCAGGCATTAGCGCATGGCGTGAGGAGATCGTTATCCGAATTTACGCTGAGATCGTCACACAACAAGCCGCAGAACGGGCATGAAATGTCGTGCCGCTCAGGCATTAGCGCAGTTAGATTGATAACGTGACATCGCAGGCTTGTAAATCATTTCGCAAACACGATTACGGTTTGTTTGAATTATGCTAATGTTGGAAGTTGTATCGCAAAAAAACCATAATAACCCGTGCTATCGAATGCAGTCATAATTTATTGCTGATTGGTTTTTGAGTATGTCATCACTTGCATCAAATCTGCCACACAGTGTAACGGTTTGCGCAAATGCGCGCTTGCACTTGGGTTTTCTGGATTTGAATGGCGGTTACGGTCGACATTTCGGTAGTCTGGGTTTAGCGCTGGAATCGCCAAAAATGCAGATCAGACTTTGTGCTGCTGAAAGTGTGTCCGTCAGCGGGCCGGCATCGGATCGTGCGGTGGTATTCGCACGCACCTTGTTGCAAGAGTTTGGTGCGGATAGGGGTGTTGCGATGCAATTAGAAAATGAAATACCCGTTCATGCGGGGTTGGGTTCCGGCACGCAACTCGCGCTTGCCGTTGGCCGGGGTTTGTCGGCGTTATATAACCTTAATATTCCGCACAGCGATATCGCATTAAAACTGGAGCGCGGAGCGCGTTCGGGAATCGGCATTGGTGCGTTCGAGCGGGGTGGTTTCCTGGTGGACGGTGGCCATACGAAGTCGAATAGTCTGCCGCCGATTATTGCGCGTATGGATTATCCGGAGCGGTGGCGAATTATTTTGATTCATGACACGGCCTGCGAAGGCTTGCACGGTCAGGCGGAGAAAGACGCGTTCGCGCAGTTGCCACCTGTTTCTGATGCTCGGGTTGGTGAGATGTGCCGTTCTCTGGTCATGCGGGTGTTACCCGCCCTGGCGGAGCAGGATATCGCGGAATTCGGCGATGCCATCACGCAAATCCAAAATAGTATCGGTGATCATTTCGCACCCGCTCAGGGCGGTCGTTACTGTAGCCCCGTAGTGGCGGATTGTTTGAACTGGATGTTGCAAAACGGTGCGGCAGGCGTCGGACAAAGTTCCTGGGGTCCGACCGGATTTGCATTGTGCGACTCTGAAAGCAATGCTCATCTTTTGGTGGACAATATTAAAAAAACAACACGCGGTGGAAAATCAATTTCTTTTCAAATCGTAAAAGCGCGAAACAGCGGTAGCGATGTGCGTGTTGACCGAGCGCTGCATCAATTTGCAAACACAGGCTGATCATTCGGAGAGAAAATGCCCAAGCGAAAAATTTTACACATGTTATCTCCTGCGTCGAACATCAGTCCATTCGATGCCAATATGGCGGTGGATGCCGGATACGAAACTATTCTGCCCTACACCGGTGTCACCAGCGACGAGGTGAGTGATTTCGTGCAGGATGCGATTTTTTCCCGGCCGCCCAAGAGCGCTGGTAACACCGGTGTGTTTATCGGCGGTTGGGATGTCAACGAAGCGGCGCAGATGTTGCACGAGACCAGGAAGGCGATGGTGCCGCCGTTTGAGTTGTCCGTATTCGCCGATCCCAACGGTGCCTACACGACCTCTGCGGCCATGGTGGCGTTGATCGAACAATATTTGAAGAAAAACGATGGCAAGGGCCTGGCGGGAAGACAGGTAAAAATCTTCGGCGGCGGACCGGTGGGGCTTTGCGCGGCCATTTTGCTGGCCCAACAAAACGCCGTACCCACTTTGGTGCGTTTAACGCAATCCGCAAAAAAAGATAGCGTAGATCGATTTGCCGAGCGCTATGAAGTCAAAATCGCCTCACTCAATGGTCAGACAGACGATCTGAAAAAAGAAGCAGCGCATGACGCCGATGTGATTATTGCAAGTGCGAAAGCAGGTGTATGCGTTGTCTCCAGACAGGTATTGGATGTAGCGGATTCGCTAACAGTCGTAGCAGATGTGAATGCCGTACCCCCCGCCGGAATCGAAGGGGTTGATGCGATGGACAACGGCGCTGAGCTTGAGGTGACCGGCGGCAAAGCCGCTGCTATTGGTGCCTTAGCCATTGGAAAAATTAAATACGATGTACAGCATGGATTGTTCAAGCGCATGTTGGAGTCGGACGACGCGCAGTTCATTGATTTTCCCGATGCATACGAATTTGCATTACAACATATCGGATAAACCGGCCTGTTTGATCGCGTCGGTCTCGGGCCGGTCGTTGGCGCAGGCCGCGTATCGCGCGGGGTGGCAACCAAACGTCATTGATTTGTTCGACGATGTGGATACGCAGGCGGTTTCTAATCAAACATTTGCAGCGGACTGGGACAATAGCGGATTTGCCGTTACGTCACTGAAAGAAGCGGCTGCAAAACTCGATCCTGCGGCGGTTATGCCGGTTGTGTACGGTGGCGGTTTTGAATGCACGCCCGATCGCTTAAACGAACTTTGCGGATCACGTCAGTTGATCGGAAACCCTCCCGAGTTGGTGGCGTTTTTACAGTCACCAAACGAGCTCACCGCGTTACTTGGCAGACTGAACATTCCACACCCGGAGACGACACTGACACTGTCGCCAGTATCTCACGATCCAGACAAGTGGTTAGTCAAACGCATTGGTGGTTCCGGTGGCGGGCATGTTCGATATTTGAATAGCAGCACGTCAAAAAACGATATACATTACTATCAACAGTATTTACCAGGGCGGAGTATGTCGGCGATGGTGTTGTGTAACGGTAAACGAAGCCAGATCGTGGGTTACTCCGAACAATGGCGTGACGAAACGATACCGTCAAAACCTTTTCAATACGGCGGTGCGGTATCTGTTCCACTGGAGTCGGTTTCACCATCGTTACGCGAATCGATAGAGCATGCCGCAGTTTCCATAGTGCAGGAAACAGGACTGTGTGGACTCAATACATTCGATATTATCGTTAACGGAGACGAGTGGTGGCTTCTGGAGATTAATCCACGTCCCGGATTCACGTTTGAATTGCATGAACAAGACGTTTGCGATGCCAAAAATGGTTTGTTCATTTGGCATGTAAGAACCGCTCTAGGTGAAGTTCCGAATTATGTCGAGGATGAAAACAAATGTTGCAAAGCACACGTCGTTGTTTATGCTGCAAAAAAAATTCGTATTCCCACAGATTGGCGGTGGCCGCTGTGGGTTACAGATATTCCGCAAGCGGAGTCAATTATTGATCGAGGCTCACCAGTGTGTACCGTGCATGCTCAGAGCAATACGCTGAATGAGGCAAAGGAGCGTGTTTCAAGTCGACAGATTCTGATCAAAAACACATTGCACGGTTGGAGCTTGTAATGACCGTTAGTGTTAACGCGTCTGCCGCGCCATCGCTTCGACAGCTTGTTGATAATGCTGATCAACTGCGGGTCACGGTTTCGCAACAGGATAACGGCTGCACCGTTGTGGACGCGGGTATTGACGCGCTGGGCGGCCTGGATGCCGGAGTGCTTATAGCGCGTATTTGTATGGCCGGTCTCGGCAATGTCCGGTTATCGACGCGCAGTCTTTTTCAACGCTGGTCCTGGCATGTTGAAGTCAGTACCAGTCAACCTGTGCTGAGTTGTTTAGCCAGTCAGTACGCCGGATGGGGTCTTGATATAAAAGGTGAAAATAAGTTTTTCGCACTGGGGTCGGGGCCTGCTCGCGCGCTGGCTGTAAAAGAACCCTTGTTTAAAGATTTGAACTACAAAGATTCCGCCGAATCGACTTGCCTGGTGTTGGAAACGGATAAATTTCCACCTGAAGAACTGGCACAAAAAATAACTCACGATTGCAAAGTTGATTTTGAAAATTTAACCCTGATATTGACGCCTACCGGCAGTTTAGCGGGCGTCGTGCAAATTGCTGCACGTGTTGTCGAGGTGGCTTTGCACAAAACGCATGAACTGGGTTTTTCGCTCGATAACGTCATTTATGGCGCCGGTATCACGCCGTTACCACCACCAACAAAGGATTCGTTGCAGGCCATGGGAAGGACTAACGACACGATTTTGTTCGGTGGTTATGTGCATTTATTTGTCAACGGGACGGACGACGATGCCGAAGATCTGGCTAATAAATTGCCCAGCAGTGCGTCCAGCGATTACGGCAAACCGTTCGCGGAAGTATTTAAGGATTACGATTACGATTTTTTCAAGATCGATCCTATGCTTTTTAGTCCGGCGCACATTAGTGTGACTGCGCTGCAAAGCGGTAAGACTTTTATCGCGGGTAAATTAAATGAAGCATTGCTGGAGCGATCTTTTTTCGGCACATGAAACCAAGGGTTGTCATTTTTTCTGACATTAAGGGTTGGCACGAAAAGCAGTTACGCGAGGCGCTAATTAAATACAGTGTCGATGTTTCAACTATTTCACTACTTGATTGCGTTTTCGCACCAAATGATGACAGTAAGAAAATAAGTATCAGTGGTTTAGGCGATGCATTGCCGGATGCCGTTGTTGTCCGGGGTATTGCAGCAGGTTCGTTTGAACAAGTTACACTGCGATTGAGTTTTCTGCACGCGTTGCAGGAACTGGGTGTAGCAGTTTACAACACGGCGAGAGCAATAGAACGCACAGTTGATAAATCCATGACCAGTTTTTTGCTGAGTCAAGCCGGTGTACCAACGCCGCAAGTCTGGGTGTGCGAATCCGTGGATCGAGTCAGACAAGTGTTTGGTCAACGCAAAAACGATGACCTCAAGTTGGTTGTGAAACCGTTATTCGGTAATTGCGGAAAAGGTCTTAAGTTAATCAATGACATAACAGAACTCAACGACATCCCGGCGATGAACGGCGTTTATTACCTGCAGGAGTTTGTTTCGCAGCGTGAGAATCATTGTCGGGACTGGCGTGCGCTGGTTGCAGGTGACCGGGCGATCAGTGCGATGGAGCGTCAATCCGATGGTTGGATCACTAATCGTGCGCGCGGAGCGAATTGCCTGCCCGCGAAGTTGGATGATGATATGGCATCGATAGCGGTCGCGGCGGTAAAGGCAACCGGTGCCTGTTACGCAGGGGTTGATGTCATTCGCGATTCACGCGATCAACTGACCGTGTTGGAAGTGAACAGTATTCCGGCCTGGAAAGGTTTGCAACAAGTGAGCGACGTGAACATTGCCGATATGCTTGTTGCTGATTTGATGACACGCATTGGTCAGACGCCGTTGCAATTGGTCAGTTAGTGGCGGACGAACTATCCCCGGCGTTTGTAATAGAACCTGCGGAATTTGATCATCCCGTTGCCGAGGCGGTGTGGTGGGCGTGCGTTAGTGAATTGCGCGCACTAAAACCGGGTAATGTCAGTGTGTATTCCGAAGGCCACGGTATGCGTGTTAGTGATTTTACCAATAGCGCCAAATGTATCGCACAGATTCTGGCGCAACCGGGCATCAGCGTAGGTGAACGCATTTTGCAGAGTGTGCGTGGAACCTGGCAGTTGGTGGGGCGTAACACCAATCTTGGCATTGTATTGCTGTCGGCGCCGTTGACTCATGCTGTGCTAGATCGAAACCGGTCTGGTGATCTTCGCGATCAAGTATGTCTGGTCCTAAGTACCCTCAACGTTAACGATGCGCGATTGACTTTTGATGCTATACGACTGGCGCAACCTGCCGGGCTTGGCAGTAGTGAGAAGCATGATGTCACCGGCGAAGTGAAAGCTTCGTTGTTGCAGGTAATGCGTGTTGCCGAAAACCGCGATCGAATTGCGAAGCAGTACGTGACCAACTACAAAGATATATTCGAATATGGTTTGCCCTTGTATCGAGAGTTGATCGATTCCGGTATGCGCGAAGACTGGGCGACGACGGGCGTTTATTTAGGGTTTCTTAAACAATTTCCCGATACACATATCGAGCGCAAGCAAGACTGGGAAGTAGCCGAATCGGTACGTCGAGATGCACTCAATCTATATACCCAATTCATGCGGGCGCAGCGACCGGAATTGGTGCGCTCAAGATTGCAGGCATATGATGAAAAATTGAAACAACAGTGTATCAATCCCGGGACAAGTGCTGATCTGACGGTGACAACTTTGCTGGCTTACCGGCTCGAACAGATAACAGATCAAACAATAGCCCAGGATGCTTGACGTAGTAGTAAGCGTTCAAGCATAGTCTGGATATGGGAAGTGATTCCCACGAATATCATTCGAAAACAACCAACCCAATCACTCAACGTTTAACGAGGAGTCAGGAGTTATAGCCATGGCTAAAATAAATAATGTGAGAGTAGGCGAATCCCTTGTAGGCGACGGAAATGAAGTCGCCCACATCGATTTAATCGTCGGTCCGCGTGGTTCGGCGGCTGAAACGGCGTTTTGCAATTGTTTAACCAACAACAAAGATGGTTTTACCGGTTTGTTGGCGGTTATCTCGCCAAACGTTCCGGCCAAGCCTAACACGGTGATGTTTAATAAAGTCACCATGAAGGGTGCGACCCAGGCCGTCCAAATGTTTGGTCCGGCCCAACGTGCAGTGGCCAAAGCGGTCGTCGATTGCGTAGATGACGGCACTATCCCGGCAGATGAAGCCGACGACTTGTTTATTAGTGTCGGCGTATTCATTCACTGGGAAGCTACTGACGATGCCAAGATCGAACAGTACAACTACGATGCGACTAAAGAAGCGCTTAAACGTGCTGTGGCGGGTACGCCAACGGCAGCAGAAGTTGTGGCGCAGAAAAATACCGAACATCCGTTCGCCGCGAACGTCGCTTAGTTTTTATTATTTATACGAAAAGCCGCGTGGGAAACCTCGCGGCTTTTTTATGTCCGGTTGTTCTCGCCAGCACTCAGAATGGCGGAGATTATATTTTTCATTATTCTGAAAAAATGGTGGTGGAGGGCGTTACTTCAAATTGAATACCATAGTGATGCTGGGTGTTAAGCTGTATGGTGGACACCCTTTATTCGTTGTAAAAATCAGTTATGTCTAGCATTAACCAATTCCATGCCTCCTTTTCTCTAAGGCCAGCAGTTTTTTCCATAGCGATTTTCAAATACTCAATTTCGTTATCAATTTTCTCTTTCGGCAGCATGTGTAGTCGGCTGACCAGTACAGCCGCTTCGATAACCGCAGCCTGGGCGCGATTAAATCCTTGAAACGGGGCATGAGTTTCGCGGCATATTTCGTCGCATAGAAACTTTGGTCGTGTTTCGTCTTCAACGAATTCTTTTACTTTCAGCTCCCGATGGGCGAGCGCCTGCTCAAGAACGACACCCTGCACTTTGGTGGCGGGTCGGGTTGACCACGCAGAACGACCAGTTAGACACCCGGCGAACACGCGCACATCATCCGTCAGATTTATCACGGCGCTATTCGTTTCTTGCAGGTTCTCCAAGGTCTTCGATGGACGAAAGGGCGCGATAACGGTGAGTCCATCTTGTTCGCGGATTCCCATTGGGGCGATGTGAGCATTACCGCTTTGGTTCACGGTTGTGACGATGACTTCGTATATCAAGCTCATTTTTTATTCTTTTTTGCTTGCAAAGTGGTTCCGGGTACGTGATAGCCTTCGCCAGCCTCTTCTTCGGGAACGATGCAACCCCAGGTCAACGGTTGATCCTGGTTGTAGCGCTTGCCTAGTTGCCAGGCAATTTGCGCACGTGCTAGCTCAACTCCCAGATAAAACGCATGGGCGCCATCACCATCTACTTTCAGGTTTGGAAAAAACGTAAACGGGTCATCCGCTACTTGTAATCCGTCGCGGTTGTACACGTGAATCCCTTGCTCGCTTATTTGAATACGATAACTCGGGTCGCGAATGGCTTTCGCCATTTCCTCGATTTCGTCATTTGTATAGGTAAACGGTTTACGTTCGCGTAAAGCCATCAATCCATCGCTGTAACCCCGGGGCAGACTGGATTCCCCTTTTGCGGTATGCATTACACGTCGCGCTATGTCCGCTTCTTTTACAGCGGACTTTGCATGTAGGCTGACCTCAGTTGTCAGAATTGCATTGATGTTCAATTCTGAGATGATTCCCATGAGGATAGCGGTAACGCCAGTAGTGTCCGCATCTGTTAACTCGCTCAAGTTTCCCGTTCCCATCATGATCGGCGCGTCAGGTAGACGATTGCGCAATTCATGGTAGCGCACAATGGAATTGGTCAGACCAAAGTGAATAGGATCGAGAATCGGGTCGGCATAATAGTTACGTTCCTTCTGCTCTAGCCTCTTTTTATCTATGATTTCAATGACACGATAAAGCGAATCCATGTCGCCGGGATTCTGCGGAATCAGCACCGGAGTTGATTCTATTTCGTCGGCAATCCAGGCCGTGCTCTCGTTGAGGCTAAGCAGATAGTCCGCGCCTGCTTTACCCGCGCGCAACAAGTCGTTTGTTTCAACAGAATCAACACTGACTAACAACTTGTTTTCTTTTAACGCAGCGATCGATTCTTCGAGGTGAGGGAAGGGGGTTTGTGGCAAACAACCGAGATCAATAACATTCGCTCCCGAATCAACGTAGTACTGAGCGCGCTGAATAATTTCATCAATGCTTAGTTCAGGCGCATCGACAATTTCAGCAAAAATTTCGACCGAGTATTGGCTTAAATCGGGTTTATACTTTTCTCCACCAAAATATTCCGGTAAATCTTTCAAATCTTGTGGTCCTTTTTCAACGGGAACGCCTGTGTATTGAACAAGATTATCTACCGAGCCGTTGCACAAGCCTGGAACAATAATACGATCCGCATTCATGGTGTCGGTCAAACGGCGTTGCACCATTTTCGAGGTCATCAACGCGGCAACACTCAAGCCAAGATCGTGAACGTGGTAAGTGAAGGGCTTGTCTTTAATCTGATCGAGTGTCCGGCACAGCGCCGGATAGGCCAGGTGCCCGGTCAGGAAGAGGATGTGTTCAGACATGCAACTCTCGACTGAATCGCTTCGTTTAATTCACCCATACTGCGAACCAATGTGGTGGCTTCGAACTCGCCCAGACGTTCAGCGCTCTCTAGATCAATCTTGCGCGGATACACCGTCACCATTTGACCCGGCGCGAGTGTTAGCACGACGGGTTCTGTGTCGCAGGCAAATACGATGCAAGGAATTTTGCACTTGCCGGCCTGAGCGAAAACATTGGTTACAAGTGTATCTGAAATACCAACGACGCACTTGGCAACGGTATTCGATGTCGCGGGTGCAACGATTAGGGTATGGTATTCGCCAAGATAAAACTGTCCTACTGGTACGGCACTCGCTGTTGTATCTTTGAACATGCGAATACCTGCGTTCCGAAGCGTTTTGTCGTAACCATACATATGCAAAACCTCCTCAACTGCCTTGCTGAGAAATAAGTCGACGTCCTGCATGGATTGAATAAGTTCGATACTTTCTTCGAGAAAGTGACCCGAGCCAGTGATTGCCCAGGCAAATCGGGGTGAACGTTCTTTGGTGCTCAATGTGGGTGCGAGAATCAGAGTAGATTTTTGACTATTCTACATTTAATTCGTCATTTCTGATTGTGTTTCGTTGAGGCCGGTCCGCACATCACATTGAAAGCGTTGTAAGGTATGACTCCCGCGATTAACTTGCGGTATTAGCCCGGCTAATGCGTGTACGGCTTACAATCGACTGGATTGCATTTAAAATGATTTCCGGTTGTTCAAGATGAATGTTATGCCCTGCGTTTCGGGCAATAATCCGGCGACTGTTTGAACTCAGCTTCATTAAATCCTGTTGAAGCTCCTGCCATATCAATTCTTTGCGATTGCCTTCGGGTGAATCGGTATTTTCTTGTTTGCCTCGTGAAACGATGACGACAGGAAATTCAAAATCTTGCTTATTCTTTTTTGTTTCAATGGCGCTTTGACGCATCCATGAAAGTTCCTCACGAACGACACTATAATTTTTCCGCGTCACAGAAAATCGTTTGGCGAGAGATTGAATTTTTACCGGCAGGTTTTCCGGGATAGGAAGGTGAGGCAAATAAAATGAATTTTTTGTGGGTAGAACTGACTTGCCATTATCTTTCTCCAGCCGTTCGAACTGCGCTTCATGCGATGCGTCAACTAATATGACACCGGCGATTTCATCAGCGCGTCGGTTGGCGAAATTCCGTGCGTTGAATCCGCCAAATGAATGACCGACTAACAAATAGGGACCTGGAATATCCGCGCTGGCTAACAACTTGTCCAACTCGTAGGCAATGCGTGAACTCAGACGTGGTGATGGTCCAGGGTCACTCCAACCATAACCTGCCCGGTCGTATACACAAACACGAGTGCGTTTGGCAATTTCCGATTGAATGTCAAGCCACTCCAAAGAATAACCACCCAGTCCGGCGTCGATAACAACGGTTGGTTGGCCTTCGCCGCGGCAATAGAGGTGCAAACGATGTGTGCCGACGGAAAACTTGTCTCCAGGCGGGCGGTCAAAATCGAAATGCGGTAGTGAGTCGGCGCCCATGAGCAACATTACGCAGATAAATAGCAGGTGTACTCGGAAAATTGCGACGGGTGTTATACGCATACACGATAGTTATAGAATAACTAATTCATCGGTTGCAATGACTATCGTGTCATTAAACAGTAAATCATGTGTTGGGTCGCAGGAGGTACACTGTGGATACCCACTGATCCGTGGTCGCGGGATATGTCGATCAGCTTTTTGTCATGTATATTTTGTATAATTATCCGGTACTTATGTCAATAATCCCCATCAACAGGAAGCAAAAATGAAAATCAAAGTTTTACAAGTACTTGTGGCACTATTTGCTCTTTTGTCATTTAACGCTTTTGCGCAGGGTGCGCTTAGTGCAAGTCAGGAAGCCACGTTTAATGCGAGTGCCAGTGATGTTTGGGCGCATATCGGCGAGTTTGGTGGATTACATACCTGGCATCCGGCGGTAACCGTTACTGAACTTCAAGGCAGTGGAATGGATAAAGGTGATATTCGTGTTTTGACTCTAGGCGATGGCGCAAAAATTACCGAAGAGTTGCATGATCATAGTAATGACAGCATGAGTTATTCCTATGCGATTCTGGAGTCACCGTTGCCGGTCGCAAACTACGAATCTACCATTAAAGTCGAATCAACAGGCGATGACTCCTGCAAAGTTGTATGGTCTTCAACATTCGATGCCAAAGACGCGATGGATATTGAAGCCATTGGAACCATTGATGGTGTTTACACCGCAGGTCTGGATGCATTAGTCGCTGAGTTTCAGTGAGGTTGCTAAAGAGCATCGCATCTATTGTAACGCTCCACTTTGAGCCGCTTGTTGGTGCAGACGATTCGATGTTGTTCGTCTTGTTCGCATGTCACAACGGGTCAGAGCATAAATTTTTATTTTGAGTGATTCGGTGGTATCCGATGCGGCTTATGCGTTGGAAGTATCGTCGCTGAGTTTCCGGTTTCCGGGAAAGCTGGCGTTGGACAATGTGTCTTTACATGTTCGAACCGGCGCGTTCAGTGTTCTTCTGGGCGCAAACGGCGCGGGTAAGACTACCTTGTATTCGTTGGTAACACGTCTGTACAACACCAACGAGGGTGATATAAAGATTCTGGGTCTTGATCTTTACCGGCATTCTTCAAGAGCACTTAAGCAAGTCGGCGTGGTATTTCAGCGGCCAACACTCGATCTTGACTTAACGGTATCACAAAACCTGAAGTATCATGCGTCATTGCATGGGTTGGGTGGTGCAGATGCTGATCAGCGCATTCAGTCGAGTCTCCAGCGTCATCAACTAAGCGAATTTTTTGCAAAGAAAATCAATCAATTAAGCGGAGGTCAACGGCGTCGTGTGGAACTGGCGCGGGCGTTGTTACATCAACCAAAGTTATTGTTGCTGGACGAAGCCACCGTTGGTCTGGACATTCAAAGTCGCAAGGATTTTATCAGTCATGTGCGTACATTGTGTAACGAAGAGGGCGTTGGCGTACTTTGGTCTACCCATTTAGTCGATGAAGTGCAGAATTCTGATCGCCTTATCGTGCTGGATAACGGCAAGGTTTTGAAAGCAGGCGTGGTCGGTGAAGTTCTTGCAGAACTGGGTGTCGACAATGTTGGTGATGCGTTTTCGGCCTTAACGACAAAGCATTAGCAAAAGAAATGAGTGCGTCACATTATTTGCGTTGTCTTTACGGAATTATCGTTCGTGAGGGATTGCGCTTTGTTAATCAGCGTGGCCGTTTTTTCTCCGCGCTGGTGCGGCCGTTGGTGTGGTTGTTTATTTTTGCTGCCGGATTTCGTTCTGTTCTCGGCATTTCTATCATTCCACCCTACGAAACTTATATCTTGTATGAGGAGTACATCACACCGGGTTTGGTTGGTATGATTTTATTGTTTAACGGTATGCAAAGCTCATTGTCCATGGTTTATGACCGGGAGATGGGCAGTATGCGTGTGCTGCTGGTAAGTCCATTGCCACGCTGGTATCTCCTGACTTGTAAATTGTTAGCGGGTGTCAGCGTTGCCATATTGCAAGTTTATGTGTTTTTGGCCATCGCCTGGTTCTGGGAAATACGCCCACCACTGTTGGGTTATATCGCCGTGTTGCCGGCATTGATACTGGCCGGTTTGATGCTAGGTGCCCTGGGTTTGTTGTTGTCGTCATTGATCAAGCAACTGGAGAACTTTGCCGGTGTGATGAACTTCGTCATTTTTCCGATGTTCTTCGCGTCCTCTGCGCTGTATCCGTTGTGGAAGATCCGGGATGCCAGTGTTCCGTTGTTTAATATTTGTTCTTATAACCCTTTTACTCACGCGGTCGAAGTTATCCGGTTTGCTTTGTATGGCGATATCAATTGGTACGCGACAGGGTTTGTGGCTGTTGCTTTAATTGTTTTTTTAGGCGCTGCAATTATCGGTTATGACCCGGCGCGCGGTTTAATGGTGCGAAAAACAGGAGGTCCGGCATGACGAGTTGGATAAAATCGAGAACGACGGTCTTTTGTGTTGCTGTCTTTGGGACAGTAGCGATTTGTAATACAGCGGCTCAATCGGCAAACGATTCTGATTGGCCTTGCGTTCAAGCGTTGGTTCCGGAAATTTCCGCCAGCACGATATGGGCCGGACCACTGCCGGAGTCAATCGAAAAAAACTGGTATGACGATCAGGATGTAGCGGATAGTGTATACGCCATCGCCAGTCGTCGAACAAAGGTTGATCAAGCCAACCCAATGATTGATGAATTTGCCAGTACTCTTGAAACCAAAACGAAGGATGAAAAACTAACACTGCTTTTTGGCGGAATTTTGCAACGCTTGAACAAGCGACGTTCCGAATACATCGATGGAATCAAACGTTTTACCCGTCACCAGGATGAGGTTGCCAAAAAAATCGAAAATCATCTGAACGATTTGGCAAAGCTAAAAGGGAAGACTGACGATGTGTCTAATACACAAAGAGCCGAACTCGAAGAAACGATAAAATGGTCGAAACGAATGTTTGAAGACCGCGAAAAATCTATCGCGCTTCTGTGTGAGAAACCCGTGCAAGTGGATGAATTGGCCGGCGAGCTGGCGAGATCAATTGCAAATCATCTCAATTAACCGCCCGCACATTCTGAGACCCGTTGCGCTATTCAGGCATAGCATAGCGAATCCGCAGGAAAATCGGAAAGCGTGGAATCCCGTTGCGGGTCAGCCCTTGATATTTGAACGTTATCAGATCGCCGATAGCGGGAGGGTTGCGTCGTTGTGCGTCGGTCAGGCCACTGCCAATATGGAATTCATTGCCCTGATTGTCACGCACTTTCAACGACCCGGTCATATTTTGATATTTTCCCGTACCGGGGCGATATCCGATCACCCTGGCTTCAGCATCATCAAATAATTTATATTTCAATAAGTCATCACTGCGACCACTGTGATAAAGAGCCGTTCCCCGGTGCAGCATCAATCCTTCGCCATTATCATCAACCAGTTGTTGCAGCCGTTGTTTGAGATCGGCATGGGAGCTGACTTTAAATTGTTCGATCATGTCGAGAAAGGGTGACGAGGAGCCGGCGATCAGCTTTTGCATTTCGTGCACGCGCTGATCAAATGTTCCCGTGTGTGCGGGTAAATCAAACACCATCAGTTTGACCGACTCCCAACCGGAGTGCGGTTGTTGTTTTCTGACTACCGACATGGTTTCCTCGTAACGTCCGCGTCCAATCCACAACTCGCCGTCCAACTCAATTTGTGGAAAATCCTCGATAAACCAGTCGGGTGTCGCAAAAGTATGTCCTCCGCGAGAAATAAGTCTGGCACCGTCCCAACGGGCGCGCACACCGTCAAGTTTTTCGCTAACCCAGTACTTTGTGACATCAATATCGTCCCGGTAAATCGTGGCCAGCATGACATTGGGGCGGTTGTTCGCTGCTGCGACAACTGCGAGCATGCAGGAAATAATAAGCAGCACCGTCGACCAGGAACTTGTCTTTGTCAAAATCATTATTACGATAAGTTGATCGCCGGACGTATTTCCCGTTTAAAATTCCTGGGAGGCGTAAGTGTGTTTCGCTGCGCGCTGACGCGCCAGTGCCGGGTTATTATTTTTCCGCCCAAGATAGACATGCCGATAGGAAACGTATTGATACGCCCCAAACAACGGTAGTAATATAATACTCAGGAACAAACTCAATTCGCTGACCAGCGATGCGGCGACGATGACGAATAACGGACCGTATGACGCGACATAAACAACCAGTGCGTTCTTGCATTCGCCACGGCGGGCTAATGATATCGCTTCACCCAGTTTCAGCTCGGTTAGTGAAATAATCGGAGTCAGAAACCAGAACGTTGTGATCGTAACGCCTAAGTATATAATTTTAAAAGCAAAATCACCGTATATGAGCACGGATATCAGTGAAAGCACGGTTTCGCTTGTATGGGGCGTAGATGGAACGTCGAATTCGATGAATTGCGTCACTAAGAAAATCGCAATGTAAATCATCGCGTACAGCAGTGTCAGCAAAAGAAGATACCCGATGACATTGCGTATTATTTTATAACCCGCGCTGATGTTTACGCGTTTCGAGTGATCGGCGGCCTGCGCAATCATAACCAGAATACAAATCGCAATCTGGCACAACAAAATAGTCAGAAGGAATCCCAATGCACCGATCGACATCGTGCTGAAGCCCAGCAGAAAGTAGATTATAGATAGTGAGCTGAAAAGAACAGGTTTTCGTTTGAACAGACCAAACGATTCCCGTAACCAGTCTGGAATATCCCTGATTTCGACTCGTCGTGGTTCCAGAACGTCGGACATCGGGTTTGATTGTAGTTGCGAACAGAAACGAAAGGGCGGAAGGTTATCGTATTTTAACAATACGATGTGTTGCTTGATTAGTACTGCGGAAATTAGTGATGTTCGATGAAATCCGGCGCTTACTTCCTTCGATTATGAGAGTTTTTGCCGTTATGGGGAGTCATAACCCGGAACCGGTTCTGACGTTTCAAGTTCAAACCCCGCTTCTGACCAGCCATCCGTTCCATCTGGAAACCAGTATAGCCTGGTGTAACCATAACTCAACGCCCGTTTCGCGGCATTCCAAGACATCCAGCAATCCGCGCGGCAATAAATCAGAATTTTTTTTGATTTTTCGTCGCCGGTCAGGACTTGCAAGTTTTGCGTGAAATAGTTTTCCATTTGTTCAGAGATCACGCCCAACCCAACATCCGGCAGCCACGCCGACCCTGGAATGTTTTTATGTGGTTTAGGCAGCCAAATATCTGTTTCCTGTAAGCCTTCGGGTTTACGCTGTGCGGGCAATACATCGATAAAGACGGTATCGCCTTGTTCATGCAGTTGCCTGGTGTCCAGCACATCGACCACGATGGCGCCTTGCAGCGTAGTGGGAACGGGAGAGAGGTAGTCGCCCATGCGATAGCTGTCGGGTTCCGCGACATCGGAGCTTGCATTTATGTGTGACCAGGGCAGGGTGAATGAAATCATCACCCAAAATGAAAGGAACTTATGAATCCGCGGCAATGAGTTGACCAAGGTCGTTAAGCAGGGGAACGCCGTATTGACGTAAAATCGCGTTGATCTCAGGTTGCAGGTCTTTCAGGACTTTATTGATGGTGCGTTTCCACTTCGTTTCACTGTAACGCACGGCCATGGACACGCGGTAATCCAGCCGCACATCTTTCGGTTCATCAAGCAAAGGCACGATTTTCAAGTCAACGTCCGATTGTTGAACGTGATAGCCGGCCAGGGGACCCCAAAGCAGGGCGACATCCGTGGTGCCGTCGACGAGGTCTTTAATTGCCTGAGAGCCAATGGAAAAATGCCGGGTATCGACAGTAAGATGGTACGGCACGGTTTGGGTCAATAAACCATACCGCGCGAGTAGCGTTGCCGGAGGTGTGCCTGCAACAACACCAATGCGTTTATCTTTAAAAACAGGATCGGATAATTGGGTCGCTTTAATATCCGAATCCGAGCGATATACCATGGTATAAACCGAGTGGTAGTAAGGGTTGGTGTTTTGCACGAGCTGGCTACTGGTGGAAATGCCGGAAATGAGGTCGCACTCGCGGATGCGTAATGTGTTACGCACAAAACCGATCGTTTGCGGAAACCAGGTGTATTGCACCGGCCGTTCAAGTTTTTCCGCAACCAGTTCGATTATTTTATTTTCGAAACCTTCGCCTGCTTCGTTGGAGAAAGGCATGTTACCCGGGTCGGCACACACACGCAGAGTATTGGTAGCGATCGCTTCGCGAGTCGTGCCTTCCGCGGAACGTACGATTTGCGGTATTGCCAGCAACACCAGCAACACCAGGAAAAATTGCTTTGGTCTGCAACCTGTCAATGCGTTGTTACCAGGCACGATGTTCCCTGTTCGGATTACGGCACCTATGAAGCTGGAATTTTCTCCGGCCGTCCAGGCGCGAGGACGCCATCGGAACGCGCTTTCAAAAACATATAAATATCGTCCAGATATTTCATGATGTCAGGGTTGTCGGCAAAACCGGGCATAGCGTTCGTGCCGCCGCTCGCATCCTGAACCGTGCGTCCGTTGGTTACCGTCTCTTTAAATTCGGCATAGGTTAACTTCTTCAGGGATTCGGTCAAAGGTGGAGCAAAGGAACTGCCCATTGCATCCTGGCCGTGACATGCGTGGCAGGTGCCGTGAAAGCGGCGATAACCATTATATGTCTGTTTATCGACTTTACCGTCTTCAACCGTGTATTGCGGATCTTCATCCGCGTTAACCACGCCGCCGGTCAATGTGTTTGCGGTTAGAAAAACTCCAATGACGATAGTCTTGGTCGCACAATTACCCACAATTGTTTTCATCTACTACTCTCCAGATATTATGGCTTATTGGGATTTCTGATTTACTCAGAACCTATATTAACGTATTTAGGATTTACCAATACTGAATAAAAGAACCCCGACATCTGCAAGATGCCGGGGTTTTAATATACTTACAACAGGTAAGGGGGAAGTGTTAGTTTGGCAATGAGAACACCGTCAGTGTGCCACCCAATGAGGTGTACTTTGACAATGATTTGTAAGCGCCAACCGCGCCCAGGCCTTCGGTGTCACCGGTCAAACCAGCAGCAAAACCAATACCGGCCCAACCGCCAAGACCTGACAATACGCCAACGTATTGTTTACCTTGGTGTGACCAGGTATTGATGTTACCGATGATGCCGGACGGTGTTTTGAACCTGTACAGTTCTTCGCCGTTCTCTTTATCTACGGCCTTCAGATACCCTTCGAGCGTACCGTAGAAAACGATATCACCCGCCGTTGCCAATGCACCGCTCCAAACCGAGAAGGCTTCCGGTTTAGACCACAGGATTTTACCTTCGCTAGCATCCCAGGCAATGAAGTTACCGAGATTGTCGGTACCGTCTTCGGTCACTTTACCGGCAGGGAACATCGACAAGGTGGCACCGACATAGGGTTGCCCTGCGGTGTAAGACACTTCAAACGGTTCGTAGTCCATGCACACGTGGTTAGTCGGCACATAGAACACACCGGTTTTCGGTGAAAATGCAGCGGGTTGCTGGTCTTTGGAACCCAGAGCTGCCGGACATACATTGGTTGTATTCACATCGGCGCCATTTTGATGGGTGCTGTATTGCGCGACGACTTGCGGACGACCGGTTTCCATATCGACGTGAGTAGCCCAGTTAACCGCAGGGTCAAATTTTTCCGCGACTAACAACTCACCGGTTTCGCGATCCATGGTGTAACCGAAGCCGTTACGGTCGAAGTGAACCAGCGCTTTACGCGGTTGGCCTTTAACGTCGATGTCGGCGAGAATCATTTCGTTCACACCGTCGTAATCCCATTCGTCATGCGGTGTCATTTGATATACCCACTTGGCTATACCGGTATCGACATCACGCGCGAAAATAGTCATGGACCAACGGTTGTCGCCAGGACGTTGAACCGGATTCCAGGTACTGGGATTACCCGAACCGTAGTACATCAGATTTAAATCAGGATCGTAGGAAAACCAACCCCAGGTTGTGCCGCCACCGATTTTCCATTGGTCGCCTTCCCAGGTTGTGATGCCGGAATCTTTGCCGACAGGTTGGCCAAGATGCATAGTGTTTTCAGGGTCCAGCAGAGTCTGATCGTCAGGGCCTGTGGAGTAACCACGCCAGGCCATGCTGCCATCTGAGATGTTGTACGCAGTCATGTGGCCCTGTACGCCGAATTCACCACCACTGATGCCGACAAAGACTTTGTCTTTGAATACCATCGGTGCGCTGGTGCCGGTTTCCCCTTTCTTGGGATCGCCGTTTGAGGCTTGCCAAACCACTTCACCGGTATTGGCATCCAAAGCTGTCAGAGTAGCATCAGCCTGATACAGAAAGATTTTGCCATCGCCGTAAGACACGCCGCGGTTAACAGTGTCACAACACATGACCGGGATGACCGATGGGTCTTGCTTTGGTTCGTACATCCATTTAATTGCACCTTCTTCATTCAAATCCAAGGCGAATACGCGATTGGGGAAGGGTGAATGGATGTACATGGTGTCACCGATAACCAGCGGGCCGCCTTCGTGCCCACGCAGTACACCGGTTGAGAATGTCCACGCTGCTTGCAGAGTGCCGACATTTTCCTTGTTGATTTGATCCAGTTCGCTGTAACGATGGTTCGCGTAGTTGCCGGTTGGCATCGCCCAGTTGTTTGGATCTGCCGCCAGTGCAGCCACTTCTTCATTCGCATTGGCCGCTATGCCGGTAATGCAAAGCGCACCGCCAATGGTTGTTGCGAGAAGCGTTTTGTTTATCGTTGCTTTCATTAACTATCCTCCAGTTACAAATTGTGTGAGGGGGTGAATTTAATTTAAGTGTCTTAACTATACTTACTTTCTTGCAAGTCCCTATTAATTATCCCTGGTTTTTCTCTCCTGTTTCTTTTTCCTACCGTCTTTACCTTTATAAAGTCTTAACCTCCAGTATGTCAAACAAATGAGTCCACCACAAAAAGCCAGTAGCTATTGTGACGACAGCGAAAAGCTATCGCTTAATACTGTGCATTTATCCAATTTTTCGAAGCAAATTCCATGCCTATGTTCGTCTACAACAATTCCCGTTGCTTTAAATTCACGTTTGAGGAAGTCGTGTTGTTTTTGCAACGACCAGTCAATTTTATTCACAGCCGAAATAGTCCTTAAAAATAAATTGCTTAACCACAGAGACTTTGGAACGTTGGGTTTCTTTGCATTGTAAATTTACAAAATATTGGAATGAAACCTATTTCGTTTGATGGATTAAAGCGTACTGGGTCCGCGTCTGATATGTATCAAAACTTAAAACAACTGACACACAGTGTCCCAAATTCGCTCACTCGTAAACGGGTTGATATCAACGAAAACTTTGTGTCGATATGTTGTGTCGCTGTAACCGCCGATATAGCGTTTTGCGGCTCATGCCCAGAGTTGCCGCAGTTTTAGTGACATTCCAATGATGGTTTTCCAATTCCTTGAGGATTACGTCACGCTCGGCTGCGGCCAGGGGGCTGACGCTTTCTACCGGCGTCGGGTTTTCCGATTCCGCAATTTTCTCCGCCACAGCAACCGCATCTTCCTGCATTAAATCATCAGGCAAATCCTTTAACGAAATAGTGTTGTTTGTACTCAGCGCCAGCGCTGCACGCAAAACAAAGCGCAGTTCACGAAAATTCCCCGGCCAGGGATGCTGCATCAGTTTATCCAGGGCCTCGTCTTCAATGATGATGTCATTTCCGGATTTATTCTCGAGTGCCAGCGCGTTCGCAATTAATTGCCGTTTATCTTCGCGCTCACGCAGTGGCGGTAGCTGCAACGCTACACCCGCCAGACGATAGTACAGATCTTTGCGAAACAGACCGTCACCGATTAACGCTTTCATGTCTTTATTAGTCGCGCTAATCACATGCAGATCAACCGAAACCGGTGTATCACTGGCCAATGGATAAACAAAGCGTTCTTCCAGTACACGTAACAGACGCGTTTGTAACGACGGATTCATCTCGCCGATCTCGTCAAGAAACAAGGTGCCTTTATTCGACATCAAGATTTTGCCGCGCATGCCTTCTCGCCGTGCACCGGTAAACGCGCCATAACGGTAACCAAACAGTTCGCTTTCAATCAAACTCTCCGGAATCGATGCGCAATTCACCGCGACAAAAGGTTTGTCCGCACGCTCGCTGACCGCGTGGATGGCGCGGGCCATAGCCTCTTTACCGGTACCGGTTTCACCGCACAGCAGAATAGGCAGCGACTCGTTCACGGTTCGTTGCGCCCGGTTGATGTTGCTCAACATTCGGCTGTCCTGACCCGCCAGATCGCCCAATGACAGCTCTCGATTTTTGCTTGGTGACTGTTTGTTCGCGTGTTTTTCTTTGTTCCTCTTTTCAGGTGGTCGCACCAGGCAATAATGACGTTCACCGTTGGTTCGTAAACGCGCCGGCCACACGAGTTGTGACTCTCGTGACGCCCGTTCGAATACGGAATTGGCTTTAAAATCGAACACTTCTTCAACTTTTTTGCCGACAAGGTTTTTACGACTGCCTTTGCCAAAGCTTTCAACGGCGCTGTTATTGACAGCCAGTATCTTGCCTTCGCCGTCAATAGCGAACAGCGCATCGTCCAACGTGCCAACCATTTCCGGGCGCCGGTTTAGACGCAAAACGGTATCGCGGCGATGGCTGTGTAAAAAATACCAATGCTCGATACGATTGGCCGACATATTCATTAAAGCCGCGGTATAAATCTGACTGTTTTTTCCGTCCTGAGAACTGGTGCTGGAAGCGTCTAGGACGGAAACAATGTCGCCTTTGGAGTTTCTAATCGGTGCCGCAGTACAACTGAGCGACCCATGTTTGCTGAGAAAATGGTCTTCGCGATGAATAGTAACCGGCCGGCCTTCGGCGATACATGTTCCCATGCCGTTGGTGCCTTCGTGCTCTTCATCCCAAATGGCGCCCGTCCACAAACCGGCATTGTTAAATTCTTTATCCATGGTGGGGTCGCCGATCCAACTCATGACAACGCCGTCAAAATCAGTAACGATGATGGCGTAACCCGATCCTTGAGTTTGCGAGTAAATATTGCGGCTTTCTTCGCTGGCGACAGGCAGTAATTCACCAAAAGTGTCTTCACGTTCGCGGATATCGCTGCCTAACAACACGGCGGAGTTATGCGAACTGATGGGATCGAGGTGGTAGTCGTTAACACATCGTTCCCACGAACGCACAACATATTGATCGGGGCGCGGGTCGAGTCCATCCGTATGGCCGTTGACAACGGAACGCACGCGTTCCAGGTGATAGGTATCAAAACTAGCGCTCACTTTTCAACTCCTCCGCCCGATTTAAAATCGGTAGTAGTTTAGTCCACCAACCGTGACGACACGGCTTAATTGTAAATCTATATATTTTTGTTATCAGATTATTGTATGTGATTCTGTCCGTAATCACAAAGCTTATCCGCGCTGGCTTATTCCCATTCCAGTTCAGAAAAACTTTTTGTAACGTTGTGTGGATTGTAGGTGTCAAACAACAACCATTTTTCTTGTTCGGACATACCGACAGTCTCAACGGCGTGTTGAATACTTTTCCGCGATCGAATAGCTTCACGTGTGCCATCGGCAACAACTTGTAAATAGTGTTGTTGTGCCGCCAATGCGTCCGGCCATGCGTTGGATACCGGACCGTGACCGGGAATAACGAGTTTTGCCGGAATTTTTTCCAGTTTTTTCATCGCATCGAGCCAGCCGACAATGCTGCCATCCAGCGATGGCGTGCGTTCGATGAACAGCAGATCGCCCGTCCAAAGCGTTTTTGTTTTCTGGTCGAACACAATAAGATCATTATCGGTATGCGCGGTAGGGAATGCGCTGACCGTCAAAACGCGATTGCCTAAATTCAGTTCCACTGAATCATTGACGGTGATATCGGGCATCAACGTTTCAGAACCGTATGCGGTTTCACCGATAATATTCAGTAAACGTTGTGCGTAATACTCGCCACGTTGAACGATGGCATTGGGCAGGCGCGTGTGGCCAATAATTTGTGCATTCTCCTGATCGAAAGCCCTCACTCCAAATGCATGGTCCGGGTGAATGTGTGTATGAATAATGTATTTCACCGGCAAGTCGGTGATTTCGCGCAGGCGTTTGTATAGACTCTTTCCGACAGCTAATGACCCACCGCTATCGACCACCGCGACCGCATCGTCGCCGATAATAAAACCTATGTTTGCGATATCGCCGAGATTTTCTGATGATATTTCTTCCTGCACACCAAAGTGCACGTAAACACCTGGTGCGGTTTCGATGATAGTAAATTCCGCAGCATTGATTATGCGTGGCGAAATGATTACAGCGAATAGCCAAAGAACTTGATACACTTTTATGTTCATCGGAGAATATTTTAAAATGAAATTCAAGATTTGTTTTGCCTTGATTGCGCTGGGTTTTTATGCAAGTTCATTCGTTCCGTCATCGAGCGCTCAAACTTCCATAGAATTGAATGATGCGCAAAAGCTGATCTATGCCACGAATCATCTGGAAGGTTTGGAAAAAGGTACGCAATTGCGCTACGAGTATATAAGAGACAGTAATGTCGATGAAGGGTTCACCGATACTGCGACCTTGAGTGTAGCGCAGGAACATGACGATCACCGCAAAGATTTGAATCTTACCTTTCTCTCTGGTGACAGGGAGATCCCGTTTGATCCATTTTCGCGGTTTCGTACCAATCCCGTAATTATGGCGGTGTTGGAACGCGATGTGCGCGAAATGAGTCGCATGACAGGTGGTGGCACATTGTACTTTCGTAACCGCGTGCGCGAAGAAATGGCACGTGATCCTGAAATAAAGTCTGTGGAAATCGAACATAACGGCGAAAAGATCGAGGTAAAGCAGATTCAGTTTAAGCCGTTTGTCAATGATCCGATGGTCGATAGTTTCAAGGATTTTCAGCAAAAAACCTATTCTATCTACCTAACTGATGAAGTGCCGGGCAGCGTTTTACGCGTGAACATAGTCACGCCTTCGGCTGCCGGCGGAGAACCCTTGATTAGCGAAACCCTCAGCCTCGAGTCGAATTAACACCAGTAGTTGACACCCAAGGAGCGTTGCTTGTGAAGAAAAAACTATTCATCCATGTTGGCATTGCATTCACGTGTTTAGGAATACTGACGGCGAATGCTGACACGAAACACGACAACTGCCCGCCGGGCGCTGATTACCCTACCTATATTAAAGCCGACTATGTATTCGCGTGCATGGCGGCGAACGGCGAAACGCCGGAGATGTTGCAAAAGTGTTCGTGCAGTATCGATGTGATCGCGTCAATTCTGCCCTACGAGGACTACGAGCGCGCAGACACCGTGTTACGCGTCCAGCAGGATGTCGGCCAACGCGGAATTTTTTATCGTGAAGCGAGTTGGGCGAAAGCGGTAGTGGAGCAATTACAGAGCGCGCAAGCCGAATCAACTTTGCAATGTTTCTAAAATAAATCCCCTGAAATAGACCCTGAGATAAACCCTGCGTTACGGCGACTTTGCTAATCAGGAAGCCGGTGCAGCAACCGTGACCGGCCACGAATTTTCAAACCGGTTGTTTTTTGTGTCTAAGGCGTAGACGCTAATAACGCCGTCTTCTTTGGGAACAAAAGTGAAATGTACGCTCGGGTCTTCGCTTAATGAAAAATTGGTATCCAGGGTAAACACCTCTTCATCGTTGAAGCTCACGCCAATCTTATGCACGAAATACGCCGGTATATAGTTACGCGAGATTTGGTCAAATTGCATACCCGAATTATTCGGATGACTCACCAGTATTTGCGCTACGCTCGGTTGACCGGCGGTAATCATTTCATCCAGTCGCAGTTTCATTTTCCCAAGCCGGGCCAGCGCGGCTTCCTGGTCGGATAAAGCGGGTGCTGAACATCCGCCTGCGGCTTTGACAAAGGCTGTGGTCATATAGAGTTGGCCGTCACTTGTTTCTGCTACAGCGCGGACGTTGGTGTATTCATTCACACGTACGCGGGTTTCTATACTCTCCCAACCGTGATTAGGATTGAAATGAAATGTTCCAGCTAAGGGTGTCGGGTTATTCTCAACGATCAAATACAGCTCCTTAATGAAAAGATCGTGATTTTGATCGATCATGGCGCTTAAAGTGATGGGGACGAGGGCGGCATCATGTGCGCGATAAGGCGCCTGAATGCTGATTACATTGGTATTTTCGATAATTTTCCGTTCGCCAAAAATAGCTTGCTTGATACCGGTCCAACGTTCGTCAGATTCATCCGCCAATGCACTAGGGGCGTTAATCAGGTTGGCAAATATGATTAGGGTTGCGCTGACCGCTAAAGAAAATAAGCGGAGAAAGTTATTGTTTTCTAAGGTTAAAATCCTATTCATCGACGTTAAATCTCGGTTTGTGGTGTGTCGTTTATGCTCCATTCTACCGCGTAAACTAATTGTCAGGACGTCGCGTCAATTTATCAAGGTTGTACGTATAAGTGTTGCACTTCCGGATAAATTGGTCTAGATTTATGCGGCCTGATAGGCAGTCTATCGACGTTTTCACTTTTTGGAGGAAAATATCATGTGGGTAAAACCCCAATTTGAAGATGTACGTTTTGGTTTCGAAATCACAATGTACATTAACAACCGTTAAAAATAACAATAATAATCTACTCCAGAGGACAGGAGTGCAAAAAAGCGCACGTTTTACGTGCGCTTTTTTTTGACCGCGAAAAAGTCACAGTGGTTCCGCGTGCTCTATTTTATAACTGTTTTCCTGCAACATCTTTTCATTTTTAAAACCGGTCAGAATCACGCACCTGCGGTTTTCAAACTTGAGTAATCGATTTACATTTTTCCGTACAGTCACAACATCGAGTTCGATGATTGCATCCTGTATTCGATCACTGAATTCGCGGGGCAATTTTCGCAGTGAATTGAAAAACCGATGTTGAACGTTTGCGGTGTGGTTGACTACACGGCGCTCTTCAGCAGCCAGGGCGGTTAATTTGGCCTGCTCTACGTGATCTCTTATCTCGTTGGTTTTGAACCATTGCCACGCCTTGTTAAAGTCGTTGATCGTTTCCAACAAACGCGGGTCACGATAAGAAAACAATTTTAATGTACCGCTGGTCTGGTCGAACCTGGCGCCGCAACCATAAGCACCGCCTTGATGGCGAATAGCTTGCCGCAAAAAACCTGTCTCCAGGAGTGCTGCCAACAAATACAGCGATGCGTGCTCAACCGGGTTACTCGAAGCGGCGCAACTCACAGCCTGAGCGCAGTAGCTGACATCAGTACCGAACAGCCACGCCGTTTCGTCTTTATTGTTTGGCACTTGGTCGCGCTTTGGTTTCTTTTGAACGATTGCTTTAGGTAATGACTCAACTTGTTGTCGAACGTCCGCCAGTTGCAACTCGTTGCCCACATACACAACCGACGCGCTGGCTTGTGCTAGATGCTCGATAATAGTGCTCAGAAATTGTTCTAAATAACCGCCGGATAAACGCCCACTCTTTTGTAAGTGTTGCAGAATGGTAATCGCAGTTACACCATTCCATTGCTCGTCGAGGTTTGCAGCCGTATCAAGCATCGATGCCGCCAATCGCATGGCGTATTCATGAGCTTGTTTCTGTAAATTCGATTCCCGCCGTTGCAGCGCATCCCGAATCAAAGTATTTGGGTTTACGGCGGGATAATTTGCACGATAAATCAAACCCAGTACCTGTTGTAAAAACGAACCCGTATGTTTGTCGAGGCATTTTCCGGTGACCAACAGGATCGGCTGGTCAGAACAAGGCGCGTGCAACTTGAATTCGGTATTATTTAATGCGGGGTCATTCTTTGTATTGTTTTCAAGCCAGGCAACGTATAACGGCAACAACGCCATATATTCAGCCGATAATCCATTCAGGTCGAGGGCGAGTGACAGGTGACTGATGCTGGTATGTACGGGGCATGAGTAATAAAGCGAATGTGTTCCGAAAGCTTCATGCTCAAGTATTTCGGGTTCCGGTTTTCTTTGAATCTGGTTGAATTTTAATATTGGAAGTAGTCCGGTATCAGCAGCGGATTGTTGTCGCAATGTATCGGATGTTTGTTTTATTTGTGATTTATCCGCTAGAGGCGTACTGTTCCATATTTCAGTTAAACGTCGTTCAACGGCTTTCGTTTTATTTGTTTGCGCTTGTCTGTCCGCATTCCAGGTCACGCAAATTCGATTAGTGTTTTCAAGCAGGCACCGTTGTATTAACTCGGGAACAAACATTCTGTCCTTGCTGTATTCACGAAGTCGCGCTAAGTCATCAGATATTTTTAAAAACTGCACGGCGTCGGCGTCGAATAACAACGCCGGGGTCAAGCGGCGAATGAGTTTCAGTCCGGTTGATTCCCTTGTCGAAATTAGATCTTTTATTTCCAGTTCGATGTTGTTCAGGGAATTTTCAATAAGGTGTTGCGATACGGTGGTGTCAGATATTGCGGATATCGTCTCCAGTACGTTAACAAATGGATTTTCAATCGCTTCGGGTCTTGTGAGCGAGAACCGCAGGCTAAAAATAATATCAGCGCAATCATCATTGCAGCCACTGAGATCGCCAGGTATTATTTTGATGCTCCTGTCGGCAAGCATTTTTTGAGACAACGAGTCTCGTGTATCGACTAACAATTGTTGTAGCAATCTTGCACGTAGGCTAGTCGCAGGATCGAACGCCGGGCCGAGCCGCCATGCTATGATGAATCCATCGGTTTCTTCGTTCGCCGTAATAGTTATGTCCCTTATTTCGGTTTGTTTTACTCCAGTTGTTTCCGAAAAATGCACATTAGTTTTCCTGTTGGCCGTGAGTCGATTTAATGCATGGCGCATGAATTGTTGTTGGTGTTCGTGTGCAGCGTGATCGCCGTACGTGATGAAAATCGCATTGGCCGCATTGTAGTACCGCCGGTGATATGCGCGTACCTGGTCGATGTTCAATTCGGTCATCGCTAAGGGATCGCCACCTTCGTTAAAGGTGTAACGACTATCCGGGAATAATCGCGCGCGCACAAACATTTTCATGCGTTCGTTCGAGTCGCTTAACGCGCCTTTCATCTCATTAAACACCACGCCGTTGAACGAAGGATTGCCGTCGGTGTTGACTTCAATTCGTATGCCTTCTCGGGCAAAAGTCAGTGCATCCAGCAAGGGAAAAAACAAGCCATCCAGGTAAATCTGCAACAGATTGTCAAAATCCGCCGGGTGCCGCGTGGAAAAATGAAAGCCACTGCAATCCGGTGTCGCGAAGGCATTCATACCGGTGTTGAGCGAGCGGTTGGTCATAGCAAAAAACGCATCATGCACGGGAAAACGTTCGCTACCGCATAACACCATGTGTTCCAGAACATGCGATACACCGGTGTTGTTGCTCGCCGGTGTTTTAAACAAAGCCACAAACATGTTATTGGTATCTGTTGCATTTAGATGAATGTGGCGCAAACCTGTTGGTGGGTGCAAATACTCCTCAAACTCAAGATTTAATGATTCGATACGTTCTTTGCGAACGCAATCAAAATCAGAGCGGAGCGTCACGATTTGCTGTTTAAATTTATAATCAGACCATTCCCGCCAGTAAACCGGGAAAACGCTTGGTCAGATCGTTGTACAGGTCCGACACAACCGCGTCTTCCATCACGCGTGGCCGGGGCAGGGTTACTTCTTGTTCCAGTATCACCTTGCCGGGGTCCGTGGATAAAAACAATATGCGATCAGCCATACTCAAGGCTTCGCGTAAGTCGTGTGTAACATAAAGAACCGCTGGCCTTTCGTTATCCCATAGTGCCAGTAGTTCGCCTCGTAACCTGTCGGCCGTGGGTTTGTCCAGCGAGACGAACGGTTCGTCCAGCAATAAAATTGATGGGTGATTGACAAATGCCCGCGCCAGTGCGACGCGGCGTTGCATGCCGCCCGAAAGTTGAAGCGGGAATAAATTTGTCTGACCTTCAAGTCCGACATTTTTTAGCAGAGCGTCAATATCGACATTATCAGGTTCTTTAACGACTAGTCGGATGTTGTCGGTTACGCTTAACCATGGCATTAAGCGTGGAGATTGAAACATGTAGCCAATGGTTTTTTTCTGGCCGTTTACGCCAAATGTCAGTTCCCCTTCAAATTGTGAATCAAGTCCGCCGACAATATTCAACAGCGTGCTTTTACCCGCGCCGGATGGCCCGACGATGACGGCGATTTCGCCTTTGCGTAACGTGAAGTCGATGTCTTCAAGCACCGTGTTTTGACTTTCGGCGTAGCATTTTCTGTCGACGCGAATTTGTATTTCCGTCATGTGCGCCACCGTGAAATATAACGATCGAGTGGGCGCATTATTACCGCTTCGATAACCAGAATAACGCTGGCGAAGGCGATGGTATACACCAATATGCCGATGATGTCGAAAAACTGGAAAAACGTACCCAGTTGAAAACCAACGCCGTTACTGCGTCCCAGTAACTCAACCACTAATACAATTTTCCAAATCAGTGCCAGTCCCGAGCGAGCCGATGCCATTAAATAAGGATAGAGTTGTGGTAAATATACATGACGTAAAGTTTTCAGTGTTTTTAAGCGAAACACCCGGGCGACTTGTAATAGTTCGCGGTCAACGGCGCGCGCGCCTTCACGTACGGTGACCACAACGGTCGGAATTTTATTGATTGCGACAGCGAGGATTGCTGCGACTTCGGTCAGGCCAAACCAGATGTAACACAAAATGATTGTGACTAGAGCAGGAATGTTTAAGCCGAGTACCAGTAAGCTATCCAGTGTGGCATCGACCCCACGCCATTGACCCATTAACAATCCTACCAACGTGCCTAGCGCCATGGCAATGATAAACGCTACCGCAACACGGTATAAAGTGACACCCAGATGGAACAACAAGTCATGCTGCGTGAGTTGATTCCAAAGGCTTTTGAATACTGCAATGGGTGTAGGTAGCAACACATCGTTAACCGCTAGCGCGGCAATCTGCCACAACAAAACAAAAACGATTAACGAGAGGGTCCTGGTCCAGGACCGGGTTTTTGCGGCGCTCACTCGGGTGGCAGTTTAACGTCGAATTGTTGCCAGAACGTGCCGGGATTAAGGGCGGTTGATGATCCTGTCAGTTTTTGCCCACCTTGCTGTGCAAGAAGGGTGAACACTTTTGCTGCGTTTTTCTGTTCGGTCGCGCCAAATTGGCGTGGAATGCCAGCACGAAAAGCATCGCGCAGTGTCACCGCAACCTGATCGTCGTCGACTTTCATAAGCGGTCGAAGACGGGTCCATTCATCGTCGGATTCCAGCAGTGTTCTTTTCGCACGATAAGAGGCCTGTAAGAACCTGCTAATTGTTGCGTTATTTTCCGCAGCCCAGTCTTCGTGAAATACCCAGCCTAACAAGGGCACAGGTTGGTCGATTCCAAACTCCGCCAACATGGTTTTCACATCAATCACCGAATGCATTCCACCTACCTTCAAGCGCGCCGTATAGTGCCAAAAATTCAATACCGCATCCAATTTGTCACGCTTGATTAGCTCGTTTAGCAAAGGTGGCGCGGCGAATTGAGTGGTCACACTGTCGGTCAAATCGAGATTGGATGTTTTCAGTGCATAGGCGCGTAGCGTTAACCAGCTTTTATCGACCGGACCGCCTGCTATGCCCAGTTTCTTGCCTGCTAAGTCCGTGACATTCTCGATACCGCTGTCCAGGCGTGCAATAAGTTCACCCACCGCTAAAGAATAAGGTACGAACGTGTAATGTCTGTTTTCATCGCGTTGCCGTGACACCCAGATCCAATCATTCACAACCACATCGGCTGCTCCACCCTGTAGCGCGACATTGACTGCGTTTTTGGAGCCAAGTGGCACGACTTCTAAAGTGAATCCAAGATCACGATCAAAACCGTGGTGTTGAATGACATCCAGCTCCCAATTTACCGTACCAAATTGTAAAACCGCCACGCGCACGACAGGCAGGTTGTCCGCCGCGGCTTGGACTGTTACAAAGCATAGAAGCAGCGCAAAGCCTGAGACGATTCGGGCCTTACAACGGTAAAAGTTAATCATTCTCTTCAAAGCATTATTCTCGTGAAAATGTATTCTTTCGCTAATAACCATATCGTTTTTTAGTTGAACATTCTATGGCGTTCGGTAGACTCCTTGAACATCGTACGGTGTAATATGAGCGATGGATACTATCAAAGTAAGGACAAATGCGAGGATACTAAAAATGCAGACCAGATTACGTACACCAATACTAACCCAGTTCATTTTCTGCTTTCTCATGCTATTTCTTACTTCAGTGTTCGCACAGAACATGCTGGATATGGTCGATCTCGATAGTCCGGATATGGCCGAGTCAGAAATGACTCGCGATGAGTTGTTGGCGATTCTTGATAGTGCAACATCCGATCCCATCGATTTGAGTGACCGGCGCCTGTCCGGTCTGGACTTAAGCGGAGTGGATTTTAAAGGGGCGGACTTACGCTGGACACGACTCAACAACACCAACCTTGAGGGCGCTAACATGAGCGGCGTCAATCTCGATCTGGGTTGGTTGATTGGAGCGAATCTGGAAAATGCGGATTTGACGGAAGCGCGTTTATTTTCGACCCAAATTCAACGGGCGAATCTTAAAAACACTAAACTCGATAACGCGCGCATCGCCGCAAACATGAGTAACTCGGATTTATCCGGCGCGAGTTTTCGCGGTGCGGACATGTCAGCGGATATGAAAAATCAGTCCATGGGGTTGATGGGCGCGGTGTTGAAATCGGTTAACGCCGAAGGTGCAGTTTTCGACGACGCCAATATGTCGCATGCCAACGCGGAGTTCGCGAGTTTTAGAAGCTCACAGTTCAACAATACCAACCTTTCCAGCGCGAAGCTCGGTGGTGCGGATTTTACCGGTGCGTCAGTCAATGGACTGAATCTGACCAAGGCTGACGTGGATTCCGCCAGGTTTTTGCAACTCGACGGCAAGGACCAGATCGTCGGCATGGACCAAACCATGAACACAAAAAAAGCGTTTACCGATTAAGCACACATTGATTTCATTTGGGTCTCGTGGATTAGTCGCTTCTTTTTTAAAGTCGTTGACTAGATCACTGAATAGCGCGATCGTTATCCTTAAGTGTGAAAAATAGTAGCATTACCAAAGGAGTAAGATTATGAAAATACGTTCGATGAATTTGGCGTTTGCCACCAGTTTGTTTTTCGCCCTTTTTGCGCACCAATCTGTTGCCGATACCAGCAATGTTAAGTGGCGTACGGTTGTTGAGATAAACAAGGAAGGTGCGCATTGCGCCGATGATCCCAATTGGTTTAATCGCTATCACCCCGCTATTGCGCCAGTAGCCAACGCGAACCCAGGTGATCATATTGTTTTTCATACCCGTGATGCGCTGGATTCGGATCTGAATCTGGAAGCTATTGCAGATGACCTGGCGGCGGTCGATCTTAATCTTGTTCATCCCATGACTGGCCCGGTGCATATTGAAGGCGCGAAAAAAGGTGATGTTTTGGCGGTGACCTTAGTGGACATCGAGCCGGACGAATACGGCTACACGGTGATTGTTCCGGGTTTCGGGTTTTTGCGTGACAAATATACCGAACCTTATTTGGTCAACTGGCGCACGTCGCGAACCCATGCTGAGTCAGATGAAATGCCGGGAGTAAAAGTACCCTTCGAAGCCTTTCCCGGTTCCATCGGCGTGTTGCCGGGCGAGTTGGAGGTTGCTGCGTGGAAAGCACGCGAAACGGACTTAGCCACGGCGGGTGGTATTGCGCTTGCGCCGGAACCGACCGGTGCGTTACCGGCATCGGTTTGCGGTGCGGAAGGTTCGCACAAAGACGATTGTTTGCGCACCATCCCACCGCGGGAAAATGGTGGTAATATGGACGTACAACAAATGCAAATTGGAACGACCTTGTTGTTCCCATGCTTTATCGATGGTTGCGGATTGTTCGTCGGCGATGTGCATTACGCACAAGGCGATGGCGAAGTGTCAGGGACTGCTATTGAAATGGGAGCCAAAGTAACAGTAGTTGCCGAAGTTCGTCCCGGCGAAGGCGCGAATCTAATCGCACCGCAAGTAGAAGGTGGTGGCCAAATTAAACATATGGAACCATCGTCGTTCCATCAAACTGTCGGGTTACCATTAAAAGGTGCAGGTGAGGTTCCACCTTTTCTTACATACATCGATTCACAAAAGATAACCGATCTGGAAAATCTGTCTGAGGATTTGACCCTGGCGGCACGTCATGCCTTGTTGCAAATGATCGATTACATTGTGCGTGAACATGGTTTGATGCCGGAGCAAGCGTATATTCTGGCCAGCGTTGCCGTGGATTTGCGTGTCGGACAGGTGGTAGACGTGCCTAACTATGTCGTGACAGCAGTGTTAAATAAGGACGTATTCAAAGACTGATTTAACGATGCCCGAGGTTTTCAATCAGCGACGATCTTTTATCGGTGGATTGCTGGCATGTGCACTAGCAGGTTGGATGCGGCCAGCAAGCGCGCATACACCGTATCAACAATGGGTGGTGTATCGGAAAAAGCATTTAATCATCGGCACGTGTCGGTCCGATCCGAATAGCTATCCGTTTGGTAAGTCCATTGCCGAATTATTGTTAAAAGAACTACCCGAAAGTAAAGCGCGCGCGGCTCGTGCGCCGTCGCAACAACGTCTCGCTAGTTTGTTGACTACCGAGCAATTGAATTTAATTTTGCTTACCAGCGATGAAGCAGAGCAACTGCACAAAGGTAACGCGCCGTTTTCGGAATTTGGCCCATACGATGTCAAGACTGTGTATCCGCTCGGTCAGTATTTGTTGGTGAGCGGGGAATCGTTTCCGGATTATCATGCGTGGTTAGTGGCACAAACATTGTCCAGAAAATACAAAACGCCGGCGAGTTACGAGGCTCAAGAATTGTCTGTACCGATTCATCCGGGGTTGCAAGCGCATTTGAGCGGAAAAACTCTTGCCCCCGAGGCGCTGGGCGATGGCATCGAATCAGGTGATCATACCCATTGAGTGTTTCGACACAGGAGACATGGCTTGTGACGCCGACAAGTTTCCGGGCAAAATTAATTTTTACACCGCCGGTTTGGAAAATCCTGATTCCTCTGCGTGACCATTCCATGTGCACTACGAAGAGAAGTTGCCGTGGATTGCGGTTGGCGACGATCTTCCAAAACGCAATCAAACGACTTTCGATGCAACTGATTGAATTCTACACTCCGACCAATCTAAAGCGTCTTTAAGAATTCGATCAAATCGTATTTTCCGTATCAGTGGGGTCGATACGGGTTGCATGACTGCTATTGTTGTCGTTCTTTTTGACTGGTTTCTATTTTTTGGGCAATTGTGTTATTACAAATGCAGGTAAGCAGCAGATCTCACAATTTCTCGTAAGTTTTAAGTGATTAGAGCGGAAATCCTCCACGAAATCTTGCAACAACTTTATTCTGAATGATTTATTAACACATCACACGGATTTACAGAACACAATAATTGCAATCGATGTCGGACAAAAAAAATGATGGTAAATCGATTGCCCGATTTGCTTATTGGTCAATATTTAGTGAAGGTTTTCAGGCGTTAATCGGGGTCGTCGGCCTGATTGTGCTCGCTCGCTTACTGCGGCCCGAGGAATTCGGGTTGGCGGCCATGTCCCTTATGGTAGTGCGTTTGTTAAATCTGTTTAGCGAGTTTTTGTTCACGGAAACCCTGATACAACGTAAAAAATTATTAGATGTTGATATTGAATCTGCATTTTGGGCGAGCCTGATTTTAGCTTCATGTTTAATCGGCGTCGCATCGGTGTTTAGCGATGAAATTGCGGATATTCTTGGCCAACCAGAAATTTCGAATTTAATTCGATTGGCTTCGACGATGATGATTTTTGGTGCCATGAACGGGATTTTTACTGGATTGCTCCGGCGAGAAAACAAATTCCGCGAATTGGGAATTTGTGTCGTTGGCGGGCGTTTCTTGGGTCTCCTGGCGGCTGTTTTGATGGCGTTCGCCGATATGGGGGCAACGAGTCTTGTCGCTCAGCAAGTTATTGGATTTGCGGTAACATCTATCGCATTGTGGGGGGTTGTCAAATGGCAGCCTCGATTCAACCTTTCAATACACAGCCTGCAACAACTACTACCATTTTCGCTCATATTTATAGCGGGAGAGACGATAAAGGTTTGTACTGAGCGCGTTATCCCACTAATTATTGGTGTTGTTTTTGGTCCGCTTGTGCTTGGGTACTTCGATCTGGCTGTGCGCATATCCGAAGCCATTGGGCGTTTCATTGGCATGGCGGCTCATCAGGTTAACATGTCGGTTTTTTCGCGTTATCAAAGCGACAATCAGGGATTGTCTGAATTGATTTATCGGGCAACTGCGTACGTTAGTATCCTCGGTATGCCTCTGTTCGGTGCATTGGTTGTCATTGCCCCGGATCTTGTGACGCTGGTTTTTGGTGATAAATGGAATCCAATCATTCCATTGATCCAGCTGCTTGCGATTGCGAGCATGTTCAAACTGTGTGGATTTGTCTTCAATACATCGATTCTCGCGGTCGGACGACCCAAGTGGCGTGCATTTAAATATGCCGCAGAATTTATTGTTGGTGTCAGCTTTGTGTTGTTACTTCGACAATACGGTTTAATTGGAATTGGAGTGGCTTTTATTTTGATGAACGTGTTGACTTTTCCGATACTGATTTACGCCAATAAAGAGGTGGTTGAATTTGGTCGGTCAATGAGAGTTATATTCAGCCCAATAATTGTTATGGTTACTACAGGAGTTATCGTAGTATTTTTGCGACATCAGTTTATATGGGACTTGCCGATTGTTGTAAGAATGTTGTTGACGATTGTTACCGTTGTGCTGGTCTATTTTGTTTCGATTGGGATGATTGCACCCGCCAGGATTCGTGAATTATATGTATCGATCATAGGAGCTTTTGAGGGAAGTCCTAAGAGATGGTAACTGCTTTGATATCGATATTTTGTTCGTTGCGTGAGTGTTCTGATTTATTTCTGCGTGTAGGGTTTCGTGAGTTGTGCGAAGTTCAGTAATAATTGAATCCAACGTGGACGTTGTAAGAACCTGATATCACAAAGCTTCAGTGCTGTAGAGATGGGCAACAACGCCAGGCAACATACAAAGCATATCGTGGTGGTTTTCCAGCGGATTGGCATGGAGGTTCGAGTTATACCCACTAAGGTTTCTTTAACAATTCGAATTCGTGAGTCATCTTTTACGGGATGAGTTCTGGGGTCGATTCGGAAAGACATCAATCGAGAAATGCCGAATCTCGGGGACCAGCGATACAAATCTGCAGGCATTTCGATTCCGCGTGAGTTGCCTAGTTTTTGCAGGTAATTACATCTTATAATTTCTTTTTTACACAACAATAAAAAATCTCTCGCTCTTATAGGATTACCCTGGTTATGTTTGTGCACCCTGTAGTACGCCAGTGGTTCGTCTAGGGATTTTACCGAACCGAATAGTGGCGCACCAATTGTTAGAAGTGTATCTGATGAATAGGCTGGTAAGTCGGTGTCAATTTTGATTGGAGCGATGTTCGTTAGATAGTTTCGCGAGTATGCGTTCCCACTGGCGGGTGGGGAGGTATAGTTTGCGGTCAATAAAACTTCGTTCCGTATTTGTTCACCTTGATAGCGAGCGGGGAATTTAGGAAAGACACGTCCGCTGGTCGATCCATGATCATCTACTATGATAAGCTGGTACTGAACCTTGGATAAGTCAGGTTCCCAATTATTTACTATGGTCGTAACTGCCGATTCTTTTAAGTAGTCATCTGCATCGAGGATGATGACGATTTCGCCTTGCGACACATCAAAAGCATCGTTAAATGCCTCAATTATGCCTTCGTTTCTCTTATAAATTTTTTTAACGCTATCCCCAAAAGAGTCAATGACATCCCTGGATTCGTCCGTCGATCCATCGTCTATGACAATAACTTCACAACAAGGATAGTCTTGCTGTAGAGCACTTTCGATGGCGATACCGACAAATTGCGCGTAGTTATAGTTGTTAATCGCAATAGTGACGAGAGGTTGATCGTCTTTAATAATAGACCCCCGACTACTTTAAAATTTTGTGGTGACCCAGTGACCGTTTTATGTTAATACGAAAAGAGGGTTGTATAGCGATATTTGATCAGATTTTGCAGGTAATGCATGGATTTGTGCGTTCTTTTCAAATATGCCGTTAGTGCTCCCGGAATCAGGAATCGATATTTAGGCCTTAGATCAATTCTAGTCGATTGTAATCGGAAAACAACTATGAGCACAGCCAAACTTTGAAGTCACACCAATTTAAGCTCCCAGCGGTATTGGGCGGACAGCCTGCCTTCGATACGCCGGTCTATGTCACCAAGTCGTCCGTGCCTGATATGGATGGATTTACGCGCAGAATTTCACCGGCATTCCACTCGAGAACGTTCACTAACGAAGGTCCGTTGGCGGTCGAATTAAGCAACGATCTTCAACGAAAACTAGGAGTTACATATTGCAGTTTGTTTTCCAGCGGAACACAGGCTCTTATTGCATCGCTAAAGTCTCTGAACATCTCCGGAGAGGTGATAACCACACCCTTCACATTCCCAGCAACTGTGCACGCCATTGTATTGGCCGGACTCACACCGGTATTTTGTGACATCGACGCAAAGACATACAACCTAGATGTAGACAAAGTAGAACAGACAATATGTAACCAAACAGTAGCTATAGTCCCGGTGCATATCTTTGGAAATCCCTGCGATGTTGCCGGGTTTGAAAGACTATCCGCTAACCATGATCTGCGGTTGGTTTACGATGCCGCGCATGCGTTCGGTGTTACTTATCTTGGTAAGTCGTTGCTGAACTGGGGAGATATGTCGGTATTGAGTTTTCACGCGACAAAAGTATTCCATACCGCGGAGGGAGGAGCCGTTGTTGTCAACGACGAATCGCTTTTTGAAAAACTGTCTTTGTTTCGAAACTTTGGAATTGTCGACGAGAATGTGGTGGATGGGGTCGGATTTAACGGAAAAATGTCAGAGTTGCATGCTGCGTTTGGACTAAGCCTGTTGGATACAATTGATGAAGAAATTCGAAAACGTCAAAGCCTTGTTCGGTATTACAGGAATGCGTTTTCTGATATTGACGGTGTTCGCATGCAAAAAACGCAAGCTGACGTCGTTCCAAACGGGTTTAACTTTTCTATCGAAATTGATGAGGAGCAATTTGGTCTGAGTCGTGACATGGTGTATCAAGCGCTCAGAGCCGAACAAATTGTGGCCCGGCGCTACTTCCACCCACTGTGTACGGAAAATTTGGCATACAAAGATCTGGAATCCTCTACTCCAACCAATATTCCGAATGCCATCCATTTGGCTTCCAGGATCCTATCGTTACCATTATTTGCAGATTTGTCGACCGCGCAGATTGATAAAATCGTCGCTGCTGTGCTGGCGATTAAGCAAAATGCCGGGCATATCGAAAGCAAACTGAAAGAAACCTGATCTGACTGTGTCCTATTTAAGGAAGGTCTGATCAATTGGTGAATTTACCGGTTTTCAAAAGATAAAATGACCGTTATGCGATTTGTTGTATACAGATCAGAGATTCATCCATGAGTTGCCTGATGTTTTGCTTTGATCTATCGGTGTTAACGACGACTGGGTTCATTTAGACGCAACTGGCCTATGGCGATGCCGCTAATCGGTTCTTCGACATCACCAAATTGATCAAGGTGCATTGCATAAACACCCAGTTCGCATTCTTGTCTAGTCCACGATACCGGACCTTGCGAAACCCGAACTGTCGTTTCATCACATGAAACGTGTGCTCCACCTTCGCGCGTACTTTCGACTTGGATCGGTTCTTTGACTTCTCCTCATCACTCAACTTGTCATTTCTCGATCCCTTCTTCTGGGTATAGTCTTTGGCATTCGGGGCCTGTTCTTTCAGCACCTCTTTTTGTCCACTATACGCCGAGTCCCCCCAGACCTTCGTCTCTTCCCCGTGCAACAGGTCTTCCAGTACCTGTGAGTCATGGGTATTGGCCGAGGTTACCGCCACCGAGTGAATCAGCTTGCTTTGGCTATCCACCCCAATATGCGTCTTCATCCCAAAGTACCATTGATTCCCCTTCTTCGTCGAATGCATGTCCGGATCCCGCTCCTTCTCCTTGTTCTTGGTCGAGGTCGGCGCTTCGATCAAGGTCGCGTCCACAATCGTCCCCTTCGACACGAACAATCCGTTCTCCGTCAAATACGCATTGACCAGATGAAACAACCGCTCTCCCAGATCATGCTCTTCCAGAATATGACGAAACTTGCAGATCGTCGTCTCATCCGGTGCCGGCTCCCGTCCCAGATCAATATGGGCAAACTCCCGTAACACCGGCATATCGTACAGCGCTTCTTCCATACCCGGATCAGACAGATTAAACCAGTGCTGCATAAAGTGAATTCGCAACATCCGTTCAATCCCAATGGGGCGCCGGCCACTGCCTTGAGGCTGCGGATAATGCGGCTCAATCACTTGGCTCAGCTCCTTCCAGGGAATGATTTCATCCATCTGGGACAGAAACTTTTCTTTCCGGGTGGCCTTGTTGTACTTGGCAAACGTGCCTTCGGCTAATGTCGTCTGGCGCATGAAATAAGCTTCTCTTAAAACAGGAATCTTATTATCGCAAATTTCGTGTTTTAATCAGAGTTTCCTTAAAATGGTTTAGGGTTTTCCAATCAGATAAACGACGCAAAACCTTCCGACTGAAATACCAACCCTACAACGTTTTCAAGTATTCAATCAGTAGGAATTTTTCCTGATCGGATAGATCGACGCCGAACGCGTGACCTTGATTACCGTTGCCTTTACGACTGGTGTCATACAAGTCGCCGATTTTTTCGGCTTCTTCTCCCTGGGTAATAAACCCCATGCTGTTCGGGTCATACACATCGTAACCACGATAGAATTTTTTCGGTCGCTGTTCCGCAGGTGTCAACAAGTCCCGCATGCTGGGGACCGAACCGTTGTGTAAGTAAGGCGCACGCAACCAGATGCCGTCGAGATGGGGCACGTTGTAACCGATAAGTTCTTCCTCGACCAGACCTTTGCGTTCGATTCCCATATCGCCTACCACAATGTTGCCCTTGACCGCATACTCTTTTTTCCAGGTATCGGTTCGGTCTTTGCTGGTGCCCACTTTTTCATGTACCAATGGACGCCCTAACAACGGACTGTCCTGACCATGACAGGAAGCACAATGTCGGTCGAATAATTGTTTGCCCGATTCGGCTTTTGCCGAGTCGATAGAGAACGGGTATTTCGGTGCGGGTGCTTGCTTGGCGTAGTCGGTGATCCATTGCACGTGTCCAAGAAACTCGTCGGTATCTTTAGGTTCGGCGCCCAGCAAGCCGAGAGCTGAATCAACCACAACAGAGTACGCATCCCAGGTATCACCCGCGAGGTTCATGCGTTGTGGGTTGGGATCGCCTTCAGGTGAGTCGTATTTTTTAAGATTCCATATAGAAGGAAAATCTGTCGGGCCGTAAGTACCGTCATCGGGCGGATCGACTTCAATCATAAAATACTTAGTGAGATTCATCGCGTCATCGCGGCCGTGTCCCCAGTTCGGATAGTCTTCGTTGTACATCCACTGAAATTGATACTCCCGTTCAATCAGGCGTTTCTTCATAATGGGAATAATGAAAAACCGGTATAGCATCTTGTCGATGAAATCCAGTTTGGTATTCAATAGAATCTGCGGCATGATGTTATCCGCGTTAAAACGCGGGTCTTTTGCGCAGTCGATCATGAATTTAAGAAAGCCCTGAATATTGCTGGTTTGCCCGGGACCTAGCGGTACAAAGACCGGATCAGAGTCGGGGGTAGCGCGGTATTTTGTTGTATGACAAATAGCGCAGTTGTTCGCCACACGAGGAAAGCCGATGGTTTTTTTGGTGAATCCGACAGGTAAGTCCATGCCTTGTTCCCAGGGGAAACCCAGCGATGCCAAACCTCCCGAACCGGGTAGTTTTTCCGGAAACATTCGAGGTAATACATAGAGTACCCAGTAGGGTAATCCCGCATCCCATTCCGCGCCGATGGAGCCGTACATAAAACGGGTGGCGTCATCCTGAGTTACCCAGTCCGGTTGGGGGTGCTCACGAAAACCACGATCCCATGCAACGTATGCGCCAATAACGATAACCAATAAAATGATCGGTAGCGCAATTTTCAGCTTTCGTTTTTTAATTTGTACCGTCATGGTGTTGGCCCTCCGAGGCCCTGGATAGTTCCCTAAAACGTTTTCAAATACTCAAGCAACGCCTGTTTCTTTTCCTGCGTTAACTGGGTTCCATACGCACGTCCTTCGTGTCCCTGGTTGCCGTTGCCCGGAACCCAGGTTTTGTATTTGAAAAACGGTTTACCGTCCGCGCTATGTGACTGTGTTGACAGGAAACCGACATCAATTGGATCGTAAATATCATTGCCACGATAAAATTTCTTCGGTCGCTCATGGGCCGGTTTTAACAGATCGCTTAAGGTTGGAACCGAGCCGTTGTGCAGATAGGGGGCGCGCAGCCAGATGCCATCCAAAGGCGCGTTGGCATAACCGTTAGTCTTTCGGTAATACTTGTAGCGGTAGGTGTTTTCTTGCGCACGCATCGCTGCCAGGCGTTTTTCGGCGCTGGTCATATCATCGGTGATTTTTGCTTCTTGCGCCGCCGGCGGTTCATAAGTCGAGCCACCCGGGCAGTCGTGGCGCTTCTGTTCGCGTTCTTTACCGGCAAAGGTGCCCGCCATATTAAGGGCCAGTTCCTCTGTATAGTTATCGAGCCGGTAGCGGTCAGTTTGTATTTCGTCGATGGGTGTAACGAAACCGACATATTCACCCGTAAAATCGCGGCCGTTCAGGCCGTGACAATCCGCGCAGTATTCGCGATAAACAGGTTCTCCCTGTTTGGCTAAATTCGTATCGATGTCGAACGGGTAGGCGGGTGGTTCCAGTGTTTCCAACCACTGCTCGATACACTCGATGGATTCATGATCGATAGCCGGCGGCAGGGCGGAAGTCGCCATGGATGCATTGAGGTTGCGCTCTTCGACACGGGCGTTGTTGCCATCCCAATGCAGTTGCATGGGTTTGCCGTCCGAACGCGTCTTGCGCAGGCCTTGCAGCCAGGTTGATGGCCAATCCACGATGCCGATGCCTTCGGAGTCGACCTTGTTTGTCGTATTCCAGTCCGGCATGTGTTTGCGCCAATCATAGCCAAAAGAAAAAACCTTATTGTTGGTGAAGGTGTCATTTCGACCCGGCCCCCAATTTGGTTGTCGTGCCGAGAAACCGCCGACATTCTCCAGCACCTGCACGATGTCGCGCAGGGTCGAAATCGCAAACGGATACACAAGATATCGATCTATTAAACTCAAGTCGGCGCCGAGGCTTTCAATCTCGGCAACAAAATCAATCTGCGGAATCCGTGTTGGGTTGCCGTCTTTGCCACATTGAAAAATAAATTGTTCGAAGTCATACAGGCTAAACAAGTTGGCCGGCATGCCGACTACCAGTTGCGGTGTATCATCGAACGATTTTCGAACGGTGCTGGTGTGACAGGTCGCGCAGTTGATGTAGGTGCGGTCGAGACCCAACGCGTAGCGTTTAGACATGCCTACTGGTAGATCTCTTTCCTGCCCGTTTTCGTCCGTCTCGTAGAGAAAGCCGATGGCTTTGTAGCCTTCGCGTGACAACGCGCGCCGACGGGCGGGTTCGTTCTCATCCGTATAGTAAGTTGTGACACGATCAAGATAGTCCGGCGCGAGCCGCTCACCGACAATATCTTTTAGCGTGTCAGCGCAGACCAGGGGCATGGCTTGCCATATCCAGTAAGGTATGCCCGTCACCTGGTCGCCACCGGTCGAGCCGTATTTAAAATGATCTTCCATGTTGTCGTAAGTGACCGCACGATTCGGGATAAACCGGAATGCTGCGTACGCTGCGAGCGACAGTACGAAAATAAAAACTAGCAGCATGGTCAATTTGAAACCACGGCGGACCCAGCACAACCACTTGTTTTTAGGCTTGGATTCCTGTGCTGCAATTTCCTGTTGTATTTGCATTTCAGCGTCCTTGTCTTACCGGGTTTCTTGCTGCCTTTCAGGATCGCGTCAATGCAAAATCCAGTATGCGTTTTTTACCCCACCATACCTTGCCAAGATAAACACCGGGTTCGACTTCGCGGATTTCATCGCGAATTTTTTTCGCGACAAAAGACGTGTTGGAGTAATCGATAACTATGGTTTCTTTGCCGTCCAGCCAACTGGCGTCACGATAGACTTTGGCTACGATAAAAGACGCGCTGAATGGTGTGATTTTGTTGATTAACACGCCACTTTGTTTATCGTTGGTGAACAGATCAAAAACTTTGCCCTGCCATGCGAACAATCGCGCTATGGCAGCGACGATCTTCGAATAACCGGAACCGAATGCGACGGCAATGGCCGTACCACGGGTGTCGCAGTCGGGTATAACGCCTGGGTTCGCGTGGCGATAAACCTCGTCCAGTTCATCGCGTGATTTTTCCAGCCAGCTTTCCACCGTCTTGTGCATGTGTTATTCCTCCTTGAAATTTTCTAATGTTCTGACGCCGTGCGTGTTTGATTTTCGTGTTGTCGAAACTCCGACATTGCTGCATACACTGAGCGTCGCACGCGGTTGATGCCGCCGAGAGGTTTGTGCTCCGGCAACGATTGCCACGGGTTGAAGCTCATGTTCTCGCAACGCTTGATCGCCTGTTCACTGAGAAAGTCCTGTTTTTTTATGATGATTTTTGCGACCGTAATAAACGGCGATTCGGATTCATTCCAAACAACTGCGGCATTTTCGACCGGCATACGCGTTGCGTCTTTCTGGAATTGCACCCTTAAATCGAAACACGCATCAGCGCGATCAAGATGTTGCTGCATTGCCGTGGACAAATAATTATGGTCACCGGAAACAGACAACTCACTCGTAAGTATTGAAGAAGGTTTTACGGAATATTTCACCGCAACCGATTCATCCGCGCCGTAACGATAAGGCGTCGTGCTAAAGTAACTAATATCGAACGGACTCGCAATTTTTTTGCGCCCGCCCAAAGCGATTTTCAATGAATACCAGTGACGCGGGTTTGCGAAATACGCCCAGGTTTTGCCGCGCCGGGTGGCCTCGATAAATTCGAAAAAGTCGCCGGCGTTGGCGGCAAACAGGGCAGGGTGGCTATTCAGCACAAAATCCTGTGTTCCCGGCTCACCCCAAAGCGGTTGTCCATCAACACCGAACACTTTTATCGACATGCCGCGAAAATCCTTTTCGTTGTCTTCGTCCTTGGTCGCGTTGGCGAAGCGTACTTTGGCGGCGTAGGTTCGCGCTTGAGCAAACAAACCGACTTTTAAGTGCGCTGGTAAATCTTGGCCGACTTCAAAACTCGTATCGAAACAGCCAAGGCCTTTACTTTGGTTGAATCGTTTAACAATGCCGTTCGGGTGGCGTTGTTGGCTGATAGTTTTTATCGATGCAATCATTTGGTCGGCGATGGTCGACTCGCGCTCGTCGATCAATTCCTGGCCGAGCGCTAATCCGTTCGTGCGTCGATGAAAATCCAGAATTCCCATGAGCCAATTCTCCGGTTACGCAACTAACTGCTACCTGTTATTACCGAAACGCCGGGTCAGCCTTTGCGTCGCTGCGCGGTTTCCAGGCCAGCGAATAGTATTCGCCGCGATCGCGCGCCCACGGGTCGAACGCATTGACTACGTGAATCAATTCATCTTGTAGTGACGGCATGTTGCGCCACATCACGCGTTTTAAAGGCGACACCGGAATTTTATGTCCGTTGGATAACTCCGGCTCGTTACACATCGCGTTATCGTCTTTTCCTGTTTCGAGATCGTAGGGACAATCGGTTAAAGGGCCGTTGTCCAATACCCAGTCATAACCCAGTTTTGAATAAAACTCGGGCCGAAAGCTTGAGGTAAAAAAGCGGTCGCTGAATAAACGGCGCGATGCGTTGATAATGAAAACATGAAACTGGGTTTCGGCGATGGCAAAACCGTGTGGCCGGGTGTATTCAGCTAACCAGCCGACGACCATGTCGACGTCTTCGACATTGTCGACGCGGGTACCGTCAGGGTGTCCCAGGCAGTCGTTGATATGTTCACCGTTTTCGTCTTTTTGTACACGGCTAATGATCTTGCTGGCGTCGCAAATGTGCGTGCCATAGATTTCGCGAATTTGCGCAACGGTGTCGACTTGTTGCTGGCGTGTTTCCGAATCAACAGGCAAGCGCTGATCAACAAAGTCGTCAAAACTGTTCAGCATTTTCAATCCGATCTGGCGGCGAAATTCGTTATACCGCGGTACGCCCCGTTCACGGTCGCGGATGATGTCGAGTGCGACAACATCGATCTTTTTTGTTGGTGTGTCCAGGTGTGGCATGTCGAGGTTTTGCAAAAACGTCGGATGATTATTTAAATGTAACGTGCCAAGACGTTGCCGGCCCATGCTCAAGCCCCAGTTCTCCAATCCCCGTTCACGCATTTCTGCGGTCGACCCGCCACGTGCGGTTTTTACAACTGGAATCTTGAGTTTAATATCATTGGGCGAATCCGCTTCGCGATAGTCAATTAAATCAGGTACTAGCGGGTGTAGACGATAGACGGTTGTGAACTCTTCCGGAAAATTGAACGGCGACCCGAAGTGATTGATGCCGCCGTTAACGTCATCCGGGTTACTCAGATGCCAGGCGTCGCGTTTCCACCATAATTTTCCTTTGTTACGGGTGTTGTTGAGACCAAAAATTCCGGCGCCCGATGCGAGTACGGAATACCATGCATTTGATTTGTCGCCTTTGCCTTTAAAGCCAAGTCTGCGCGCCATGCGGCTGGACCAGCGGCTGAACGCGTTTTTGTCGCGGTCGAATATCGAACGCAATACAATCGACACGTTATCTTCTTCATGATTAAACAAACCAAACCAGTTGGCGTTCATGCCACGGTACAAAGGTTCGTCGTACAATAATTGCGGTGTCCATTCAACGGTGTGAATTTTCGCAATCATCGCGGAAACCACCAGGCGCGCGGCCTGGTAGATTTCCTCATCGCTGGCGTCGGCGTAAGTAATTACCTCATCAGGATTATCCGGATGGCGTAAGCCGGAATCGTCTTCAGCGAAGTTCTGCTGCATATGCCGGAAAGCGTCGACAAAACTGTTGTGTTCACGCACAAACAAGTTGTGATAAAAGCTTAAACCGATGTTCCAATTATCCGGAAAAGCGGCGGACTCCTGGTTGCGCCACTGTGGTTGAGTCGGACATTCCGGTAAGCAGTCATCCAGCAGAGGTAAATAGCCGTCGGGTTGGCTCAATTTAGCGTTGTCCTGCGGGTCACGAATAACGCGCTTGGCTGAATCTTCGTCGAATCCGTATATCTGTGAAGCATCCCACCACGCAGTATTGAAATTTTGCGTGGTTTTATACGCGCGTTTCAGATGTTCTTTGCCGTTGTGATCAAATTTTTCCGGGGAGTTTTCGTCGGCAAACAAGGCGGATTCAATTTTGTCGTCCTCGCGGCAGCCAAGATCCTTCGCCTCTTCCGAGTCGCAACCGACAGGCATCATTTCGGGTTTGTTACGTCCTTCCTTGACGTGGGCAAACCAGTCGTGGGTCATGAATTGAATCCAGAATGCCGCCAGCACATTAAAGAACGGAGCCTTTTGATAGTCGCAATCGGCATCCGGTGCGTAGTCCGGTTTGCCCAGGCCCTCGTTACATTCATTACCCGGTGTTTGTTTGCGGGTAAATAATTTGCGACTGATTAATTGCGGGTCGGGTTTTAGCAGATCGAGGCGAAAGCCATTCTCTGCATCGCTGTGGCGGTTAATTGCAAGCTCGTTGTTGTGTTCACGGGCCAGGCGGGGGAAGGTCGATTCAAACTGTGCATTACGCGCAAAATAGGTTCCCGCCGCGCCCATTTTCGGATTGTTAATATCATTGCAGATGCCATCCGTTGTTCGATAACGAATCAACTCCCCGGCGCATTGTTGTTCACCGTCACCACCGACGGTGACATAGTCAGGATGATCATTATCCAAACGCATCTCCGCCCACCGGTTCACCACCGAACCGGGTTTACCGCCAAGACCTTTTACATAAGTTTCGTAAGTGTAGTTATCGAACAGATTGAATTTGATCAATTCAATCCGTTGATACTCCAGATCCAACAGGCTGCCGTCGATGCCACGGCCATTGGGTTTGAGATGTTCACCCAGAGTCGTGATCGCTTCACGGCCTTCTTTTTTTGTGGACGTATCACCGGCTGCCCAATAGTTCGACCAGTCTACCCAGGGCGTGTGACGATATTGCGCCGCCTTGTCGCCGCCACGACAACGCGCCGCTTCTTCAGTCACTTTGCCGGTAAACCGGTCTGCGCGATCTTCGGCAATTTCACGCAAACCGCCTTTCGCCATTCTGGCGCAATCATCGATATCCGCTGCCCGAAGATTACTGTGAAATGAGAATAGAATTGCGATAAATACGAATCGCGCGAATGTAAACCATCCCTTAGTTGCCATTGACAACCTCCTTTTCCTTTGTCCCGTTCGCCTTGACGGCCGTTTTGATTTAATGTCCAGCGATCAAACTCGGTTGATGCAGACACGGATCAATATAATTGCGAGCGAATTATTTACTCTTACGACGAAAAAATCTGTGAACTGCATCACAGAAACCGGAATAAATTATGCGCGGCGGAAATGCCTTCGACTCATCTGTTAACCTTGTCTATCCAATACCACCACTTATACAAAGAAAGCGAAAATCCGTTGGTTCTGATCCGTTTGATTCTGTTCCGATACCGCGTAGTCGTAACGCCCAAATAAACTCTACGCAGAGACACTCTCACATGTTATTTTTATTCCTGATCAGTCTGTTCTTTATTTGGCTGGTTATTCGGCAGGTGAGAAGTCCTGAGCCGATTGATGGCTTTAATCTGGGTTATATTGTCGTGTTGCTGGGTTTGGCGGTATTGTCCGGGTGGCCGGCCATCGATCATTGGCGGTTTGAACGTTTTTTGTCTGTACAAGCTTATGAGTTGACCGAACATCGTCCGGCAAGGGTGAACTGTGTCACGATATTCGAGTCAGTTTTTGACCGGTTCGGTCTCGCCGGTAGAGCAAATCCTGAAACGGGGAACATTGTTATACAATATCCGTGGTGTAACACCTTACGCGATTACCTTGATCATCCGCAGTCCGCGAACGAGAAAGAACTCTTCAGTCTGCACATGTTTACCCATGAAGCAATGCATGCGCGTGGTGAGTACAACGAGCAAAAAACGGATTGTCAGGCCATACAAAGAAATTACCGTGCGGCGAAGTTGTTAGGTGTGCCCGACCATGTTGCCAAAGAAAATGCCATTGCTTACTACAAGGGTCCTTACCGAAAACATTCTTATTTCAGTAACGAGTGTGCTCCGGGGACGGAACTGGACGAGAGATTGCCTGACTCGATCTGGCAAAGGTCTTGATTCCAAGCCCGCTTAATCCCCCAAAGTTGGCTCGCC
>CBDCFT010000036.1:0-46756 GCA_965216365.1 Arenicellales bacterium | reverse complement strand
GGATCGCTCACGGCTGTGACAGATGCACGGATTAACCGGGATGAATTAGTCTTAACGAATTTGCAAGCAGACACACCAGATCATCCTCTGAGCATTGTGGGTACTGGGCGTGTCATATTGACGGAGGATATTCCACAACTGGATTTTAAAACAACCTGGCATGATCTCACCTGGCCACTGGAACGTGACGCGCTAGTGAGCAGCAAGACAGCACACCTCAGTATTAAAGGACCTCTCACAAAACCATCCTTCATACTCGACGGCGAGATCGATAGAGCCGGACAACCTGTGTTGGTAAAAGCCGACGCCGAACTCGATCGATCCACTGGCCGACTTGGCGTGCAATTGGACGCGACGCTAAATCAACTACGCTGGCCATTGAACGGCGGAGCGATTATAGACAACGCTAACGCCGAGTTGCAGGTAACCGGCACCCTGCCCGAGCTTACCAATCAAATTCAAATCAAACTGGGCGACTCTGACAACGCCCCAACATTCAACGCCAACGGACTGCTGGATTTATCCAATACCGCACAACCGCACTTTGATTTCAACGGCGAATGGCGCGACCTGCGGTGGCCACTGGACACGACGGATGCCCTGGTACGCAGCGATCACGGCACTGTGCAAGTAAACGGAACGCCTAATAATACAAGCGCGCGCTTCGACGCCAAGATCGATGATCATGGCCACATCAGCGGCACACTCGAACACACGGACGGCACGTTTGACCTGATGACGAAATGGCAACAGTTGGCGTGGATACACGGCCCCCAACCATTGCTTAGCGAAAAAGGCAACGCGCAATTAACAGGGAAACCGGATGACTATCGCCTGCAACTCGATGCGAGCCTGGCCACCGGAGACAGACAAATCCAACTATCGACTAATGGACGCGGTAATTTATCCTCGCTTGAGTTAAAGGAAATCGATCTACACGCGCTGCAAGGCGTTATCGCGGGCAACGGCGAATTCGCATGGCAACCCGAACCACGGATGAGCATCAGCCTGAACGGAAAAGACTTGAATCCCGCGACATGGTGGCAGGATTGGAATGGCCGTATTGATGCCGAATTGCACGGCAAGGCCAGTTTTGTTAACAAACAATTCACGGTCAGTGCATTTCAATTGGATGCCACCGGCGAACTGCGCGATTATCCCCTGCAATTCAACACTAAAGGAAACTGGCAAAGCGGTACTGCTGACATTGAACAACTACAACTGCAATCAAGGCAATCCCGAATGCAAGCGCAAGGCCGTGCCGGTGATACCCTGGACCTGCAATGGCAGGTGGATAGCGACGAGCTGCAAACACTGCACCCACACGCACGCGGTTCGGTTAATGGCTCGGGTGCGTTATCCGGCAATATAAAAAAACCACAACTGACGGCAACACTCGCTGGCTATAATCTTCAATATCTGGATCATTCACTAAAGACACTAAACATCGACACGTTCATCGACGTGACCGATCAAAAAACATCCCGCGTGTCAGCGCAAATCGACAACGGTGTATTAGCCGGCGTCGAAATAAAAAACGCCAACGTCAATGCGGATGGTTTGGCGGCAGCGCACAGCATCGAGCTGGGTGCGCAAACGTCTTTGGGTGGGGTCGATCTAGTGGTCAATGGTGATTTGGATATTGAAAAACCGCAATGGTCGTTTGACATTTCCAGCGCCGGTGTCGAAACAAATCAGTTTGGTGCGTGGAATTTATTGTCATCCGCCAGCGGTCAGATCGGTGTAGGTCAAATGGCGCTGTCAACCACTTGTATGGGTAGCGGTGCTTCCGAGTTATGCCTGGAAGGCGCGCGAACGGAACAAAGTATTGCGGCGTCGGTCGATTTAAAACAGCTGCCCCTCGCCTTGTTGTCCGCCTGGCTACCGGAAAACGTTATCGCTGAAGGCAGCATCGACGGCGATGGCAATCTCGAATGGCCGCAAACAAAACCGCCAACCGCGCGGTTAGATCTGCGCAGCAGTAACGGACAAATTCTGGTCAAACAGGACGACACTATCGAATCACTCGAACGCATTCTGGTTTTTGAACCGGCTGACGCCAACATTGAGATGCAAAATGGCGAGACAACGATAAACCTCAATCTGCCATTGGCGGGTAACGATGAAATCCGCGGTAATGCCCGTATCGCCGCAGGGTCCGGCGACTGGAAACAAAGACCTTTACAAGCTGCGTTGACGACCAGTGTGAACGATGTTGGTTTTTTGTCTTCGCTGATACCCGAAGTGAACAAACTGACCGGTGGTTTGCAGGGCGATATGCGTATCAGTGGAACCATAGGCAACCCAATCTATGACGGCCAGATAGACTGGCTGGACGGTCAGGTGGAACTGCTCGGGCCAAACATCGTGATACGTGATATCAATGCACAACTATCGGGTAGCCCTGTTGCCGGCATGGAGATTCAAGCGAGCGCCCGCTCCGGCGGCGGACGAGCTGATATCGAAGGGCAATTGAATCTGGCCGAGGAAGCACCCTCAATTGATATCACGATCAAAGGTGAGGATTTTCAGGTAGTCAATATTCCCCAGGCCATCATTCATGCATCACCCGATTTACGACTTAACGTCGATAAAGACCGTATTCGTTTACGTGGCGACGTTCTCGTACCCGCTGCGCAAATCAGTTTACGGGAAATTCCACAATCCGCGATCAAAGTGTCAAGCGATCAAATTATTGTCGACCAGACAACGGCACCCGAAGCAACGTCGACAGTTCGCAAGATCGATGCACAAGTTCGCACGACGCTGGGTCAAGATGTCACTTTCAATGGGTTTGGCTTGAGCGGTCGTTTGCAGGGTGACATCCTATCCAGCGAACGCCCGGGAGAAACCACCACGGCAGAAGGCGAGATTCGCATACTCGATGGACACTACCGTGCATACGGACAAAACATGACAATCGAAACCGGACGTCTTTTGTTCTCCGGTGGCGCTATCACCACACCCGTATTGGATCTGCGCGCCACACGCCAGCCCACTCCTGATGTGTTGGTCGGTGTGGTCGTGCGCGGCACACTGCAGCAACCCGAATTCTCATTGTTTTCCGAACCGCAGATGACACAACGTAATCAACTCTCCTACCTGCTGTTGGGTGGGCCGGCGGACAATGCTTCAGGCAACGAACGCACCGCCCTGGGCGAAGCGGCTTTGGCATTCGGACTGAAACGCGCAGGCGGAATCACGGATAAAATCAGTCAACAATTTGGCTTCGATCAGTTCGGTGTGGAAGCACAACCGGGCAGCACATCCGAGCAGGCGGCTTTTGTGATCGGCAAGTACCTAGCGCCCAAGTTATACGTGAGTTACGGTATTGGCTTGTTTGAGCCGATTAACACGTTGCGTTTGCAATATTCCATCGACCAGCATTGGAAACTGGTAACGGAGTCATCTGGAAAAGCCAGCGGCGGCGATATTATTTATTCGATAGAACGTGGCCGCTAGTTCCACGGCTAAGTAGTTTCAACTACAGTACATGTTACATCTAATGTGGGGCCGATGATTTGAGTCACAAGAACGTCAAGCAAAAAAATAGCCGCAGTCGATGGTGGTTGCGCATCGCAATCGTCCTGCTCGCGATCGAGTTGCTTTATGTTGCGGGTGCCAATATATTTTTAAACACCTCTTCCATAGCAGGTGACCTCATCAACCGACGGCCCGAGCGCATCCATATCGAATGGGACTCGGCCTGGACCGTCGTGCCTGGTTTGGTACACGTAAAGAACTTACGTTTTCGCAATCAAACCCGGCGCGTACAAAGTTATATTGAAGTGGACAAGACGACTGTCCTGTGTGCCTTGACTGCCCTCACCCAACGTACCTTTCGAACCCACTGGTTACGTGCGCGCGGCATTACGGCCAAAGCCCGGCCGAGACCGGATGACCTGGCGAGTATCGAATCCATACGCCCTTACTTTCCCGAAATTCCGGGGCTTGAATTAACCGCCGCACAGGAGATGCCTCGTCGGGCTATGAAACGCCCGTGGCGTATTCAACTCGACGGTATGAGCGCGGATGGCATACGTGATGTTTGGTTTGCCAACTTCCGCATACGTGGCAACGCCAGCGCTTCCGGTACGGCGGACATCATAACCCGTGCCGACGTGTCCATACCCGCGGCCAGTGGCGAATTCGCGTTTGATAGCGCGACGTTCAATGAGCAGTCGATAGGTAAGAACTTAAACGGTCAATTCACCATATCGATGACACCGTTCGTGCCACGGCAAAATCCAGGCATCGCTTTTTTCAAATTTTTAAGCGGAGAACTTCAAATCGCCGCATCCGTCGACGATCTTGCATTCATTAATTACTACTTAAGCCAAATACCCTGGTTACAATTGAGTGGATCCAGCGAACTCGCAGGCCGCGTTGTGTTGGATAAAGGGCTTCTCGCTTCCGGCACCCAACTTGAATTCGAACACGCCGACATGTTGGCGCAACTGGGAGACTATGTTGCGAAAGGCCGCGGAAATATCAGCGGTCACATTGCTAAAGGAGAGCAAGACACTGCCGATACGGACATGTTGATACATTTTAACGAAGTGAATATCCGCCATCAGAGCGACGCTGACGCGCACTTTCTCAGTTCCGATTTTGGAATTTCCGTGAGCGGTGAGTCGTTTGTGATCGGCGGCGCGATACCGCCAACCACCGTGAAGTTAAATTTGCTAAATGGCACAATCCCAAATTTTAATTTATACAATCGTTACTTGCCCGATGGCGCAGTATCCATCGACGGCGGCAGTGGCCAGGTAAGCGGTGCGTTGACCGTTGACCCGGAAAAAGCGCATGGGCAATTGCAACTTGTAGGCACACAGGTCGCGCTCGACGTTAAAGACAAATCCATCGTGTCCGATCTTGATTTAAACGTTGTACTGCAAGACGGAAATCCCGGAAATGGCCGGTTCGATTTTACCGGCTCACGCTTGCAACTCAAGAACGCTGCCATTGCCGGTAATGCGGCCTCAGATTCCTGGAGTGGTGACATCCGATTAAGCGAAGGTCAATTACACTGGCCCACCATTACCCGGCGTGGTAACAAGGAAAAATCAAACCAGCCAGCGGGTAAAGAATTACCGTCAGGACGTGTTTCGCTGGATGGCGAAGTAACGGATATTGGTATTATCAATCCGCTGCTGGCCAAGGGTCCGCGGTTGTTGGTATATGGACCGGGCAAGTTTCAAGCATTACTCGAAGTCGACAAGTCGAAACTCGCCGACGGCAGTCAAATCGACATTGATTCTGATGCGATCTCGCTTAATTTCTTGGATTATGTCGCTAACGGACAGGGTCGCATACAGGCGCAATTAAACGACGCATCCGGGCAATCTGAAATTGCAATGTCCGCAAATATCGCCAGCGCCGCACTCAAACGACAAGGCGGTTCGCAAAACCACGTCGAAAAATTATCCGTATCGCTTCAGGCGACCGGCATCGCAGACGAATCAATAAATGCGTTAGACGAAGTACAAGCGCGCATCGATCTTGAGCACGGTCAGGTAAGCAACATCCAGGTGTATAACAGCTATCTGCCCGAGAATTCCATGGCCCGGCTGGTATCGGGACAGGCGCAACTGAATGGTTGGTGGGAACTTGATTCCAGCACGGGTGCAGGTGAAGTAACTCTCGATGCTACCGACGTCGTCGCAAGCATTCGCGATCAACTCGTGACCGGCGCGTTGACATTAGAGGGCAAGTTAACGGACGGTGATCTCAAAGACATGCGCTTCAATCTACGCGATACCTTGTTGACTCTCAGCAACGTAATTGTACGGGAGAAAAATTCTCCTCCCTGGTCGGGGTCGCTCAAAATATCCAACGGAAAAATACGTTTATCGTCACCACTCGAAGTGGATGGTGTGTTGGACTTGTCCATGCAGGATACCCGTCCTTTTGTCGATCTTTTTGGTGCAGACGGCGGTAACCCCAAGTGGGTCAGCAAACTGTTCAATATCGAGAATGTGAGTGGGAGTACCATCATCACACTAAACAAGCGCAATCTTACCCTAAGCGATATGATTCTAAACGGCGACCGTCTCGTCATGCGTGGTCAACTGCGTTTTGCGGACAAAAATCTTGATGGCATGGCTTACGCCAAATATCGCAAATTCGGTGCAGCCGTCGAATTTCAGGGCAAGGAACGCGAGTGGTATTTCGTCAAGCCGAAGAAAAAATTTGAAGCTTATTCCGGTTTTGAATGATATTCAAACTTAAGTTTCATTCTCGTTCGCGGTTAACAACCGAATCCCACTAGCTGACAAGTATATCCCGTTAGCGCATTCCAATTTACCAACCAAGACTAAACCGCAGATACGCCTTGGTCGCGGACAATGTATGATGCAGACCAAAATATGGAGGCGAAACAATGATACGGACCCTGCTGTTCGATAGAAATCAAAAAACTCTCACTGAAGGAGGCGAAGAACAAATTACAGCCTGGCAAAACAATCCGGACTCAACAATTTGGATAGACTTTTTTGAAGAAAAGGCCACGGTGGAGAGCGACACGATGAAAAAGGCCTTCGGGTTACACCCTCTCGCGATTACCGATGCGCAACGGGAACGCCATCCGGCTAAAATCGAGGCGTTTAGCAATCTTACTTTTATACTTCTTAAAGGATTGAGTGCGGATACAACCACTATCGATTTCGCGACAATTCAGATTGCGATTTTCCTGGGACAGCGCTTCTTGCTCACCCGGCACAGTGGCCCGTCCGTCAGTGTCGACAAACTCTGGAGCGAGACAATCGTCGGTACGCGATCGATTAACGATCCATTTGTCCGGTACGAACCAGACGCACTTGCGGTTCGACTCACCCGATTTGTTGTCGACCGCTACCTTCCTATTCTTTTAGATCTTGAAAAACGACTCGACGTGATCGAACAGGAAATGCTTGCCCACCCCAACGACAAACTGTTGTTTGAGCTGATAGAACACAAAACGAACCTGAAAAAAATGCGCCGCATTATGGCCTACCATACGGCGGTTTTCGCACAATTGAAAAACGAACAATGGCCGGCTATTGATGCTAAACGAACGCACGAAATAAACGATGTCTATGAACAATTGGAGCGGGCTACCAGTCTGGCAACGTTATATCACGAGCTAATAGCGGATTTGCAGGACGGGTATATTTCACTGGCATCGCACCGTTTGAACAACATTGTCAAAGTGCTGACGATTATCACCGTGATCTTTATACCATTGGGCTTTTTGGCGGGTCTGTACGGCATGAATTTCGATAATATTCCCGAACTGCACTATAAGTATTCTTACTACGTGCTACTCTCGGTGATGGTTATTATTGTTGCAGCTTTGCTCTTTTTGTTTAAACGCATCAAGTGGTTGTGATCGGTCGTCCAAAATCATCAGCGCGATTTATATCGTTTGTCGGCATTGCGTCCCTGATCCTGTGTCTCACAGCGTATGCTCAGGAATCCGAAGTTGTTTCCGACACACCGCTACCCGATCCGCTGTCATTGACCAGCGAGTGGTGGTCGTATTTTGAAGATGCCGGCGACGAACTCTCCGAACGTTCGAATCTGTTTCGCTCCCGCCTGGAATCGACTCGAGACGCTGCACCGCTATCACGTGCTGACGAAATTTCAAATATCGTTGACGAGATCAACCAAAGTCTAGGACCGTACGCGGAACTGCGTGAACGCAAACCTGCGGGACCCGGCGTAATTCCTCCGACGCTGGAAAAGTATTCATTGGCCAGCGTGCTTGGCCTAGTGAGTCGAATCAGAGACTTACAACTGGAACTTGACCTCGCGCGTGAAGAAATTAACCATCGTGAGAAGGGAATCAAACAAGCCCAACGGCAACTGGACACGTTACGAGCGGCGTATTTCGCATCGGGAGAGCGCGCATCAACACGCCTCGTACAAGGTCTCACGATTATCCGCGACCGCCTCCGGCTGGCGTTAGCGCAACAAGAGCTACGACTCATTAAACCCAGAGTTGAAAACAATGAACAAAGGGGACAGGCATTGCGAGACATTCTTGCCAATGCATCAAAGCGCCTGGTAGCCAATGCTGATGATGTTCAATCGTATGAACAAGCGTACGAAAACGCCGATACCGAAGCAACAAGACTGAATGACGAGGCCGCCTTCACCCGGCTACGCAGTTTAGGCGTCGCAGAGACCGCAGAAGATATTGCAAAAGCCAGACGCTTTCGCCAGAAGTTGACCGACTTCGATGTACGAATCGCCACTGCCGAACTCGCCCGCTCCCAGGCGCAAGTTGCAATTGCGTTTACCGGTCGCCTTAATCCGGAATCTGACACCGGTGATGATCTTGATCTTCGAAAACTGGTCGGCGAGCTGGAGCAACGCATCAGCGATACAGACTCCCAGCGCTCGATCTGGCGTCGTGCTACCGACAATGAGAAGTATACCGCCGAAACGCAGTTGTCGTTGGTGGAGGACCAAAACGTCACGTTAAGGGAAATTCACCTTAGCCGGATCGAACTCACGGAAAACACACTTCAAGCGCTCGCGAAGTTGCGTGAAAGTCTGGCGACAGGACAAATGTTAACCGAACTGGCGACGGATCGTGTAGCGCAGGAAGAGGGAAAGTTGGTTTCGTGGATAACCGACCTGAAACAAGGTATCAATAAATTCTGGTCAGGACTGACAGGGTTTGCAAGCCAGAGCCTGTTTACCATCAACGAGACACCCGTCACTTTACTCGGTCTGACACGGGTATTGATTATTCTGGCCATAGCCTGGTGGCTCTCCAAGATTGTACGTCACGGACTAAATCGCGTTGCACAACGGCGCGAAGCCATGAACCGCGCATCGCTGTATACCGTCGGTCGTTTGTTTCATTACGCGATTCTGATAATCGGTGTCTTCGTTGGTCTTTCGTCCATCGGTCTCGATTTTACAAAACTCGCATTGTTTGTCAGCGCGTTAGGGGTCGGTCTGGGTTTCGGTCTGCAGGCGATATTCAGTAACTTCGTCGCGGGTCTTATCATTTTATTTGAAAGGAGTCTCAAGGTCGGTGATTTTGTAGACCTCGAGTCGGGTGTGACCGGAGTGGTGAAGGAAATTAACATCCGCAGCACGTTAATCACAACCAACGACAATATCGATATCCTGGTTCCTAACTCCGAATTCGTTAGCGGAAGAGTCATTAACTGGACATTACGGGAAGCATCTCGTCGCTTACGTGTACCTTTTGGCGTTGCCTATGGAACTGACAAGGAACTTGTCAAAAAGGCGGCACTTGAAGCCGCAGCAGCAGTGCCGTATACAATAACAACGCCGGCCAGACGGCGCCCGCAAGTTTGGTTAGTCGAATTCGGTGACAGCAGCTTAAACTTCGAACTGGTGGTATGGTTGAATGCCGAAGCCGTTAGCCGGCCGGCTGCGGTACACGCTGCGTATACCTGGGAGATCGAAACCGCACTGAAAAAACATGGAATTGAAATACCCTTTCCACAACGGGATTTACATCTGCGTAGTGGGTTCAACAAAGAGTCAGCGTCCGCAGCGACAGATGAACATGACAAAGACCCGCTGACGTATGACGGTCAACATGTACACGGCGCCAACGCATGAATAATTTTACAGTGCTGGGTTGGCGCGAATGGGTATCCTTACCCGATCTCAATATTAAACGAATAAAATGCAAAGTCGATACCGGTGCGCGGACATCGGCATTACACGCGTATTTTATTGAACCGGATCGAAAACGGAATATCGTCCGCTTCGGTATTCACCCGTTACAAAAACGTACTGACATTGAGCTGCTATGTGTTGCCCGAATACTGGATCAACGCGTTGTCACCGATTCAGGAGGCCATCGTGAAAAACGTTACGTGATTGAAACCAACGTGGTATTGGGAGAATTGCAGTGGCCCATTGAACTGACTTTGACTGATCGCGACACCATGCGGTTTCGCATGTTACTGGGCCGCACCGCGCTGAATAAACGCTTTGTCGTCAATCCTTCCGCTTCCTACCTGATAGGAAAACCGCTCAGAAAACCGAAACGTCGCAAAACCCGGAGGTAACACCATGCGAATTGCAGTATTAACCCGCGCCAGAGACCGTCTGTACTCAAACCGGCGTTTAGTGGAAGCCGCTCGTGAGCGCGGTCACGAAATCGAGTATGTCCATACGCTGAACTGTTACATGGATATCGCATCGCACACACCCAGCGTGCACCTGGCGGGTGAAGAACTGCCGTTTTTCGATGCAGTCATACCCCGCATTGGCGCTTCGGTCACCTTCTATGGCAGCGCCGTACTGCGGCAATTTGAAATGATGGGTACCTACCCTTTGAATGAATCCGTCGCTATAACGCGTTCGAGGGATAAACTGCGTTCCCTGCAAATTCTCGCTCGTGCCGGTGTCGGTTTGCCGCTAACCGGATTTGCTCATTCGACCAAGAATACCCGGGACTTAATTGAACTGGTCGGCGGTGCGCCACTCGTGGTCAAATTACTGGAAGGGACGCAAGGAAAAGGCATCGTGCTGGCTGAAACAAGAAAGGCCGCAGAGACCATCATCGATGCATTTCGTCAATTACAAGCCAATTTCCTGGTACAGGAATTTATCAAGGAAGCCGGCGGCGCGGATATCCGTGCGTTTGTTATAGGCAACAAGGTAGTCGCGGCGATGATGCGCCAGGCCGCCAAGGGAGAATTTCGATCCAACTTACATCGTGGTGGAACCGCGTCGTTAATAAAACTCACACCGGAGGAACGTTCAACCGCCATACGCTCGGCAAAACGAATGGGTTTGAATGTCGCTGGTGTCGATATTCTTCGCTCTAACCATGGGCCGGTTGTCATGGAAGTAAACTCATCACCGGGTCTGGAAGGCATCGAAAAAGCCACCGGTAAAGACGTGGCCGGGATGGTAATAGAATTTTTGGAAAAAAACGCCAAGCCCAAGAAAACCCGCACTCGGGGACGCGGTTAATAGAATGAGCGCTAAAATTGAGATTGCCGGCGAAATAATCAAGCCGGGAACACGAACGACACTCGATCTTCCCATTCCACAACTCTATACCCATACACCCATGGAGATGCCGGTGCATGTGGTGCGTGGTAAAAAAGATGGCCCGTGCCTGTTCGTGTGCGCGGCGATTCACGGAGACGAGTTAAACGGCGTGGAAATTATTCGCCGCTTAATGAAGCAATCCAATTTAAAACGCATTCATGGGACATTGATCGCGATCCCTATTGTGAATGTTTACGGCGTGATTCATCATTCCCGCTACCTGCCCGACCGGCGTGATTTAAACCGCTCATTCCCAGGTTCGGAAAAAGGTTCGCTGGCAAGTCGTTTGGCGCACTTGTTGATGACCGATGTAATCGCCAACGCAACACACGCTATCGATCTGCATACCGGCGCATTGCATCGTTCTAACGTACCGCAAATCCGTGCCGATCTCGAAGACAATGACACCAAGGCATTGGCCAGCGCGTTCGGCGTACCCGTGATTATAAATTCTAAATTGAGAGACGGTTCGCTGCGTGAAGCAGCTTGCGATCTCGGTATACCGATTATGATTTACGAGGCCGGCGAAGCATTGCGTTTCAATGAAGTCTGTATTCGTGCAGGATTGCGTGGCATCAACAATGTTATGAGCACTCTTGGTATGTTACCGACGAAGCGATCTCGCCGGACATCCAAAAAACAATTTATGGCTCAGTCCAGCACCTGGGTGCGGGCGCCTATCAGCGGGGTGTTGTTAAACAATACAACCCTGGGAAGCACCGTTAAGGAAGGAGATTCACTCGGTGCTGTGGCTGACCCGTTCGGTCAGACGCAGGTAGAGATCACAGCTACTGCGTCCGGGGTTGTGATAGGACGCACCCATCTGCCGCTGGTAAACGAGGGCGACGCGGTAATACACATTGCGCGCTTTGAAAATGTATCGGCGGTCGCCGACCGGGTCACAAACTTTCAGAAAGACGAAACCCAGGCCATAGAGAACGACGACGCCCCCGCTATTGTTTAAGCCCGCCAACGCGCCGAGGCTGTATTTGCGACATTTAAAAAAAATTTATTTCCGCCTCTTGAAATTACCCTGCCCCGTCCCGATTCATTAGAGCGAATCCACTTAACGGAGGTACTTTAGAATGTTTCAGGATTTTACCAATACCATTCGTTCGTTGGCATCATTGCAAGAGGCGTTACAGCAATCGACGCGCAGCAACTGGTTCGGGCACCAGACCGCCAACCGTGGCGCAAGACCCCCTATCAACGTGTTCGAGCAAAGTGACAATGTCGCTGTGCTGGCCGAAATTCCCGGCTCCAACAAGAGTGATTTTAATCTGGAGGTAAAAGGCAACACCTTGCGTTTGTCCGGTAAACGCATTATCGAGTATGACGCCAAGGCCAGTGCGCACCGACTGGAGCGCAAGTCCTACGAATTTGACCGCACTGTAACCGTGCCGTTTGAAATCGATGCGGAAAACGTGCAGGCCAATTACAACAACGGCATTCTTGCCATACTCCTCAGCCGAAGCGATGCGGACAAGCCGCACACGGTGGCGATTAAGTAATCCCTGCGAACGATTCTGGAGATCAGTAAAATGACAAGTGAGAATGTAAACACCGACCTTGAAACCTCAACTAAACATGAGGTGGAAACGAAAGAAGAAAAAACAGTTCCTGGGCGTTTTTATGCGCCCGATACTGATATTGTGGAAACCGATGCTGCATTGATCCTGACTATGGATATGCCGGGTGTAAGCAAGGATCAAGTCAATGTGAAACTCGAGAAGGATATCCTTTCAATCGAAGGCTATATTGATCTGAGTGCATACGAAGATATGAAGCCCAGCTACAGTGAATACCCCTTGGGGCATTATTCGCGCAGCTTCACGTTATCCAGTAAAGTCGATCAGTCGGCGATTCAGGCAGCGATGGATGACGGTGTTCTTACATTGACGTTACCAAAGGCAAAAGAGGCTGTCGCGAGACAAATCAGCGTTAACTAACCAGATATCAAAAATCTTCGATGCCTTATTAGTCTTGCTAATCAATTCGGCACAGATCGTAAATCCCATTCGATCTGTGCCGCTGCAATGTGAGTTATTAGTTCGCAACTGATCCGGCGTCTGATCCACGCCATTTAGACGCTGCGACTACAACGGTACAACCCCACCGTAGCTCACACCGGTAAGATGTGCCATGTCGCGATTGAATGTGGTCAGATCTTCGCGCTTGAATTCGTTTAAATGACGGTGGCCGCTGGCTCTTGCGAGCAAAGCCATCAACTCCACCGATGCGCTGAAAAAACGTGCCAGACGTTGCGCGGCCTGATCGACAATCAAGCGAGCACGCAGATTTGGTTTTTGCGTAGCGATGCCGACAGGACAGTTATTGGTATGACAGGCACGCATGCCAAGACAACCGATGGCCTGCAAGGCGGAGTTTGAAAGCGCAACACCGTCCGCCCCCAGCGCCATTGCTTTAGCGAAATCTCCCGCTATGCGCAAACCGCCGGTCGCTATCAAGGTCACATCCGATGCGCCGCTGCTGTCCAGATGTTTACGCGCTCGTGCTAATGCGGGAATGGTCGGCACAGAAATATTATCGCGAAAAATTAATGGTGTGGCACCCGTACCGCCGCCGCGCCCATCCAGAATAATGTAGTCAACGCCAATTTCCAGCGCCGCATCAATATCTTTTTCGATGTGTTGCGCTGATAACTTATAACCAACCGGAATGCCGCCGGCACGTTCACGCACTTGCTGGGTGAAATCCTTGAACTGGTCGAGAGAATCCCACTGCGGAAAACGCGACGGTGAGATTGCTGCCTCGCCTTCCTTCAACCCACGCACCTGGGCTATCTTGCCCGTGACTTTGTTACCCGGCAGATGACCACCAGTACCGGTTTTTGCACCTTGACCGCCTTTGAAGTGAAACGCCTGCGCTTTTATGACCTTGTCCCAGCTAAATCCGAAACGGGCGGAGGCCAATTCATAAAAATACCGGTTGTTAGCAGCCTGTTCTTCCGGCAACATCCCGCCCTCACCCGAACAGATTCCCGTTCCCACCATTTCCGCTCCGCTCGCCAGCGCGACCTTGGCTTCTTCGGACAAAGCGCCAAAACTCATATCGGAAACAAATAATGGAATTTTCAAGTGCAATGGTTTTCTAGCTCGCGGTCCGATTACCAGGTCGGTGCCGACCTCCTCTTCGTCCAACAGCGGAAACTTGTGCAATTGCCCAACCACAAACTGCAAATCGTCCCAACTTGGCAATTGCTGACGCGGCACACCCATGGCCGACGCCACACCATGATGACCGGTCTTGGACAAACCATCATTCGCCAGTTGCCTGATGGTTTTAACATAAGGCTCTTCGTCAGCACCATGCGGATCTTGATAAGTACCCTGATAGGCATCGCGATTGTACGGTTGCGGGTTTTCCTTCTCCCAGGCCAGTATCTCGTCTTCATCAACGCAAACACTCCCGTCTTCCAGCCAGACAGTAAATTTCGGTAGTGTTTCCGAGTTGTTATATTCGCTTATACCGGTATCGACTCGATAGTCCCAATTGTGCACCCCGCAAATCAGATTATTACCATCGATAAACCCGTCTGCCATCAGTGCGCCGCGATGCGCGCATCGACCATACAACACGGATACATTTTCGTCGTATCGAACAATGACCAGATCCACATTGGAAACCAACGCGTGCGCGGGTTGGCGGTCGCGTAGTTCGTCCCATTGAGCAATAGCGTGGGATTTCATTTAACTACCTCCTGAATTTTTCGCATTTCAGCATTGAACCATTTTTATATCCCGGAATCTCTTTATTATGATGAAAATGTTAAGCTTTTAATGACGTGATTTGAAAGAATATGGGTCATGACATCTTTAGGCAATAGTCTGGTCGGACTGGTCTTTCTGACAATCGCGGGAGCGCTTACGTTCCTGATGTTTTACATCTGGAAATTCCCGTTTGATCACAAACTCAATAAAAGCGAAGCACCACTATCGCTTGTTCGCATCCATCGCCTGCTCGGATATGTCTATGTTCTAATCTATATCTACTTGATGTGGCAAATGGTGCCTCGACTATGGGCCTATCAGATCGAGTTGCCACCGCGAACGGTGATGCATTTGACATTAGGCATTGCAATTGGTGCCCTGCTCATCACCAAGATTTCTATTGTGCGTTTTTTCAAGCACATGGAGGCAAAACTGGCACCTTTTCTCGGTACAGTTTTATTCGTTTGTACATTTCTATTAGTCGCTTTGGCGCTGCCGTTTTCATTGCGTGAGGCCTACCTGCAAAGCAAAGCACTGAGTGAAGACTCCATGTCGGACGATCGTATTGCACGCGTGCGCGAACACCTGCCACGTATCGGTCTGGACGATGATCAGCTACTCAACCGGCTGGCCACACGTGAGGGACTGCTGACCGGCAGACGTACTTTGACTGTAAAGTGCGTGCAGTGTCATGACTTGCGAACCGTGCTTGCACGACCACGCACGCCACAAGGTTGGCAGCAAACTGTTGCGCGCATGGCTAACCGCTCGACAGTTTTGAATCCGATCACACAGGAAGATCAGTGGTATGTTACCGCTTACCTCATCGCCGTATCGCCTACCCTGCAAGAGACGTTGCGCCAGCGCCGGGAAGCAGCCATGACTGCGGTGGAATCGCAAAAATCCATGAAGACCGCGATGAATATGGCCGACGATCCCGCCGAAGACGCTAACTACAACAGCGAAAAAGCACGCACGGTATTCGAACAAACTTGTTCGCAATGCCATGCCTATACACAAGTCGAAAACGCACCACCTGGCACTAAAACAGAAACTATCGCTCTGGTACAGCGCATGGTCGGTAATGGCCTGGTCGCGGACGACAAAGATTTGAATACGATAATCCGCTACCTGACACAGACATATGCAAGTGAGAGTGAGACCGATCAAAGTGCATCAACGACGACCGATACAACGCAGGATTCATCGCAAAAACCCGCACAGGAATCAAATACGGTTACCGCTACGGATACCACCATGACGGGCGATGCGCTAGATGGTGAATTGCTTTATTCGGAGCGTTTGTGTATTACCTGTCACGGCCCGGAAGGAAAAAATCCTATCGGGCCTCACTATCCGATACTGGCAGGCCAAAACAAAGATTACCTGGTGCAACAAATCAAGGATATCAAGTCTAATATACGTGTGGCGGGCATTTCATCCGTTATGCGTTCCTTCGTGCAAAATGTCAGTGACGAAGATATCGAAGCGATTGCCACTTATTTGTCAGGTGTCAAGTAATGCGAATCTTCACGATTTTCTAACGTATATGAACTTTGCACACAATCAAACCAACCAAGCTCATATATTTAATCATTCGAGTCAAACAAGAGCACGACCAAAGGAGATCAATATGAAATTAATTAATCGAACTACCGCGGCGCTGGCCACGCTTCTGAGCGTGATGGGCACCCACGCATTCGCGGCACAAGGCGAACGCATCCAGGTGACCGGTGAATTCATGGATACCTGGTGTTATACCTCCCAGGTCATGGGTGGGTCGGACTTTGTACTAGGCTCTGCACATCATGTATGTGCCGTTTGGTGCGCTGCCGGTGGCGTACCGGTCGGACTGCGCACCGACGACGACAAAGTTTATATGATTCTCAAATTTGGCGATGACGATACCAGTGTTGCCAATCTCGGCGTGCTCGACCTGCAAAGCAAAAAAGTAACCGTGGATGGCACCTTCCATGAACGTGACGGTATTAATTACCTGCTTATCGACAAGATTATCGACGATCATGGAATCGTGAATCTGACCCATGAAACGGTCGGCGTCATTCCACCGTTTGCATTACCAAAACAATAAGGAAGGAGATCATGAAAGTAAGAAACCTATTGATTATAAACTTAGTCGCCACGATATTACTCAGCACGGCTTACACTAACACCGCGCTTGCAGCGAAAAGCTGGGGCGTTACAGGCGAAGAAATCGCGCGCTTCGAAGCCAAAGTGGTCGACATCATGTGTGAGTTGACTGGTGATTGCCCCGAAAACTGCGGTGACGGTAAGCGTCAGCTCGGTTTGATTGACGGTGACGGCAAGTTGATTCTGGTGGGTAAGAACCAATCGCCTTTTAGTGGTGCTGTTGTTGAACTATTACCCTTTTGTGGCAAACAAATCACCGCCGACGGACTTTTTACCGAGAACCGGGGCGTTCGATTTTTCGCAATTCAGTTCGTCCGTGAAGGGACGGATGGCGAATGGCGCGGTGCGACACGTTTCGTCAGTGATTGGGCTGAGAAAAACGGATTCGCGGCGGACTCTGCTGAAGCCAAACAATGGTTTCGTAACGATCCGAATGTTATACGCATCATCGAACGCGATGGCTTGTTAGGTCTCGGCAAAGAAGCGGACGAAGAGTTCTTGAAGTCGCGGCAATGAGTAAACTTTTATCAAAAAATGGGTTAATCGTTTGCCTGCTCGCATTTGCAAGTACAAGCTACGCGCACCAGGGGGAAGATCATACCGGCAACGGCGTAACCAATCTGGATACAAGTTCCGGTAAAGCGTCGTTTAATCCGTTTCCGGTTAAGTTGGGGGGTTCATTCAACCTCATCGATCACAATGGCGTCGCACGCTCCGAGCTGGACTTTCCCGGCAAATACCTGTTGGTATTTTTTGGTTACGCGAATTGCAAAAGCATGTGCACGGTAGGCCTGAGACGCATGGGCGAAGCGATAGATGCGCTAGGCGATGGCGGCAAAGACATTCAACCCGTGATGATTACCGTTGACCCCGCCAACGATACGCCGGAAGTGATGAAAAAAGCCTTGCCTGAAATTCATCCCAACCTGCTGGGATTGACGGGATCGGCAAACGCCCTGGCACAGGCTTATGACGCTTACAAAATAAAACCCGGTGAAGTCGGGCCGGATGCGGATGGCGATATGGTGATTGACCATACGTCATACATCTATTTAATGGGTCCGAATGGTGAATTTCTTACCCTGATTCCACCCATTATCGGTGGTGAAAGAATGGGCGAAATTATCGCCAACTACATGGCATAACATAAAACCATTAACCGAGGATAAACAGGAGACAAACCATGCAAAGCTTAATCCACACTACCCGGCATAATTTAAAACCCGGCATCTATATTTTTACTACTCTGTTAATGATGTTGTTCGGCCAAAGCGTTGTCGCTGCCGATGGCAAAGCCCTGTACGGTCAACGGTTGTGTATCACCTGTCACGGCCCTGACGGCAAATCACCCATACAAACGACTTATCCTAAGCTTGCCGGTCAGAATAAAGAATATCTGGTGCAACAAATCACGGACATTAAAAGCGGCGCCCGTAATAACGGTCTGACCAATGTTATGAAACCCATTGTCGCGAACGTAACGGACGAAGAGATCGATGCGATTGCGGAGTACTTATCAGGCGTGCAATAGATACCAGTACAAGTTTTATACTTAATCGTCTTATGTCCAATTGTCACCGCGAGGAGTGAAACGACGAAGTATTTTTATTAGTATCAAGCGCAACAATAAATAGGAAAAGTCGCGATGCCACTATTGCGGCTCGTGATGACAAGATAAACTTGGCCTAGAATTGCAGTAAACGAAGACCGCTAACTGAGCGATTCACAAAGGAGGAATTAGTGTGAATTTTCAGGCTATCGCTTTGGTCGCCGTTGGTTTCCTGGTGTTTGGATTACTGTCCAAACGCCTGGAAGATACGCCGTTAACCGCTCCCATGTTTTTCACCGGCTTTGGTGTAGTGCTGGCACTAACGGTGCCCGACGCGATTGGACAAGATACGGCACATGGTTTCATCCATACCCTGGCGGAAATTACTCTGGTGCTCGTGTTGTTCTCCGATGCCTCGCGCATCGATTTGGCCAAACTGCGCGCCGATCATAACCTGCCACAACGACTGTTGCTCATCGGCATGCCACTCAGCATCGTTTTAGGTACGGTTTGCGCCGCGCTGTTGTTTGGTCAACTAAACATTTGGGAAGCGGCGCTGCTGGCCGCGATTTTGGTGCCCACCGATGCGGCCCTGGGCCAAGCGGTCGTCACTAGTAATCATGTTCCCGTGCGTATACGTCAAACCCTGAATGTCGAGAGCGGCCTCAATGACGGTATCGCATTGCCGTTGGTGTTGTTATTCGCCTACTTGTCTAACATGATGAATGAATCCGCCGATGCTGCGCATTGGTTAAAGTTTGGCGCCTTGCAAATCATACTTGGGCCACTGGTGGGTGTGTTGATCGGTTTTACGGGCGCGCGATTAGTCGACACGGTAGCGAACAAGGACTGGATCAGCGAAGCTTTTGAAGGTATTGGCGCACTCAGTATCGCGTTACTTGCTTTCACCTGCGCCGAATTAGTGCATGGCAATGGGTTTATCGCCGCGTTTGTAGCCGGCCTGGTGTTTGGCAGCACACTTTCTCACCCGTGTAAATTTCTTTATGAGTTTGCTGAAACTGAAGGTCAATTGCTCACATTGACTACATTTCTTATTTTCGGCGCGGTAATGATTCCATCCGTCGTGCCTGTTTTCCAGTGGCAATATGTTGCTTATGCAGCACTGAGTCTAACCGTCATCCGTATCCTGCCTGTCTTGATTGCGTTGATTGGTACAGGCGTTAACGCGAGTACCGTCGCGTTTCTCGGTTGGTTTGGCCCGCGCGGTCTGGCGTCAATTCTGTTTGCCTTGTTGATCGTCGAAGACATAGGCGTCCATAACCGGCAGGTGATTTTAGCCATAGCCGTCATCACAGTCATACTCAGTATTGTCCTGCATGGAATGACCGCCGCACCCGCTTCTCGCTGGTACGGACAGGCAACTCAAAAATTAGGAGAGTGCGCGGAAAACGAATCAGTAAGCGAATTGCCTTATCGCGTTCGCACTTCCAGGACATGAATAATTATTTTTGGGTTGCTGTGACGCATTCCGGCAATGCGAATATTACAAACGCAATGACAGGGGAAAACTTATGAACGAAAACGATGCAGCACTGCAATGGCATAAAGTTGCGACTCCTGACGAACTGCCATCAGGTCGTGTAAAAACTGTTGTGGCCGGCACCAGGTCCATGGCCTTAACGCATATCGACGGACAGTACACGGCTATGGACAATCGGTGCCCGCATCAAGGCGGGCCACTGGGTGAAGGCTCGATTGAAATCGGCGAACAGGGCCGGTGCTGGTTACGTTGTCCATGGCATGGTTGGGACTTTGATCCGCGCACCGGTCTACCACCGGGTGGACACGAAGATTCCGGCCAGGAATTATTCCCCGTCGAAATCAGGGACGATGGAATTTATGTCGGACTGGAAGCCGAGCCGGAAAAAGAACCAACCATCAGTGACGTCATGGTAGAAACCATGATCAACTGGGAAGTGACCAGTGTTTTTGGCATAGTCGGTCATTCCAATCTCGGGTTAGCCGACGCCTTGCGCGTGCAGGAAGTAAAAGGCGGTTTGAAATATTACGGCGTGCGTCACGAGAGCGCAGCGGCGTTCGCCTGTTCCGGCTACGCAAAACTTACCGGTAAACCCGCCGCCTGTCTGGCTATCGCCGGACCCGGCGCAACCAATTTACTGACCGGATTGTGGGACGCCAAGGTAGACCGTGCGCCGATACTCGCACTCACCGGCCAGGTCGATGTGCAAGTTATTGGACCCGGTGCGTTTCAGGATATTGATCTGTCTGCGGCATTCGAAGCAGTTTCGCATTTCAGCCAACTCGTACTGAACACATCCCGGCATGCGGAATTGATGACGCTGGCCTGTAAAAACGCTATCGTCAATCGCGATGTTGCGAACCTGATTTTTCCTGACAACGTGCAAACGCTGCCAGCCGGCGACAGCGCCAAGGCTTCGGGGTCAGGTGGACGCATTGGGCCTGAGAGCATCAGCCCGCCGCCGCAAGCGCTGACAGACGCCATGGAGCTGATTCATAAACACAAGCGGCCGATTATCATCGCCGGTTATGGCGCGCGCGATGCCATGCCACAAATAGTGGAACTGGCTGAGAAACTCAACGCACCCGTGTTAACGACATTCAAGGGCAAAGGTCAGATCTCCGATCACCATCCACTCGCTGCCGGTGTCTTAGGCCGTTCCGGCACACCTATTGCGAGCTGGTTCATGAACGAATGTGATTTGATCCTCGCGTTTGGTGCGTCGTTTTCAAATCACACCGGGATTACACCAAAGCGACCGATTATTCAGGTCGATTTTGACCGGATGGCTTTGGGTAAATTTCATCCGGTAACCGTGCCGGTTTGGGGCGAGATCGGTGTCACTGTGGAATTGTTCAGCGCGCAGTTGTCCGATTCCCATCAGACTATCGATCAACGACCAGAAGTAACCGAACGCTGGGCAATATGGCGCGAAGAAAAAACAAGCCGGGAAAGCGATGATCGCGGTCGCGGCGTTAACTCCGCCAGTATCTTCGCAGTTCTGAGCAAGCTCGCTCCGGATGACGCTATCATATCCGTTGATGTCGGTAACAACACGTATTCGTTTGGCCGCTATTTCGAATGCACAAATCAATCGGTGTTGATGTCAGGTTATCTCGGTTCCATCGGGTTCGGCTTTCCCGCCGCCATGGGTGCCTGGGCCGCAACACAGGATGTCGCAATGCATAACGGACGAAAAGTCATCTCGGTAAGCGGTGACGGCGGCTTTGGCCAATACCTCGCTGAATTCACCACGGCGGTAAAATATGAAATGGATATCACGCATATTTTATTAAATAACAGTGAACTCGGTAAAATTTCCAAGGAACAACGGGCCGGCGAGTGGCCAGTATGGCAAACGTCTTTACACAACCCCAATTTTGCGACTTTTGCGAAATTGTGTGGCGGCTTTGGTCAACGCGTCAACAAGAGCGATGAACTGGAATCAGCCATCCTGGCCGGATTGGAATATCAAGGCCCAGCGTTAATTGAAATAATTTCTGACGTCGAGTTGGTTTAGACAGTTACAGGGTAGTTGAAACATGCTGGACAAGTGACTCTCTGCGTCACCAGGATAAAGCTTCGTCCAGGATGGTCCTGAGCAAATCATCAATTTTTTGCAATGCGGCCTGGGATTGCTCGTTGCCGACAACTGGCGGTCGACGATAACCGACATAGATTGAACCAGGCTCCTCCGGCAGTTCGTAAGCCTGCATAGTGAATGGGCAAAAAACAATATTTGACCGGTCGGCTTTCATTTTTTCCCGGGACAACGTCGCACTGCAAAAATCGAACACCAGGCCGTGCGTATAAAGCTGCTCGTCATCGCCGAGATCGGCACCGGTCTTGTCCAGCATGGATGCGATGTCCGCAACGTTATTTATAACTAGACCTTGGTCGGTGATCGCCAGTTCAAGAGTTTCTTTGACATCCGCAAACTCACCTTGTGTAACGTAGAGAACCGGGTGCTCGGTCTCCTTAACCAGATCCGCAGCGCTGACGGATTGCGCGCAGATAAACAGCATGACGATTAATGCGCAGCGAACCATGCAGCGTTGTTGGGATTCGGATTTAGTCAAGTGTTTCACCGGTATTTAAGACAAACCGCGTGTTGGATGGTTCACCTGCAGTATCGATCTGAATGGTTTGCAGCTCTGGGAGTTTGCTCAGTACATACCCCGCCAGCAACAACGCCGATTTTTTATTCTCCGTGTGCAATGCACTAAGCAGTCTGTCGGCAACAATTTGACAACGTTGCGTAGTATCAGGCGCTTCAATAAAACGTCTTGCCACTTGCCATCCCTGATTCATATCGCCGTCGAGTTTTGCAAAATAGTCCTTACCTTCTTGCAAAATAAATTCGGGAACGTCCAAATCCAATGACATGTCATCAATAATCAACTTGAGATTCATGGAACTATTTAATCTGCGTTGAACCGTTGCAACGCATCGCCAGAATTCAACGCTGCGCGAGCCTGCTGCCCGCCGGCTTCAAGCGAATCGCAACGGCCGAGATGAGATAAACATATTGCCGCGCCATAAACCAGGCTGTCGTAGGCCGTGCCGCGCTCGCCGGATAGTGCGGCCAGTCCCATGTCGGCAGCGGCTTTGGCCGCTGCGTCGGCATCGACTGCTGTCGCTATGTCGTCGCCTTTGACTTGTGGAACCGGCAAGTCATGCGGAAGTGGTGTGGTGCGTTCAGTCTGCTCAATACCCAAACTTCTGGGAGCAAGACGGATCTCTTCATCATCCGTTTGAGCATCGAAACGAAAATAGCGCGACACTTGTGACAAGGATGGAATAACCCCACCCTCGACACCGCGAACAATCATGGCCGAATCAAATCCAGCATGCCGCGCTAACATGGTATAAACAGGTGGATAAGCCTTGTGCACGAACCCCGTCATCAAATGAGTTTTCGCTTTGCCACGCACCGGACCCAACAACACTTCGACTGTTGTTAAACAGGGGCGTTTGACCATCAGGGTTCTTAGATTCACTAGCTCGTGTAACTTTGAGCAGAATTTGCGTTGATCTACATAAGCCCAGCCGATTGCAGGATCTGCCAAACGTTGCCCCGCTTCCTGAGAAGTGCAATCGACATTTTTTCCGGCGACACGCAATACTTTACGCTGGGTTACGCCATATTTAGGACCGACCGCTTCGGCACCGTGTGAAATTGCCGGCACACCACATGCAGCCAATACACAGGGTAAAAATGCCGTGACCGGTAAACCGCGTGTGTAACCGTCATAAGGATCGGCCACATCCAGTACTTCATCGACCTCAGCAGTCTCCCGATCAGTCACATCCAGCAACGCCTGCAACACACCACGATTTTCGTCACGGGTTTCGCGTTTCATGCGCAACGCGATGAGAAAAATCGCCGCCTGTACAGGATCGACTTCGCCATCCAGAATCAAACGCAAACCATGTTGTGCTTCCTTCAGCGACAGGTCTTTACTCATTTCAGGCCCAGTCGCGACGCGTTGAATGTAAGACCGCATGGCAACATTAGGCGAAAAATTTACGACTTCAGACAATTCATACTCCAGCAATCATCGATTCAGAATTCCTGAACCCAACACTACCATATTCACGCAAAACCATAGTTGATTCGTTTCAAGATTTGCTCTCAGTCGGAATAAATAACTTGAATAAACACATGAAGCAATTCTGCGCAGATATCAGGCATCGTCCAAGCTGACCCTGTTACTATTTTATCGTCGTCAAGAAACGAACACACCATGACAGCAAATTCAATTGAAACGGAAGAATCGTTGGAGTTATCCAGTGGCATTTCTGCGTTTGAAGCCAAACAGTTTGCGCAAGCGATGCGCTTGCTGGCGCCGCTGGCAGAAAAAGGCAACGCCGATGCGCTGTATCGTATCGGCATCATGTGTCAAAACGGTCTTGGCATGGTTCGTGACGAAACAAAAGCATTGCAATCCATGCAAAATGCAGCCGAACAAGGTCACGCGCTGGCGCAACACGGACTCGGCTTTATGTATATGGAAGGCGACTGCGTTGCGCAGGACGGTGCTAAAGCGGTTAAATGGTTTCGCAAAGCGGCGGAACAAGGACTCATCGGCTCACAAACCACTCTGGCCATGATGTACGAGGAAGGCCGTGGCATTGATAAAGATCCTGACGAAGCACGTAAGTGGTATCAACGCGCAGGCTTCGAATACAAATAGTCCTAAAGCGCGTTAAACACCTTACCTCTGGGGGATAGCCAAAACGGGCAAGTATCGTTATAAACGGTGCTTATCATGCCCACAGTCACCATCAAACCGAGTTGCCGTTCGTTCGAAACCGGCGGTAAAGAAACCCTGCTGGAATCCGCCCTGCGCGCAGGCCTGGCGCTGGATTACGGTTGCAGTAACGGTAATTGCGGATTGTGCAAGGCAAAAGTTGTGCGCGGTGAAGTCGAATCCATTCGGCATTGCGATTACGTCATTCCGGCGGCGGAAAAATCAACGGGTATGATACTGATGTGTTCAAACGCTGCCAGATCGAATGTTGAACTCGAAGCACATGAAGCGGGCGATTCCAGTGAGATACCGTGGCAATCCATCGTAACAAAAGTGAAGAAAGTTGACCGGATTACCGATTCGGTAACACTTTTAAATCTACAAACGCCACGTACGAATCGATTGCGTTTTCTCGCCGGCCAGAATGCAACGCTTACCTTTCCCGATGAAACCGAGATTAATCTACCTATCGCGAGTTGCCCGTGCGATGATCGTCATTTGCAATTTCATATTCAGCACGGCCAGGATGAAAATAATCTCTTTGGTGTTGCTGCTGGAAAACCCGTTCGTGTCGAGGGGCCGAGTGGCGATTTTCTGTTAAATGAAAACTCTGATCGCCCGCTGCTGTTCTTGACCTGTGATACCGGATTTGCGCCGGTAAAAAGTTTAGTGGAACATGCTCTGTCCCTGAACAGTGACCGGCAGATTACATTGTATTGGTTTGCAAACCATCAAACCGGTCACTACATGAATAACCTGATGCGTGCATGGGATGATGCATTCGACAATTTTCATTATCACGCGATTGACATGAATACGGAAAATAGCGATGTTGATAACAGCGTTCTAGCGCATGTTTTGGACGGGCAAGCGAGGATTCAAGACTGCGATCTCTACGCCGCCGGGACATTGAAATTCGTTACAGCGATAAAAGAATTACTCACTCAATGTAACATTCCGCAATCCCGGCAAAAAATGCAAACGATTGGCTAACCACGCCAGAATTGTGCTTACTCTGTACTTAGAATCAATCTCATATTAGGAGTGTAAGCTATTGGATTTTCTGCCAATATTTATCAATATTCGTAACCGCTACTGTCTCGTCGTCGGTGCCGGGGATGTGGCGGCACGAAAAGTGCGGTTGCTACTTGATGCCGGCGCCAGAGTGTCTGTCATAGCAACTGATGCTTGTGAAGTGATTCAACAATTAAGCTCCGCCGGAAAGTTATCTTACCAACAAAAAGCGTTTTCGCCCGATCAACTCACCGGAAATGAATTGGTAATAGCCGCTACCAATAACCAGTCGGTTAATCGACAAATTTCCCGAGCAGCACAAGACAGGCACTTGCCGGTAAACGTGGTAGATCAACCCGATCTTTGCAGTTTCATCATGCCATCGATAGTAGACCGGTCGCCGGTGTTGATCGCGATTTCCACCGGCGGTGCATCGCCGGTTCTAGCGCGACTCCTGCGCGGAAAACTGGAAACCATGATCCCCGCCGCTTACGGGCAACTTGCCGGATTAGTTGCGGGATTTCGCAAACAAGTAAATGAGAAATTCAAGACATCCAGTGACCGGCGCCGTTTTTGGGAAAAAGTCTTGGACGGCCCGATTGCGGAAATGTTATTCAGCGGAAAAAATGAGGCGGCACGCGCGTCATTGGAAAAAGCCGTTGCTGATACCGATCAAGAACCGCATCACGCTGGCGAAGTCTACTTGGTCGGTGCCGGACCGGGCGATCCCGACTTACTCACCTTTCGCGCATTACGCCTTTTGCAACAATCCGATGTTGTACTGCACGACCGTCTGGTCAGCCCGAAAATCCTGGCCATGGCAAGACGCGACGCTGAAAAAATATACGTTGGCAAGGAAAAAGCTAATCATGCGGTAAGACAAGAAAACATCAACCAACTTCTGGTTGATTTTGCTAAACAGGGAAAACGCGTGTGTCGCCTGAAAGGTGGTGACCCTTTTATTTTTGGACGTGGTGGTGAAGAGATTGCGGATTTAGCCAAACAAGGCATTCCGTTTCAAATTGTTCCGGGTGTGACCGCGGCTTCCGGTTGTGCTGCCTACTCCGGTATTCCCCTGACCCATCGCGACTACTCACAGTCCTGCATTTTTGTCACCGGGCACTTGCGTGATGGAACGATAGATTTGAACTGGGAAATGTTATGTCAACCGCAACAGACTGTTGTCGTGTATATGGGCTTGACCGGGCTGGAAACATTGTGCGAGCAGATGATTGTCCACGGTACGCCTCCAACAACACCCGCCGCATTGATCGAACAGGGAACAACCCGAAAACAACGCGTTTTAACGGGTAGTCTTGCCACCCTGCCGGATCTTGTGCGCAAAGCGGATGTTCACGCACCCACTTTGGTAGTCATTGGCGACGTCGTGCAACTGCATGGTCAACTGGACTGGTTTAAATCGGCGGCGAATGGCGAGAATGAATTTTGATATCGCATCGACCTGTTGAAGTCTTAGCGTTATTATGCAATGTAAGGATATTCAGTTTATACGACACTCATAGCCAACTTTCTGCGGATACAACCAAATGCTTGATCGACGACTACAGGTTTTTTCCACGGTAGCTCGCCTCCTGAGTTTCACCAAGGCGGGCGAAGTGCTTTACATGACCCAACCTGCCGTGACTTTTCAGGTGCGCCAGCTCGAGGAACATTTTAATACACGGTTGTTTGACCGGACCCATAACCGCATCAGTTTGACCGAGGCGGGTGAACTAGTGAAGGGTTATGCCGACCGTATTCTTGCCTTGTATGGCGAGATGGAAAACGATGTGCGCCGCATGACCGGTGACGTGTCCGGGCCACTCAGCCTTGGTGCGAGCACCACAATTTCGGAATATGTCATTCTGAGTTTACTGGGAAAATTCCAGGCCAAATATCCCGATGTCACTGTTCGCCTTAGTGTCGCCAATACCCTGGGTGTTGTTCACATGGTCGAAAATAACGAGATCGACCTCGGTATTGTCGAAGGCCCGGTGCACAATAAAAACCTGTCCACCGAAGCGTTGTGGAATGACGAATTGGTGCTGATCTGCCCTCCAACGCATACGTTGGCAGGCCGAGAAAAAGTATCGCTTGAAGAGATTTCCGAATATCCGTTTATCAGCCGTGAAGAAGGTTCCGGCACCCGCGAAGTCACCGAAGATTATTTCAAAGAGCATGACGTGGATTTTTCCAATCTGAATGTTGCCATGCAACTCGGCAATCCCGAATCCATCAAAAGCGCCGTCGAAGCGGGACTCGGTGTCGCCATCCTGTCCGTTGCGACTCTGGAGAAAGAACTCAAACTCGGCACGCTGGCCGCGGTCAGCCTCGACCCTAAAATCTCACGGCCGTTTTCTATTGTTTATCAACGTCAACAATTCCGCCTGCGCGCCATCGAAGAGTTTATCGAGTTTATAAAATCCAAAAGTGAATCGGGTTAGTTATATTTCCCGGATATTATTTATCCCGGATTCCGTTTCACTCCATCCAGGCTACTCTTGCTTGTGGGAGATTCTATGACGCAAGACAAGTATCGTGTTCACCTTATTCCTATCCGGTATCGCGTTCCTCCTCCCCTTGTGGGAGGGGGTTAGGGGGAGGGTAATTGAATCTATTCACCCCCTTCCTGACCTTCCCCTTCAAGGGGGAAGGAACTTTTTGATTCCCCACGCCTAGTGGCCTGGATGAAGCGCAACGTATATCGAAAACATGCTTGATAAGATATGTCCACGTATTAACATGCGTGGGCATATGACAAGATTTTATGGAGCGGCGTCCTCGCCTCGATAGCTTTGACGCTCAGCTTGACGAGAATCCTACAGCTCTGGGAAATGGATAAGCCGCAATGCGACTTATCCACCCTACTTATTCTCGGCTAAAGCAGATAAGTCTTGTTAGTGCTCACCACCCGCTTTGAAATTAAACACGGCGCCTTCCTTGATGCCTGAGGGCCAGCGCGCGGTAATGGTTTTTAATCGCGTATAAAAATGCACGCCTTCCGGGCCGTGGATACTGTGATCGCCAAACAGGGAACGCTTCCAACCACCAAAACTGTGATAGGCGACCGGAACGGGAATTGGCACATTCACACCGACCATGCCGATGCGCACGCTTGACGTGAAATCGCGTGCGCAATCACCGTCACGGGTAAACACGGCAGCGCCGTTACCATATTCGTGTTCGGTTACCAAACGTTTTGCTTCTTCATAGGAATCGACCCGCACCACACTCAAAACCGGGCCAAAAATTTCTTCTTTGTATATCGACATTTCGGGTTTCACCTTGTCAAATATACAACCACCGACAAAGGCACCGTCTTCGTAGCCTTCGACTTTCAAGTCGCGGCCATCGACCACGAGGTCCGCACCCTCTTCCACTCCAGCATCGATATAACCACGCACTTTCTTGTTATGATCCGGCGTCACTAGCGGCCCCATTTCAGCTTCGGGATCCGTATAAGGCCCCACTTTCAATCCGCTCACCCGTGGCTTGAGTCGCTCTACTAACTCATCACCGGTTTCATCACCCACAGCGACCACAACGGAAATCGCCATGCAACGTTCACCAGCGGAACCGTAGGCGGAACCGATAACGGCATCGGTCACCTGATCCATGTCCGCATCCGGCATCACGACCATGTGATTCTTCGCACCACACAATGCCTGAACACGCTTGCCGTGCGCGCAACCGGTTTGATAAATATACTCGCCGATCGCCGTCGAGCCGACAAAACTCACCGCTTCGACACGTGGATCGGTGAGCAAGGTATCGACCGCTTCCTTATCGCCAATCACCACATTAAGGACACCGTCCGGCAAGCCCGCTTCTTTCATTAATTCCGCCAAACGTATGGGACACGATGGGTCTTTTTCTGACGGTTTTAATACAAACGTGTTACCACAGGCGATGGCGACGGGAAACATCCACATCGGCACCATGGCAGGAAAATTAAACGGCGTAATACCCGCGCAAACACCAACCGGCTGGCGCACGGAATAACTGTCCACGCCGGCGGCAACCGCTTCGCTGTATTCACCTTTGAGCATTTGTGGAATGCCACAGGCGAATTCGACTACTTCGACGCCGCGCGTTATCGAACCCTTGGCATCTTCAATAGTTTTACCGTGTTCGGAAGATACTAACTCGGCCAGTTCATCGATGTTTTTCTTGATCAAATCGCGAAATGCGAACATCACCTGGGCACGGCGTGGTGCCGGTGTTGCCGACCATCCGGGCAGTGCTTGCGCCGCGACATCAATGGCTTGTTTCACTTCGTCCGCGCTGGCAAATGGAGCGCGTTTCGTGATCTCCCCTATTGCGGGGTTATAAACGTCTCCAAACCGCCCGCTCGTACCGTCTACGCGCTGACCGCCGACGAAATGGCTTAATGTTTGCTGTACTCGTGCGTCCATTTTCTGACCCTCCGGTATTGGAATTAAGGTGGATTAAGCTATGCGCATAACATATCAGATTTTACGCCTTCGTTGCGGCATAATGACGTGCCTGACCTCTGGAAATTTTGCGCCAATGCGACTGTTAATTTTCGCTCTTCCATTGCTCTTCATTCCCCCTGCCTGGGCGGCGGAAAACGCTCATCCCGCGCTGACGGAAATCTACTACCAACGTGAAGTCATCGGTTACTGCGGTCTCACTGCGCACGGATTAAAAGAAGGGTTCTACAAGGAACTGACCATGCTGATGAGCCAGCACGATTTAGGCGAAACCGACAAGCTCCCCGCGCAAGATCAAGCCTATAAGGACGCTTACGCCGAATGGAATAATCGTGGTCTGGGTGGTTTTCGCAAATGGTGTCAGACTGAGGGATTCGACGCAGTCGAACGATTCAGCGGTATAAGATTACAGACGCCTTAACTTACCTCTTTATAGTCCAACTTTTAATCATCCTATCGAGTGAGCTGCCGCGCACATATTTTTCAGCTTGGCGATAGAACGCTCGCGGCCCAGCAAACCAAGACCGCAATCGGGCGCGGCAATTAGTCTTCGGGCGTCAATATGTTGTAGCGCTTGTTCTAAGCGATCTCGAATTTCCTCAACCGGCTCGATACGGCTTTTGGCTATCGCGACAACACCAAATATAACCGTTGTATTTTGAAACTTATCCAACAGGCTTAAATCGTTGTAACGATGCGCGTCTTCAATCGACACCGCGTCTATTGTCGATCTGTCAATGGCCTCGGCAATGTCGAAATAAGCTTGCGGATGAGCCTTGGGATAGTCCTCGCGATCAAGACGATCCGGGTAACCACAACACATGTGCACGGTGCGCACGACATGATCGGGACAGCCATGAAACGCGCGTTCAAGATTTTCGAAACCATAGTCCAGCGCCTGCTGGGGTTTACGTGCGAACAATGGCTCATCAATTTGTATGTGCCGGCAACCCGCCTCGGCAAGCGCATGCACTTCCATGTTTATCGCCTGTGCCAGATCGGCTCCTTCTTTTGCCGGGTCGTTATAAAACGCATCTGCTGTCGTGTCCGTAATGGTCATCGGACCCGGCATCGTAATCTTGACCGATTTATCGGTAAACGATTGTGCGAGTTTCCAGTCATGGGACAAAAATTCGTCGCGAGCCGATACCTTTGCGACAACGGTCGGTAACTGCGCGCTGTAAGCGCCATTGCGTAGTTCCCGTTCGGTTAATTGCGAAAAACTAATGCCGTCAATATGGCGGCAATGATAATGAATGTAATTTTCACGCCGGATTTCGCCATCAGTCGGGATATCGATCCCGGCATTAACCTGATCCAACACCGCTTCTTGTGTACCACGCGACAATATCTGTTCAGCATCCGGCCCCATTGCCTTCAGCGCCTCCTGCCAGCCCTTGGTCGGTTCAGCCGTGTCAGGTCCGGATGGAATATTGAACCAGTCCGGTAGCTTTACATAGTCAGGTTTGGGATAAGCGCCGATACAGGTCGTGCGTATACTCATAGAAAAATATTCATATTAGTACAGTCTGTTATTGAAATCGCTGGTTACTGCTGATTGTCCGAACCTTGGCCGGATTGTTTCTCCAGGTTAGTCGGATCAAAAATGCTATTGAAGTTTTGTGTGCCTTGACGTTCCTGTTGTTCGGGCGCCTCTGCTTCCTCCTCGGTGGCACCGGCCTGGCCTTCCAGGTTACCGCTACTGAACACATCGCTAAAGTTACCAACACCGGTGCGTGATGATTTGTCCGCCGGGGCTACACTACCGGGCGCGGTACTCGTCGCACCTGCAGCCTCGCCTGCTTCCTGGAACATGGATTTTTGCTGACGCTTGCGAATTTTTTCTTGCGTAATACGTTTTTTCTCCGCCAGCACTTCCGCTTTGCACTCGTCCAAACCCATTGTGCCGGAAAAATACGCGGTGCTCAGACCTGCGATAAAAATCAGGACTATCATGATAACTGCGGGGTCAAAAACAAAACTGGCACGTTTTTTGTGCGCCGCCAACTCGCCCTTGGCCATTTTGGCCGCTTCTTTATCCGCTGCCAATTCACGACGTTTGTAAACCTCATGCAGGGCCGCGCCAAACAGTGTAATCAGAACAATAACCACCGCCAGCGCGCTGATTGACGGGTTAATGCCATGCCGAACTTTGGCCGCGAGAAAAGTCGTCAACGTGCTTTCTGAGATGATGGTAAACACCGTCGTGTTGTAATTCTCAAATGACGCCAGGAATGCAAGCACAGCCGCCGATGCGATGGCGGGCTTTAAAAAAGGCAACAGGATTTTACGGAATGTCTGGACATGGGTTGCGCCCAGATCCAGCGCGGCCTCTTCCTGCACGGTATCAAAGCGTTGTAAACGCGAAATAAATACCAGCATGGTGTACGCGGATATAAATGTCGCCTGCCCAACGATGGTGAGAAAAAAACCGTTATAAAAAAACGATTCCCGGGTGGCACCGAACATTTGTCCGACGCGATCCCAAAATAATAATGTTGAAATACCCAACACCACGCCAGGCACCAGAATCGGCGAAATAACGATGGTGTAATACCAGGGTCGCACGCGCTCTTTGACTTGCGTCAGCATTAACGCGCCGGCCAGCCCAAGTGGCACGGACAAAAGCACCACGCCGAAGCCAATGAATATACTGTTGCGCAACCCTTCAATCAGTTTGTCGTCTCGCGTCAGCAGATGAAACCATTCCACGGAAAAACATTCCCAGGGAGATATTCGCGGAAAAGCCGAGCTGTTGAAGGCCGTCAAGCTCATAATAATCAACGGACCGAACAAGTAGGCAAAAAAGCCCAACACAAAAAAGATGACGAAAAACTTCCGTATACGGTCAGAGGTCATCGGGCGATTTCACCGAGTTTGACTTTAAACACGCGCATCATCAACAGCACAAAAATAATACAGGTCGCCAAAAGAATAATGGCGTAAGCTGATCCCCGCGCCCAGTTACCGGCCTGGTTGAATGCCTGATAAATTATCTGGGTAAACCACAAACTGCTTGGCCCACCTAGGATCTGTGGCGCCGCCAAAGCACCGGCTGTGAGCATGAACACCATGGTACAACCGGAAGTGATACCCGGTTTTGCGTGCGGTATAACTACGCGCCAATGAATGCGCCACCAGGGCGAACCTAAATCGCGCGCGGCTTCTATCTGGTTTTTGTCGAGACTTTCAATTGCGTTATAAATAGGAAAAATCATCAACAAGATGTATGCGTAAGACAGCCCAGAGTACAACGCGACGCTGCCACGGATAAAATCGTAAGGCTGATCGAGAATCCCGACCCAAACTAAAAAGTTGTTAATAATGCCCGTGGAGCCAAACATGATTTTGAAAGCGAATGCGCGTAACAGCTCATTCACCCAAAAAGGAATAATCAGTGACATCACCATCAACCGCGACCAACCGCCCTGGGCGACATGGGCCAGGTAATAAGCCACCGGGTAACACAACGCCAGATCAATCAGAGTCACAAAAATCGCCGCGAGAATCGTGCGGCCAAACACGGATAGATCGACATAGTTATACGATTGGGTACTCTGCGCACTCCCGTACAACATGTATTTATAGTGCTCGAAGGTATAGGAATGTGCATCCGTTCCCCACAGAGGTGGCGGCACATTCGTACGCAGGGAAAAGTCCAGCATGAAAACCTGCGGCAAGACGATCATGAACAACATCCAAAAGCCGACGGATGCAAGCAAAAACAACGCTAGTGATTTACCGTTCTTGCGAAAAAATGTTTGCCAGTAATCGATCATGAAACAGCGCGGTGTTTTATCTGTCTTTTATTAAGTTCAATGATGATGCGATTACTCGGCGGCAAGCTCCCCTTCCGGTAACGCAACTGCCAGATCAGCATTAAATCCAAGCGGCACGTCCTCGCCCAAATCGTGTCCAACCGATCGTCCGTCATTGATCATGGACAATTTAATGCGTTTATCGCTGCCTTTGACATTAAAGAAAACCTGCCAGAAATTGCCTTCAAACTCCTGCTGGTCAATTTGCGCTGAAATTTTGTTATCAAACTGGCGGTCTTCGGCAAATTTCAGCGATTCTGGGCGAACGAACACAAACGCTTTGTCGCCGGCTGACAATTGCGCCTGCCCGTTGCGTTGTGCATTACGCGCGCGCAACATACCTGATGGTGTATCGACAATAGCGTAGTCACCGCTGAGTTCTTTCACCTTGCCGGAAAACAAATTATTTTCCCCGACAAATGATGCGACAAATGCCGATTCAGGTTTATCGTAAATGGTATTGCCGTCGGCAACCTGCTCAATCACACCCTGGCTCATCACCGCGACGTGATCGGACATGGTCAGCGCCTCGCCCTGATCGTGCGTGATGTATATAAAGGTAATGCCGACACGTTGTTGAATGGCGCGTAACTCCGTACGCATGTGTTGTCTTAACTTTAAATCCAGCGCTGACAACGGTTCATCCAGCAATAACACATCAGGTTCCGCAGCCAGCGCCCGCGCGATGGCAACACGCTGCCTTTGTCCGCCCGATAGCTCGTTGACCATTTTCTCACCCTGACCAGGCAAGGCGATAAGTTCCAGCAATTCATCGGCTTTTTTACGCCGTTGTTCTTTACCAACGCCTTTGACCTCAAGGGCAAACGTGATGTTTTCCCAAACAGTCATCAAAGGGAACAACGCAAGATTCTGGAAAATCAATGCAGTCGGCCGCTTGTTCGGGCCGATCCCCGCCATGTCCTGGCCGCCGATCAACACACGCCCCTCTGAAGGGTCTAAGAAGCCCGATACTGCGCGCAGCAACGTTGTCTTGCCACAGCCGGAAGGGCCTAGAAAACTAAAAAACTCTCCTTCCTGTATATGTATGTTGGCTTCGCGTGCGGCAACAAAATCACCGAATCTAATCCACACGTTGTCGAGTTGGACGTCTGCACTCATAGTCGATTCCGGGTTGCATTATCATGCGATGAATCAATTTCAACGCATATTTGATTTTATTGGCAAGTTCACGGGATGCTCGCAGATACACCGACCGATTTAGCCAGACGGCGCTAACAATCCACTGTCCCCACAACACCATTAAAGCACCGGTTTGATCCAAAACGGGATCAAACCGGCATCTTAAATCACGAAACCCTGATCAAAAAAATCAGGTTTCAATTTCCTACGCGTTTACAAACTTGTTGCGGTACTCCGTGCGCACGTCCGCATACCACTGCGGCTCCGCCGGCCACGGGTTGAGGTTTTTCAACGCATCGCCCGGATACGCTTCGGCAAAATTCTTTTTGTATGCCGGACCGGTATGTGCATCGGCACCCAACACCGCCGAATTATAACCATGAACATCGATAGACTTACCGGCGACTTCCGGTTCGAACACGTAATTAATGAGTTCGTATGCCTGATCGACATTTTCCGCTGCACTGGACATGGCGAGACTATCCACCCACGCCATCGCGCCTTCTTTCGGCGCTTGATAAGTCACAGGCTCACCAGCGGACTTCATCGCCAGTACCGGACCATCCCAGGTTTGACCGACAACCACACCGTCGTTGAGGAAACCGTTTTTCTGGCTATCGGTATCGTTCCAGAACAGTTTGATTTGGTCCTTGTTTTTGATGCAAAAAGCGGTGATCTTCTCCCAGACCGGACGCATCGCTTCTTCACTGCCATAAGCAGCCCAGACATCACCCGGATTCAACTCGCCAATAGTTTCCATATACAAACCCGCACCCAGCATTCCGGAGTGTGGTCGAATCATGGTTTTGCCTTTGACCTCGGGATCCCAGATATTGCCATAACTCGGGTCACCACCCGGAGGCGAGTATTCGTCAGTGCGCCAGCCAATGGCTTCCGTACCCCAGATAAACGGCAACCAGTGCGATCCTTTGTCTTCAAAGTTCCACTCGGTGTCACCAACTTTCAACATGGCTGGGTTAACATTGCTCAAATTGGTAATGCGGCCGTAGTCGAAGGGCTGCAGCAGACCCAGATCCACCCACTGGCCAGAACGATTGTTGGTCGGGCTACATAGATCGACACCAGCACCTTTTGTCGCTTTCATCTGATTAATCAATTCTTCGTTTGAACCCAACTCCTTGTAGTTCACTTTAATACCGGTCTTGGCAGTAAAGTCTTCGATCACACTCGCCGGGATGTAGTCAGTCCAGATTGTGCAATTCACTTCACCGGATGACGCCAGCACTTTCGGGCTAACGATCCATGGTCCGACGGCTGCCGCCGCACCCGCCGCAGTCGTCCCTTTAAGAAACTTACGGCGTGAAATGTTTGATTGGTTCTTCGTCATCTACTTCCTCCTCGTTTATTTTCGAGATTGGTTAAAAAACGGATTTTAAACATGCGGGACGCTTGTCCAATTGCATCATTCCTGATAACGCTATTGTACGCGCCCCACGCAGTTTTAAAAGCCTGTCATACTGTAAACTTCTAATTTATACGGAAATTTAATACTGGCCGAGTACTTGGCGCAGCATGCCACACATATCGTCAATGTGAGAATTTTCTGCAATAAACTGCGGCGCCAAAATGGCTGAATCACCGGTAAATTTGACATGCAGACCGGCTTTAAACAGTTTTTTCTGCACGTCAAGTCCGCGCACACCCGGCCCGGCCGGGTCCGCCTGCACGTCGAAACCCGCCATTAAACCGAAACCGCGAATGTCCGTGATAACCGGAATATCGCTCAGCGCGAATACGGCTTCGAGAAAATAGTCGGACATTCCCGCCGCGCGCTGGAACAGTTTCTCGTTCTCAAAAATATCCATGGTCGCAATGCCCGCAGCACAGGCTGCCGGATGACCGGAATAAGTATAGCCATGAAATAACTCCACCGCTTTTTCCGGTGCGGCATTGATAATCGCGTCATACACCTTGTCATGAATCGCCACCGCGCCCATGGGCTGGGCGGCATTGGTCAAGGCCTTGGCCATGGTCATGATATCCGGTGTGACACCAAAGCTTTGCGCACCGAACGCCTCGCCCGTGCGCCCGAATCCACAAATCACTTCGTCGAAAACCAACAAAATGCCGTACTTATCACAGATTTTACGCAGTCGTTCCAAATAACCCTTGGGCGGCACCAGGCAACCCGTAGAACCGGCAATGGGTTCGACAAAACAGGCGGCAACTGTGTCGTGACCGAAATTCTGCACGATACGCAGCAAATCATCCGCCAATTCGGCGCCTGTCTCGGGCTGGCCCTTTACGAAACGATTCTCCGGCAACCAGGTATGACGCATGTGCACCACGCCGGGAACACCCGGACCAAAAGCCTGGCGATTTTTTACCATACCACTCAGGCTGACACCCGCCATGTTCACACCGTGATAAGCGCGCTCGCGCGATACCATGCGTTGTCGTTGTCCTTCGCCCCTCGCGTAGTGATACGCGTAGGCAATTTTCATTGCAGTATCAACGGATTCTGAGCCAGAGTTCACAAAGAAGATATGGTCAAGACCGTCTGGTGTCAATTTAGCGACGCGCTGGGCAAACTCAAACGACAGCGGGTGAGCCAATTGAAACGGCGGGCAATATGCCAGTTCCTGCATTTGCTTGTACACCACCTCGGCAATCTCGGGGCGGCTGTGCCCGGCGGCACAACAAAACAAGCCAGATGAGCCATCCAGGACTTTATTACCGTCCTGATCCCAGTAATAAACACCCTCGGCACGTACCACCATGCGTGGATCGGATTTAAAGTCGCGGTTACCGGTAAACGGCATCCAGTGGTAAGACATTGTGTCGATATCAAGTTTCATCTGCGTTACCTCATCGAGCTAGTACAGGTTAAACGGCTGCGGATGCCGTGTTTAAAGCATTTTCTCAAACTTACATATTGTAGAATCAGGGTATAGCACCAGCTTTACACGCTTGAGTGGGCCAGTCCATGCGCGATACCTTATTTCGTCTCAATAGTACCAACGGGTCGAATCTGCAGCACCAGATTCGCGAGATGGTCGTGTCCGGAATTCTTGACGGCCACATCCCGCCTGGCAGCCCGCTGCCTTCGGGGCGCAAACTGTCCCAACAACTGAAAGTCGCGCGCAATACGGTTGTGCTGGCCTACCAGCAATTGGTGGACGAAGGTTACCTGGAGTCGCGCGAACGCAGCGGCTACTACGTGCGAGACGACATTCTTTCGGGCCGGGTACAGGCTCGCGCGGCACAGGCCAAATCCCCAGCGACCGAAACGGACTGGTCCACACGCATCAAACACAGCGTGTTAAACCAGCGCAATATTGTTAAACCCGCTGACTGGCGCAGATACCCTTATCCCTTTATCTACGGCCAGTTCGACCCGGCCTTGTTCCCTATTACGGATTGGCGCGACTGCAGCCGCAACGCCGTCAGTGTATCATCGATTTATGACTGGGCCGGCGATCGTATTGACCGCGACGACCCGTTGTTGGTCGAACAGACTCACACCCGTTTGTTGCCGCGCCGGGGAGTTTGGGCGGATGAAGATCAAATATTGATTACATTAGGCGCGCAAAATGCCTTGTATTTGGTTGCTGAACTGTTAATCGGCGCGCAGACCAGTGTCGCTGTTGAAGAGCCGGGCTACCCCGATGCACGTAATTTATTTTTATCAAAAACCAAGCATGTAAAACCGGTTGAAGTTGATAACTCAGGTGTTACTTTAAGTAACAAAGCGACTAATTGTGACTATATATATGTCACGCCCAGCCATCACTTTCCCACGACGGTGACCATGCAACTGGAACGTCGCGAGGCGTTGCTACAACAGGCGGCGCAATCCGATTTCATCATTATCGAAGACGACTACGAAAACGAAACCAATTTTGTCGGCGATCCCACGCCGGCGCTAAAGAGCCTGGATCAGAGCGGGCGCGTCATTTATATCGGCAGTCTATCAAAAACCATCGCACCGGGAATTCGTCTCGGTTACCTGGTCGCTCCTGCGGAGATTATTCGCGAAGCGCGTGCGTTGCGCCGCTTGGTGCTGCGCCATCCGCCGGCCAACAATCAGCATATCGTGGCGCAGTTTATAAAACGCGGCCACCACGATTCACTGGTCCGCCGTTTGAGTCATGCGTACAAGGAACGTTGGCAGGTGATGGGCCAGGCCTTGTCCGCTCACCTTCCTGACGCCGCACGTATTCCAAGCTTTGGCGGCACGTCGTTCTGGGTGGAAGGCCCGGAGAATCTTGATTGCCGCGAGCTGCAACAACGCGCTAAGGAACAAGGGATTTTGATTGAGCCAGGTGACGTGTTTTTTATGCACGAACCCACGCCAAAAAATTATTTCCGGCTGGGATTTTCTTCCATCGCGGTCGACCGTATCGAGCCAGGAATTTCCAAACTCGCAGCCATAATCAGGCAGATCACCTAGCCGCGCCTGGTACAGGGGAATAACGCCGACTGGCCCTACCGCGAACGCTGCTTCGACACTATGTTACGCGCGAGTTTGAACCTTTGCAGGCCTGGCCGCTAAGGTTAGTATATTACGTTAATCAACACGAGAATTGAGCTATGTTAATCGGGGTTCCAAAAGAAATTAAAGACAACGAAAACCGCGTCGGTTTGGCGCCGTCTAGTGTGCGTGAAGCCGTTGCCCATGGCCACGATGTGATCGTCGAAACCAACGCGGGACTGGGTATTGCGGCCAGCGATGCCGAATACGAAAAAGCCGGCGCGAAAATAATCGCCACTGCCGCGGAAATTTTCCAAACGGCTGATATGATTGTCAAAGTAAAAGAACCCCAGGCAAACGAACGCGCCATGTTGCGCGAAGACCAGGTGTTGTTCACTTATTTACATCTCGCTCCCGACCCCGAACAGACCAAAGACCTGGTAAACAGCGGCGCGGTATGCATCGCTTATGAAACCGTAACATCGCCTTTGGGCGGCCTGCCGTTGTTGGCACCCATGTCCAAAGTTGCCGGGCGCATGGCGATACAAGCCGGTGCGTATTGTCTGGAAAAACCACATGGCGGATTAGGCATGTTGCTCGGCGGCGTACCGGGAGTCGATCCGGCCAAGGTGGTCGTCATCGGCGCCGGTGTTGTCGGCACCCATGCGACACATATCGCCGTTGGGATGGGCGCAGATGTTTGGGTCATCGACCGTAACCCGGATGCCATCGAAAAACACTGGCAACAATTCGGCCGTTCCACCAACACTGTATTCTCTACCCGCGACGCCATCGAACATCACGTCATGGACGCAGATTTAGTCATCGGCGGTGTGTTGATTCCTGGCGCTGCTGCGCCAAAACTGGTTACTGCCGAAATGGTAAAAACCATGAAACCCGGTGCAGTCATTGTCGATGTGGCTATCGATCAAGGCGGCTGTTGTGAAACTTCGCGTCCGACCACACACGCCGATCCAACTTACGTTGTCGACAATGTTGTGCATTACTGTGTCGCCAACATGCCGGGCGGTGTTCCACGCACATCGACCTTTGCATTAAACAACGTTACCCTGCCCCATGTATTAAACCTCGCAAACAAAGGTTACAAACAAGCCTTGATTGACGATGCACACTTGCGCAACGGACTAAACGTGCACAAAGGACAAGTTACTCAAAAAGAAGTCGCCGAAGATCTCGACTATGACTTCGTTGAACCGATGACGGCTATGGCGGCGTAAGTCGATCTATGGATTTCGATCTTAGACGCATTCAGTACAAATCAACAACTACGGTATGGACACGAAGACAATTAGAATTCGTGTAGAAGATCAAGATCCAACTAAGCTGGTGTATGATCGTCATTGCATAGCTCAAGATTTTTCAGCAAAACAAGGCAATATATTTGTAGACGCTTGGTACTCACAATCGGACGATGAATTCGGAGTTCGTGTACGAGATAACGCAGATAGAGATTCTGTTATAGCAGCGTTAAAAAGGATTTGTAAGGAAAACAACATAAGACCACATACCAGTCACGGTGATAATGGTTGACGTGATGTGATTGATGCTATTTTCTAACCGCTTTTCCGACTGTCCCCACAAGCCTTAGTTTGGTAGGGCGGAACTCGTTCCGCCGAATGAATAATCAACTACCACCCGCAGAGCGGGTGGTATGGTGAAAGCCCCCAAAGGGGGCTGTAGTCACAATCCTGCCAATCTCAGTTGCTCCTGACGCTTCTCTTCTCGTTCCTGATTCTTAATGTAGGCGCGAATCATCTGTTCGTCTAATCCAACTGTACTCACGCAATATCCACGAGCCCAAAAATGACGACCTGTAAAATTCCTTCTCACTTGCAGATAGTCCCTGAATATCCGTATCGCCGACTTCCCCTTTAAAAACCCTATCGTATTCGCCACGCTATACTTTGGCGGGATCATGAGCAGCATATGGATATGATCTCTCATCGCATAGCCCTCGATTAGCTCGATTCCTTGCTGGCGACATAACTCGCGCAGAATCCCTCCGATGTCTTTACGTAATGTCCCGTATAACGATTTCTTACGATACTTGGGGACAAATACAATGTGATATTTGCAATAATGTCTAACGTGAGCTTGGCTTTGCCACTCTCTCATAATGGCCTCCTATCGAACTTGCCGGTTCAAAGGAGGCCATTTTCTACCCCGCACGCCCTTTCGGCTGAGCCTTTTCGTGTCTCACCGCCATAGGCGGTGGTTTACCTATATGTAATTAATTGTCCCCAGATTTCGTTGCACTGCATCCGAGCTACTGCAACCGCAAGTCATTCTGAACCCATTCGACTTCGCTCAGAGTAGGCTCCGCGAAGAATCCAGTCTTTAATTCGCGGATGGCGCCGCAACGTGACTGATCGACCCCGCAGCAACTGCGGCCTGTACCTACAACGCGGGCGTAAGCTGATTTGCTCAAACGTAAGAACAAAATAACAATAGTCGTAGGTGCGACCTTGGTCGCGAATAGTTTGCTTTAGTTCATTAACGTGTAGCCTGAATTTGGTCCTGATCGATATTATGCGGGCTGAAAGATTGTCCCGTTAACTCGCTAACATACTTTGTAAATTCGGCATATGTGTAAAATTGCAATCCGGTTGAAACAAAACAAATCATTAGTACGATGATACCCAGGATTTTTATTTTTTTGTTTCCCATCGCTAAGCAAATAAGTGTGATGACAAACAGAAACACTAAAAAAAGAATCAGAAACCATGTAATCATTGCTGATACCTGCCATGTGTCAACGATAGACGCTTTTATTTCAGAATCCGAGTACGGCAACGGATTAATGTACGAATAAATGGCTTGGGCACCTATCAGCATGGCGACAAAACCGATTGCGTAAAGTAATATTTTCATTCAATCGAATATATCAGCCGCAACAGAATGAGGTGAGCTTGCGGATCGCATCAATCGCGGAAAATATGCAAGTGTGATTCAACCAGGGCGTAATTCGTTGCGGCGGATGGTATACCTTAGTTTTCGTTACCGATGATTGGTGATTTTTCCAAAACTCTGTTCGCTTCACAAAACACGCATTTTTATTCGGCACAATGCACGACGTTTAGTGCGCCGTTCGCTGGTTCAAGCCGAACCCAGTTTGATGAGTTTTATCATTGTGTTGTAGTTTCTGGTGGTCGCCGCAACTTTAAGTTTACGCTCATAAAAATTGTTGTTGAATTTAGAATCGCTATGTTTTGTTGCATACAACGTATAGATAACGTCGCCAACAATTTGAACCTTATCGGGTGAGAAATCGATGGCCAGAAATTCTTTCCTGCGATCTGCGGCCGGTTTTGAAGCAAGCAGGGAAAAATAGACTTTGGAATTATCTACGTTCGCAAACGGTGTTTTCTTCATAATATTGCCAAGTTGCCTCGGCGTTCTTGCGACGACCCTGATGTCTCCGCCAAAATTTGCCGCGATGACACCATGTATCAACGATTCAAGTTCGCCCTGACTCAAGCTCGACGAAACGATAACGTTGCCACTTTGAATGTATGTTTGCGCATTCTCTAACCCCGCTTTTGCAAGAGCAACGCGCAGCGCAGCCATCGGAACCTTATTCTTCCCCGTTGGCATTACGCCACGCAGCAGCGCCACGAAGGTTTTATCTTTCATAATCTAACTACCAATAACGTTACGGTGTGTTGAGTTTGCGAACCGCATCACTTGCGGGAGGCTTGCGATAACGCATTTCATGCGTTTAGCTCCTCAACGCATCCTACGCGGACTATCTTTTTGTAGGATCGTATTGATTCGCGATGCAGGTGGAAATTAACGAAATGAATTCAATAAATTCTTTTGGCGAGCAAGCTCGCCCCTACCCGACTTTACTCACAATCAATGTTTCCACCTACGTTTAGCCGGAAAATCGGATCGCAGCGCCCGCGAATAACATCAAACGTATCGGCGGAACAGACTATAAACAAAAAGGCCGGGCATTGCCCGGCTTTTTGTGTGAAACAAATTACAATTTTACGCGCCTTGTTGCGGTCGCATGTCTTCGGCATTGATACCCGCGACTTTGACAGGCGTTTTCATGGCATCGCGGCGAAACGGATCGCCGAGTTCCTGGTTGAGTACGACCTCAATGAATGTGGTTTGGTTATTGTTCATCTGTTCGTCGATGGCAACTTTAAGCGCGTGAGTCAGACTTTCCATGGATTCGACTTTAACGCCTTTCACGCCGCAACCTTCTGCAACCTGCGCGTATTCAACACCGACATTCAATTCGGTGCCGACAAAGTTATCGTCGTACCATAATGTGGAATTGCGTTTTTCCGCACCCCATTGGTAGTTGCGGAATATCACCATGGTGATCGGCGGCCATTCGTTACGTCCACAGGCGGTCATCTCGTTCATAGAAATACCGAATGCGCCGTCACCGGCAAATCCCACGACGGGAACATCCGGACAACCGATTTTCGCGCCTAATATTGCCGGAAAACCATAACCGCAGGGACCAAACAAGCCGGGAGCAAGATACTTTCGCCCTTGCTCAAAACTTGGGTAAGCGTTGCCAATGGCGCAGTTGTTACCAATGTCCGAAGAAATAATCGCATCTTTCGGCAATCCCGCCATGATGGCGCGCCAGGCGTGCCTGGGCGACATGCGATCCGGTTCACGGTCACGCGCACGCTGATTCCAGGTAGTGCCAGGATCGTCTTGTTCGTGGTCCATCCGCGCGAGTTCCTGCTCCCAGTCTGCCTTCGTCCGGGCAATCAGCTCGCGACGCGATTCCCTGTCCGCATCGCCTGCAGTGTCCGACAGTTGCTGCAGAATCTGTTCGGTCACTTTCTTTGCATCACCTTGAATCGCAACATCGACTTTCTTGGTTAAACCGATGCGGTCGGCATTGATTTCGACCTGGATTACCTTGGCGTTTTTCGGCCAGTAATCGATACCGTAACCCGGCAAGGTCGAGAAGGGATTCAAACGCGTTCCCAAGGCCAGCACCACATCGGCCTTGGAGATCAGTTCCATCGCCGCTTTCGAACCGTTATAACCGAGCGGGCCGGCAGCCAGCGGATGGGAACCGGGGAATGCATCATTGTGTTGATAGTTACAACAAACCGGTGCGTCGAGTTTTTCCGCGAGTTGCCTGGATGCATCGATACCATTGCCGAGCACCACGCCGGCGCCATTCAAAATAACCGGAAATTTTGCTTCAGAAAGCAACGCCGCCGCATCGGCGATGGCGCTTTCACCACCTGGGGATCGCTCGAGGCGAATGACCTGCGGCAGATCAATATCAATAACGTGGGTCCAGTAGTCACGGGGGATATTAATTTGCGCCGGTGCTGAACCACGCCAGGCGTTTTCGATCACACGATTCAACACTTCCGCCATGCGAGATGGATCGCGCACTTCTTCCTGATAACACACCATGTCGGAAAACAACGCCATTTGTTTGATCTCCTGAAAACCACCCTGCTCGATAGTTTTGTTCGCCGCTTGCGGTGTTACCAGCAACATTGGCGTGTGATTCCAGTAAGCGGTCTTGATAGGCGTGACAAAGTTGGTAATACCGGGACCGTTTTGCGCGATGGCCATACACATTTTGCCACTGGCCCGCGTGTAGCCGTCTGCACTCATGCCCGCGTTACATTCGTGCGCGCAATCCCAAAACTTGATGCCGGCCGCGGGAAACAAATCCGAGATCGGCATCATGGCCGAGCCGATAATTCCGAAAGCATGCTCGATGCCATGCATTTGCAGCACTTTGATAAATGCTTCTTCGGTTGTCATTTTCATAGCTAATGCTCTCCTGAATTAAGAAATTTTGGGGATAAGGTTTAATCTGATCCGGTGGCTGCGTATTTCTCGTTTTGATACTACGCAACAAAAAAGCCCGCAGGCCCTGCCAACGGGACACACAATTATATCGTGCTTTCTATTTGATTAAGTGTATGGCTTTGACACCTGCAAGTCAGTATCCAGTTATAACGCAGTTATGGAGCCAGATCACGTGACAGTCACGCTACCCATAAATCTTAACTTGAAACACGATATAAAAAAACATACGTCGCGAAAAGATAATCTCTATGGCAATTTGCTAGGGTAATTATGAATTCGCGGGTTAACATCTTCGCGCAATCAACTCTACCAATGTAAGCTGCATCACTCGCGGGATGGCCGTGTTAGTGCCAGCTCGATTTACCGATCAACCCCTTTTTAAAAGGAACGCATTTGCCCCAATCGACCAAAACCAGGCAACGAGTCGAACGTAAAAACACGACTTGTTACATGTGCGCGTGCCGTTGTGGCATTCGCGTCACATTGCACGATAACAAAGTGCGTTATATCGAAGGTAATCCGAGCCACCCGCTGAATAAAGGTGTGATTTGCGCGAAGGGCGCTTCCGGTATCATGAAGCAGGAATCGCCGGCACGCCTCACCCGGCCTTTGCGACGAAAAGCAGGTAGCAAGCGCGGTGATAACGAATTCGAAGCGATTAGTTGGGACGAGGCTTTTCAATTGATGGAAGAACGTCTCAGCCACATCCGCGCCAACGATCCGAAAAAATTCGCGTTGTTTACCGGCCGCGATCAAATGCAGGCTTTGACGGGATTGTTCGCCAAACAATTCGGCACACCCAACTACGCCGCACATGGTGGTTTTTGTTCGGTCAACATGGCCGCCGGTATGATTTACACCATCGGCGGTTCGTTCTGGGAGTTCGGCGGCCCGGATCTCGAACGCGCGCGTTTGTTCGTCATGATCGGCACCGCGGAAGATCATCACTCCAATCCTCTAAAAATTGCACTGTCAAAATTCAAACGCCGTGGCGGCCGGTTCATATCCATCAATCCCGTTCGCACCGGTTACTCCGCTATCGCGGACGAATGGATACCCATTAAGCCCGGTACCGACGGCGCGCTGGCTGCTGTGCCATCAATCGCGAGATCATCAAACTGGGTTTGTATGACCGGGACTTTTTGATTCGCTATACCAACGCGCCGCAGTTAATAAATTTGGACGATGCAAGTACGGAACACGGTTTGTTCGTGCGCGACGGGCCGGACGAGGAAGGTTGTTTCGAGTCCATGAACAAGCTGTGGTGGGACTTGAAAACCAACAAAGCGGTATTGACCCACAGCGAGGACAGCGAACCGCGCCTGTTGGGTGAATTCAAA
>CBDCFT010000035.1:0-16679 GCA_965216365.1 Arenicellales bacterium | reverse complement strand
CTGGGTGGGTCTTGGCAGTAACTTGCTTATCCGTGATGGTGGATTCCCCGGAGCGGTTATATGCACGCACAAAGGGTTGAGTGAGTTGACCGATCTTGGTCGCGGTGAAGTCTATGTCCAGGCCGGTGTGTCCTGTGCCAAGGTCGCGCGCACCTGCACCCGTGCCGGATACGCCGGTGCTGTGTTTTTTGCCGGAATACCGGGTTCCATGGGTGGCGCACTGGCCATGAATGCCGGTGCGTTTGGCGGTGAAACTTGGGATGTGGTGAAAACAGCCGAGACCATAAATCGTTGCGGCGAGATCAAGGTGCGTAAGGCGGAACAATTCTCGGTCGCTTATCGAACGGTTGCGATACCCGATGGTGAGTGGTTTACCGCGGCCACCTTGCAGTTAGATCCAGCGCAGGACGAGGACGGCAAACGCAAAATCAGCGAGTTGTTGCGTCAGCGTGGCGCCAGTCAACCCGTGCAAACAGCAAACGCAGGGTCGGTTTTTCGCAATCCCGAGGGTGACTTCGCGGCGCGTTTAATTGAAACAGCAGGGCTTAAAGGTGTTCGTGAAGGCGGCGCCATCGTCTCCGACAAGCACGCGAATTTCATTATCAACGATAACGATGCCAGTGCGACGGATATTGAACATTTAATAGTTCGTATTCAGCAAACCGTACAAAACGTACACGGGGTTGCATTGCAACCTGAAGTGCGTCTCGTCGGAGAGCAGCTATGAGCATGTTATCGCGTACACCAAAGAAAGATAACCCGGCCAAGGGTAAAGACGACGCGGTAAAACCTGGTGTGTTGACTGCGATATCCAAACACTTGGTGGCGACTTTTGCCGTCGGTCTCGCCTTTCTCGCTATCGGCGCGCTGATCGCCGATCGATTGTTACAACCCGGTGCGTTCGAATTTAAACACCTGGATGTGCGCGGTGAGTTTGAAAAGATCGACCTGGACGAAGTCGAGCGCGTGGTGGCGGCGGCGGTACAGGGTAACTTTTTCTCGGTTGATCTCGCTGAAATTGAACAGTCCGCGAAGTCGGTTTACTGGGTCAGTGATGCACAGTTGCAGCGTCGCTGGCCGGATACGCTGGTACTGTTTTTAACCGAAGCGCATCCGATTGCGCGTTGGGGCGAAACCGAATGGTTGACCAAAAACCAGCGTGTCATTGAATTGCCGGAGGGAGTCGCGTTGGACCATCTGCCGGTGCTTGCGGGTCCGGCGGGAGCACACGAAAAGGTCTACACCCAATATAAACACTGGCGTGCGGTATTGAAAGCGGTTGGGTTGACGGTAGAGCAAATCGAACTCACCGCACAAGGCACCTGGAGCATGCGACTGGCCGGCGACGTGATCGTGCCATCGGTTGATGGTGAGACGGATCAGGTAAAGGACACAAATGCACCAGAGAAAGCCATGACCAAGCAACATCGTGTCGTATTAAAAATGGGCAAGGACAGTATCGACGGTCGTGTGACACGGTTTGCACAAGTCTATGCGCGCTCATTGAAATCCGAACTACACCGCATCGCTTCGGTGGATTTACGTTATCCCAACGGTTTTGCCGTCACCTGGATGCAGGATTCTTCTGCAACACAGACTGCGCAAAACAAGCCGGCTACCTCCGGCGGCGACGCTTAAAGGCTTACAGGAAAGGACATATCGGAATGGCAAAAAAATCAGATGACCACTTGATAGTCGGACTCGACATTGGTACTTCCAAGGTGCTGGCTATTGTCGGTGAAGTCAGTGCTACCGGCGAAGTCGAGATAATCGGTGTGGGTCATCATCCGGCGCGCGGGCTAAAAAAAGGCGTGGTGGCTAATATTGAATCCACTGTGCAGTCAATTCAACGCGCGGTGGAAGAAGCCGAGTTAATGGCAGGTTGTCAGATTTACTCGGTTTTTGTCGGTATCGCCGGCGCGCATATCAACAGTTTTAACTCTCACGGTGTGGTCGCGATACGCGATAAAGAAGTAACCCATGGTGATGTCGAGCGTGTTATCGAAGCGGCGCGTGCGCTGGCGATTCCCAATGACCAGCAGATTCTGCATATCCTGCCACAGGATTTTGTTATCGACGGCCAGGAAGGAATTCGTGAACCGGTCGGCATGAGCGGCGTGCGCATGGAGGCCAAAGTGCACATTATCACCGGTGCGGTCAGCGCGGCACAGAACATCGTCAAGTGCGTACGGCGTTGCGGTCTGGAAGTGGACGACATAATCCTGGAACAATTGGCGTCGAGTTACTCGGTGCTGACGGAAGATGAAAAAGACCTCGGCGTTTGCATTATTGACATCGGTGGCGGCACCACGGATATCGCAGTATTTACCGAGGGCGCGATACGTCATACCGCGGTTATTCCCATTGCCGGCGACCAGATTACCAACGATATCGCGGTTGCTATTCGCACCCCGACCCAGGCGGCGGAAGACATCAAAATTCAATACGGTTGCGCCTTAACACAACTGGCAAACCCCGACGAAACTATTGAAACACCCAGTGTCGGTGATCGTCCGCCGCGCAAGCTGGCACGCCAGACCCTGGCCGAAGTGGTCGAGCCGCGCATCGAAGAATTATTCGGACTCGCACAGAACGAGTTGCGCCGCAGTGGGTTCGAAGAACTGATCGGTTCCGGCATCGTGCTGACCGGTGGCAGCTCGCGCATGGAAGGCATGGTAGAGCTGGGCGAAGAAGTTTTTCACATGCCGGTACGGCCCGGGGTGCCGCAGTATGTTGGGGGCTTAAGCGAAGTAGTGCGTAGCCCAATTTATTCCACTGGTGTCGGGCTGATTCAATTTGGACATTCCAATCGCACAGGAATGATTCCTGTTGACGACGGTACATCAGTTTTTCAAAGCGTGTTTGCACGCATGAAAAGCTGGTTTCAGGGCAATTTTTAAAGGCGTAAAACACATGCAATCCATTTTTTTTAATTCATTTTCACCCATTCAATCACTCAATCTATTATCCATTGCGGAGGTCTACCATGTTTGAAATTCTGGAATCCGTTGGCCAACAGGCGGTCATCAAAGTTATCGGTATCGGCGGAGGCGGCGGTAACGCCGTTGACCACATGGTGGCGACTACCATGGAGGGAGTCGAGTTCATAAATGCCAACACCGACGGGCAGACCTTGCAACGTTCTAATGCCAACACTTTGCTGCAGATCGGCGAGCATCTGACCAAAGGACTTGGAGCGGGTGCTAACCCCGAAGTGGGCAGGCAAGCGGCGCTGGAAGATCGCGATCGTATCGCCGATGCGATTGACGGTGCTGACATGGTGTTTTTGACTTGCGGTATGGGTGGTGGTACCGGAACCGGCGCAGCGCCAATCGTTGCCCAGTTGGCGAAGGAGAAGGGCATTTTGACCGTTGCCGTGGTCACGCGTCCGTTCCCGTTTGAAGGCAAAAAACGCATGGCCATGGCCGAGCACGGTATTCAGGAACTGGGTCAGCATGTCGATTCGCTGATTACCATTCCGAATGAAAAAGTGCTAGATGTCATGGGTAAACAGGCGACCCTGCTGGATGCATTTGCCCGCGCCAACGAGGTCTTGCACAACGCCGTACAGGGTATCTCCGAATTGATTACCCGGCCCGGCTTGATCAATGTCGACTTTGCCGACGTGCGCACCGTGATGTCGGAAATGGGTATGGCCATGATGGGTTCGGCTTCCGCCAGCGGTGATGAGCGCGCCCGCGAAGCTGCCCGTGCCGCGGTCTCCAGCCCGTTGTTGGAAGACATTAACATTCACGGTGCCAAGGGTATCCTGGTCAATATCACCGCCGGTCTGGATATGGCCATCGGCGAATTCCAGGAGGTAGGCGATGTTGTGCATGAGTTTGCCTCTGACGAAGCCACCGTGGTAATCGGTACGGTGCTGGATCCTGAAATGAAAGGCGACTTGCGTGTCACCATGGTGGCGACCGGTATTGGTGCCGAACAACATGGCAAACAGCAAAAGCCTTACAAAGTGGTTCACGCCCGTGCCAAGCAGCCGGAGTATCAGCAACTTGATCGACCGACCGTTATTCGGAAAAAACGTGTCGCCCAGGGTGGCGGTTCAGCCGCTGTTCAGGAGGAAACGAATATGGATTATCTTGACATACCCGCTTTTTTACGCCGCCAGGCTGACTGATTGAAATGAACTAAAAATCGGTTAAAAAGATGTGTTGAATCGGCTTGTTTACGGTACACAATCGGGGCCAAGTGGTGTAGGATTCGCCACCGCCCCGGGCGGGTGTTTTGCCGGGAAACAGAGCACACAAAAAACAACCATCGTAACTAAACCACTAATTCGCCTCATCACACCTGATGATTAAGCAACGTACGCTGAAAAACGTCATTCGGGCAACCGGCGTGGGTTTGCATACTGGTGACAAGGTGTTTTTGACCCTGCGTCCTGCACCGGTGGATGCAGGAATTGTATTTCGGCGCGTAGACCTGGACCCGGTAGTAGAGTTACCCGCGCGCCCGGAAAATGTGGGCGATACTCGGCTTTCGACGACGTTGAGATGCAGTAGCACACATATTTCCACCATAGAACACCTGATGTCGGCTTTTGCAGGACTCGGTATCGACAACGCTTATGTCGATCTAACCGCACCGGAAGTGCCGATTATGGACGGTAGCGCCGGCCCGTTTGTGTTTTTGCTGCAATCGGCGGGTATAGAGGAGCAAAACAAGGCCAAGCAGTTTATTCGCATCAAAAAGACGGTTGAAGTCAAAGACGGCGATAAATGGGTGCGATTCAGCCCATTAGATGGCTTTAAAGTGACGTTTACCATCGATTTCGACCATCCCATCTTCCAGAATTCAGCCCAGAAAGCATCGGTGGATTTTTCCACGACATCTTTTGTTAAAGAGGTCAGCCGGGCGCGCACATTCGGCTTTATGCAGGACGTGGAGGCTTTACGTGAGGCGGGTCTGGCCCGGGGCGGCAGCCTCAACAATACCATTGTTATGGATTCCTTCCACGTATTGAACGAAGACGGCCTGCGTTATGAGGATGAATTCGTCAAACACAAGGTTTTGGACGCTATCGGCGATTTGTATTTACTCGGTCATCCGTTGATTGGCGCTTTCGATGCGCACAAATCCGGACATGCGTTAAACAATCGTATTTTGCGGGAAATGGTGGCGAACGAATCCGCCTGGGAACTGGTTAGTTTCGATGACCCGGAACAAGCGCCGATCGCATTTATGACACCTGCTGCAGCGGCGGTATAGGCCGCCACTAATCCGTTAATTTTTCAACAGATCGCGGATTTTTGTGTTCGCTGAGCCGTTGCAGGCTCGACTTAAGGCTTTCATGTTGTGCGTTTTGAGCGGTTTCACGCAGGATTTTAATCGCTTCGAGCGGGATTTCGCGTTTTTGCCTCGGTTTGTTTTCTTCACTCCTTTTGGTATTTTGCGGAAGTACGCGAATGCGCAATTCCCCGACATCAAGGCCGTGGTCGACCAGCCGGCGTTGTAGCGAGGCTTTTTGATGTATGAGGGCATTGCCCCACAAAGGAGAATCGGCATAGACCGTTAATATTGATCCCTTAAAAGCGATAATTTCGGTATGATTCACCCATTCCGGTGCACAGATTTCGCGCCACGCTGTGCGTACCTGATCCAGCCTTGCGGTATCCAACTCGCTGAATTGGCGGTCAAGGATTTGTGACAGCGGATTAAATGACGAATGTGCAGACAATTGCGTGTGCGAGAGCCGGTTTTTCTAGGCTAGAATTCAACAAAACCAATCATTTAATTTATTAACTAAACGAATGCGTATTATCTGGACAGCCGAACGTGGCGGCAAGGTTTTAATGCGAATGATTCACCCGCTGGTAATCGTAGCATCAGTCGCAGGTGTGCTGGGCATTGGTTTTACAGCCGGCTGGCTCAGTAATAGCGAAAACATGGCGCGCTTAGAGCAGCAAAACCAGGTCGAGCAAGCGGTAGATGCCTGGCAACAAGGCCTAGCGGACAAGGTATTGCGTCAGAGTGAGGTTATCTCTCAGCAGGAGCTTGACATTGAGCGGGCGAAGCGCGAAACCCGCCATCAAGTCGAAGCACTGGGCGCCCGCCTTGGAATTCTTCAAGCCGAAGTATTGCGACTGAATGCCCTGGGTCGCCGGTTAAGCGATGTAGCCAGCCTGGATGAAGGTGAATTTAATTTCTCCAGTACCCCCGCTCTTGGTGGTCCCGCCCCCTCGCTGGATACGGCCCCCGGTTTGGCTGCGGAATTCAGCAACGACAATCTGCTGGTCACCCTGGAAAATCTTTCTTCCGAGGTGGAACGCAACAAGCACCAGTTGTTACTGCTGGAGACACTCATTATTGACCGCAAACTGGATCACGCGCGCTTACCGGACGTGTGGCCGACGGCAACAGGCTGGGTATCCTCCGGTTACGGCAAGCGGCGTGATCCGATCAGCGGGCGCAAGGCATTTCACGAAGGCATCGATATTGCCGCCGACGCCGGTACGTTGATCAAGGCGGTCGCGTCAGGGGTAGTTATCTCCGCGGGCAAAGACGGTCAATACGGGCTGACGGTTGAAATTAATCATGGCGACGGGGTTATTACGCGCTATGCCCACACCGGTGCGCTCAGCGTTAAAACCGGCGACAAGGTGAAAAAGGGTCAAGTCATTGCTGTTGTCGGCAGCAGTGGGCGTTCCACCGGGCCGCATCTTCACTTTGAAGTGATTCGTCATTCAGAGCACATCGATCCGCGCAAATACCTGCTTACTTCCGGTTGAACGTCACCACCCGCGTCACACCACCGGATTGTTTCTCAAGGAGTTTACTGCTTTATGCTGGGTAAGTTAGTTACCAAGGTCGTAGGTAGCCGCAATCAACGGTTATTAAAGCGATTGTCCAAAACCGTTGTTACCATTAACGCATTTGAAGACGAACTCAAAGACTTGAGCGATGCCGATCTGGCTGGTAAGACACCGGCGTTTCGTCAGCGTATCGAGCAAGGCGAAGCACTTGATACCATCTTGCCGGAAGCCTTCGCTGTGGTGCGTGAAACGGGCCGGCGTGTGCTGGATATGCGTCATTTCGATGTGCAGCTAATCGGTGGCATGGTGTTACATCAGGGCAAGATTGCCGAGATGCGTACCGGTGAGGGCAAAACCCTGGTCGCCACCTTGCCGGCATATCTCAACGCGCTCAGCGGCGATCCGGTGCATATCATCACGGTCAACGATTATCTGGCGGCCCGTGACGCAGACTGGATGGGCAAGATATATAAATTCCTGGGATTGACCGTCGGCGTTGTGGTATCCGGTCAGGACGGCACGGCGAAACGCGAGGCTTACGCGTGCGATATCGTGTACGGAACCAACAACGAATTCGGTTTCGATTATCTGCGCGACAACATGGCGTTTCGTGCGGAAGATCGCATGCAGCGCAAGCTGACGTACGCGATTATTGACGAGGTCGATTCGATTCTGATCGATGAAGCGCGCACACCGTTGATTATTTCCGGCCCGGCCGAAGAAAGCACGGATTTATATACCAAGATTGACAAGATCATTCCGAATCTTACCAAGCAGGAGGAAGAAGACGGGCCGGGCGATTACAGTGTCGACGAAAAAGCGAAGCAGGTTTTTTTAACCGAGGACGGTCACGAAACCAGCGAGAGAATGCTGGAGGAGATCGGATTATTACCCGAAGGCAGCAGTCTTTACGATGTGACCAATATCGGGTTATTGCATCACCTGAATGCCGCCTTGCGCGCGCATACCATGTTCACCAGGAATGTGGATTACATCGTGCGCGACAAGCAGGTCATTATTATCGATGAATTCACCGGCCGTATGATGCCGGGTCGGCGTTGGTCGGACGGGTTGCATCAGGCGGTGGAGGCGAAAGAAGGAGCGCAGATTCAACAGGAAAACCAGACTCTCGCATCGATTACATTTCAAAATCTGTTTCGTTTGTATGACAAGCTTTCCGGCATGACAGGAACAGCGGATACGGAAGCCGAAGAGTTGCAACAGATTTACGGTCTGGAAGTGGTGGTGATTCCGACCCATCATCCAATGATTCGCGAGGATCACGCTGACCTGGTATATCGCACGGGTAAAGAGAAGTTCACCGCGATCATAGATGCTATCAAGGACTGCAACAAAAAAGGACAACCGGTACTGGTAGGTACGGCGTCCATCGAATCGTCGGAATACTTATCCAAATTGTTGAAAGAGCAGAAAATAGAACACGAAGTGCTCAATGCGAAACAGCATGAACGCGAGGCGAATATTATCGCCCAGGCCGGTCGGCCAAGTGCCGTGACCATCGCGACGAACATGGCCGGTCGTGGTACGGATATCGTGCTGGGCGGAAATGTGGAAATGGAAATATTGGATGCGGGCGATGCTTACCGCCAGCGAGGAGGCGAGCTTGCGCGAAGCGTGGCAGGATCGGCATAACCAGGTTATCGAAGCGGGTGGTTTGCATGTTCTCGGAACGGAACGTAACGAGTCACGCCGGGTGGATAATCAGTTGCGCGGTCGTTGCGGACGTCAAGGGGATCCTGGTTCGAGCCGGTTTTATCTGTCCATGGAAGACAATCTGATGCGTATATTCGGTTCGGATCGTGTTTCGAATCTGATGCAAAAACTGGGCATGGAAGAGGGCGAGGCGATTGAACACACCTGGGTGACGCGAGCGATTGAAAATTCCCAGCGCAAAGTTGAAGGACGTAACTTCGATATTCGTAAACAATTGCTTGAGTTCGACGACGTTGCCAATGAGCAGCGCAAAGTGGTGTACGAGCAACGCAACACGCTGATGGATGTCGACGATATTTCCGATCACATCACCCAGGTGCGTTCGGAAGTGATAAACGATGTGACCAGTCGCAGTATCCCGCCACAAAGTATGGAGGAACAGTGGGATTTGGAGGGTCTGGAAAAAGACCTGGCGGATGAGTTTGGCGTCGAACTGCCGGTTTCAAAGTGGTTGAAAGAAGACGAGAGCCTGCATGAAGAAAGTCTGCGTGAGCGTATTGAAAAGGAAATTGTCGAGGCTTACGAGAAAAAAGGCGAGGCGGTCGGTGAGGACGTTATGCGGCATCTGGAGAAAGCCGTCATGTTGAAAGTGCTGGATGAACAATGGAAGGAGCATCTGGCGAATATGGATCACCTGCGTCAGGGCATCGGGTTGCGCTCCTATGCGCAGAAAAATCCCAAGCAGGAATACAAGCGCGAATCCTTTGAGTTGTTTACTTCTATGCTTGATCGCGTACGTCACGAAGTGATAAAAATATTGTCAAAAATCCAGATCCAAACTGAAAGTGAAGTCGAATCGATGGAAGCCCAGCGGCGTGAGGCGCAAAAAATGGAGTTCTTGCATCCGGATGCGAACGCCGCAGGAATGCCGCCAGAGGAGGAAGCAGAATTTGCCGGTGAACCAGGCCAGCCCGCGGTTGCTACGAAGCCTGTTGCTCAGCCTTATGTTCGAGCAGGTCGAAAAGTCGGACGCAACGAACCCTGCCCGTGTGGATCAGGCAAGAAGTACAAGCAGTGCCACGGCAAGTTGAACTAAAACTTTTGGCTCCCAGCTATCAGTATTCAGTGATTCGGTCGTTTAATAGATAAGAGGTTGTAGGAGCGAGCTTGCTCACGAATTGGATAGTGACATCCCGTTTTTATTGCTCGCTTGTTCCACATGGCTTAAAAGTTGTTTTGAGTACTAGATGAAAAGATCGCCGCTTGCACCGATCAGTTTTCCGAAAATTCCAACAATCGACGGTGTGAATGTCGCTGGAGTTAGCGCCGGTGTAAAAAAACGTGGCCTGCCCGATTTGTTCCTGGCCTCGTTGGACAAAGGTACTACCATTGCCGGGGTGTTAACCCAATCCCTGACGGCGTCCGCGCCTGTGGACTGGTGTCGAGCATTACTGCCAAAAGGGCGTGCGCGAGGAATTATTGTTAACGCTGGTAATGCCAATGCGTTCACTGGAAAGGTCGGTGCGGAACATACGAAACAAATGGCCGAAGAGGCGGCGACTCACTTAGGCGTTCGAACTAAAGAGGTATTCGTTGCGTCTACCGGTGTTATCGGTGAGAAACTTCCCGCGAATCGTATCGTCAAAGCGCTGCCGAAATTGGTAAAGGCCTTGCCAAAGAATGACTGGGAAACAGCGGCTGGCGCCATTATGACCACCGATACCTTTCCCAAGGGCGCGTGCGTGCAAGCGGACATTGGCGGTGTGACGGTAACCATCGCCGGGATTGCCAAAGGATCGGGCATGATTGCGCCGGATATGGCGACTATGTTGAGTTTTGTTTTTACCGATGCCGCAATACCTGCGCCGATCTTGCAATCGCTGTTAAAGCACGCTGCCGACCGAACGTTCAATTGCATTACGGTAGATGGTGACACCTCCACAAGCGACACATTGTTGTTAGCTGCGACGGGGAAGGCTGGGAATAGAAAACCGGGATCACAAAGTGATGCCGCACTGAAAAACTTTCCAGCAGCTTTAAACAAGGTGTTACAGGATTTGGCGACCCAAGTCGTAAAAGATGGAGAAGGCGCATCTAAATTTATCGAGATAAATGTGAGTGGCGCGGCATCGTTTCAGGCTGCGCGCAAGGTGGGTCTTGCTATTGGTAATTCGCCGCTGGTCAAGACTGCGATTGCCGGTGAGGATGCAAACTGGGGGCGTGTTGTCATGGCGGTGGGTAAGTCCGGGCAAAAAGCGGATCGTGATCGACTTAAAATCTCAATGGGCGGCGTACTTATCGCTGACAAAGGCGAACAGGTGCGAAGATATAAAGAAGCACAAGTGGCCAGTCATCTCAAAGAGCGAGATATTCGTCTTGATGTAGATTTGGGTGTCGGTCGCGGACGCGCGACTGTCTGGACATGCGATCTGACCCACGATTACATTCGTATCAATGCCGACTACCGATCTTGATGATCGGCTGCATATCGCCGTAGGCATTATTCGTAATTCGAATAACGAGTATCTGGTATCTCAGCGCTCCGGGCATGGTCTACACGCCGGCAAGTGGGAGTTTCCCGGTGGCAAGGTCGAGCAGGGCGAGTCTGTCGTTCAAGCACTGCATCGTGAACTGCAAGAAGAACTCAGCATCGCCGTATCGGATGCAAGTCCCCTGCTAAAACTGAATTATGACTATCCGCAAAGAAGGGTGTGTCTGGATGTATGGACGGTGGAACGTTTTGACGGTCAGGTACGCTCGAATGAAGTGCAATGTTTACGCTGGGTAAGGTTGGATAGACTGGCCGAGCTTGATTTGCTCGAAGCGAATCATGCGATTGTCAAAGCATTGCAGGAACGATTAACGCAAGCGGTTTGATCGTCTCAGGTTTGCGTTAGCCCGAGGTATTTTTTGTGCAGCGAATCAACCTGCTTAATCAGATCCCCCGTCGACCCGGAATTATCAATAACGTCGTTTGCAGCCGCCAAGCGTTGTTGACGCGAGGCTTGCGTCGCTAAAATCCGCTGTATTTCCCGTTCGTCCAGCCCACTACGGTTTTTTATCCACGCAATGCGTTTTTCGTCAGGCGCGTCGACAACCAGTATCCTGTCGACAATTTCCTGTAGCTTGTTCTCAATCAGTAACGGAATAACAAGGATACAATAACTTCCAGTGGCGTTTTCGGCCTGGTGGGTCATTTCCTGACGAATCCTGGGATGTAGGATGTTTTCCAGTAGTTTTCGTTTATACGGGCTTTTAAATACGACATCTCGTATTTGCGCACGGTCGAGTTCGCCATCACTTTGAAGAATTTCCGGCCCAAAGGTTTCGACAATCTTCGCGTGAGCAACTTCCCCGTTCTTTGAGAGCTTGTGGGCAAGTTCATCCGCGTCGATAACGGTGACACCGAGTTCGTGAAAACGATTGGAAACGGTTGTCTTGCCGCTACCAATTCCGCCTGTAAGACCGATTCGCAAGCTCAACAGTAGATCAGGCTATGCCGGCGATTTGCAGATAAGAATTGATTATTTTTTCACCCCATAACATGGCAATCCAACCCGCGATAGCGAGGTACGGGCCAAACGGAATCGGAATATTACGGTCACGGCCGCGCAGCACTATGAGTGCAATGCCAATAACGGCACCGGAGAAAGCCGACAACAAAATGATTAACGGTAATAGTTGCCAGCCAAACCATGCGCCAAACAGACCGAGCAACTTAAAATCGCCGAATCCCATGCCTTCTTTCCCGGTGAGTAGTTTGAAGGCATGGTACACCAGCCACAACGACAAGTAACCGGCGGCTGCGCCAATGACGGCTGATTGAATATCGGTGAATAGCCCAAATAAATTGACCAGAAGTCCAAGCCATAAAACCGGCAGGGTGATGACATCGGGAAGTATCTGGTGATCAAAATCGATAAACGATAGGGCGACTAAAGCCCATGTCAGTAATAATGCCGTTGCGCATTGCCAGGTCACGCCGAAGTGTAAGGCGACGACAATAGAGAGGATTGCGGTAAGTAGTTCCACGATAGGGTAACGCGGGGACACTTTCTCTTTGCACTTAGAACACCGCCCGCGCAGGAAGACATAACTGATGACAGGAATATTTTCCAGCGCCGTAATCTTATGGCCGCACGCTCTGCAAGTAGAGGCGGGAGTTACGAGGTTGAACTTTTGCTTGTCAGAATCCGGCGCTGGTTCGGTTTCAGGATGCAACAACTCATTGCATTGTTCCGTCCACTGTTGTTGCAGCATCTTGGGTAGCCGAAAAATGACGACATTGAGAAAGCTGCCGACGCACAGGCCAAACAGCCCGACGATAATTACAAAGAATGATTGACTACTGTCTAACAGCTCGATGAAAGCCATTAGTGCTTAGCTATCCTGACGAAAGGTATCCGGACTCTTGTTTTGATGTTGCGTAATTTAAGAACCTTAGAACACCGCGGCCATTTTGAAGATCGGCAGGTACATAGCGACAACAAACCGTACCGACGACGATGCCGAGAAACGCGATGAGGAACGGCTCAATCAAACTGCTGATTGCCGCAACCGCGTCGTCCACTTCGCGCTCGTAGAATTCGCCTACTTTATCCAGCATAGTTTCCAATTCCCCGGATTCTTCACCAGTGCCGACCATTTGCAGCATCATGCCGGGGAACAGGCCAGTTTTAGCCATGGATTCCTCAAGCGGCCGGCCGGAACTGATTTCCTGCCGCACATCGAGAATACCTTCTTCATAAACCCGGTTGCCGCAAGCGCCGGCCACGGCTTCGAGCGAGTCCATCAATGGAACGCCGGCACCAAACATGGTGGCCAAAGTACGCGCGAATCGCGCCAGCGCGCCTTTTTGTAGTACGACACCAAAGACCGGTAGTTTCAGACTTATTCGGTCAACCAGAAATTTCATTTTTTCCGATCTTTTATAAGCTTGAAGGGTTGCAACTACACCTATAATCAAAATAGGAAATCCTATATACCAGTAGTTTTGAAACCAGCGTGAAACTGTAACCATGAATTGGGTAAGAGTTGGTAAATCGCCCCCAAAGCCTTGAAATAAGGCCTCGAATTGGGGTATGACAAATATCATGAGTAGAGAAACTACGACTATTGCAACGACAATAATAGCCGCTGGATAAAACATTGCCGATTTAATCTTGCTTTTAATGGCCTCGACCTTCTCCATATGTAGGGCGACTTTATCCAGCAAGATATCCAGCGTTCCCGATTCTTCGCCTACGGCAACGAGGTTCGTAAAAAGGCGATCAAAATGCTGCGGAAAGGGTTTTAGCGATTGGCTTAAGCTGGTGCCTGCCTCGACGTCTAGCCGTATTGTAGTCAATAAATCCGATACCGCTTTCTTTTCGTGTCCGCGGCCTAACGCGGTCAAGGTTTGTGCTATCGGAATTCCCGCATTGACCATAGTAGCCATTTGTCGCGCTGTAAAGGCGATATCCTTCGGCGTCACTTTTCCGCCAAAACTAAATAGCGGTTTTGATTTTTTTCTGACCTTTTTGGGTGTTAGCCCCTGGCGACGCAGTGCCGTATTGACGAAGGCAACACTACTGCCATCCATTTCACCTTTTTTGATATTGCCCACTGCGGTCAGTCGCAACCCACGTGTAAGCGTTCAGTTTAGTGTTCGGATTCTTTGCCATGACTTTTTATTCCTTGTTTACATGTAGGGATTACATGTTGGTTACACGTTCGATTTCCGCAAGGCTGGTAATGCCCGCCTTTGCTTTTAATAAGCCGGATTCGCGCAGGTCTCTAACGCCTTCCCTACGCGCCTGTTCTTCGATGTCCAGTTGACTGCCGCCGTCGAGCATGATTCGTGTTGTTTCGTCCGAGATCGGCATGACTTCATAAATACCGGTCCGGCCTTTGTAACCCCCGGTACACGAACCGCAGCCTACAGGCTCGAACAGTTGGATATTTCCAATGTCATCTTCTTTAAAACCGGCTGCCAGTAATGCAACATCCGGGACATCGGCAGGCTGTTTGCATGCTTCACAGAGTCGCCGGCATAACCGTTGCGCCATAATAAGATGCACGGATGATGCGACGTTGAATGCAGCGACACCCATGTTCAAAAGTCGCGTCAGTGTAGCTGGGGCGTCGTTTGTGTGGAGAGTCGATAACACCAAGTGACCAGTTTGGGCTGCCTTAATAGCGATTTCCGCTGTTTCCAGGTCACGAATTTCACCGACCATCACGATGTCCGGATCCTGTCTTAAAAACGAGCGAAGCGCGGTTGCAAAAGTGAGATTGGCCTTGACGTTTACGTTGACTTGGTTGATACCTTCGACATTTATTTCAACCGGGTCTTCGGCACTGGCAATATTGACTCCGGGCGTGTTAAGCACCCTGAGCGCTGAATATAGCGATACTGTTTTACCACTACCGGTGGGGCCGGTGACTAAGATCATACCGTAAGGCCGCTTGATGGCTTCTGAATAAAGTGCGAGCTGGTCTTCCTCCATACCGAGAGTCGACAATTCGAGATTCGCGGCGGACGTATCCAGCACACGAATCACGCATTTCTCGCCGAACAAAGTGGGCAATGTGCTGACACGAAAATCAATCGTCTTGGACTTGGACAATTTGATTTTCATACGCCCATCTTGCGGAATACGCCGTTCCGCAATATCAAGTGCACTAAGAATTTTTATGCGCGCAATGACCCGCGGTGTCAACGCGGGCGGCGGTGACGCCACTTCGTGCAGCATGCCATCGACACGGAATCGAACCCGGGTTCTTTTTTCGTACGGCTCGATATGGATATCCGATGCGCCTTGCTTAATTGCATCGACGATAATTTTATTAACAAATCGGACAATGGGTGTGTCGATCTGATCTTCCGTAACGCCTTGATCATCTGCGGCATCTGATCCGACTTCCAGGTCATCCAGGCTGTCATCGCCGACCATGTCAGCCAACGACGTATCGTTCATATCCAGTGCGACATCGATTATTTTATCGAGTTGGCGCTTATCGGCTAAAATGGGTTCTATGCCGAGGCCGGTGTGGAATTTAATGTTGTTCAGCGTGCGTGAATCACTGGGGTCGCTGACCGCCACGAATAGTTTAGAGCTGCGTTTGTGTAACGGCAGAATTATGTGCTCACGGACTAACTTTTCTGGAATAAGGTCTACCGGAGCGTTATCCCAATCAATTGTCTCCAAATCAACTATTGGAATACCAAATTCGTGAGATGCCGCAAGGCATACCGCCCCAGTATCGACAGAATCGCCCGCCAAAAGCTCCGACAAGAACGATTTGCCTTCTTCGCGCGCTCGATTTGAGACCTCAAATGCGTCAGACTCGTTGACAAGGCCGCCAACAACCAGACGCCGCGCAAACCCGCTTAAATTGAGTGAAATATTAGGTGTAGCCATTTATCCCGTCAGTATCGACTTATAACCAATTAACCAATGCATTATAGATGTAACCCCACTTGGAAATCATACTCTGCTTTGACGCCCTCAGACAGTAAGAAACTGTTAACGATTGTAATACCTAGATCCGATAATTTCTGATCAAATATCGGCAGAAAATTCAAGAATCACAACTATTTTCGTTTAAAAATCAATAGATTGCAATAAAGCACCTAGCTTCCTTCTTGTTTTGATTTCCCCTAAATTGGTAGCCAATGGCTGAGAGATGGAATCATGGCGACAAGGCGCCCGTAGTTTGTATCTTCGATGGCTGCGCGGTCCGGCCGAGTGTAGTGGTTTTTCCCGTAGTTGATGATGTGTTCAGCATCAAAAAGTGTCATTGGCTATGCCATTCTTACGTATCACCTCTAACGCAAGTATGCCGGAGGCGGGTTCTCTTGAAAATTTCTATAACATCCTTTTTTAGAATACATAAGATCATCACGTTACTCCAATATGACGCGCCTAAGAGCCTCAAGGTATGCAAATTCGTGGTACTCATCAGGTTCAAGGTAAGCGCATTCCGCCCACTCATTCCAGGCATTAATAAATATGAAATCATGCCGCACGTTGTTGGTTTTTAGCTTGTCAACGAGTTTACTCATCCAAAACTCGAATCGTTTAGGAGAAGCATTTTTAAAAATCAGCGCCCGCTTACCATAACGTGCGGTGTTGTCCCAGTCGACAAATGCGCCGCAAAACCTTGCGCGACCTTCATTTCTTAAACATCTATCGATGATTATCGACCAGATGTTATCGTAGTCGTAAAAAGTCGGGTTACCGAATCGAG
>CBDCFT010000034.1:0-14258 GCA_965216365.1 Arenicellales bacterium | reverse complement strand
CGGTTTAAATTCGCTCAGCGTCTAGCCCTGACTATTGTTGCCGCGTGCCTGGGTCTAGACGCTTTCGCGCAAGAGGCAAAAGACACCGTCAGTCATTTACAGGATTCGTTAATCGCATTGATGAAAAATGGCGATCTTGATTACCAACAACGTTTTGAGCAAATTGCGCCTATCGTGGATGCGACGCTGGACATTACGACAATCGGCCGGTTGGCTCTGGGAAGGCACTGGCAGGAATTTGACGACGCGCAAAAAGCGCAATTCCTGGAAAAATTTCGTGAACTCAGTATTTCAACCTATGCCAATCGCTTCTCCTCATACAACAATGAACGATTCGAAATCATTGAACAAGAACCATCGAAGCGTGGCCGCGTGGTAGTAACAAGCGAATTACACATGCAAAACAAATCATCTATCGGATTCGAATACCATTTGAGCGACGCGAAAAACGGTTGGCGTATTATCAATATTGTTGTGGACGGTGTCAGCGATCTTGCCTTGAAGCGCGGCGAATACAATGCCTTGTTAAACGATGGAAACTTTACGGATTTGCTGGCGGAACTGGAGCGGCAGATTAAAGATCATTCCGGATAGTAAAAACATGAATCGACACCACACGTGTTGCGCTATCTTACTGCTTTGTCTTCTTACAACGGGTTGTATTGGCCGCACACATTTCCACTACCAACCCGGCAACAATCCCGTTATTGAAACATCGACGCCCTCTTCCAGTCTATTCGAATACACACAACAACCCGTCCCGTTCGAAAATCGAATCCTGTATGAAGAGGAAAGCAAAAATTATGTGCTACGCCAGATACGTATGCCTTCAATCGGCAATAATGCACAACCGGATAATTTAATCAGCGCTCGTTATTATCAAAGTAAACAACCCGGTGTTAAAGGATTGATTATAGTCCTGCCGATTTGGGGAAGTTCAATCTACCCGCCGAAGAAAATCACAAACTCTATTCTCAAAAAAAGCAAAGGACGGCTAAATGTGTTATGGGTGGAAGGGCCGCAGCAATTATTTGACTGGGAAGAATTAAAACAATCCACTAATGAAAATGCATTCGCTGCGGCAATCAACAATACCACCGATCGTCTGCAAACAAATGTTATCGATATTCGTCGTCTTATCGATTGGAGCGAAGCACAGCCTGAAATCGACTCACAACGCATTGGTCTAGTGGGTTTCAGCATCAGCGCGATTGCCACAGGGCTGGTGCTGTCCCACGACGGACGTGTTGACGCTTCGGTGCTTGTAATGGGTGCTGCGCAACCGGGCAAAATGATTGCACGTTGTTATGGAAGGTTAGCGGACGTGCGGGAAGTCATTACCGAACGCTTCAACTGGACGGTCGATAAATACCAAAAATTTGTCGAAGGAATGTACCGCGACTTGGATCCGGCCATCTATGTTAGTAAAGTAAACCCCGAAAACGTTCTTATTATTGACGCACGTAATGACGCCTGCATGCCGGAAAGTGCACGCAATGCGATGTGGAATGCTTTGGGACAACCCGAACGAATAACGATTAACTACGGGCACAAGACATCGTTTTTAGCCATGACACCTGTGGGATTTAACTTTCTAAGCGGAGCTATTGTGAAATTTTTACGTCGACGTCTTGATGCCGGCACACAATAGAGAATACCTGCTCAGACGCCAAACTCTTCCAAGAGCATTTTCGTCGTTTGTGTTGATCGGTCACATTGCGCTGCGCTGCGGGACATTTTCATTCGTTTGAAATATCCCGGTTTGCGATCATCCCGGTAACCGGTAGCAAGTTTATTGAGATGACGGCAACTTTTAAGCATGTTCGATTCGGCCTGAGTCAAGCGGAAAAACAATGCTGCGTCGGATTGTTCTATTTCCGGTAACAAATAAATAAGATCATTGGTCACACGATTGTGTCGTCGAAAAACCTGTTCAACGTAAAGCCGGAATTGCTCGCTCGCGGTAAATAAACGGCGGCCATCGGCGGTACTGGTAGTAATACATCCGGATGACACAATGCAAAAAGCGACCACACTTAAAAGCATGACAAATCTGCCAACATTTTTCATAAACAAAGCTTAGCACACGCTTTTGTTCGGTCTATCCTCAAACAAGAAGACATGGTTTCAATCGCTTCTATTGCTTGCCGGTCTGAGTCTGGTCGCTTTCCTGGTTGTGCGTTCGGACGCGGGCGACCTGACCGAAGGTCTGCGATCGGTAAGCTGGTTTATTCTGCCTGTCACCTTGTTCCATCTCATTCCTTTGTATCTTCACACAATAGGGTGGCGGCAATTACTAAAGAACAATGTTCGTCCCCACTCGCTGCGTCTTTTCGTGATGCGCTGGATAACCGAATCGGTAAACAATCTGTTACCGGTCGCACAAATCGGAGGAGAAGTTGTGCGGGCGCGTTTACTCACAAAACACGATGTCGACGGAGCAACCGCGGGCAGTACAGTGTTAGCGGATTTCTCGGTTGGATTGTTTACCCAGACCTTGTTTACGCTAACCGGCGTCCTGTTTTTATTCTATGCCGTTGGTTCAAGTGATTTTGTTACACAGGCGGCAACGGGTGTTTTATTATTGTTAGTGCTATTGGTTGGTTTCGTTTATTTTCAGTCCCGAGGTTTATCCAAAATCACTTCATACGTGGTTGCACGTTCAGCAAACCACGATCACTGGCAAGCACTCGTTAAAAACTCCGAACAGTTTGCGACGAAAATCAAACGAATCTATTCGCAACGTAAAAACGTATTGTTTTCTTTTTGTTGGCGGCTGTCAGCGTGGTTTGCAGGGACAGGTGAAACGTTTTTAATATTGTATGCACTTGAAATTTCAGTACCGCTTTCCCATCTGGTCATACTGGAAAGTTTCGCGTTCGCCGCGCGCAGTTTAGGCTTCCTGGTTCCCGGTGCCGTCGGCGTTACCGAAGGCGCACTGGTTTTAGTTGGTACCTTATTAGGACTGACGCCTGCGCAAGCACTGACGCTTGCATTAGCGAAACGCGCACGCGAATTACTGCTGGGTGTACCGGGATTAGTTGTTTGGTTTACCCAGGAGTCTCGTTCAAACAAACAAAGGAGTTGACTAGTTGCTGGCTGACCTCGGTCTAAACGCTGGTGACCTGAGTGGATTAACCAGTGCGCTCAAGAAAGATGCTGCTGAAGTTTCTGAAACAACAACTGTAGCGACAGACAGCACCACTTCCGAGTAACTATTCGGTAAATACCCTATCTCGGAATGGGCGAGGGTATTTTTGTTTGCTAAAGTCTAATTGTTAGCTCCCCGCACACCACACTACCGGAAACGAAGCGTGATGCATTAAATCACCGGGATTGAGTTCAACTTCCGGGAATGGCGGCGACGTGTCCCAGGGGCGTTTAGCAAAAACCGCATCATCACCCATCCAGCGCGTAGAAAAACCACGCCGGCGTGTCTTGATCGCTTCCGTTCCCGGCGCGCCGTGTAGTGTCAACATGTGAAACACGATGCAATCACCGGGTGCTAAATCCCAGGACAACACTTCGTACTGATCACGCATCGTGTCGATGTCGGGCATCTGCTCGTATTGATCCTGCACATCGGCATAATTTTCATGACTGACAAACAAGCGCGGCAAAAACTCTTTCCCCCATCGGTGGGAACCTGCAATAAACTCGGGACACGCCTCTCTCGGCACAGGGTCAAGCGGCAACCAGATGCTACACACTTGCGAACCCTCCAGTCCGTAGTAAGGCAAATCATGATGCCACGGCGTCTTTTCCTTGGTACCCGGTTCTTTAACCAAAACGTGTTCATGATAAATTCGGCTCTCGCTGGAACGCATCAACTGCCCGGCGATGGAGGCGGCAGGTGAGTTTAAAACGAATTCGCGATATTCATCGATACGCGACCAGTTGCAATAGTCATCATAAAAGTCTCCTGGCGCACCATCCGGCGTGTATTTTGTCGCCCAGGGGCCTGGGTCGGCAAAATTTTTCTCAACGCCAATCGCGAGTTGATCTAACCATTTCTGATCGAACAGGCCACTGAGCTTGATCGCACCATCGCGTTCGAACTGCGTGACTTTTGAGTCGGGTATAGGCATCACGTTCATGCGGCCTGCTCCTGGCCCGTGCGCCCCCAAAACAACTTTCTAACTTCGTCACTATTCATTGATCCCGGTTTAACGTCATAAGTCAGCACCGGAACCAGACGATGACACGCTCCTTCAACAGTGGTCACACGATGCAAGGTATTGCGGCCGGCGAATATCGACAATGTGCCGGGAGTGAACGGTAATTCCAAAACCCCCGGATGCCGGCCATCCAAAATCTGACCTACCTCTTCATAGTTGTCGTTGTCCGCCGTGCGAATATTGGGCACGTATTCAAATACACCACCTCGCTCCGCCGGCTGGATCATAATGGTGACGGTAAAGTGTGATTCGTCGAAATGCCATGAGTGACCACCACCGGGTTCGAAAACGTTTATTGACAACGCGCCCAACGGATCCTCTCCGCGATAAAATGCATCATGACCTAACACCTTGCCGATAAATTGCGTTAGCGGATCCCATTGATACAAACGACACAACGCACCTTGTTGCGGCAAGTAATCATATGCGATTGAACCGACATCCGTTTGCAAACGACGCCGACGTGGATGATTTTGGTCAAATGAGTCATCGTCATTTTTTAAATAGGCATTATGCGTGTTGTGACAGAAAAATGCCTTTGGCAAACCTTCGTTCGCTTCCGCGGTAATCTGCGCAATCGCCTGGGTTGTTAAAAACCCATGCAATAAACAAACACCGGAAGCCTCCATATCCCGCCGGCAACGTTTCAACAATTCATCGCCAGCCGCACTCGACAAATCATTTATCGGGTAACGTTCAAGATCAACAATTGCTTCTATGGGCAGATTACTCCGATCATTATTTCCTGCACTCATGTTTTTGTCACTCATTCCGAACCACGAATTCACGGCATTTTAGAACTCATTATCACACGACACAAGAGATTGATTGACCGTACGCTGGAAACCATCTAGCCTTAAGCGTCATCGTAACTTCAATCAAACGACGTGCAAGCCACCCACCAACAAACAGCCGGCGCGCAAAATCTTCTGCGCAACTGTATCAATGTCCAGTCCGGTCAGTCAGTGTTGTTGATAGCAGAGCCGGACGCAAGTTTTTATCACTATGACGCCGTTGAAATTGTAGAGCACGAGGCCCGGCAGCTCGGTGCATACGTTCGCGTGGTAAAACCTGCGCTGATAAAAGGCCCCGAGACTTTTCCCGATTCCCTGGCTGGGGAAGTCGATAAAAGCGATCACACCATTTTCTTCAGCCGAATCGGCGACAACATTCGTTTTACTAAAATTCGGGGCCGAGGAACCAAGACTGTGTGTTACGCCCTGGACGCGGAGCTGCTGGGGTCCGATTTTTGTACCACACCACACAACATCATGCAGGAAATGTTGGGCAGCTTGTTGCAAGACATAGATAACGCAAATGAATGGCGTATCACCTGCCCGTTAGGTACAGATTTAAAAGGCACTTTTCAAAACCAAGGGTCACGACGAACGGTCAATGATAATGCGTTCACACTAGGTACGTTTCCCATCGTCATTTTTCCACCGATTCCCTGTGACACCATGAGTGGCCGTGCCGTGATTACGCACTGGTTATCCGCCACCAGCAACCGGCACTACGAACCTGCAAATCTGGTTCTTGATCACTCGGTTAGTGTTTTCGTCGAAAATGGGAAAATTCGCGATTTCGAAGGTGATGCCACTACCGTCGCAAACATCAGACGACATTATGATCACATAGGGTCGTTGTTCGGCATCGAGCCTTGTAATGTTCATTCCTGGCATGCGGGTGTGAATCCCATGACTCATTATCCTCACCCTGCCATTGAAAACATCGAACGTTGGGGCGCCGTAGCGTTTGCCAGCCCGCGATATACTCATTTTCACACCTGCGGCGACTACCCTCCCGGTGAAATCGCCTGGTCGATGTTTGATACGACGATTTATGTCGATAATAAAAAATATTGGAAGGACGGTAAGTTTGTTTATCTGGAGCACGCAGCATTAGAATGTGTCTCATTTAATTCCACGTTACAAAACTCGACACGAACAACAAAATACATTGGGATCGACTAATACCATGACGGCAATTCTTCTTATTACCGGAGCTAGTCGGGGTATCGGTGCGGCAACCGCGCGGCTCGCCGCGCAGCATGGTTATACGGTTTGCGTGAACTATGTGAACAATAAAGCCGCGGCTGATGCCGTGGTTAATGACATCACAGTGGGTGGTGGAAAAGCTATCGCCGTCGCTGCTGATGTGTCGCAAGAGGAAGATGTCATTTACTTGTTTGAAACAATCGATAAAGAACTCGGAACATTAACGGCACTGGTCAATAATGCGGGGATTCTTGAACATCATATGCGTCTGGAAGAAATGGATTCCGGTCGGTTAAGCCGCGTACTTACTACCAATGTAACGGGTTCATTTATGTGCGCACGTGAAGCGGTAAAACGCATGTCGACCAAACATGGCGGGCAAGGTGGCGCCATCGTAAACGTATCATCCGTCGCGGCGAGGATGGGTGCACCAAATGAGTATATCGACTATGCTGCATCCAAGGGCGCCATCGATACCATGACAGTGGGCCTTGCAAAAGAAGTGGCCGAAGAAGGCATTCGCGTTAACGCCGTGCGTCCCGGCGTGATTCATACCGACATTCACACCAGCGGTGGCGAACCGGACCGGGTCGAACGGGTAAAACAAGCTGTTCCGATGAAACGCGGTGGTTATCCGGAAGAAATTGCAAAAACAATTTTATGGCTGCTGTCAGATGATGCCTCTTACACCACCGGGGCATTGGTTGATGTGAGTGGCGGGCGGTAGGACTATTACTACATTGCGTATCGTGTCATTGCTTCGCTACGCTCGCAATGACAACCGATTTAGTATGCGCACAACCTCAATGATTAATAGATTCCGTAGTTAGCCCCCCACATGCGCGACAATAAAAACCCGTACTACGCTGCCAAGAAAACACTAGGTGCGGGATTAAAAGATTTTGAACCACAAATCGATATGCAACGCATGTGCTCTTATCGACTTGAACGCGTGCGCAATGAACTCATGCGACGGGATATTGGCGCCTGTCTACTCTACGACATGGCAAACATTCGTTACGCCACCGGCACACGTAACATGGCGGTGTTTACCGGCCACTATCCGACGCGTTATGTCTTTGTACCGATCGAAGGGCCAGTCATTTTGTTCGATGCCGAAGTCGGCACGCCCATTGAGAGTTTTTCCAACACAGTCGATGAACTGCGACCGCCGAAGAATTGGTACTACGAGACCAACGGCGACAAGGTGGCGGACGCTGCCAAACCCTGGGCCGCGGAAATAGACGACTTATTGCATACCCACTGTGGCAACAACCGACGTCTCGGCATTGATCGCATGGGCGCGATGGGTTACGCGTCGATCATCGATTACGGGATTGAAGTTTGCGACGGCCAGGCGGTGCTGGAACAAGCACGTGTCATTAAATCACCGGATGAAATCGCCTGTATGAATATTTGCGTGTCTGTGTGCGAAGCAGGTGTGGCGAAGATGCGTGAAGAACTGCGACCCGGGATCTCCGAGCAGGAACTGTGGGCTGAGATGGCGCATGTCAATAATCGCAACGGCGGCGAATGGATGGAAACCCGCTTACTCACATCCGGTGGACGCACAAATCCGTGGTATCAGGAATGCGGTGAAAAGCTGATCCGTTCAGGTGATTTGGTTGCGTTCGATACCGATATGATCGGCCCATTTGGTTACTGCTGCGACATATCACGCACATTTTTATGCGGCCCGTCGAAAGCCACCGACGAACAGAAGCGTTTGTACAATGTCGCATACGAGCAAATTGAATTTAATATCGACTTGCTCCGGCCCGGAATGACTTTTCGTGAATTATCGGAAAAATCATTCAAAGTACCTGAAGAGTTTTTACCTAATAGATATTCAGTCGTGATGCACGGCGTCGGTTTGGTGGATGAATACCCGGATATTGTGCACCCTTTGGATTGGACCGAATTTACCTGCGACGGCGTGATAGAGGAGAATATGGTGTTAAGCGTGGAAAGTTATATCGGCGAAGTTGACGGCGCGGAAGGTGTTAAATTGGAGGAACAAGTATTAGTTACTAAGAATAGCGTACAGAGAATGTCGGTATATCCATTCGAAGAGGAATTAATGTGAGAGCAGCACTGTGAGCGCCTGGATTGAAATAATTTCGGATGAAGATGCCGGGCCGGAGTTGAAGGCAACGCTAGATCGTGCTCGCACGCCGATTGGTACGGTAGACAATGTCATGCGTGTACATAGCCTGCGACCACATACTATGGACGGTCATGTCGCGTTATATAAGGCGGTGTTACATAATGACAGCAACACTTTACCACTGTGGTTTCTGGAGCTGGTTGGAACCTACACCAGCATGTTAAATAAATGCGAGTACAGTTATGCGAATCATTCGGTCAATTTTACCGACTTACTTGATGACAAAAATACGGCGGACGAAATGATCGAGTCGTTAAAACACGACACTCTGGAGGAAACTTTTGCCGGAAAAGAACTAGCCTTATTACAATACACCAGGAAACTCACATTGGACCCCGCGAATATGAAACGAGATGATATTCTCACCGCGCAAAATGCTGGCGCGAGCGATGGAGAGATTCTGGAAGTCAATCAGGTATGTGGGTATTTCTGTTATGTCAATCGCTTACTCAATGGCCTGGGCGTCTCTTTGCATGGCGATCATGTAGGTTATTACCGGTAAGACGACACTAGAATGAGTTACGCAAGCGCAAAACATATTGACGTCGGCGCGATACCTATAATCGACATCGAACCTCTACGCAATGACTGCAATGCAAAAGAAACCGCTAAACAAATTCTCGATGCGGTTGAAAGTGTCGGTTTCTTTTATATCGTCAATCATGGCATTGACGGTAACTTGATTGAGAGTGCACGCACCGCTGCGCGGCGATTTTTTGCTTATCCGTTTGAGCAGAAGAACAAGATCGCCATGGATGAATATCATCGTGGCTTTCTTGCTATCGGGCAGTCAAAAATGTACGATGACGCGAAGGCGGATTTGAAGGAAAGTTTTATTTGGGGTTTGAAAATGGATGATGGCGACCCGCGTCTTAACGCCGATTCTTTTTTAGTGCAAAACCGTTGGCCGGACTTTGATTCAGAATTTAAAGATCAGGTCTACCCTTACCTTGAAGCTTGTAACGCCTGTGGAATAGACTTGTTTCGAGCTTTCGCTATTGCTATGGGTATTCCCGAAAACAGCTTTAACCATAGTTTTGATGCACCGATATCGCGAGCGTCGCTGGTTTATTATCCTCCGCAACCACCCAACTTAGGTGATGATCAATTTGGTGTTGCACCGCACACGGATTTTGGTTGTCTTACTTTACTCTGCCAGGATGACATCGGCGGACTACAAGTACAGGACAAGAACAGCGACTGGGTTACGGCTCACCCTATTGAAAATACCTTGGTCGTCAATGTCGGAGATCTGTTGCAACGCTGGACCAATGATCGATTTCGCTCCACACCTCATCGGGTTGTAAATACATCTGGTAAAGACCGTTATTCATTGGTGACCGCTGTCGACCCCAACTTCGAGACGCTGATCGATCCGAAAGTTGTTTGTAAAAAATCTGAGCAACCCAAGTATGAACCCATTGCATGCGGAGATTACATCTTGGGGCGATTTGACAAATCATTCAAATACCGAAACTGAAAACCAATTGCCAAGCACCAATAATGTCAATCGATTTGACCGCACTTTGTGCAGAAAAACGTATTTTTCACCCTCTTCCCTTTATCAGGGCGGGAGAAGTTTCGGTTGTGCAACCACTACCTCGCAATGAAATATTTTCACAGGAGTGAACCCCTGTCTGCGCGGGGGTAGGCTTGCTCGCGCAATCTACTAGCTGGATACTTTGCTCTACTGGATGGAAGACGCGTCACTTTTTCACCTACAACTGAAAACAAAATACTTTCAAACCGGCGCACCGCCATCGGAAATCCTTTTATCAACAAAGGCGGTTAGCTCTTCACTGATTGACTCATCGAGCGCAGGCGGTTCGTACTCTTGTAGAATTGTTTTATAGATGCGGTGGGCGCGTTCTGTCGCTGTAACGCTGCCATCTTCCGACCAGGTTTCGTAATTGCGCCAATCCGATAACAACGGCGTGTAAAAAGCATTTTCGTAGCGCTCCAATGTGTGCGCTGTGCCGAAGAAATGTCCCGCCGGTCCCACGTCCGCGATCGCATCAACGGCTAACTCGCTATTGTCAACGGCAACCGGCTTCAGAAACTCTGCCATACTTTGCAACATCTCTGCATCGATAATGTATTTCTCAAACGATGCACACAATCCACCCTCCAACCAGCCAAAAGCGTGCTTCAACAAATTGACATGTCCGAGCACCGCGCTCCAAATCGACGCTTGCGCTTCATAAACTGCTTGCGCATCCGGCGCGTTGGACACATTGCAGTTTGACGAACGATAGGGAATGCCGTAACGGCGCGCTAACTGTCCGCCGATGATGGTTGCCTTGGCATTCTCCGGCGTACCAAACGCAGGGGAACCTGTTTTCATATCCACATTGGATGTAAAACCGCCGTAAATGACGGGTGTTCCGGGATTAACAACTTGTAAAAACGCCAGTCCCGCCAATGCTTCGGCATTTTGCTGGGTTAACGCCCCCGCTACTGTTACCGGCGCCATCGCACCGGCCAGCGTGAACGGTGTTACGACAACCGGTTGCCTGCGTTGCGCCAGCTCGATCATGCCCCACAACATGGGTATGTCGAATTGCAACGGTGAGTTTGCGTTGACGTTTGTGATAATACTGGGTTCTTCCATTAGTTGTTGTTCGGAAATACCGCGTCCAATACGCGCCATCTCGATGGCATCCAGAATGCGCTGATGACCAAGCGAATATCCCGAGAAACATTTATCGGTTAGTTCAATGCGTGCTTTTGTCGAAACAAGGTGTCGTGTCGCCGGATCAATATCGATAGGTTCTACCGGATGACCGAAAGTCATATGCACAATGTTAAGACTCTGCGCCAAACGCAAAAAATCGGAATAGTCTTTAAAATTTCCTGTGCGTCGCCCACCTTCGATATCCGATGCATTAGGTGGACTACTGACCGAAGAAAAAACAATGTGCCGCTCACCAAAACGCAAATCGTGTTTTGGGTTTCGCGCATGCAGGGTAAAGGACGATGGCGCATGTACGATCGACTCTTCAATCAAACTACGATCAAAACGTACGCGCATGCCGTCACTATCCACGTCAGCACCCGTACGCTTTAAAATCTCTCTCGCATCATCCAGCAAAAAGTTAACGCCGATATTCTCCAACACATCTAGCGATGCATTGTGAATCGCCTCCAACTGATCCGCTGAAATAATGTCCATTGGCGAGTATAAATTGCGCGGCTGTTGAAACTCGGGTTGACCTTGTAATACGCCAGCCTGTTTGGTGCGACGTGGTCGTCTTGCGGCTCGATCTCTCGACATAATTTTATTTAAATGACTGTTTTGTTTGTATTATCTATACTGCGTGTCAATTTTGACAGAACTATCGAACACATTCTTAACATACTGTGAGTGCCACGTAATGCACTGACCCCACAATTTGAAATGATAACGGCGCGTGATTTAACCATCGTAATCAGCTTGCTTCTGTTGGTCGCAGGCCTCATGGTGCCGACAATTAGCTTGGGTCGTATTCCGGCAACCTACCTGTTGAAGTGGCGGGACGCGCGGGCCTGGGAACCGGTTCCGGCGACAGTAACATATGCAAAATTGGCGGTCTTTGAAGATGACGATCGGACTACCCACAAGGCGGAAACTCGCTACACCTACCAGTGGCTCGAACAAACTTACCGTGGCAGGAATGTATCATTCTCAACTGGCAGTGACAGTGTCGGGGCATTTCAGCAACAAGCTTATCGTATTTTAAAGGAACATTTGGACTCTAAAACCTCAATTACCGTTTGGGTAAACCCGGACACGCCTGGTGAATCCGTTGTGTTTCGACAAATGCGATTAGACTGGTTTTCTAGAACAGCCGCTGTCGCGCTTGTTCCTTTTATCTTAGTTGCCGGGATATTAATTTTTTTATGTTGGTATCTAACAAGTAGAATCAAGAGCCAAAAACACAAGATGTAGTACGATCTTTAATCGTGGGCAAACTAACTGACATTAAGCAAGGCGTCGGCTGCCTCACCCTATTTGGCGGGTTATTTGCACTGTTCGGATTAGTGGCAGGGGTATTCGCTGTCAAAAATCTTTTGGGATGGTGGGACGCGAAAGATTGGGAGTCGGTACCGGCAACTGTTCTAGCGGCAAATCTGCATATCAGTGAGGGAGAGGATGGTCCGACTTATCGCGCCGAAGGTGAATACCGTTACCAGTGGTCTACGGATACCTATCAAAATGACAAGATTTCTTTTTCATCCGGCAGCGATAATATTGGCTCGTTTCACCACGACGCCTACGACAAACTAAAACAACATCTAGAGTCGGGTGAGCCAATTAGGGCATGGGTTAATCCGGATGATCCAACCCAGTCGTTATATTTCGCAACATGCGTTGGGGCATGTTCGGATTTATGGCCGTATTCGCACTGCTTTTTGGTGGCGTAGGTTTTGGAATAATCGTAGCTGGCTGGTGGGGCGGAAGTAAATTAAAAACCGAAAATACGCTAAAAGAACAACACCCCGGCCACCCGTGGATGTGGCGAGAAGAATGGTCACAAGGGGTACTCCGATCCGGCAACAAAGCGAAAATGTGGTTCGCTATTGTATTCGCCGCCATCTGGAACATCGTTTCGTCACCGTTACTCTTCATCCTGCCAAATGAAATAGTCGAAAAACGGAACTACCCGGCATTACTTGGGATTCTATTTCCGGTAGTCGGCATCGGCCTCATGGTTTGGGCGGTCAGCGCATACCGGCAATGGAAACGATTTGGTCTGGCAAAACTCGACCTGGACAGTGTGCCGGTCGCATTGGGAGGAATGTTAAGCGCAACATTAACCTGCCCATCAGAGATTCCACGCGGCAACGAAATCAATATAACACTGAGTTGTATTCGCAAGCGTAAATCCGGCAGCGGAAAAAACCGGCGTTCGACAGAAAAGATACTTTGGCAAGACGAGCAACGTCTGCCTATCACTATTAACGAATCCATGAATGGCTTGAGCCTACCCATCCGGTTTCACATTCCGAAAGACCAGCCGCAGTGCGACTGGTCAAACAGCGATGATTCCATCATCTGGCGATTGGATGCACACTCTGACATTCCCGGTGCCGACTTCGCGGCCAGTTTTGACCTCCCGGTATTTAACCGCGGTGAGAAATACTATGTAGAGATCCCAGCCAAATCCACAAACATTTCCGCATCCGGCGATCATGGCGACTGGCAACGCACCGGAGTCGTTTACAAACTCACCGGTCAGGGAGAACGTTTCTATTTTCCTGCCGCACGCAACAAAGGTGTATCGACAGTGATTACGTTATTCGGATTGATATTCACTGGTGCGGGAGTCGCGTTTTTTGTGACTACGCATTATATACTCGGCTCAATATTCGGTTATTTGGTGTGTTGATGCTATGGGGCGCGACGTATATGTGGTTACACCGAACCGAGATAGTTTTGCGCAGCGAGGTGCTGGAATTTCGCAAGGGATTGTTTGGACTCGGCCAACCCGAACGAATTTCCGGCTACAAATTCAAAAACATCACTACCGAATCCACCATGAGTAGCGGCAATAAACGCTATTACGATATCACCGCAACCCTCGTTGACGACAGAAAAATCAAACTGGCATCACACCTTTCGGGCAAACGTGACGTGCAAGCACTGATTGATAAGCTGAAGCAAACTTTAGATCTAAGGGACCGTTGATTTATTTAGAGTGTCGTTAACAATTGCCTGTTGCCCCCCAATAGATCGTCGCGGCATTAATTTTATGCGACTCGTCCGAAGTCACGTTTCCCCCGACACCACTGCGCATGCTCCAACAACAGGCTGCTTATGTAAATTCGCGCCAAAGAAAAGGAAAACTGCCGCGCACCCGCCTGCTGGATGTCGGGGCCATCGTCGATCGCCTTTTGTGCAGATAGCATCACTTGATTCAGCGCAGTATCAGTACG